>NZ_NIPW01000081.1 GCF_002196855.1 Haematobacter genomosp. 1 | reverse complement strand
CGAAATTCGGGGGGTAGCTCACTTCCCAGCCTGCTTTGTTTGGTTGTCTGGGCGATCATTCGAGTCATGAGTATGCGTCGACGCCGGGTCATGACGCTGGGCACGCTGGTCGATCTCTTTGGGCATAGGTTGGTCCTCCTACAGCAAGAACATAAATGGCGCCCGGTTGTTCGATCCGGAGTATCCGTCGGCGATCACCTCCAGCGGCCCCAAAGCACTAACCCTCCTCCGCAATGGGCTGAGGGTCGATCTTCTGTTCACCGATATCATCATACCGGAGATGACTGAAGCTCGCGGACGCCGTAGCTGAATTCCTTCCACACCTGCCCGTCATCTATGCGGCGGGGTATACAAGCAATGCACTGGTCGGCGTTGTTGCAAAACTCTGCGTGCCGGGGGATTCACGCAGCGGGGCTGGTAGAGTAAGCGTTTCGGCATGAGCAAGCCCGAAGCTGTCCGCTACCGCACGACGAACTGGAAGTCCTACAACAAGGCCCTGAAGCGGCGCGGGTCACTGCTGATCTGGCTGGACAAAGACATGGTCTGGCTGCCCCCC
>NZ_NIPW01000009.1 GCF_002196855.1 Haematobacter genomosp. 1 | reverse complement strand
CACAGCCTTCGCGACACGACCATGGCCGCTCCCCGACCGTTGTGTCAGGTTGTGATGAAAGCGCGCGCAAATCAACCGTGAAGCGACTTTACGTAAAGGGTTCAGATCGCCAGCCAGCGAAGTTCTACGACAGTCGAGACGAGTATCATGAACGTGCAGACCTGTGACCATCGCGGCGGCTCATGCCGCACCAACCGTATCGAGGCCCGGCCAATCGCCCGGCTGCGCCATAAAGACAATGGCAGGATCATTGGCCTGGTCTACGAATGGAACACAGGCGAAACGCAGACGGCCTGGTTCGGCAAGGCCGAGCGCAGGTTCGTGACAGAAGAGTTGCGCTGAGGGCCATTGCTCGCTGGCAAGATGAAAGGCCCCGGCCTTTCGACCGGGGCCCTGGTTGGGGGGATTACTCCCCTCGGCGGCTGTTGGGGCGCGACCAGATGAGGCTCGAGCCCTCACCGTCCTCGTCGTCAAAGAGGTTGGCGTAGATCGGGTGCGCGAAGCTCGGATCGTCCAACTTCAGGCCCAGATAGTCCCGCCCCTCGTTCGAGCGCTTCGACCAGGCGGCGCCGATCTCCGCGCGGCCCACCAGGATCCGGTGCGAGGGTGCGTTCTCGCCCGAGGCCCGCAGGTCGGGGACGATGCGCACGCCTTTGGCCTGTACGCTCAGGGTGACGATTTCGCCGGTGTATTCGTTGCCGGTCTTCTTGAAGGTGCCGATGGTCGCCATTGTCTGTCTCCATTCTCTCGTGTTCGGGCCCGCTCCATTGCGGCCTCGATGGCAATCGACAGGCCAAAGACGACGGCCGGCGCAGTCCCGCTCGGGACCTCGACAGCACAGGCAGGGCTTTCTTGGCTCGCGAGGAATGGGCGAAGCCCAGGGGAAGAAAGTTCGGGCGACGCTGTTGCACCGAGACGTCGAAGCGCGGCTTCCGCGCTGTTCTTCGGCCAGATCAGCCCATCACAGACGACGCATGCGAGCGGTCCCGTCACCCCCAGAGAGACAGGAGACAGCGGCGATCCTGAAGGAACCGGCCGGAAGATCCGACTGGCAACCTCCCGCGATGATCACCCAGGCTGCAAGCAGGCAGGCTTGCGCCCTTCCCAGCCGACCCGCCGCCACGGGCAAAGCGTTGCACCAGTCCGGATACTGGCAGCCACAAGATCGGCACACGCCGCCGAGGCGCTCGACCGGAAGCCGAGACAGGGCTGGAAGCGCGATCAGAGCGTACCACCATTCCGCGAACCCGCGATCAAAGAGGCCGGAAAGAGGGAAAGACTGATCCCTGCACGCTCATGACGACGGGGAAATCCAACACCGATCCCGGCGAGAGGCAAGAACGCTGCGCCATGACCACAGCAGGGATTGATAACAGTTATCAAGCGTGGCATTGTGAAACCAGCGATAGCGGAGGCCGCGATGATCAGTGCCGATCTGGGAACACAGCTGGAGAGCTTTGTGACAAAGCTGGTCGAAACCGGCCGCTACAATTCCAAGAGCGAGGTCCTGCGCGAAGGCATCCGCCTGATCCAGGAGCGCGAAACGCGCCTTGCCGTTCTGGATCAGGCCCTCAGCCGGGGGCTTGCAGATGCTGATGCCGGGCGGTTCAAACCGGCCGGCGACGTCTTCGCGCGGCTTGAGGCCAAGTATCAGGCGATGGGCAAACCTGCGAAATGATCGTCGAGATCACCGCTGAGGCCGAAGCGGATCTGGAAGCCATCGGCGACTACATCGCACGCGACAATCCCGCACGCGCTATCAGCTTCGTGCGTGAACTCGGCCGAAGCTGCATGGAACTCGCCGAGTTCCCCGAGGCCTGGCCGATTGTCCCACGCTATGAGACGCAAAGCATCCGGCGCCGCGTTCATGGCCGCTACCTGATCTTCTACCAGATCCGCGGGGATCAGGTGACAGTGCTTCATGTCGTGAACGGCGCGATGGACGTTGACGCGATCCTGTTCCCGCAAGGCTGAGATCAGTGAACAGCGCCGCAGCATTTCTTGTACTTGCGCCCTGAACCGCAGCTGCACGCATCATTGCGACCGGGCTTCGATGCAGCTGAGGGCGCAGCAGTCAGATTGGCGGCCAGCGGCAGACCGGGCATGGATTTCGCCGTATGCGCCTTGGCGAAGGCGTTCAGATCCTCGACCATATCGGGGATCAGATCATGGGCCTCGCGCGACAGTTTCGTGGGTTTCCAGCCTTTCCCTTCGGCGAACCCGGTCGAGATACGCGAGAGTTTGCCTGCGAGATCCAGCGCCTTCTTCGCCCGCCGGTCCTTGCTGTCCTCAATCAGATCCCAGGCGTCAGGCCGCAGTCGCATCGCCGCGACGAAACCCATCATCCAGAACTCCCAGATGATGTCCCCGTTGCGCTGATCCTCGTCGAGGACAGGGAAATACACCCCCGGGATCATCAGCATTCCGGCAACGCGGTTGTAATGCGCCATGATGAGATCGAGAGCCGCCTGAAGCTCTTCGGCGCTGTCGAACTCCGGCGGGCCGCCAGTCCCCCAGACCTTGGCAAGCCAGACAGACGGCGAAATCATTTCCGGACAGGTGATGAGACCCGCGCAAAAACCATCGAATTCGGCAAGAATCATCGGATCATTATCTTCGGGAAGAGCCGAAAGCACCGCATCGAGGCGATCAAGGTCTTCATCGCTATGCCAAAGTGCAATCGTCATGCTGAGCCCCCTGTCGAGAAAATTATCCTGCCGTCTTTTACGACAATCCGATCACGGTGAAACAGGCAACGCGGCCGGAGAAAGCCGCTGTTGTTGCTGGCTCTCGATCTTTCCGCCCCGAAAAGCCTCTCCGGCAGAAGGCCGAACCTCGCGGACACGACAGAAGCCAACCTATTGAAATATTTTTATAAAGATCCATATCACACTCAGGCTCTGCCACGCGGTGCCGCCTGATGAAGGTTTCTCCATGAACAGGTCACGTCCCATGCCAGCGATCCTGCGCGCCGAACAGGCGCATGTTCCGCCCCGGCCCTGTTAGCCCCTGCCTTTCGGCGGGCGACAGGGACCGGGGAGGATGTCCTGTTTCAATGTCCCGCCAAAAGGATAGTCCCATGTATCGCAATCTCTTGCCCGCCCAGTGCCATGCCTGCGGCGAGGAAGTCCCACGCGCCGCAGCACACCGCTGCCCGATCTGCCTGAATCCGTTTTCGCGCATGCCTCTGGATCAGACGCGAACGCGCCCCAAACCAGAGATGCGCAGGCGGCCGATGCACCGAGACGGCGAATGATCTGGCCCGACATCCCTAAACATCAGATCGGAGCATTGCTGGCACTGCTGTTGTTCGCGCTTTTCGGCGAAGCCCTGCCTGCCATGGTCGAGGGTGGCGCGGCATGGTGGGAGCCGTTGCGCAACACCGCGCTTTCGGGCGTATTGTTCCTTGGCGCGCATCTTCTGCATGCCATTTCGTCCGCGCGCCTGACACGACGACGGAAGGGCCGACGCCCCGTGCCGAAAGTCGCGCTGGACCTGCTTCGCCTCGCCCTCTTTGCCGCAGCCACGCTGGCCAGCCTGTCGCTGTTCTTCCGCCAGGATCTGTCGGGGATCCTGACCGGCTCCGGCCTTCTGCTGGCGGTGCTGGGATTTGCCATTCGCAATGTGGTCGCCGACACATTCTCGGGCCTCGCGCTTGGGCTCGAGGCACCGTTCCGTATCGGCGACTGGGTTGCGATCGATGGGCTGGCGCAGGGGCGGGTTCAGGAGATCGGCTGGCGCAGCACAAGGCTGATTACCCGCGACAGCACCCATGTGATCCTGCCCAACAGCCAGATTTCCCGCCAGAGGATCACAAACTACAGCGCCCCTCGGCCAGAGTATCGCGACCATGCCGAACTGACGCTCCCGGCCACGCTTCCAGTCGCAGAGGCGCGGATACTGATAACGGAAGCGCTTGTCGGCGCGGAGACCATCGCCACCGGCAAATCGCCTGAAGTACAGGTGGCGATGTTCGCGCCTCAAGGCATCACCTATCGCGTGAAATACTGGGTTCCCCAGCATGACCGCGAGATGGCCTGCCGCAACGAGGTATTAAGCCGGATCGACGCCGCCCTGCGTGAGAAGGGCATAAGCCTGAAGCCATTGGTTGAGGGGACGGCATGACGAACCGCATCCCACCCACCATCCAACCAGATCGGAGGGCTGCGTCATGTCGAAAGCGGTAAACGCCCGTATCGGCAAGTTGCTGTCCTCGATGGGCTATGGATCGCGCCGCGAGATCGGCGGGCTGGCGCAAGCGGGCAGCATCATATTGGACGGCGAGAAGGTCAATGACGTGACGCGGCGTATTACGGTCACGGCGGAGCTGCCCAGGCGCATGACCGTGGGCGGGGAACAGCTTGATCCCGTTGCAGGACTGGTGATCCTCCTGAACAAGCCCGCCGGTGTGACATGCTCGCACAGCGATGCCGGTCCACTGGTTTACGATCTGCTCCCGATCCGCTGGCGACGGCGGGATCCGGCGATTTCGACTGTCGGCAGGCTCGACAAGGAAACCTCTGGCCTGTTGCTGCTGACCGACGACGGCCAGTTCCTGCACTACGTCTCCAGCCCGAAACGGAAGGTCAGCAAGACCTATCGCGCGACCCTTTCCCGCCCCCTGAATGGGGATGAGGTGGAGCTGTTCGCCTCTGGTACCCTGATGCTGAAGGGTGAGACGAAACCGCTGGACCCCGCAGTGCTGAAGGTCGTCTCACCGACCGAAGCATATCTGACGATTACCGAGGGACGATACCATCAGGTGCGCCGCATGTTTGCAGCCTGCGGGAACCATGTTGAGGCGCTACATCGCGAAAGATTGGGGCAATTACACTTGCCCGAGGATCTGACTGTCGGCGCATGGAGGCTGCTCGCGGGAGTAGAGCAGCAGTTGATCTTTCGATAGCGAAATGGATGCGAAATACTCGCAGCCTAACGGGTATAGCGCGACCTCGGACAAGGTTGATGGTTTCCGCAGACCCGGTTCACGGTCGCCGCTGTTTCCGGCGGAATTTTCAAAAATCTGGAAGCATCGTGCTGAGACTGTGGACAGGTTGGGGTGGCGCTCACGCGCCACCCTTCGCCATGCGGTAGACCGGGATGCCCATCTTGCGGGCCTTGTCGGCGAGGTTTTCCTGGATGCCGGTGCCGGGGAAGATGATGACGCCGATCGGCAGGCAGTCGAGCATCTGGTCATTGCGCTTGAAGGGTGCGGCCTTGGCATGTTTGGTCCAGTCCGGCTTGAAGGCGACCTGCGGCACCTTGCGGTTGCTGGCCCAGGTGGCGGCAATGCGCTCGGCCCCCTTCGGGCTGCCACCATGCATGAGCACCATGTCCGGGTGTTTGGCGTGGATCTGATCAAGACGGTCCCAGATCGTGCGGTGATCGGTGGTATCCCCGCCCGAGAAGGCAACCTTCGGCCCCGGCGGCACCAGCATCTCGGTCTTCGCGATCTTTTTGGCAGCGAGGAAATCGCGGCTGTCGATCATCGCAGCGGTCAGATGGCGATGGTTGGCGCGTGAGCCCGAACGCGGCGCCCAATGGGTGCCGGTCACGCGCAGGAAGATGTCGGCGGCGGTTTCGCGGAAGAGTTCCAGACTCTCACGGCGCTCAATCAGATTGCCGCCGATGCCGATCAGGCTCTCGAGCTGAACGGATTTGACCTCGCTGCCATCCTGTTCCCGCTGGAGGCGTTTCTGCGCCTGCTCGTTGTCATCCAGCTTGCGCTCGATCCGCTCGGCAGCGCGGTGAAAAGTGTTGACGGTTGACCAGAGGATCTCGTCGAGGTCGAAATCGAGGCTGGTATCGGCCATGGTGGAGATGAGGGCGTCGAAGATGTCGGAGACCGCGGTCTGGATGGCCTGGTCTTCGGGGGTGGGCCGGGGATCTGCCTCGCCCTCAGTGGGACGATAGCCATAGAGCTGCATGTCCTCGATGATATGGCCGGTCGGGGAAATGCTGTGATCGGGCTCGAATGTGTCCTGGGCATACATGGGATGCATCCTTCGGCTTGGACCGCGACCGTCGCGGCCTTCTGGCGACGACAAGCCCACGGGCGCTCCGGTCGGGCAGCCCGCGCACCCGCGGGCCTTGATGGCAAAGCCCGGCTGATTTGATGATGTGGACACCCCCA
>NZ_NIPW01000080.1 GCF_002196855.1 Haematobacter genomosp. 1 | reverse complement strand
GGCATTGTTGCAGAACTCGGCGTTGAAGCGTGATGTCCCCTTACCCCACCAGCCTTAGGCCACGCGTTCGGTCTCGGCAGTGCCGAGGGTGTTGAAGCGGTTCATGAGGGCGATGCGGATGTGGATCTCAGCGGTCTGGCGGTCGGGGTCTCGTGAGGCGATGCGCTCGCCGAAGGACTTCAGGCAGCGCATTTTTGCCTCGATCCGACTTCGGACGTGATAGCCGGACCAGTGCTTCCAGTTTGCTCGCCCAAAGCGTTTGCTCGCCCGAAGGATGTCGTTGCGGGCACGGGCGGCAGGGCAGTTCTCCTTCCAGAGGCGTCCGTTCTTGCGGATCGGGATGATGGCCGTGCCGCCGCGATCGACGATTGCGGTGTGACACCGCCGGGTGTCGAAGGCGCCGTCGCCGGTCACGGTGCCTACCTGTTCATCGGCCGGGATCTGATCCAGCAGATCCGGCAGCACAGGGCTGTCGCCTTCGCGGCTCGAGGTGAACTCCACCGCTCGGATGTCGCCGGTGGCCGTGTCCATCGCCAGATGAACCTTGCGGTATTGGCGCCTGCGGTGCGTGCCGTGCTTGCGCGCCAGCCATTCCCCGTCGCCCAGGAACTTGATCCCGGTGCTGTCGACCAGCAGGTTCAGCGGCCCCGTTGCACGGCGGTGGGGTATGTCGACCACCAAAGATCCTTGTCTGCGGCTCAGGGTGGAGAAGTCCGGCACTGGCCAGTCGAGCCCTGCCATCTTCAGAATGCTGGCCACCATCCCGGTTGTTTGCCGGAGTGGCAGGCCAAAGAGCACCTTCACCATCAGGCAGAACTGGATCGCTGCATCAGAGAACACCGGCGGACGACCAGGACGCCCCGCCTTGGGGGGCAGCCAGACCATGTC
>NZ_NIPW01000079.1 GCF_002196855.1 Haematobacter genomosp. 1 | reverse complement strand
AAAAATGCGCTGCCTGAAGTCCTTCGGCGAGCGCATCGCCTCACGAGACCCCGACCGCCAGACCGCTGAGATCCACATCCGCATCGCCCTCATGAACCGCTTCAACACCCTCGGCACTGCCGAGACCGAACGCGTGGCCTAAGGCTGGTGGGGTAAGGGGACATCACGCTTCAACGCCGAGTTCTGCAACAATGCCATCCCTTTGGAACCCTCTCTCCCCGGCAGAGTTTCAGTTCGCCAGCTAAAATGGCATTTGACCGTGTGAGGAGAGTATCAAATGGCTACGGCGAAAGACTCGACGAAGGACAAGACTACGGCAGCTGCGGCAAAGAAAACCGCCCGTGCGAGCGGGAGCAAGAGCCCGGCAGCAAGTGTAGAGACACGCCAAAAGCGGGCGCAAGCGGTCGCAGCCAAGTCTACCAATCGGAAAGCGGCACAAGCGGCAGCCCAAGACAGCAAGAGCCTTTCGGATCTTTTCGAGCATGCTCTTGGCGATATCTACTACGCAGAGAAGAAAATTTATAAGTCTCTGCCCAAGATGATCAAGGCAGCCGACCATCCCGATCTGGTCGCGGCATTGACGTCGCACCGGGAGGAAACCGCCGGTCAGATCGAGAAGCTGGAAGCGATCTTCGAGCTACTGGGCAAGCGCGCCAAGGCTGAGAAGTGTGAAGCCATTGACGGCATCCTCGAAGAAGGTGAAAGTCTGCTGGAAGACTTTGGCGCAAGCGTCGCCGCCGATGCTGCAATTATCTTCAGCTGCCAGGCAATCGAGCACTACGAGATCACCCGGTACGGATCCATGCGTGCATTTGCCGAAGCGCTTGGATTGGATGAGGCGCGGCAGCATATCGAGGATATTCTGGCTCAGGAAACCGCTGCCGATACCCAGCTTACCGAGCTTGCCGAGGACTCTGTCAATGCAGCTGCGACGGACTACGATGAGGATGAAGGCGCCGCCGCCTGATTGCCGCTAATTTATTCGCAGTATGAACTTCGGACCGCGTGAAGAGCGCGTGGTCCGAAATCGGGGCCTATGATGGACACTTACCTCGTTTCGGCTCGAACAGCGCTTGGTCAGTCCATTAGCCTGCGATGAACAGACAGATTGCGACTCCCGCCAGATAAATCCACGTGACCATGAATATCCACGGTGAGCGAGTTGCAAAGCGTGACCCTCGATAGAACGTGGTTTTTAGGTTCGGGTCGACAGGTGTATCCTGTGCAACTCTCCGCGTCGGCCAGTAACTGGCCAGATCCTGCTTTTCTTCCATGAGTACATTCTGCCGATCGTGCCAGCGATCGATGACCTCATAGGACGCCCTGATCGACCTCTGAGCATCGATCGACAGCACTAACCCGAGAAGGGTCATTGGAAACGGCACAAGCAGCAGGAATATTCCGGGCTTGGACCATCCAGCGCTTATGGAAGAAGCGTAGGCAATGATTAGAAACGATTGGGCAGACAGGTACTCGCCTAGACGGCTGGACAGCATCTGCGCCTCGAAGTGGATCTCCTGCCGGTACCTCGCAAACCTGCGACCCTTTTCGGCGTGATCTTCTGGATCAATAGGCGTCTCGGTCATTGGGAACAGCCTTATTAGACGATTTTTCTTCAGGACCTGAAGAACGATGATCGCAGTCTTTGACGATTATGCGGTTGTGCGTTCTCGAAAGGCGGCAGTCATGAGCGCCGAGGATCCAAATGGTCGTTCAAGGTGTTCTTCCGTCCAACCCAAGTCACCCAGACCAGAGGGTCGCCTTACATTGGAGTTTGATATCCGCATTACAAGCGCGTGAACGGTCCAAAATATTTACTGATGAAGTCGCTCATAGGTCATCTAACACATTTACTCCACAGTTTAAGTTACTGATAAATCGAGCTATGAATTTTCGCGGGTAATCTGTCTTATGTGATATTATAACAAAAAAGGCTGCGTAGTTATTGTAGCTCAGAGTCCGTTTCAGACCTTCGACGTCCTTTTGGGGAAGATCGTTCCTCCATGCCAAGCAGGATCAGAACCTCTCAAACCAAGCGGGTTTTGGCGCCTCAGGCCGCGAGCCGCCGCACTTCCTCCAGCACCTTCTCCTCAAGGTAAGGCTTTCCAATAAAGGCTGCACCATTTGGGAGCAGTTCACGCGTCACATGCCGATGACCTGAGGTGACAATAACTCCAACCGGTGGCCAGCCTTCCCGCACCTTGGATACGAGCCAGAGGCCGTCCTGCCCCCGGCCGAGATCGACATCCGTGAAGATCACGCGGATCGACGGGCAGGTCTCCATGATGCGGAGGGCGGCCTCGGCCGAGACAGCACTCACCGCGTCGTAGCCGGCATCTTCCAGCATGGCCAAGGCAGCCATTCTCAGGAGCAGTTCATCCTCGACGACGAGGACAGTGGGGTCAGACATCGTGCTCGATCCTCATCAGGACTGCTGCACCTCGAAGAGGGGTGCTTTGATCGTGGCGGCCAATCCCGATTTGTTATAACTGAGCTCGACCCCTCCGGTTCCCGTTAGCCCCAACTGAATCAGCCGCGAGCCGAACCCTTTCCGCGACGGCGGCACGACCTCCGGACCGCCTGCCTCCCGCCACAGGATCACCAGGTCCTGTTCGCGTTCCGTCACATCCTCGACGTGCCACGTTACATGAAGCATGCCGGTGTCGACCGACAGTGCGCCGTATTTCATCGCGTTGGTGGCCAGCTCGTGCAACAGCATCGACAGGCTGAGCGTGGAGCGGGGCCCGAGATCCAGATCCGGCCCGTTGATCCATATGCGCCCCGGATCGGCAAGCGTGTTCAGGGTGGACTGGATCGTGTCCCGGATCGACCCTGCGTTCCAGTTGCGGTGCAGAAGCACGTCATGAGCCGCCGAAAGCGCCTGCACGCGACGCAGGAAGTCCTGGAGGGCGGTCTTGTCGGTCACGGATCGAAGCGTCTGGGTCGCGATGGCTTGCACCATCGACAGGCTGTTCTTCAACCGGTGCGACAGTTCATGGTTGAGAACGGCCTGATCTGCCTCGGCCCGCGCCGTCGCCAGGGCGGCATAAAGCCGGTCGGCCACCCGCCGCATGAAGTCGACCTCTCCCGCCGTCCAGTCGCGTGCATGGCTTTGATGCACGAACAGGGCGCCGATCAGTTCACCCCGGCGGATGAGCGGGACGCTGATCTGTGCCGCAACGGCGATGGCCCGGTAGCTTGCCACATCCTCTGTGAACGCCAACTCCGCCTCCGCGTCGCGAAGAACCAGCGGCTCGCCAAGCTGAAGCTGCTCGGTCGTCTTCGCGAAGTCGGCAAGATCGTAATTGCCATGGAGGTGGGGCACGTCCTCGGCGATGCATTCTCCTGAGACGACGTAGCGGCCGGCGCGGCGATCCACCGTTGCATAACCGGCGCGAGATGCCCCCAGCGTTCTCAGTACGACGTGGCAGGCAAGTTCGATCATCTCCTCCTGCGTCGCGGCATGGCGCACGCCATTACCAAGCTCCAGGAGTGCCTCCTGGCGCAGGGTCGCGATCTTCCGGTCCGTGATGTCCTGCGCCGTTCCGAACATGGACAGGATGTGGCCGGTGCTGTCCCGCCTGTATTCGGCGCGGCGGGAAATCCACCGGATCTTGCCGTCATCGGCCCGGCGGATGCGATACTCCACATCCGCAGGACACGTGCCGGCCCGCCGCCCGGCATCGTCGGACCGTAGCGCGCGGTCCTCGTCCAGCACCAGGTCTTCAAAGACACTTATCGGGAGCTGACTTCCCGGCGTCAGCCCGAAGATACGGCAGAATTCAGGCGAAGCGGTCACTGTGCCGCTGGCCACCTTCACCTCGAATGTGCCAACACCCCCCGCCTCCTGCGCGGCACGCGATCGTTGCTCGGCATCGCGCAGCGCACGGGCATCCTCCGCCCGTTCACGTGCCACGGACAGCAGGCGCGCGACCGTCTGGAAGAAGGAGAGTGCCTCCTCGTCAAAGACATCGACTTCGGCGCTGCCGAAGGAGATGACGCCGACGGCCGCGCCCCGGACAAAGATCGGGAAGCCTGCATAAGCTCGGATACCCGTGGATTTAGCGATCTCGTGGCGCGGCTCGCACGTCAGGTGCAAGTCGGAGAGGATAAGGGGTTCGGATGTCTCCGCAACAATCCCGCACAGCGGAACGTCGAAGGTGACATGCCGAAGAGCCATCTGTGTTTCTTCGTTGACGCCAACGGAATGCTGTAGCGCCAGGTGCCCGTCCGCCGTATCCATGTCGTAAAGGTAGCACTGCTCGAAGCCGATGGTGTCGGCGCTGCCTTCAAGAACGGGCCGAAGCGTCGCCGCGGGATCGTCCGCGTCCAGCAGAGCCGCCGCGGCCGGCGCCAGAAGGGCAAGGCGCTGCGCCTGCCGTCGCGCACGTGTCCGGTCCCTCAGGATTTTCACGTAGCCGACGTGGCGATCCGCATCATCCTTCAGCGGCATCATCTCGCCCAAGGCAAAGAACCGGGAACCGTCCTTGCGGACGTGCCAGCGCTCGTCGACCCCGCGCCCCTTCTCCCGGGCCGCCTCCATCTCCAGGTCAGGGATGCCAACGGTTCGATCCACCGAGTTGAAGATGATCTCGGCGGGCCGGCCCAGCATCTCCTCTTCGGACCAGCCAAGCACGTTCTCTGCGCCGCGGTTCCAGCCGGTGACCTTGCCATCAAGGTCTAGGGAGAGGATGGCATAGTCGATCGAGCTGTCAAGCACCTGGCGATGCCGGGCTTCCAGACGCTGGCTGTTCGCCAGTGCCGCCCGCAGTTCCACCTGCGTCATGGCCTGCCGAGCGAGAAGGCGCAGAGTGCGGATCTGGTGCTCGTCGAGGTTTCGAGGCTTTGTGTCCAGCACGCACACCGTGCCGATGGGGAAGCCGTCCTTCGTCTTCAGCAAGGCCCCCGCATAGAAGCGCAGGCCGCCCGCCTGCGTCACCAGCGGGTTACCGTCGAACCGTGGATCCTCCAGCGCGTCGGGAACGATCATCATGTCCTCGGACAGGATGGCCTTGCCGCAAAAAGAGGTGTCGAGCGGCGTCTCGCGCACGCCAAGGCCGACTTCGGCCTTGAAGAACTGCCGTTCGGTATCGACGAAGTTCACGACCGCAATGGGGGTCTGGCAGACTTCGGCCGCGATGGTGGCGATGTCGTCGAACTCTTCCTCATACGGGGTGTCGAGGATATCGTAGCGACGCAGGGCCAGAGACCGGGCACGTTCGTCGAACGGTAATGCGGGCACGTCAGCGGGATGAGGGGACATGGAGGTTCTGCCTGAGGGGACCGAGCCTTGTCTCATTTCCGACGCGATGCGGCAAGCGGGCTTGATCCGGATGTTGCCAGCAAGAGACAGATGTTCAAGGTGGAAGCCCGCCGGCTGGCGAGCTTCCCCTGAGCCTGAACAAGGCGTCACTCGTGAACGAGCGGTAAATACGTCGGCTTCTGAGATCAACCACAATCCGAGGTTGTATTTCTTGCTTGTGGATCAGAATTTTGCAGGGGCATTGCGACCGAACTTCATCTCGAAAAGGAAAAGGGACCCTGTGGCACCTCGGTGCGGCGCACGGTGTCGGAGATCGTTCCTGACGGGGATGATCCCGCATTACGTTCCCTCCCTGCCCGG
This sequence comes from Haematobacter genomosp. 1, assembly GCF_002196855.1. GTDB lineage: Bacteria > Pseudomonadota > Alphaproteobacteria > Rhodobacterales > Rhodobacteraceae > Haematobacter. The sequence goes on along the minus strand of NZ_NIPW01000079.1, from coordinate 764 downwards.
TGCCTAGCTTCCTCGTTGGCGGAAACTTTCTTCCCTATGGGAACGGGCTGCCGCCGGCTCGGCGTTCTTGTCAAAACGAGATGGGAGACTGACATGGATGCCGCACTGGAAGAAGTCCTGCACTGGATCACCCGCGGTATCGAGATCGGAGGTGTGGCGGTCATCGTCATTGGCATCGTGGCGGCTTTCCTCAGGTTCTGCACCGAGACGCCGCAGGTCCCGGGGAGTCGTTTTCATACCCTCCGCTCGCGCCTTGGCCGATCCATTCTTCTCGGCCTTGAGTTGCTCGTCGCAGCCGACATCATCAACACGGTTGCCGTTGAGCCAACGCTGCGGAGTGTTGCCGTCCTGGCCGGGATCGTGCTGATCCGGACATTCCTAAGCCTGTCGCTGGAAGTAGAGATCGACGGCAAGTGGCCCTGGCAGCAAGGCGAGAGGCGGAGCTCTCCGAATGATCAACGCCGTTAATTCGCGTACGCCCGGCATGCGGTATCTGAGGGGTGAGCTACTCCCCATCTATTGGACAGGATCCGGCATAATTTAAGCTACTCGTTGCACCTGCTGATCGGGTTGATTGTTATCATTTCTCTGCCAATAGACCAGCGCCGGAGGCTGGCCGGCCAGGGCTGAATGAGGTCTCTGGTGGTTATAGAAGGTCATCCATTTCCGGATGGCCGCTTTCGTCTCCGATCCGGTCTCCCAAGCATGCAGGTAGACGCACTCGTATTTCAGGGTTCGCCATGGCCGCTCGATGAAGATGTTGT
>NZ_NIPW01000078.1 GCF_002196855.1 Haematobacter genomosp. 1 | reverse complement strand
GGCGTGGGGCGGAGCCCCGCCCTCAGCCTTTCGATTACTCGATGATCTTGGAGACGACGCCGGCGCCGACGGTGCGGCCGCCTTCACGGATGGCGAAGCGGAGCTTCTCTTCCATGGCGATCGGCGCGATCAGCTCGACCTCGAACTTCAGGTTGTCGCCCGGCATCACCATCTCCGTGCCTTCCGGCAGCTTGACGGTCCCGGTCACGTCCGTGGTCCGGAAGTAGAACTGCGGACGGTAGTTCGCGAAGAACGGCGTGTGACGGCCCCCTTCCTCTTTCGTGAGGATGTAGGCTTCCGCCTCGAACTTCGTGTGCGGCTTCACCGAGCCCGGCTTGCAGAGCACCTGGCCCCGCTCGACGCCTTCCCGGTCAACGCCGCGCAGCAGCGCGCCGATGTTGTCGCCGGCTTCCCCGCGGTCCAGCAGCTTGCGGAACATCTCGACGCCCGTGCAGGTCGATTTCTTCGTCGGGCGGATGCCCACGATCTCGACCTCGTCACCCACGTTGATCACGCCGCGTTCCACACGACCCGTCACAACCGTGCCCCGGCCCGAGATCGAGAACACGTCCTCGATCGGCATCAGGAACGGCTGGTCCACCGCACGCTCCGGCGTCGGGATGTACGCGTCCACCGCTGCGAGCAGCGCGCGGATCGAATCCTCGCCGATCTCCTTGTCGCGGCCTTCCAGCGCCGCAAGCGCCGAGCCCTTCACGATCGGGATGTCGTCGCCCGGGTACTCGTAGGACGACAGAAGCTCGCGCACTTCCATCTCCACCAGCTCCAGAAGCTCCGCATCGTCAACCTGGTCGACCTTGTTCAGGTAAACGACCATGTAGGGAATGCCCACCTGACGGCCGAGCAGGATGTGCTCCCGCGTCTGCGGCATCGGGCCGTCGGCCGCGTTCACCACCAGGATCGCGCCATCCATCTGCGCCGCACCCGTGATCATGTTCTTCACGTAGTCCGCGTGGCCGGGGCAGTCCACGTGCGCATAGTGGCGCGCGTCCGTCTCGTATTCCACGTGGGCCGTCGAGATCGTGATCCCGCGCGCCTTCTCTTCCGGCGCCGCGTCGATCTGGTCATAGGCCTTGAAGTCGCCGAAATACTTCGTGATCGCCGCCGTCAGCGTCGTCTTCCCGTGGTCAACGTGGCCGATCGTGCCAATGTTGACGTGCGGTTTCGTCCGTTCAAACTTTGCCTTTGCCAT
>NZ_NIPW01000077.1 GCF_002196855.1 Haematobacter genomosp. 1 | reverse complement strand
CCTCTCCCGCAAACGACCCCTATGACGTCTCCGACAACAGCCAGCGCATCCCGCAAGTGAATGCGATTTCGGACGGGCAAGCGGCGGCTTCGCTGCGCGCCCTCTGGAACTCCGGCAATGACCAGTATCCGCCGAACCTCTACGGCACGGGGATGCTGATTACCGTCGCCGTCCGGTCGATCTCGCTTCTCGATGAGGGCACGGCGCAGGTGCGGTTCACCCGCACCTATGAGCGGGAAGGCCAGACGCCGACCACGCGGGACTTCGTGGCGACGATCACCTTCCAATTCCGGCCGCGCACGGAAACGTCGCTGCAACAGGTCTGGGCCAACCCGCTCGGCTTCACCGTCACCAACTACCGCGTCGATGCGGAAACTCTGAACGCAAGGGGGAACTGACATGAACCGGCTTGCCACGCTTGCCGCTGCGGCCCTTGTCGCCAGCATGGGCACCGCCCTCGCAGAAACGGCCCCTCGGGCCTATTCGGCCGATCCCCGCATCCGCTACTACAACTACAGCGAACATGACGTGTATCGCCTCGACGTCTACATGCGCTTCATCACCTCGATCCAGTTTGCCTCGGGCGAAAACATCGAGTCCGTGCAGGTGGGCGACAGCGCGTCATGGCAGATCGTGCGCCTGAACCGGGGCGACGTGTTGTCGGTGAAGCCGCTCGTGCACGGGGCCTATACCAACATGACCGTCTACACCGATCGCCGCGTCTACACGTTCGAGCTGAACGCGAAAGCCGCACAGGCCGGATCGCACAGCCCCAGCTACCGGATCAGCTTCAACTATCCCGGCGAGGCGGCGCGCGCCCGCCAGCAACAGGCGGCGGTAGCGGCGCGGCCGAAGGATTACAACTACTTCGTGGCGGGCAAATCGACCAGCATCCGGCCCATCCAGGTCTACGATGACGGGGTGAAAACCTACTTCCGGTTTGCTCCGAACGCGCCCCGCCCCGGTATCTTCGCGGCGAACGCGGACGGGCAGGAAGCCATCGTGAACGTGCAGCAGACCAGCGAAGGGTTCGTGGTCAACCGCACGTCCGACCGCTGGACGCTGCGGATCGGGGATGAGGAATTGTGCATCGCCAGCGGCGAAGTCGTCAAAACCGTTCGGGGCGGCCGTCAGGCGCAACCGGCCAACAGCAATCAGGTGGTGATCCAATGACCGACCAAGACAACATCCCCAACGATGCTGAGAACGAAGATCGGCCGCGCCTGCGGCCCGATCCGGAAAACGACCGCGAAGCCCGCGTGGCGGCGCGCAGTTCCGAATTCGACGGGGGCGGCCCCGGCAACGTGGTCAAGATCCTCGTCGGCGGTCTTGTTGGCATTGTCCTTCTCCTTCTGGTCCTGATGCTGATCGCGCCTCAGCAGATGGCAAGCCTCTTCGGCGGTGGGCAAACTTCGGATGCGCAGGACGTGCAGACCACCAGTTCCGGCGATACGGGCCTCTCCACTGAAATCACCGAGCGGCAAACCGAAGTCGAAACCGATGTGCCGGAGACGGTCGTTCCGGAAGGTGAATTGAACCTGACCACAGGGAACGATGAATTGGCCGATGCCGAACGGCGGCGGTTGGCGGCATTGGAAGCACAGCTTAAGGCCATGCAAGAAGAACGCGGTGAAATCACCCGCGACCTTCTGCAACAGCAGGCCGATGATCTGCGGGAACAGTTCGAGCGTGAACGCCAACTGGCGGAAGAAGCCTACCAGCGCCAGCTTCAGGAGGCGATTGCCGCGCAAGGCATGGACGGCGAAGCCGATGCCCGTCAGCGTCTCGAAGAGGAACGCGCCCGCCTCAACGCGATCAACGAGGCGCAGGTGTCGTCCGATCTTCTGGTGCTGGACAGTTCGGGGCAGGTGACGGGCGGAGGGGCCAGCGGGGCCGGTGAACGCAAGCTGTCCACGAATGAGCAATTCATGGCCTCGGCCTCGACGGCCAGCTACGACACGGTGCGGGCCACGCAGATTGCCGCGCCAGACCGGACCATCGTGCAGGGCACGACGCTGGAAGCGGTCTTGGAAACCGCGATCAGCACGGAGCTTCCGGGCGTCATCCGCGCCTCGATCACCAACGACGTGTATTCCTATGACGGCTCAAACGTGTTGTTGCCGCGCGGCACCCGCCTGATCGGCAGCTACAATTCGGACGTGTCCATTGCCTCGAACCGTGCACAGCTTGCATGGAACCGGGCCATCACTCCGGACGGGCGCAGCGTGGAGCTGGGCGGCTACGGCGCGGACCAGCTGGGCATGTCGGGGCAGACCGGCTTTGTTGACACGCGCTTTGGCGAACGCTTCGGCTCGGCCTTCCTGATCTCGATGCTGGCGATCACGCCGCAAGTTGTGGTGGACGACAGTGCCGGCGAGAACACGCAGGAGCTTGCGGAGGACGTGGGCGAGGATCTGGAAAACACGACGCAGAGCGTGATGAACGACTACCTGTCCTTGCCGCCCGTCATCTACATCGACCAGGGCACGACCATGACCGTGTTCGTGAACCGCGATCTGGTGTTCTGATGATGAAAGCCGACATGGACAACACACCCGTGGTCATTCCGGCCAGCCATGCAGAGCAGGGGCTTCAGCCCCTGCGCGAGCTTCTGACCTCGGACGACGTGAACGAGATCGTCATAAATCCTGACGGCGGGATCTGGGTCGAACGGTCGGGAACCGAACACATGATCCGGTGGGAGGGCACCCTGCCCGAAAACCGGATCAAGCCGCTCGGCGGGCATCTTGCGGGGGAAACCCGTAACCAGCTCGGCGCGAAGCACCCCATTGTGTCGGGCCGTGTCGTGCTGTTCGGTCAGACGATGCGGGTGCAGATCATCGTGCCGCCTGCCATTGAAAAGGGCGTCTCCGTCTCAATCCGGAAATATGTCAGCCGTGTTCTTGATCTGGATGAAATAGGATTCCTCGACGGAGCGCAGGTCGATGTGGACGCGCTTCGCCTCGACCGGCTCAAGACCCTGACGAACATGGCGGCGGCGGGTGATCTGCAAAACCTGTTCCGCGCGGCCATCAGTGACAAGCTGAACATTCTGGTATCGGGCGGCACGTCCTCGGGCAAGACGACGCTGGCGCGGGCGCTGCTGGCGATCAGCGACCAGGACGAACGCATGGTGACGATCGAGGATGCGCCGGAACTGCACCTGCCCCATCCGAACACGGTGGCGCTGGTGGCGGAACGGCGGGCCGGATCGGAACGCTCCCCTGCCCTGTTGCTTGAATCCGCGCTGCGGATGCGGCCGGATCGGTTGATCCTCGGGGAAATCCGCGGTGTCGAAGCCCTGAACTTTCTGGAAGCGATCAACACGGGCCATCCGGGGTCCATCAGCACGATTCATGCAGACAGTCCGGCGCTGGCGCTGGAACGTCTAGCGATGATGGTCATGCGGGCGGGGCTGAACCAGACGCGGCAGGACGTTCTGGATTATGCGCGACAGACTATAGATCTAATTGTGCAGGTGGGCAGGCGAGGCGGCAAGCGCGGCGTCCTTCAGGTCTATATGCCCGCACTGGCGAAATGAAAAAACGCCCCCGAAAGGGGGCGTTTGTTTTTCGTGCCGTGTCAGTTGGCCGTATTCTGGCGCGAAACGTCGCTAAGTGCCGCCGTCAAATCCGTGACGTTCGATGGCACTTTTTTCCGGTTTCGCTTCGGCTTCTTGTCAGTATCTGGTGTTTCCTCCGGCGCGGGTTCGGCTTCTTCCTCGTGGCCTTCTCGGCTCATGTTCTCGACATGAACGGAGGCCAGCGCAGTTGCGAACTCGTTGAGACTGCCCTTAATGTATCGCTGTTTGCGATACACCGTCCGAAGGTGATCCAGAGCAGGTTCTTCCGCCTGTTCTTCCGGCGACAAGACAGGTGTTTTCTCCGGCTTGTGGGAGGGTGCAGGTTCGTCCGAGGTCATGCCGGCAACCGGCACAGCTTCCGCAGGTG
>NZ_NIPW01000076.1 GCF_002196855.1 Haematobacter genomosp. 1 | reverse complement strand
CGGCCTCCGAGGCGCGGGCGACCTCCAGCCCTGATGCTGCGGCGGCATGGGCGGTGACCAGCTGCGGGTTCGACAGTTCGGCCAGCAGCTGGCCGCCCTCGACCCGCTGGCCCAGATCGGCCTCGATCCGCGTGACCCGGCCCGAGGTGCGGGCCGAGACATCGACCCGCGGGGCCGCGACCTCGCCCTGGATCAGCAGGGGGCCGGGGCGCGTCGCCCACCAGACGGCACCGATGACCAGCCCGGCCAGAACGGCCAGGACCAGCAGCGGCAGAAGGGATCGGCGGGGCGCCTTGGCAGGTTTCATCGGTTCGGTCCCTGACATTCGACTGAGGGCCAGACTACGCCCGGCCCGCGCCGGGGACAATTCGAAAGCATGCTTGCGAAAAGCAATTTTCATGGGCGTTGTTGGGCATTGTTGCAGAACTCGGCGTCGGAGCAGGGCTCTCCCTTACCCATTAAGCTCAGGCCAGGCGCTCGATTTCGGCGGTGCCGGGTGCGTTGAAGCGGTTCATGAGCGCGACGCGGATGTAGATCTCGGCCGCTTGTCTGTCGGGGTCTTGCGAGGCGATGCGCTCACCGAAGGATTTGAGGCAGCGCATCCTTGCCTCGATCCGACTTCGGACGTGATAGCCGGACCAGACCTTCCTGTTCGCCCGACCGAAACGTTTGGTCGCCCGGAGGATGTCGTTGCAAGCGCGAGCGGCAGGGCAGTCCTCTTTCCAGAGGCGACCATTCTTCCGGATCGGGATGATGGCCGTGCCGCCACGGTCCACGATTGCGGTGTGGCATCGCCGGGTGTCGAAGGCACCGTCGCCGGTCACGGTGCCGACCAGCCCCTCCGGCGGAATCTGCTTCAGAAGGTCAGATAGCTCAGGACCGTCGCCTTCGCGGCTGGAAGTGAACTCCACCGCCCGAATGTCGCCGGTGTCTGTATCCATTGCCAGGTGGACCTTGCGATACTGGCGCTTGCGGTGGGTGCCATGCTTGTGCGCCAGCCATTCTCCATCGCCGAGAAACTTGATCCCGGTGCTGTCCACCAGCAGGTTCAGAGGACCTGGTGCGCGCCGGCAGGATATCTGGACAGTGAGGGTTTTTTGTCTGCGGCTCATGGTGTAGAAGTCCGGCACGGGCCAGTCGAGCTCGACCATCTCCAGGATGCTGGCCACCGTTCCGGTTGTCTGCCGAAGCGGCAGCCCGAAGAGCACCTTCACCATCAGGCAGAACTGGATGGCCGCACCCGAGAACACCGGCGGGCGACCACGACGACCCGCCTTGTTCGCCAGCCACACCATGTCCTTGTCCATCCAGATCAGTGGCGATCCACGCCGCCTCAAAGACTCGTTGTAGGACTTCCAGTTCGTCATACGGTAGCGGGCAGCCTCAGGTTTGCTCATGCCGAGACGCTTACCGTGGCCCCCGGCTGCAGTGTATCGGCGACCACCCGAGCCTTCACCTCATCCGGCCACCGCCGATGACCAGAGGCATAAATCTCCACGCCCAGGGAGGTGAGAACCCACATTTCCCAAGTAA
>NZ_NIPW01000075.1 GCF_002196855.1 Haematobacter genomosp. 1 | reverse complement strand
GTCTTTCCTTTCGTGTTGCGGCTGGCGGTTCGGGTCTGTTGCCTTCTTCCGCCGATGGGCTGCGCCTCGCCGGTCTGGTCTGACGAATACGCATGTATTCGGCGGAACAGAGTGGGGAGGGCACAGCCCGACCCACGGGCCTGACCGAGACTGTCCATCGGGCGGAGGCGGGGGGTGGTGCGGCCCGCAGCGCAGCGAGGACACGGCCCCCGCCGGAGCCGACGCGCCACGGGCGCGGCGCTTGCCGATTGACCGGCTCGGGCAGGTCTGTTGGGCGGAAACACGAAAAGGAAAAACCGCAGGGCGGGGGTGAGCGCGGCCCTCGGCCGCGTCGATCCCCCGGCCTGGCCCTCGGATCAACCGGAGCCGCGCCGCACGCGCGGCTTGCCCTCGATCTTCAGGACGGCGGAGCTGGTG
>NZ_NIPW01000008.1 GCF_002196855.1 Haematobacter genomosp. 1 | reverse complement strand
CGATAATTATGTCATATTCATGCTTCTGCGAAGAAGGGCCACAGTGGAGATTGAAACCGTGAAATTAAGCGATACCGTGAGAAGCAGTACAGCTGGAGGCTGGTGATGGCGAAGATCGACAAGCGCTGGGTGCTGGCGGGATTGGTTCTGATCGCAGCCGTAGGTGGGTACGCGGCCTGGAAGCGGTTCAACGAGCCGGGCCTTCCGTCCGGTATCGCTTCCGGCAACGGACGCATCGAGGCCACGGAAATCGACATTTCCGCGCTGAGTGCGGGGCGCCTGGACAAGCTGCTCGTCGCCGAAGGTGACCTCATTCAGCATGGTCAGGTGCTGGCCCGCATGGATATCGTCCAGCTGGAGGCGCAGCGCCGACAAGCGGAGGCCGAACGCGACCGGGCCCGGATCTCGGTGGAAACGGCCAACGCCGTCGTCGCACAGCGGGAGGCGGAGAAACGTCAGGCGCTGGCTGTCGTGGACCAATACCAATCCGCTCTCGATGTCGCGGATCGGCGGCTTCAACGGTCGGAGGCACTTGCCAAGAACGATAACCTCTCCAAGCAGACGCTTGACAACGACCGCGGGGGGGCACAGCAGGCCAAGGCGGCGCTTGCCGCCGCAGAAGCCCAATCGGCCGCCGCTGATGCGGGGATCGGGGCGGCCCGCGCAGCCGTTGTGGATGCGAATGCTGCCGTCGCCGCCGCAGAAGCATCCATCGACGCGATCGCATCCTCCATCAACGACTCGACCCTGACGTCTCCGCGTGACGGGCGCGTGCAATATCTGGTCGCCAGAGAGGGAGAGGTACTCGCCGGAGGAGGCAGGGTGCTGAATCTGGTCGATCTCGCGGATGTCTACATGACCTTCTTCCTGCCGACCGCGCAGGCGGGTCGACTAGCGGTGGGTTCTGAAGCGCGCATTGTTCTGGATGCAGCGCCACAGGATGTGATCCCCGCCGTCATCAGCTTCGTTGCCGACGTGGCTCAGTTCACACCGAAGACCGTGGAGACGGCGGATGAGCGGGAGAAGCTGATGTTCCGCGTCCGCGCTCGCGTGTCCCCTGACCTGCTCAGAAAGTACCTCGACGTGGTCAAGACCGGATTGCCCGGCACCGCCTACGTAAAGATAGATGCTGACACGGAATGGCCTGAGAATCTTCGGAACGTCGTGCAATGACCGACAACAGCGACGTATCGCTTGGGCCTGACGAAAAACGGGCGGAGGAATATGTCGTCCGCATCAAGGGATTGAGCCAGACCTACGGCAAGACCGTCGCTGTGGATGACATCACGCTCGACGTCCCGAAAGGAAGGATGATCGGGCTTATCGGCCCAGACGGGGTCGGGAAATCGAGCCTTCTCTCGCTCATCTGCGGCGCGCGCGAGATACAGGTCGGAACCGTGGAGGTCCTCGGCGGTGACATCGCCTCCGACGCGCACCGCACGGCGATCATGCCCGACATCGCCTATATGCCGCAGGGGCTTGGCAAGAACCTCTATCCCACGCTGTCGGTCTTTGAGAATGTCGATTTCTTCGGCAGGCTCTTCGGGCAGGATCGCGAAGAGCGCACGCAGCGTATCGACGGCTTGCTCCGGGCGACCGGTCTGTCTGCCTTCGCCGATCGCCCGGCGGGCAAGCTGTCCGGGGGGATGAAACAGAAGCTTGGCCTCTGCTGCTCGCTGATCCACGATCCGGAACTCCTGATCCTTGATGAGCCGACAACCGGAGTGGATCCGCTTTCCCGCCGCCAGTTCTGGGATCTGATTGACGACATCCGCAAGGCACGCCCCGGAATGAGCGTGATCGTCGCCACCGCCTATATGGAGGAGGCAGAGCGGTTCGGGTGGACGATAGCGATGAATGGGGGGAAGATTCTTGCTTCCTCCCCAACCGCCGATCTGCTGCAGCAGACCGGGACAGAGACGCTCGACGATGCCTTTGTGAGCCTGCTGCCAAAAGAGGCGCAGGAGGGCGGCAGCAAAATGGTGATGCCGCCACGGCCCGCCGGGAGCGATCAGACGATCGCCATCGAGGCCGAACATCTCACGATGAAGTTCGGCGATTTCACTGCCGTCAACGATGTGAGCTTTCGCATCGAAAAAGGGGAGATCTTCGGCTTTCTGGGCTCCAACGGCTCGGGCAAGACAACCACGATGAAAATGCTGACAGGGCTTCTCCCCGCAACGGAAGGGACGGCCAGATTATTTGGCAGGGAGGTGGACTCGAACGACATGTCCATCCGGCGACGTGTCGGCTACATGAGTCAGGCGTTTTCGCTTTATAGCGAGCTTACGGTGCGCCAGAACCTGACGCTCCACGCGCTCCTTTTCGAAATACCGGAAGATGATATTCCCGCCCGCATTGCCGAGGCGGAGGAACGCTTCAACCTTTCCACCGTGATGGAGGCGCTGCCGGATGACCTGCCGCTCGGCATCCGCCAACGTCTCTCCCTCGCCGTTGCGACGATCCACAAACCCGAAATCCTCATCCTTGATGAGCCGACTTCGGGCGTGGATCCCATCGCACGTGCGAACTTCTGGCGCATTCTTGCGGACATGTCCCGAAAGGACCTGGTGACGATTTTCGTCTCCACCCATTTCATGAACGAGGCCGCACTTTGCGATCGTATTTCCTTCATGAATGCAGGGCGTGTTCTTATCAGCGATACGCCCCAGGCGATCATCGACAGCAAAGGCGCGAAGACGCTCGAAGAAGCCTTCATCGCCTATCTGGAGGAGGCACAGGGCGCCAACGCCGAAACCGGCAGCGCCGACGATATTGAGCAGGTCGCGCGAGAGGAGCCGGTCATGCGGAGCTTCGATGTTCGCCGCCTGCTCAGCTATGCACGGCTGGAGACATTGCAGCTGCTGCGCGATCCGATCCGGCTTACCATGGCCCTTCTCGGCAGCGTCATTCTGATGTTCGTCATCGGGTATGGTATCAATATGGATGTGGAGGATCTGTCCTTTGCCGTGCTGGACCGGGATCAGACCAACCTGAGCCGCGATTATACGCTTGATATCTCCGGCTCGCGATATTTCGTGGAGCAGGCACCGCTGACCAGTTATGAGGACATGGACCGCCGGATGCAGCAGGGAAAGCTCGCCCTTGCGGTGGAAATCCCGTCCGGCTTCGCACGGTCCGTAGCTCGCGGCGATGCCGCCGAAATCGGCGTCTGGATCGATGGGGCAAATCCCCAGCGTGCCGAAACGGTACGCGGGTATGTGCAGGGCCTGCATTCCGGCTGGCTTGCACGCCAGATCGGCGAGCGCTTTGGTGAGGCTGCCGCAGCGGGGGCCTATGGGCTGGAAATCCGCTATCGCTACAATCCGGAACTGCGCAGCATCTATGCCATCGTGCCCGCAGTCATCCCCATCTTGCTTCTGGTGATCCCGGCGATGCTGACGGCTCTTTCCGTGGTGCGGGAAAAGGAACTGGGGTCCATCATAAACCTCTATGTGACCCCGGTGACGCGGCTTGAGTTCCTGATGGGCAAGCAATTGCCCTACGTGGTGCTGGCGATGCTGAACTTTCTGCTTCTCACGCTGCTGACCACGACGGTCTTTCAGGTCCCGCTAACAGGGAATTTCCTCACTCTTGCGGTCGCCGCGTTCTTCTATGCGATTGCGGCAACCGGACTCGGCCTCCTGGTGTCCAGTTTCATCTCCAGCCAGACGGCGGCGATCTTCGGCACAGCGCTGCTCACGCTGATCCCCGCGGTGCAATTCTCCGGGCTGATCGATCCCGTGTCCTCGCTCGAAGGTGTCGGGGCATTCGTCGGGCGCATCTATCCCACGAGCTTCTTTGTGACGATCTCTCGCGGGGTCTTTTCCAAGGGTCTGGGGTTCGCCGAACTCTCGCGGGATATGTGGTCCTTGGCAATTACTGCGCCGATCATCATGGGGCTTGGTGTCATGCTGCTTCAAAAACAGGCCAGGTGACATGCGCGTTCAGAACATCTGGAACTTGGGCTTGAAGGAGCTGGTCGGACTGCTCCGCGATCCGATAATGATGGTGCTGATCGTCTACAGCTTCACGCTTTCCGTCTATTCCTCCTCTCGTGCGACGCCGCAGACGCTGAACCGCGCGACAATCGGCATCGTGGACGAGGACAGGTCACAGGTCTCTGCGAGAATCGGTTCCGCCTTCTATCCACCCTATTTCGTGGCACCGAGCGACATACAGATCGCCGAGATGGACAACCGCATGGACGCAGGTCTGGACACCTTTGCCCTCGATATCCCCCTGAATTTCCAACAGGATCTGCTTGCAGGAAAACGACCCGAAATCCAGTTGAACGTGGATGCAACGCGCTTGTCGCAGGCCTTTACCGGCGCAGGTTACATACAGCAGATCGTATCGAGCGAGATCTCCGAATATCTCTCCCGCACGCGCCAGGCCGGTGCCGTGCCGGTGGATATGGTGCTTCGGGCAAAATTCAATCAGCAGCTGAATACCTCCTGGTTCAGTGCGGTGAACAACGTAACTTTCTCCATTACGCTCCTGTCCATCGTTCTGACGGGCGCGGCGTTGATCCGCGAGAAGGAGCATGGCACGGTGGAGCATCTTCTGGTCATGCCGGTCACCGCGCTGGAGATCATGATTTCCAAGGTATGGGCCATGGGATTGATCGTGCTGGTGGCGGCGGCCGTCAGCCTGAAGCTGGTGGTGGAGATCTGGCTCGGGGTGCCGTTGCAGGGCTCACTGCTGCTGTTTCTGGCGGGCACCGTCCTCATGCTTTTCGCAACGACCTCGCTGGGGATTTTTCTGGCGACGATTGCCGGGAGCATGCCGCAGTTCGGCCTGCTCCTCATTCTCGTTCTGCTTCCGCTTCAGATTCTTTCCGGCGGTATGACACCAAGGGAGAGCATGCCGGAGGTGATCCAGAATATCATGCTTGGTGCGCCGACAACCCACTTTGTCATTCTGTCCCAGGCAATCCTGTTCCGAGGGGCTGGATTTGCCGTGGTCTGGCCACAATTTCTGGCATTGCTCGTCATCGGGGCTGCACTCTTCGCACTCGCGCTCAAGCAGTTTCGCGCCTTTCTGCGTTGAACCGGCAGCCGCAGCGGGTAACGTCCTTTACCGCCGTCCGGTGCCGCAATAGGGTCATCCCCGATCACGGGTGTGGTCGTGGGAGGGTGGAATGACCATCGGACTAGGCCTCATCGGCCTTGGAAAGATTGCGCGGGATCAACATCTTCCGGCGATTGGGGAAACAGCGGGGCTGGACCTCTGCGCCATAGGAAGCAGGAATGCCACGCTGCCGGGCATTCCATCCTTTCCCGATATCGACACGCTTCTCCACGCCGCGCCCGATGTTCAAGCCGTCACGCTTTGCACCCCGCCGCAGGGGCGTTTCGATCAGGCGCGCGCGGCCCTGCTGGCAGGCAAACATGTGATGCTGGAGAAGCCGCCCGGTGCCACCCTTTCGGAAATCGCGGCGCTGGTCGAGCTGGCGGAGGCCCGCGGGCTCACACTTTTCGCGACATGGCACTCTCGGGAGGCTGCCGGCGTCGCACCGGCGCGGGACCTCCTGCGCCGGCGCAAGCTCCGCGCCGTGCATGTCACGTGGAAGGAGGATGTGCGCCATTGGCATCCGGGCCAGGCATGGATATGGGAGCCGGGGGGGCTGGGTGTCTTCGACCCCGGTATCAACGCGCTCTCCATTGTCACGCGCATCCTGCCGGAGACAATGTTCCTTGAGCATGCGGACCTCTCCTTCCCCGCCAACCGCGCCACGCCCATCGCCGCCGATCTGACATTCCGCACGGAAAGCGGTGTGCCGGTGACGGTGATTTTCGACTGGCGGCAAACCGGTCCGCAGACCTGGGATATCGCTTTGGACACCGAGCAAGGCCCGGTTCTGCTGTCGAAAGGGGGGAGCATCCTGTCGGTTGACGGGGTGGAGCGGATGGCCGAACCGGACAGCGAGTACCGCCGTCTCTACGCAAGGTTCCGCACTCTCATCAATGAGGGTGCGTCGGATGTGGATGTCTCCCCGCTCCGGCATGTCGCAGACGCTTTCCTTCTCGGCAGACGGCGGGAGGTTGCGCCTTTCGAGGACTGACTAAACCCGCACTCGCGGCTCCGGCAGTCCCTGTGCCTCCACTTCCCCCACGAAGGATTTGCCTGCGTTGGGGTCGGCTGCACGCTCCGCTTGCGACATACCCTCCCATGCGGTTGTGACATGAAGATGGCGATAGCCGGGACCGCCGAAGGCCGGACAGCTTGGCTGTCGTGCAGGCACGAAGAGAGCGTCGAGAAACCGGCCATCCGGGTCGTAGATTGCCACGCGCCCTGCCCCCCACTGCGCGTTCCAGAACCGCCCCTCGGCATCCACTACGGCGCCGTCCGGATTCAGCCCCTCGGACGAGAGGTCCAGGAAGACATCGGGCACCCCTTCCGGCCAGCCTGTCTTGGGATCGAGCGGCTGTTTCCAGACGATACCCCGCGCAGTATCGGCGTAATAGGCGCGGGCGAGGGACAGGTCGAAGCAGATGGCGTTGGGGATGGTCAAGCCATTCACGACCTGCCTCAGCTCTCCCTCCCACCAGCGCCAGATTTCGCCCCGCCCCGCTTCCGCCCTTCGGCCCATGACGGAAGCCCAGAAGCCACCCCACGGATCCGCGCGCCCATCGTTGGACCGGCTTGACCGGTCATCCGCCCCAATCGCGGCGAGTTGTCGTTTCTCCCCGGTTTCGAGATCGAACAGGTGTAGTCCCGTCTCCGTCGACAGGACAACCCTGTCCCGGTCCACCCAGCCAAGGGCCGATGCGATCTCCGGCATCTCCCAGACCCGCAGTGTACCGGCCTGAACAGCGTGGAGGCGCTTGTGCAAGATGTCGAACCAGAAGAACGCCTGCCGCTCCGGATGCCAGAAGGCGCCCTCCCCCAGCTCTGCGACCGTATCGTGAAGAACTCTCATCCCGATTTCCTTATCGCGGCATCATAGGCGGCGACGATCTCCCGCGCCTTCGTGCCGGTCGTGAGGGCGTCCTGTCCCGGCCGATAAAGCGCGGAGCCGATGCCGAAGCCGCTGGCTCCGGCCCGAAACCATTCCGCAAAACTCGCCGGTCCTGCGCCCCCTACGGCATAGAGGGGCGTTCCGAGCGGCAAGACCGCGCGCATGGCCGACAGGCCGGACGGTCCAATGACAGAGGCGGGAAAGAACTTCAGCCCGCTTGCCCCCGCCTCCAGCGCCGCGAAACATTCGGTCGGTGTCATGACGCCGGGCCAGCTTTCCATTCCCGCTGCCCGGGTGGCGCGGATGACCCGCGCGTCCGAGTTGGGTGAGACGACGAGCGCCGCGCCGATCTCCGCCAGCCGCGCGACTTCCGCCACCGTCAGGACGGTGCCGGCACCGATCCTTGCCCGCGCCCCAAAACGCTCGACAAGCAAGGCGATGCTGTCGAATGGATCGGGGGAGTTGAGCGGGACCTCCAGCACCTCGATACCCGCATCCAGCAGCGTTTCAGCATGGGCGAGGACTTCCTCAGGTCGGATGCCGCGCAGGATGGCGATGATGTTTCTCATACCGCCTCTTTCCACAAGGCGCGCGCGGCGGAAAGCCCCGCCAGCACGGCATCTTCCGCCTCGATCTGTCGGGTGGTTACGCCTGCGATGCGCAATGCACGCGCATAGCGCCGCATAAGCGGGCCGGCACCGATCAGCGTGACTTCTCCCCGGGGTTCCGCCGCTGCAAGTTCCGCCCCGATGAGCAGGCCCGAGAGTCGTGAACGTCCCGCGGCTGCGGGCAGGCCGTGCAACAGAAATGCCGCCCGGAGCGGGAACAGCTCTGCCCAGACGCGCGCGGGTGCCGCGATGGTGGCGGCAACAGCGGCGTCGAAAGCCGACCAATCTTCCCCCTCCCCCGTCAACCCGTGCCGCAGTACGGACTTCTCCGACAGAAGCGCAAAGAGTTCGCCCGTCGGATAACTGGTAAAACGGATCACGCGCCCTGCCTCCACCTCTGCCCATTTGCTGTGGGTTCCGGGGAGGCACAGCGGCCCGGCAAGTCCGGGGCGGAGTGCCAGCGCGCCCGCGATCTGGGTTTCCTCCCCCCGCATCACATCGGCAGGGCTTTCCTGAGAAAGCCCCGGAAGAATGGTGACGGAAATGCGGGGATCCGAGGTCGGCACGCGTGTGAGCGGCAGGCCGAGCGGATGCGCTGGAACCGGGCGATACCCCGCCTCCACCCAGCCCTGCCGCGCGCCCGCCATGCCGCAGATCAGCACCGGCGTCACGCGGCCTTCCGGCAGCCAGTCCCCGACCATGCGTATCAGCGCCTGCTCGTAGCATTCGGGCGAGAGACGGCCCATTCCCTCCTCCGATGCCCTCCGGGCGAGCACCCGATCATCCGCCGCCATCGCCCACAGGCGGAGGTTGGTCGTTCCCCAATCCGCAGCGATCCACTCCACCCCGGGCTGCATCAATGGCTGTCCTTGCCGACGGCCGCCCCACGACACCCCTTGAGAAAATCGAAATCCGCCCCGGTGTCCGCCTGCTGCACGTGGCTGTGGAAAAGGCGTGCATACCCGGTTTCCGGCGAATGGATCTCGGGGCGCCAGTCCGCAAGCCTGGCAGCCAGCTCCGCCTCGGAAATATCGAGCCGTAAGCTCCGGGCGGGCACATCCAATTCGATCATGTCACCCGAGCGCACCACGGCGAGCGGTCCACCCACCGCGGCCTCCGGCGAGGTATGCAGGACCACGGTGCCATAGGCAGTGCCCGACATGCGTGCGTCCGAAATTCTGACCATGTCGGTGATGCCCTTTCGCAGCACCTTGGGCGGCAGGCCCATGTTGCCGACCTCCGCCATGCCCGGATAGCCTTTGGGCCCGCAATTCTTCAGCACCATCACACAGGTTTCGTCGATCTCCAGAGCCTCGTCATTGATCCGCGCCTTGTAATCGTCGATGTCCTCAAAAACCACGGCGCGGCCCCGGTGCTGCATGAGATGCGGACTGGCGGCAGAGGGTTTCAGCACGGCTCCGTTCGGCGCGAGGTTGCCCCGCAGAACCGCGATGCCGCCGTGATCGGTCAAGGGGCGCTCGGCGGGCAGGATCACGTCCTCGTTCCAGTTGGTCACATTCTCCACCTGCTCCCACGCCGTCTGCCCGGAAACGGTGAGCGCGTCCCTGTGCAGAAGCCCCGCCTCCCCCAAACGCTTGATGACCACGGGCAGGCCCCCGGCATAGAAGAACTCCTCCATCAGATATTTGCCCGACGGCATCAGGTTCACGATGGTCGGCACATCGCGGCCGAGCCGGTCCCAGTCATCGAGTGTGAGGTCGATCCCCACCCGGCCAGCCAGCGCCAGAAGGTGGATCACCGCGTTGGTGGAGCCCCCGATCGCGCCGTTGGTGCGGATTGCATTCTCGAACGCGTCGCGCGTCAGGATGTCGGACGGTTTCAGGTCATCCTTGACCATCTGCACGATGCGCCGGCCCGTCAGCTGCGCCATCATCCGGCGCCGGCTGTCCACTGCGGGGATGGCGGCATTGCCCGAAAGCGCCATGCCGAGCGCCTCGGCCATGCTCGCCATCGTGGAAGCGGTGCCCATCGTATTGCAGGAGCCGGGGCTGCGGGACATGGCGCTTTCGGCTTCCAGAAACTCGGACTGTGTCATCTCCCCGGCCTTCACCGCTTCGGAGAACTTCCACAGATGGGTACCCGATCCCACCCGCTCGCCCCGAAACCAGCCGTTCAACATCGGCCCGCCCGTTACCACGATGGAGGGCAGATCCGTGGATGCCGCCGCCATGAGCAGCGAGGGCGTGGTCTTGTCGCAGCCTACCATCAGCACGCAGCCGTCCATCGGCTGGCCGCGGATCGCCTCCTCCACCGCCATCGCAGCCAGGTTGCGGAACATCATGGCGGAGGGGCGGAAGCTCGACTCCGCCACGGAGAATACCGGCACCTCCACGGGAAACCCGCCAGCTTCATAGACGCCGTGCTTTACCCGCTCCGCCAGGTCGTGCAGATGCGCGTTGCACGGGGTAAGCTCCGACCAGGTGTTCAGGATGCCGATCACCGGGCGCCCGTCGAAGAGGTCGGCCGGGAAACCCTGATTTTTCATCCAGCTCCGGTGATAGATATGGTCGCGGGAAGTGCCGCCAAACCACTCCTGCGACCTGAGCTTGCGCGGCCACGGTTTCGGCGTGAATCGGGACATTGACCAGTCTCCATCAACATGGGATCGCGGTAGACAGCTTCATCAGAGCGGGGTGACAGCGACGGGGCGACACTCCGCATCCGTCACTTTCAGAGGGTTGGAAAGTGGTAGTCCGAAGGCGGGAGCGGATAGCTCGAACACGTCATCCGGCTCCGCCTTCACGCCATCGGCAAAGGACAGGGTCGCCGTCCCGAACATATGAACATGCAGGTCACCCGGTTGCCGGAACAGGTCGTATTTGAAGTGGTGGTGCTCCAGATTGGCCAGCGTGTGGCTCATGTTCGCCTCTCCCGAAAGAAAGGGTTTCTCCCAGATCACCTGGCCATCCCGGAGGATGCGGCTCGTGCCGCGGATATCGTCGGGAAGCGGCCCCACCAGTAGTTCAGGCCCGAAAGCGGCCGGGCGCAGCTTGGAATGGGCGAGAAACAGATAGTTGATGCGCTCCGTCACATGGTCCGAAAATTCGTTTGCCAGACTGAACCCCACCCGGAAAGGAGTGCCATCCGGGCCGATCAGATAGAAGGCGGCAATTTCCGGCTCCTCTCCCGCGTCCAGCGCAAAACCGGGGCTGAAAAGCGGGTCGCCGGTGGCCACCGCATTGAGGCCCGTGCCCTTGTAGAACCACTCCGGTTGTACCCCGATGGTGCCTGCGGCAGGACGGCCCCCCTCCATACCCATACGGAACATCTTCATGCTGTCAGAAAGGCCTTCTGCGGAAGCGTGCATCGCATCCCGGGCGGCGGCCGACCCGGTGTGGGTCAGCCCCGTCCCTGTGAGAAACATGCGCGCGGGTTCCGGATGGCGAAGCGGAACGTCCAGCGCCCCCTCGGCGGCCAGACGGCGCAGATCGACCGCCTCTCCCCCCTCGGGCAGCACCGCGCTCAGCGGAGCACGTCGCCTGATCGCCTCCTCCGCCAGCGCGAGGATGGTGGCATCCGCTATCAGCCGGGCCTGCGCACCAGCACGGGGACGGACGGCAACGCCGCCCGCCTTCAGTTGTGACAAGAGCATGGATCAGCCCTGCTTCCGTTTGTTGTAAACGTCAAAGATCACTGCCGCGAGCAGAACGAGCCCCTTGATGACCTGCTGATAGTCAATGCCGATCCCCATGATCGACATGCCGTTGTTCATGACGCCCATGATGAGAGCGCCGATCACGACGCCGATGATCCGCCCTACCCCCCCGGACATGGAAGCGCCGCCGATGAACACTGCCGCGATCACGTCCAGTTCGAACCCAACCCCCGCCTTCGGGGTTGCGGAATTCAGCCGCGCGGTGACGATCATTCCCGCCAGAGCCGCCAGAACCCCCATGTTGACGAAGGTCAGGAACACCAGCCTGTCGGTGCGGATACCCGACAGCCGCGCCGCCTTTTCATTGCCGCCGAGAGCGTAGATGCGTCGCCCCGTTGTCGTCTGTTCGGTAAAGAAGGCGTAGAGGACGATCAGCACCGACATGATGAGCACCACGTTCGGCAGGCCCCGGAAGGAGGCCAGCTTCCACGCCACGAACATCAGCGCCGCCACGACGGCGATGTTGCGCAGCCAGAAGAAAGCGATCGGCTCCGGCTCTATCCCGAATGCCTCGTCATGCCGGCGCGCCCTGAGGCCCGTCCAGACGATGGCGACAGCCGCGATCCCGGCAAGGGCCAGCGTGGTGACGTTGGGCCGCCCCACGCCGAACAGGTCGGGAATGAACCCGGTGGAAAGCCCCTGAAACGCGCGAGGGAATGGTCCGATATTCTGCCCGGCCAGCAACCACAACGTCAGGCCCCGGAACACCAACATCCCCGCCAGCGTCACGATGAAGGAGGGAATGTGCCAGAACGCAACCCAGTACCCCTGCGCCGCCCCGATCAGCGCACCGACGAGCAGAACCGTCGGGATCACCGCCCACACCGGCCAGCCAAGCTGCACGGTGAGAACCGCCGATACCGCGCCGGTAAACGCCGCGACCGACCCTACCGACAAGTCGATATGCCCTGCCACGATGACGAGCAGCATGCCGAGCGCCATGATGATGACGTAGCTGTTCTGCAGGAACAGGTTGGTAATGTTCTGGGCGGACAGGAAATCCACGCCCTGCATGCCCACCATGATCTGAAAGAAGATCACGATGGCGACCAGCGCCAGCATCATTCCGTTTTCGCGCAAATGGCCGCCCAGATGCGCGCCGATGCCCTTTGGTCGTGTGGCGGTCTTGTCGGTATCGAGGCTGCTCACAGCGTGGCCTCCCTCGGGGGGGAAGGAGGCGCGTGATCCTCAGGTCTTCCCGGCGGCGGACCAGCGGGACCGGTTTCCGGCCGCGCCCGTGCCGCATCCCGCATTATAAGGGCCATGATGCGTTCCTGGCTGGCGTCCTGCCGCGACAGCTCACCCAGAATCCGCCCCTCGTTCATTACGTAAATCCGGTCGCACATGCCCAGGAGTTCCGGCATCTCGGACGAGATCATGACGATCCCCCTCCCTTCGGCAACCAGCCTGTTCATGATGCCGTAGATCTCGAATTTCGCCCCTACGTCGATGCCCCGCGTCGGCTCGTCGAGGATGAGCACCTGCGGTTCGGTGAACAGCCATTTCGACAGTACCACCTTCTGCTGGTTTCCGCCCGAAAGGTTCACGACACGCTGAAAGACCCCGGGCGTACGGATGCGCATATCCTTGCGATAGCCCTCGGCGACGAGCTGCTCCCGCCCGCGCGACAGGACGCCCTTCTGCGACACGCCCCGCAGGTTGGCGAGGGAGATGTTGCGCAGGATCGGCTCCTCCAGAATGAGGCCCAGACCCTTGCGGTCCTCCGTCACATAGGCAAGCCCCGCGTCGATCGCCCGGTTGACGGTCGTCAGATCGGCAGGGGTTCCGCGGATCGCCACGTCACCCGAAATGTTGCGCCCGTAGCTCCGGCCGAAAAGGCTCATGGCAAGCTCGGTCCGCCCCGATCCCATCAGCCCGGCGATGCCCACGATCTCTCCCCGCCGCACGGTGAAGCCCGCGTCGCGGATCACCTGCCGGGGCAGGTCGGGGTGCCAGACGTTCCAGTTCCGCACCTCCATCAGCACCTCGCCGACCTGCGGCTCCCTGTCGGGGTAGCGGTTGGCGAGGTCGCGGCCCACCATGTCGCGGATGATCCGGTCCTCGGTCACTTCGGCGCGGTTCAGCGTGGCTACGGTGGAGCCGTCGCGGATCACCGTCACCCTGTCCGCGACCCGCCCGATCTCGTTCAGCTTGTGGCTGATGAGGATGGAGGTGACGCCCTGGTTCTTCAGTTCCAGCAGCAGGGACAGAAGTTTCTGGCTGTCATTCTCCTGCAGGGCCGCAGTCGGCTCGTCGAGGATCAGGAGCCGGACGTCCTTGGCCAGCGCCTTGGCGATCTCTATGAGCTGCTGCTTGCCGACCCCGAGCTTTTCCACCCGCGTGGTCGGCGCTTCCGACAGACCTACCTTGGCCAGAAGCTCGCTCGTGCGGCGGAAGGCGAGCGGCCAGTTGATGACCCCTCGCGCGGCTACTTCGTTGCCGAGAAAAAGGTTCTCCGCAATGGAGAGCAGCGGGACAAGCGCCAGCTCCTGATGGATGATGATGATGCCTTGCGCCTCGCTGTCGCGTATCCCGGCAAAGGCGACGGGCTTGCCGTCGTAAACGATGTCGCCTTCGTAGCTGCCATACGGATAGACCCCGGACAGCACCTTCATCAGCGTCGATTTTCCGGCGCCGTTCTCTCCGCAGATGGCGTGGATCTCTCCCGTCTCAACGCTCAGGTCCACCCGGTCGAGCGCGCGGACACCGGGAAAGCTCTTGCCGATCCCGCGCATTTCCAGAAGTGTCGCCATGGCCCCTCCCGCCTGCAAAAAGCCCGCCGCTCCTGCGACGGGCATGGGGCTGTCAGTTCAGTTGCGCGTCGGAGTAGTAGCCGGAACCGACAAGAACCTGCTCATAGTTCGATTTGTCCACCGGCACCGGTTCCAGCAGGTAGGAGGGCACGACCTTGACACCGTTGTCATAGGTGGTCGTGTCGTTGATCTCGGGCTCAGAACCTTCCAGAACGGCGTTGACCATCTTCACCGTCACTGCTGCAAGCGCGCGCGTGTCCTTGAAGATGGTGGAATACTGCTCACCCGCCTTGATGGACTTGACGGAAGGCACCTCCGCGTCCTGCCCCGTGACGATCGGCATCTTCATGCCACCGGAGCCGTAGCCCACACCCTTCAGCGACGACAGGATGCCGATGGACAGGCCGTCATAGGGCGACAGCACGCCGTGCAGCGTCCGGTTGCCGTATTGTGCCGACAGAAGGTTGTCCATCCGCGACTGCGCCGTCGCCGGATCCCAGCGCAGCGTGCCCACCTTGTCCATGCCCATCTGGCCGGACGGGATCGCCACCTCACCGCTGTCTATCATCGGTTGAAGAACCGACATCGCGCCGTTGTAGAAGAAGAAGGCATTGTTGTCGTCAGGGCTACCGCCGAACAGCTCCACGTTCCACGGTTTCACGTCCGGGAAGCGCTCCTTCAGCCCGCTCACCAGGCTCGTGGCCTGTTGCACGCCCACCTTGAAGTTGTCGAAGGTGGCGTAGTAGCTCACCGCGTCGCTCTCGCGGATCAGCCGGTCATAGGCAATGACCTTGATGTCCGAGGCGGCTGCATTCTCCAGCGCGTTGGTCAGCGTCGTGCCGTCGATGGAGGCGATCACCAGAACCTTCACGCCCTTGGTGATCATGTTTTCGATCTGGGCAAGCTGGTTCGGGATATCATCCTCGGCATATTGCAGATCGGTGTCGTAGCCCGCAGCCTGCAGCTGTTTGACCATATTGTTGCCGTCATCGATCCAGCGCGCCGAGGATTTGGTCGGCATGGCTATGCCGACAAGTCCCTTGGACTGCGCATCGGCCTGAACTGCCGCAAACGACGCCATCATCGCGACCGCCGCCGCGAATGCCCTGATCTTCATGCTTTTCCCCTCCCTGTGACCGATGCGATGACCGGTCTCCGCTCCCACGGATGTCGCAAGGGTAGAAGGCTTCGACATATCATACAAATGAGTTTATGGCTGTTTGACATATCAATTATGGTATATCTATGTCGGCGCTTCTGGCCCTTAAACTGTCGCAGTTCCGCCTGATCGCCGCGATTGCGGAACATGGGCGCCTTCAGTCTGCGGCGGAGGCTCTGGCGCTCACGCAACCTGCTGCATCGCGCATGCTTTCGGAAATCGAACGGATCGTCGGCGCGCCGCTTTTCGAGCGTCATCCGCGTGGCATGGCGCCCACCCTGCTTGGGCGCATTCTCATTCGTCGCGCGCAGGGAATGATGACTGCGATGACCGACCTGTCCCGAGAGGTACAGGAGATGACGGAGGGACGCGGCGGCCTTGTCCGGGCCGGGGCCGTGACAGGGCCCGCGGTTGGCTATGTTGTGCCTGCTGTCCGAAAGCTGAAGGCGCTGGCTCCCGACGTTGAACTTCGGCTGGATGTCGGCCCTTCACCGCAGCTCGTGCGGGGGCTGGAGGCAGGGGAGTACGATTTTGTCGTGGCGCGGCTTCCCGGTGATGCGGATGCGGCGGCGTTCGAGATCACCGCAGGCCAGGTGGAGATGGTCCACTTCGTAGTGCGAGACGGCCATCCGCTTGGCGGCGCGGCCGACGTCCCTGTGACGGCCCTGTCTGACCATCCCTGGATCATTCAGGAGCGGGGCACGCCGATCCGTCTGGCGGTGGAGCGCGCGCTCCTGCGGAACAATGCAACCGTTCCAGCGGATGTCATCGCGACATCCTCGCTGGTGCTCATGATCGCTCTGTTGCGGGACTCCGACGCGATCGGGCCGATGGCGTCGGAAGTCGCGGCTCTCCTGACCCATGGGGGCCGCGCTTCCGGGCTGACGACGTTGAAGTTGGCAATGCCCGTCATCGTGCCGCCCTATGATGTGCTGACGATACGAGGGCGCGCGCTTTCTCCCGCTGCGCGTCGTCTTCGGAGTTTGGTGACAGACGAAATCCGGCTCCACCAGTTTTCAGCGTAAGGGTCTTGTGCGTGAGATATTCAGACATATCTTACGATATATCTTAAGGAGAAAACATGAGACATATCTTTCATCATCACCACCATCACCATCGCTTTCATCCGGGCCCCGAGGGGCGGCGCGGCGGTGGCTCCCCCTTTCGCAGGGACGGCGAGCCCCGCTTTTCGGAGCGGCGGTTCATGCGCGGGCGCAAGCTTTCCGCAGAGGGGATGCAACTGCTGATCCTCTCCCTGATCGCGGAGCAGCCGCGCCACGGCTATGAGATCATCCGCGCGGTCGAGGAACTGTCCCAGGGCCTGTATGTGCCAAGCCCGGGGGTGATCTATCCCGCACTCTCCTATCTGGAGGATGCCGGCCTCGCCGAAGCGCAAACTGATGGCAACCGGCGGTCCTACAGCCCCACGGAGGCCGGTCGCGCGCATCTTGCCGATGCGCAGGAAGCCGTCGAAGCGTTGCGAAGTGCGATAGGTCGTGCGGGTGATCGCTTTGATGAAATGCGCCGGAGCGAAGGAGATGATGGCCGGCACAAGCAGCCGTTTTCCGAAATGCGCATGGCGCTCCGGGCCGCGCTGTTCGATCTGCGCGAGGCTCCGCCCGAGGTACAGGAGCGCGCGGGCGAGATCCTCCGGCGCACGGTTGCGGAACTGCGCGGCCTTCAGGGCAAAGACTGATCCAAGCCTCCCGCCACCGTCCGCCAGATACGCTCTACAATCGGGCGGCGGAGAGTGGCGGGGCGGTAAAGGCGTATCTGAACCTCCATCGTCCACGCAGGGTCGGTGCTGGCAAGGCGCAGGCGTCCCGCCGACAGATCATCGGTGACCAACGTTTCCGGCAGCCAGCAGACCCCGCGCCCGGCCAGCGCAAGCGTCCTCAACCCTGTGCAGATCGTGTTCTGATGCACGGTATCACGCAGCAGATCCGGCCTTTTGCCGAACAGGCGCCCCAGCGCCACGCCGAAGAACGACGATTCCCCATAGCAGAGATAGGGCATCCGCTCCCCTGCGGCGATCGTACGGTCAAGCAGCGCCTCACCGGGCAGGCTCGCCCCGGAGGATGTCCGCACCTCCACACCGGCGACCGGCAGCACCCGCTCCGTCCCGAGCACCAGATGGTCGAACCGCTGCGGATCGAGGATGAACGGCACTGTCGGGTGGGCATAGGTCAGAAAGAGGTCCGCCTCCCCTTCGGTCAATGCGCCAAGGTTGGCCTCGATCCCCCCGCGATCCGGGATGATGGCGCTTCTGAGGTCGGGTACGGAGGCGGTGAGCCGGTCCAGCCAGCCCGGAAAGAACGTGACGGTGAGCGTATGAAGAGCCGCAAATGTCACCTGCGCATGGTCGGCAATCTGCGGTCGCAACGCATCCCGCGCCGCATAAAAGGCGCGGATCGCCTCCTGCGCCACGGGCAGGAACGCGCGCCCCTCGCGGGTCAACTCGGCCGGCACCGTCGCCCGATTGATGAGCGGCGCACCCAGCCAGGTTTCAAGCTGCCGGATACGGCGGCTGAAAGCGGACTGGGTAACGTGACGCGCCTCCGCCGCGCGTGAAAAGCTGAGCGTATTCGCCAGCATTTCAAAGTCCTCAAGCCACTTCAGTTCCATGTCGCGACCCTCTCCGACCCTTCCTACGCGAGCCATTGCGCCTGACAAGAGGGGTTATGCAAAAACGGACTGGTGTCGGAAAAATTGAGCATTGGTTTTGGAGCGCGCCCCCGGCTTAACGTTGCAGCACAGAACCGGAGACGCCAGCCATGCCCCGCATCGTCCATATCAATGGGGAATTCCTGCCCCTGCAGGCGGCGACGCTGCCCTTCATGGATCGGGGGTTCCTGTTCGGGGATGCGATCTACGAGGTGACGGCGGTGATCGGCGGCCGGCTGATCGACAATGACCGACATCTGGCGCGGCTGGAGCGTTCCCTTGCTGAGATAGGAATTCCGCTGCCGAGGCCGCTGCCGGAGATCGAGCGGATACAGCGCCATCTTGTCGACGCGAACGGTCTCGAGGAGGGTACGGTCTATATGCAGGTGTCGCGCGGGGTGCAGGAGCGGGATTTCCTGCCCGCCGCGGGGCTGTCGCCAACCTTCGTCGCCTTCACCCAGCAAAAGCAGCTTCTCGATACCGCAGCGCAGCGGGAGGGGATCGCCGTCGATCTGCAACCCGATCTTCGCTGGATGCGCCGGGACATCAAGACGACGATGCTGCTCGGGCAGGTGCTGGCCAAGCAGGCGGCGCAGCGGGCGGGCTATACCGATGTATGGCTGCATGAGGACGGTGTCATCACCGAAGGGGCTTCCGCCTCCGCCTTCATCATCCGCGGCCACACGCTGGTCACACGCGGCAATTCGCGGGCGATCCTGCCCGGCTGCACCCGTGCTGCCGTCCTGAAGCTCATTGCGGAAGCCGGTCTGGTGCTGGAAGAGCGCGGATTCACGACCGCCGAAGCGGAGGCCGCCACGGAAGCCTTCCAGACCAGCGCCACCAGCCTCGTCACGCCGGTCGTCCGCATCGGGCAGAGCCGCATCGGCGACGGGCGCCCCGGCCCGCTGACCCGACGGTTGCAGACCCTTTACCTTGCAGAGGTCTCTGCTCAGCCCGCCCCAACAAACTGATACAAAAACCAACAGGAGAGACACGGAAATGAAGACGAAAACCCTGCTCAAGGCCGCCACGGCGGCGCTGGCCCTCACCCTCGCCCCCGCCGTTCATGCGTCCGAGGGCTATGGGGACTGCCCGCTCTATGGTGAAAAGGGGGCGGCCAGCATCGAACCGGCTGTGCCGGGGCAGTTCACCGTCATCATCAACCTCCCCGCGGTTGGTCAGTTCAACGGCGACACGCCCGAGACGATCAAGGACGGGTTCGAGTTCTGTATGGCCGTGAACATCGCGCATCGGCTGGGTCTGGAGAAGGTGAAGCTGGAGAACGCCTCCTTTGAATCGATCGTGGCGGGGCAGAACCGCGATTACGACATCGCGCTCGCGCTGATCTCCGTCACCGAGCCGCGCAAGAAGGTTGTCGATTTCTCCACGCCCTATGCCTTCCCCGCCTATGGTATCGCCGCGAAGAAGGGTGCCGATGTGACGGAGGCGAATATCCGGGACGTGAAGCTCGGGACTCAGGCGGGTACGACGATGGTCCCGTTCGCTCAGGACAAGCTCGGGGTGAAGAACCTCAGCGTGTTCGACGATACGGGCGCCATGTTCACCGCCGCAGCGGCTGGCAACGTCAACGCGGTGATGACGGAACTGTCCATCGTGATGGGTCAGGTCGCCGCGTCGAACGGCAAGCTGGAGACCGTCGGGCAGTACGAAACCGGCGGTCAGACGGCTGGCATCTATCCCAAGGGCTCGAAAGCCAAGCCGGTCATCGACCAGATCATCGCCGATCTCAAGTCCGATGGGTCGCTCGACAAGCTTTCCGACCTTTACCTCAAACCGTCGTGGGGCGGCGTATCCCCGGCTGACATTCCCGTCTGGAAATACTGAGCCGATGACCGTGGTCGAGGAACACGGCAACGAGGGGCGCGCCGCCGAATGGCGCGCCCGGAACCGCATCCGCACCCATATGGGCCGCGCCGCCACCGGGCTTGCCGTCGGAATGCTCACCTTCGCGATCGTGGCGATTTCGGTGCAGCACATCGGCGGATACCTCGTCTCCCAGGGGTGGAAAACGCTCCCGGTGACGCTGGTCGGGGCGCTGTGCCTGGCACTCGCGGCCTATGTGGTCTGGATCGGCGGCCGGGCGGTCGCGACGGCACGCGCTGCGGGCCGGGCGGCGGAACCCACGACTGCACGGGCCTTCGGGGCGCTGGCCTCCGATCTCGGGTTCCGGGCCATGTCCTATGCGGGCGCGCTCCTGATCCTGACCGCCGGGGCATGGTTTCTTACGGTCAACGATGCGGCTGTCAGCCGGACGTTCTTCGACCTGTCGCTTATCGCTGCCTCGGCCGGCAAGATCCTCGCCGCCTTCTGGACGAATATCGTCATCTTCTCCGTCTCCTGGGTGCTGATCCTGATCTGGTCGCTTGCGGTCGCCATCGCCAGAACGCTGCCGGGAGAGGCGGGAAAGCCCATCCGTACGCTCGCCATCATCTATGGCGATCTGTTTCGCGGGCTGCCCGCGATCATCACCATCTATCTGATCGGCTTCGGCCTGCCGCTGACCAACCTGCCTGTTCTTTCCAACCTGTCCTCCACCTCCTACGCGATCATCGCGCTGACGCTGACCTACGGGGCCTATACCTCGGAGGTTTACCGGGCGGGCATCGAGAGCGTGCACCAAAGCCAGATCGCAGCCGCCCGCTCGCTCGGGCTCTCCCATGCGCGCACCATGCGCTATGTGGTGATCCCGCAGGCGCTGCGGGGCATCGTGCCACCGCTGATGAACAACTGCATCAGCCTGCAGAAGGACACCGCGCTCGTCGCAATCATCGGCACGATCGACGCCTTCAACCAGTCCAAGATCATAGCCGCGAACAACTTCAACCTCTCCGCCGTGACGACAGTGGCGATCCTTTTCATCCTCATCACCATTCCGCAGGCCCGGCTCGTCGACAAGCTGACGGAGCGCGACCGGCGACGTATCCGTTCGGGGGGCTGATCCATGGCACTTGTCGAAATCGACCATGCAGTGAAACGCTACGGCCAGATGGAGGTCCTCTCCGGCATGACGCTCGACGTGGGCGAGCACGAGGTCGTCTGCCTGATCGGGCCATCCGGCTGTGGGAAATCAACCCTCCTCCGTTGCATCAACAGGCTGGAGGAGATCAACGAAGGCGAGATCCGCATTCATGGCGAGCGGATCACCGGGCCGGGCGTCGATCTGGATGCGCTCCGGCGCGAGATCGGCATCGTCTTTCAGGGCTACAACCTGTTTCCGCACATGACGGTCCTGCAAAACGCCACCCTTGCTCCGGTCAAGGTGCTGGGCCTCTCCCGCAGCGTGGCGGAGGAAAAGGCGATGATGCTGCTGGACCGGATCGGGCTTGCTCACAAGGCGAAGGATTATCCCGACCGGCTTTCCGGCGGCCAACAGCAGCGGGTCGCGATCGTGCGCGCGCTGATGATGGATCCCATGCTGCTGCTGCTGGACGAGATCACTTCGGCGCTCGACCCGGAGCTGGTGGCGGAGGTGCTGGACATCGTGCGCGATCTGGCGGAGCGGGGGATGACCATGGTGCTCGCTACACATGAGATGGGCTTCGCGCGGGAGGTTGCGGACCGCATCTGCTTCCTCCAGAACGGCAAGGTCTATGAACAGGGTCCGCCAGATCAGATCTTCGGCGCGCCGCAGGGGGAGAGGACACAGGCCTTCCTGAAGCGGTTGATCGAGGCGGGTCGTCTCTGAGAGGCTCCGATGCTCATCCGTGATTTCGGGATCGTCCCCGGTATTCTTCCCCCCGGCCCGCTCAACGCCATCACCGATGTGTCGGGGGTCATGGTCGGACACAGGACGATCCGCCACGGGCAGATCAATACGGGTGTGACGGCGGTCGTTCCGCATCCTGGTGACATGTTCCGTCAGAAGCTTCGCGCGGGGGTCGCGGTCATCAACGGTTTCGGCAAGTCGGCAGGGCTGGTTCAGGTGGAGGAGCTGGGCACCTTGGAAAGCCCCGTCCTGCTGACGAACACCTTTGCCGTGGGCGCCTGCACAACCGCTTTGATCCGGCGGGCGCTGGCCGCCGATCCTGCTATCGGGCGGGAGACATCGACCGTCAACGCGGTGGTGTGCGAATGCAATGACGGGGTGCTTTCCGATATCCGGGCGCTGGCCGTGACGGAAGCGGATGCCGAGGCCGCTCTGGATGCCGCGCAGAGCGGGCCGGTGGAACAGGGATCCGTCGGCTGCGGCACCGGCATGACCGCCTTCGGCTTCAAGGGCGGAACAGGAACTTCATCTCGCGTGATGGAGGTCGGGGGAGAGCGCTTCACTCTGGGCGCGCTGGTGCAGGCCAATTTCGGCAATGCCGGCGATCTTGTCCTGCCGGACGGGCGGCGCCCGCGGCCCGAGGGGATGATACCTGCCACGCCGGAGCGGGGCTCTGTCATCATCCTGCTGGCAACCGATCTGCCGCTGGAAAGCCGTCAGCTCACCCGGATCGCCCGCCGGGCGGGAGCGGGGCTCGCACGGCTGGGCAGCTTCTGGGGCAATGGCAGCGGCGATATTGCGCTGGCCTTCACCACGGCGGACCCCGTGCCACATGATGGCCCTGCCTTCTTCTCGCCCCGCGTCCTGGCGGAGGAGCAGATCGATCTCGCCTTCCGTGCTGCCGCCGAGGCGACGGAGGAGGCTGTGCTGAATGCGCTGACCGCCGCCGAACCGCTTGTGGGACGAGACGGCGCCTGGCTGCCCTCGCTTGGCCAATGGCTCGCAGATCAGGGCCGCGGCGCAGACCTTCGCTGACGCGCCAGATGGCCGACGGCGTGCCGGATGTCCGCTGACACGCCGGATGTGGGACGGCGCGGCTCTGGCACAAGATGTATCGGGGAGAGGGAGGGAAGCGGCGACCCCAGGGAGGAGGAGGGGGTCGCCGCCATTTTCCGAGGCTCGGGGAGGAGGAGTGAGCCTTGGGAAACCCTTAGCGCCGAAGCGCTGTGGGACTTATTTCGTCGATCCGCTTGCGGATTGCAAGTGACCGCCTGAGCAAGCCTGACTTGCTGCAGATGCATAACTCATAACGCAAGCTCACGATCGCGTCAGATCAGGCTCTCCGGGTGGATCGGGAAGCTGGCAGGCCGAACGCCGGTCGCGTGCCATACCGCATTGGCAATTGCGCCCACGGTGCCTGTCACGCCGATTTCCCCCACCCCCTTGATGCCGAGTGCATTCACGAAGGGGTCGTCCTCATGCACGGTCATCGCTTCCACGAACGGCGCATCGGCATTCACCGGCACATGATATCCGGCAAGGTCGGCATTCGTGAACCGCCCCGTGCGGGGATCGTGGATCGCTTCCTCCTGCAAGGCAAACCCGATACCCCAGATCATGCCGCCCAGAAGCTGGCTGCGGGCGAGGCGCGGATTGATGATGCGGCCTGCCGCAAATGCTCCGATCAGCCGGCTGACACGCACCTGCCCCAGATCGGGATCGACCAGCACCTCTGCGAATACCCCGCCGTGGGAAAACATCGCACGCGCCTCACCGACCGAGGCATCCCGCTTGCCCGATCCGCTGCCGCGCAGCAGATCCAGCCCCGCCCGGGCGAGGATGTCCTCATAGGCCTCGCTGCGGCCATCATCGTCGTTCCGCCACAGCCGCCCGTCGCGCGCGGTCACCCCGGCATTGCTCGCACCGAAGAGCGGCGATGCCGGATCCTGCACGGCCAGATCGGCGAGCTGGCGCACGACATCGGCTCCGGCGTTGAACAGCGCGGTGCCTGCCGTCGCGGTATGCCCCGATCCCCCGGCCACGCCCGCATCCGGCAGATCGGACTGACCGGAGCGGAACTCCAGCCGGGCGATATCTATTCCCAGCCCGTCCGCGGCAATCTGCGCCAGAGCCGTCCATGCGCCCTGCCCCATATCCGCGGCAGAGGTCTCAACGACGGCGCTCCCGTCGGCGTGCAGTGTCGCGTGCGCCGCGGCCTGAAACATCGGACAGGGAAACTGCGCGGTGCCCATGCCCCAGCCCTTCAGCAACCGCCCCTCACGCATCTGCCGGGGGTGCAAGGGACGCCCTTCCCACCCGAAAGCCTCGGCCGCGCGGGCATAGCATTCCCGGAGTGCCTTGGAGGAGAAAGGCAGGCCGGAAGCCGGGTCTGTCTCTGCATAATTCTTCAGGCGGAAGGCCAGCGGATCCATGCCCATCGCAAACGCTGCCGTATCCACCGCCACCTCCAGCGCTGCCGAACCAGAGGCCTCCCCCGGCGCGCGCATCGGCCCCGGAGTGCCGGTATCCGCCCTAACCCCACCATGGGTCGTCCGCAGCGCCCGCGTGGCATAGACGCTGTGAGAGGCGTTGGACGCGCTCTCCAGAAAGTCGTCAAACGCCGAGCCAACCGAAACGGTGTGGTGCTCCAGCGCCCGGATATCCCCTGCGTCATCCAGATCGAGCCGCACCGTCTGCCGGGTGGCAGGCCGGTGCCCGACGGGACCATACATCTGATCCCTGCGCAGCGCGAGCTTCACCGGGCGATCCAGATCATTCGCCGCCAGAACCGTCAGAAGCTGCGCGCCGAAAAGGATCGCCTTGGAGCCGAAGCCGCCGCCCAGAAACGGGCTGCGGATCAGGATATTGCCGGGATCGATCCCGAGATAGGTCGCGAAGCTGATCTTTGCCAATCCGATCGCCTGGTTCGGCGTGTCGATCTCCAACCGGTCGCCTTTCCACTCGGCGGTGATCGCATGCGGTTCCATGGCGTTGTGATACTGCGCCGGAGTTTCCACCGTGGTTTCGAAACGCCGCGGCGCCTGCGCCCGTTCGGCCTCCATATCGCCTGCTTCGCGGCTTGGCTCGCCGCCGATGCCGACGGTTTTCGGCGTATAGGGAACGCCGCCATCCAGACCCATACGGGGCGGCTGGGCTTCATAGGAGGGGTTCAGAAGCCGCGCACCTTCCATCGCGGCTTCGAGCGTCTCTGCGACCACCAGCGCGATGGGCTGCCCGGCGTAGCGCACGCTGTCGTCCTGCAGGGCTTCCATACGCCAGGCGAAACCGTGAATTTTCTCGTCAGGGCCCTTGGCCAGCGGCGGACGGTTCCGGGGGGTATAAACCTTGACCACGCGCGGATGCGCTTCGGCCGCTTCGGTATCCAGCCGTGTGACGCGACCCCGCGCAATACCCGCAATGGCGACCACCGCGTGAAGCAGCCCCTCGGGCTGCCGGTCAGCGGCATAGGGCGCGCGGCCCGTGACTTTCAGCATACCGTCCCGGCGCGTCATCGACTGACCCGCGTTGGAACCGAGCCGCACATGGCCCTGCATGGGAAGCACGTCGGTCATGAGACATCTCCTTCAAAAACGGAGGCCGGAAGGGCGGGAAGCCGGTCGGGCGTTCCCAGGGCGGCACGGTTGAGCGCGAGGACTGCGATCCGCCCTGCCAGCGGGATCTTGGCCGCATTATCGCCCGAGGGTGCTGCATTTGCCAAAGAAAGGGCAACCGCGGCGGCAAAGGCATCTTCTCCCGGAGCAGCACCTTTCAGCGCCTCCTCCGCCTCCCGGCAGCGCCATGGCCGGGCCGCAACCCCGCCAAGCGCCAGCCGAGCTGCCATGATCCGGCCGTCCCGCACATCCAGAGCGGCAGCGGCCGATACGATGGCGAAGGCAAAGGATGTGCGCTCCCGGAGTTTTACATACCGGGCGTGACGGGCTAGCGCGCCGGAGTCAGGCAGACGGATATGCGTGATGACCTCTCCCCGCGCCAGTGGTGGCGGGCCGGCCCCCTCCGCATCGGGGAGCGGGTGAAAGGTCTCCATCGGCACCTCGCGCCTGCCTGTCGGTCCGGCGATCTCGACCACCGCATCATAGGCGGCAAGCGCCACACAGAGATCGGAGGGGTGGGTAGCGATACAGCCCTCGGTCCAGCCGAGAATGGCATGGTTCCGCGTCACGCCACCAAGGGCGCCGCAACCCGTCCCCGGCTCCCGCCGGTTGCAGGGGGATAACACGTCCTGAAAATAGCTGCACCGCGTCTCCTGCATCACGTTGCCGCCGGTCGTCGCGGCATTGCGGAGCTGGCCGGACGCACCCGACAGAACCGCCTCCGCCACGGCGGGATAGCGCGCCAGCACCGCGGCATTCCGGGCCAGATCGGCATTCGGCACCAGCGCGCCGATCCGCAAGCCTCCCTCCGCCTCCTCCACTCGGTCCAGGCCAGGAAGTCCACCGATGTCAATGAGCGCGGAAGGCCGCGCCACGTCGAGCTTCATCAGGTCGAGAAGATTGGTGCCCCCGGCGAGAAGTGCGGCGCCGGGCCCCGCGGCCATCGCCTCCTCCAGCGTCGCGGCGCGACTATAGTCGAAGGGTCTCATGCGGATTTCCTTTCAGCGGTCGCGGAAAGCTGCCGCGTGGCGTCCAGCACCGCTTCGGTGATCCCGGCATAGGCGGCGCAGCGACAGATGTTGCCGCTCATCCCTTCCCGCACGCGCTCGGGATCCATCCCGGCCTCCGCTTCGGCGATGAGAGCGACGGCGGACATGATCTGGCCGGGGGTGCAGTAGCCGCATTGGAACCCGTCAGCCTCGATGAAGGCCGCCTGAACCGGGTGCAGCCCGTCTGCGGTGGCCAACCCTTCTATCGTGGTGATTTCCGCGCCCTCGCAGCTCAGCGCGAGTTTCAGGCAACTGTTCATCCGTCGCCCGTCAATGAGAACCGTGCAGGCCCCGCATTGGCCGCGATCGCAGCCCTTCTTGGTGCCGGTCAGACCAAGCCGCTCCCGCAGGAGATCAAGCAGCGTGACGCGCGGATCGTCGAGCGCGATAGTCTGCGCCATTCCGTTTATGGTGAGATGAAGGCTCTGTGTCATCTTTCCCTCTCTGGCGGTAAGCTGTCGGGAAGTGGGGTGGCGCGATGCCATGATCTGTTTATACGGAGGGTGCCTCCGTTTTGCAATGGGCAAGAGGCAACGGGTAACAGATGGGCGAGAGTGAGCCGAAGGCAAGAAAACCCCGCGCGGATCAGATACGCAACCGTGAGCGTCTGCTCAGCGCCGCGCGCGAGGTCTTCCGCGCCGAAGGTGCGAGCCTCGAAGCCGTCGCCCGCAGGGCCGGATTGGGTATAGGCACGCTCTATCGCCACTTCCCCACACGTGAATCTCTCTATCAGGCGGTCTATGAGCGGGAGGTGGAAGAGCTTGTGCGGTTGGCAGAGACGATGCGGGCGGATGAAGGGCTGGGCCGCTGGATGACAGCCGCGCTCGACATGATGGCGACCAAGAAGGGGATGATCGCCGCGTTGGCGCCGGTAATCGACCCTGCCGCCCCTTTCTATTCAGACCAATCAGCGCGTATGCGGTCGGCGCTCGCCGCTCTGCACGCCCGCGCCGTGGCGGCGGACACCATGCGCCCGGATGTGACGCCCGAAGACCTCATGCGTGTCCTCATCGGATTGTCCTACGGACCAGGGGCCGATCCCGCCCGGTCCCAACTGCTTCTGGAGGTTTTCCTGTCCGGGCTCGCGCGCCCCTGAAATGCAGGGCCCGGGCCTGATGACGCGAACGCCGGACCGCCGATCATCTGCGGCGAGCGGAGGCATCACCGCGCCGACCCCTCCGGGACGACCCCGAACCAATCAGCGAACAGATTTCGGGCGTTGCGGCGGATGTCGCGGTGCAGGTTTGCACCCACCCCTCGGCGCGGTGGCCCAACATCCGGGTTGTGCTAGTGGCCCCTGCGTCCTTCGGGTCGCCGCTCGCTCTCTTGCACACGGGCGCAGGCACACGGGCGCGCAGGCAAATCCGGCCGCGTTACTAACAGGCTGCTGAAAGGTTCAGAGGTATCGTGCCCTTGCTTGGAAATCGGATAATCGGGTGACGAAAGCCCCGAAATGTAGATTTTCGGCCCGGTTTCCTCGCATGGCGACCGATTTCCGCTCCAATGCTAAAAGCCTTCCTCACAGCCTGCCAAGCGCCAAGATACGGAGAAGCCGGGTGGCCGGCAGCACTGCGGATCGTCAGCCTCGGATCTGCGTGCTGCCGATCAGCCCATCCGCTCCGAAGCATAGCTTCCGGGGGATGCGGCGAAGACCACCGTCTTGTTTCCGCTCAGGAAAACACGGCGATGAATATGGGCGTGGATCGCTCGGGCCAGCACCTGCGCCTCCACATCCCGGCCCAGACTGACATAATCCTCAGGCGACTGCGCATGAGTCACGCGAATGGTGTCCTGCTCGATGATCGGACCCTCGTCGAGATCGGCGGTGACGTAGTGGGAGGTGGCGCCGATCAGCTTCACCCCGCGCTCATAGGCCTGCTTGTAGGGGTTCGCGCCTTTGAACGACGGCAGGAACGAGTGGTGGATGTTGATGATCCGCCCCGACATCACCTTGCACATCTCGTCCGACAGCACCTGCATGTAGCGGGCCAGCACGATCAGTTCCGCCCCCGTTTCACGCACGATACGCATCTGCTGCGCCTCGGCCTCGGGCTTGTTCTCCCTGGTGACCTTGATGCAGTAGAAGGGGATATCGTGGTTCACCACCACCTTCTGATAATCCATGTGATTGGAGATCACCGCCACGATGTCGATCGGCAGCGCCCCGATCCGCCATCGGTAGAGCAGGTCGTTCAGGCAATGCCCGAAGCGCGACACCATGATCACCACCTTCATGCGCTCGGCCTCGTCGTGGAACTTCGCGGTCATGGCAAAGGCCTGTGCGGTGTGCGCAAACCCCTCCTCCAGCGCAGCAAGGCTCGCGCCCTCCTGCGAGGTGAAGCTCACCCGCATGAAGAACCGCTCCGTCTGTGCGTCATCGAACTGCGAACTGTCGGTGATGTTGCAACCATTGTCCGACAGATAGGTGGCGATGGCAGCGACGATGCCGCGGCGGGTCGGACAGGCAACGGTCAGGCAATACTTGGTCATCTTCGTCTTCCGTCGAGGTGGTAGGGGCGAGCCGGCCGAAGCCGGAAAACGGCTGCGCATGGATAGCATTACTGCGTCCGCGCGCGGGCCGTAAGCCCCCTGGATCCCGGCGGTGCATGCTGCTTTTTCTGTTGGGTAAGGGCCTCGATAAGTGACCTGGCTCGATGCTGCCACGATGGACCCGCTCTGCCGAACGGCTATCATGCGTCAAAACGAGGGGGTGGGACATGGATCGGTCGGGGAAGCGGGCATTGCTGCCCGATATGATGGCTGCTCTCGCGATGGCGATGCTGACGGCCTGCGGTGGAGCGGGGCCGGATGGATCGCAGGAATACAGGGGCGGAAGGCTCGAACAACCCGTTCCGCTCAAGGTGAGTGACTACTCCGCCCCCGGTATTCCACGCTCCTTTGGAGACACCCGGCCCCATGACTGGTCTGGCCTGTCCCCCGACCGCTATCGTGTCCATGGCATCGACGCAGCCCGCTATCAGGGCCGCATCGACTGGCGACAGGTCGCGGCGAGCGGGGTGAGTTTCGCATGGCTGAAGGCTACGGAGGGCGCAGATTTTCTGGACCCCGGCTATGCCGTCAATGCCGAACCAGCGCGCCGGGCGGGCGTTCCCGTAGGCGCCTATCACTTCTATTATTTCTGCCGGACGCCCAGCGAGCAGGCAGAATGGTTCATCGCGAACGTGCCGCGGCGGGCGGGGGATCTGCCGCCTGTGCTGGACATGGAGTGGAACCACACCTCCCCCACGTGCCGCCGGCGGCCGGATGCCGCCACGGTGCAGGCCTATATCCGGGAGTTCGCCGCGATCGTCACCCGCCATTACGGCACCGCCCCCGTCATCTACACCACGCCGGATTTCTATGCCCACAACAACCTTGGTGCGCTTCGTGGATATGAGTTCTGGTTGCGCGCGGTTTCGGCCCATCCCTCGGAACGCTATCCCGAAGAAAGGTGGACCTTCTGGCAATATACCGGCACCGGTGTCGTGTCGGGGGTGAGCGGACGTGTGGACCTCAACGCCTTTGCCGGAACGCCCGCGCAATGGGCCGTCTGGGCAGATCGGCGGCGGCAGAAATGATGCGCCCTGCGGCGTGGATGCGGCCCGGCAAGATGTTCCGGGCCGCATTCACGCCGCAGGGCGTTACCCTTCCGCCGGGCGCTCCGCCGCGTGTTCGGGTGCGCCGTGCATGAGTTGCGATTCCGGGCGCTGGACCAGGACCAGATACCGTTCGAACTGGGTCAGCACATCGGCAATCAGAGCCTCACGCGTCAACCCCATGACGTCGTAACCTTCTGTTCCGCTTGAGAAGTAGGTTCGCGCCTCATAGCGGTAACCGGGGTGATCGACGCTGCGGGTGGAGAAGGAGGGTAGCGGCAGCGCAACTGGCCCCACGCCATAGACGAAGTCGCGCATGTCTTCGGCAGGGGAGCGGAGTTCCACGCTTCCTCCATCCGCGTCCTGCACGGAGGCTTCCTGCCCCCGGCGTGTGAGCTCCATCGCCACGTCATCAAGCGCGGAGCGAACGTCACGCGCGATGAAGCGCTGCACCTCTGCCTCTGTCGGCGAATGCAGCAGCAATGCGATCCGTTTCTGCCAGCTCACACCGACGGCGGGGGCAGCAGCGCGCCGCGCCGTTCTGAGCCGTTTCTGCGCAAGGTCCGATCGCATCCCCATCTGCAACCCCAGAACCAGCGCCAGCATCACGAAGGTGAAGGGCAGCGCGCTCGCGATGGTCGCTGACTGGAGCGCGCCAAGTCCGCCCGCCACCAGCAGGCAAGCCGCCACGACGCCGGACAGTGCACACCAGAACACTCGTTGAATCGCTGGCGTATCCGACTCTCCTCCCGAGGCAATCGTATCCATCACGAGAGAACCCGAATCCGCCGAGGTCACGAAGAACACCGCGACCAGCAACACGCCGAGTGCGGAGGTCACCGCAGGGAACGGCAGATAACTGAAGAACTGGAACAGCCCGACGGATACGTCATTGGCGATGGCCTGCCCCAACTCCCCGTTCGCCACCGTCGTATCTACGAAGATGGCGGTATTTCCAAACACCGTCATCCAGAAGAACGTGAACCCGGAGGGTATGAACAGAACGGCGAGCACGAACTCCCGAACGGTCCGCCCGCGCGAGATCCGCGCGATGAACATGCCCACGAAAGGTGACCAGGAAATCCACCATGCCCAGTAGAACAGCGTCCAAGCGTCGATCCACGGCGTCGGCTCATAGGCATAGATGTTGAAGGTCCGCAGCACCAGCGTGTCGAGATAAAGTCCGATATTCTGAACGAAGTCGCGGAAGAGTTCAGCGGTGGGGCCGACGAGAAGGACGAAGACCATCAGCATGATCGCGACGAGGAGGTTCAGCTCCGAAAGGATCCGCACCCCCTTGTCCAGGCCGCTTACGACAGAGATGGTCGCAAGCGCAGTCACCACCACGATGGTCGGGATCTGGATCGACAGACCGATGGGAAGGCCGATCAGGTAATGCAGCCCCGCGTTGATCTGCGACACGCCCACCCCGAGCGAAGTGGCGATGCCGAAAATCGTGCCCACGACCGCGAAGATATCCACCACATGCCCGATCGGCCCGTTGATCCGCTCCTTCAGCAGGGGATAGAGGCCGGACCGGATCGTGAGCGGCAGGTTGTAGCGATGACCGAAATAGGCCAGCGACAGGCCGACGACCGCATAGATTGCCCAGGCATGTATGCCCCAGTGGAAGAAGGTAACCGACATCGCCTCCCGGACCGCCGCCACGGAATGGGGTTCGGCGGTGGGTGGGGCAAGGAAATGGGTCATCGGCTCACCCACGCCGTAAAACATCAGCCCGATGCCCATGCCGGCAGCAAAGAGCATCGCGACCCAGGCGGAAAAACTGAAGTCCGGGGTCGATTCATCCGGTCCAAGCCGTAGATTGCCCCCCTCCCCGATGCAGAAGATCAGCACCCAGATGAGGAATATCGCCACAGCCAGCAGGTAGAGCCAGCCGAAGCGGTTCAGGATCCAGCTCTGTACCTTCGCAAAAATGCTGGCAGCTTCTCCCGGCAGTATGACTGCGACGCCGAGAAACAGGAATATGACTGCCAGTGATCCGAAAAATACCGGCGGGTTGATCCGAAAGCTGCTGAACATTGGAATTCCATCGGAAGGAGTGTTCCCCCTCATGATGGTTTCGAGGGAGCCGTTTCCAAGCCTCTGCCGCGTCGGAAATGCAATGCCCCTGCTTTCGCGTTACACGCCCCGGAGGAGAACCGACATTCCGCAAGCTGCAGGACGCGGGAGCCCGCCCCTGTAGACGGCATTTCCCCCCTTCTTACCCTGGGTAACGGCGCGATACCGTTCTTGTCGGAGGAAGCGCGGATGACTGATGTCGGAAGCCGTTTACCGCTCTTGCTCTGAGGTCGTTCGGTTTGCCAGCGATCAAGGGTCTGGCTGAATACTGTGACGCGCCTTCGGGGCTGAAATGGTGACGGGTGGAGTGTCCCGCAACGGCCTCTGCAACCTACAAGCATGGGCAAACTCCGCATCACTGGCCGGTCGTCTGGCCAACACTTGCTCACATCGAGACGCGGGGGCCAGCGTGGGACACCCTCCATGTTACTTTTAGCGCACGCCGGCATCAAAAACGGTCGACAGGGGGAACTGTTTCGTCTAGGCGTGCTTAATCGTTTAATCAGTCCATGGCAGCGCCGGTGACCAGCACCCGCATACGTCCCAACCTCAGCCAGATCGCCGCGCGCCTGAATGTATCGGTCGCAACGGTGTCGAATGCCCTCTCGGGCAAGGGGCGCGTCTCGCCGGAAGTGGCGGAGCGGATCAGGGCGACCGCCGCCGAGATGGGCTATGTGCCTGCGCGGGCGGCACGGGCGTTGAGGACGGGTCGGTCCCATGTCATCGGCCTCGTGCTGCCGGACATTTCCAATCCGCTGTTCCCGCAGATCGCCCGCGCCATAGAGCAGGCCGCGGCGAATGTCGGCTACGCCGTTCTGATCGCGGATGCCCGCGATGACGTCACCATGCAGACTGAGGCCATCGCGCGCCTGCTGGAACGGGGCGTGGACGGGATCGTCGTCGTGCCGCGGCGGGGCAGCCGGATTGCGGATATCGGCAGCCCTGTCGCCGTGATCGACAGCCCCTCCACGCCGGGGAACACGGTTTCCGCCGACCATTGGCAGGGCGGGCGGCTGATCATGTCGCATCTGCTGTCGCTCGGTCATCGCAAGGTGCTGATTCTCGGAAACGATCCAACCTCGAACGTGCAGAACGACAGGGTGGGCGGCATGCGATCCTGTCATCCCGATGTGGTCGAGGTCATGTGGGCGGAGCGGATCGAGCGGCAATCCGGCCCCGGCCAGCCCCTGCGGCTGGCAGATAAGTTCGCCCAAGGTTTCACTGCCTTCGCCACGGTATCCGACCTGCTGGCCATCCGCGCGCTCACCGAACTGCTGGGCGCGGGTATCGGGGTGCCCGATCAAGCCAGCGTGTCCGGGTTCGATGATCTTCTGTGGTCCTCCGTCGTCCGGCCGGCGCTGACGACGGTACGGATGGACCTGCCGCTGATCGCCGAGCGGGCGATCATGGCCCTCACCGATGCGATAGAGCACAACCTCGCCACCCCGGAGGGGCCGCTCTCCTCCGGCTCCGTCAAGCTGGCCTCACCTGCCTTGGAGCGGGTGCCCATGACACTTGTCGTGCGCCAGACCGCGGCCCCGCCAAGCACCGCCGACAGAAGAACCGCCCAACATGGAGGGAGACATTAATGAAACTGCGGACCGCCCTGGCTTCTGCCACAGCCCTTGCCCTCAGCCTTTCCGGCGCTCAGGCGCAGGAGAAGACGCTGACGATTTCCGTCTATGCCTTCGCGCAGGATGAATTCAAGGAACTGGTCTATGATCCGTTCGAGGCCCGATGCGGGTGCAAGCTCGTCGTAGAGACCGGCAACAGCGTCGAGCGTCTGGCCAAGATGGAGGCCAACAAGGCGAGGCCGGTGATCGACATGGCGGTGGTCTCCATGGCCGATGCGCTGCAGGCCAGCCGCGCGGGCCTGACCGACACGATAGATACGGCAAAGCTCACCAACTACGACAAGCTCTACGACATCGCCAAGGATCCGAATGGCGACGGGATGAGCGTGGGCTACACCTTCTACGCGACATCCATCGTGTATCGGACCGACAAGATGAAGATCGAATCCTGGGCCGACCTGCTCAAGGATGACGTGGTCTCCCACATGGCCTTCCCGAACGTCACCACCAATCAGGGGCCGCCCGCGCTCTACATGCTGGGAATCGCGCTCGGACAGGACACGCCGGATCTGCAGGGTCCGATCGAAGCGGTGGGCACCAAGCGGGACGAGATCGTGACCTTCTACGTCAAATCCTCGCAGCTCGTGCAGCTCATGCAGCAGGAGGAAATCTGGGCGGCCCCTATCGGCCGCTTCTCCTGGGCGCCCTTCGCCAAGCTGGACCTGCCGCTTGCCTGGGCGACGCCCAAGGAAGGGCAGACGGGTGGCATGAATGTCATGGTGGTGACCAAGGGCTCCCAGAACCGGGATCTGGCGCTGGAATTCATGGATTTCTGGCTCTCGACCGAGGTGCAGAAGAAACTGGCGGAGAAGCTGGTGGACAGCCCCGCGAATGCCGAAGTCCGCGTTTCTGACGAGGTGGCCCAGAACATCACCTATGGTGAGGAGACGGTGAAGAACCTGAAGCTGATCCCCTCCTCCATCTCGCTCGACAATCGTGACGGCTGGCTCGCCGACTGGAACGCCAAGGTCGGACAATAACCGCCAGGGACCGTCAGCAGACCGGGAGGAGGCCCCCTTCTCCCGGCCGATCCTCCCCGTAGCAAAGGCTCATCCCCATGTTCCAGAACCGGGCAGAAGCGCTGGCGCTTGCCCTTCCGGCAGCGCTCTTCGCAGCCATTGTCTTTCTGATCCCGGTCGCGCTCCTGCTGTCCGAAGGCTTCCGCTCCTCCGGCCAGTGGACGCTCTCGGCCTATGTGGATTTCTTTTCGCAGCCCCTGAACAGGACGATCTTCCTGCGCACCCTGCGGCTCGGGCTGACCGTGACCGCTGTGGCGGCAGTGATCGGTTACGTTACCGCCTATGCCATCGTGTCGCTGCCTCCGGGGGCCAAGGGGCGGATGATCGGGCTTGTCATCCTGCCGCTGATGATTTCGCCCGTCGCGCGCACCTATGCCTGGATCGTCATTCTGGGCCGCACCGGTATCGTCAATCAGGCACTGCAGCTGTTCGGCCTGACGGATGAGCCGGTGCGGTTCCTGTTCACGGAGACGGCGGTGTTCATCGGGCTTCTGCAACTGTTTCTGCCCCTGATGATCATCTCGCTCATCAGCGCGCTGGAGAACCTGCCCCGCGATGTCGTTCCTGCTGCCCGGGTTCTCGGGGCCAGCTGGTTTCAGGTGTTCTGGAAGGTCATCCTGCCGCTGACGCGGGAGGGGTTGATCATCGGGGGCACGCTGGTCTTCACCGGCTCCCTTACCGCCTATATCACGCCCGCGATCCTTGGCGGCTCCAAGGTGCTGATGCTGGAGACGCTGCTCTACCAGCAGGTCACGGTCGCCAACAACTTCGTCGCGGCCAGCGTCATCGCCTTCATCCTGATCGTGATGAGTTTCGCCGCCAACATCCTACTGCGCCGCATCGCCTCGGCAAGGAGTGGCAAATGATCCGCAAGGCGCTTGCACCGCTGATCCTCCTGCTGGTCATGATCTTCCTGATCGGGCCATTCTTCATCATCGTCGCGGCGTCCTTTTCGGCGGGCGACACGCTGGCGTTCCCGCCTCAGGGATTTTCGCTCAAGTGGATCGCCAAGGTCTTTACGGTGGAGAGCTTCCGGCAAAGCTTCGCCACGTCGATGTTCCTTGCTATCGGCGGCACGCTTGTGGCGCTGCTCCTCGGTATTCCGGCGGCCTATGCGATGTCACGCTATCGGCTGCCGGGGGCGGAGACGGTGCGGTTCATGGTTTCCCTGCCGATCATCGTGCCCGGCATCATCGTCGGTCTGGCGCTGCTGCGCTATTTCGTGATCCCTGTCGGCATTCCGATCACGCTGGCGCTGTTCGTGGCCCACACCGCACTGGTGCTGCCCTATGCGGTGCGCGTCGTGT
Source organism: Haematobacter genomosp. 1 (assembly GCF_002196855.1). Classification (GTDB taxonomy): domain Bacteria; phylum Pseudomonadota; class Alphaproteobacteria; order Rhodobacterales; family Rhodobacteraceae; genus Haematobacter. The sequence continues at coordinate 174,157 of NZ_NIPW01000008.1, read as the reverse complement.
CTGCCAGCCTTGCGAACCTACGTTCCGACATGGAGGAAGCGGCTGTCCTGCTCGGGTCATCGCGGATCGGGGCCTTCTTCCGTGTCGTTCTGCCCAATATCCGCGGCGGCATCCTGTCCGCCTTCATTCTGGGCTTCGTCACCAGCTTCAATCAGGTGCCGGTGTCGCTGTTCCTCTCCGGGCCGGGGGTCCGCACGCTGCCGGTGGATATGCTGGGGTATATGGAGATCGTGTTCGATCCCTCCATCGCGGCCCTGTCCTCTCTTCTCGCCTTCCTGTCCATCGGCATCGTTTTCGCAGCCGAACGTTTCCTGGGGTTCTCGCGCTATGTCTGATGCGTCCTTTCTTGTTCTCGACAAGCTCACGCTGGCCTATGGCAAGACCCCTGCCGTCAGCGGCCTGGACCTCCACATCCGGCGGGGGGAGCTGATCGCTCTGCTGGGCCCCTCGGGCTGCGGCAAGACCACCACGATGCGCGCCATTGCCGGTCTGATGCCGGTAAAATCGGGACAGATCCGGCTCGATGAGCGCGATATCACCCATACCCCTGCCAACAAGCGGGAAGTCGGGCTGGTCTTTCAATCCTACGCCTTGTTCCCCCATCTCACGGTGTATGAGAACGTGGCCTTCGGTCTGCGCCTGAAGGGCGTTTCGGGGACCGAACTTGACGCGCGCGTCACCGGTGCGATCAAGTCCGTCGGCCTCGCGAAATTCGCGAGCCGGAAGACGCCCGAACTCTCCGGCGGCCAGCAGCAGCGCGTGGCTCTTGCCCGCTCCATGGTGATGGAGCCGAAGGTGTTGATGCTGGATGAGCCGCTGTCCAACCTCGACGCCCGTCTCCGGCTGGAAATGCGCAACGAATTGCAGCGCATGCAAAAGGAGAGCGGCGTGACGATGATCTTCGTCACACATGATCAGGTGGAGGCCCTGGCGCTGGCCGACCGGATCGTCGTCATGCGCGACGGCGCCATCGAGCAGATCGGTACGCCCGAGGATATCTACAACCGCCCTGCCTCCAGCTTCGTTGCGGATTTCGTCGGGTTCGAGAATATCTTCGCGGTGAAGGACGGCAGGATGATCACGCAAGGCGGCGACATTTCCCTGTCTGCCGATGCGGCGGGTGCAGCAGGCCTCGCATGGCGTCCCGATGCGGTACCGCTCGGCGCTGGTCCCTACTCGGGCACGGTGCGCGGCACGTCATTCGCCGGCAGCACCCGTGAATATGTGCTGGACACCCCGCTCGGCCCGATCAAGACGGAGGTCGATGCAGGCAAACCGGCGCATCAGCTAGGCGATGCGGTGCGCTTCGATCTGCCGCTGGACGCCGCCGCCCCCCTCCATCGTTTCGGATAGCATCATGGGCGTCTGGATCGACACCGACATGGGCTTTGACGATATCGCGGCCGTTCTGGTCGTGCAGAATGCGGGCCTTGCGATCGACGGCGTGTCGCTCACCTTCGGCAATGCGCCGCTGGCGCAGGTGTGCCGAAACGCCGCCGGGGCGGCCGCGGCCTTCGGCTGGCGGTTTCCCATCCATATGGGGGGTGCCCTGCCCGTCATGGGGCGGCTGGAGACGGCCCAGACGATCCTTGGCGAGACCGGCATCCCGACGCGGGGCCGCACCCTTCCAGAGGCGGAACCACTGCCGGTGAGCAATGCCTTTGCCGCGTTATGCCGCTGGCTGGAAGAGGACGGGCCGCATCGCATTCTCGCCCTGGGGCCGTTGGGCAATCTGGCGGCTCTGGCGCTGGCGCGGCCGGACCTTGCTTCCCGCATAGATGATCTCGTGTGGATGGGGGGCGGCCTTACCCGCGGCAATCATACCGCCTCGGCGGAGTTCAACGCCTTTGCAGACCCGGAGGCCGCCGCCATCGTGCTCGCCCAGGGTTTGCCGCTGACCATGGTCGATCTGGATTTCTGCCTCAGGATCCTCGCCACGCCACAGGATGTGGAGGCTCTGCGGAGGGCGCAGGGCATCAACGCAGAACTTCTTGCCGACCTTTTTGGCGGCTTCGTCGATATCGCCCTGTCGCGGGCGCGTCCTGCCATGGCGCTTTACGATCCGGCGGCGGCAGTCGTCTTCGCCCGGCCCGATCTGATAACATTCGAGCCCGCGCGGATCGACGTCGAATGCGGCGGTCACCTGACGCGGGGGCGCACCGTGGTGGAGACGCGGGCCAGCCACGCCATCTTCAACGCCCGCTTCGCCGCCGACTGTGACAGGGCGCAGGTTCGTGAAGCCGTGCTCGCCGCGCTGCATTGGGAGGCCGGAAAATGAGACAGCCACTGGACCTTGCCGAGGGACGCCTCCGCCTTCGTGCCACCGCCGCGGCGCGGGGTGATCAACCCTTCGACCTGCTGATCCGGGGCGGCACCCTCATCGACATGGTGACCGGGGAGCACCGGCCCGCGGATATCGGCATCGTCGGCCCGTTGATCGCTTCCGTCCATGCGCCGGGCACCCGCAGCGACGGGCGAGAGGTTCTGGATGTGGCGGGAGCTTTCCTTTCTCCCGGCCTCATCGACACGCATATGCATGTCGAAAGCTCGATGGTGACGCCTGCAACCTATTGCGATGCGGTACTTGCCCACGGTGTGACGACCGTTGTCTGGGACCCGCATGAATTCGCCAATGTGCACGGCATCCCGGGGGTCGATTACGCGATCCGGGCGACGGAGGATCTGCCGCTGCGATTCGTGGTGCTTGCGCCCTCCTGCGTGCCCTCCGCGCCGGGGCAGGAGCGCGCTGGCGCCGATTTCGATGCGGCAACGGTCTCCCGGCTGCTCGCCCGCCCGGAAATCGGCGGCGTGGCCGAAGTGATGAACATGCGCGACGTCATCGCCGGTGAGCCGCGGATGAGCGGCATCGTGCAGGCCGGGCTCGCTGCCGGAAAGCCGGTCTGCGGTCACGCCCGCGGGCTGACCGGGGCGGCGTTGCAGGCGTTCATGGCGGCAGGCGTCGGCTCGGACCATGAGCTGACCTCCGGCTCCGACCTGATGGAGAAGCTGCGGGCCGGGTTGTTCATCGAACTCCGCGGCTCGCATGATCATCTGCTGCCCGAATTCGTGGCGGAATTGAACCGGCTTGGACATCTGCCCCAGACCCTGTCGCTCTGCACCGATGATGTCTTTCCCGATGATCTCCTGCACGGCGGCGGGCTGACGGATGTAGTGCGCCGGCTTGTCGGCTATGGCCTGCCGCCGGAATGGGCGCTGCAGGCGGCAACGCTGAATGGCGCGCGGAAGATCGGGCGGGACGATCTGGGAGTGATTGCAGCCGGTCGCCGGGCCGACATCGTCATCTTCGACGATCTGAAGGCATTCGTTGCGCGCCACATCGTGGCGAATGGCAGGATCGTGGCGCGTGAGGGCGCAGTCCTGCGCCCTTCGGTCGAGGCCGAAGCGGGGAATTTTCTGCATTCCATCCGGCTTTCCCCGCTGAGGGCTGATGATTTCCGCATCCGCGCCGCCGGCGACCGTGTCCGCGTCGCCACCATCGACAGACCGCGCTTCACCCGTTGGGGAGAGGCGGAAACTGCCGTGGCGGAGGGTGTCGTCGTGCCGCCGGAGGGAGCGACGCTCATCGCCGTTGCGCATCGTCACGGCCTTGCCGACCCCAGGCCGCGGGTCGGCTTCCTGCGGGAATGGGGCGCGTGGAGGGGAGCCTTCGCCACCACCGTCTCCCATGACAGCCACAACCTCACAGTTTTCGGCGGCAACCCGGAGGATATGGCTGTCGCGGCGAATGCCGTCATCGCGGCGGGAGGGGGGATGGCGGCGGCGGCGGGAGGAGAGGTCCTGGCGCTTCTGCCCCTCCCGGTCTCGGGTCTGGTATCGCCCTCGGGCCTGGCAGAGGTCGCGGCCGATTTCGCGGCGCTTCGCGAGGCGATGGATCGCTTTGTGGACTGGCAGCCCCCCTACCTGATCTTCAAGGCCTGCTTCGGCGCGACGCTTGCCTGCAACCTCGGCCCGCATCAGACCGATCTCGGCATTGCCGACATCTCGCGCGGGGGCGTTCTGTCGTCGCCCATCCTCGACATCCTTTCCGGGACATGACCATGAGCGACACGATAGACGCCGACCTCCCCTTTCTGACGGCTCTCCGCCGCGATCTGCACGCCCACCCGGAACTGGGTTTCGAAGAGCACCGCACCTCAGATATCGTCGCAACGCTTCTGGAGGAGGCGGGGATCGCCGTGCATCGCGGCCTTGGCGGCACCGGGGTCGTCGGCACGCTCCAGATCGGCAACGGGACACGCCGTATAGGGCTGCGGGCGGATATGGATGCGCTGGCCATGCCGGAGCTGGTGGATCGGCCCCACAAATCCACCGCGCCCGGCAAGATGCATGCCTGCGGCCATGACGGGCATACCACGCTGCTGATCGGCGCGGCGCGGGAGCTGGCGCGGCGGAGGGATTTCTCCGGGACCGTGCATTTCATTTTCCAGCCTGCGGAGGAGGGTCGCGGGGGTGCGGATCGCATGGTGTCGGACGGGCTTTTCGACATCTTCCCCTGCGACGCGGTTTACGGGCTTCACAACATGCCTGGTCTCGACCCCGATGAGATCGCGGTGGTGGAGGGGCCGCAGCTCGCCTCCTCCGACAGCTGGCGCGTGACCTTCCGCGGGATCGGCACTCACGGGGCGAAGCCGCATCTGGGCCGCGACCCCGTGACGGCGACGGGCAGCTTCCTCACCGCCTTGCAGACCATCGTGGGACGGGTGGTCGATCCGCTGCAACCGGCGGTGGTCAGCGCCTGCTCGGTGCAGGCGGGGCAGGCGGACGTGCTGAACGTGATCCCCGAAACGGTGGAGATCGGCGGCACGGCGCGGGCTTATTCCGCCGAGGTGCGCGATCAACTGGAAGCGGAAATTGGGCGGCTGGCGGAAGGCACGGCCATGACGTTCAGCCTCACCGCCGACTACCGCTACATCCGACGCATCCCGCCCGTGGTGAACCACCCCGACGCGACATCCCGCGCTCTCGGCGCGGCGCGGGATGTCTTCGGGAAGGTCCGTACCGCGTTTCCGCCCTCCACCGCCGGGGACGATTTCGCCGCGCTCGCGCAAGGCAGACCCGGTTGCTACGTCTGGCTGGGCAACGGCCCGGCCGTGGAGGGAGCCATCCATCACAACGGCGGCTATGACTTCAATGATGCGGCAATCGGTCCCGGCGTGCGGTTCTGGACGCGGCTGGTGGAACGCGAGCTTGCGGCGGAATGACGATGGAACCTCATGACTTCTGGCAGGAGATACTGCCGCCCGGGCCCGCCGCGCCCCTGCACCACGATGGGTTCTACACCGCTACGCTGGCGGACGGACGGCGCCTGCGCCTGCCGATAAGGCCGCTGCCCAACGGGCGGCACGGGCTGGCCTCGCTGATCGTCAATCAGGCAAGCTTCGCCGTGCTGGACGCGCTCGCCACCGATCTGGCCGCGCGCGTGGCGGAATTCGAGCCGGATGTGGTGATCGGCTTGCCTACGCTGGGGCTGACACTCGCCGCGGAGGTGGCGCGGAAGCTGGGCCACAGCCGCTACGTGCCGCTCGGCACCTCGCGCAAGTTCTGGTATGAGGAGACGATGTCCGTGCCGCTTTCCTCCGTGACGACGCCCGATCAGGTGAAGCGGCTCTACATGGACCCGCGCATGCTGCCACTGCTGGTGAACCGCCGCGTGGCGCTGATTGACGACGTGATATCGAGCGGCCGGTCCATCCGCGCCGGGCTGTCGCTGCTGGAGACGCTCGGCGTTCGACCGGTCGTGATCGGCGCTGCGATGCTTCAGTCAGACCGCTGGCGCGATCCGGCCGGGGCGGAGGGGTGGAACGCCCGCGTACGCGGCTGCTTCACCACGCCGCTGCTGAAAAAGGACGCGCAAGGACGCTGGTCCTGAACGGGCCGGCATCCTCTTCTCCTGCCCATGCTCCGTGGAACCGTATGCCGTCTCGCCTGTGCGCTCGCGCGAGACAACGAGCACAGGACAGCCGCGACAGGCACGATCCTCGCCGTCCACGATCATCAGCCCTTTGCGGGACAGGACCCTCCTGCTGACCGGTCGAAATACGCAAGTAACGTGGCGTTCGGCAACGCGGACCCGATGGAGCCGCCGCCCCTCACGCAGCTCCTCAACAGCAGCCCGGTCGGCTCCACTGCGGCTGCTTTTTCGCGCGGAGGCCGCGACGGCCTGGATATCCAGCCGATGCAGCTCCGGTCGCCGCAAATACTGGTCGCCGCCTCGGATCCGAGAGAGGCAGACCAGAACCGCTTGCGAATTCTGATCGCTGGACGTTCTGCGGTTTGCTAACCCGCACAGCTATCATGTACCATGGCCGCGCCCAGCACATCTAGCAGGCTGCTGAAAAAGGCTTTTTGGCCTGTGTTGGAGCGGAAATCGTTCACTATCTGACGAAATCCAGCCGGAAATCTTCCGGGCGTTTCCGGGCCGATTTCCGGTACATACGCATGACAGTTCAGAACTTTTTCAGCAGCCTGCTAAGGTCCTGCGGATCGCGCTCGACATCTCCATCGCGCTTACTCCGCAGGTAAGCAAAGCGATCCGCGGGGATCACCTGCAACCGTATGACGTGAGGGGGCACCCGAACCTTCGAGAGCGCCTCGGGCGTCTACACGGAGATTGGACAGGCAGCCATGTTTCCACGGATGCCGACCACGAGCGCGTCCCCTCTGCCAACCGCCCAGGGGCGTCGCACCGTCGCTCTCCGTTTCGGCGCCGATAATGAGCGTCGGTCGCCGATGTCTTGCCGTCAGGCCGGTTTCCACGTGAGCGCCACGACCACTCCATCTCCATCACGCGTGTTGATCAGGAAGTTCGATTCCTCTTTTCGGAGGGCGCCGCGCCCATCATTGTGCCGCAGGGATGGCAACGGTTTTCAGAAGTGCTCTGCGGCTCCCTGCGGATTATCGCGATGGCGGCGCAGATTTCGATGCTACGGTGACCAGACAATGCGGCGTCGTCCGACAGTTCTGAAAAGAGGAAAACCCATGCTGCGCCTGCTTCTCGCCACGGGAGCCATTGCCGCGCTCACCGCCGTTCCTGTCGCCGAGGCCTGCACCCGTGTGGTCTATCATGGGCCGGAAGGCCGGGTGTTGACGGCGCGGTCGATGGACTGGAGCCTGCCGATGCTCTCCAACCTGTGGGTCTTTCCGCGCGGCATGACCCGCACGGGCGAGGCCGGGCCGCGCTCGCTGGAGTGGACATCGAAATACGGCAGCCTGATCGTATCGGGCTATGACATCGCCACCGTCGACGGCATGAACGAGACCGGGCTGGTCGCGAACATGCTGTGGCTGGAAAGCTCGGATTATCCCGAAGACGACGGCAGCACACCCCAGATGTCGCTGTCGGTTTGGGCGCAGTATTTCCTGGACAATTATGCCACCGTGGCGGAGGCCGTGGCGGACCTGAAGGCGCGGCCCTTCCATGTCGTGACGCGGGATGTGCCGGTACAGCCGGGGCGGCTGACGACGGTGCATCTGTCCTTGTCCGATGCGAGCGGCGACAGCGCCATCCTCGAATGGATCGATGGCGAGTTGATCATCCATCATGGCCCAGAATACAGGGTGATGACCAACGATCCGCCCTATCCCGAGCAGCTGGCAGTGGCCGCCTACTGGCGGGGCGTCAATCCGCGGGAGATGCTGCCGGGCACCACCCGCGCTTCCGACCGTTTCGTGCGGGCCGGAACCTATATCGACATGGTCGTACAATCCGACGACCCGCGCGAGGCGGCTGCGGCGGCCTTCAGCGTGATCCGCAATACCTCTGTGCCGTACGGCATCACTACCCCAGAAGCGCCAAACCTCTCGACCACGCGGTGGCGGGTGGTGGCGGATCAGAAGGATCGGCTGTTCTATGTGGAATCCGCGATCTCGCCCAATGTCTTCTGGGTCGATCTGAAACGTCTTGATTTTGCCGCGAACAGCGGGGTGCGCTGGCTGGATCTGGGCGTCGATATGGTCGCCCTTCAGTCCGGGGAGGTATCCGGCAAGTTCACGCCCGCAAAACCCTTCCGCTTCGAACCGGCAGAGTGAGGCCGGGCGGGCGCGCTTCCACTGTGTGCCGCCTTTCGCTGTCCATTGTGGGTGCCAGCTCACCCCATATCCAGCGACACGCTTCTTAGCCGCCCCCTCGTCCTGCCGTATGGGTGCTGCTCTCGAAGAATATGTGACGGTTGCGATACGCCCCGCCGCCGGACTGCATCGCGCCGATCAGAGCGGAGGGTCTGGAAACGCTGGCCCCGTTCCGGGCTGTTCGGGGAGCGGGCTCACCGGCGCAGGGGTAACATCGGGCCGCAAACCGACGTGGACATTCGCACCATCCCGGAAAGGCGTGCGGCTTTCAGCCTCCACCAGCAGGCCTGCGCAATCCACCGTGCAGATCGTGAAGCGCCCGCGATACTCCGATGCAACCACCTGCCCATTGCCAGCCTGATCGCCCTTGACGGGGCTGAGCAGAATGTCCTGCGGTCGCACGGAAAACACGATTTCTCCCGCCCGCGCATCGGGCACGGGAATACGCCCGATGGCGGTTTCCGCCCAATGACCGGCGGTGTCGCGCAGCCCAGGGATCAGGTTCGTGCGGCCAAGGGCGCGCGCGACGAAGACATCCGCGGGACGCTCGTATACCTCGTGCACCGGCCCGCACTGAAGCAGTCGGCCATGGCGCAGCACGGCAACACGGTCGGCAAAGCCGAGCGCCTCGTCCTGATCGTGGGTAACGATGATGATCCCGCAGCCGCTTGCCTTCAGCAGACGGCGGATTTCCTGTCTGGCAGCCGTGCGCAGGTCGGTATCGAGGTTCGAGAACGGCTCGTCGAGCAGGATCAGACGCGGCTGAAAGGCCAGCGTCCTGGCAAGCGCCACCCGCTGCTGCTGTCCGCCGGAAAGCTGGTCCGGGAACCGGTGCTCCAGCCCGCTCAGCCCGACCATGGCGAGGAGCCGGGGCAGCGCAGCGGGGTCTCTGCATCCGAAAAGGATGTTCTCCGCCACGGTCATGTGGGGAAAGAGCGCATAATCCTGAAACACGATCCCGACCTTCCGCCGTTCCGGCGGCAGGGTGGTGACATCGCGACCGGAGAGCATGATACGCCCGGCATCCGGCGTCTCGAACCCCGCGATCATTCGCAGCGTCGTTGTCTTGCCGCAACCCGAAGGGCCGATCAGGGCAAGGATTTCACCCGCAGCCACCGTGAGCGAGATGTCCGTCACGGCCGTGGTGGCGCCAAAGCGTTTTTCGATGCCTTCGAGTTGCAGCAGAGCTTCCGTCACTTTCGCGCTCCCCTTCCGCCGCCCTCGTACTTCAGGATCAGCCCGACGAATACCGCCGAAAAGAGGATCAGGACCAGCGCGAACGGCGCGGCTTCCGCCATCATCCCCTCTCCGGTGCGGGCGAAGATCGTGGTGGCGAGGGTCCGCGTGCCGGTGGGGGCAAGCATCCACGCGATGGGCAGGTCTTTCACCACCATGACGAAAACAAGGATGCCTGCAGCGATCATCGGGCGTCGCAGGCGGGGCATCACCACGCTGGCAAACGCGCGCAGAGGAGAAGCGCCAAGCGCACGGGCCGCCTCTTCCTGATGCGGGCCGATCTGCATCAGCGCCAGCCGGATCGGCCCAAACGCCAGTGCGATGAAGCTGATGACATAGGCAAAGATCAGCAGCGCATGGGTCTGATAGAGTACCGGGGCCACCTGCAACGTCAGGAATGCGAGCGAGAGCGCCAGTGCAAGGGCGGGCGTTGCATAGCCCAACCACGCCAGCCGCTCCGCCAGGCGGGAGAGTGGCCCGGGCCAGCGCAAGTCGAGCAGGACGACCGGTAAGGCCAGCGCCATGGCGACCAGTGCGGCGGGCCCGGCGATCAGCACCGTCGCGGTCATCGCCGCCCCCAGATCAGCCGCGTTCAGCGACGGCAGGCCGAGCCGCATCCAGTGCAGAAGCACCATCAGCGGCAGGCCGAGCGCGGCCAGCGCCACGCCGCAGACGCACAGACGCGCGGGCCAGCGCCATGCCCCGAGCGCGATGGGCTGCACAAGCCGCCGCGCCCCGCTGGCCGTTGCGGCAAAACGGCGATTGCGGGTCAGCCGCCCTTGCGCGAACAGCGCAGCCACCGTCACCGCCAGCAGGATCAACGCCAGCCACGCCGCATAGGTGCGGTCGAAGGCGCCGCTGTACTGGGTATAGATCGCGTAGCTGAAAACCTCATACCGCATCAGAGCGACGGCTCCGAAATCGCCGATCACATAAAGCCCGACGACCAGCCAGCCCGAAACGAGCGCGGGCCATAGCTGGGGCAGAACGACCTGGCGAAAGACGGCTATCCGCGACCGGCCAAGGCTGCGGGCGGTTTCCTCCAGCGCCGGGTCCATGCCGAGAAACGCTGCCCGCAGATTCAGGAAGATATAGGGAAACGTGTAGAGCGTCAGCGCCAGTCCCGCGCCCCACAGCCCCCGCAGCGGCGGCAGCGACAGGCCGAACCAGTGCTTCAGGAACCCGTAATACCCGGACAGGCCGATGATCGCGTAGGCCATGACGTAGCCAGGCACCGCCAGCGGCAGCACCATCAGAAAGGACACGAGCCGCCTGTGGCCAAGATCGCTGCGCGTCACCAGCCAGGCCATCGGCAAAGCGATCAGCGTGCCCAGCCCCAGAACCAGCGCCACTAGCTTCAACGTGTTCACGAGGAGCAGCAGGTTCCTCTCCCGCAGCACGATCTGGGCGATCTGTTCAGGCTCTGCGGCAAAGGCGCGCATCAGCAGATAGATCACCGGCAGGCATGTTCCCCCCAGCACCAGCAGAACGGGCAGCACCACAACAAGCGGAGGGCGGGGCTTCTGCCCCGCCGTTGTCACTCTCACCGTCGGACTCAGGCTCAGAGCAGACCCACGTCACGCAGCAGCGTCAGCGTCCCCTCAAGATCGCCGAGCTTGTTCACGTCAACCTTGGGGCTGATTTCCTCCACCGTGGCAAGCGGTTCGAGGGTCGCCTGCGGGATGATGCCCTGCCGCACCGGGTATTCGTTGCCCTGAAGGGTGAGGAACTGCTGCGCGGCGGGCGACAGGAGGAAATCCACGAACTTCTGCGCGGCGTCCTTGTTGTCGGAGGCCTCTGTCACACCGGCCCCTGCGACCAGCACCAGATTGCCGATGTCACCCGCGCCGAAATGGGTCTGGTCCACCGGGAACGTGTCGTCTTTCGCTGTGTAGCGACCCAAGTAGTAGTTGTTCACCAGTCCGAAATCCACCTCGCCATTGGCGATGCCCTCGATCTGGGTGCCGTTGTTCTTGAAGACCTTGGTTTCGTTGGCCTTCATACCCTCCAGCCAGGCCTTTGCAGCCTCATCGCCATGGGTCAGGCGGAAGGCGGTCACGAAGGCCTGAAACGAACCGTTGGTCGGCGCCCAGGCAACGCGGCCCTTGTATTTCGCATCCGTCAGATCGGTGATTGCGCGGGGCAGGTCGGCCTCCCGCACACGCTCGGGAGAATAGACCAGAACGCGGGTCCGCCCGGATGTTGCTACCTATTTGTTCGACGGATCGCGGAATACCTCCAGCACCGTTTCACTGACGGCGGGGGAGAGGTCGGCGAACTGCGATGAAAGCGCGCCAAGGGCCCCGGCATCCTGCGCCCAGAACACGTCGGCCGGTGCGCGTGCCCTCCTCCATCAACAGCGTCGCCCTCTCGGAGGTGGAGCCGTAGCGGACCTCGGCATCAATGCCGGTTTCGGCCTCGAACTAAGCGATGAGCGGGGCGACCAGGGCCTCGCCACGACCGGAATAGATCACAAGCGAGTCGGCAGAGGCCATCGAACCCGCGAATGCAAACGCAATGCCGCAGAGGAGTGTGGTCTTCATCGGTATATCCTCGTAATCGGCCCGGCAGTTGCGGGCCCGGTGGTGGTGGCGCCCCGACGATTACCGGTTGGCCTGCCGACTGCATGCTCGTTTGCTGGCCCCTTCGCATCGCGCGGGTCTGGCTGAAGGCGACACCATGGGCGGAGGATTTCCCTTTCCGCGGGCCCACGGCCTGTCGCGGAATGCATAGCCGACAAAAAAACTCATCGAAATTGGCCCGGGACCAATGCCGGACCTTCCGGGACTTTAGTCCGGTGTCCCGACCCCGCCCCGTTCACCACGCAGCAGCATTGCGGCCTCTGTCCTGTTGCGGGCGTTCAGCTTGTAGAGAATGCGGGTCATGTGATTTTTGACCGTTTTTTCATGCACTTCCGTAAGGCGGGCAATTTCCTTGTTGGACCGTCCCTCGGCCACTAGCCTCAGCACCGCGGACTCCCTCGGGGTGAGCTGGTCCAGCAGACGCGCACGAAGTCCCGCCTGCTGATCGTTGCAGGCGGGGAGGCTCATCCTTGCGTCGCGCCCCATCTCGGAGATGACACGGGCGGCGACCGTCGGAGTAACGTAACCCTCCCCCCGGGCAATGGTGCGCACCGCGTCGATCAATGTGCGGCCTCCCACGCCCTTGACGATATATCCCGCCGCCCCCGCCGACAAAGCGTTGGTCAGATCGTCACTGTCCTCCGAGGCGGTCAGCACCGCGACGGCCACCCCGGTAAGAAGGCGCAGCGCAGGCAGCGCCGACAATCCGCCCCCCGGCAGCGAAAGATCGAGCAGAACCACATCGGGCCGCAGGCTCCGGGCAAGGGAAACAGCCTCCTCCGCCGTGGCCCCCTCTCCGCAAACCACGAGATCTCCCGCCTCGGCGAGGGACAGGGCCAAGCCGCGTCGGAAGATCGGGTGGTCGTCAACGATCAGGATGCGTGTCATGGAGCTTTGCTTTCGGCGCATGCGGGCAACCACATGGCAACGGATGTGCCTGCCCCCTCGCCGCTGCGCAAGCTGAATGTTCCGCGCAGGCTGAGCGCTCGTTCCCGCAGTCCGGCCAGCCCCAGCCCCGCGGTTTCGGCGCCCGGATCGAAGCCGGGACCGGTGTCGGTAACCTCGATACCGATGCCGCCATCCGTGGAGCGGACACGCACCGCCAGATCAACCCGCGGCGCGTGGCGGGCGCTATTGTTGAGGGTTTCCTGCACGAAACGATGGATGCAGTTGCGCAGCGGAAGCGGCAATGCCGCCAGCGTATCCGGCATGTGGAGCGTGACGCCCTGCCGCACTCTGGCTTCATGCGCGGCGACGGCGCGGCGGATAATCGCCGCAACGTCGAGCTTGCGAAGTTCGGGCAACACCATGCCGCGACAGATGAAGCGCAGTTCGGTCAGGCCAGCGTCCACCGCCTCTGCCACCTCTTCCTGTCCCTTGACGCCGTCGAGGCGCATCGCGGCGAAGGCGAGGTGTTGCGCGGGCCCGCCATGCAGATCTGCCGACAGCCTCTTCAGCGTGAGATCGTTGATCTCCGTGGCGCGCTGATTTGCCCGCTCCACTTTCCGAGCCAGAGCATCGTTGTGGAGCGAAGCCGAAAGCTCGGAGATCTTGTCGTCAAGCGCCGCTTTCTGCTGCCTGATCGTCCGCGCGCTGCGGGCAAAAAGGGTGTAGAGGGCCGCAAACATTCCCAGCGTCACCAGCCCGACGGCAAGCCAACTGTTCAACTGGCTGCGAAACAGGTTCGCGCGCAAGGTCTCGCTGCCGGTATAGAATTCTGCCGCGCCGATGACCTGACCGGTGGTCGTCGAATGGACGGGGCTATAGACCTCCATCAGATCCTGCGGTTCGGCTTCCGGCGGCATGGTCACCCTGCGCAGCGCGGCGTGAACCTGACCGTCAAGGGCGGCTCTCAACCGCGGATTGTCTCTCCCGGTCTGGCCGGTCATCCCGGGCCGGGTGCTGTACACGACCTCCCCCGCCGTGTTCCAGAGCTTGAAAGCCGACACCTGCCGGCTCAGCTCTCCGCGCCGCACGATCTCCTCCAGCAGGGTGCGGGTGGCATCGCCAATCCCTCCCGGCAGTTCGAGATCCTGCGCGGCCGGGGTGATCATCGCATCGACATAGAGCGCCGTGACGGCCCCGGCATTGTGCGTGACGATCTTTCGGACCTCCCCGTTGACCCAGAAGCCGGTGCCGATCATCCCGGCAAGCAGCACGCTGCCGGCGAGCAGGATGAACTGCCTCATGGGCTCAGCAAACGCGGCCCGTCCGGTACGGTGCTTTCCTTGCCTTGAGGGAGCGGGTGTCATGCTTCTTTCGGATCCAGTGGCCAGGCGGGGAACAAGATGGGAGAGGTTTCTTCATCTCGCCGCGAGCGTCAATCCGAAGCTGGTGGATCCGAAGCTGGAGTGATCGCGGGGACGGCGCTGTCATCTGTTGCGGGGCGGTGCTGCTTGCATCACTCGCTACCGTGCTCCCAGAGGCGCTAATCCGACCGCACGTATAGTCGTCATCCCGCTATCAGGCCGAGCAAATCCTTGCCATGCGGCGATGATAACCACACCCGCGCACCGCCCGCCGCCACTATTCGGTCGGAAGGAGGGATAGCTGATCCGGGCATCGGTCGAAGGTACTTGCCTAGGCATCGTTGGGAATGCTGGCGCTTCCATGAGATCAACAAGCCGGTTGGGCGGAGCATCGAGCGTCACTTTAACACCCCTCCTGCGTATGTGAAGCGGGAGGGGTGGCTGCGTTCCACAAGTCGCGATCTGCAGGAGACGTGGCCGCGCCCATGCACCCACGCAAACTTTCCGGCACGGCTCGCCGCGACGGAGAACCGGCTCTCAAGGGCGTCAGCCCCAAGGGTATCAGCCCGCCGTTGCGAGAATGGCGCGGGCGCGAAGGCGTACGGGCTCATCCACCATTGCGCCATCGACGGAAACCGCACCATCGCCGGACGCGATCACCCGGCGCGCCCAGTCGATCTCTGCTTCCGAGGGGGCAAAGGCGTTGCGGATGACCCCGACCTGCTTCGGATGGATGCAAAGCTTGCCCGTCATCCCGAGCGAGCGGGCATGGGCGGCGTCTTCACCGCTCACGGACAGGTCATCCAGTTGCACCGTCACACCGTCGAGGGGGGCGGCGATCCCCGCAAGGCGCGAGGCAAGAACCAGTTCGAACCGCGCAGGAAGCAGAACCTCTCGCAGATGCGCGCATCCCAGATCGGCGCAGAAATCGACCGAACCGAAGGCAAGCCGCATGACACCTTCCGCCGCGGCGATGGATCGTGCCGCAGCCAGCCCACGCGCCGTTTCCACCAGAGCTATAACGGGCAGACCGACCTGCGCCGCCACGGCCGCCACCGTGCCCGCCTCCTCCGCCTTGGGCAGCATCACCGCAGCCGGGCGAAGCGCTGCGACCGCCGCGATATCCGCCTCATGCCAGGGCGTTCCGAGGGCATTGATCCGCACGATGACCGGCAGATCCGTGAAATCGGCGGTCAGCGCGGCGCGGGCCGTGTCCTTCGCATCGGCGGCAACCGCGTCCTCCAGATCAAGGATCACCGCGTCAGTGCCTGAAGCTGCGGCCTTGGCGAAACGCTCGGGCCGGTTTGCCGGCACGAACAACGGCGCCCGAATGGCGGTCACCATGTCGCACGTGCTTCCATCGCCACCGGCCCATCGACGCGGGCAGTCCAGAGCCGCAGGCCGTCGCCGTCAGTCTCTGCATTGAGCGTGTAATCGGCGGTATCATACAACGGAGACAGCGAGCGGAAGTCGAAGCGGGCGGGACTGCTGCCACGCAGTTTTGCGGCGAACTGCACAAGCTGCGTCGCCTGAAGCGGCCCATGGACCACGAGACCGGGATAGCCCTCCTCTCCGGTCACATAGGGCTGATCGTAGTGGATACGGTGGCCGTTGAATGTCAGCGCGGAATAACGAAACAACAACGGCGGCGTGGGAGTGACCGGGGTGCTATGCATCCCCCGCGCCGCCGGTTCCACCGGTTTCGGGGTGCCGCCCGGCGCGTCCGCATTGCGATAGACGATGTCCTGCCGTTCTTCGATCACCAGCCTGTCGTCACTCTCGATCCGGTGGTCCACCGTGACGAAGCAAAGCGGCCCGGTGCGCCCCTCTTTCAAGGTCACGTCCCGGATGGTGGAGATGCGCGTTACCTGCTTCCCCACGCGGATCGCGTCGTGAAAAGCAAATGCTCCTCCGGCCCACATCCGGCGCGGCAGCGGCACGGGAGGCAGGAAACCGCCCCGCGCGGGGTGCCCGTCCACCCCCAGGCTGGCAGTCGGAGCGGCAGGGGGCGCGAGGCAGAGATGGATGAGCAGGGGGGCGGCATCCCCGTCCCTCGCATCGCCGTCCAGATCCAGCGTGGCGTTAAAGCGTTCCACCAGCGCCTGCGTGACACGCTCGGATTTCCGCTCACCGCGCCCGATCCACTCCCGCAAGTAATCGATATCCACGGTCATGCCTTGACCTCCACCCGGTTCAAAGCGGGCACTGGCCCATAGCTGCGCTGCTCGCCGGAGATAACGGCGGCCGGCGCGGGGTAGCTGACCGGTCCGTTGGGCGTCTCCACCGTGATGCGCCGCAGATGCGGATGTTGTGACAGCAGCTGCATGTCGCTGACCGAGGCGAAGGCGACATCCGCCTTGAGAAGTGCAAGGCTTGCCTCCTCCGCCGTTCGGCGCGCGAAACCTTCGGCGACCAGGCTGTCGGTCTCCGGCCGGTTACGCACCCGGGCCACGTTGGTCGCGAAGCGCGGATCGCTGCCCAGTTCGGGCCGCCCCAGAAATACATCTGCCAGCTTGCGCCACTCCCGGTCGCTTTGCACGGAGATCAGGATCGGCTTGCCGTCACTGCAGGTGAACACGCTGTAAGGCGCGATGGACGGATGGGCCATGCCAAGCCGCCGTGGCGACTTGCCACCCTCATGGTTCAGCAGCGGGACGGTGAGCCAGTCGGCCATCACATCGAACATGGAGACAGAAATCTGTGCCCCCCTGCCCGTCACCCCCCGCGCGATCAGGGCTTCGAGAATGGCGGCATGAGCGGTGGCTCCCGTCGCGATATCGACGATGGAAATACCGACGCGAGCCGCGGCTTCAGGCCCGCCGGTGATCGAGCACAAACCGGACTCGGCCTGTATCAGCAGATCATAGGCCTTCCGATCGGCCATCGGCCCGTTCTCGCCATACCCGGTGATCGAGCAGGTGATGAGCCGGGGCCACTCCTGCGCCAGACGCTCGAAGGAAAAGCCGAGCTTTTCGAGCGCCCCGCGCTTAAGGTTCTGAACGAGCACGTCGGCCCCGTCCAGCAACCGCGCCAGCTCCTCCCGGCCCTCATCGCTCGCCAGATCGAGCGTGACGGAGGTCTTGCCCCGGTTCAGCCAGACGAAATAGCTCGACTGCCCGTTGGCCACGTCATCGTAACCGCGCGCGAAATCACCTTCCGGCCGCTCGATCTTGATGACTTCCGCTCCGGCATCCGCCAACCGGGAGGTGGTGAACGGAGCCGCGACGGCCTGCTCGATGGCGACGACCGTCAGGCCCTTCAGCGGCTGATACACCATCAGAAGCTCCGCGGCAGGCCGAGAACGTGTTCGGCGACATAGGACAGGATGAGGTTGGTCGAGATCGGTGCAACCTGATAGAGACGGGTTTCACGGAACTTCCGCTCCACGTCGTATTCGCAGGCGAAACCGAAGCCCCCGTGGAACTGGAGACAGGCATTCGCCGCCTCCCAGCTTGCCTTTGCGGCAAGATA
Source organism: Haematobacter genomosp. 1 (assembly GCF_002196855.1). Taxonomy (GTDB): domain Bacteria; phylum Pseudomonadota; class Alphaproteobacteria; order Rhodobacterales; family Rhodobacteraceae; genus Haematobacter. The sequence goes on along the minus strand of NZ_NIPW01000008.1, from coordinate 156,531 downwards.
CTTCGCCATGTTGGCCTGTGCGCCGCAATCCTCGTGCGCGTCATAGCGGCGGCAGGCATCGAACCGCATGAGGTTCGCGGCCTCTATCTCGATATAGGCCTCCGCGATCGGGAACTGCACGCCCTGGTTCTGGCCGATGGGCCGACCGAAGACATTGCGTTCGCTGACATATTTCACGACCCTGTCGGTGAACCAGTAACCGTCTCCGATGCACTCGGCCGCGATCAGCGTCCGCTCTGCATTGAGGCCGGTGAGGATATACTTGAAGCCCTTGCCTTCCTCGCCGATCAGGTTTTCCACGGGGATTTCGAGGTTGTCGAAGAACAGTTCGTTGGTCTCGTGATTGACCATGTTCAGGATCGGGCGCACTTCCATGCCCGATTTCATCGCCTCCTTGATGTCGACGATGAAAATCGACATGCCCTCGGATTTCTTCTTGACCTCCGACAGCGGCGTGGTGCGGGCGAGCAGGATCATCAGGTCGGAATGCTGCACCCGGCTGATCCAGACCTTTTGGCCGTTGATGACATAGCGGTCACCCTTGCGAACGGCGGTGGTCTTGATCTTGGTGGTATCCGTTCCGGTGGTCGGCTCGGTCACGCCCATGGATTGCAGGCGCAATTCACCGCTGGCGATCTTCGGCAGATATCTGCGCCGCTGCTCCTCCGAGCCATGCCGGACGAGCGTGTTCATGTTGTACATCTGCCCGTGGCAGGCGCCCGAATTGCCGCCCGACCGGTTGATCTCCTCCATGATGATCGACGCTTCCGTCAACCCAAGCCCGGAGCCGCCGTACTCCTCCGGGATCAGTGCGGCCATCCAGCCCGCTCGTGTGAGCGCCTCGACGAACTCCTCCGGGTAGCCACGCGCCTCATCGATCTTGCGGTGGTATTCATCGGGGAATTCTGCGCAAAGCGCCCGAACCGCATCCCGGATATCCTGATAATCGTCCGCGCCGTGATCAAACATACCCCGACTCTCCCCAAACCTCTCATCGTTTCGCGAAGTGTGCAGCAGGTGTGGCGATACATCAAATATATGATGATGCTACCACCTATACCGGATCGGCATGAATAGGGTGGCCCTCATGCGAGGGCATTACGTTGTTTAATTGCAATTGCCGCTATTGCTCCGCGGGCTTGAGGGTCATGACCCTCAAGGTAAGCCGCTTCGACGCGCGTTGCGCCCTTCCTGCCGTGGCAGCAGATTACGAAACCCTCCCATATTAGCGAAAACATATGGACGAGCGGGGCTTTCGCGGCGCTGTTCCGGCTGGTGTCGCATTATGACGACATGTCATCCTTCCGTCAGGTAGCGGAGGCGCAGGTCTTGGAAATCAACCAACTCATCACCCTCGTCCACGTGGCCGAACTGGGCAGTATCAGCAAGGCCGCCGACCGGCTGAATATCGTGCAGCCCGCGCTCAGCAGGCAGATACGTCTGCTGGAGGAGGAGCTGGGGGTGCCGCTTTTTGAACGCCACGGCCGCGGCGTGGCTATCACGCCGGCAGGTCAGGCGGCGGTGGATCACGCGCTTCGGGTGCTCGCGGAGATTGATTCCCTGCGTGGGGCGGTGGAAGAGGGGCGATCCTCTTTCCGCGGGTTGGTCCGGATCGGCGCAACGCCCACCGTCGCAGAACTCATGACAGTCCCGTTGATGGTCCAGATCAAGAACGATCACCCTGAACTTGCCGTCCGGTTCTCCTCCGCCTTCGCAGGCTATCTGGTGGACTGGATGGCGCGGGGAGAACTCGACGTGATGATCTCCTATGACCCGGCGTCCACGCGCTCGCTCCGGGTAAGGCCGGTGCTCATGGAAAGCCTGTTCCTGATCGGCCCCTCGGGCGCTCTCTGTGAGGATCGGCCTGTCCGGTTCCGCGATCTGGCTCTCCAGCCGCTCGTGCTTCCCAGTCCGCGCCACGGGCTGCGCGCCATTTTCGATCACTGTGCGCGGGTGGCGGGTATCACGTTTACACAGGTGATCGAAGCCGATTCCTTTGCCTCCATGATCGACCTCACACGTGCCGGCTTCGGTGCGACGATCCTGCCGGTCGCCCCCATTCACAGGTCTTTGGCCGCGGGCGAACTGTCCTGCGCGCCGCTTGTCGATCCCGCACCGGAACGTAAGCTGGTGCTCTGCTACTCTGCCGATCGGCCCGTCAGTCCGGCGGCCCGCTACGTCGGCGAATTGTTCATCCGGCTGACGCAGGAAAGGGTGGAAAGCGGAATTTGGAAAGGGACGCTCCTGTAAACGAGCCATCTATTACCGCTATATCTCAAAGAAAATACTAACATTATTCTTTATATGCCCCCGACGGTAAGCTCTCCCGAACAGTGCAGGGAGTGGAACAATGGACAGGTCTGCGCCGGATGCTCCGGCTGAGCCGAACTGGCAGGAGGATGTCTATCGCGTCCTCAAGAACCATGACGTGAAGCATGTCGCCTACGTACCGGATGCCGGACATTCCGCGGCCATCCGGCATGCCGAGGCCGATAATGAGATGAATTCCGTCGTGCTGACGACGGAGGAAGAAGGCATCGGCTATCTCGCGGGTGCGTGGCTTGGCGGCGAGCGGGGCGCCCTGCTCATGCAAAGCTCCGGTGTCGGCAACTGCATCAACACCTTGGCCTTGCAGCAGGTCGCGCGGTTTCCACTGCTCATGGTCATCACGATGCGGGGCGACTGGGCGGAATTCAACGGCTGGCAAAACCCGATGGGTCAGGCGACGGAGGAAACGCTGCGCGCCATGGGTGTGATGGTGTGGCGGGCTGACCGACCGGAAGATGTCGAACCGCTGATCCATGGCGCGGCGACCATGGCCTTCAACGGAGATAGCGCAACCGCCGTCCTTCTGGGTCAGCGCCTGATCGGAGAGAAGAAATGGGTGAAGTGAAAGCAGGCGGCTCGCTTGACCGCCGCGAGGTCGTGCGTGCCCTTCTGGCGGACCGCAAGGATCTGCTGGTGGTCACGGGACTGGGGTCTGCCTCCTATGACGTGATGGCGGCGGGTGATCACGACAACAACTACTATCTGTGGGCCGCCATGGGCTCGGCAGCGATGGTGGGCCTCGGTATCGCCGCGACCCAGACCGACAAGCCCGTTCTCGTTCTGACGGGAGACGGTGAATCCCTGATGGGCTTCGGCGCATTGGCCACCATCGCCCTCCGCAGGCCGCAGAACCTGACCCTTGCCATTCTGGACAACGGTCACTTCGGCGAAACCGGCATGCAGGAGAGCCATGCGGGGCGCGGTATCGAGCTTGATCAGGTGGCGGCCGCATGCGGCTTTCCGCACACGGGGCGGATCACCGATATGACGGGCGTGCAATCGCTCCGCGATGACATCTACAAGCGGGACGGGTTGCGCCTTGCCACCCTGAAGATCAGGCCCGAGAACCTGCCACGTGTTCTGCCGCCGCGGGATGGCGTCCATGTCAAGAACCGCTTCCGCATGGCGCTCGGCCACCAGCCGATCTGAAGGACGTGAGGGGGTATGGATATGAGCGGCCTTGAACGCTTTACGAATACGGTGAACGGCCGGGAAACGGCGAGCAGGACAGGCCGTTGGCTGGTGTCGGAGGATCCATTCACCGGCAAGCCATGGGCCGAGGTTCCACATTGCGACGCCGATGATGCCCGCGCCGCAATCGAGGCCGCCCATGCCGCCTTCAACGGGCCATGGTCCAGAATGACGGCGACCGCGCGGGGCAAGCTCTTGCGACGGTTTGCCGATCTGATCGAGGCGAACACCGACCGCCTTGCGGAGATCGAAACCCGGGACAATGGGAAGCTCTACGCCGAGATGTCCGGTCAGGTTCGGTATCTGCCGGAGTATTACCACTATTTCGGTGGCTTGGCCGACAAGATAGAAGGCGGGGTACTCCCGTCCGACAAGCCGGACATATTCAGCTACACACGCCACGAACCGCTGGGCGTCGTCGTCTGCATCACGCCGTGGAACTCGCCCTTGCTGCTGCTGACGTGGAAGCTCGCGGCGGCGCTGGCTGCCGGAAATACCGTGGTCATCAAGCCCTCGGAGTTCACATCCGCTTCCACGCTGGAATTTGTCAGGCTGGCCAAGCAGGCGGGTTTTCCAGACGGGGTCATCAATACCGTCACCGGTTACGGGCAGGAGATCGGCTCTGTGCTGGTCGAACATCCGCTGGTCGAGAAGGTCGCCTTCACGGGCGGCGATGCGACCGGAGCGGCGGTCTATGCCGGCGCCGCGAAGGGGCTGAAACATGTCTCGCTTGAGCTTGGTGGCAAATCGCCGAACATCGTCTTCGATGACGCCAATCTCGACGACGCGGTGAAGGGCGCAATCTCCGGTATCTTCGCGGCGTCCGGGCAGACCTGCATCGCCGGATCGCGGTTGCTGGTTCAGCGCTCGGTATATGCCGAGGTCTCCCGCCGTGTGGTGGAGTTTGCGGCGACAGCAAAGCTCGGCAACCCGATGGAGAACACGACGCAGGTCGGGCCGATCACCACCCGCCCGCAACGTCAGAAGGTTCTCGACTACATCCGTATCGCACGGGAGGAAGGCGCCGCTTGCCTGCTCGGCGGCGGGATCCCGGGCGACGAGACGCTTTCAGACGGCTGGTTCGTGGAGCCGACGATCTTCGGCGATGTAACGAACGACATGCGCATCGCACAGGAAGAAGTATTCGGACCCGTTCTGTCCATCATCCCGTTCGAGGATGAGGATGATGCGATCCGCATTGCCAACGATACCATCTACGGACTTGCCGCCGGAGTATGGACCCGCGATATGCGTCGCGCGATAAGGATGGCGGATGCTATCAAGGCAGGAACCGTATGGGTGAATACCTATCGCGCGGTCAGCTTCATGGCACCGTTCGGCGGCTTCAAGAAAAGCGGTATCGGTCGCGAGAATGGGCAAGATGCAATCTATGAATTCATGCAAACCAAATGCGTTTGGCTGAATCTGGCGGAAGGCGTCGCAAACCCGTTTGTGCTCAGATAGGTGCAGACTTGGGGCCTTACTAACCCTAAGCAAAATGCTCGCCTCATGAAAGTCCGTGGCCGGGGTGAAGCGGTCGAAGGTTCGAACCTTCGACCGACAGCAATTTTAGTGGTGATGCTCAGGCATCGACTTCAAGTCATCCTTTGTCCAGCGCGTGACGGCATGCACGTCACCGCTTTCGTCACGCATGATATCCAGATCGGCGACGTTGAGCGCAACCGGCTTGGCGCCGATCCCCAGAAAACCCCCGACGTCGATAATCACCTGAGCATTCGATCCGGCCCCGTGCAGATGATCTATGTGCCCGACCTTCTCATCGCCCGGCCCATAGACCGTGGCTCCCGACAGCACAGCGTCGGTGATTTCTGCGGGGGCGAGTCGGGTATGTGCAGAATGGTCCATGATCGTCCTCTTTCGTGGCTATGCAGCTGAAACGTCTGCCATGCCATCGGTGTTCCCCCAACTTCCCCGCCAACCGCATGCCATGCGGACACCCGGAGACAATGAGGGTGCCGCGGTGGGTTCGTGGACCACGGAAGCTGTCCGACCGCGATCGTCATGCGTGAGAGCATCTTACCGGAAGGCTTTCGCTGCCATGCAGAGGCACGTTCACTTCCTATATAACACACGAAACTTCATGAATATTTCACGTCCGCAGGCCAGAATAGCCAAAACATAGGCGGAATTCATGGGCATTTCTTCTACCTGCATCAGCGCATTCTCACCGGTCTGTCACGGAAGGCGCAAGTGGCTGATAGGATATTCGGTGAAGCGACCCCGCCGTTTGCCCTTGCAGCATCTTGCCCGGTAGTCGGGATGATCTGTCGGTGCAGCCGCGCAAAGGACCGTCGGTTCACCGGGGGTTGGCTTAGACATACTGGAGATCACCATTCCGACATTGGGCCGTTCCGCCTTCCCACAGGTTCAGTGCATGGGTTGACCTTGACGGCGGCTGTGCAAAAAGCACCTGTCGCGTAACCGCTGCCACTTCCCCCGGAGGATGACATGAAATTCCGCTTTCCCATCGTCATCATCGATGAGGATTTCCGGTCCGAGAACTCCTCGGGACTGGGGATCCGCGCGATGGCGGAGGCCATCGAGAACGAAGGCTTCGACGTTCTTGGCGTGACCAGCTATGGCGATCTTTCGCAATTCGCCCAGCAGCAGTCCCGTGCCAGCGCCTTCGTCCTCTCCATCGACGATGAGGAGTTCAGCCCCGGTCCCGACGACGACCCGGTGATCGAGGATCTGCGCAGCTTCATCCGCGAGGTGCGGCGCAAGAACGAAGATGTACCGATCTACGTCTATGGCGAAACCAAGACCAGCCGCCACCTGCCCAACGACATCCTGCGAGAGCTGCACGGCTTCATCCACATGTTCGAGGATACCCCGGAGTTCGTGGCCCGCCACATCATCCGCGAGGCCAAGAGCTATCTGGAAAGCATCCAGCCGCCGTTCTTCAAGGCGCTGCTCGACTATGCGGAGGACGGTTCCTACTCTTGGCACTGCCCGGGGCATTCGGGAGGCGTGGCTTTCCTGAAGAGCCCCATCGGCCAGATGTATCACCAGTTCTACGGCGAAAACATGCTGCGGGCCGATGTCTGCAACGCTGTGGAGGAGCTGGGGCAGCTTCTGGACCACAACGGCGCGATCGGTGCGTCCGAGCGAAATGCCGCCCGCATCTTCAACGCCGATCACTGTTTTTTCGTGACCAACGGCACGTCCACCTCCAACAAGATGGTCTGGCACCACACGGTTGCCTCCGGTGACGTGGTGGTGGTGGATCGCAACTGCCACAAGTCGATCCTGCACAGCATCATCATGACTGGTGCTGTGCCGGTATTCCTGCGGCCGACGCGCAATAACTTCGGCATCATCGGCCCCATCCCGCACAGCGAATTCGAGATCGAGTCCATCAAGGAAAAGATCCGCGCGAACCCGCTGCTGGAAGGGGTGGACCCGGAAACCGTCAAACCGCGGATCATGACGCTGACGCAATCCACCTATGATGGCGTGCTCTACAACACCGAAGTCATCAAGGGCATGCTGGATGGCTACGTGGACAACCTCCACTTCGATGAAGCGTGGCTTCCGCATGCCTCCTTCCATTCCTTCTACGGACAGTTCCACGCGATGGGGCGGAAGCGGCCCCGCGCGCGGCATTCTGTGACCTATGCCACCCAATCCATCCACAAGCTGCTGGCGGGCATCAGTCAGGCGAGCCACGTGCTCGTTCAGGATTCGCAGGATACCAAGCTCGACCGGCACCTGTTCAACGAAGCCTATCTGATGCACACGAGCACAAGCCCCCAGTACAGCATCATCGCGAGCTGCGACGTGGCCGCCGCCATGATGGAGCCGCCGGGGGGTGCGGCGCTGGTGGAGGAGAGCATCGCCGAAGCGCTGGACTTCCGCCGCGCCATGCGAAAGGTCGATGCCGAATTCGGCGACGACGACTGGTGGTTTCAGGTCTGGGGCCCGGAGGAGCTGGAGGAGGAGGGTATCGGCCGCGCAAAGGACTGGGTGCTCCGCCGGACCGACGCGGACGGGGTCCATCCCTCCGACGGCGAGGAGTCCTGGCACGGGTTCGGCGACATGGCACCCGGCTTCAACATGCTCGATCCGATCAAGGCCACGATCGTCACGCCGGGGCTGAACCTTGACGGACGGTTCGAAGCCACCGGCATTCCGGCGTCGATCGTGACGAAATATCTGGCGGAACATGGCGTGGTGGTCGAAAAGACCGGGCTCTACAGCTTCTTCGTGCTGTTCACTATCGGCATCACCAAGGGCCGCTGGAACACCCTCTTGACGGCGCTTCAGCAGTTCAAGGACGACTACGCCAAGAACAAGCCGATGTGGCGCACCATGCCGGAGTTCTGTGCCAAGCATCCCCGGTACGAGCGCATGGGTCTGCGCGACCTCTGCCAGCATGTCCACGAACTCTACGCGCGCTACGATGTCGCCGTCCTGTCCACCGCGATGTATCTGAGCGAGCTTGTCCCCGCTATGAAACCGAGCGATGCGTTTGCCCATATCGCCCGCCGCACGACCCAGCGCGTCCCGATCAACGAGCTTGAGGGGCGGATCACCACCAGCCTTGTCACCCCCTACCCGCCCGGCATCCCGCTGGTCATCCCCGGGGAGGTGTTCAATCGGCAGATCGTGGATTACCTGAAGTTCAACCGCGAATTCGCCAAGGAATGCCCCGGATTTGAAACGGATATCCACGGCCTTGTGCAAGAGGAGGACGAGAATGGCGATGTCCAGTTCTATGCCGACTGCATTGCTGTCTGACGCATGACTTCGGCCAGGCGCGGCGAGAAACCGCCGCGCATGAGCCACTCACCCACGAGAACGTCCATCAGCGGCACGAGGAGCTTGGCAACAACCGCCTTCTCCGCTACAAGCGCCGCATTCGCATGGACCCGGTTCAATCCGGGTGGCTATTCCGGCCGCCGATCCGCCGGACAACGCATTCAAAACGCGTCCGCTTCCATCAAATGAACAGCACACGACACTATCTGCGTCAGTGGCGGGAAAACCCTGTCCGAGAAATTCTTGCCGGGTCGGTGGCGACCTTCGCCCTTATCCCGGAGGTCATCGCCTTCTCCTTCACCGCCGGGGTCGATCCGGCGGTGGGTCTTTATGCCTCCTTCGTCATCAGCATCGTGATCGCCATTTTCGGCGGACGCCCCGCCATGATCTCGGCCGCGGCCGGATCCGTTGCGCTGGTGGTGGCGCCGCTGGTGCAGGAGCATGGGGTCCAGTATCTTTTCGCCGCAGGGCTGCTGGCGGGGATGTTCCAGATCGTCTTCGGCTTCGCGCGGTTGGCGACGCTCATGCGCTATGTCTCCCGGTCGGTGCGGACAGGTTTCGTCAACGCGCTGGCGATCCTGATCTTTGCAGCGCAACTGCCGCATATCCTCGCCGCCGGGTTGACGGGATATGCGGTGATTGCAGCCGGTCTCGCGATCATCTATCTGGCGCCCCGTTTGACCACCACAATACCCGCGCCGCTGATCTGCGTCGTGGCGCTGACAGCGCTGTGTTCCGCGCTCGGCATAGACATTCCCCGTGTGGCCGACCTTGGCAGGCTGCCGGAAGGGTTACCGGCCTTCGCCCTGCCAGACGTTCCGCTGGGTCTCGACCTGCTCAACATCATCTTTCTGCCCGCTCTTGCCATCGCCATGGTGGGCCTGCTCGAAAGTCTGATGACCGCCGGTGTGGTGGACGATGAGACCGGGACGCCTTCAGACAAGAACATGGAGGCGCGCGGGCTCGGACTGGCCAATGTCGCGGCGAGCCTGTTCGGCGGCATCGCCGGCTGCGGCATGATCGGTCAGACCGTCTCCAACGTGAAATACGGCGGGCGGGGGCGGCTCTCAACCATGGCGGCGGGGGGTGTTCTGCTCCTGTTGATGGTAGCACTCGGGGACATCGTCGGGCAGGTGCCTGTCGCCGCCCTCGTGGCGATCATGATCATGGTTTCCATCGACACGCTTGACTGGGGCTCGCTGCGCCGTCTCCGCGGAACGCCGGCACTCTCCAATCTGGTGATGCTGGCGACTGTCGCGATGACGCTGGTGAGCCACAACCTGTCGCTGGGCGTTCTTGTCGGCGTGCTGATGAGCGGCGTCTTCTTTGCCGCCAAAGTCGCGCGGATGCAAAGCGTCCGCCGCAACGGCGATGTCTATACCGTCGCGGGACAGGTGTTCTTTGCCTCTGCCGACGCCTTCACCGAGGCCTTCGATCCGATCGACCACGACGGGCCGGTGGTCATAGACCTGACCAATGCAACCCTCTGGGATATCAGCGCTCTTTCAGCGCTGGATAAGGTGAAGGCCCGTTTCGCACAACATGGGCTGGACGTGACAATCCGGGGACTCGACACGGCCATCCCCACCCCCCGCTAGTCATCGCAGCAAGGCGTTGAAATCCTCAATGGTCTGTCCGTTCCGCTCATTGGAGGCGGCGAGGATCGCGCGTTTCAAAACCTCCGTATCGACATCCGCCGTCAGGCGGGGAGAGGTGACACCGGCGGTATGTTCGTAGTTCCCCACGATCACGTCGATGTAGGCAGGTTGGCGGAAGTGCCAGCCGTTTTGCATGATCGACGTGATGATCGCCGGATAGGCGGTTGAGGGTGGCTGGGTCGATAGCCAGGAAAGCAGATCGCTCTCCGCCACGCTGGTATCCAGTCCTGCCTCCCGCAATCCCCGCAGCAGCCCTTCCGGTGTTTCGAATACAGGCGGCTGCTTGTTACTGGGCAGACATTCGATGGCGAAATCATGGGCCGTTGTGTTGTTGCCCATCGATGGATCACTGTCGGGCGCGCGATCCGGTGTTATCTGGTGCTCGAAGCGGAACTTGTGGCCTCCCGGCTCCTTGCACAGCAGGATCGCGTGGTCAAAGACGGTACGGGCTTCATCCTGCCGCAGTGCCGCCTGCGTCGTGGTAAGGTAGGTCGGCGTCACGCTGGCGCCGTTATCGGTGGTCGACCGAAAGGTGAGAAGCGTATCCATGGGGCTGGAGGGTCCCCCGCTGCCCAGAATGGAGGCGAGTTCTATCACCACAGGCTCACCGGCCAGCATTTGACGCGGCGGGTTGAGGACGTCGAAGGAGCTGATGGCAAGGTCTGCGACAGCCACCGCATTTACCGTCACCATGCTTGTGTTGTTTGTCGGAGCGGCATCGTTTCCAGCCCGATCGGTGACATTGCCTTTGGCGTCAATCGTAAAGGGCGCACCGGCGAGGTAAACCAGATCGGCAGGTAGCATGGCGGCCATCGTAAGCGTCCGGGTCTCTCCGGGATGGAGCATGTCGATGGCACAGGACAGCTTATCCGGAGAGGGTGCAGCGCAACCGGGCGGGGGAGAAAGAAACAGGGCCGTCGCAGGCGGAACCTCAAGATCGAGGCTCGTCGCAAGCGATGGATTTGGCCCGTGATTGACGATGACGGCGGCATAGGTCACAGGCGTTCCCGCAGCAACCGGGTCGGGCGTGGCGGTGAGCGTCAGTTCAAGATCGGTGCGCCGCATTTCCTGCTGCATCCGGTCCAAATCTTCCTGCGTCGGGCTGGTTTCCGGGTTGCGCACGATGGCACCACTTGCCCCCGCGCCGAACTGGTGAAAGTTCAGTGCGATCCGGTTCCAGTCGTTATCACCGGCAAGCAGGCTATCTAACGCGGTATTGGCACAGCCGGGAGCACCTGTCGCGGGCGTCGTTGCGGTTGCAGGAATACCGTTGTCGATATTGATGCCCGCCGCGGTAGGCAGTGTGGGATCGCCCGTCCAGTCCGGCAGCGTATTCGCGCCGACGGTGGCAATCTGGTTCCGCCCGTTCATGAACACGATGGAGTTCCTCGGATCGGCCGGGTCGACGGCGAGCGCTTCGCTCAGCAAATTTTCCACAAGCGGGAGAAGTGGCGCGGTTGCCCGTGTCGATCCGTTGAGCGCGGTCCGCGGGGGCGAGTAGTCAATAATTCTGCCGCCCGTGACCTGCAGAATGCCGCCTTGCAGGTTATAGTTCATCACCGAAATGTAGTTCGGCTTGCAGTTCATGGAGTTGGAGCCGCCATGCTGCAGGTTCAGGTTATGCCCAAGCTCGTGCATCACCGTCCCCGCATCGAGATTGTGAGAGATGAAATCGTTGCCCCCGATCTCTCCTTCGCCGCCCGCGCACCTGAGCGGTGGAAGCGGAAGCGGAGGATTTGGCGGAGCGGCGGCCTGTATGGCGTAGTGAAACACCCATGCCCGATTGGGATTGAACTGTGCGGCCTTGATAGCGGCAAAATTGCCGTCCAGCCCGCAGGCGCGCGTTGCCGCGGTAATGGTGAGGGCCGTGCCTCCGCCCAGATTGTCACCTACCAGGCATTGCGGATCAGCAGAGTCAACCAGACCGTCGCCATCATCATCGATACCGTTGCCGCAATCACCGACACCCACCTCCCGACTGGCATCGAGATAGAAGCAACTGCCATCCTGGCCGTCCGTCAACCCATCGCCATCGTCATCGATGCCGTTCGTGCAGGTACCTGCTCTACCTGCCTCATCCGCGCCGCCATCGAAAAGCGCGCCCGCATCGACATGAAGGTTTATCCCCGTCGTGCCGTCGGGATTGGGGCGCGGCGCAGCCGCAAAAGCCCGTTTCATGGCATTTATACCGTCCCGTGTGGGCGCCCGGCCGGTCTCGTAGTCAAGCTCAAGGAAAATATCCTGATGCTGCGGGTCAGCGCCCATAGCAGGAAGATCGATATCGATCGTGCCGTCGCCATCGGCATCAAGCCCGGAAATCTCCCACGTATCCAAAAGCCCGTCGCCATCGGCATCGCCGGAAGCGGAGATCGTGGAGATGTCGAAGCAGACGCGGACCGGGTAGTATTCATTGTCATCCGTATCCACCCCGTCTCCGGTGGCGCAACTTGTCGCCGTATCCCCCGACCAACGGCCAGTAGTGAGGTCAAGAAGCAGATCGAGGTTGTTGTGATCGTACTGGGGAGACGCATCGGCGATATCGTCCCCGCTCGTACTGTCATGATCCCAGATCTGGATTGTGATGGGCACCACAGATGTGACCGAATCGTCCACGGTGCTGGTGACAGTCCAGAATGGCTGAATTTTCTGCTGATCGTCGTCTGCTCTGGGCGTGTCAATCTGCACCCCATTGATGAACACACGTGCATAAAAGTCCGGCCAATCTTCTCCCGCGGCCTCTATCCCGGCAGCGTCGCACTCCTCATCCTGTGTACACTCGACAGACGTTATGGTCACAGTGACAGGCACAGGTCTGGCGTCTGCAGGGACGATCCCAAGCCCCAAAAATGCCAAAAAAATCGTTGCAGAATGCGAGCCGGCAAAAAAACGCGACATGGCACTCGATCCATTGCTAAGAGGATTTGCACAATAATAATCTAAAAGATTTCCAGATCATGCCACGATTTCTAAGAAAAAGATCGATTCGTTTATCAAATAGACACAAAACAGCAGTTCAGCATGACATATGGTTAAAAACGAATACTATCTCGCACCTGTAAATTGCTCTCAATTCAGTACAAACTTCTTTAAATGCGAAGACGCCGACCCTTTATCCGGGCCGGCGTCTTTCAGAGTATCAAGCTCAAAGAGCGAATGTGATCACGCCTGCTTGCGACGACGCAGCACCGCCAGACCACCCACGCCGCCCATCAGAAGGAGGGCGGTGGCAGGAAGCGGGACAACACTCGCCCGCACTTCGATCTGGCTGATTGCACCGTCAACCGCATCGGCGGTATCGGAAGAGCTGATCATGAACTGAAGCGCTCCGAGATTGCCGAAGTCAAAGCCGGCGTCACCCGTGAACTCGCTGAAGTACAGATTGGGATTATAGCCCGGAGCCAGAAACTCGTTGTAGGTGACGATCTTGCCGGTCATGTCCCAAGCCGTGACGCTAAAGGCGGCGATATGGTCAAACACGATATTCGCGGGCGCAGCAAAGTAGAAGTAGGGGTTGAGACCGATGTTCAGGTTCGCACCGCCAAGACCGGTGGTGTCAACGTTAACACCATCGCCGTCAACACCATCATAGGTAAGCCAACCCGTGCCGCGCGCGCCGGCCACGTTGGAGAACTTCAGGTTCCCACCCGTGACGCGCATCTCCGAAGTGGCCGTGTTGTTGCCGTCAGCCTTGGTGTTCTGAACGGCAAGATCGCGCGCACCGCCCAGAATACCCCCGGCCGCGAGTTCGGACGCATTGGGGTTGTCGGTGGTGGGGCCATCCTGAACCCACTGTTCAGAGGAAAAGCTGTCCAGAACAAGGGTCACCGCAGATGCGGGGACGCCCGTAAGCAGAAACGCCGTGGATGCTGCGGCGCCGAGGAACTTAAATACCATTGGAAACCTCCCGGGGTGTCACAATCGATCAAAAGTGCTTAACCATCTAAACCTATAAATGATTAAAGCGCGAGTCTTTTTGACAAAAGTTTTGCAAAATCAGGGTTCAGCCCGAAAATACTTGCGGCTTGTCTGCTTCCGCTGAAATAGCGTGGCGCTGCGCTGCAGGAAATCCTTTAGAAATTATAGGGGCAACGACTCATTGCTACTTGCAGGCAAGGAGGCGCTGGGGATGGCCTCAACCGCGCCCCACCTCTCACCGTAAAATTTGGTATTGTAATCAATAACGAAACATTGCATCCCCCGGCGAGGCGGGAAAATCGTGCCACAAACCGGCAAGATCTCTCCCTCGCCGTGCGGCTCATCAGATATCGAATCCCCGGGGGTCAATGCGGCGCTGCAGCGGTGAAATTCGCGTGCTGCTCAAAAAATCACGCTCTTTTTCGCGACAATTTCACAACCATTGCGTGATTGTTGCGCAAAACCGCGCATTCGGTTCATCATCGTCGGCAGCAAAATGCCGAAATGTCAGACATGATTGAAGTTGGGCTTCTTAGGGCAGGCATTGCCAGCTATCCAGCAATCACAAGACCTGACTTCGCAATCTGCTGCTGCCTGCTGCCCTCTCATAGACACATACCGACGAGCCGACGTTGCCGACCCTCGCGCCGGCAACTCCGTGATGCGTTTGACCTTCTTCAACCGACTGCTTCACCCCGGTGACAGCAGCCGACCGAGATCTGAATGGAGCCTCCATGTCCTTTTTGAATCCTGCTCGCTCAAAGTTGCTGGAGATCTTCGCGCTGAACGGAGCAATGGTCCGGGGAAGCGGCGCGCGTCTCTTTGATGAAAACGGAGAGGAGTATCTGGACTTCCTCTCCCAGTACGGCGCACTGCCGTTCGGGCATAATCCTGAGCGCGGTTGGGCGGCATTGGGCGCGGCTCAGGCGGCGCAGATGCCGTCCCTGATCCAGCCGCTCCATTCCGCGGAGGCCGAGCGGCTGGCCAAGCGGCTGGCAGAGGTCACGCCGGGTGACCTTTCCATCACGACGCTTGCCAACAGCGGAGCGGAAACGGTGGAGGCCGCGATCAAGCTCGCCCGGATCAGGAGCGGTCGCGCGTTGATTCTGTCCACCCGGAACGGTTTTCACGGCAAGACGCTCGGCGCCCTCTCAGCCACGGGAAAATCGCTTTACCAACAGGGCTTCAATGCCCCGGCCCCCGATTTCGACTATGTGCCCTACGGCGATCTTGCCGCTCTTGAAGCGCGGCTTGTCGCGTCTGCGGATGGTATCGCGGCCTTCATCTTCGAACCGATCCAGGGAGAGGGCGGCGTGGTCTGCCCGCCCGAAGGTTACGCCGAAGCAGCGATCGCCCTTTGCCGGAAGCATGGTGTCCTGACGATTCTCGATGAAATTCAGACCGGTCTGGGGCGCACCGGCGAGCTTTTCGCCTGCTCGAGCTTCCAGGAAGTCCCCGACATGCTGCTGCTCTCCAAGGCGCTCGGCGGCGGGTTGATGCCGATTGGAGCCTGTATCGTACGCCCTTCCGCATGGGATGACCGCTTCGGGCGGCTCCATAGTTCCACTTTCGCCAACAATGCACTGGCTGCCACCGTTGCCTGTGCGACGCTCGATCAGTTGCTGGAGGATGATCAGGCGCTGATTCGGCGCGTGGCGGAGAACGGCACCTACATCCGGGCGCGGCTTGAAGAGTTGCAGCGCGCCTATCCCGACGTGATCCGGGAGGTCCGGGGACGGGGATATATGCTCGGCCTGGAGTTCCAGCCGCTTGAGGAGCGTCGCAATTCGGCCATCATGGCGCACGCCGGCTTCAACGGTGGCGTGACGGCGCTTATCGCCTCCTATCTGGTGAACGTGCAGAAGGTGCTTACGGCTCCGCTGTTCAACGACAGCCGTGTTCTCCGGCTTCAACCGCCGCTCATCCTCGGACGCGACGGGCTCGACAAGGCTGTGGCCGCGCTCGAAGCGGTCTGCCGCATCATCCATGAGAACGACTACTACTCTCTCGTGCGCCACCTCGTCGCGCGGAGGGGAGGGGAGCTTGCGGAAGAAGGGCCGCAGATGGCGCCACAGACGGGAACGCAGACGGCAGTCGTGCCGAAGGGCAGCCTTGTCCCGGGTCGCTTCGGGTTCGTGATCCACTACACCGAGGACGAGGATATCTTCCGCTCCGACGCCTCCCTGCGACAGTTCAACGAGGAGGAACTGGCAAGCTGGAAGGCGTGGGTGAAGGGCCTTGGCCCGGGCATCGTCCACGAGATTCCCGATGTCACCTCCCGTGCAGGCAAGGTTGCCTCCGGCTGGCTACTCTCGGTGCCCATGCTGCCCGGCGACATGCGCGGCAAGGGAAAGGCCGAGGCCCGTCAGATGATCGCGGAAGCGGTGGCCATCGCAGGGGAGCAGGGCGCGTGCCGTGTGGGTCTCGGTGCCTTCACCTCAATCGTCACACGCGGCGGTGAAGCCGTTACCGGAAAGGGCGTGCCTATCACCAGCGGGAATACGCTGACCACCGTCTCTGCGGTGAAGGCGATCACCCAGCTCTGCCGGCGCACCGGCATCGCCCTTGAGGATGCGCATGTGGTCGTCGTGGGCGCATCGGGAGCGATCGGGCGGCTTGGAGCCATGCTGCTTGCCCGGCGGGCCGGACGCATGACGCTGGTGGGGAACGCCCGCAATCCCTTTGCTCCGCGCCTGCTCTCCAAGGTCGCCGACGACATCCTGGCCTCGCTGGCCAGAAGCCCGCGCACCGATACCTGGACGCCGGGACGGCTGGCGCGCTCCGTCCGCCAGATGGACACGGAGAAGACGATCCACGTTCCTCCGAAGGCGAAAGCGGGTTACGGCCACGTCCTCTCCTGGACGACCGATCTGGAACCGGCGCTGGCGGATGCGGATGTCGTGCTCGTGGCCACGAGTTCGGATACAGTGCTTGTCGATCCGCGGCGTCTGAAGCCCGGAACGCTGGTCTGCGATGTGGCGCGTCCGCCGAATGTGCAGAAAGCCGATCTGCGCGGCACCGGCGTGATGGTCTTTGACGGCGGTCTCGTCCGCCCGCCGGGAGAGGTGGACCTCGGGCCTTTCCAGACGCTGCCTGCCAACATCGCCTGGGGTTGCCTGAGCGAGACGATGCTGCTGGCCCTCTCCGGTCAGGAGCGGGACTTCAGCATCGGCTCCACCCTCACGCTCGCGGATGCCGATCTGCTCTCGGCTCTGGCGGAGGAACATGGCTTCGAGCCGGCGCCCGCCCAGTGGTATGGTGACATGGTGACGGAGGCAGCAATCAACGCTTTCGCTGCCCAGTTCCGCCGGAAAGCCGTCGACCGGGTCGGTGGACGGGCGGGCGTGCCTCCGCTCTCTGACCATTCCCTGCCGTCCCTCGCCGCGGACAAGGGCATCCGCAATCGGTCCGATCGTTTCTGGTAAGATTGCCGCATCACCGCGGCCATGGACAAACCGGCTGTCTGTGCGCACAACTGGCCCGGGCGTGGCGCTCCGATACGCGCCACGCAGAGGGAGAGAGGGCCGGGATGATGCAAAGACCCCAGACTGATGCCGCGTTGACGGAACCTGTCGGCTACATGCGCCGGACGCGGGACTGGTATCTGGGCCTTGGCTATGACACGCCCTACGAATGGGCCCACAATCCCGACGCGCCCTTTACCCCTTTGACCCTTCCGTTGGCCGAAAGCACGGTCACCCTCATCACCACCGCCGTTCCCTACGATCCGGCCAAGGGTCCGCAGGGACAGGGCGCGCCGTACAATTCCGCAGCGAAGTTCTACGAGGTCTATTCCCTCCCCACCGCCACAGACCCGGACCTGCGGATCGCCCATGTCGGCATCGATCGGAAGAATGCCGACATGGGCGATCAGGGCGCGTGGTTCCCTCTGGCGGCGCTGCGACAGGCGGCTGCGCGGATCGGGCGGATCGCCCCCCGGTTTCACGGCGCTCCGACCAACCGCAGCCAACGCCATACCATGGAGGTGGATGCGCCGGAAATACTGGCCCGCTGCCGGGAGGATGGCGTGACCGCCGCGATTCTGGTGCCGAACTGCCCCGTCTGCCATCAGACGGTTACGCTCGTGTCCCGGCATCTGGAGGAAAACGGCATTTCCACTGTCATCATGGGCGCGGCGAAGGACATCGTGGAGCATGCCGGCGCGCCGCGTCTGCTGTTCAGCGACATGCCGCTCGGCAATGCGGCGGGGCGTCCCAACGACCCTGACTCACAGCTGCGCAACGTTCACCGCGCGCTCGACATGCTGGAACGCGCGCCCGGACCTCGGACGACAATGCACTCCCCGGAGACGTTTCGCCTGATATGCGCTGGAAACTCGATTACTCCAACATTCACAGCCGCACCCCCGATGAGGTGGCCTTGCTGCGGGCCGAAGCGGAGAGCGCGCGGCTGACCGCCCGACAGATCAGGGCCGAGACGCTCGGGGCATCCTGACCTCCAGCCGGCCCGCAGGTAGCGGCGGAGCGCGCGTTCAGAACTCGACGCCCGCCTGTGCCCGGATACCGCTGCGGAACGGGTGTTTCACGGCCTGCATCTCCGTGACCAGATCGGCAACCTCGATCAGGTCGGATTTCGCGTTCCGCCCGGTGAGCACCACGTGGGTCATGGGGGGTTTTTCGTCCCGAAGGAACGCCACCACCTCTGCTATGTCGAGATAATCGTAGCGGAGCGCGATATTGATCTCGTCGAGGAGCACCATACGGATCGCGGGATCGCGGATCATCTCTTTCGCCTTTTCCCACGCCGCCCTCGCGGCAGCGCGATCGCGGGCAAGGTCCTGCGTCTCCCACGTGAAACCCTCGCCCATGGTGTGGAACCGGCAGAGGTGGCCGAAGCTGCCGGTCAGCAGATCGCGCTCCCCGGTGGTCATCGCCCCCTTGATGAACTGCACCACGGCGGTTGGCATGCCATGGGCGATGGAGCGCAGCACCATGCCGAAGGCGGAGGAGGACTTGCCCTTCCCCGGACCCGTAAGAACGATCACCAGCCCCTTCTCTCCGGTCCGTTCGACCATCATGCGGTCCCGCGCTGCCTTGATGCGCGCCTTTTTCCCCGCATGGGCGGCGGCTTCCTCCGGCGTGATAGTGTCATCGGGCACGGCACTCTCCTTGACTTCCGGCGCGCGGCGTGGCTTGGCTGTCCGCATCGCTGGTTCCTGCCATATGGCAGGCTAAGAGGGAATGCGACAGGCTTCACCGCCCCAACGCAGCCGCCCCCGCGACCGTGACCGGAGAGGTCGCCCGCAGAGCCACTGGGAAACCGGGAAGGCGGGGCGCCCGCCAGGGGAAACCCTGACATCCGCAAGCCGGGAGACCTGCCGCGATCTGCCGCCCCGAGGGCGGTTGTCCGAAGCCGCGGCCGGGGTGTGCCGCAGGGCGGTGATTGCCGTTCCGGCAGCCCCGTTCTGCTCCCGTCCGCCAAGACCGTCTGGCCGGAGGGGCCGATGAGCGATGCAATGGAACTGGTGGTCTGTACCACCTGCCGCCTGCAGGGTGCCGATCCAACCGTGGCCCCCGATGCGCCCCGCGATGGCGCGCGTCTGTCCGACGCGCTTGCGCGCGCAGGCATCGACCACCGGCGCCAGCCGTGCCTGTCAGCCTGTTCGCGGGGCTGTGCCGTGGTGCTTCGCGGGCCGGGGCGCTGGACCTATGTGCAGGGCGCCCTGAACCCGGACCTCCACCTCGATGACCTGATCGCCATGATCCACGCCTATGCGACCGCGCCCGATGGCGTGGTGCCGTGGCGCGCACGGCCCGAAGTCATCCGCAAGAACACCATCGCCCGCATACCGCCCCTGGAGGATTGAATGTCCATCGAAAAGACCCCTGTCACCATCGTCACCGGATTTCTGGGCGCGGGAAAGACCACGCTGATCCGGCATCTTCTCCAGAACCCCGGCGGACGCAGGCTGGCGGTGCTGGTCAACGAATTCGGCGATGTCGGGGTGGACGGCGACCTGATCCGCGCCTGTGCGGATGCCGATTGCCCGGAGGCGAATATCGTCGAGCTTACCAACGGCTGCATCTGCTGCACCGTCGCCGATGAGTTCATCCCCTCCATCGAGCGGCTGATGGCGCTGGAGCCGCGGCCCGATCATATCGTGATCGAGACCTCCGGCCTTGCCCTGCCGAAGCCGTTGCTGAAGGCGTTCGACTGGCCCGACCTGCGCTCGCGGATCACGATCGACGGCGTGGTGGCCGTGGCGGATGCGGAGGCGGTGGCGAAGGGCCTTTTCGCGCCCGATCCCGCACATCCGGGCGACGCGTCGGAGGTCGATCACGAGACGCCGCTGTCGGAGGTGTTCGAGGATCAGATCGCCTGCGCCGATATCGTGCTGCTGTCGAAGGCCGATCTGGCCGGTGAGGCCGGGTTGGCCGAGGCGCGCAGGGTGATCGGCGCCGAAGCACCCCGCGCGCTGCCCATGATCGCGCTCACCGAAGGCGTGATCGACCCCCGCGTCGTGCTGGGCCTCAACGCCGCGGCAGAGGATGGGCTAGACGCCCGCCCCTCCCACCACGACGGGGAGGAGGAGCATGACCACGATGATTTCGATACCATTGTCCTCGACATGCCGGAGATAGCCGATCCTCAGGTGCTCGCCGAGCGGGTCGCGGCGCTGGCGGGTGAGCAGAGGATCCTCCGCGTGAAGGGCCATGTGGCGGTGACGGACAGGCCCTTCCGCCTTCTGGTTCAGGCCGTCGGCCCGCGCGTCCGCCATCAGTTCGACCGCCTCTGGGGGGAGCAACCGCGGCAGGGGCGGCTCGTCATCATCGCGGAGAAGGGCGATCTTGATGCCGAAGCCGTGCGTGCGGCGCTCCTCTGATGCACGTCCTGTTCCGCGAAAGCCACGGGCTGGAGGAGACGGCCACCCCGCAGGATCTGGGGCAATCGCCCGCGGACCTTGTGGTGTTGTCGTTTTCCGACAGCGATCTGGGGGCTTTCGCGGCGGGCTGGCATCGGGGGCGGGAGGGGTTGCCGTCCTTGCGGCTGGCCAATCTGTCCGCGCTCGCCCATCCGCTGTCCGTGGACACTTATGTTGACCGTACGCTTTCGGGGGTGAAGGGGGTTCTGATCCGGCTCATCGGGGGCGCATCCTGGTGGTCCTACGGCGTGGAGCAGGTTTCGCGACTGGCACGGGAGCGGGGCATCGCCCTTGCCATCCTGCCCGCAGACGGGTGCCCCGATCCGGCGTTGGACGCCGCCTCCACGCTCCCCGTGGCAACGCTGCGGCGGCTTTCCACCCTCTGCGAAGCAGGGGGAGAGATCGCGGCGCAAGGGGCTCTGGCACAGCTTGCTCTGGCCGCGGGCCTGTATGCCGGACCCGTCCCCGGGCCCAAGACGCTGCCCTCCTTCGGTTTCTGGCATCCCGATACCGGCCCCATGTGCGATCCGTCCAGCGGCGCGCTGCCGCTCGTCGCCATTCCGTTCTATCGCGCATGGCTCGCCGCGGCGGATACGGATGGGATCGCCGGGCTGATCCGGGGGTTTGAGCGGGAGGGCTTTCGCGCCGCAGGTCTTTTCCTGCCAAGCCTGAAGGACAGCGCTGCCGCCGCATGGCTTCGTGACATCTTGCCTGCGCTGGCACCTGTGGCGATCGTCAACACCACCGCTTTCTCCGCCCGAAGCGAGGGGGCGTCGCCGCTCGAGGCGGCCCGCGTACCGGTGTTTCAAGCCATCCACGCCACGTCCACACGCGCGGCGTGGCAGGAGTCCGGGCGCGGTCTTTCCCCCTCCGATCTGGCGATGCATGTCGCGCTGCCGGAGGTGGACGGGCGGATCGGCGCAGGCGTGATCTCTTTCAAGGAGCAGCGGGCCCGGAATGCGGATCTGCAGTTCACCCAGTCCCGGCATGGGGCGGATGCGCCGGGTATCGCCGCGACGGTCGCCCGTGTGCGCGCCTGGCACCGGCTTGCAAGCCTGCCCCCCGCAGAGCGGCGCGTGGCGCTTGTCCTGTCCACCTACCCCGGCAAGGCCCACCGGGCGGCACATGCCGTGGGGCTCGACGTGTTTGCTTCGGCAGAGGCGATGCTTGAGGATTTGCGCCAGGCAGGTCATGTGGCGCCCTCCGGCCCGGCGCTGGAAGCGGCGCTCGACGAAACGGTGCATTGGCCTCTCGCCTCCTACCGCCACACGCTCCAAAGCCTTCCCGAAGCATTGCAGGCGGAGCTGCGCGCGACCCATGGCGATGTCACGGATGCGGGCTTCGCCTTTCACGCCACCCGTCGCGGCAACGTGGTGCTGGCGCTTCAACCGGAGCGCGGCGGCGGAGAGGACCGGGAGGACGCCTATCACGATACGACCCGCGTCCCCTGCCATGCCTACGCCGCCTTCTACCTCTGGCTGCGCGAGCAGGTGGATGCCATCGTGCATATCGGCGCGCATGGCACGCTGGAATGGCTGCCCGGCAAGGCCGCGGCGCTTTCGCCTGTGTGCTGGCCGCAGGCGCTGACCGGCCCGATGCCGGTGATCTATCCGTTCATCGTCAACGATCCGGGAGAGGCCGCACAGGCACGCCGCCGCCTTGGTGCCGTGACGCTCGGCCATCTGCCGCCGCCCCTGGCCGAGAGCGGCCTTTCGCCGGAGCTTCTGCGGATCGAGCGGCTGCTGGATGAGTATTCCACCGCCGACGGGCTGGACCCGCCGCGCCGCGCCCGGCTGATCTCCGCCATCCGGCAGGAGGCTCAGCGGGCGGGCATTGAGGACGACCTTGGCCTTCCGGGGAGCGCATCAGCGGCGGAGGCGATTCCGCGTATCGACCGCTTCGTCTGCGACGTGAAGGAAAGCCAGTTCGGCGAGGGACTGCACATATGGGGTCGCGGCACGCCGCAGGCGGGGGGCGGGCTGGCAGGGGATCCCGCCTCCGTCGAGGCAGAGCAACGGGCTCTCCCCGCCGCCCTTTCCGGCAAGCCCATGCCGCCCGGACCGTCCGGCTCACCCTATCGCGGGCGCAGTGACGTTCTGCCGACGGGGCGCAACATGTATGGCACGGACCCGCGTGCCGTTCCCTCGCGCGCGGCTCACGCACAGGGGGTAAAGCTGGCGGAGGAACTGGTCCGGCGTCACCTGCAGGATCGGGGCGACTATCCACGCGGGCTTGTGGTCAATCTCTGGGGTTCGGCGACGATGCGCACGGCGGGAGAGGACTTCGCCATGGCGCTGCATCTCGCGGGTGTGACGCCGGTCTGGGACAAGGCCTCCGATCGGCTGACGGGTTACGAGATCATCCCCCTCGCCCTCATGGATCGCCCGCGGACGGAGGTGACGCTGCGGGTTTCGGGCCTGTTCCGCGATGTCTTCCCCGACCTTGCACGGCTTTTCGAAGCCGCGGCCGGGGCGCTCGCCCTCAGGGACGAGGCCGCGGACATGAACCCCTACGTCGCATCCCCCGGTGGCCCGCGGGTCTTCTGCCCGGAGCCGGGCAGCTACGGTCTTGGCATCGCGCTCGGCGGCCTGACGGAGGATCACCGCCGCGCGGCGGGCGAGGCATGGCTCACGGCCTCCGCCCACGATGCGAGCGGCGCTCCCGCCCGTGCCGCGCTGGAGGAGCGCTTGCGGAGCGCCGACAGCTTCGTCCACACGCAGGACCTCCCCGAGACGGACCTGCTGCTGGCGGAGGACTATGCGGCGCATGAGGCAGGTTTCGCGGCGGCAATGGCCCGGATCGGGGCGCCGGCCCCCGCGCTTTACCACCTTGACGCGACACGACCCGAACGCCCCCGCGCGCGCCCGTTGGCCGAGGAAATCGCCCGGGTGGTCCGGGCACGGGCGGCCCATCCCCTCTGGATACGCGGCATGATGCGGCACGGCTTTCGCGGCGCGGCGGAGATCGCCGCCACGCTCGAACACATGGCCGCCTTTGCCCATCTGGCAGGCGTTGTGCCCCCGCATCTGTTCGACCTTTACCACGCGGCGACGCTGGATGATCCTGACGTTCGGGACTTCCTCGCCCATGCCAATCCCGTAGCGCTCGCCGCAATGGAGGGGTGTTTCGCAGCTCTTGCCGAAGCGGGCCTCTGGCAATCCCGCTCCAACAGCCGCGCAACGGGGCTGGCATGAGGCATAACGTGAAGGGCTGGTGTCCCGGCGCGCTTCGCCCCATGGAAGCCGGGGATGGGCTGATGGTCCGGCTCCGCCCCCGGGCCTCGCGGCTCGGCTCCGGGCAGGCGCTGGCCCTCGCCGATCTGGCGGAGTCGCACGGGTCGGGGGAGATCGACCTTGGCAGCCGGGCGAGCCTTCAGCTCCGTGGCATCCGGCAGGAGGCGCTTCCCGAACTGCGCCAGGCACTGGACACCCTCCGCATGCTGGACGCCGACCCGGCGAGAGAAGCGCGGCGGAACATCCTGACGACGCCCATCGCGAACGATGCAGAGACCCTCGGACTGAGCGCCGCGCTGGAGGCTGCGCTGGCAGAGGATCTGGCGGAGGAACTGGATCTGCCCGCGAAATTCGGCTTTGCCGTGGATACCGGCGCAAGGGCGATCCTCGGCGGCGCCTCCGCCGATATACGGCTCGAACGCGCTGCGGAGGGGCTGATTGTGCGGGCCGACGGGATGGCGCTTGGCGAACGGGTCAGCGCGGCAACAGCCGTGGGGCGGGCAATGGATATCGCCCGGTGGTTCTGCGCGCATGCCGCTGGCCATCGCCGTATGGCCACTCTCATCGCCGCGGGGGGTGAGCCTCCGCTGAAAGTCGCGTCTCCGCCGCTCCGGGGCGAGCCGCTCCGGCCCGGCAAGACGGAATTGGGGAGTTGCGTGGCGCTGCCCTTCGGGCGGTTGACGGCGGTGACGCTCCGCGCGCTAGCCGTGGCACCCCTCCGGCTAACCCCCTGGCGGTCGGTGCTCGTGGAAGCGGCGGTGCCCCCGTCGCCGGACTGGATCATCGACCCGGCCGATCCCCGGCTCCGGGTCAGCGCCTGTCCCGGGCAACCGGCCTGCGGTTCCGCAAGTGTGGTGACACGGGATCTTGCCCTATGGCTGGCCCCGCACCTGCCGGGGTCGGTGTCGCTGCATGTGTCGGGATGCGCAAAAGGCTGCGCCCACCCACGATCCGCAGCCCTCACGCTCACCGGCCGCATGGGCAGGTTCGACCTGATCCGCGGCGGGCGCGCGGGCGACCCTCCCGCCCTGACGGACCTATCCATCGACGATGTTCATACCCTGCTGAGAGGCCCGCTTGCCCCACCTTTATGAAACAGACGGCGCGGCCATCTATCGCGCCAGCTTTGCCACAATCCGCGCCGAGGCCGATCTTGCCGGCTTCACCTCCGAGGAGGAGACCGTCGCCGTGCGCATGATCCATGCTGCGGGACTGGTGGAACTGGCCACGCATATCCGCTTTTCCCGCGATTTCGCCAGTGTTGCCCGTGCGGCGCTGGAAGCGGGCGCGCCGGTCCTTTGCGACGCGCGCATGGTGGCGGAGGGCATCACCCGCGCGCGCCTGCCCGCCGGGAACGCGGTGATCTGCACCCTTCACGAAAGGGAGGTGCCCGACCTGGCCAACCGACTGGCCACCACCCGAAGCGCTGCCGCACTCGAGTTGTGGCGTCCGTGGCTGGCGGGGGCCGTCGTGGCGATCGGCAATGCACCGACCGCGCTCTTTCACCTGCTGAACATGCTTGAGGACCCCGCCTGCCCGCGTCCGGCAGCAATCGTCGGCTGCCCCGTAGGCTTCATCGGGGCGGCGGAATCCAAGGCGGCGCTCATCGCGGACAACCCCGCGCCGTGGTGTGCCGTCGAAGGACGGCTCGGCGGTTCCGCCGTCACCGTCGCGGCGGTCAACGCTCTCGCCAGCCGGAGCGAGTGATGGGAAAGGTCATCTGCATCGGCCTTGGCCCCGGAGACCCTGATCTGATGAGCCTGCGCGCGCATCGGCTCCTGACCACTGCCCGGATCGTCGCCTACTTCCGCAAGGCCGGGCGGTCAGGACAGGCGCGCCGCATCGTTGACGGGCTGATCCCCGCGGAGGCCGAGGAATGGCCGATGGAATATCCCGTGACGACGGAGGTTTCCTTCAGCGACCCCGCTTATGGGGCCGCCCTCGCCCCGTTCTACGACACGTGGTCCGCGCGCCTGGCCGAGCAGGCCCGGAAGGCCGATGTGATCGTGCTCTGCGAAGGCGACCCCTTTCTTTACGGCAGCTTCATGCACCTGCATTCGCGATTGCCCACCGGGATGGTGGAGGTTGTCCCCGGTATTCCCGGCATGGCGGGCTGCTGGACAGCGACAGGCCGGCCGATCACTTGGGGCGATGATGTGCTGACCGTGGTTCCCGCAACCCTGCCAGAGGCCGAACTGACCCGTCGTGCAGAAGATACCGATGCCTTGGTCGTCATGAAGATCGGTCGAAATCTTGCCAAGCTGCATCGTGCGCTGGCCACCGCGGGACGGCTGGCGGACGCCTGGCTGGTGGAAAACGGCACGATGCCCACCGAACGGGTCCGCCCGCTGCGGGAGGTGGAGGGGGAGGTTCCCTATTTCGCCATCGCGCTCGTGCATGGTCGGGGGCGGCGGCCATGACCGCTCCGCAGCCCGGCTGGATCACCGTGGCGGGCCTTGGCCCCGGCGCCTCCCGCATGATTACGCCCGAGGTGGAGCAGGCGTTGGCCGAAGCCACCGACGTCATCGGCTATCAGCCCTATGTCGCCCGCATCGCCCCGCGTCAGGGGCTGTCGCGCCATGCCTCCGACAACCGGGAGGAGCTGGACCGCGCCCATCATGCGTTGCGGCTCGCGGCGGAGGGGCGGCGGGTGGTGATCGTCTCCTCCGGCGATCCCGGCGTCTTTGCCATGGCCTCGGCGCTGTTCGAGGCGCTGGAGGTTTTGCCGCAGAGTCTGTCGGAGAGCCCGTCGCAGAGCCTGTCACGGGCGGAGACGGACATCCGCGTCCTTCCCGGCATCACCGCGATGCTGGCGGCGGCGGCGGCGGCAGGCGCTCCGCTCGGGCACGATTTTTGCGCGATCAACCTTTCCGACAACCTCAAACCGTTTGATCTCGTGCTCAAGCGCGTGCGGCTCGCGGCCGAGGCGGATTTCGCCATGGCGTTCTACAACCCCCGGTCCCGCACGCGACCCGCGCAATTCGGTGCGGTGCTGACCGCCCTGCGGCAGCTGTGCGAGCCTGAACGGTTGGTGATCTTTGCCCGCGCCGTGTCCACCCCCGATCAGGCGATCCGCACCGTTGCCCTGTCGGAGGCCCTGCCGGAGATGGCGGACATGCGCACCGTGGTCATCGTCGGCTCATCACGGACACGCCGGGTCGGCCCGTTCGTCTATACCCCGAGGTCGGCATGACACCAGCGGAGCACGTCCTCCACTCCCGCTACGCTTTCACCCGTAATGGCGGGCCGCTCGACCATCAGCACGGGCAGGCCCAGCAGGCGTGCCGCATGGAGCTTGGCCACCGCCCCCTCGCCACCGGCATTCTTGGTGACGATGATTTCCGTGCCGTATCTCTCCAGAAGCGCCCGCTCCTCCCCGGTATCGAAGGGCCCGCGCCCGATGACGACACTGCAATCCCGGAAGGGCGGCGGTGTTGCGGGCGGATCGACCAGACGGAGCAGGTAGCGATGCTGCGGAACTCCCGCGAAGGCGTCCAGATGCTGACGCCCGATGGCGAGAAACACCCGCCTCGGCGACCCGGACAGTGCAGCCGCCGCAGCTGCCATATCGGGCAGCGACACCCAGCGATCCCCGGCTCCCGGTCTCCAGGCGGGGCGCTCCAGCCGGAGGAGCGGTGTGCCGGTCCTGTCACAGGCAGCGCGCGCATTGCGGCTGATCCGCGCGGCGAAAGGATGCGTGGCGTCCACGACCCTGCCGATCCGCTCCCGCAGGAGATACTCCGCCAGCCCCTCGGGCCCGCCGAAGCCGCCGATCCGTACGGGAACCGGTTGCGCACGGGGGGCGAGGGTGCGCCCGGCATAGGACAGGATCGCAGGGAGCCGCGCATCGGCCATCGCGGCGGCAAGACGGCTGGCCTCCGTCGTGCCGCCAAGGATCAGGGTCGGACGCATGAATGAGTGGCTTTCGATCATCGGTATCGGCGAAGATGGCCCGGATGGCCTGTCCGCCGCAAGCCTCCGTGCTCTTGCGGCGGCAGAGGTGGTCTTCGGCGGTTCCCGGCATCTGCGCATGATAGACCATCCACAGCGGCGGGCCTGGCCGGTGCCGTTCTCGGTGGAGCCGGTCCTGAGGCTGCGGGGAAGAAAGGTCGCGGTGCTCGCGTCCGGCGATCCCTTCTGGCACGGCGCGGGGGGGACGCTGACGGGGCGGCTGGGCAAAGGGGAATGGCGGGCCTTCCCGGCGCCCTCGGCGACCGCTCTCGCGGCGGCGCGTCTCGGCTGGCGGCAGGAGGAAACCTTGCGGCTTGGCCTTCACGCAGCACCGCTGGGGTCTCTCCGCCGCCATCTCGCACCCGGCCTTCGGGCCATTGTGACGCTTCGGGACGGCGGAGCGGCTGGCGAACTTGCCGAATGGCTCACCGGCGAGGGCTTCGGCGCCACGCGGCTTACCCTCATGGAACGGCTGGGCGGCGGCTCGGAACGCATCCGGGGGACCACGGCGGCGGAGTTTGCGTTGACCGATGTCGATCCGCTGGTGATCGCCGCGCTCGAAATCGCCGGTGAGGGTCCGGTGATCCCGCGGTGTTCCGGGGTGCAGGACGGCCTGTTCGCGCATGACGGGCAGATCACCAAGCGGCCCATCCGGGCGCTGGCGCTCTCCGCTCTCGCCCCGCGTCGCGGGGAACTGCTGTGGGATATCGGCGCTGGCTCCGGGTCCGTCGGCATCGAATGGATGCTCTGCGATCCCACCGCCCGTTGCATCGCCATCGAGCGGGATCCCGCCCGCGCGCTCCGCTGCCAGAGCAACGCCGCCAGTCTCGGCGTGGCGCTGGAGGTGCGGGAGGGCGCGGCACAGGACGTGATCGCAACGCTGGGTGATCCGCACGCGGTCTTTGTCGGCGGCGGCGCCGATGACGCCCTGCTCCACGCGCTCTGGGAACGGCTCGCGCCCGGCGTGCGCCTTGTGATCCATGCTGTCACGCTGGAGACGGAGGCGCTGCTTGCCAGATGGCATGGTGTTCACGGCGGCAGCCTCCTGCGCATCGAGCTTTCGGAGGCCCGTCCGCTGGGGCGGAAACGGGGCTGGAAGGCCAGCTACCCGGTGGTTCAATGGAGCGTCACCCGATGATCGCCGGTATCGGATTCCGCGGGGCGGCGACGATGGTCTCGGTGCTCGATGCATTGGAACGGGCGGGCGCGAAAGGCTGCCGTCGCCTAGCGCTACCGCAGGACAAGCTGCGCCAACCCGCGGCACTCGCCCTTTGCGAGGCAGGCTACCTGCTGATCCCGATAGCGCCACAGGCCATGTCCGCCCAATCGACGCTGAGCGACGGCCCCGTCTCCCGCGCGGCCCGTGGCACCGGCTCCGTGGCGGAGGCCTGCGCCCTCGCGGCGGCCGGAGCGGGCGCGCGGCTGGCAGGCCCCAGAGCCATATCCGGCGACCGGATGGCGACAGCCGCCCTCGCCGTAACAGGAGACATTCCATGACCGTCCACTTCATCGGCGCCGGTCCCGGCGCACCCGACCTGCTGACCCTCCGGGGCCGTGATCTGATCGCGGCATGCCCCGTCTGCCTCTATGCCGGATCGCTGATACCGGAAGCGGTGCTGGCTCACTGCCCTCCCGACGCCCGGAGGGTGAACACCGCGTCCCTGGATCTTGACGCCATCGTGGCGGAAATCGCGGCGGCTCACGGCGCGGGTCAGGACGTGGCGCGACTGCATTCCGGCGATCTCTCCGTTTGGTCGGCGATGGGGGAGCAGATCCGGCGACTCCGCGCGCTGGACATCCCCTATACGGTAACCCCCGGTGTGCCGTCCTTTGCCGCTGCCGCCGCAAGCCTGGGCGTGGAACTGACGCTTCCCGGCGTTGCCCAGAGCGTGGTGTTGACACGGACGGGCGGGCGCGCCTCGCCCCTTCCGGATGGAGAGCGGTTGGCGACCTTTGCCGCGACCGGAGCCACGCTGGCCCTTCATCTGTCCATTCACCGGCTGGCCGAAATCGCGGCTGAGCTCGGACACCATTACGGGCGGGAGTGCCCGGTGGCGGTGGTCTGGCGGGCAAGCTGGCCGGAGGAGCGGGTGGTGCGCGGCACCCTCGCCTCCATCACCGCCCTTGTGGGCGAGACGATGGAGCGCACGGCGCTTATCCTTGTCGGCCCTGCGCTCGCACAAGAAGGATTCGAGGAAAGCCGCCTCTATGCCGCTGATTACGACCGCCGCTTTCGCGCAGGCCGGCTGGAGGCCGTGAAACCGTGACGCGCGGCCTCCTTGTCTCCGCCCCCCGGTCAGGCTCCGGGAAGACGACCGTAATGCTCGGCCTGCTCCGCTGTCTGGCAGAGGACGGCATCGCGGTGCAGCCCTACAAATGCGGGCCGGACTACATTGATCCGGCCTTTCACCGCGCCGCTTCCGGGCGGGAGAGCTTCAATCTGGACAGTTGGGCCATGCCGCCCGGTCTCCTCGGGGCGCAACTGGCACGGGGCGGAGAGCTGGCCCTGGCGGAAGGCTCCATGGGGTTGTTCGACGGGGTGGCGACCGCGGGCGAACAGGGAACCGGGGCCAGTGCCGACATCGCCGCGATGACGGGTTGGCCGGTTGTGCTGGTCCTCGATGTTTCCGGTCAGGCACAGACGGTGGCGGCGGTCGCGGCGGGATTGGGTGCGCTCCGCACGGGTGTCCGCGTGGCGGGAGTGATCCTCAATCGTGTCGCTTCCCCCCGGCATGAGCGGCTGTGCCGCCTGTCGCTGGAGGAAGTCGGCATCCCCTGTTTCGGCGCCCTGCCCCGGCGGGGTGATCTGGCCCTGCCGGAGCGGCATCTGGGACTTGTGCAAGCGGTGGAGCATCCCGATCTGGAGACAGCCGTCGCCCGATACGCCACTTTCCTGCGCATGCATCTGGACCTCGCCGCGCTGAAGGCCGCCGCCTCCGGCGGGGCAATGGCGATCGAGGCAGAGCACCTGCCACCGCCTGCACAGCGGATTGCCCTGGCGCGGGACGCGGCCTTTTCCTTTGCCTACCCCCATCTTTTGGACGGCTGGCATCGGCGGGGTGCGGAAATCCTGCCGTTTTCCCCGCTTGCCGATGAGGCGCCCCCCGATACGGGGGTTTGCTGGCTGCCCGGCGGCTATCCCGAACTTCACGCGGGCCGGATCGCGGCGGCGGAAAGGTTCCTGTCGGGTCTGAGGCGGTTCGCAGCGACGCGGCCCGTGCACGGGGAGTGCGGCGGCTACATGGTACTGGGCGAGGCGCTGGTTGACGCGCAGGGCACCTCGCACCGGATGGCGGGGCTGCTTGGCCTTGTCACCAGCTACGCCACCCGGCGGATGCATCTCGGCTACCGGATGGCGGAGTTGCGGGCGCCACTCCCCGGTTTCCCGGCGGGAACGCGGCTCAGGGGGCACGAATTCCACTATTCCACAATCCTGTCGCAGCCAGACGCGCCGCTGGCCCGCGTCGAGGACGCCGACAGCGCGCCCGTTGCGGAGACGGGCTCCCATCGCGGAACCGTCAGCGGCACGTTCTTTCACCTGATCGCGAGGGCCTCATGACCGGCTTCGTCAGTTTCGTCTCCTCTGGTCCGGGCGACCCCGAGCTGTTGACCGTGAAGGCCGCCGACCGTCTGCGCCGGGCAGAGGTCGTGCTCTACGACGACCTTTCCGCCGGTCCGATCCTCGACATGACGCCCCCCGGCGCGGAGTTGATTTCCGTCGGCAAGCGGGCGGGCCGCGCCTCGCCCCGGCAGGCCCATGTGAGCAGGCTGCTGGTCGATCACGCCCGGACCGGTGCCCGGGTCGTCCGGTTGAAATCCGGTGATGCCGGCGTATTCGGGCGGCTTGAGGAGGAGATCGCCACCCTCCGCCAGGCGGATATCCCGTTCGAGGTCATCCCCGGCGTGCCGTCGCCCTGCGCCGCCGCCGCCGCTGCTGGCATTCCGCTGACCCGGCGCGGTGTCGCGCGGCGGGTGCAGTTCGTTACCGGCCATGACGTGACCGGCGCGCTGCCGGAAGAACTGAACTGGTCCGCCCTTGCGGATCCGGGCGCAGTCACGGCGGTTTTCATGGCGCGGGCGACCTTCCCCGAGCTTGCCCAGCGGCTGATCGCGGCGGGCCTGCCGGAGGACACCCCCGCGCTCATGGCCGAAGGCGTATCGACCCCGCGCCAATCCCTCCACCGTGACACGGTGGGCGGTCTCGCCGGGCGGCTGGCCGTCGCGCAACGGGAGGAGGCGCCAACGCTGATCCTCTACGGTGCGCTCGCCGAGTGACGGCGCAGAAGATAGGTATCCATGATCCAGCCATGTTCTGCCCGCGCCGCAGCCCGCGCCGCCGCGATACGCGGGCCAGCCTCTGCCAGCGGGCCGTGATAGACGATCTGGTTTGCCATGCCGAGAAACGCCCCCCACCAGATCGTCACGCCCCGCGGGTCGAGCGTCCGAAAGGCGCAGTCCCCGTCCAGCATCACCAGAAGCGTCTCCACCCCCTCCGGCCAACCCTCCTCCCGGAGCCTCCGCCCGGTGGTGACAAGAAATGGCTCCCCCACCGCATTCAGGGGAATGGCATGCGCGGCGGTCAGGGCCTGCGGTGCCATGATGCCCGGAATGACCGTGATGCGCGCGGGTCGCCCGAGCCTGCCCGCGATGCGGAGCGTGCTGTCGTAGAGCGCAGGATCGCCCCAGACCATCAGCGCGACCGCACGCGTATCGGGATATGCCGACAACGCGTCCTGCCAGGCGCGCGCAATCGCATCGTGCCAGTCGTCAACGCGCGCGAGATAGTCATGGATCGACGCATCGCGTACGGGCATGTCGAACTCGACCATCCGCGTCGCTGGGTTGCTGACCACATCCGCGAAGAGGCTCCGGCGGAGCGCGGCCAGATCGCCCTTTTCCGCCCCCTTGCGTGGAAGCAGCACGACATCCGCCCGGTTCAGCGCCCGGATCGCCTGAAGCGTCATATGCTCGGGATTTCCCGTGCCAATGCCGATCAGAATGACTTCCAACGGATCAGGCATCCGGCCGCGCGTCCAGAATCTGGCGGAACCGCTCCGACGCTCGTTTGGGCAGGTCGGGCGGCAGGTCGGCTTCCGCCGGCTCACCCACGTCGATCAGCATCACCATGCCCATCGCGTAATGGGGCGAGCACTTGATGCCATAGGAACCGGGGGCAGAGAGCGTGACAGCAAAGTCCTCGTTGATCCTCGATTTGAATGGCTCGGCACCCGCGGGGATCATCCCGTCGATGGTCGCGGCATTATGGCCGGGCTGGGTGGACAGGAAGCGCACCGTATCCCCCGGCGCGATGCGGAGGTAGGAGGGTTCGTAGATCATCGCCCCGTTCTCGCTCCGATTGTACATCTTCACGTCATGGGTTTCGGCAAGGACCGGACCCGCCATCAGCGCCAGCATCAGGGCGGCATGTTTCACGTATCGCATCGTCACTCCTCAAGGCAGCAGAAACGCAGAATGGTCGCCCTGTCGGCGGGATCGGTCAGGCGGCGGGCATCGACGCGGAAGATCGTGGCCAGCCGTGCGGGTGTCAGCACCTCCTCCGGTGGGCCACAGGCGGCAAGTCTGCCGCCGTCCATCACCGCGATCCGGTCGCAACCCATGGCTTGATTGAGGTCGTGGAGCGCCACGATCACCGTCACGGGAAGCTGTCCCACCAGCCGGAGAAGGCCGAGTTGGTGGTGGATATCAAGATGATTGGTCGGCTCGTCCAGAAGCAGCAGCCGCGGACGCTGTGCGAGCGCGCGGGCGATATGGATACGCTGGCGCTCCCCGCCGGACAGGGTTGACCAGAGCGCCGCCGCCATATGACCCATCTCCACCGCTGCCAGCGCGTCCTCCACAATGGCGTCATCCCCTTCCCCGAAGGGCCGGAGCGCGGAGAGCCATGGCGTTCGGCCCAGTTCGACCACATCCCGCGCCGTCAGCGCTTCCACCGTGTCGGCCTGCTGCTCTACAAAGGCGATACGGCGGGCAGCCTCCCGCCGGTGGAGCCGGGACAGCGGAGCGCCATCCAGCCACACCTCCCCCTCACCTCGCGGAACCAGCCCGGCAATGAGGCGGAGGAGCGTGGATTTCCCCGATCCGTTCGGCCCTATCAGTCCCAGCGTCTCACCCGATGCCACGTCGAGGCTCACACGCTCCACCAGCGACCGGGCCTGCACGCGCCAGCCGAGATCTTTGACCAGAACCCTCATGAGCGCCTCC
Organism: Haematobacter genomosp. 1; assembly: GCF_002196855.1. Taxonomy (GTDB): domain Bacteria; phylum Pseudomonadota; class Alphaproteobacteria; order Rhodobacterales; family Rhodobacteraceae; genus Haematobacter. Next base: position 122,368 of record NZ_NIPW01000008.1, on the reverse strand, counting down.
GGTTGCGGATCAGGATGAGCGCAAAGCCCGGCGCCCCGACCAGAGCGGTAACCACGCCTATGGGCACGACCTGCCCGGGAATGAGCATGCGGGATACGATATCGGCCGCAATCAGGAACACCGCCCCCGTCAACGCGGAAAGCGGCACCAACGCCCCGTGCCGCGGCCCCGCCACGAACCGGACAGCATGGGGAATGACCAGACCGACGAAACCGATGGAGCCGACGAGGCTCACCATGACGGCGGTCATCAGCGTCGTCGCGCCGATCAGCAGCAGGTGAACCCGCCGGACCGAAATCCCCAGCGAAGCCGCGGAACGCGCGCCGAAGGAGAATGCGTCCATCGCGCGGACATGCCCGATGCAGACGATCAGCCCGAGCAGCACGGCCGGAACCGCCAGCGCCACATCGGGCCAACGCACCCCGGACAGGTTGCCCAGCAGCCAGAACATGATCCCGCGCGCTTGCTCCGCATTTGCCGATTTGGCGATGAAGAAGCTCGTCAGCGCGTTGAAAAGCTGTGATCCGGCGATCCCGGCAAGCACAAGCTGCGCGGGCCCGCCGCCCGCCGCACGGGCGAGCGCCGCCACCAGCAGAAACGCCAGCGCTGCCCCGCCAAAGGCCCCCGCCGACAACCCGATCGCCCCGCCGCCAAGCCCGAGGATGGTCACCGCGACCGCCCCCGTCGATGCCCCGGCGGACACGCCCAGCAGATACGGGTCGGCCAGCGCATTGCGTATCAGGGCCTGAAGCACGACACCGGAGAGCGCCAGCCCCGCCCCACAGGCCGCGGCCACCAGTGTCCGCGGCAGCCGGTAGTTCCAGATGATTGCCGCATCTATCGCATCGACAGCCTGCGCCGCCCCCAGCAACCGGTTCGCAAGGACCGCTGCAACCGTTTCCACGGGCAGCGGCATCTCACCGATGACGACCCCGGCAAGGATCGCCAGCCCAAGGACACCAACCCCAAGCGCGGCAATCCAGACCGGGGCGGCAAGGCGCGCGCGCAGATTGATGTCAGCGATCATTTCAGACCAAAGGAGGGCAGCGCATCGGCAAGCGTTTCAAGCGCGCTTACATTACGGATGGAGGGATCCATGGAATGCGCATCCAGCACGACGATCCGGTTTTCCTTCACCGCGTCCATCTGGCTGGCGACCGGGTCCGACTTCAGGAAGGCGAGCTTCTTTTCATAGTCATCCGCCTCGAACCGGCGACGGTCCATCCGGGCAATCACGATGACGCTCGGGTTGGCGCGGGCAATGGTTTCCCAGCTCACCACCGGCCATTCCTCGTCGCTTGCGATGACGTTCCTGAGGCCCAGCTTTTCCATCATGTAGGCGGGCGGACCCTTGCGACCGGCGACGTAGGGATCGACGTCCATCTCCGCAGAGGAGAACCAGAACACGGCAGAGGCGTCCTTCAACCCCAGCGCCTGTGCCTTTGCTGTCGCAGCCTCCTCCCGTGCACGGAGATCGGCCACCAGCGCATCGCCCCGCTCTGGCACGTTGAAGATGCGGGAGAGTTCCCGCACCCCCGCATGGATGCTTTCCATCTCGAACATCGCGGATCGCGTGCCGTCCGAGCCGACGGCATTATCCTTCTTCCAGCAGTCGGCCGGCAGGATATAGGTGGGGATCCCGACATCGCGGAACTGCTCGCGCGTGGCCACGATGCCATGCGGCCCGACGTGCCACTCATACTGAACCACCACCAGTCCGGGGCGCTTTCCCACGACGGCCTCGAAGCTCGGATCATTGTCCGCCAGCCGCTCCACCCCGGCGTTCAGGTCTTTGAACTCAGGCAGCACATCGGTGAACCATACGGCGGTGCCCGCCACCTTGTCGCCCAGCCCCAGCGCGTAGAGCACTTCGGTCGCCGCTTGCCCGACTGTCACCGCGCTGGCGGGAGCGGCGTCGAAGGTCAGGTCCATACCGCAATTCGTCAGGTGAAGCGGATAGGGGCTTTCCGCCAGCGCGGGGGATGCCAGGGCCGCTGCGCCCAGCAAGGCGGCCAGAATGTTTCGCGCGATCATGCGAGCTCTCCGATCAGGGTGATGGTCCCGGCGGATGCGGAGAGGAACGGCCATGGGCCGTTGTGCAGATGTGGCTGATCGGGCGCAGCTGGGCACCCGCTGGACAGACGTCATATGGCACCTCCCCGGACACCCCGTCCGGGCCGTGTTGCGTACAGACGTCGGCAGGTCTCCTGACTGGTGGGTCAACGGAAACTGCGGCCTTCCCATGGTCTGCACCACAGTGGCATGTTCACAGTGTTCCTCGCCGCCTACAGTTGCGGGGGCAGTTCCGGTTCGCCAGACGGGCTGGCGGCGGATTCCCTTTCAATTCCTCTCGGAAACCGACAGCCGACCCGTAACCCATTGCAGGCCGCCCGGCAAGCCGGGGCATGGGGCCAATGGCGGGCGGTCACCGGATAGCGCGCAGGGCTCTAACAGGCGGCTGAAAAAGGCTTTTGGCCCGTGTTGGAGCGGAAATCGTTCGCCATCTGACGAAATCCAGCCGGAAACCTATATATTTCCGTACGTTTCCGGGCCGATTTGCGATCTCCGGCGCATGGGCATGACACTTCAGGGCTTTTTCCGCGGCCTTCTAACGGACCGGAAGGGCGGGAGGAGACGGCTACCGCGGGCTCCCCCATCGCGCTATTGCTGACCCATGGATATCGCCCAGTTGCGCACCGTGCTGCATGTCGCCGAACTCGGAAGCCTGTCGCGGGCGGCCGAGCGGCTGCATATCGCGCAGCCCGCGCTCAGCCGGCAGGTCCGGTTGCTGGAGCAGGAACTCGGCACCCGGCTGTTCAGCCGTCACGGACGGGGCATGCAGCTGACCGAAGCGGGGCAGGAACTGCTCCTCCACGCGCGGCAGATCATGCGGGAACTGGAGGCGATCCGCAGCCTTCCCTTTGGCGGAGACGATGTACCCCTGCGCGGCGAAGCCTCCATCGGCATGCCGCCGACCGTGGCCGCGATCCTTGCCATTCCGCTGGCCCGCGCGTTTCGCCGCGCTCACCCGGAGGCACGGCTTCGGATCGTCAGCGCCTATTCGGCGTTCCTGATGGACTGGCTGAGACGCGGAGACCTGGACACCGCCATCCTTTACGAAACGCAACCGCTGCGATGGCTCCGCGCCTCCCCGTTGCTGGAGGAGGAGCTGTTTCTTGTGGGGCCTGCCGACAGCGGGCTTGACCAGTCGGTCCCGGTGGCAGCGCGGCGGCTGGCGGACCTGCCGATGATCCTTTCCGGCAGCCGGCACGGAATGCGGGAGACGGTAGAGAGACTCGTCCAGACGGCGGGGGTCACCGCAAATGTCGTGTTGGAGGCGGACAGCCTTTCGGTTCTGAAGGATATGGTGCAGAGCGGGCTTGGCTACACCGTGCTTCCCGCGTCGCCCATTCGGGAGGACATCGGGCGGGGCAGCCTTCGCATCGCGCCCCTGGTCGATCCGCGGGCCGGCTGGCGGCTCATGCTGACCGTGCCAGTGGACCGCCACCCCTCCCGCCTGCTGGACTATCTCGAACGGACCGTGGTGAGCGAAACGGCCGCCCTTGTGCAATCCGGGACATGGGAGGGACGCCTGCCGGACAGCGGCTAGGGAGACAGCGCCGCCGCTGCCGCCCGCCGTTCGATCCCCTGTCTGTAGAGCGCCGCCCTTGCCGCAGCGGCGCGCGCGCGAAGAACCGCCTGTTCCGGAGCAACATATTGAAATTTCACTTCATCATGGGGGCGCAACTGAACGAAAGCGTCAAGGTCGCAGTCCAGCACCGTGGCGATCTTCGGATACCCGCCCGTTGTCTGATGGTCCGCAAGCAGCACGGTGGGCACCCCGTCGCCCGCAACCTGCACAGCCCCGCGTGTGATCGGTTCGGAAGGCATGTCGAGCGCGGCAGAGGGCGCGATCGCCGGACCGGAAAGCCGCACGCCCATCCGATCCCAGGCGTCCGTCATCCGCCATGAGATCGAAAGGAATGTCTCCAGCGCCCCGGCTGAAAAGAACCTGTCCTGAGGGCCGAGGGTCACATGCACGCACCGACGCGGACGGGCGAAGACCGGGCAAGGGATGTCGCCCGCCGTGGCCCCCCGGGCCTCCGCGATCTCCAGCCTCTGTCCTGCCGGGAGCCTGCCACCGCCGAAGCCCGACAGCGCATGGGTGGCATGGCTCCCCAGCCAGATGGGCGTGAGCAGATTTCCGGCGAGCGCGAGGTAGCACCAGCTTCCCCATTGTCCCGGCCGCATGACCAGCACCTCGCCCGCGCGAAGGGTGGCGACGGTCCATGAGCTACGACGTCGCCCGGCATGGTCGATGCGGAAGCCACCGCCCGCCACGGCAAAGCCGACCTCTCCCGAAAGGCATTCGAGCGTCAGCCCCCCAAGCGACACCTCAATACCCGGCGCGTCCGGCGGATTGCCAAGCGCGATATTCGCCGCGGCAAAAGCCATACGGTCCATCGGGCCGGATTGGGGAACGCCGAACCGCATCAGACCCGGCCGCCCGCCATCCTGAACCGAGACATGCGGGCCAGCGGAGATGACAGACAGAAGGGCCTCGGTCATTTCATATCCTCGTATTCCAACCGGCTCGTGCGCCGAAAGCGCACTCTGTCACCAACGTCGAAAAGAAACGGCGCGGCAGGATCACCCGTCAGGATCGCCGTGGGTGATCGCCCGATGATCCACCACCCCGTCGGCATGGTGAGCGTGGTGACAAGGCACTGCGGCCCCGCGATCACGACGCTTCCCGCGGCAATACCCCGGACAGCGGCCGGTTTCCGCGGCATGCGCAGCGCCTCCGGCACGCCCGCGAGATAGGCATAGCCCGGCGCGAAGCCATACATGAAGACACGATACTCGCCTGCCAGGTGCGCGGCGATCACCTGCTCCCGCGTCATCCCGCCGTGGCGGGCTACCGCCGCCAAATCCGGGGCAAAATCCTCGTCATAGCAGATCGCCACCTCCCGCAATGCCGAGGGCGCCAGCGGGCTGGCCGGGGCGTGCAGCAGCGCCTCCGCCGTGCGGCGGACGATGCCGTGATCGGTCACGAGCGGATCGAACCGGATCAGGAGAGCGGCGTAGGCGGGCACAGCCTCCCGGAAGCCGGCAAAGGGCGATGCGTTGAGCGACCTGTCCAGCGCAAGAACGCGGGCATGGATATCCGCGGAAATCTCATCGCCGAACTCGACCAGCAGGCCATGCTCTCCGACCGGGCGGAAAACCGGCGTCCTCACGGCGCGAAGGGCGCGACTGTGACACCCGCCCTCTCCAGCCTGCCGCGGACCTGCTGCGCCATGCCCACCGCGCCCGGACTGTCGCCATGCACGCAGATGGACTGTGCGGAGAGCGGGATCGGATCGCCGCCGAGCACCGGCATGCGGCCGCTGTCAAGAAACCGGATCAGCCTTTCCGCCGCTTCGTCTGCGTCGTGCAGCATGGCACCCTCCCGCGTGCGCGGCACAAGCCGCCCATTCGGGAGATAGGCCCGATCAGCGAATATCTCCGAGTAAACCGGCAGACCGGCCGCCCGCGCCACCTGTTCCAGCACCGTGCCCGAGATCGCCAGTATCGCCAGCCTTCCCGGCAATACGGCGACCGCGCCGACGATGGCTTCCGCCACGTCGCGATCATCGGCAGCCAGATTTCCGAGCGCCCCGTGCGGCTTGACGTAGCGCACCTGCGCCCCGGCGAGCGCTGCAATGCCCGTCAGCGCCCCCACTTGCGCCGCCACGAGCCGCCCGATCTCCGCCGCGGGCATCGGGATCACCCGGCGTCCGAAGCCCTCCCGGTCCGCGAAACCCGGGTGGGCACCCACGCTCACGCCACGGGCCGAAGCGGCGCGAAGTGTGTCGAACATCGTCTCCGGGTCGCCGGCATGGCCCCCGCACGCGACATTCGCCGAAGTAACGAGATCGAGCATCGCCATGTCGTCGCCCATCACCCAAGGGCCGAAGCTTTCGCCCAGATCGGCGTTCAGATCGACCTTCATGGCGCGCGCCGCAGGGGTTCAACAGGCTGCTGAAACGGCGGGCATCGGCCCGGACTTACGTCGAAACTCAGGTAATTGGTCTGGTCACAATCCAAAACTCGCCGTTTCCGGGGCGATTTCCCACAATGGGGGGAGGATCTCCGCCTCAGAGCAACCCCGGAATGGTTTTTCGGCGGTCCGCTGAAAAAGACCATCGCTCACTCCCGCACGGGAACGGTGTAGTTGAGTATCCGCCGCCCCCCGTCGGGGTAGATCGTCTCCCCCGTGATGTAGGACGCGTCGGAGGAGGCGAGGAATGCCACCACACCGGCAATTTCCTCCGGTTCCCCCAGCCGCCCCATGGGTGTGCGGGCGAGGATCGCGTCCATCCCCGCGCGCTCGGTAAAGGCACCCTTGATGATCTCCGTCGCGATGGTTCCGGGGCCTACGCCGCAGACGCGGATACCATGGGGCGCCAGCGCCACGGCGGCGGTGGAGGTGACCTGATTCATGCCGCCCTTGGAAATCGCATAGGGCGCGACCGAGGGATTGGCGAGACCGGAGTTGATGGAGGACATGTTGATGATGACGCCCCCTCGCCCGGCCGCGATCATGGCCCGCGCTGCGGCCTGGGTGCCCAGAAAGGCCCCCTTCAGGTTCACGGCAAGCGTCCGGTCATACTGCTCTTCGGTGAAATCCAGAAAATCGGCGACAGGACAGACGCCGGCGTTGTTGACCATCACATCCACGCGCCCCAGATGCGCGACAGCCGTCGCGATCAGTGCATCCACATCGGCCTTGCGCGACACGTCCGTGGTGACGGGAAGCACCGTCTCCGCCGTGCCGATTTCCCCAGCCGTGCGTGCCAGCCTGGAGGCATCCACATCGCCGATCACAACCTTCGCGCCTTCCGAAAGGAAGCGTTCCGCGCAGGCCCGCCCGATGCCCTGCGCACCCCCCGTGATGACAACAACCCTGTCAGCAAACCTCATCGTCCATCCTCTCAATAAACCACGGTTTCATGGAGCGGCTCCCCGGCACGGATCCGTCCATAGCCCAGCGGGGACAGATCGAGACTGCGGTAACCGCCCTGTATCACCAGCTCCGCGACGGCACGCCCCGCCGCCGGAGAATGCATCACCCCATGGCCGGAAAAGCCGGTGAGGAATATCAGGTTGCCGATCTCATCATGCGCGCCGACGATCCCGTTGTGATCAAGTGAATTGACCTCATAATGGCCCGCCCACGACCGCTCCAGCCGCAGTTGCTCCATCGCAGGGATACGGGCAGCGAGTGCGGGCCAGAACGGGTCTTCCAGCAGGTCATGATGCGGCTCGTAATCGCCTGTCGCGTCCGGGTCTTGGTCCGGCGGGGGTTGAATGCCGCCGATGAAGCCCGTGCCTTCGGGCCTGACCCAGATGCCGGACCTGTCGAACAGCATGGGAAAGCCCGTCGGCGCTACGGGCGCGCGGAAGTTGAACACCGACCGTTTGCGCGGGCTTACAGGAAGCGCGATCCCCGCCAGTGCCGCAAGCGCGCCCGAGGCGGCCCCCGCAGCGAGCACGCAAATGTCGCAGGCGAGGCGTGAGCCATCGCTCAGGAGGACCGCATCCACCCGCTCACCAATATCAAAGCCCCGGACGCTCGCCTTTTCATATATCACACCGCGATCACGGGCCGCGCGGCGCATCAGCGCCAGCAGCGACCAGGCGTCAAACCACCCTTCACCCGTGCGCCCGAAAGTGCCGACCCCAACCCCTTCCAGAGCGAGGAACGGAAATCGCGCGGCGATCTCATCGGGCAGGAGCACTGCGACATCCGCCCCTTGGGTCTGCTGCATGGAGGCGCCTCTGCGACGCGCGTCCACATCCCCCGGTCCGCCGAGGATGAGGTAACCGTTCTCGACATAGCCGATGTCTGCCTCCGGCCCGAAAATGGTGCGAATCCCACGAAAGAACTCCACTCCGAACAAGCTCATCCGCACGTTGAGCGGCGTGCCGAACTGCGTGCGGATGGAAGCAGCCGACCGCGCTGTCGAGCTGAACTGATAGGTGGGGTCGGGTTCGACGACAGTGATCGGCCCGGTGAACCCCTCCCGGCGCAGGAACCAGGCCGCCGTGCTGCCCATGATCCCGCCGCCGATGATCACCACCCCGCTCATATGGCGTGGAACCGGGCGGACATCTCTCCGAAAGCGTCTGTGACGAAGCGCGGCATGGGGGACCTCGTGTGCCGATCTGTCCCTTCTGACTATACCACGGCTTCCGCCCTGTCTCCGACCGGTTGGTTCGATCAGATATAACGGAAATGTATATCTTGCACCGCAGAGAAACGGAAACAGAGCGTATATTTGATAGCTATGCCGAAATCATCGCCTTTCCGATCATCTGAAGGCCCAGGATGGCGAGAACGATCAGAAACCCGCGCCGGAACGCCTTCTGCGAAATCCGCTCACGGAAACGCTGGCCAAGCCACACCCCCGCCAAGGCAGGCACGACCAGAAGACACGAATGTAGCATTCCTGCTGTCTCGAACGCGCCATATCCCGCCAGACCCGCCGCCATGGCGAGGGTTGAAACCGTGAAGGACAGCCCGAGCGCCTGTACCAGCTCATCCTTCCTCAGCCCAAGCGCCTGAAGATAGGGTACGGCAGGGATCACGAAAACGCCGGTCACGCCGGTGATGACACCTGTCACCAGCCCGACCGCCGGCGAAGCTGCCCGTTCCGCCCGCGCGGGAATCGTCCGGGGCGCGGCGAAAAGCGTGAACACCGCATAGCCGAGCAGCGCCACACCCAGCAGCGCCGAGGCGAGGCGCGGGTCGGCCCGGACCATCAGCGGCAGTGCGGCCACGGTGCCGACGGTTATCGCCAGCATCATCGGCCAGAACCGCAGCGCCGTCCGGCGCGGTTGGGGGCCACTGAAGAATTGCAGCACATTCGTTACAAAAGACGGGACGATCAGCAGCCCCGCCGCCGCGACGGGCGGGATGAGAGTGCCCAGAACCCCCATTGCCACCGTGGGAAGGCCCATGCCGGACACTCCTTTCACGAAGCCTGCGGCAAGGAACGTCAGCGCGAAGACGAGCGGAAGGCTGTCCATGCATTACCCCTGCCACGCGAGCGTCGCGACATGACCCGCTTCCGGCTCGTCCACCAGCAGGATCAATCGGTTATGGTGATCGGAGTATTGGGCGGTGATCGCGACTCCGGCCTCCGCCAGTGCCTGTGCGATAGCGCCAAGCTGGCCCGGTTCCCCCTGTTTCAGCCGTCTGATCAGCGGGCGGGAGACGGCTGTCACGGGAATACCGGCTGCCTCCGCAGCGGCTTTCGCGGCCTCTGCATCCGCGAACAGGAAATGCGCCGCCACGCCGCGCCCGTGGCTGAACATGCCGCCTCCTTCAAATGCGATACCGGCGCGCCCCATGGCTTCTCCCAGATCGGCCAGACTGTGTGCATTCAGGTCGAAAGCGACATCAAACATCGGTCGCCTCCGTATGATAGCCGCGGCTGTCAGAAGGTGCGTCGTCGCGTCTGTCCATGCCGTAATCCCGCATCACGCCGGCGATCCGCAAGCGGTAGCCGGAAAACACATGATCGCGCCCCGCCGCCTGCGCCTTCCGATGCTCGGACAGCGTACGCCATTGCGCGACGGCAGCCTCATCCCGCCAGAAGGACAGCGAAAGGAGCTTGTCGGGCGAGGTCAGGCTCTGAAACCGCTCGACGGAGATGAAACCGTCAACCTCCGCCAGCAGCGGCCGCAGACCCGCGGCGAGGTCAAGGTACTCGCGGCGGTTTTCTTCCGCCATCGAAACCTCAAAGATCACGGCGATCATGCGCCTGCCCTGCGGGGCAGGTAGGTCGCCGCAACGCGGCGGGAGCGGTACTGATTGCGGTATCTCATCGTCATGGCCTTTCGTCTTGCCTCGCCCTTCTACCCGATTGGCAGAACAAGATGGTTCGATTATCATCGAACCATGCCAGAAGGCCCAGACATAGCCCGCACCGCCGCATTGGTGGCGGATCCGGCCCGCAGCGCTATGCTGCTGGGGCTGATGGACGGCCGGGCGCTCACCGCGGGGGAGTTGGCGGAGATTGCCGGGGTCACCAAGCAGACGGCCAGCAGCCACCTTGCGCGGCTTCTGGACGGAGATGTCCTGCTGGTTGAAGCGCAGGGGCGACATCGCTACTTCCGGCTGGCCGGGACACATGTCGCAGCGCTTCTTGAGGCATTGATGGTTTTTTCCAGCGACGCCGCGCCGCCCATGCGGACCGGTCCGCGGGAACCGGCCCTGAGAAAGGCGCGCGTCTGCTACGACCATCTCGCCGGGGAGATGGGTGTATATCTGTACGACAGGATGCGGACGGAAGGCTGGTTGACCCCCGACCTTTCGGTGACGGAGCGGGGATGGGCGAAACTCGCGGCATTGGGTCTGAGCGAGGGCGCGCTCCCGCAGAGCAACCGCCCCCTGTGCCGGATCTGTCTCGACTGGAGCCAGCGGCGGCACCACCTCGCCGGACGACTTGGCCGCGCGATGCTCGACCGCTTTATCACCCTGTCATGGGCGCGGCGCGAGCCTGCCTCGCGGATCATCAGCTTCAGCCGGGAGGGGGAGCGCGGTTTCATGGACTGGCTGGCATAATAGGATCTCGCGCTCCAACTGCCCTTTGACCCTGGGCTCTGTCCTTCGGGAAGCGCGTCCATCGCAGCCGGACAGCCATCATTGTCGTACCCTGAAAACGGGGCGACCAGCGGCCCGTCGGCAGGATCCGGAAGAGCTGCGCCCGATCACCCCGGTGATTGCGAATGGCTGGCACACCCCCTTCCGCGCTGAATGTTCCCGAACGCCTGATCGCGAGCATGGCGTCAGATCAGCGCCACGGGCGGGCGGGCGCGACGGGACGCCTTTCTTCCACCGCAGGATATGTGCAAGTCTCGCCGGCAGCACCTTGGCGTGATTTCTCAGGATCGGTCGCGGTGCGTGATCTGTATTGCGATAGACTGAAAGGACGCATCATGCGGTTGGTCCGTTTCACCCAAAACAGTGAGAGACCAAGGATCGGGGTGCTGTTTGACCAGCGCATCGTTCCGCTGGATGAGGTGCTGCCCGAAGCGCCCGCCAGTGTTGTGGAACTGATCACCCAATGGGACGCTATCGCCCCGCGTCTTAAGCATGTGGCGGAGGCGCGCTCCATTCCGCTGGGCGACGTAACCCTTCTTTCCCCGGTGGACAGGCCGCAGAAGCTGCTGGCCATCGGACTGAACTATGCCGACCATATCGAGGAGGCGAAAAGCATCGGCCTGCAGATCCCGACCGAGCAGGTGTGGTTCTGCAAGCAGCCAAGCGCGCTCAACGGTCCGTTCGCCGGGATCGAGATGCCGAAGGTCTCTGACAAGCTGGACTATGAGGTGGAACTCGTGGCGGTGATTGGCCGGGGTGGCCGGCACATCAGCGCGACGGACGCGCCTGAGCACGTGTTCGGTTATACCATCGGCAATGATGTGAGCGTTCGCGACTGGCAAACGCGCACTCCGCAATGGATGCTGGGGAAATCCTTCGACACGCATGCGCCGGTCGGCCCGTGCATCGTGACGGCAGATGAGATCGGCGACCCGCATCGGCTGGCCATCCGCGCCTATGTGAACGGCGAGTTGCGACAGAACTCCAATGTGAAGCATCTGGTGTTCAAGGTCTGGGATCAGATTGCGGAGTTGTCCAAGGCCATGACGCTTCAGCCCGGCGACCTGATCTTTACCGGCACGCCCGGCGGGGTCGGTTTCGGCTTCAACCCGCCGAAGTACCTCAGCGTTGGCGACATCGTGCGCTGCGAGATCGAAGAGATCGGCGCCATCGAAAACACCGTCATCGCGGAGCCCTAACGATCAAACAGCAAACGCCCCGTTATGGGGCGTTTGCCGATTTGCGTAGGTCCGAAGGTGTCTCTCGCCGACGAACGAAGGAACGCGGCGCCCCGGAAGGGAAGCCGCAGAAAATGTATCAACCGTAGAACAGCCGGGGCAGATAAAGCGCGATGTCCGGGATCAGGATGATGAGAAGAACACCGAGCAGCGTCACCAGCACATAGGGGATGACCGAGCTGTAGATGTCTCCCATCGTCACCTCCGGCGGCGCAACGCCCCTGAGATAGAACAGGTTGAAGCCGAACGGCGGCGTCATATAGCCCACCTCCATCATGATGATGAAGAGGATGCCGAACCAGATCGGATCGAAGCCGTAGCTTTGCACCACAGGCAGGAACACCGGCAGGGTGATGAGCATGATGCCCACCGGATCAAGCACCATGCCAAGGATGAACAGCACGCCCAGCATGAAGGCGAGCGATCCCCATTTGCCGCCCGGAATGAACGACATCAGATGCTCGATCAGCGTCTGGGCCCCGAGCGCGGTATAGGCGGTCGAGAAGGCATGTGCAGCGAACAGGATCCACATGATCATCGTCGTCAGCCGCAGGGTGGAGATGGCGCTGTCCCAGAGAACGCTGCGGTTGAACTTTCCGTTGACCGCCGTTGCCACGAGCGAACCGAACACGCCTATGGCCGCAGCTTCCGTCGGCGTGGCAAAGCCGCCGAAGATCGCGCCCAGAACGCTCACCACGATCAGGATCGGCAGGATGACCGAGCGGAGCGATCGGAACTTTTCGCCCCAGTCCGCACGCTGCTCCTTCGGAAGCGACGGACCCATCTGCGGCTGGATCAGACAGCGGACGAGGATATAGATGCTGACGAGCACGAACAGCAAAAGCCCGGGCCCAATCCCCGCGGCGAACAGGCGCCCCGCAGAAACTTCGGTTAGCAGCGAGTAGAGCACCATGAGGATGGACGGCGGGATCAGGATGCCCCAGCCACCGCCCGCATTGATCGCGCCAAGGGCGAGCTTCTTGTCATACCCCCGCTCCAGCATCTTGGGCAGCGCGATGGTCCCCATCGTCACCACGGCTGCGCCGGAAATGCCGGACATGGCCGCAAAGATCACGCAGATCATCACCGTGCCGATGGCAAGGCCGCCGCGCACGCCGCCCCACCATTTGTGCATCATGTCGTAAAGATCGCCGGCGACGCCCGACTTCTCCAGCATCGTCGCCATGAAGACAAAGAGCGGGATCGCCATGAGCGTGGCGTTGGACATCGTCTCCCACATCTTGGAGGAGAGGAGGTAGAAACCGACGCTTCCCATCTCGAAGTATAGAAAGAGCACCGATACCCCGCCCAGCACAAAGACGAGCGGCGTGCCGATCAGCACGAAGAGCAGGAGCGAGCCGAAGAACAGGAAGGTGAGAAGTTCAACGCTCATGTGTCACCTCCGTCGCGTCATGCCCCAGGGGCGCGGGCACCCCGAATGTTTCCTCGTCGACCGGCAGGCCACGAAGAACGCGAATGTCGGACCACAACCGTACAAGACCCTGAAGAAACAGCAAAAAGGCCGCGATCGGGATGAAGGTCTTGGTGGGCCAGAGCGGCGCTTTCCAGACGGAGTTGGACCTCTCCATATCCGCGATGGATTCAGAGGCCATGTCGTAGCCCTGCCAAAGCAGCACGAAGACGAACAGCAAGAAGAGCGGCCATGTCACGATATCGACCAGCGCCTTCCGGCGGGGTGAGAGGCGGCCGTAGAAGATATCCACATTGACATGGCCACGCTGCGCCAGAAGGCTGCCACCCGCGATGATGGCATAGACGCCGAAAATCAATGTCGCGAGTTCTGCCGTCCAGATCGCCGGGCGGCCGACCATGTAGCGCATGACCACATCCGCCAGCAAGAGCGCAAAGATGATGAAGATCGCGAGCGAGGCCCAGCGACCGATGAAGAGATTGAGCTGCGTGACGGCACGGGCGACCTTCCGCATATCGGGACCTCATGATGTGAAGGGGGATCAGGCGCAGCGACGGCTGCGCCTGTTCGGCGGGATCCAGCCCCGAAAGGGTGTCAGATGTAGCCCATGTCCGTCATCAGACCGCGGTAGATATCGGCGGCCTTGGCCGCGCGTTCACCCCGCTCGGCCTCCTTGTCCATGACCTTTCTGGAGGCCTCCGACATCATCGACATCACTTCGTCGGGCAGGTGGATGACCTGAAGATTGTTGTCCCTTTGCCCCTCCGAAAGCGCTACGGCCTCGGCATGGACGTATTCGATGGAGCGGCGATAGAACCTCGTTTCGGCCGCGTCCATGAAGGCGGTCCGCATCTCGTCGTCCAGAGCCTCGAGCGCCTTGAGGTTGACGACATAGGCATCCGTGGTCTGGGCGATGGGCGGCTTGACGTGATACTTGCAGACCTCCCAGAGCGACATGGATTGCGCGCCGACTGCCGCCCCCCAATGCGCGCCATCCACGACCCCGGAAGACAGCGCCTGATAAAGCTCCGATCCCGGCACATATTGCGGCGCGGCACCGGCCATCGACAGGAAGTCCATCATCGTGCCGGAGGAGCGGATCTTCAGCCCCTGAAAGTCACTGACGCTGGTCACATTCTTGGTGAGCGTCAGTTCCGTCGGCAGCACCTTTTCGGCAAGCGCCATCGTGCCTTCTTTTGCCAGGTCCTCATTCACCAGGGCTTCGATACCAAGGTTCTTGACGACATGCTGCATCTCCCAGCTTTCCCTGAGCGTCCCGGGAATGCCGTAGAGGAAAGACGCCGCCTGCGCATTGTCCTGAATATAGGAGGGGCTGATCGTCCCCATCGGCACCACACCGCGCCGCACGATATTGTAGATATCGGTGCCCTTGGCGAATTCCCCGTCGCCCAGAAGGGTCATCTTGAAAGCACCATCCGTCCGGCGCTCCACCTCCTTGGCGAACATGCCGAGGCTGTCGTTGAACGAACTCGACGCCTTTGGCCAGTGCGACTGCACACGCCATGTCACGGCACCCTGCGCCAGCCCCTTGCCGACCAGCGCCGGGGCGGCAAGCAGTCCGACAGCCGTGCCCCGCATCAGTGTCCTGCGGTTCAGAAGAACCCGGTTCTCGGTCATATGACCCTCCCTTTTAGACCTGCTGACGGGCATGTCTCCCCCACCCCGCCGAGGTCCGGGCCATAATTCCTGACAATTGTCATCCAATCAAGACCGTTGTTTTTATACGTGGCAGAGCAGACAAATTGCCACAGCCGCTCCGCCCCTCAGACCGGCCAGACGGCAAGGATAAGGGGCACGCCGACCAACACCACCAGAACCGACAGGGGCGCGCCGAGACGGGCGTAATCGCCGAAGCGATAGCCCCCCGGCCCCAGGACCAGCGTATTCGACTGATGCCCGATGGGGGTGAGGAAATCGCTGCCCGCACCCACCGCCACGGCCATCAGGAACGCTTCGGGGCGATAGCCCAGATCGGTGGCGAAGGTAGCGGCGATCGGGGCCATGACCAGCACTGTCGCCGCGTTGTTGAGGAACGGCGTGACCGCCATCGCCGCCACCATGATGAGCGTCAGCGCGCCCCAGACCGGCAGCCCCGTCGCGATGTCCGAAAGCAGCGTCCCGATGAGCTCCGTGGCTCCCGTCGTCTGCAGCGCCTCGCTCACCGGTATGAGCGCCCCCAGCATGACAAGGATCGGCCATTCCACGGCCTCTGTCGCCTCCCGCGCCGGGAGAGCGCCGCTGGCGATCATCGCTGTCGCCGCCCCGAAGAAGGCGACCGCGACAGGCACCGCCCCCGTCGCGGTCAGCGCCATGGCGGAGCCGAGGATCAGCAGGGGCAGCAGCGCCTTTCGTACACTGCCAAGCCCGAGCTTGCGTTGCGCCAGCGGCAGCAGGCCAAGCGCGCGCATCTGCTCCGGCATTTCCGCCTCCGGCCCCTGCACCAGCAGAACATCCCCTGCGGCAATCGAAGTGTCGCCAAGACGCTCGCTCATCCGGTGACCGGCCCGCGATATGGCGATGAGGTTCAAACCGTGCCGATCATGAAGCGCCATGCCCCCCGCACTCTGCCCGACCAAAAGCGATTCAGGGACGACGACCGTCTCCACCAGGGCCACGCCCGCCGAAACGCGACCCGCTTCCTGACGGGCGAGCGCGAGCCGACCGCGCGTGATCGCCGCCTCCAGCGCATCCGGCGCGCCCCGCAGAAGGAGCAGGTCATCCACGAGGATCTTCGTATCAGGCAGGACCGTAGCGCGCCGCTTCCCATCGCGGATGATGCCTGTGACCGCCAGTGCCCCGTCTATGTCAGAGAGGAAGTCAGACACAGTCACGCCCGCCGCGCGCGAAGTCTCCAGCACCCGCGCCTCGGTGTTGTAATCGCTGACGAATACCGCCTCGCCCAATCCGCGCGCGGCCGCACGCCGGTCGCTCGGGAGCAGCCGGTAGCCGAAGCGCAGGAAGATCAGTCCCACAAGCGACAGCCCCAGACCGACGGGGGCGTAGTCGAACATGCCAAAAGGTGTTCCCGTCATCTGCTCCCGCACCCGGGAAACGATGATGTTCGGTGACGTGCCGACAAGCGTGATGAGCCCGCCGAGCAGCGACCCGAAGGCCATGGGCATCAGGAATACCGAAGGCGATGCCCCCGACCGCTTGGCCATGCCGAACGCGGCGGGCATCAGCATGGCCAGCGCGCCGATGTTCTTGACGATGGCGGACAGCAGCGTCACGGATCCGACCAGCACCGTCAGTTGCCAGCGGAGCGAAGTCACCCGCCGCCCCACCCACTGCAGCGCCACCTCCACCACACCCGACCGGGCGATGCCCGCGCTCACCACAAGCGCACTGCCGACGATGATGACGATATCGTCGGAAAATCCGCGGAACGCCTCATCCGGGCGTACCGTGCCTGCAACCAGCGATGCGACCAGCGCCAGCATCGCCACAACGTCATATCGGAGCCTGCCCCAGATGAAGAGGATCATCATGCCGCCGAGGATGAGGAACGCGAGTATCTGGGGCTGGGTCATCATCTCTCCTGCGGCGGTTCCGCTCAATGGGCAGGGATAGCTTCCGGTTCCAGTGCTGTCACTGCGCCGCTGCTCTTGCCCGCGAAGCGTTGCAGCTTTACAGAGCCGCATGTCCCAGATCGTTGCCGCCCTTTACCATTTCACCCGTCTCGAAGCCCTGCCCGAGCTGCGCTCTGCGCTCGCCACGCTCTGCGAGGCGGAGGGGATCCGTGGCACCCTGTTGCTCGCGGACGAGGGCATCAACGGGACAATCGCCGGGCCCCGCGCCGGGATAGATCGGGTGATCGCCCATATCCGTGCCATACCCGGTTGCGCCGCGCTGGAGTGGAAGGAGAGCATCGCCGCGATCATGCCCTTCCGCCGCATGAAGGTCCGCATCAAGCGGGAGATCGTGACGATGGGCCAGCCGGGTGTTGACCCGACGGCGAGCGTCGGAACCTACGTTTCCCCCGAGGCATGGAACGATCTGATCGCGCGGGAGGATGTGGTGGTCATTGACACCCGCAACGCCTACGAAACCGCGATCGGCACCTTTGCCGGTGCGGTCGATCCCGGCATCGACACCTTTCGCGATTTCCCCGGTTGGTGGCAGGCGAACAAGGCGAAGTTCGCGGGCAAGACCCTGGCCATGTTCTGCACCGGCGGCATCCGCTGCGAGAAATCGACAAGCTGGCTGAAGCAGGAAGGCGCGCCGGAGGTTTACCACCTGAAGGGCGGCATCCTGAAGTATCTGGAGGAGGTTCCGGCAGAGAACAGCCGCTGGCAAGGCGCTTGTTTTGTCTTTGACGAGCGCGTGTCTGTCGGTCATGGTCTTGCGCCCGGAGATCACACCCTCTGCCGTGCCTGCGGCTGGCCGGTGACGGCAGAGGGCCGCGCGCATCCCGACTTCGAGGATGGGGTAAGCTGCCCGCAATGTCGGGACCATTATTCGGCAGCCGACCGCGCCCGGTTCCGCGATCGCCAGAGGCAGATGGCGGGATGATTGCGGCACGCGCCGTGGCAGCCTGATGCGATGGCCTGATGATTGCCCGCTGCCCCCAGATCGACATGGCTCTTATCGGGACAGCAAACATCTGCTGATCATCGGCTGAACCTGTATCACCTGATCTGACGGCATCTTGGTGTTCGGCGCTTCTGATTGCGCGGGTGTCGTTATTCCGGTGGCCGAAAGTCGCGACTGCACGGGATGAGAGTATGTCAAAAACCGGTCCCATCGACATCCGGCGAACATCGCTCTCCTCCTTAACAACTGACCTCATCCGCGCGCGCTGATCGCCAGAAACTGGCCGTGGGAGGGAATTCCATTCTGCACCCCCTGTTGTGAAGATGCGTTCTGAAGCGGGCTTGACCGGTAGTATTACCGCCTTACCGCATTCCGCCGCTCTCGCGGATGCCGCGGCAACTGGGGTCATCCCGATCCCGCTGCGTTGGACTAATCGGTGCGCCTCGATTGATCCGCCGCAGGCCGCGCGCCGTATGGCTTGTGCTGAACCTTCGGGAGCCGGTGCGATGCAAACCCTCATCCTCTATGTCATTACCGTCATCGTCTTTCTCGGGCTGGACAGCCTCGGCATCCGGTTCCTCATCCGGCCGGTGTTCGAGCAGCATGTGGGGCATCTTCTTGCCCAACCGCTCAGGCTGGTCCCGGCGGCGCTGTTCTACATGGCCTATGTGGCCGGGCTTCTGTGGTTCGTTTCGCTGACGGCGCTGCGGCAGGAGGCGCCGCTGCAGGCGCTTTGGGGCGGGATGATCCTGGGGTTCCTCTGCTACGGCACCTATGAGATGACCAATTATGCAACGTTGGCGGATTGGTCCGTTCGACAGGTGCTGATCGACGGCCTGTGGGGCACGTTCCTGACCGGCTTCTCCGCCTGGGCGGGTGTCGCGATCATAAGCCAGCGGCTTGCCTGATCTCACCCGATCCGGCGCGTGAGGCGGAAGGCAATCGGATAGGGCAGCACCCGAAGCAACTTCACCGCGAGGGTGAACCGTCTGGGAAAGTGAATCTCGAAAGCCCTGCCGCGGAGCCCGCGCAGCACCCTTCGCGCCGCTTCCTCCGGCTCCATGAGAGCAGGCATGTGGAAATCGTTCTTCGCTGTCAGACGGGACCGGACAAAACCCGGACAAACCAGACGCACATCCACGCGGGGCGCAAGCTCTGCCCGCAGACTCTCCGCCAGATTGTTGATCGCCGCCTTGGTCGCCGAATAGGCCTGCCCGCCGGGAAGACCGAAATAACCCGCAACCGAGCCGAAGAGCACCAGCTGCCCGCCGTCTCGCAGGAGCGGCGGGGTCAGCCTCGCAACATCGAGCGTTCCGAGCAGGTTCACCCGGACAAGCATCTCCGTCCGTGCCGGGTCCAGCGCCGCGACTTTTGCGGGATCGTAGAGGGCGGCCGTGCAGATGATCGCGTCGAACAGCTCCCGCTGCGCGGCAATCGCGGCGGGCAGCATTTCCCGCGCGGCGAGGTCGAGGGGGAGGACTTGCGCCCCCCCAATTTCTTCGGCCAGCGTGCTCAGGGCCGGACCGTCGCGGGCGGAAAGCACAAGGCGCGCGCCCTCCGCCGCAAACGCACGGGCGAGCGCCGCCCCGATACCGGCACTTGCCCCGATCACCCAGATGCGCTTGCCCCTGAAAGTCATCGCTCAGATCCCGAACAGCGGTTGCAGAAGGCGGGGAACCCATCCGCGGAACCGCAGCGGCGCATCGGTCGCCGCGAGGCAGAGACAAGACCCATCGTCCCCTGCGACCGGCTGATGGTTTGTGTCGTTGCCGGCGCACTCCACATCGCCCCGGCCGAACCGCCCTTCGCTGTCGGAGAAGCTGCCCTCCAGTACCAATGTCAGTTCCAGCCCGCCGTGACCATGTTCCGGCACCTTGCGCCCGGATGGAATATGCAGAAGCCGAAGCGATGCGTCCGGCCCCGGCAGGAGGATTTGCTGCCGGATGCCGCCGCCGAGAGACTGCCACCGCGGAGCGGCCACCGTAAGCTCCACCACTGGCGCGGGCAGCACCCCTTTCGCCTCCCGAGGCAGCACAGGCACGGCATGATCCAGCGCCGCAAACACCCTTTCGCGAGCGGCGAGGCTAACCGGCACGGGCGGCAGCCTGTCCAGCAACTCCCCGGCAAGCAGATCCTCGGCCTCCCATGCCGCGCGACAGTCATCACAAAGCGCGACATGGGCCGCGATGACCGTGGCGAAGGCGGCGGCGAGCCGCCCCGCCGCCCAGTCACGCAGCAGGTCGAGCGGAATGTGATGCGTGATCTGCCGCGTCATGGCTTCAGGTCCCGTAGTTCATGCCGCAGCCGCTCCAGTCCGAGCCTGATGCGCGATTTCACCGTCCCGAGCGGCAGGCCCGTCCGATGGCTGATCTCGCTCTGCGGCAGATCATCCATGTAGGCCTGCGCCAGCGCCTCCTGCTGCTCGGCAGAAA
Source organism: Haematobacter genomosp. 1 (assembly GCF_002196855.1). Classification (GTDB taxonomy): domain Bacteria; phylum Pseudomonadota; class Alphaproteobacteria; order Rhodobacterales; family Rhodobacteraceae; genus Haematobacter. The sequence goes on along the minus strand of NZ_NIPW01000008.1, from coordinate 102,058 downwards.
GCCGCGAGAGGGCGGCCCGGAGCAACCGCGCCTCCTGTGCAAGCGCCACGCTCTGTGCCGCGTCGTCGGCGGGGGGACCCAGCTCATCCGGCATGGGGATGCGCCTGCGACGGAGCACGTCGATCTGACGGTTGCGGGCGATACGGTATATCCAGCCCGCCGCCTCCGCCCGGCCCGGGTCGAACTGGGCGGCCTTGTGCCAGACGGTGAGGAGGACATCCTGCACGACGTCTTCCGCGCTGCCGTCGGTCAGGCCGCTGCGGATCAGCATGGCCTTCAGCCGTGGAGCAAAGTGATCGAACAATTCGCCGAACGCCTGCCGGTCCTGCCGGTCGCGCACGGCAAGCAGCAGCCGCGTCATCTCCGCCGACCGATCGGGGGATTGTCCGCCTGCCAAATGCACGCCCCTCCTTCTCCATACGATCTGGCCCGACAAAGCCGCGCCTTGCAAGCCTTTCGTGTCTCGGAGGATCGGTATGGGAATTTCGATTGTCATGCCGCTGGATACGCGCAGGACAAGCATTCGGATCATACGCCGCAAATTTCCTTTGGAGGGGGTGATCCGATCCCGCCCGCATCACGTAGAACTTGCGGCGAAGAGGAGATTCCGATGCCTTTTGACCTAACCCGCGGCGCCCCGGCGAACATCGCGATCATAGGCGGCGGGATTGCGGGCCTTGCCTGTGGCTGGGCACTCTGCCGGCATCACCGCGTGACGCTTTACGAGGCGGAGAGGCGTTTCGGCGGTCATGCGCGGACGGTGCTGGCGGGTGCACGGGGCGACAGAGCGGTTGATACCGGATTCATCGTCTTCAACTATGCGACCTATCCGCACCTGACCGCCATGTTTCGTGATCTGAACGTGCCGGTCGAGAAGAGCGACATGAGCTTCGGCGCATCGTTGCAGGGCGGGCGGCTGGAATATGCACTCCGCTCCGGCAACGCGATTTTTGGACAGCGGTCCAACCTGGTTGATCCGGGGTTCCACGGCATGCTCCGGGACATTCTCCGTTTCAACCGGCAGGCGGCAGACCTTCCCGTCACAGCCGATATGACGATAGGCGAGTTGCTGGTGCGTCTTCGGCTCGGGCGGCGCTTCCGGGAGCATTACCTCTATCCGCTCTGCGGTGCCATCTGGTCCACTCCACCGGCTGGAATCGATGCGTTCCCAGCAGAAGCGCTGCTGCGGTTTCTGCGCAATCACGCGCTGATGGCCCCGCGCGGACAGCATCAGTGGTGGACCGTCTCAGGGGGCAGCACAGCGTATCTCTCGCGACTGATCGAAAGCCTGCGGAGCCATGGCGTTGAAATGCGGCCCGGGACACCTGTTCGCTCGGTCACACGGGGGCAGGATGCCGTGACGGTGAGGGGCGAGGGTGCGCTTTCCGAAACCTACGATCACGTGATTTTCGCATGCCACGCGGACCAGACCATGGCCCTTCTAGCCGACGCGGATCCGGCGGAGATCGCAGCGTTTTCGTCCATCCGCTTCCAGCCGAACAGGATGGTGTTGCATCGCGATCCACGGGTGATGCCGCATCGCCGCAGATGCTGGAGTTCATGGACCCATCGGACGGAGGCTGGCGTTACCCCCCAACAGAACGTCAGCGTGAGCTATTGGATGAACCGGCTCCAGAACATTCCCGAAAGCGATCCCCTGTTCGTGACGCTCAACCCGCAGGTGCAACTGCCCGACAGTGTCATTTATGACGAGGCGGTCTTTCACCACCCGCTGTTCGATCGCGCAGCCCTTGCGGCGCAGGGGGTGATCGCAGGGCTTCAGGGCAAGCGGCGAAGCTGGTTCGCGGGGGCGTGGCTGCGCAACGGCTTCCATGAAGACGGCTTCGCCAGCGCCCTGAGGGTCGCCCGTCAGCTGCTGCCGGAGGAGGTTTGATGGAGCCACTGGCCGACAGGCTGCTCTCGGGCGAGGTGCTGCATCTGCGCGCAGGGGTGACCCATGCCCGCCGTGGTGTCACGCGCCATGCCTTCGCCTATCGGGTGGACTACGTTCTGATGGCGCCCGAAACGATGGCGGGGCCGCGCCTCCTGTCGCACAACGGTTTCAACCTGATGGCATTCCACGACCGCGATCACGGGGGGCCACGCGGTGCGGGCCGGGGCGCCCCATGGGCATGGGAACAACTGGCAGCGGCGGGTATCGACCGCAGGCCGGGCATGGTGCTTGCGCTGCTTACCCAGCCGAGATTTCTCGGCCACTGGTTCACGCCCGTGAGCTTCTGGCTTCTTTTGCGGGGAAATGACCTGCTGGCTGCGATCGCCGAGGTGAACAATACCTTCGGCCAGCGTCACAGCTATCTTTGCCTGCCCCTCGGCGCGAGCATTTCTCCCGACGATGAGATCCGCGCGGCCAAGGCATTTCACGTGTCTCCCTTTCAGGATGTTGCCGGCGAATACCGCTTCCGCTTCGGGGGGCTGCCGGACAGGCTGGCGATCCGCATCCGGCAGATCGACGGCGCCGAAGGGCTGGAGGCTGCTATGGCGGGCCCGCTTTCACCGCTCACCAACCGGGCGGTCATGTGGGCTGCGCTCCACAGGCCGGGCGGTGGCTTGCGGGTTCTAGCACTGATCTACTGGCATGCGCTGCGCCTGAAGCGGAAGGGCGCCCGCTACCGCCCCCCTCCCTCTGCGCCGGAGAAGGAGATCAGCCGATGACCTTCGCGACAGGCCTGCTGAAAAATCGGTTCCTCTCCTCTCTCGAAGGCATTTCGCACGGTCGTCTGACCCTTACCACGCCGGAGGGAGCGGTGCTTCGCTTCGGCAGCGCCGGGCCGGAGGCCGATCTGGAGGTACGGGACTGGAGCTTTCTTCCGCGGCTCGCAAGACGGGGCGACGTTGGTCTGGGCGAAAGCTGGATAGACCGGCAATGGGAAACTGCGTCGCTTGAAAACGTCCTTGCGCTGGCCCTGAAGAATATGGATCACCTTGCGCCCTGGGCAAAGGCCGGTCGGCTGCCCGGCTGGGCCATGCGGTTTTCCGACCGTGTTTCCCGCATGAACAGTCTCGGCGGTTCGGCGCGCAATATCCGCGCGCATTACGATGTGGGCAATGAATTCTACCAGCTCTGGCTCGACCGTGGCATGAGCTATTCCAGCGCGCTCTTTGCGCCGGGCGACGATGATCTGGAGCGAGCGCAGACCCGCAAGAACGACCGTATTCTGTCACGTCTGACGGCTGGCGAGACGGTGCTGGAGATCGGCTGCGGCTGGGGAAGTTTCGCCGAGGCCGCTGCAATGCGTGGGCGGCGGGTGAAGGCGATCACCATATCTCCCAGCCAGAGCGCCTATGCCGACGCGAGGCTGGACGGGCGCGCCGAAATCAGATTGCAGGATTACCGGCACACCGCTGGCCGCTTCGACAACATCGTCTCGGTGGAGATGATCGAGGCGGTGGGCGAGCGCTACTGGCCGACCTATTTCGCCACCCTGAAGGCACGTCTGGCCGACGACGGGCGCGCCATCTTACAGGCCATCACCGTGCCTGACGCGAGCTTCCCGGCCTATCGTAAGCGGTCCGATTTCATCCGGCAGCACGCCTTTCCGGGCGGCATGCTGCCCTGTCGGGCCGCGATTGCGGCGCAGGCTGCCCGGGCGGGGTTGACGCTTTCGGACAGCTTTGCATTCGGACAGGATTATGCTCGGACCTGCCGCCTCTGGGCCGGGCGCATGATGGCTGAGCGGCCCCGCATCCTCCGCTTCGGGTACGACGACGCCTTTCTGCGAAGTTGGCAGTTCTATCTGGAAGGCTGCGCCGCGACCTTCGTCACGGGCCGCACGGACGTGGTTCAAGTCGAGCTCACCCATGCCGAGGGACCGGCGTGACGGGCCTTTTGTGGCTTACCCGCGACTTCCGCTTTACGGACAATTCCGCGCTCCTCGCGGCGATCGGGGAGGGGCCGCTTCTTGTCGTGTTCTTCATAGACCGCACGTTGTGCAAGCAGGGGGCTGCCAGCCGCTGGCGTCTGGAACGGGCCTTGCGGTGCTATGACAGCGCCTTGCGACACCGGTCCGGGCGGGGCGTGCTGATCCTTGAGGGAGAGCCGGATCGCCTGCTGCCCGACATTGTCCAGCAGACCGGAGCGCGCAGAGTGCATCAGGGCGATTTCCCAACCGCGGCGACGCGCGCCACGCAAGACCGGCTCCGCGCAGCGCTTCCGCCGCAGGTGGAACTTGTTCTTCATCCGGGACACCTGCTCGCACAGCCCGCGGCCATTCGCACGGCAGGGGGCGGGAGCTACCGCGTTTTCGCGCCCTTTGCCCGCGCCCTTCGCCGTTTCGGACCGGATGTGCCACAACCGGAGGCTCCGCAGCGGTTCGGCGCGGCTGACCCACCGGTCAGGGGGATTGACATCGCAAGGCTCGATCTCGCGCCCGACCTCCATCGCGGGCGAGCGGTGCTGGATCGCTTCGCCTTGCCCGCCGGAGAGGATCGGGCGCGCGAAAGGCTGGACGGCTTCCTTGACCACCTTTCCGGTTATGCGGAAGGCCGTGACAGGCCCGACAGAGCCGCGACATCGGAGCTTTCCGAACATCTGGCCCTTGGCGAGATCAGCCCGCGCACCGTCTGGGCTGCCGCTGAGCTTCGAGCGCAGTCGAATCCCGCGATCTCTGGCGAGGTGGAGAAGTTTCTGACGGAGGTGATCTGGCGCGACTTCGCATGGCATCTGCTCATCGCCTTTCCAGATATGGCGCAAATTCCGTGGAGACCGGAATTGCGTGGATTTCCGTGGCAGGGCGAGGGGCCGGAACTGCGCCGATGGGAGCGGGCGGAGACCGGCATCGCATTGGTGGATGCGGGCCTCCGCGAAATGCGCGTGACAGGCCGGATGCACAACCGGGTCCGCATGGTCGTGGCGAGCTGGCTGACCAAGCATATGCTCACCGACTGGCGACTGGGGTTGCGACATTTCGAGGAAAGCCTGACCGACTGGGATCCCGCGTCCAATGCGATGAACTGGCAGTGGGTTGCTGGCTGTGGGCCGGATGCGTCGCCCTTCTTCCGTATTTTCAATCCCGAAACTCAGGCCGAACGCTTCGATCCCAAGGGAGCCTACCGCGCCCGCTGGCTACCGGGACGGAGGCAACCGGCGGCTGAGGCGGAAGCCTATTATGACACTCTGCCCCCCGGCTGGACTGTACCGCCGCTCTGGCGGCCGCGGGAGGATGATGCGGTGTCAGAGGGGCGGAAACACGCGCTGGAAAGCTATCAGGCATTCCGGTGCCTCTCCTGAGACGTCGGATATTGCGGGCGCTCCGGCGCCGAGGCATCCTCCCGCCGCGGAGGACCCCGATGACACAATCCATACTCAACCAGATGACCATCGTCTTGCCGATCTTTCAGGCACCGATGGCAGGCGTCTCCACCCCGGCGCTTGCCGCGGCGGTATCGGAGGCGGGAGGTCTCGGAGCGCTCGGGCTGGGAGCATCCTCCGCCACCGCCGCCCGTCAGGCCATCACCGATACGCAGGCCCTGACGAAGAAACCGATCAACGTCAATTTCTTCTGCCACCCTCCTGCCCCCCGGAATGAAGCGGTGGAGACCGCGTGGATCCATAGCGCTTCGCCGCTTTTTGCCGACTTCGGCGCCGCTCCCCCATCCACGCTGGAGGAGATCTACATCAGCTTCCGCGAGACGGATGATCTCCTGCGCGTCGTTCTGGAAATGCGCCCGGCGGTCGTCAGCTTCCACTTCGGCCTGCCCCGTGCGCATCAGATCACGGCGTTGCGAAATGCGGGCCTTGTCTTGATCGCCAGCGCCACCTCGCTCTCCGAAGCGCGGATGATCGCCGATGCGGGCTTTCATGCGGTGATCGCCCAAGGCTGGGAGGCCGGCGGGCATCGGGGGATATTCGAGCCCGATGGCCCTGATGAGCGCCTGTCCACCGATGATCTGACACGTCTTCTGGTGCAGGAAGCAGGCCTTCCGGTGATCGCTGCGGGCGGGCTGATGGATGGGCAAGACATTCGCCGGATGCTCGACATGGGCGCCGCTGCGGCGCAACTTGGCACGGCCTTTGTCGGATGCACGGAATCCGCTGCCGATCAGGCCTATCGTGAGCGTCTTGCGAAAGGAGGAAAGACGGAGATGACCCGCGTGATATCGGGCAGACCCGCGCGCTGTCTCACCAACCGGTTTACCGGCTGGGGTCAAGCTTTTCCCGAAACGGACGTGCCCGCCTATCCCCGTGCCTACGATCTGGGCAAAGCGCTCAACGCCGCTGCCAAAGCGAGGGGTGAGACCGGTTATGGCGCGCAATGGGCCGGAACCGGAGCGGGACGGGGCATGAAAGGGGACGCCGCCGAAGTAATGCGCGCGCTCGTTACAGGAGCGGGCGGGTTATAGAGCCGCTTGCCTTTCCAGTGGCCGCGCATATATCATGCGCATGATCCATGAGGTATATCATGCCCATTTCCGCAGCCCGCAAAGCCACCAACCTGACGATCGACACGGCCCTGCTGGCAGAGGCGCGGTCGTTCGGCGTCAACCTGTCCCAGGCAGCAGAGGCGGGACTGCGATCCGCCGTCTCTCGGGCACGGGCAGAGGCGTGGCGGGCGGAAAATCGCCGGGCCATCGAAAGCTCCAACGACTGGGTGGTGGAAAACGGACTGCCGCTGGACGGTTTCCGGCAGTTCTGATGGCGCGCTACGACGTGTATCCCAACCCCGGCGGAGCGGGATATCTTCTGGATGTGCAGGCAGACCTGCTGGACGGCCTGAACACCCGCGTCGTCGTGCCCCTGCTCCCGCCGAACGCCGCCCCCCTGCCCGCGCGACGCCTGAACCCGCTCTTTGACATCGCGGAAATGCCGCATGTGATGGTGACGCAGTTCATGGCCGCAGTTCCGCTTACCGTGCTTGGCCGGCCCGTTGCCTCGCTGATCGCTCGGGATACCGAGATCACGAATGCCCTCGACATGCTTCTGGCAGGTATTTGATCCACAAGATTGTGGTTGACGGACACATCGCTGCCGGTTGGACTTGGCGGCGGCAATGTGCCATGAACATAGATGGAACACCACTTCCCACGGGCCTTCGATCCCGCGGGCGACGGCGAGCGTAGAGCATAATGAGCAATCCTCTGGAAGAACTCCGCATCGACCGCGAGATACACCGCCGAAAGCCAGGGTCCGACCCGTTTGCCGCTGCCATGCGCGCCACGCGGATGCCGATGATCATCACCGACCCCCGGCAGCCGGACAATCCCATCGTCTTTGCGAACGACGCCTTTCTGAAGCTTACCGGCTATGGGAGGGAGGAGGTTCTGGGGCGCAACTGCCGGTTTCTTCAGGGACCGGGCACGAATGCGGAAGATGTGGGACGGCTTCGTCACGCCATCCGAGACCGTGAACCGCTCGAGATCGACCTGCTCAATTACCGCAAGGACGGCACGATCTTCTGGAACCGGCTGCTCGTCTCCCCCGTGTTCGACGAGGGGGAACTGACCTATTTCTTTGCCTCGCAGCTTGACGTGACATGGGAGCGGACGGCGGGTTTCTCCAGCGACCGCAACGAAATGGAACGCGGGATGCAGCAGCGTATCGCCGATCTGACGGCGAGCGAGGAGCGGCTGAACTTCACCCTGAAGGCGGGCGGGCTGGGGACATGGACACTCGACGTGGCGAGCGAAAGACTCGTCGCTTCTGCGATCTGCAAGGCGAATTTCGGTCGCGCCCCGGCAGAAAGCTTCAGCTATGCCGATCTGAAGACCGCCATCCATCCCGATGATGTAGAGCGCTGGTATTCAGCGGTGGCAGCCGCGCTCGCCGCCGGTGGTGATCTCCACGTTGAATATCGCGTAATCTGGCCGGATGGATCCGTTCATTGGATCGAGATCCGGGCGGAAACACGCTTTGACGACGACCATCGGCCCGTGTTGATGAGCGGGGTCTCCATCGACATCACCGCGCGGAGGGCGGCCGAAGCCTATCGTGACCTGATGAACCGGGAAATGGGGCACAGGATCAAGAATATCCTGTCGACGGTTCGATCCATCGTCCGGCAATCGCTTCGTGCCGAGGCGCCGCTCCCCGATATGCGGGATGTTCTGCTGCGTCGCATCAATGCGCTGAGCGGCGCGCATGACGTCCTCACCGGCAAGGACTGGGATATCGCCGCTCTGCGGCAAACAGTGGAGAAGGCCGTCCTGCCATTTAACGGCGAGCGCCGGATTCACTACTTTGGCCCCGATCTGGACATCTCCCACCGGGCGAGCAGTGCACTGACCATGGCGCTGCACGAACTGGCGACGAATGCCGTCAAGTATGGCGCGCTCTCGGGCGAAGAAGGGCGGGTCCGGGTGGAGTGGTTCATAGAGGGCAAGCGCTTCGAACTCCGCTGGATCGAGACCGGCGGCCCGACCGTCATGCTACCCGAGCGGACGGGCTTCGGCTCGACGATGATCGAATACGCCCTGTCGGCCTCTGTCGATGGCACGGCGCAGGTGGAATATCTGCCCGACGGAGTACGCTTTCAGTTGGTGACAGACCTTGCGGCCATGCAGACAGGCGACACAAAGTCCACCTGATCTCTCCAATCGGCCGCTATCGTCACGATCCCCAAGGTTGGCGACGGTGATGGTGGCGTTCCGCGGGCCGTAAACGCCACCCGCCCTTTCACCAGCTCTTGCGCAGCGAAAGCGAGGCGCGCCGCCCATCGCCATAGAAACAGGACAGCGCGCCGTCACAGGAGGAAACATAGTCCCGGTCGGTGAGGTTGGTCACCGAGGCAGCCACCAGCCAACCCTCGCCAAAGGCATAGCTCGCGCCCAGATCGTAGAGCGTCGCTCCATCGACCTTGTACTGATTGAGGTCATCCGCCCATGAGGATCCGAGCCGCCGCACACCCGCCATGACGCTCAGACCCTCCACCTGCGCCACCTGCCAGTCGAGCCGGAGCGAGGCGAAGTTCTCCGGCGTCGCCTTGGGTGTCTTGCCGACGAGGGCCGGGTTCACATCCTCACGCACCTCGATATCCATGGATGTCAGCGCACCGGTGAGGGTGAGGCCCGTCATGATCTCGCCCCGCGCCTCCAGCTCAACCCCGCGGGAGCGGATCTTGCCGACCTGGAAATACTCGTAACCCGCCCCGCCCCAAGCGCTGATCGACACATTCTCCCGCTCCAGATCGAAGGCGGACAGTGTCAGCAAGGTACGTTGGGACGGAGCCCATTTCACGCCCGCCTCCCATTGGCGACCGGTTTCAGGCTCTACCTTGTTGCCCGCCGCATCGTTGACGATCTGCGGCGTGAAATAGGTCGCATAGGAGGCATACGGGGTCACCCCATTGGCAAAGGCATAGGCAAGGCCCAGCCGCCCCGTGAACTCCCCGTCCGAGCGATCCACGCCCTCGGCGCCCGTGGCCTCGTTCCGGCCGGATGAGGTCTCCACCCAGTCGTAACGCGCGTTCGCCGTGGCAATCCAGTTGCCCCAGCGGAGCTGGTCCTGCGCGTAAAGGCCCGCCTGACGCATGGTAATATCCTGATCGATATAGGGAACGGCAGGCGGGAAGACCGCACCCCGAACCGGGTCGAGCACGGATATCGTCGGTGCAGACGGCGATGACGAGGACGCCTGTACCTGGTCCATCTTGAAGATGCGAAGATCAAGCCCGAAGGTCAGCCGGTGCTGGACCGCACCGGTTTCGACGGTTCCTTCGAGCCGGGTATCGGCCAGCGCGCTCCGCGACGTGGTCTGCTGCTGGAAGAGGATGCGGGACAGGTTCGCCTTAGGATCCTGCGGAAGCATCGCGAAATGGTTGGAGAATGTCTCGTTCCACGTGTCGCCGTAGCCATACCCGTAGGCATAAGGCGCGCTTTCGTCGATATCCGACCATGCAAGGCGTATCCCCTGGCTCAGCACCCAGCCGTTGTCGAACCGATGGCGTATCTCGGAGGAAAGCGTGGCCTGATCCCGTTCATACCAGTCCAGCCGCGGGTCGGAGGTGTTGAAGTCGCGCGGAATGAAGCCGAAGTCCGCCCCCCTCACCGTGCCGACATAGGGCAGCCAGGAGCCGCCGACATGCGTTTCATCCACCCGGTAGAGCGTGGCGGAAAGCGTCATCTCCGTCGCCTCGCCCAGATCGAAGGTGACGGAGGGCGCGATCAGGCCTGTCAGCCCGTCATCGAATGCGCCGTTCGACTTTTCCGTGTTGATCTTGCCAAGAAAGCGCCAGTCGTAGCCACCCGCCGTGCCGTTCACATCGGTCGCGATCCAACGGCGGCTGTCGGTGCCGACGCCAGCCTCAACCATACCGCCCGGCGTTCCCGTCGGGCGTTTGGAAACCATGTTGACGATACCGCCGGGATTGGAGCCGCCATAGAGCACGGACGCTGGCCCCTTCAACACCTCCACCCGCTCCAGCAGGAAGGGATCGGTATAGAACCCCCCGAAGCCGAAGGCATATTGCGCCAGACCGTCAAGAAACATACCGGTCTGTGTCGCCTCGAAGCCGCGGATGTTGATCCAGTTGGTATCGGTGTCGAAGCCAAAGGGCGCAGGGCTCACACCCGCTGTATAGCCGAGGATCTCATCGACCTTGGTGGGTTGGAGGACGTTGAACACTTCCCGGCCGATGACGCTCACCGACTGCGGGATCTCCGTGATCGGCGTGGCGCTTTTGGTTCCCACCAGGGTGACAGGGTTGGCATCCGATCCGACGGGGCCGGTTCCTGTGGCCTGACCGTCAAGATAGACCGGGGACAGGGTGGCCTGCTGGGCCGCAACGGGCAGCGCCGCGAGCAGCGTCAGACAGGCAGTGGTGGAGGCGAGGCGGGCGCGCGGCGTGCGGAACATGGGGACTCCCTGAAGGCGTAAGACGGATGGAGGGGTGCTGGGCCGACCTCACCTAGGGGGAAGCGCTCCATCTGTCTTGATCATTTCTGTCGGAATTTGTCGGATCCTGCCGCGCCGTGCAGTATCGCGCTCCCGCCGCCAGTTTCCCGGTGTGATCCCGATGGCGCTGCGGAAACTCCGCGTCAGATGCGCCTGATCCGCAAAGCCCACCGCACAGGCAATTTCCGCCAAGGGCAGGTCGGAGGCCTCAAGCAATCCCTGTGCTCTCGCCAGTCTCCGCCGCAACACCCATTGATGCGGAGGCAGTCCGGTCGCCTGCTTGAAGGCGCGCGTGAACCAGCTTTCGGAAAGACCCGCCACCTGAGCAAGGTCCGTGATCGCGATCCGCCCAGCAAGATTGGCTTCCACATGCTCGCGGACACGCGCGAGTTGACGGCGCGTAAGACCGCCCTTTGCCGCAGCCGCCGGAGGGAGGGCGAAAAGCTCGGCGAGGAATGCCTGTATCAGCCCTTCCCCAGCGAGATCATGGCGCTCCGGTTCCGTGCATTCCCGCGCGATAAGGCCCGCAAGCGTGACAAGAGCCGCGCTGCCGCCCTGAAGGATCGGCCGTGACCAGCACTCGCCGGCAATCGCCCCGCCCAGCCGCTCCTCCATCCGCGCACGGTCCAGATGAAGATCGAGATGGCGAAAGGAATGGGAGTGATCGACGCGGCTCCACACCCTCATCCCGGCAGGGACATAAAAGACCCGCCCGACAGGCCGGAACCCCCGTCCTGCGACAGGGGAAAGGGCCAACGCCTCCGCCCCCTCAAGCAGCACGACGATGCGTGGGTCCGGGGACAGGTATGTGCCGCCCGCCCCTTTGGCGCCCCGCGCATGCCAGACATCCGCGACCACGCCGTCCCAGCCCCGCCATGAGAGGGTGTCACAAAGGCGGATGCCTTCGATCTGGCTCGTCATGTTCGGGCGGAATGTCACGGGATTATCCAGCGGGTGAAGGGGCTGGCTCGCCCACGGGCTGGCTCATCCAAAACTATCACCCCCAGCCCAACCGGTCAATTCCGGCCGTCAGGCGGCGATACGGCGAACCCCCATCAGAAGCTCCGCCAGAAGAAACGCCTGCGCCTCGAACATGCCGCTTCCCGGCATCGTCCTGCAACCGGTGGCCCGCGCCGCGGCGATCAGCGGTGAAACGGCCGGGCGGGTCACCACATCCGCCACGAACTGATCTGCACCAAGGCGAGAGGCATCTACCGGCAAGGGATCGCTTTCCTTCATTCCAAGCGGCGTCGCATGGGCAATGAGCGCAAAGCCCCGCGGATCGGTTCCGCCAATACGGAGCTTGCCCGGGAACCGCTGCTCCAGCCGCGCGATCAGGCTGTCGCGGCGCGCGATATCGATATCATGAACCGCCAGTTCGCTCGCGCCGCGGGCAAGGATTTCATACGCAATCGCAGCCCCGGCGCCACCCGCTCCGATCAGCAGCGCGGGCGTGCCCCCGACATCGAACCCTTCTGCGGCGATCCCGTCCATGTAACCATGCCCGTCCGTGGCGTCCCCGATCCAGTCATCGCCGTCCCTGATGGCGATGTTCACCGCACCAGAGGCGCGTGCGCGGTCAGAAACCCGGCTGCAGAAGTCGAGACAGGCGATCTTGTGCGGGACCGTCACGACGATGCCGCCGCAGTTCCGTATGACTTTCACGCCCTCAAGCCAAGCGGGAAGCCCTTCCGGCTGCACATGAAACGGCACCACCAGTCCATTGAAGCCTCGCTCGGCCATGATCTGGCTGAGCGCGCCGGGTGATTTCACCTGCCCCACCGGATGAGCCACCACGGGAAAGATCATCGTCTCTCCATCCAGTTTCAGGACCTGTCCCATGCGCTTTCCTCCGACTGATCGAAAGTGAATTTTCATAAAATGGAACTTGGTTCAAGTATTAAATTATAATACGGATACGCAGGGATGTTTTGACTCACCCGGGTGAGCCGACGAACAAGGAGAGCTTTGATGACGTTTTATGAACTTGCGACACTCGACACGGTGATCTTCGGCGCCGGCAAGGCGGGAGCGGGACTCGAGCGTTGGGTGACGGAAGGCGCCGGGCGGTTCTGCGGTGCGTGGGCTACTGACATCGGCGCGCTGAACCGCATCTTCATTCTGCGCGCGTTCGATGATCTGGGCGGGGTCTTTGCCGAACGGGAGCGCGCGTTGCTCCACGCTAATCCCTTCGGTTGCGCCGACCATCTGGTCGGCCTGACTATGGAAAGCTACCGGGGGCTGGATTTCCTGCCGCCCGTCGCAGCGGGAAAGTTTGGGCCGATCTATGAATTCCGCACCTACAAGACAAAGATCAACGGCATCCGCCCCACTATGGAGAAATGGCGGACCGCCGTCCCGGCGCGGGAGGCGTATTCCAAGTTGACAGTCGCGATGTACGGCCTGGACGGCGCGCCCCGGCTCACTCAGATCTGGCCTTATGCAAATCTTGCCGATCGCAGTTCGGCGCGCGCGAAGTCGGTGGCAGATGGAGTCTGGCCCCCCAAGGGAGGCCCGGACTGGCTGCTTCCCGACATGACGAGCCAGATCGCGCTGCCGCTTCCCTTCTCCCCCCTGCAGTGAGGCGACGATGAGCCACGCCATTTCTCTCGCCTTTCTCACGGTCTTCGACATCGGCCCGGTCGAGGCGGTCCGTGTCGCGGCAGCGGCGGGCTATGATATGCTCGGCGTACGCCTGCTTCCGGCCGCGACCAGTGGCGAGCAGGACTATCCCCTGCTGACGGATGACGCTCTGCTCGCCGACATGAAGACTGCGCTCTCGGATCATGGCATCCGCGTGGGCGACGTCGAGATCATCCGTCTGAAGCCGGAAAACGATTGGCCGTTGATAGAGCGGTTCTGCGCGCGCTGCGAGGCGCTGGACGCGCGGCATATCCTTGTCGCGGGCGATGACCCGGACACCGGGCGGCTGACGGCAAACTTCGCGCGGCTCTGCGAGATCGCGGCGCGCCATGGGCAGACGGCCGATCTGGAGTTCATGCCGTGGACGGCGGTACCCGATCTCGCTTCGGCTGCCGCGATCGTCGCCGCGTCAGGGCAGCCCAACGGCGGGGTGCTGATAGATGCGCTGCATCTCGACCGTTCCTCCAGCAGCACGGCAGAGGTTGCAGGGTTACCTCCCGCCCGGATGAACTACGTGCAGTTCTGCGACGGCCCGGTGCCCTATGATCCCTCCGACGAGGGGCTGATCCGGGTTGCACGGGGCGAACGCCTCATGCCCGGCCTGGGCGGCGTGGACGTGACAGGGCTTGCCCGCGCGATTCCCCAGGATGTGACAATCAGCGTCGAAGTTCCTCATCGCGCGCTCGCATCGAAGGTCGATGCCCGGGCAAGGGCGGAAATGGCAATGGCTGCCACGCGTGGCATTCTGCGGGGCATCGGTCGTCTATGATGAAATAAGATTTTGATAATACGAATTAAAAAAAGTGATGCCCGGGTCCGTTGGCCACGGGCATTTTCTTTACCTCGTCCAATAAATCGAATCTCATATAATTGTTGAATCAGTTTCCATTTAAAGTATCATCTTCGACGGGAGATCACACGCCTTGGGGAGCGGGGCAGGCTGTCTGGTGAGACCGGACAGACACCGCCGGGCTCGCATGTCATCGTTGGAGGAGGAAACATGAGCGATATAACGACCGCGGATCGCCTTGGACCGCATGGTACAAAGACTGCCGCGCCCTATCGGCAAGGTGCGCCCGCCATGGACATCGGCGCGAGCGATCAATGGTCCGGGCTGCGGATCATGATTGTCGGCCTCTGTTTCCTGCTCAATGCGATCGACGGAATGGATGTAGTGATCCTCTCCTACATCGCGCCGGTTCTGACGACGGATTGGCAGCTTTCGCCGGAACGGCTGGGCATCGTGTTCTCCGCGAGCCTCGCCGGCATGGTGGTGGGGTGCTTCTTCGTGGCCCCGCTGGCCGATCACTGGGGCCGCCGGCCACTGATCCTGGCCTCGCTCACCATCATCACCGGTTGCATGATCGCGAGCGGCTTTGCCCGGAACGTGGCGGAGCTTCTGGTGCTGCGCCTGGTCATCGGTGTGGGCGTCGGGGCGATCCTCGCCTCCATGGCGGCAATCGCGGCGGAATTCGCCCCCGTGAAGGAGCGGGCGCTGGCCGTGTCGATCATGACGGCGGGTTATCCTCTGGGAGCCATGCTGACGGGGCTTGCGATGGCGCCGCTGCTGCCTCAGTTCGGCTGGCACATGATGCTGCTCGGCGCGGGTATCATCTCTCTCATCGCGCTGCCGATCGTATGGCTGGTGCTGCCCGAGTCCATTGACTTCCTCATCCGCCGCCAGCCGCGAAATGCCCTGACAAGGGTGAACGGCGTGCTGACGCGCCTCAACCATGCCCCCATCGCGGCACTGCCTCCCCGCCCCGCCAAGGCCGGAAACCTCAACATCGGTCAGATTTTCGCCCCCGGCCGCATTCGCGCGACCATCGCGCTCTGGATCGGCATCTTCATGGGCTTCATGTCGCTTTACTTCGTGATCTCGTGGATCACCAAGCTGGCCTCCGGCGCGGGATTGTCGCTCGACAAGGCGATCTATGTCGGCGCGATCCTGAACTTCGGTGCCTGCCTCGGTACAATCGCGATGGGCAAGCTCTCCACCGTCTTCCCGCAGTCCCGCGTCGGCGCCATTTTCCTGATCGTCGCCGCCGCAATGCTGGTGGTCTTCGGCACGGTCGCCATGCCGCTTCCCGTGGTGCTCATCAACGCCTTCCTGATGGGGGTGGCGATCTACGGCGGGTTCAACGCGTTCTACGGCCTGGCCGCGAGCCTCTATCCCGCCGCCGTTCGCAGCACGGGCATCGGCTGGGCCATGGGCGTCGGACGGTTCGGCGCAGTGGTCGGGCCGACCTTCGGCGGCATGCTGATCGGTGCGGGGGCGAGCCTTTCCACCGTCATGATCGTCTTCGCCATTCCCCTGGTCATTGCCGCAATCGCAGCGATCCTCAGCCGGCATTAAGGAAGGTCCCATGCCCATGACATCTCTCTCCAGCGCCCCCGGTAACGGACCGGTCGTGCTTCATCAGCGGATGACCTGCGACCTGCTCGTGATCGGTTCCGGCGCGGGGGGGCTTGCGGCGGCAACCACCGCCGCGGCGCTTGGCCTCACCGTCATCGTGGCCGAGAAGGCCAATCTGGTCGGCGGCACCACCGCCATTTCGGGCGGCTGGCTGTGGATCCCCGACGCGCCCCACGCACAGGTAGCGGGCAAGGAGGAGGATCCGGCGGCGGTGCGGGCCTATCTGCGCGCCGTCATCGGCGACCGTTACGACCCCGTCCTGATCGAGGCCTATCTGCGCGATGCGCCCCGAATGCTCGCCTTCTTCGAGCAACGGACAGAGGTCCGCTTCCTGCCGGGCTCCGGCGTGCCGGATTTTCACGGCACTCTCCCGGGTGCGGCGGAAGGCTGGCGTTCGGTGGTGGCCGCGCCCTATGACGGGCGCCGGCTGGGTGGGCTGATCGCGCAGCTGCGCGAGCCCATTCCGGAAACCACGCTGCTCGGCATGGGCATCGCCTCAGGTCTGGACCTGCGCATGTTCCTGACTGCCCTGCGCAGTCCCCGCGCCTTCGGCCATGTCACGGGGCGGGTGCTCCGGCATCTGCGCGATCTGGCCGTACACGGGCGGGGGATGCAGCTGGTGAACGGCAATGCGCTTGCCGCGCGGTTGCTGCGCTCCGCAGAGGATCTGGGCGTCACCCTTCTTAACGGAACGAGCGCGCGGTCGCTGCTGCGGGACGGGACCCGGGTTGTCGGCGCGATGCTGGAGACGGCGGACGGCGCCGTGGCCGTCACGGTGCGGAGCGGCGTGGTGCTGGCGACCGGCGGCTTTCCCCACGCGGAGGAACGCCTGCGAGAGTTGCTGCCACATGTGGAGGCAGGCACACCGCACGTTTCCGCCGCACCCGAAACGAATACCGGAGACGGGCTGCGCCTTGCCGAGACAGCGGGAGGCCAGGTGAGCAGGACACAGACCCACGCCGCCGCCTACGCCCCCGTGTCGCTGGTACCACGGACGGACGGCAGCATGGGTCGCTTTCCGCATCTGGTGGAGCGCGGCAAGCCGGGCCTCATCGCGGTGTTGGCAAACGGCGCCCGCTTTACCGATGAGGGCGGTCCCTACCACGATTTCGTGCGCGAGATGATCGCGGCTACTCCGCAGGGGGAACGGGTCCGGTCCTGGCTCATCTGCGATCACCGCTTCCTTCGCCGCTATGGACTTGGAGCGGTGAAGCCGTCGCCCCTTCCGTACGGGCGTTGGCTACGCAGCGGTTATCTGAAAAGGGGCCGGACGCTCGCCGATCTGGCGCAGGTTTGCGGTATCGCGCCGGAGGGGCTGGAAACCACCGTCGCGCATTACAACCGCCACGCGGAAGACGGGCGCGATCCGCAGTTCCATCGGGGAGAAACGGCATACGGGCGTGTGCAGGGGGATCCCGATCACGGCCCCAACCCCGCGGTCGCTCCCATTCGGAAGGGCCCCTTCTACGCGGTGGAGATCGCGCCCGGCAGCCTCGGCACCTTTGCCGGGGTTGTCACAGATGAGCGGGCGCGCGCCCTGGATGCCGACGGCATGCCGATTCCCGGCCTCTACGCGGTGGGAAACGACATGAATTCCATCATGGGCGGAAGCTATCCGAGCGGCGGCATCACGCTCGGCCCCGCAATGACATTCGGCTTTCTGGCCGCAGAGACGGCCGCAGCCGGAACCGCCGCGGCCACGAATGGGAGGAGAAAAACCCATGCCCGTTGATCCCGAAATGCTGACCGAGGTCGATCTGCTGGTCATCGGCGCGGGCGCCGGAGGGATGACCACCGCCCTCGTCGCCGCCCTCGCGGGGCTGAGCGTGCTGCTCGTCGAAAAGACCGGTCAGGTCGGCGGTACCACGGCGACATCAGGCGGCACGACCTGGATACCCGGAACCCACCTTTCCGATGCCGCGGGTGTGCCGGACCGTGTGGAGGACGCCGAGCTGTTCCTCCGCACCATCGTAGGGCAGAGGGGTGGCGACCATTTGCGGGCGGCCTTCCTCCGCTCGGGTCCCGAGGCAGTCGCCGACCTTGAGCGCCACACGGAGGTCAAGTTCGCCGCCGCCACTGCACATCCCGATTACATCGATGCGCCGGGGCAGGCGTTTGGCGGGCGGGCGCTTGGTCCCCTGCCCTTCGACGGGCGGCTTCTGGGTGCCGACTTCGACCGGGTCCGCCCTCCCCGGCGGGAGTTCATGGGGTTGGGTGGCATGATGGTGGGCCGGAACGAGCTGTCAGCCCTGCTCTCCCCCTTTGCCTCGCTGACCAACCTTCGCACGACGGTTGGAATCGTCGGCCGTTACGCGCTGGACCGGCTGCGATACCGGCGGGGGACGAGGCTGCTCATGGGCAATGCGCTGGTCGCGCGGCTGCTCTACAGCCTGCGCAAAACCGGGGTGCCGATCCTGTTCGACGCCACGACCGACGCGCTGCTGGTGGAGCAGGGCCGCGTCACCGGAGCCCGGGTGAATGGGCGCGAGATCCGCGCACGCCGCGGCGTAGTTCTGGCGACCGGAGGTCTCTGCTGGAACAAGGACATCCGCGCCCGGCTGTTCCCCGAACCGACGCGCGCCTATGCTCTCGGGCCGGTGACGAATACCGGCGACGGCGCGGACCTTGCGACGGCCATCGGCGCGGGGTTTGATGACGGCGGAGACAGCCCCGCGCTCTGGATGCCGTGCTCCTCCTACCGGCGCGCGGATGGGACGCTGGCGGTCTGGCCGCATATCATCCTCGACCGGGCCAAGCCCGGCCTGCTTGCGATCAATGCGCGCGGGGAGCGGTTCGTGAACGAATCCGATTCCTACCATGACTTCTCCGTCGCGCAGATCAAGGCGGGGGCGTTCCCGGCCCATCTGGTCTGTGATGCGGATTTCATGCGGAAATACGGGCTGGGGATGGTCCTGCCCGGCGCCCGCAATCTGCCTGCGATGCTGAAGGCCGGTTACGTGACCGAGGCCGGAAGCATCGCCGCCCTCGCCCGCAGGATCGGGTGCGATCCGGTCGGACTGCAACGCACGGTAGAGGAGTACAACCGCTTTGCCGCCACCGGTCGGGACGACGCCTTTGGTCGCGGCACATCGGTAATGAATCGTTTCAACGGCGATCCGGCAGCCGGCGCCAACCCTTGCCTCAAACCGTTGGGCGAGGGTCCGTTCTACGCCGTTGCCGTGAAACCGGCAGACCTCGCGTCCAGCGCCGGGTTGAAAGGGGACGAATTCGGCCGTGTCCTGAACCGGAGCGACCAGCCCATATCCGGGCTCTATGCCTGCGGCAACGACCTGGCCTCCATCTTTCGCGGCACCTACCCCGGTCCGGGTACCACCATCGGGCCGGCCATCGTCTTCGGCTGGCGTATCGCCAAACATGCGGCGGGCGAATTGTGCGCGGAGCCGCTGCCTGTTGCCCGCGCTGTCTGATGACCACATCTGAGAGGAGCAGAACCATGACCGATTTACCGCTTGGCGTGAACACGATCAGCGACACCTGGACGATCCCGCTGGAAGAAAGTCTGATCCGCCTGTCGAAGCTGGGTTTTCGCCAGTTCGACGTGATGGTCAGCCCGGCGCATCTGGATATCGAAAACATGACGCCGCGCGACTATGCCCGTATCCGCAAGCTTTTGGAGGGCGAGGGGCTGACGATCCATGCGCTGACCGCGCAGAGCCTCGACCACAACCTCGCCTCCCCGCGGGAGGAGATCCGCGAGATGACGGTAGGCTTCAACCGGAAGATGCTGAACGCCTGCTACGAACTCGGGGCGCAGGGGTTCGTCTCGGTCTCGGGCCGATACAACGCGCTGAATGCTCCACCGCGAGAACAGCTTGAGGGGTGGTTCTTCGGGGCGCTGGAAAAGACCATCTCCCATGCGGAGCGCGCGGGCGTGAAGGTCTTTCTCGAAAACGTTCCCATGGGCGTCCTGCCGGATGCGCGGAGCATGATGGCCTGCGTGGAGCGGTTTGACAGCCCGGCGCTCCGCATCTGCTATGACCTTGCGAATGCCCATTTCATCCATGAGGACCTAAGCGAAGCGCTGCCGCTGGTCGTGCCCTATCTCGACCTCCTTCACATGTCGGATACCGGTCAGCAGCAGTGGCGCCACGATGCGATCGGCACCGGCAGCGTCAACTTCGCCGCTGCCGCAAGCGCGTTGCAGGCGGCCGGATTCAAGGGCCTCTCCGTCGTGGAAATCCTGAACGTCGATGCAGACCGGGCGGTCATGGAGGCGGTGGACAGGCTCTCTCCCCTCGGCTGGAAGATCGCCCGTCAGGGACCGTTCGCACAAGCGGCGTGAGCCGCGACGCAGGGTTTCTGAGTTCGTCGGTTGACCTTTCCGCTGTTGAACGTCTTTTTGACATCAGCGGAAGCGAGGTGAAACCGTGAGCAGCGTCGTCGAGAAGTCACTGGCCATCATCGAGGGGCTGGCCGAGCATCCTGCGGGGTTGTCGGTCTCCCATATCGCGGGGATGACCGGTCAACCCGTCAGCGGTGTCCACCGCACTCTCCATGAGTTGATCCGGTTGGGCTATGTGCGTCAGATCGCGGACGGGGGCGATTACACGCTGTCGATCAAGCTGGCGGCACTCGGCCTTGGCTTCATGCGGCGCGCCGGGATCAATGACGTGGTTCAGCCGATCCTGGACCGGCTGGCCGCGGAATCAGGCGAACTCATCCGCCTCTCGGTCATCGATAACAGCGCGCTCACCTGGGTTGCCGTTGCGCAAGGGGCAACCACGGGGCTGCGCTACGATCCTGGGCAGGAACAGGGCGTTGTGGTCCACCTCGCCTCCTCTGCAGGCGGGCGGGCGTGGCTCGCGGCGATGCGGGACGAGGAGGCGCTGGAGCACGTCAGCGCGCAGGGCTTTGGCCGGGACGATGGTCCGGCGAAACCCATCGGCATCCCGGAGCTGCTGGCGATCCTCAAGGAAACCCGCGCGCGCGGCTATTCCGTGGCCGTCAGCACATATATTCTTGGCATGGCCGCGATGGCCGTGACGGTGCGGTATGCCGATACGGACCGAGTACTCGGCTGCCTGTCAATCGCGGGGCCATCAGTACGGATGACGGATACCCGCATGGCGGAACTGGCGCCGCTGTTGCAATCGGCGGCGACAGAATTGGGGATGGCCGCGCCCGCCTCGGAATATTTCGCGCTTCCCGCCCGGAGAGCGGGCCCGAAGGTCGCCTGAAGGGTCAAGCGGTGTCACGGGGAATGAACTGGCCGGGCAGCAGGACATCCCCTTCCCGCTTGCCCTCCAGCACCTCGAACAGCGCCTCCGCCATCTGGGTGATCGGCTGCCGATAGGTTGTGAGGCGGTAGGCGGGTGACAGGGACAGCGGAATGTCGTCGAACCCCGTGACCGCAACATCCTCCGGGACTTTCAGCCCCAGTCGATAGCGCAGCGCATCCATGGCGCCGATGGCGAGGATGTCGTTTTCGCAGACAAGCACGTCCGGCCGGTTGTCCATCGCTCCGGTGAACAGCAGACTGACCGCCTCGATTGCCGCACCGAAGTCATACGCCTCGGCGTGAACGGTCGCCACATCGCCCCCTGTCCGGCTCCGCCAATGGTCGATGAAGGCGCTCTTGCGGTGGAGCTTGGCCGATTGCGTGTCCGGCCCGGCCAGAAACGCGGGCCGCCGGTAGCCACCCTCAACCAGATGATCCGCGATCCGTCCCATGGCGAGGATATCGTCGCAAGCGATTGTCAGTGTGTTCGGGTTCTGGCTGTAGCGGGCGAAGACGACGAGTTTCTTGACCCGCCTTGCCCCAAGCGCGGTGTCCAGCACGCTGTCATCGAACCGCGTCCCGATCAGAACCGCAGCATCTACGCGCCGTTGGCTCGCCGCCAGCAACGCAGCCGATGCGTCATCGCTGTCCGACATGTGGATAAGCAGCGTCGCCCAGCCGTGACTGGACAGGATCCGCGTCAATCGTTCCAGCAGCACGAGCTTGTGGGGGTTGTTGAAGTCATTGGTGATGAGCGCGACCAGATTGGAACGGTCGGATGCCAGCGATGCCGCCAGCAGATCAGGCGCGTATCCCAGCCGCCGGGCGGCGGTAAGCACGCGATCCCGGCTTTTGGGGGAGATCGAAGCATCCTTTTTGAAAGCGCGGGCCACGGTCCAGCGGGACACACCCGCAGCGGCGGCCACGTCATCGGCGGTAACGCTGACTTCGGGATCGGGGAGCTTGTCCATCTGCCCTTTCTACCCCGCGGCACCCGGGGAGGAAAGATATTTGCACGCGCGTGCAGTTTATGTTGCACGCGCGTGCAGTGGTCGTCATTCTAGCGCTAACATGAGATCGCAGACGCGATTCGGGGGGGAAAAGAATGCTCAGGGTTGCCCTGATCGGGGCGGGGCGCATCGGCCGCGTCCATGCCAGATCCATGTCCGCCACACAGGCCAGCCGCGTCGTTGCGGTAGCCGATGCAAATGCCGAAGCCGCGGCTGACGTGGCGGCCGAGGTGGGTGCAGATGTCCGGCAGATTGAGGAGATTCTCGCGGATCCCGCCATTGACGCGGTGCTGATCGCCACTTCCACCGACACACATTCCGAGCTGATCGAACGGGCGACAGCCGCCGGGAAAGCCGTGCTGTGCGAAAAGCCGGTCGATCTTTCGCTGGAGCGGGCAGAGCGGGCACTGAAGAAGGCGAGCGATACCGGCAGGCCTGTGATGATCGGCTTCAATCGCCGCTTCGACCCGAATTTTGCCGCTCTAAAGGCAGCCTATGACGGGGGGGAGATAGGGAGAGGGGAATTGCTGTCCATAACCTCCTTCGATCCGGCGCCCCCGCCCGTCGCCTACGTAAAGGTGTCAGGCGGATTGTTCCGCGACATGATGATCCACGATTTCGACATGGCCTGCTGGTTGTTCGACGGCCCTCCGAAGACGATCTTTGCCACCGGCAGCGCGCTGGTGGACCCGGAGATCGGCGCCGCGGGCGATGTGGATACGGCGGTTGTCACGATGACTTGGGCGGATGGGCGGATCGCCGTCATCCGCAATTCTCGCCGCGCGGGCTATGGGTATGATCAGCGGATAGAGCTTCTGGGATCCGAAGGGCTTCTGTCGGCCCAGAACGTGCTCGAAAACACGGTGGAGAAAATCACTGCGGCAGGCGCGCTATCGGCCAAGCCGGTCCATTTCTTTCTCGAACGCTACATGCGGGCCTATGAGCGGGAATGGGCGGCGTTCGTGGAGGCGCTGCAGGAGGGCAGGCCGATGCCCGTCAGCTTGCAGGATGGCGTGACCGCCCTCGCCTGCGCGGAACTGGCAGCCCGATCCGCCGCGACGGGCAGAGCCGTCAGCTTTTCGCCCGAAATGGCGGATGCCTGACATGCGCCCGATCGGCTGCTGCACCTGGATTTTCGCGGGCGAAGACCTGTCGCGCATTGCCATGCGGGCCTGTCGGGCGAAATTGAACGGGGTCGAACTGCACGGTGACATAGGCGGACTGGACCCTGCCCGGTCAGGGCGGTTGCTGGCCGAAGCGGGTCTGCAAATCTTTTCCGTCACTCCGGGCGATGCCGATATCAGCCACCCGGACCCGATACGGCGGCAGGCGGCAGTCACCTACTACGCGCGGCTGATAGAGTGGGTGGTGCGGCTGGATCATCCCGGGGTGCGGCTCTCCGTCCACGGGCAGGTCGGGCGCATCCGCCCGCTGGCGGATGAAGCGGCGGAGTGGGGATTTCTTGTGGAAAGCGTTCAGCACATCACCGCGCTTGCTGCGACAGCGGGTCTTCCCGTCGTCTTCGAGTTGCTCAATCGCTATGAGAGCCATCAGGTGAATACCGTGGCGCAGGGCCTGACTCTCATCGAGCGGGTGGCAGCCCCCAACCTGTGGCTGCTGCCCGACGCCTATCACATGAATATCGAGGAAGCCGATCCACCGGCGGCGCTTCGCGCTGCCGGCGGCGCAATCGGCCTGTATCACGCGGCTGATTCCAACCGGCAGGGTATAGGCGAAGGCCATACGGATTTCGCAGCCCATGTCGCGGCGCTCGACGCCATCGGCTATCGCGGCCCGATCATTCTGGAGCCTGCCGCCCCCGGGCCGGACCCGTTCCGCGCCGACAAGGGGAACGGCTTCCGCGACCGGCTGGAGGCGATGATTACCGCCTCCGCCGCGCGACTTCGGACAATTCAAGAGATCACGCAGGAGCGGGACAGCCTGCCTGCCTGATGATCCTGCCGGGACGGGAGGCCCGGTCAGACCACAATCGAAGCAGGGGAGGAAAAGATGAACAGACTGAAACTCACGGTGGCGGCGATTGCAGTGGCGCTCGCCGCGCCCGTCGCGGCGCAGAACATCGTCATCGTCGCGCATGGGCAGGCGGCGGACCCGTTCTGGTCCGTGGTCAAGAACGGCGCTGCCGCGGCCGGGAAGGAAGCGGGGGTCACTGTAGATTTCCGTTCACCCGAGACCTTCGACATGGTGCGCATGGCGCAGCTCATCGACGCGGCGGTCAATCAGAACCCGGACGGGCTTGTCGTGTCCATCCCGGATGGCGATGCGCTTGGGCCGTCCATCCGGCGCGCGGTGGAGGCGGGGATCCCGGTGATCTCGATGAACTCCGGTGGGGACGTCGCCCACGGTCTCGGCGTCAGGCTCCACGTCGGGCAGTCGGAATTCGACGCGGGCAAGGCAGCGGGTGCGCGGCTGGCGGAAATGGGCGGCAAGAAGGGGATCTGCGTCAACCATGAGGTCGGCAACGTCTCCCTCGACCAACGCTGCGCCGGATTTGCCGAAGGCTTCGGCCATGCAGTCGCCGTGATCCCCACCCAGATGGACCCCGCGGAGGTTCAGTCCAAGGTCCGCGCGGCGCTGGAGGCAGACCCGGAGATCGACAGCGTCCTGACGCTTGGGGCGGCACTTGTGGGCGAGCCGGCCGTCGCCGCGGTCGAGGCGCTTGGAGAGACCGACAAGGTCAGGGTGGCAAGCTTCGACCTTTCTGCGGGTTTCCTGCAGGACGTGGCGGACGGCAAGGCAGCCTTCGCCATTGACCAGCAGCAATACCTTCAGGGCTATCTGCCGGTGAGCTTCCTCGCGCTCAACGCCAAATACGGGCTGATGCCGGCGGGCGACGTGGCCTCCGGGCCGAACCTCGTGGAAAAGGCCGCCGCTTCACAAGCCATCGACCTCTCCGCCAAGGGCATCCGCTGACCGGGCCACAGCCGCCGGGCGCAGTGCGCCCGGCTGAACCCGAACCGAACAGGGGGAAATACCCATGGCATCGGATACGACGACCCTTTCCGCGGATGAGCGGATCCGGTCGGAAAGCCTCGTCACGCGGTTGATGAAACGGCCCGAGCTCGGCGCAATCGGCGGTCTCGTGCTCGTCACCGTCTTCTTTCTCGTCACCGCCAGCCCTGCGATGTTCACGCCACAGGGCGTCATGAACTTCATGACCCCGGCGGCGCAACTTGGCATCCTGGGCATCGCGGCCGCGATGTTGATGATCGGCGGAGAGTTCGACCTGTCCATCGGGTCCATGATCGCCTTTGCAGGGCTGATCTTCGGTGTCCTTGTCGTCAACATGGGCCTGCCGCTGATCCTCGCAATTCCGCTCACCATGGCTTTCGCCGCGGGGATCGGCGCGCTCAACGGGGTGATCGTGCTCCGCACCGGGCTGCCCAGTTTCATCGTGACGCTCGCCTTCCTGTTCATTCTGCGCGGCGCGTCGCTGGTGGGGCTGAAGCTGTTCACCAATGGCTCCACGCAGCTTCGCGGCGTGCGGGAAGCGGTGGAGGGCGATTGGCTGGCCCCGCTTTTCTCCGGCGATGCTTTCGGCGGGTTGTTCCGCTGGATGGCCGGGCAAGGCTGGATCGCCACGCTCCGCTCCGGCACGCCGAGCGTGCCGGGCGTGCCGGTGGAAATCCTGTGGTTTGTGGGTTTTGCGCTGATCGCCACCTTCGTGCTGCTGCGCACCCCTTGGGGCAACTGGATCTTCGCGACGGGCGGCGACAGGAATGCCGCCGAGAACTCCGGGGTGCCGGTGCGGCGGGTCAAGATCGCGCTGTTCATGCTGACGGCCTGTGCCGCCGCCCTTGTCGCGATCATCACCGTGATCGACTCCGGCTCCACGGATGCGCGCCGGGGCTTCATGAAGGAGTTCGAGGCCATCATCGCGGCCGTGATCGGCGGCTGTCTGCTCACCGGGGGTTACGGCTCCGCCATCGGGGCCTTCTTCGGCGCGATCATCTTCGGCATGGTCACCATCGGCCTGACCTATACCAGCTTCGATCAGGACTGGTTCCAGGTGTTCCTTGGCGGAATGCTCCTGCTCGCGGTGATCTTCAACAACGTGATACGCAAGCGCGTGACGGGAGAGCGGTGATGTCCGAACCCATCATCCAGATGGAAAACATCCGAAAGCATTTCGGTAATGTCATCGCACTGAATGGCGTGACCTTCGATGTGCAGCCGGGAGAATGTCACTGTCTGCTGGGTGACAACGGCGCGGGAAAATCGACCTTCATCAAGACCATGTCGGGGGTGCACAAACCCACCTCCGGCACCATCGCCTTTGAAGGCAGGCCGATGAGCTTTCAAAGCCCGCGCGACGCGATGGAGGCCGGGATCGCCACGGTGTTTCAGGATCTTGCCATGATCCCGCTGATGAGCGTCACCCGCAACTTCTTCATGGGACGGGAGCCGACGCGCGGACGCGGCCCCTTCAAGCGCTTCGACATCGAAAGGGCGAATGCCGTTACCATGGAGGAGATGCAGCGCATGGGCATCAACCTGCGTGCGCCGGATCAGGCCGTCGGCACGTTGTCAGGGGGGGAGCGGCAGACCGTCGCCATCGCGCGGGCGGTCTATTTCGGGGCCAAGGTGCTGATCCTCGATGAGCCGACGAGCGCCCTTGGCGTCCGGCAGACCTCGAACGTCCTGGCGACCATCGCACGGGTCAGGGCGCAGGGCGTGGGCGTGGTCTTCATCAGCCACAACGTCCGTCACGCCCTGGCGGTGGGAGACCGGTTCACGGTACTGAACCGTGGCCAGACGCTTGGCACCGCGCGCAAGGGAGAGATCGACGCCTCCGCCCTGCAGGACATGATGGCCGGCGGGCAGGAGATGGCGCAACTGGAAGGCAGCCTCGGAGGAACGATCTGATGGCCGGGCTGGGCGTGGCGCTGATCGGCACGGGCTTCATGGGCAAATGTCACGCAATGGCGTGGCGCAATGTGGCCACCGTCTTTGGCGGCCCTCCCCCCCGGCTGGAGATGCTCTGCGATACTCCCGGAGACAGGGCTGCCGCTCTGGCGTCCCGTTTCGGTTTCGCCCGGAGCAGCGATGACTGGCAGGCGGTGGTGCAGGATCCCTTGGTGGATGTCGTGTCCATCACCACCCCCAACGCACTTCATCGCCGGATGGCGGAAGCCGCGCTGCGGGCGGGCAAGCATGTCTGGCTTGAAAAGCCGATGGCTCTGACGCTCCCGGATGCGGAGGCGATGGCGGCGCTCGCTGCCCGCCATCCTGCTCAGGTCACGCTGCTCGGCTACAACTATCTGCGCAGCCCGGCGTTTCAGGCAGCGGCGAAAATGGTGGCCGAAGGGGCGATAGGCCGCCCGCATGCTTTCCGCGGTGTCTATGACGAGGATTATTCCGCCGATCCCGCGCTTCCCTGGACGTGGCGCATGACGAAGGCGGAGGGAGGGTTGGGGGCACTCGGCGATCTGGGATGCCATCTCGTGAGCCAGATGGTCACGCTCATGGGGCCGGTTGCCGAGGTCACGGCGCTGACCCAGATCACGGTTCCCGAACGGCCCTCTCCCGATGGACCGCGCGCGGTGGAGAACGAGGACAGCGCCCTTGCCCTCGTCCGTTTCGCCTCGGGCGCGCTTGGCTCCTTCGCGACCTCCCGGGTGGCGCGGGGGCGCAAGTGCCGCCTGCAGTGGGAAGTGCAGGGAAGCGACGGCACCATGATATTCGATCAGGAGAACATGAACGAACTG
Organism: Haematobacter genomosp. 1; assembly: GCF_002196855.1. GTDB lineage: Bacteria > Pseudomonadota > Alphaproteobacteria > Rhodobacterales > Rhodobacteraceae > Haematobacter. The sequence continues at coordinate 74,175 of NZ_NIPW01000008.1, read as the reverse complement.
TGGCTCCACCGCAGGGGAGAGGCCGGGTTCACACGTCACCTCACCGGCCCGGAGCAGCCCGACTTTGCCGCCTTCTGCCCCGCGCCCGGCCACAACTTCGGCTTCAACGAACAGAAGGTGGTGGAATGCCGGGATATCATTGCGGCAATCGTCGGCGCACCTTCCCGCGGGCCTGATTTCGCGCAGGGGCTCGTGATCGAGCGCGTGATCCATGCCATGGCCGCCTCCGAGGGCCGCCCCGTCCGCATCGAGGAGACAGCGCATGAAGACGCTTGATGTGATCACGATTGGCCGATCCTCGGTCGATCTCTATGGCCAACAGATCGGGGGCCGTCTGGAGGACATGGCCTCCTTCGCGAAATATATCGGCGGCAGCCCCACCAACATCGCCTGCGGTGCCGCGCGGCTGGGCCTCCGGTCGGCTGTGATCACGAAAGTCGGAGATGAGCACATGGGCCGGTTCATCCGCGAGCAGTTGACGCGCGAGGGGGTCGATACGCGCGGTGTTCTCACCGACCGGGAGCGGCTCACCGCGCTCGTTCTGCTGGGCATCCGCGATGAGGATAGCTTTCCCCTGATCTTCTACCGGGAGAACTGTGCCGACATGGCGCTCTCGCCCGACGATATCGACGAAGACCTCATCGCGGAGGCCCGCTCGGTTCTCGCGACGGGCACACATCTCAGCCATCCCCGGACGGAAGCCGCCGTTCTGAAAGCGCTCGACCTCGCGCGGCGGCACGGGGCACGGACGGCGCTCGACATCGACTATCGCCCGAACCTCTGGGGCGTGGCGGGGCATGGGGAGGGCGAGAGCCGGTTCGTGGAAAGCGCCGCGGTGACCGCCCGCCTTCAGAAAACGCTGCCGCTCTTCGATCTGATCGTCGGCACGGAGGAGGAGTTCCATATCGCTGGCGGCAGCACCGATACGCTCGACGCGCTCCGTGCGGTGCGGAAAGTCTCGGGCGCCGTGCTGGTCTGCAAGCGGGGCGCTGCGGGGGCCGTCGCCTTTGCCGGAGCGATCCCCGACAGTCTCGATGCGGGGGAGAGCGGGCCGGGCTTTCCCATTGAGGTCTTCAATGTGCTGGGCGCGGGCGACGGGTTTTTCTCCGGCCTCCTGAAGGGCTGGCTGGACGGTGACAGCTGGCCGCGTGCGCTCGAATACGCCAATGCCTGCGGGGCCTTTGCCGTCAGTCGTCATGGCTGCACGCCTGCCTATCCGAGCCTTGAGGAGTTGCGCTTCTTCCTGTCGCGCGGCCTCCGTCGCCCCGATCTGCGCAATGATCGGGAGCTTGAGCAGATACACTGGTCAACGACCCGAACCGCGGGCTGGGAGGACTGCCGCATCTTCGCCTTCGACCATCGCGCGCAACTGGAGGAGATGGCGGGATACAGCCCCGCGAAGGGCGCGGCCTTCAAGGACCTCTGCCTCCGGGCCGCGCGCGAGGTGCAGGGCGGGCGGACGGGCTACGGCATTCTCTGCGACAGCCGGATCGGGCGGCGCGCGCTCCACGCGGCCTCGGGCAGCGGACTGTGGATAGGCCGCCCTGCGGAATGGCCGGGCTCCCGCCCCCTCGCGCTGGAGCCGGAACTGGGGCCCGATTGCGGCGGCTTGCAGGAGTGGGCAAGGGAGAATGTGGTGAAGGTGCTCTGCTTCTGCCACCCCGCCGACCCGCCCGACATGAGGACCGCGCAGGAGGAGACGGTGCTCCGCCTGTTCACAGCGGCGCGCCGTAACGGGCTGGAATTTCTGCTGGAGATCATTCCTTCGCGTGTCGGCCCCGTAGATGACACCACCACCGCCGTGCTCATCCGGCAGTTCTACGAAATCGGCGTGCGCCCGGACTGGTGGAAGCTGGAGCCGATGACAACGCCGGCCGCATGGGAAGCGGCCATCGCCGCCATTGAATCGCATGACCGCCACACCCGCGGCATCGTCGTGCTGGGGCTGGACGCGCCCGAGGCGGTGCTGGGAGAAAGCTTCCGTGTCGCGGCGGCCTTTCCGCTGGTGCGGGGCTTCGCGGTCGGGCGAACGATCTTTGCGGAAGCGGCGCGGCAATGGTTCGCCGGGCGCATGGACGATGCCGCGGCAGTGGCGGAGATGGCGGCGCGCTACCGCCGTCTCTGCGATCTTTGGGACCAGGCGCGCGCAAGCGCGCGGAAGGAGGCGGCATGACGCTCAGATTGACGGCCGCACAGGCCATGGTGCGCTGGCTCTCGCAACAGCAAAACGAAGCGGGCGAGCGGTTCATCGAAGGCGTATGGGCGATTTTCGGTCATGGCAACGTGGCCGGTCTGGGCGAGGCGCTGCACGGGGTGGGCGCCGAGCTGCCGACATGGCGAGGGCAGAACGAACAGACCATGGCCCATGCTGCCATCGCCTATGCCAAGGGGAATGCCCGCCGGCGCACACAGGCCGTGACAAGCTCCATCGGGCCGGGGGCCACCAACATGGTGACCGCCGCCGCCGTGGCGCATGTGAACCGGTTGCCGCTTCTCCTCATTCCCGGAGACGTCTTTGCCAACCGCCGGCCGGACCCGGTCCTGCAGCAGATCGAGGACTTCGAGGATGGAACGGTCAGCGCCAACGACTGTTTCCGCCCCGTTAGCCGCTACTTCGACCGTATTACCCGGCCGGAGCACCTGCTGACGGCCCTGCCCCGTGCGATGCGAGTGATGACCGATCCCGCAACATGCGGCCCGGTCACGCTGGCCTTCTGTCAGGACGTGCAGACGGAGGCGCATGACTGGCCCGAGGCGTTCTTTGCGCCGCGCATCTGGCGTATCCGCCGCCCCGAACCGGATGCCGCCGATCTTGCAGAGGTCGCGCGCCTGATCCGGGAGGCAGCCGCTCCGGTCATCGTCTGCGGGGGCGGCGTGATCTATTCGGGCGCGGAGGGGGCGCTGGCCGATTTCGCCGCCCGCCACGCCATCCCGGTGGTGGAGACGCAGGCCGGGAAATCCGCGCTCCCGCAAGCGCATCCGTTGAATTACGGCGCGGCCGGGGTGGATGGATCGGCGGCAGCCAATGCCATGGCGGGCAAGGCGGATCTGGTCATCGGCATCGGCACCCGCTTTCAGGATTTCACGACGGGCTCATGGTCGCTCTTCGCGCGTCCGGGGCGACGGCTCGTCAGCATCAACACCCAAGGGTATGACGCCGACAAGCATGGCGCCGTCGGGCTGCTGGCCGATGCGCGTGTCGCGCTCGACCGGCTGGGAGGTCTGCTCGGGACCTATCGCGCCACGAATGCCGATGCGGCGGCGCGAAGCCGCTGGCTGTCGGCGGTGGAGACGCATTGCGCGCGCCCCCGGAACACCAACCTGCTGCCCACCGATGCGCAGGTCATCGGCGCCGTGCAGCGTGCCGCGACAGAGGCCAGCATCGCCATGTCTGCCGCGGGCACCATGCCCGGAGCGCTGAAACTGCTGTGGCAGGCCTCTCAGGGCGGGTATCACATGGAATACGGCTATTCCTGCATGGGCTACGAGATCGCCGGCGCCATGGGCCTGAAGCTCGCGCAGCCGGAGCGGGAGGTGCTCTGCTTTGTCGGCGATGGCAGTTACATGATGGCCAACTCCGAACTCGCCACCGCCGTGATGCGGCGCATCCCCTTCACGGTCATCCTGACGGACAATCGCGGATATGGATGCATCAACCGTCTCCAGCAGGGCACGGGGGGCGAAGCCTTCAACAACCTTTATGCCGATTGCGCGGTCGAAGCACAGCCGGAGATCGACTTCGTTGCCCATGCCCGCAGCATGGGCGCCCATGCGGTCAAAGCCGCGGACATCGTCGATCTGGAGGCGCAGGTCGCTGCCGCGCGTCTCCGCAATCTGCCCACCGTCATCGTGATCGAGACCGACCCCAGCCATGGCCCCGGTTTCGGCGAGGCGGGACATTGGTGGGACGTTGCCGTCCCGGAGACCGGCGACGGCGAGAAACTCCAGCAGGCCCGCGCCCGCTATCTCGAGGCGCTGGCGCGGCAGAACCTGGTCAACTGACGGATGGCAAAGATGATCCTTTACGGCACCAACCCTATCGCCTGGGCCAATGACGACGACCGCTCCATCGGCGCTGACATTCCGACGGACCGCATTCTGCACGAAGCGGGCGAAGTCATCGGCTTCGACGGAATCGAGAACGGCCATCGCTGGCCCGAAGACCCCGAGGCGCTGAAGGCATTGCTGGCGCGCTATGGCCTCCGCTTCATCTCGGGCTGGTATTCCATGGCCCTGCTCACCCGCGGTGTGGATGAGGAAATCCGCGCCGTTCAGCCCCATCTTGCGAAGCTCAAGGTCAACGGCTGCAAGGTCTGCATCGTGTGCGAATGCTCCAACACCGTGCATGGCGATCCTCTGGCGCCCGTGAACGATCGGCCCCGACTGACAGCGGCGGAGATGACGGCCTTCGGCGCGCGGGTGGAGGAGTTCGCCCGCTATCTGGCGGATGAGGGCGTGACGCTCGCCTATCATCACCACATGGGCACGGTTGTCGAAAGCCCCGAGGATATCGACGCCTTCATGGCCGCGACAGGGCCTGCGACACATCTGTTGTTCGACGCGGGCCATTGCGCCTTTGGAGGCGGTGACCCGGAGACGGTGCTGGCGCGCCATGTCGCGCGCGTGGCGCATGTCCATGCCAAAAATATCCGCCGCGGGGTGACGGAGCGCGTGCGGATGGAGAACCTCTCCTTCCTTCAGGGCGTTCTGGCGGGGGCCTTCACCGTGCCGGGCGACCCGGAGGGAGCGATCGACTTCCTGCCGCTGCTGCGGATACTCGCGACGGCAGGCTATCAGGGCTGGCTGGTCATCGAAGCGGAGCAGGATCCCGACCGCTACGATCCGCTCATCTACCAAACCCTCGGTCTCGACTCTCTGCGCGCCGCCGCGCGGGAGGCGGGGCTGGACCGCGCCGTCGCTGCAGAGACGCGGCCATGAGCGCCCTTCTCCGCCGTCCCTTCGGTCATCATGGCGAGGTCCATTGCATCACACCCGAAAACGCCGGATGGCGTTACGTGGGCTTCACCCTCCACCGCCTGCGCCCCGGCGACCGTATTTCCGGTGCGACGGGAGACCGGGAGGCGATCTTCGTCATGGTGGAGGGCAAGGCCGCGTTCCGGGCCGCGGGGCAGGACTGGGGGGTGCTTGGCGACCGGATGGACGTTTTCGATCGCACACCGCCGCATTCGCTCTACCTCCCGAACGGATCGGACTGGGCGGCGGAGGCGGTGACGGGATGCACGATCGCGCTCTGCACGGCACCGGGCAAGGGTGGCCATCCGCCGCGGCGCATCGGACCCGACGGGATCGAGCTTACCCCGCGCGGCGAGGGAACCAACACCCGCTACATCAACAATATCGCCATGGAAGCGCAGGATTTCTGCGACAGCCTGCTGGTGACGGAGGTCTTTACCCCCGCGGGCCACTGGTCGTCCTACCCCTCCCACCGGCATGACGAAGACGACTTCCCGCGGATCACCTATCTGGAGGAAACCTACTACCATCGCCTTCGCCCGGCGGAGGGCTGGGCGGTGCAGCGCGTCTATACAGATGACGGGGCCCTGAACGAAACCATGACAGTTCGGGATGGCGATGTGGTGCTTGTGCCACGCGGCCATCATCCCTGTGGTGCGCCCTTCGGTTTCGAACTCTACTATCTCAACGTCATGGCAGGGCCGCGGCGGAACTGGCGCTTCATCGTCGCACCGGAAATGGAAACGCTCACCGGGTGAATCAGGGGGTCTCCGCCGTCAGACCCCCGCCGAAACAGCGATGGCACGTTGCAAAGACAGCCGCCCTACCGTCCTGCCTGTTCCGTCGCACACCGCGAGGCACTGGACGCCGTGCCCCATCATCTCGCGAAGGGCATCGGTCAGGGTGGTTTCCATCTTCACGGTGGGGCCCGCAGTGTCAGGCCCTGCCGCTTCCATGACGGAGGCGACCCGCACCACCTTGCCACGGTCCACATGCTGCACGAAATTCGCGACGTAGTCGTCGGCAGGGTGCAGCACGATTTCCTGCCCCGTCCCCTGCTGGATGACCGCACCGTCCCTGAGCAGCGCAATGCGATCCCCGAGGCGCAGGGCTTCGTCGAGGTCATGCGTAATGAACACGATGGTCTTGCGGACCTCCTTCTGAAGATCGAGCAGCACCGTCTGCATGTCGTAGCGGATCAGCGGGTCCAGCGCGGAATAGGCCTCGTCCATCAGCAGGATCGGCGCATCATTGGCCAGCGCACGGGCCAGACCCACCCGTTGCTGCATCCCGCCCGACAACTGGGCGGGATATTTCCGTTCGAACCCGGCGAGACCCACCCTGTCGATCCAGCGGGCAGAGATGCGGTTCCGTTCGGCGGCGTCCCTGCCCTGCACCTCCAGCCCATAACCCACATTGTCGAGCACGGTTCGATGCGGAAGCAGGCCGAACTTCTGGAATACCATCGCCGTCCGGTGGCGCCGGAAGTCGCGGAGAGCAGTGGGAGACATCCTCACCACATCCTCCCCCTCCACGAGTATCTCTCCGGCAGTCGGCTCGATAAGCCGGTTGATATGGCGGATCAGCGTGGATTTCCCCGAGCCGGACAGGCCCATCACCACCTGTATGCCGCCCGGGGCGATGGAAATGTTGATATCGCGCAGCCCGAGGACATGGCGATACCGCTCGTTGAGCTCCTGCTTCGACAGGCCGCGTTGAACCGCTTCTATGTAGTCGGCAGGGCGAGGGCCGAAGATCTTGAAGAGATGGCGGATTTCGATGCTGATGGGATCAGACACGACGACCGCCGCGATGCTTCTGAAGCCGGAAGCCCCAAGCCTGACTTATCCGGTCAAAGACGATGGCGATACCGACGATGGCCAGCCCGTTGAACAGTCCCAGCGTGAAATACTGGTTGGAAATCGCCTTCAGCACCGGCTGGCCCAGGCCCTGCACGCCGATCATCGACGCGATGACGACCATCGCCAGCGCCATCATGATCGTCTGGTTGATGCCCGCCATGATCGTCGGCAGCGCGAGTGGAAGCTCCGCCTTCACCAGCCGTTGCCAGCGGGAAGAACCGAAGGCATCCGCCGCCTCCAGCACCTCGCCATCCACCTCGCGGATACCAAGGTTCGTCAGCCGGATCATGGGCGGAATGGCATAGATCACCACCGCGATGAGGCCCGGCACCTTGCCGATGCCCAGCAGCATGACAACCGGGATCAGATACACGAAGGATGGCATGGTCTGCATCACGTCGAGCACGGGGTTAACGAAAGACTGAACCCGGTCGGAGCGCGACATGAGAATGCCGATCGGCAAGCCGATGACGACGGCAAGAAGCGTCGATGTCAGGATCATGGAGATCGTCTTCATCGTATCGTCCCACATCCCGAACGCCCCGATCAGAACGAGCGTCGCCACGCTGGCGATCACGATGCGCAGGCTGCGGCTGGCGAACCATGCAAGAACGGCAATGGCCGCAAGGATGATGGGCCAGGGCGTGCTCGTCAACAGCGCCTCCGACCATACCAGAAACTGCCGGAGCGGCTCGAAAAAGCCTTCAATCGCATCGCCGTAGGAGCGTGTGAAGGTGCGAAAACCCTCATCGATGACCTTCTTGAGATCACGGAGGGTCGAGTCATCGAGCTGCGGGAACCTGTCGAACCAGGCCATGGCGACCTCCTGATCGGATGGGCTATGACATGCGGGAGGCGGCGAAGCCGCAGGGGCGGCTCCGCCAGCGGATCAGAGTGCCGCCTTGATGCGCTCGGCCGCTTCGGGGCTGACCCACGCACTCCACATATCGGGATGTTCCTTCAGGAACTGCCGTGCGCCGTCCTCTCCCGTCGCCTGATTGTCCGTCATCCAGGCCATGAGCTGGTTCACGGTATCGTTGGTCCAGTTGCGCTTCTTCAGATAGTCGATGACCGCGGGATCGGTCTCGTCCGCGAATTTTTTCGACACGAGCGTAAAGACATTGTCACGAGGGAAGGCATTGGGCTTTGGATCGGCGCAATCGGCCGAAGAGGTGCAGCGCTTCCATTCCGCAGGGTCATTCGCGATGCCGAAATCCACGGCGACCATATCGTACTTGCCCAGCATGGACGTGGGCGACCAGTAGAAGCCGAGCCATGGCGCCTTCTGTTCATAGGCCTTGGCCATGGAGCCGTCGAGCCCGGCGGCGGAGCCCGTATCGACAAGGGTGAACCCCTTGTTCTCTATCCCGAACGCCTTGGCGAGCTGTGTCGTCACCACCGTTCCACCCCAGCCCTGCGGGCCGTTGTAAACGGCACCTTTCGACTTATCCTCCGGTGCCGGGAAGAGTTCGGGATGGGCAAGGATTTCCTCGATCTTGTTGAGGTTGGGATGCTCGTCGAGCATGTAGCGCGGGATAAACCAGCCCTGCTGCCCACCGTCGGAAAGCGAGCGGGACAGTTCGACGATCTTGCCATCCTTCAGGCCGCCCGCGACCACCTCGGGCATGAGATCGACCCAGGATTCCGGCACCACCTCGGGCTTGCCCTTCTCTACCAGAGAGGTGATGGCCGGCACCGTGTCGCTGGTAGTGATCTCTGCACTGCAGCCATAGCCCTTATTCAGAATGAACTGGTCGAGGCTCGCCAGCACCTCGGCGCTCTGCCAGTTCATGCTCGCGATGGTGAAGCTGCCGCAAGCTGCGCTGGCAGCCGTCGAAAACGCTGCCGCCGGAAGGGCAACCGCGATGAGACACGCTAGCTTTTTCATTTCCATTCCCTGTTGCGGCTTTTGTGATCTGCCCGCGAGCTGCCGCTTTTGCACGTCGGGCACCTTGAGATACGTTAGACGGCGCCTGCACCGGCCATAGTCCGTGCCCTTTCCGCAGCGGCTTCAAGCGCTGTTCGCAGCGCGGTGGAAAACCCTCCTCTTTCCGCCGCGTCCAATCCGGTCGCGGTAGTGCCTGCGTAGTCCTGATAGGCAGTGAGGAAACTCTGCGCCCGCTGCGGGTGCCCGGCCAGCAGGGCAGCACCATCGCAGACGGCAGCTTTCGCGGCGTGCCATGCGATGCCGTCCGGGATCCCGTGTCGCTTCATCACGTCAACCATCGCAACCATCATCAGGGAGGGATAGGCCGCGCCAGAGCCGGAAACGGCGGTCATCATGTCGATTTGTCGCTCCTTCGGCAGCTCATCAAAGGTGCCGATCGCGCCCAGAATACGGTGAACCGTATTACGATCCTCCTTTGTCACATCGGCACCTGCCCAGAAGGGCGAGTAGGATTTGCCGGTTTCGGCCGCGGCATTCGGCATTGCGCGCACGACGCGCCCCCCGCTACGGGCAAGATCACCGCTTCCCACGCCAGCCATCAGGGAAATGAGCAGCTTGCCTGGGGCTTGCAGCCGGAGCCCCGGCCATGTCTCGGGGCGAACCGCGACGATGACCACATCCACCCGCGCCACCAGTTCCGCAGGATCGCCGGCCCAGCCGATTGCGTATGGCTTGTATGGGCCGGGGTTGCCGCTGCGGTTCATCGCGACCAGCCCGGAGGGCGTGACGATCCCCGATGTCAAAAGCCGCGTCCCCAGCGCCGCGCCGATCCAGCCGGTCGCGCCGATCAAGCCGATCCGCATGTCCGCCGATCGCGGGGCCGCTCCGCTCATCTTACCGCCAAGGAGGGAAGCGGACGGAGAACCCTACCCGCACAAAGGCCGAATTTCCGGTCTGCCGCGCCTTTCACAGCTTTTCACGCCTCTACAAAACCTCCCTCCAAAATGGCGGAAGCCGCGTCGGGCGGAGTACGATTTACGACCATATATCTCTCATTTCCGCCATACTGCATATTTCGATGCTGTAGAGCGGCGTTAGCGGTCGCAGATTATCGTGATGGTCAGGGAGACAGCGCTTTGTAGGCTGCCGCAGCACCCGGATGAAGCGGCGCGATCTCTGCCCCCTCCCCCATCCGCGATGCTTCGACCGCGCCGAAAACCGGTGCCTCTATCCGCAGGGCCGGCAAGGCCGCAAGGGTCTGTTCGACCAGCGTCTTCACCAGATCATCAGGCTGCGCGGCCGAGGTGATGACCGTCGCGGTGACGGCGAGGGACGCGATATCTGCCACCGTGCCATAGTCCGAGGCGGGGATGGAAATGGCGCGGAAATCCGGATGCCGGGAGAGAATGCTCTCGCGCGTCGGCGCGGAAATCCCCACGATTTCAAGGTTGCAGCGTGAAATGGCGCTGGCCAGACCCGCATTGGGATGACCCATCACGAGAATGGAGGCATCGATCCGCCCGGCGCAGAGTTCTTCATAGGCGCTCGCGATCGGGAGTTCGAGCACCATGGGAAAGTCGTTGCTGCTCAACCCGACTGCATCGAGCACGCTGAGAGCCGTCGCATGTCGACCGGAGGCCGGCGCGCCGATATCGATCCGATGGCCCCGCAGTCCCAGCAGACTGTCGATCCCACGGCCGCGCGCGGCAAGGAGGGTGAGCGTTTCGGGATAGAGCGCCATGACCGTCCGAAGCTCGGTCATTGGACCTTCTGCCTCGAAAAGACCCGCGCCCTGATAGGCATATCTCAACCAGTCCGACTGCACGATTGCAAAGTCCAGATCACCGGACTTCAGCGCGGCGAGATTGTAGATCGTCCCTTGGGTCGCCTCCGCGCTGCATCGGATCGTGCCGTCGGAGTGACGGTTGACGGCACCGCAGATCGCCTTGGCCGCGGCATAGTAGTTCCCTGTCACCTCCCCTGTTCCGATCGAGAAGAATCGCAGATCCGGGGAAGCCTGGTCCGCTGCCATTGCCGGGGAGGCAATCAAGGCCGACAGGGCAAAAAGGAGCCGAACGAACGAGATCATAGTGAGCGCCCTGTACCAGCATCTGCAAGGGAAGAATAATCGAGCGTTCCACATGCGACAATTTGCATTTTTACCCTTCGCGCTTCTCCGTTCGCGCTATAGCTTCGCGGTGACATCTACGGTCATGTGCTCATGTTTGATTTTGTCTACGATATTCCCCAGCAGCAACTGGCGATCGGCTTCCTCGCCTTGGCGATCATCGGCATGTTGCTGGGGATGCTGGTATTCAAGCCGGTTATGCGTGTCCTGATCGGCTCCGGCCCGGATCTGAACGAATCCATCAATTACGCGACCTCGGGTTTCAGCCTGTTCTACGGCTTGCTGCTCGGCCTTCTCACCGTATCGGCCTATCAGAACAATGACCGCGTCCGCACTGCCATGCTGGATGAGGCGAACTCCATCTCCGCGCTCTATGCCGATGTGAACGTGTATCCCGAGCCGCTGCGATCCGACATGAAGGATATGCTGCGCGATTATGTGTTGTTCACCATCCACAAGGACTGGGCCGCACATCAGCGCGGCGACTTCCTCGACGGAGGCAACAACCGCTCCAATGCCATGCGCCAGCGTCTGGCGGAATTCGAGCCGCAGACACCGGGGCAGGAGATCGTGCATGCCGAGGTGCTCTCCGCGTTCCGCGATTTCGTCGCCGCCCGGCAGCAGCGCATCGCTGCCGTCTTCGTACGGATCCCGCAGGCGATGTGGTACGCCGTGTTCGGCGGCGCGGTCATCAGCGTTCTGCTGATCTGCCTGCTGCGTATGCGGCCGCTACGGCAGTTCTTTCTGGGCGCCGTCACCTCGGTCTTTCTTGCCGTCATTCTGTTCGTGATGTCCACGCTGGACGCACCGCTGCGGGGGGCAGCCGGGCTGCGGCCGGAATCCCTCATCATGGTATGGGAGCGTTCGATGTCATGGGACGAGCCGCGTTACTGAAGGGGGACGGTCATGGCGGAATTCAGTGTCCGTGAGGTCGAAGGGATGCGCCAGATCCGCATCGACATCGCAGAGGAAACGGTGCGCGCCCGCCATGGCGCAATGTCCACCATGCAGGGCAACGTGGTCATGACGCCCCGTCTGCCCGGACCGCGCGACATCTTCCGATCCTTCTTCACCTCGGATGCCCGTATCCGGCCCTTTTACACGGGAACCGGCTCCGTTCTTCTTCAGCCGACGCTCGGCGGCTACCATCTTCTGGATGTGACACCGGGTGAGCGGTGGATACTGGAACCGGGGGCGTACTGGGCCTCCGAAGGATCGGTGCAGCTTGGCATGACGCGAGAACCCGCCTGGTCCAGCTTCTGGGCGGGCGATGGGTTTCTGTCATGGAAGACAACCGTTTCAGGCACAGGCAAGGTCGCCATCAACGCCCCCGGCCCGGTGGAGACCATCGATGTCGATGACAGCGACTTCCGGGTTCAGGGGCGGCTCGTCCTGGGCCGGACGGGCGGGCTGAAGTTTTCATCCCGCGCACCGGCGAGATGGCCCCGCAGCCTGATCTCCGGTCAGAGGCGATTGCGCGCCTTCCATGGTACGGGCCGCGCGCTGGTCTGCTGGGTGCCCTACTGGAACGAGCGCCTTTACAGGACGATCGCCGAACAGGCCGCAATGGAAGGGGTCCAGTAACCCCCTCCGCCGCAGAAGAGAAAGATCAGAAGTCTATCCCAAGCGCCATCCCGCCGATCGCATAGATCGCGCAGGTGATGAGCAGGATGCCGATCAGGTTCATCACCGCCCCGCCCCGCGCCATCTGGGCGATCGTGACCGCCCCAGAGCCGAAGACGATCGCGTTCGGCGGCGTGCCTACCGGCAGCATGAAGGCGCAGGTCGCCGCCAGCGCCGCGGGCACGATCAGCATCATCGCATTGACGTCAAGGCCCAGAGCCACACCTCCGAGGATCGGAATGAACGTCGCAGCCGTCGCGGTATTGGAGGTCACCTCCGTCAGGAAAAGGATGATACCGACGACCGAAGCGACGAGCAGGATTGCGGGCAGCGCCCCCAGACCGGACACCTGCGCGCCGAACCAGTCATCCAGCCCGGACGACCCCACGGCAGCGGCGAGGCTCAGGCCACCCCCGAACAGCAGCAGAACGCCCCACGGCAGCCCGTCCTCCGCATCTTTCCAGTTCAGGACCATCTTCGTCTTGCCCTCCGCAGGCAGGATGAACATGGCAAGCCCCGCCGCAATGGCGATGACGGTGTCGTTGAAACCGCCCAGCCAGGGCAGAGCGGCAGCGACGAAGGGAATGTTGCCGAGCAAGCCCGGAACGATCCACAGGAAGGCCGCACTCACGAATACGGCGAGCACCACCTTTTCCCCTTGGCTCATTGGCCCCAAAGCATCGATCTCCTTGTCGATCATGCTGCGGCCCCCGGGGATTTCCGGCAGTTCGAAGCGATAGATGACCCGGGTCATCACCCACCACGCCAGCAGGATGAACACTGCGGCGAGCGGCAGGCCGATCATCATCCACTGAAAGAAACTGATCGGCGTGCCCAACGTATCCGCCGCATACCCCGCCACGATGGCGTTGGGCGGGCTTCCGAGCAGCGTGCCGAGCCCTCCGATGGAGGCCGACCATGCGATGCCGAGCATCAGGCAGACGCCGAAAGTCGCCACGTTGGGATCGCGGATCGCTTCCGTGATCGTCTGGCCGTTCCCGATGTCCTCGACCGATCCAGCGGACTTGCCCCCGCTGGTGAACAGCGCGAGGATCGACATGCCGATGGGCAGCATCATCAGCGCCGTCGCGGTGTTGGAAACCCACATCGACAGAAACGCTGTGGAGACCATCACGCCGAGGACAATGCGGCGCGGCTCCACCCCGATGCGCGCGATGGTGAGCAGCGCGATACGCCGGTGCAGGTTCCATTTCTCCATGGCGATCGCGATGAGAAATCCACCCAGAAAAAGGAAAACGATGGGATTTGCATAGGGCGAAGTCGCCTGCGACACGCTCTGCCCCGTAAGCGCTGGAAACAGCACGATGGGGATCAGCGACGTGGCGGCCAGCGGTATGGCCTCCGTCATCCACCAAATCGCCATGAGCGTTGCAATAGCCGCAACCGCACGACCATCCGCGCTCAATCCCTCCGAACCCCCGAGCAGAGCATAGACGACAAGCGCCGCAATCAGACCGAGCGCGCGCATGATCCAGACGTTATACTGCCGCCACCCGCGTTGCTCGTTGAACTGACCCTGATGACTGAGTTCCGGCTTTTCTCCAGCCATATGATCCTCCCGAAAAAAACCTGCCGCCGCGAGCGGCGTGGATCCCGACGGAAATAGTGCTCAGCAAGCACGGTCAATGTTGCAAAACGTCCCGATAAGCTCAGCAATATGTGGCGAATGGACGCAATACCGCCGCTTGCGACCATTCTGTCGCGACTAGTTTCACCGGTGGAAGCTAGGTCATGTTGACAAATGGCGAAGCCAGAGCCTGATGCAGGCGACGTCTATAAAACCGAGGAAACTGTCTGCGGTTTTGTCGTAGCGGGTTGCCAGCCGGCGGCTGTTTTTCAGTTTGTTGAAGCAGCGCTCGACCATGTTGCGCAGGGTGGAGATGGTCATGTCGACAGCCTTGCGTACCTTTCGGTTCTTCGCATCGGGATCATGGGCAGCGCGTTACGGTTCTCGATGTCTTCCCGAATTTTATCAGAGTCGTAGCCTCTGTCCGCCACCAGAACCGCAGGCTGCGGCAGGTTGGCGGCCATTTACCAGATCATAGCCGGTATAGTCGGAATCCTGGCCCGGCGTGATCTCGGTCCTCATAGGGAGACCGGCGCCGTTGACGCGGAGATGGATCTTGTCGAGAACCCACCTCTCGAAAGGCCAAGAGCCTCTTTCGGAGCTCCCCTTTTGCACCCGCCGCATGATGATGGGCGCGTATCACGGTACTGTCGACCATCTGAAGGTTGCAGGGGGCAATCCCGGCGTGGTTCAGCGCATCCAAGATATCCTCCCACAGTCCCGCCAAGTCCAGCGGCGGAACTGGCGGTAGACCGATGACCACTTGCCGAACTCTTCGGGCAGGTCCCGCCAGGGCGCACCGGTCCGCGCGATCCAGAAAATGCCATCCAGAACAAATCGATGGTCTGCAGGCTTGCGCCCGTTCGGATGCCGTACAGCACGAATAAAGCCATCGAAGAAGGCCCACTCATCGTCGGATATCAGGTTGCGCGCCAAGCTCATCTCCTGCCTAGAGAGGGTCTTGAATCACAGCCGACCGCGCAGGGGAATCACTTTTGTCAACAAAGCCTAACGTTTCGAGATCGTACTCAATATTCTGTGTTTTGACAATTCTCTCTCGAGCCTTGCTCTGCAAGCTGTCGAGGGATTGGCGCAAAGTCTCGTTTGTCATGTTTTTTCCCACGATCTGCTCGCTCTCGTCGAAAGGTTGACATCGGCGCTGAATCTCATAACTGCCATCGGGCGACAACGGTAGACAAGGGTAACTGCTTTACGCAGGTCTTGACGCTTTCCCGCACCGACATAGGCACGCTGATGACTGACTAGTAGATGCTAAAATTCACTATGGCTACCCGCCGCGAGCCGTTACGTCCAAGCTGTTTGTGAGGAGCTTGGCACCTGTGGCCTCGTCCTCCTCTCAAGCCGGGAGCGAACACAAAATAACTGGTCGCACCACTGGGGCAGTCTGCGCTAGGTGGCGAGGGCACCCTGAACTGCCGCCGGGTTTGGCGGAGGCTGATTTTGGTTAGTTACGCGGCCATGGGTTCAGTTTCCAGAGCTGCGTAGAAGTTGGCCTCGGCTTCTGCTGGCGGGATGTTCGCGATGGGCTCGAGGAGCCGGCGGTTGTTGAACCAGTCGACCCATTCCAGCGTGGCATATTCGACAGCCTCGAAGCTGCGCGAGGGGCCACGGCGGTGGATGACCTCGGCCTTGAATAGGCCGTTGATCGTCTCGGCCAGCGCGTTGTCATAGCTGTCGCCGACGCTGCCGACCGAAGGCTCAATGCCTGCTTCGGCAAGACGTTCGGTGTAGCGAATGGATAGGTATTGAGAGCCCCTGTCGCTGTGGTGGACCAGCCCCGTGCCCTTGGCCGGGCGGCGTTCATGAACTGCCTGTTCCAGAGCATCCAGAACGAAGCCCGCATGGGCCGAACGGCTGAGCCTCCAGCCGACGATGCAGTGGGCATAGGCATCGATGACGAAAGCGACATGGACGAAGCCTCTCTAGGTGGCGAATCCTGCGCCGCATCGAGCGCAGCGCCAGCAAATGAGCCTCATAATTTCGACGTCCGTCATTGCAGCGACCTTCTCCCGCAGCGTCTGCCTCACGTCGGTCATTCCCCACGAACCGCCATAATCTTCCTTTGTCACTCGTTAACCCTCCCTCAGAATCGGTTCTTGTAATGTTCTGGATGAAAGCAGAGAGGGGCGATTCTGGGAAGGTGACCTTTTATACCATAAGTTATTGACAAGTAACATGTTACTTAGTTTTCCCCCTCCATTGGAGGAGTAGATGACGCTGGACGAGAGGGTTGAAGCCTTGGCTGCGCTCGTGGATGCGGCAGAAAGCAAAATCCGAGAGCTGACGCGAGAGAACGCGGAAATCAGAAAATGGACAAGCGCGTGGATCGCCGCCGCCTATGAGGATGCTGCAAAATACGTAGATGGCATTTTCATGCAGTCGTTCGGAGCGGACGATATGCGCAAGGCAGCCGGAAAAGATATGATCGAACAAGCCAAGAAGAACTGGGAGACAATCCGCGCGCAGTCCCTCTTTGAGGCACCGTCCGATGACGAATGAGACGGGAAACATCTATCAGTATCCATCAGGCCCCTACTTGCCTAAAGGACCACAAGGCCCACATACTCCCGGGGGGCCACCGGAGGACACCATGCTGGCAGTGCGCGTTGCAAGCTTGGAGAGCGACATGAAGGAAGTGAAGGCCGACATGAAGGTCTTGCGAACCGACGTCGCCGAACTCAAGGGCAAGGTGTCTATGCTTCCAGGCTACGGAGGCATCGCTCTTATCGTCGGATTGATCGTTGGCCTGTCTACCATCGCGCAAGTTGCGGCGAGATTTATCCAGTAAGCCGCACCGCGTTACCGCCATAGCCCGCCCTCGCCCGGCGGGCTTTTCCATGGCCGACGAAGGACTCGACAGGTCAGGCAGAGCCGATCACCATCGAAATATTGCAGCCCTTTGGTGTGGTGATTCTTTTGTTGTCCGCGCAAATTTCCCAAGCCATCCGCGACCGTCAGGTGATCCGGTTCATGTACAACGGCAAGGCTCGCGAGGTCGAACCTCACCTGCTAGGCGTGGACAAATCGGGCGACGTGACCCTCAGCGGCTGGCAAGTTCTCGGAGGAACCGGGCAAGGCTGGCGTGATTTTCACGTTTCCAAACTATCCGGGCTCGCCACAGTTGGGCGTAGCTTTTCAGGCGCCCGACCCGGCTACAATGCGAACGACCGGACTCTTCGCCAGGTTCTTTGCCGCCTGTGAAGCCTCCACAATCGCAGGCGGTCGAAAAGCGTGCGGGACCGCTGTGAAGCCCGCAGCTTGACCAGTGATCGGTGAACAAGGCCAAGCCTCCTCCATCATGAGGGGGCTTTTTGCCGCCCTCTCCATCTCAGTTTCCCACGCCATGCGCCGCGCCTTATCGAGACGGCGAAGTCTCGCGCCGAGACCCACAAGTTCCGGTTCGGCGATGTGCTTCTCCACAAATACCCGCCTCTTGCGCCGATCAAATCGGCCTCTCAGCCACACTTGTTCATTGGATATCTCGACGACCCGGTTCGCGGCACGGAAGCTGCTAGCCAGCGGACAGTACGCGACGATGGAGGGGGCGCAACTCGCGGCGGACATGATGAGCGCCTATGGCGGGCGTCTGGACTCGGCCAGCGCATCCGCCTTGCGGCTATTCGAGACCCAGCAGCAACTATACGAAGTCCTCCAACGCCTGACTGAAGATCCTGTAAAGGACTATTTCAAGGGAATTCCCACAGAGGGGGAATCGTTCAAGAACCTACAAGCCGAAGCGCTGACCTCCGTCCGCGACGGGCTAAAAGACGTCTTCATGACCGGCGATATCGACGTATCGAACATAGTTGAGACCATCCGGTCATCGCTGGCCACGATGATGGCCGATCAGGTCATGACCATGCTGGGGGACGCGCTGGGATACCAAACCGGCGCGACCATCCTTGCGCAAGGCATCGTCGCAGGCGCTGCACAGGGCGGGGCTATCATCGCCAGTGCGATGACCACCGGAAGCGTGGCGGGCGCAGGAGCAGGGGCCGCGAGCGCTGGAGCTACCGCTGCAGCAAGCGGAGGGTTCTGGAACTCGGTCGGATCCATGATCGGGCTATTCAAAGAAGGCGGATACTCGGATCAGAAGGCGGTGAGCTACGCCCCGGCTCCCGCCGCGCTGTTCAAGAACGCTCCTCAGTTCAAGAATGGTACTGCTAACACTTTCGGGATCCCTGCGATCCTCCACGACGATGAAGCAGTGGTACCGCTGACGCGGGGGAGGAAGATCCCGGTCGACGCGTCTAGGTTGGAGACCGGCGGGGGTGGCTCGTCTGTGTCGAACAGCTTTGGCGGGATTGTGGTGAACCTTCAGACCTCTAACAGCATCGAAGACCCGATTCAGGCGCAACGGGCCGCGAACCAGCTAGCCGAACTGATTTAACTCAAGGTCGATGAGCGTATGGCGCAGGCTACGCTGTACGGCGGGGTGCTGAACCCGCGTGGCAGGTGAGATAATGAGACGGATGGGGGCGGCGTTAGCCGTCCCTTTTTGATTCAGCCCGAATGTACCCCAAAAAATTTTAGGGTACATTTAGGGTACATTTTTGCGGCGTTTAGGGTACATTGCCGTTCTGGAGCGTGTTCTAAGTGATTGATTTTATTGAAAATAAGAATGGTGGGTCGTGACGGGTTCGAACCGCCGACATTCTCGGTGTAAGCGAGACGCTCTACCAACTGAGCTAACGACCCTAGCACCGACCGTTTAGCGATGACGGAACAGCCGCGCAAGCCTTCGTTACGGGTTCTCGAAATCATGCCACGGCCCCTCCGACCAGTGCTCCCAAGGATCGGCTCATTCCTCTCTTCCGGCCCCGACACCCGCTCAGATGCAGCGTCCGCCATCGACCTCCATCGCAATACCGGTGATCATCGAGGCTTCCTCCGAGCACAGGAAGGCCGCCGCATTGCCCATGTCCTGTGGTGTGGAAAATCTGCCAAGCGGAATGGTGGAGAGGAATTTCGCACGCATCTCCGGGGTGTCTGCACCCATGAATGTGGCGAGCAGCGGTGTGTCGCCAGCCACGGGATTGATCGCGTTCACACGGATGCCGAAGGGTGCGAGTTCGACCGCCATCGCGCGCGTGGCAGTGATGACCCAGCCCTTGGAGGCGTTGTACCAGGTAAGGTTCGGACGGGGCGAGACGCCTCCGGTGGAAGCGACGTTCAGGATCGCGCCGGACCTCTGGGCTTTGAAATGCGGCACCATCGCGCGGGCGCCGTTATAGACGGAGCGCATGTTCACGTCCGCAATGCGCTCGAAGGTTGCTTCGTCAACGTCCTCCAGCGCAGTCGGCACATGCCCCACACCCGCGTTGTTCACAAGGATGTCCAGCCGCCCGAAGGCCGAAATTGCTGCTTCTCGGGCGCCCTCCATACCCGCGGGCAGCGATACGTCGCCCACAAAGGCACGGCACGCATCTCCGGCACTTTCCGCCACGCGCACTGCGCCCGCTTCATCGCGATCCATCACGATCACCTGCGCTCCTTCTGCGGCGAATTTCCGCACAATACCCTCGCCAAAGCCCGATCCACCGCCGGTGACGATCGCCACCTTTCCGTCAAGTCGCATCAGAAATCTCCTCCAGGCGCCCTCCCCGGCCGCCATGCCGCACAGGATGACCAAACAATGCGACAAGAGCCAGCCGCTTTGTTGTCCCGCGCAGGCTTTCCCGACTTGAGCCTTCTTCGCACCCTGACGCATGATCCCCCAGGTGGAGGAGATGATGATGACAGATTGGCAAAGCCGCGCCGCCGCACTTTATGACGGCGGCTTCCGTCCGATGCACATCGGGGGGCGGTGGCTGTCCGCACATTCCGGCGCGGTGATGGAGGCGCGAAACCCGGCAACCGGCGCGCTGCTCGCAACGGTCCCCCGCGGGGACGCCGCCGACATCGACGATGCCGTTACCGCCGCGCGGCGTGCTTTCGAGGGCCCATGGGCGCGGTTCACCCCTTTCGAGCGTCAGGCGCTGCTGCTCAGGATCGCGGAACGCTTCGAGGCAGAATGGGAAACGCTGTGCCTGTCCGACACGCTCGACATGGGAATGCCTATCGCCCGGACGCTGGCAAACCGACGCCGGGTGATTGGCATGCTGCGCTTCTATGCCGGGCAGGCGGTGGCCTTTCATGGTGCCACCATCCCCAACTCCTTTCCCGGCGAGATCCTGTCCCAGACGGTGAAAGAGCCGGTCGGCGTCGTTGGGGCGATCATTCCATGGAACGCGCCGATTGCCGGGTCTGTCTGGAAGATCGCGCCTGCTCTCGCCACGGGGTGCACGGTCGTCCTGAAGCCTTCGGAAGAGGCGTCCCTGACGGTGCTGATGATCGCCCGCCTCATGCAGGACGCGGGCTTGCCGGATGGAGTTCTGAATGTCGTCACCGGAACGGGGCCGGAGGCGGGCGCGGCACTCGCTGCCCATCCGGGCGTGGACAAGATCGTCTTTACCGGCTCCACCGCGACGGGACAGGCAATCGCCCGTGCCGCGACCGGCAATCTGAAGCGCGTGTCGCTGGAGCTCGGGGGCAAGTCGCCTGTGATCGTGTGCAGGGATGCCGATATCGACAAGGCGGTGCCCGTCGCCGCGATGGCGGTCTTTGCGAACTCGGGTCAGATCTGCATCGCCGGTTCGCGGCTGTTCGTTGCCCGCGAGATACACGCGGAATTCGTCAGACGGGTTGCCGATTTCGCAAAGGCGCTGCACGTTGGAAACGGGATCAGCGAAACCGCCGAGATCGGTCCGATCATCTCCGCCCGGCAGGTCAGCCGGATCGAGGGCTATCTGGCCGCGGGCAGGGCGGAGGGTGCCAGCCTGCTGACCGGTGGTGAACGGCTGACGGGCGGAGATTTCGCCCGGGGGAACTACATTGCCCCCACCGTCTTCGGCGATGTGACGGATGCAATGACCATCGCGCGCGAGGAGATCTTTGGCCCGGTCGTCTCCGCCCTTCCCTTTGATACGCTGGAGGAAGTGGTGGAACGGGCCAATGCGACGCCCTACGGTCTCGCGGCGGGAATATTCACGACCCATCTCGGCACCGCGCACAAGCTTGCCAGACGTATCCGGGCCGGGTCGGTCTGGGTGAACATGTATCACGCGATCGACCCCGCCGTTCCCTTTGGCGGGGTGAAGATGTCAGGCTACGGGCGCGAGGGCGGGATAGAGCATCTGGAGGAATATCTCGACACGAAAGCCGTGTGGATCAATACCGACTGAAGTCCCACGACGCATCTACTCTGGACGGAGGCATCCCAGCGACCACGCTCGAAAGACATCAACAACCGGGAAAGTCCGTCACTGCTGCCGAGCCGGAGAGATTGAGCAGCGTGTCTTGCGAAGCCACAGCCCCCGCCGCCATGGGTGCAGCTGCCCCTGCGATGGCCCAACCCATTGGCGCGAGACCGACCTTGAAGGGCGGACCCAGGGAAATACGAAGATCCGGCGTTGCCTGTAGCTTCGGGGCGTGGGTATCGCACTGCAAATCCACCCCTGCCTTGGCATTGGGTTTTACTCCAGCGCCGACAGGACTCTGGTTGGTGTTTTATGCCGATCGACGACGGGGGAGCGATCGCCGACGCGCAAAGCTTTCGTCTTGTGCAGCGGTGTCCGGGTCCGCGCGGGATCGGCCGGGGTCTGGTAGGTCACGGCAGAATGCGGGCGTTCAGTGTCTATTCGGCGGTCCACGCGGCGGTCACGACCAGGGCATGAGCCAAGGTGCGGAACGTGGTTTCGTTGAGCAGTTCAACGCGCATGCGTCCGTTGAGGCTTTCCGCACAGTCTCGCTCGGCTTGCCCGGCTCGATGTAATGCCATTCGATCTTTTTCTCCGAGAACCACGGCAGAATAACATCCGAGGTCAGTTCCGTGCCCCTATCCGAGATAATCATTACCGGCTTTCCTCGACGCTCGATCAGCACTGCCAGCTCCCGTGCGACGCCCCGACCCGATATCGAGATGCCCGGGATCGCTGATATGCTCCCCGACCTTGGACCACCGGAAGCTGGATTTTTCCGGCCATCTCACGATGACGGGCCGGTGGCGCCGTCGGGATAATGTATGGCGATCAGGACGTTATTTCCGATATCGACTGTTCGAGGAATAGAAGAACAAAAGGTTCGTTACCCCATTGGCCGTGGTGGGTCGACCGTTTGAGCACCCTCGCGGGAACATCGACAAGGCCGGCTTGGCTGTCTTCTGCCGAACCGGACCAGCCCTTCAGATTGTCGGAGGAAATTTCCGGTACGCTCGGTCCAACCTTCAACCATTGCTGGCGGCGTAGCTCCGTCCCGATACGCTCTCGGCGTCTCTCAACGACATGGCACGCCGATCTGCAACGACGCGAGGTCCCTTGCGTCCAAAATCATCTAAAAAAGAGATTGGATTTCATAAAATAATATCGCTGTTTTTTATGTGCCTTCCTCCATTACCTTATCTTAATTCGACACATCGCAGGACCGCACCATGACCACGACCTCTGCCGCCGTGCTGCAAGCGGACCTGCTTGAAAGCTTCCGCATCGTCGCCACATGCCTGCCCGGAGGCGTCGGGATATCCAGTGCCGCCAGAATTCACCACGCGGCGGATTTCGTCATCGACCCTGCAATCAACGACAATGGCGCAATCGGTCGGCGCGAGTTGCCGATATCCGCACATGCCGTCATCCATCGCGCGTCCTGCGAGAATGATCCCGGAGCCATCGAGGTGCCGGCTTCTATCCGCAGCCCTGTCGTAAACCGCAGCGATATCAAGGCGGCGGACGATATGAGCGCCTCTGCGCGGGCCGACGGGCCGGCGCTTCTTTATCCCGTCCGCACGAAGGAGGCCCCGGAAGCCGAGATCAAGCGGCAGATCGCCGAAGACCGCTACATCGGCGCCTATGGCAAACCCGCCTGAGCGCACAAAAACCAACAGGAGACCAAGATGACCATTCTGAAATCCCTCGCCATTCTGGCGGGCCTGTCGCTTGCTGCCGCTCCGGCGCTGGCCGACCAGCTTTCCGACATCAAGGCGAAGGGTGGGCTGATCTGCGGCACCATGGGCAACTACGAACCCTTCAGCTTTCCCGATCCCGCGACACGGGAGATCATCGGCTATGAGGTCGATCTGTGCCGAGCCGTGGCCGACGATCTGGGCGTCAAGCTGGAGCTGAAGCTCATCGCGGTCGAGGCGCGGATCCCCGAGCTGACCGAGGGCCGGGTGGATCTGGTCGCCGCCGCACTGGGCTATACTGCCGAACGCGCGCAGCAGATCGACTATTCCAACGCCTCCTTCGTCAGCCTGCAACGGCTGCTGGTCAAGGAAGGCTCCGACATCAAGGCGATGGAGGACCTCTCCGGCAAGAAGGTCAGCGCGCCGAAAGGCTCCAGCTCCGAACGCTTCCTGCGGGAGATCGTGCCGCAGGCCACCATCCTGACCTTCCAGGATCCGCCCGCCGCCTTCCTGGCGCTGCAACAGTCCAAGGTGAAGGCGCTGGCGCTCTCCGAGGTCGCCTCGGTGAAGTTCGTCAATACCGCAGGCGGCGGTTTCGCCTTCCTGCCCGGTGCGATGGCCAAGGAATACTGGGGGCTCGGCCTGCGCAGGAACGAACCCGCATTCAAGGAGGCCGTCAATGCCACGCTGACCCGGCTGGAAGAGACGGGCGAGGCGCAGAAGATCTTCGACAAATGGTTCGGCCCCGAAACCCAGTTCAAACTCACCCGCGCCTTCCGCATGAACGAGCCTGTCTCCGACCCGGTGCTGAAACCCGCGCTCTGATCCTGGCAACCCGCCGCCTGGCGTGATGCCGGGCGGCCCGAACGGAAGGGGAAGACCATGGGCGGATCGCTCGATTTCTCTGCCGTCCTGACCGGCGAATACCTGCGCTGGCTTGCGGACGGGTTGTGGGTGACGTTGCAACTGACGCTGGGGGCCTGGTGCCTCGCCTTCGGGCTGGCGGTGGTTCTGGCCGTGCTGCGCGCCACCGAATTTCCGCCCGCGGTCTGGTTCGTTTCCGCCTGGGTGGAGGTTCACCAGAACATCCCCCTGCTGGTGCAGGTGCTGTTTTGGTATTTTGCCGTGCCCGAACTGCTGCCCGAGGCCGCCCGCGAATGGCTTTACGAGCGTAACAGCGAATTCATCCTCGCGCTGCTTGCCATCGGCTTCTGCTTTTCCGCCTATATGTCGGAGGCGCTGCGCTCGGGCCTGCGCGCCGTGCCGCGCACCCAGTATGAGGCGGGGCGTACCTTCGGCTTCGGCTATCTCCAGACCATGCGCTACGTGATCGTGCCACAGGCGCTGCGGCTTTCCATACCGCCGCTGGTCAACTATTCGCTGCTGCTGTTCAAGAACACCTCGATCGCCATGGCCATCGGCGTGCATGAACTGACCTACCAGTCACGGCAGATCGAGGCCGACACGTTCCGCACCTTCGAGATCTTCTTCGTGGTGACGGCCATCTACCTGTTCTTTTCGTTCCTCATCATGGCGGTTGGCGGGCTTTACGAACGCCGCAACGCCAGCGCCGCGCGATAGGGGGCAGCCATGATCGACATCATCCACGACTACTGGCTGCTCTTTCTCGTGGGGCAGTATCCCAACGGCCCGCTGGGCGGTCTGGCGGCCACGCTGCTCCTGGCGCTGACGGGTCTGGCACTGGCCTTTCCCTGCGCCATGGCGCTGGCCGTGGCCCGGATCAGCCCGTTCCGCTGGATCAGCCTTCCCGCCGCGGCCATCGTGCATACGGTGCGGGGCATGCCGTTCCTGATGGTCATCTTCTGGAGCTATTTCGCGCTGCCGCATCTGATCGGCTGGCCGATCAGCGGCTTCTGGACGCTGGTGGGGGCGCTGGTGCTTTATGAGAGCGCCTATCTGGCCGAAGCGATCCGCGCCGGCATTCAGTCGCTGCCCAAGGGCCAGACGGAGGCCGCGCGGTCGCTGGGGTTTGGCTATTTTCGCACGCTGGGCTTCGTCGTTCTGCCGCAGGCACTCTACAATTCGCTGCCGAGCCTGATCAGCCAGTTCGTATCGCTCATCAAGGAAACCTCGCTGGGCTATGTGATTTCGGTGAACGAATTCACCTTTGCCGCCGCGCAGGTGAACAGCCAGCTTCTGACCCGTCCGGTCGAGGTGTTCTCGATCCTCGCGCTGACCTACTTCGTGCTCTGCTTCTCCCTGACCCAGACCGCCCGCTGGCTGGAGGGCCGCATCGCCCGCCGCCGGCAGGGCCGCCCCGCCGTCACCCCAATCCTCGCCACGGAGCCTGCACCATGATCCGCTTCGATGCCGTCAACAAGTGGTACACGCCACACCACCAATGCCTGACCGACATAACCGCAGAGGTGAACAAGGGCGAGGTCGTCGTGCTCTGCGGCCCCTCCGGCTCCGGTAAGACGACGCTGATCCGCACCATCAACCGGCTGGAGCCGATCCAGGGCGGGAGGATCACCGTGAACGGGCAGGATACGCAGGCAAAGGGCGCCGACCTGAACCGGATGCGGCGCGACATCGGCTTCGTCTTCCAGCAGTTCAACCTCTTCCCGCATATGTCGGTGCTGGACAACATCACCCTCGCCCCCCGCAAGCTCCGCGGCCTGAGCCGCGCGGCGGCAGAGGAAAAGGCCCACGCGCTTCTGGATCGTGTCGGGCTGGCGGACAAGGCGGGGGCTTTTCCCGGGCAGCTTTCGGGCGGGCAGGCCCAGCGGGTGGCCATCGCGCGGTCGCTGGCCATGGACCCGCCGGTCATCCTCTTCGATGAACCCACATCGGCGCTCGACCCCGAGATGGTGGGGGAGGTGTTGCAGGTGATGAAGGGCCTCGCCCATACCGGCATGACGATGATGTGCGTCACCCATGAGATGGGCTTCGCGCGCGAGGTCGCCGACCGCGTCTGGTTTCTCGACAAGGGCGTGCTGCTGGAGGACGCCTCTCCCGAGACCTTCTTCACCAACCCCCAGCACCCCCGCGCGCAGAAGTTCCTGTCCGACCTGCGACACTGAACGGACCGACACATCCTGCGGTTGCCGCGCGATCCCGTCGCGCGGCCCGATCCCCTGCACCCCTTGAAAGGACGCCCCATGTATTCCGGGCCCGTGTTCGACATGGCGAAGACGCAGTTCCAGCGCATCGCCGACCACCTCGACATCCCGCAAGATCAGCGCGAGCGGTTGCTGATGCCCAAGCGTCTGGTCGCGGTTTCCTGCCCGATCCACCGCGACGACGGATCGACCGCCGTGTTCCAGGGCTACCGCGTGCAGCACCACCTGACGCTGGGCCCGACAAAGGGCGGCACCCGCTTTGCCCCTTCGGTCGATGTGGGCGAGGTCGCGGCGCTGGCGGTCTGGATGAGCTGGAAATGCGCGCTGGCCGGGCTGCCCTATGGCGGGGCCAAGGGCGGCATCACCGTCGATCCGCGTGCGCTGTCCCCCCACGAACTGGAGGCACTGTCGCGCCGCTACATGCAGGAACTGATCCCCTTCGTCAGCCCGCATACCGATGTGATGGCCCCTGACATGGGCACCAACGAACAGGTCATGGCATGGTTCATGGACACCTATTCCATGTATGCGGGCCACACCGTCAATGAAATCGTTACCGGCAAGCCGGTCTGGTGCGGCGGCACGCTGGGCCGGCGCGAGGCGACGGGCCGTGGCGTCGCCCACTGCACGCTGCGCGCGATGGATCTGATCGGAATGGTGCCGCAAGGCGCCACTGCCATCGTCCAGGGCTTCGGCAATGTCGGGGCGATCTCGGCGCTGTCGCTGGCGGAGCATGGCGTGAAGATCGTCGGCGCTTCCGACCACACGGGGGCCTATTATGATCCCCGCGGCCTCGACGTTCAGGCGATGTCGGCCCATGCCCAGGCGCATGGCTCGCTTGCGGGCTTTTCGACCGAGCTGGCCTTCGACCCGGAAGAGCTGCTGACCCAGCCCTGCGATGTGCTGATCCCCGCGGCGCTGGAACGGGCGATCACCGCCGGCAATGCGGCGGACCTGAAATGCCGCATTCTCGCCGAAGGCGCGAACGGTCCGACCACCCCCGGCGCGGATGAGATCATCGACGACCGGGGGGACATCTTCGTCATCCCCGACATCCTGTGCAACTCCGGCGGGGTGATCGTCAGCTACTTCGAATGGGTGCAGGATCTGCAACGCTATTTCTGGACGGAGGACGAGGTGATGCGCAAGCTCTACGAAGCACTGGATCGCTCCCTCGGCCAGGTGCTGGACATGGCGAAAGCGCGCGGCCTCTCGCATCGCAACGCCGCGCTCGCGATCGGGGTGGAGACGGTGCGCCGCGCCAAAGAGACCCGCGGCCTGTTCCCGTGACCGCGGTTCGGCGATAGCCCGTGATCGGCAAAAGGCGGGACGACCACAATTGCAGCAACAGACAAGTCGTCCCCCAGCCCCAGCCGTTCATCAGCGCGCCGCCAGACCTCTGAAAACCGCCGAAAGCAAGGCGAGCCGGGTTTGATGATTACCACGGGCCGGGATAATTCTGCACCCGACATGTACTCATCACCCGGCACTCCGTCCTCGCCTGCGGGTGAGGCCGTCTCCCGCATAGCCATCCTTCCCAAATGGCATCGAGACCGGAATGGATATGCGCGCAGGGATGCCGACGAGGATGGATGGCCCCCCTTGTCAGGATTGACGAGCGATATGCCAAAAGCTCACGGCGAAGGCAGTGGCGCGTTGGAAATAGCCAGCAGCCGACGGGATATTGCGTATCATCTGCCGCACGACCCCGGTGGTCATTTGATGGACAGAACCAGAAACCGCCGAGCAGATTCCCCGACGGATCCGATATCCTGCGTCGGACCCTCGTCTATAGATCGGCGAAGTCCCACCAACACGATCCGCTTGCTAACCACGCGATGGACGGGGAGAACCCGTTCCCCGGCAATCGTAACCTTGCGGGTGGGCTCGACGGGCCTTACACGGGACAGGCTGCCAGTAGCGTGAATTGTGGAATTGCGCGCCTTCGCCCCTGTGTGATCGAGACGATGGAGCGAACCGGATCAGCGCATCTGCAGGGACAGCCGCTCATAAAGCTCGACAGTGGCATTCAACGCGGCCGGAACCACACCGGTGAAGCTGGCGAAGCCGTGGTTGAGGCTGTCGTAAATGCGCAGGTCCAGCGGCACGCCCGCCGTGCAGAGCGCGGCGGCGAAGGCCAGATTGTCCGCATGCAGATAGTCATGCCGTCCCGTCCCGAGGATCACCGGCGCGACGCCCCGCAAATCCGCAGTGATGGGCGAGGCGCGCCAGTCTGCGGCGGTCTTCACGTAATCCGGGCCGAGATATTTGGGCTCCACCGGCGTCGGCTTGCCCGTGCGCCGGCGGAAATCGGTCAGCGGATAGCACAGCAACTGGGCCCTGAGCGGTAGCCCCGCGTCGCGGGCGTGAAGCGCGGCCACCGCCGCCAGATTGCCCCCCGCGCTGTCCCCGGCGACGGCAAGGCGGGCGGGATCGCCGCCCAGCTCGCCGATATGCGCGGCCACCCATTCCAGCGCCGCGATCGCGTCGAGCGGCGCCGCCGGAAACGGATGTTCCGGCGCCAGACGATAATCGACGTTCACCACCACCGCGCCGGAGACATCGGCCAGCCGGCAGGCATGCGCATGATGGCTCTCCAGATCGCCGATGATCCAGCCGCCGCCATGCAGATAAAGCACGGTGGCGCCCGACGGCTCCAGCGGGCGGATGACGCGCACCGGAATGGCGCCGCCGGGCCCGGGAACCAAGCGCGGCTCGGACCCGGCCACGGGAATGTCCGGGCTGGGGTAGAACGCATTCCGGATCGCCCAGCCGTGCGCGCGCGCCTCTCCGCCGGTCGCGGCCGAGAACGGCTCCGGATAGCCTTCGGCGACGCGGCGGCGATCCATATCCGCAATGATCGGGTCCAGCATGGACATGTTCCTTTGATGTGGGGGCCGGTCAGCTGCGTGGACGGATCTTCGTGATGTCGATCACGATGCTCTGCCCGATCTCCGGCACTTCGACATTGCTCGTGGCGAGATAGGCTGCATCGACACCGATGACCGGCAGGAACCAGGCCAGTTCGACAACCTTGGCATAGACCGCGTCCCACGCCTGCCGGGCCTCCTCCCCCGTGAGACGGGAGGCCGCGGCGATCAGCGCGCTGAGCTCCGGGTCGCTGGAGGCATAGGGGTTGAGCGAGCCGTTCGGGCTCAGCGTCTGCACCATGGCAAGGTTCGGCACCCCGGAGTTGGTGTTGAACAGCAACGTCTCGATCTTGCGCTCCTTGCGGGCCTGAAGCGAGGCGCCGATGCCCTGATAGATCTCCGGCTCCAGCGTCACGCCGATCTGGCTGAGCTGGTCGGCATAGGCCTGAAACAGCGCATTGTTCAGCGTGTTGCTGACGTACCCCGCCTTCACCGTCAGGCCGTCTGCAAAGCCCGCCTCCGCCAGCAGCGCCTTGGCGGCATCCACATCGAAGGGATACACGGCCTCATTGCCCTCCTGATAGCCGTCGAAACCCTTCACCTGCAGCTGTGCCGTACCATAGGCCAGATCACCGAACATGGCCTGCGCGACCAGGTTGCGGTCGATGCCCATGTTGAGCGCGCGGCGCACGCGGACATCGCCCAGGGCGGGGTTGATGTCGCCCGCGCGATCCATCAGCACGAGACCGGCCCATTGCACCGGTGAATGGATCAGCCTGATCCTGTCGCCGAGGATGCTGCGGTTCATATGCGCGGTCATCGGGTCGGAGATCAGCACGTTCAACTGATTGGCCCGCAGCGCCTGGACACCCGAATTCTGGTCGAGGAAGACCGAGACCTTGATCCTGTCCCAGTGCCGCGCCTCCGCGTTGTAGTAGGAGGGATTGGGCAGGTAGGTGTAGCTCTTGCCTGAAACGGAAGCGTCGGCGTCCAGCACATAGGGCCCGGCGCCGCAGCTTTTCGTCAGCAGGGTTTCGGGATTGTCCACACCGGCGGGGCAGATGATCCAGCCCGCGTTCCAATTGTGGTCGAACAGCTTCATCGCAACCGGGGTCGGTTCAGAGAAGGTCATGGTCAGCCCATGGTCCGACACCACCTCCACCCCGGTCAACTTGGCGAGGTTCGCGGCGAAGGGGCCGCTGCGGCCGACGAAGTAGTCGATGGATTTCTTGACGGCGGCGGCATCGACCGCCTCGCCGTTTGAAAAGGTGACCCCTTCGCGCAGGGTCACCGTCAACACCTGGAGATCGTCCGACATCTCCCAGCTGGTGGCCAGCGCGGGTTCCAGCGACCCGTCGGCGAGCGTGCGCACCAGCGGTTCATAGGTTGGGAACAGCCAGGTCCCGGCCCGGCCATTGCCAGACAGAGCGGGGTCAAGGCTGAGCGGGGCAAAGGGGTTGCCGACAGTCAGCACATTCTCCTTCGCTACCGCCGGGGCAGCGGCCAGCGCGGCGGCGAGCCCGCCTGCCGCAAGAAGCCTGCTTAGCAGGCGGGGTTTGGCATTCGTCATCAGAGCGTCCTCCCTGGAATTTTTCTGGCGTCAGGCCGCAGCGCTGATCCGGCGCATCTCCCGCCAAGCCTGACGGCGCTGGCGCTGCGCCACGGGATCCGGCACCGGGGCGGCGGCCAGAAGCGTGCGGGTATAGGGGTGCTGCGGGTTCTCCAGGATCCGCCCGGCATCGCCCTCCTCCACGATCTCGCCGCGGAAGATGACCATCGCGCGGCGCGACACATGGCGCACCACGGTCAGGTCGTGCGAGATGAACAGCAGCGTGAGCTTCATCTCCTTTTGCAGGTCGTTCAGCAGGTTAAGCACCTGCGCCTGCACGGAGAGGTCGAGCGCGGAGACGGGTTCATCGCAGACCACCAGCTTGGGCCGCGCGATCACGGCGCGGGCCACCGCAATGCGCTGGCGCTGGCCGCCGGAGAATTCGGACGGAAACCGTTCCACCGTATCGGCGGGCATGCCGACGATATCGAGGATGGCGCGGATCCGGCGGGAGATCTCCGCCGAATTCCGTTCGCCCGCCGCCATCAGCGGCTCCGCCAGCGTCTGGCCGATGGTGCGCACCGGGTTGAGGGAGCTGTAGGGGTCCTGAAAGATCACCTGGATCTCGCGCCCGAGCGCCCGCCGGCGGCTGCGCGGCAGGTAGGTGATGTCCTCTCCGGCATAGGTGACGGTTCCGCTGGCCGCTGTGACGCGGCCGAGGATGACATTGCCGATGGTGGATTTGCCGGAGCCGGATTCGCCCACCAGGCCCAGCGTCTCCCCCTCCGCCAGATCGAAGCTGACGGAATTCAGCGCCTGAAAGCCGCCGAAGTTCACACTGATGTCGCGCAGCGACAGAAGCGGGGCGTCGGTCACGGCGCGGCTCCTTCCATGGCGTTGAACGTGTCGCGGATGGTCGGCAGGCGGCTGCCCACCGCAGCGCCGTGCGGATTGGCGGCCAGCAGCGCACGGGTGTAGCGGTGCGACGGCCGGGCAAAGAGGTCCTCGATATCGGCATCCTCCAGCTTCCGGCCGCGGAACATCACCAGCGCGCGGTCGCAGATGTCGGCCACCACGCCCCAGTCATGCGTCACCAGCAGCGTGGCCATCCCGCGCTGTTCCGTGGCGTGGCGGATCAGGTCGAGGATCTCCGCCTGCACCGTGACGTCGAGCGCGGTGGTCGGCTCATCCGCAAGCAGGATCTTTGGCTGCGGCAGCAGGGTGCGGGCGATGCCCACGCGCTGCGCCATGCCGCCGGACACCTGATGCGGATATTTGCGCATCACCGCCTCCGCATCCGGGATCTGCACCTGTTCCAGCGCCTCCAGCGCCCGACGGCGCGCCTCGGCCCCGGAACCGGCGCCATGCATCCGCGCGACCTCCGCCAACTGGCTGCCGATGGTGAAGCACGGGTCCAGCGCCGCCATCGGTTCCTGAAAGATCATGCCGATCTGTCGCCCGCGGAGCGGGGTGAGCGAGGCCGTATCACGCAGATCATATTCGCGCCCGTCGAACAGCATCCGCCCGGAGACCACCCGCGTTCCCGCTGGCAGCAGCCCGATCAGCGCAAGGCTGCCCAGCGTCTTGCCGGAGCCGGACTCGCCCACCAGCCCCAGCGTCTGCCCCGGCTGAATGTCATAGCCGAGATCGTCAACCAGCGCGGTTTCCACCCCGTTCTTGCGGGTGACAATAGTCAGCCCACGCAGCGAGAGCACCGCGTTGCGGTCAAAGGGTTCGCTGTCCCGGCCGGGGGCCACTGTCGCCCCCACCGCCCGCCCCTTCGCCACCGGCGCGGACCAGCGGTCGGCCAGTACGTCGCGGAGCGTATCGCCCAGAAGGCCGAAGGCGAGGATCGTCAGCGCCACCGCAGCGCCCGACGGCACCAGCAGCCACTGGAAATCGTTTATTGCCAGCGAGGCCTCATAGATCATGCCGCCCCAGCTTGGCTGCGGTGGCGGGGCGCCGAGGCCCAGAAAGCTGATGCCGGTCTGGATCAGCACCGCCAGCGCGGCAAAGATCGACAGCTGCACGATGATCGGCCCGATGATCCGCGGCAGGACATGGCGCAGGATGATCTGCGCGTCGCCCAGCCCGGTGATGCGCGCCGCCTCGATATAAAGCTCGCCGCGGATCGACAGCACCGCCGCCCGGACCACCCGCGCGATATTGGCGGACCCGATCACCCCCACCGTCGCCATCGCCACCGTCATGTTGCGGTTAAAGATGGTGATGATGACCAGCAGGATGATGATGTTCGGCAGCGTCATGATGATCTCAAGGATCATGCCGATCACCCGGTCGGTCTTGCGGCCGAAATACCCCGCCAGAACGCCCATCCCCACGCCGAGGACGCCCGCCACGGCAAGCGCCTGAACAACGCCTGTCAGAGTGGCCGCGCCGCCGTGCAGAAGCCGACTGAGGATGTCGCGCCCGAAGGCGTCGGTGCCGAGCGGATGCTGCATGCTGGGCAGTTGCTTGATGGCCAGCAGGTTCTGGCGCACCGGGTCATAGGCGCTGAGCTGATCTGCAAAGATCGATGCCAGCACGATCAGGACCAGCCAGCCGATGGCGATGAACCCAAGCGGCCGGAGCAGTACCGAAAGAATGACCGGCTGGCGCCGGTGCCGCACCTCGGGCTCGAAAACGGAAGCGACAGACGTCATTGCAAGCGCACCTTCGGGTTGAGCCAGCCATAGCTGAGGTCGACCAGCAGATTGACGGTGATGGTCAGCAAAGTGAAATAGAGCGTCGCGCCCTGCAGCAGCGCGACGTCGCTGTTCAGCGCCGCCTCCACGGCAAGGCTGCCCATGCCCGGCAGGACGAAGACATGCTCGACGAAGACCGTCCCGCTGATCGCGCTGACCGTGACCAGCCCGATCACCGTCACCACCGGCAGCGAGGCATTGCGCAGCGCATGGCGGAGGATGATCCGCCGCTCCGGCAGGCCGCTGGCGCGCAGGGCGCGGATGAAGTCGCGACGCATCACCTCGCCCATCGAATCGCGGGTCTGTTTGGCGATGGTGGTGATCGAATGCAGGGCAACCGAAATCACCGGCAGTACGAGGCCCACGAACCAGGCCCAGGGGTTCTGGGAGAACGGCGTATAACCGACGGCGGGGAACCATTGCAGCCAGACTGCGAACACGGAGATCAGCACCAGAGCCACCCAGAAGCTTGGGAAGATCAGCGCCACGATCGAGATGACATCGACCGCCCTCCCGATGAAGCCTCCGCGCAGCGCGGAAATCAGGCCGAGAGACACCCCGATCGCGACACAGACCAGCAGCGAGCCGAGAATGATCGACAGCGACACGAAGAAGCGGTCATTGAGCATCTGCACCACGCTTTCGCCGGTGAAATGCGATTTGCCCAGATCGCCCTGCACGGCGTTGATCAGCCAGTGCCCGTATTGTTCCAGCACCGGTTTGTCGAGGCCGAGTTCGGCGCGCAATTCGTCATAGCGGGCGATGGAGGTTTCACCCTGCAGAATCGTCGCGGCAAGGTCTCCAGGCGCAAAGCTGTTCAGAACGAAAGTGAGCAGCGTGACGATCAGGATCAGCGGTGCCGAGACGGCAATCCGGTTCAGGACGAGCCTAAACACGGCAGAACTCCGCCTGGATGGCGTGAATGGTCATGACAGCAATCCCCCCGTTGGTTTTTTGAACCGAATAGAACAATAAATCCGGCGCGACCATTGTCAAGCGGGGATCGGCATGCCACAGTGATCTCCATGACAGAGACGCCAACAGAATGTAAAAAAACGGAAAATGCCGCTCACTCCGGCCGAGGACGGCGTCGTTTCGAAGACGGAATGGATGCGGCTACCCTGGCGGAGGCTACCCGCGCAGACATTCTTGCCAATGCAAAGCTGGCCTTCATGTCGAATGGATTCGATGGCACCAGCGTCAACGAGATCGCGCGCAACACGCAGACCAGCAAGCGCATGATCTACTATTATTTCGGCAGCAAGGACGGCCTCTACCGCGCTGTTCTGGAGGACGCCTACTCACAGGCGAGTCAGGCGCGGAGCCTCGACAGGCTCGACCTGCTGGAGCCGGTGGAGGCCCTGAAAGCCTATGCCGCGCGGGCCTTCGACAACCACTACCAGAACCCCGATTTCGTCCGGCTGGTCATGGCTGAAAACCTCAATCAAGCCAGAACTCTGCGCGATTCCCCGGCGATCAGCGAGCGGACGCAGCGAAGCCTCGGCTATCTGGATGATGTTCTAACGCGCGGCAAGCAAAGCGGCGTTTTTCGCCAGGATTGTGATCTGGTCGATCTGTATCTGGTCATCATCTCGCTCAGCTTCTACTCGATCTCCAACCAGTCGACCGTGGCGATTTCGCTCGGCATAGACATGGCGGATCCGGCGCAGCTCGACCGCCGCCGGGCATTGATCGTAGAAAACGCCCTGCGTTTCGCACTCCGCGCGCCGTTGGAGCCAGCCTGAGATAACTGATTTAATTAGGTTTTCTCGTTTCTGCCTTGAGGGTCGAGACGAGTAATGGCACGGCATTCGCCGGAATCATGATCAGATAGCAGGATTCCGTCGGCCACTGAGCGGAGGTTCACTGCTCTTGGCTTACCGATGCGCAATGGGCTTGGATCTAGCCGTTGTCGCGCACTGATATGCACTGCAAACCGCGTCTAGAATGATCGCTGGATGCCGAGCGGTATCGTTCATGCTAGTTTGCAGCGGCAGCCCGTGGGCTCATTGCGCTGACGTCCAAAGCGCTGAAAAGACGCGCTTCGTCCGCGGGTCGTTTCAATGTTAGGGGGAGATGCGCCGTGCCAGTCGTTGCAGCCCTTCCGAAGCGGCGGCAGGAACAGTCTTTGCGTTCTCCCCGGGTCGCGCTTGGGAGACAAACATGCACGCATCCAGAGGCGCCGGCACGGCTTGCAGGTCTTCCTGCGAGATAGGCGGATCGAGTTCCACTCCAGCAGCGTCGAAAACCGATCAGATAATCACTGTGAACAAGAGAGCCACCCTATTCGCCGGCATTATGAAGGCGGGCAGGTCTGGGGCTAAAATCCCTTATCAACACCGCAGACACCAACGGCATCGCACCCAGCCTACCTCAAGGCCACACTCGAAGTCATCGCCACCGGTGATCAAAACCGGATCAGCAGCGCGGGCACGGCGGCCCTTCCTCCCTCTTAAGAGGGAAACCCTTCTTCAATCTCGCCGGAAAACTCTACGGCCTCACTTCATTGTCCCTAGTCAAACTGTCCAAATCAACTGCGTACAATCTGCAAAGAGAGAGTCACACTCTGGACAAGAACGGATTGAACCTGAGGAAGCGGAGTGCTACGAGGAAGCGCTTAAACCGGAGACGGTACGCCGCGTTAGCTCAGTTGGTAGAGCAACCGCCTTGTAAGCGGTAGGTCGTCCGTTCAAGTCGGACACGCGGCACCAGTCGCCGGCTCCTCGTCAATGCGGCATAACCCTGCACTTTTTGGCGTTTTTGCTATCTCTTTCACCCGATTCCCCGCAATCGTCTGGAACAATGCTAGATCTTTGGTCGTCATGCATTCTTGCCGGACTTTACCGCCGTTAGCGGTTGACTATTTCCAGAACGCACATGGCATTCGCCCCGGCTTCAGGAGCAGCCCTGGGCCGGCGCAAAGTCAGATCATGCCGCATTCCTCCAGGGAAAAAATGACCGGTCCCTCACCGAAGGTAGGCGGAGAGCAATCCCTTCCTGCGCAGTCCAAATCGAATCCAGGTTTGGTATAGCTATTTGCTTTTTCTACTAAATTCTTGGTACTCACTGGGCTCACGCGCCGTCGTATTCGATGAGTTCGGGGGGTGGACTACTCGGATCGCTGGCCATGTCCCGAGCAGAGCAAGAAATTTCTCGAAGTCTCGCCTACCAGCGGATCGACGAACTCCGCGGGTGACATTTTGCTGGAGCGGGGCGCAAGGGGCATCGTATCTCGCGGCTCCTGCTGCGCAAAAAGCTCGAGGGATTCATCATTTGAATCCCTAATAAGAACCGGCGGCGGGTCACATGGAGCACCCCTCACACACGTCAAGTTAAACCTGCTTCGGCAAGGGACAGCCCAGCCGTCGAGCGATGTGCATAAGGGACCGGTAGAGATTCCGGTCCCTACTATAATGATCTGCCTTCCGTGACGTAAACGCACCGCCACTCTTGCAGTCGACCGGCTCGCACCCCAATTCATGCAAACGGGCGCTAGAACCGCCCGATGTGTTTCCCAGGACTCATCCTCCTCCCCGAGTCCAGGAAAAGCGCGGCGACCCTCTCCTCCTCCCTGGGGTCGCCGCCACCTCCCCCTCCAGAGACGATCCGTAGCCGCCCGGCCTTCGCGCGACATGGAATATTCATCTGACCGTTACGGAACTGCGACGAAACTCCGCCACTGCTCGCGCCGATCAATCACGGAGTTCCCATGTCCGCCCGTCTGCTCTCCGCCGCCTCGGTGCTGGCGCTCATATCGGCTCCGGCGCTCGCCGACAGCTTCAACCGCATCTCGACATTCCCGGTCATCGCCAACATGGCCGACGGGGAAGATGTGTCGCGCGCCTCCTCGGCGGAGATCATCTCTGTATCGGAGGATGGCAACCGGCTGATCTATACGGACAGCCCGCTCGGCGTGCTGGGTCTCATCGATATCACCGACCCGCGCGCGCCGAGGCCGCTTGGAAATGTCGCGCTGAACGGGGAGCCGACGACCGCGCACATTATCGGTGACCGCGCGGTCGTCGCGGTCAATACCTCCGAAAGCTACACGCGGCCTTCCGGGCGGCTCGTGACAGTGGATATCGCCTCTGCGAAGGAGATCGCTTCCTGCGATATCGGCGGCCAGCCGGATTCCGTCGCCGTCGCGCCCGACGGCAATTTCGTCGCCATCGCGGTGGAGAATGAGCGGGATGAAGATGCCGGCGATGGCGCTCTTCCCCAGATGCCGGCGGGGTTCGTGTTGAAACTGCCGCTCAACGGCGGCGCGGTCGATTGCGCGCGGTTGCAGCGCATCGAACTCACCGGCCTCGCCGCGATCGGACGCGAAGACCCGGAGCCGGAGTTTGTCGATATCAACGCGGCGGGCGAGATCGTCGTGACGCTGCAGGAAAACAACCATATCGTCGTGATCGGGGCAGATGGCAGGGTCGCCTCCCATTTCT
The DNA here is from genome assembly GCF_002196855.1 of Haematobacter genomosp. 1. Taxonomy (GTDB): domain Bacteria; phylum Pseudomonadota; class Alphaproteobacteria; order Rhodobacterales; family Rhodobacteraceae; genus Haematobacter. Next base: position 36,507 of record NZ_NIPW01000008.1, on the reverse strand, counting down.
CCGCGGGCGAGGTGGTGCTCAACGGGGTCGATACGAAAACGGACGGGCGCCTCTCCTTCACCGAGACGACTGCGCCGCTCCGGCGGGAGCCCGACGGGGTGAAGTGGATCGACGCGGATCACTTCGCCATCGCGAACGAAGGCGACTGGAAAGGCGGCAGCCGCGGCTTCAGCATCTTCCGCAAGGACGGTACCCTGATCCATGATTCAGGCACTTCGCTGGAGCGGGCCATCGCGGAGATCGGCCACTATCCAGAGAAGCGTTCGCGCGCCAAGGGGGTGGAGATCGAGAGCGTGGATTTTGCCCGCTACGGCGACACGCCCTATCTTTTCGTGGTATCGGAACGCGCCTCCATCGTCGCGGTCTATGAGCTGAGGGATCTGGCACAGCCGAAACTCGTGCAGCTTCTGCCCTCCGGCATCAGCCCGGAGGGCGTGGTCGCCATTCCCGCCCGCAATCTGCTGGTCACCGCGAACGAGGCCGATCTGGGCGAGGACGGCGGCGCCCGCGCCCATGTGATGCTCTATGAACTCTCCGATGCAGCGCCGGCCTATCCGATGCTCACCTCCGCCGGGGCGGATGACCTGATCGGCTGGGGTGCTCTGGGTGCGCTCGCCGGGGTGGACGGGAAGCCCGGCCATCTGGTTGCGGCATCCGACAGCGTCTATTTCGCCGCACCTGCGCTTTATGAGATCGACGCGACCGTCACGCCCGCGCGGATCACCAACCGCATCACCGTCACCCGCAATGGCGATCCGGCACAGAAGCTGGATATCGAAGGGATTACCCCGGACGGCAACGGCGGCTACTGGCTGGCCAACGAGGGTGACCCGGCGAAACTCGTGCCCCACGCCATCCTGAACGTGAATGCAAAGGGGGAGATCAAGAAGGAAATATCCCTGCCCCTGAACCTTCTGCCGCATCAGACGCGGTTCGGCGCGGAAGGGATCGCGCGCATCGGCAACACGCTGTGGCTCGCCATGCAGCGGGAATGGGGCGACGACGCGAAGGGCGAGGTCAAGCTTCTCGCCTATGATCTCGACAACGGCGAATGGGGCGCGGTGCGCTATCCGCTGGAGAAGAAGGGCGCAGGCTGGGTCGGGCTGTCGGAGATTGCCGTGCACGGCGACCACGCCTACGTGATCGAGCGCGACAACCTGATCGGCGACAAGGCGAAGCTGAAGAAGATCTTCCGCATCCCGCTGACGGATCTGAAACCCGCCAAGATCGGTGACGCTCTGCCGCTCGTGACCAAGGAGGAAGTGCGCGACCTGATCCCGGAACTGCGGAAGCTGACCAACGGCTATGTGGTGGACAAGGTGGAAGGTCTGGCCTTCGACGCGGCGGGGGATGCCTATATCGTCACCGACAACGATGGAGTGGACGACAGCTCGGGCGAGACGCTGTTCTGGAAGATCGGCGAGCTGCGCTGACATGACCCTACGGCCAGGGAGGCGGATTATCCGCCTTCCGATACGGTCCGCGGCGGGGATACGCCCCACCCCATTCCCGTGAAGATATCGACGAACCGGGCTTCGATCGGGATCGCGACATGCACGGCGGGACACGTAGTCATCAGCCGGTTGGCGACCGGCATTTCGTAAGGGCCGGTTCTGATGCGGATGACCGAGGGTGTCATCGGACCCCGCCGGTTTCTCCTCGCTACCGTCAGTGGCGGGACGCAGGTATCGACCAGCCCTGCCACTTCGGTTGTCCCGCTTGGATCGGGGACGGAACAGGTGGTTCGCGTCAGGTGGCGTATGTCGCAAAACTCCTAAAACCCTGCCCAACAGTATTTCGCATCGCATCGCATCGCATCGCATCGATACCGCCATGGAAATCTTTCGAGCGGGGGCGAGGCCCTCCGCCGTGGGGCCGGCAGACTGGTTTACCGGCAAGGTCCGTATCGACCCGCTGTTCAACCCCACTGCCCCGGAGCGTGTTCAGGGCGCGCATGTGACCTTTGATCCGGGTGCCCGCACCGCCTGGCATACCCATCCGCTCGGACAGACGCTCATCGTCACCTTCGGGCGAGGGCGGGTGCAGCGGGAGGGAGAACCGGTCGAGGAGATCCGCCCGGGCGATGTCGTCTGGTTCGCGCCGGGGGAGCGCCACTGGCACGGGGCCTCCCCCGATACCGGCATGAGCCATATCGCCGTTCAGGAGGTAAAGAACGGCGAGGTGGTCACCTGGATGGAACAGGTCACCGACGCCCAATACAATACCTGACGAAAGGATAGCGTCATGTATGCCACCGTTATGCACGGGCCCGGCGACGTTCGCTACGAACATGTCGAGGATCCGGAGATCGTCAAACCCACGGATGCGATCATCAAGCTGTCGGCCACCTGCATCTGCGGCTCCGACCTCTGGCCTTATCGCGGGTTGCAGCCGCAGGCCGCGCCAGTCCACATGGGACACGAATATTGCGGCATCGTCGTCGAGGTGGGGTCCGAAGTCCGCACGATCAGACCGGGCCAGTTCGTCGTCGGCAGCTTCTGCCTGTCGGACAATACCTGCCCGCACTGCCGCTTCGGCTTCCAGTCATCGTGCCAGCAACGGGAGTTCATGACCGGAGCACAAGCGCCCTACGCCCGTGTGCCGCTTGCGGACGGATCGCTCGTCGCAACCACCGAGATCCCCGACACGGGAATGATCCCGGACATGCTGGCAGCATCAGACGTGCTGGGAACCGGTTGGTATGGCGCAGTAGCCGCCAATGTGCGCGAGGGTAGCACGGTCGTCGTCGTGGGCGACGGGGCGGTCGGCCTGATGGGGGTCATGGCGGCGCACCAGCTTGGCGCTGAACGGATCATCGCCATGAGCCGACACGAGGGCCGCGCGAAACTTGCCCGGGAGTTCGGGGCGACCGACATCGTGGCAGCGCGCGGAGAGGATGGCATCCAGCGCATCATGGAGCTGACCGATGGCATCGGCGCCGAGTCGGTGATCGAAGCCGTTGGAACGCAGCAATCCATGCAGCAGGCCATGGGTGTATGCCGCCCCGGCGGCTCCATCGGATATGTCGGCGTGCCGCATGGCGTGAGTTTCGATGGCCAACAGCTGTTCTTGTGGCAGCAGCGCATGCTGGGCGGCCCCGCCCCCGTCAGGCGGTTCCTTCCTGACCTGATGGAACGTGTGCTCCAGAGCAGGATCCAGCCCGGCAAGGTCTTTGACCTGATCCTTCCCATCGCGGAGATCGCCGAAGGCTACAGGACTATGGATGAACGCCGCGCAATCAAGACAATGCTGCAGCTTGCGGAGTAGTCTCTCCCCCTGCTCCGGGGACCTCGCGGCCTAAGACAGCGGGCAGCCGGAACCGGCGCCGTACCGGTCCCGGACGATCGAAATCAAGGATTGATGACTTCCCGCATATCTCCCGCAAGGGTCTCAAGGAAGACCAACGCCCACAGGTCTATGCCACGACGGCGTGGCGGAGCGCTGGATCAGCGCACGGACGGACTGAGTTGTCCCTGCATTGTGCATGACCTGCGAGCGTCGCATCCGCGCGCTCGAGGATACAACATACCAAGCGCATCCCGCCGTCTGGGAAGCTGCTGCCGCGCGCGCAGAACTCGGGGGAGGTCGATCGCTCGGTGTCAGCCGTGGCCGCATCCACGCGTGCGAGCACAGAACTTTCCGCTTCGCCGCTCAGCATGCCGTAGCCCAGCGGCTTCCGCGCGCGCGGACACAATGCAGGATGCTTTGGGGCTGGGCGAAGTGACGTCTGAACTCACCCGCTTCCGTGCGTTCGAGGACAAAACGGAGGATTGCCGTCCTGCCGTGGCAGCCTTTGACGCCGCTTTCCCGCGCGCGCGCAGCATGCGCCATCTCGCGTACAGATTCCCTGAGGAAGCGTCAGGGGTCGCACCGCCACGGAGGCGGTTGATCCCAGGTAGTATGCCTCCACCGCTCGCATTGCCGGCGCACGGACAGGCAGCGCCCGGCAGCGGCCAACTTTGACGCTGTACCCTCCGTCCTGACGGACATAACACGTGCCATCACCGTTCCCGTTGGGCGCGGCGCAAGGAAAGGGCTTCTGCATGCATGGCGAATACAAGGTTCCCGGCGGGAAACTGGTGGTTGCGGATCTTGAAGTGCGCGAGGGTCGCTTGGCCGATCTGCGGATATCGGGCGATTTCTTTCTCGAGCCGACTGAAGCGCTTGATGACATCACAAGGTCGCTGACCGGTCTTGCTGCGGATACTCCACCGGAGCACCTGGCCATGGCCATAAGGGACAATCTCCGTCCGGGGGCGGCTCTTGTCGGGTTTACCGCCGAGTCCGTTGCAATCGCCGTCCGCCGGGCGTTGGGACTTGCCAAGTCCTGGCACGACTTCGAATGGGAAATTCTCGATACCGGCCCGACCGCACCAGCGCTGCATCTGGCGCTGGACGATGTGCTCGCGCGGGAGGTGGCGGCAGGGCGCAGGCGACCGGCGCTGCGGATCTGGCACTGGGACCGGCCCGCGATCATCATCGGCAATTTCCAGTCGCTCTCCAACGAGGTGGACATGGCAGCGGCGGACCGGCTTGGGGTCACGGTGGTGCGCCGCGTCACCGGGGGCGGCGCGATGTTCGTTGAGCCGGGGGCGGCGCTGACCTACTCGCTCTATGCTCCGGGCGAACTGGTGGACGGCATGGATTTCGCCGCCTCCTACGCGTTTCTTGACCAATGGGTGCTGAAAACACTGAATGCCCTGGGGATCGAAGCGAGCTACAAGCCGCTGAACGACATCACCTCGCCGAAGGGCAAGATCGGCGGCGCGGCGCAGAAGCGCTATGCCGGGGGTTCTGTGCTGCACCATGTCACGATGGCCTACGATATGGACGCGGACAAGATGATGGCGCTGCTGCGGATCGGCCGGGAGAAAATCTCCGACAAGGGCATCGCTTCGGCCGGCAAACGGGTCGATCCGGTGCGCAGCCAGACCGGTTTGAGCCAGGAGGCCGTGCTGGCGCGGATGCTGGAGACCTTCTCCAGCCTTTACGGGGCCCGTTCCGGCACCGTCAGCCCTGATGAAATGGCCGAAGCGCAGAAACTTGCCCGCGAGAAGTTCGAAGACCCGGCCTGGACGGCACATCTGCCGTAAGCCCTCGTGATGGGTCATGGACAGAGGACATGCCTTCGCCGCGCTGCACAGTGAGGCTCGGGCCCGTGGCGAGCAGTGTTCTCGACCGCGCTCAGGAAGGGTTCGGACCGCAACGGCGGCGGATGAGCTTCCTTGCGCCGAAGTCTTTACACAAGCCGAAGGCATCATGCGCTGTTCACGTCGCCGCTTGTGAAAGTGTCGGCATGAGACTACTTCTCGGAAATTCCGTAAGATCCGGTCGCCATCCTCGACAGCTTTGAAAGCGCTCCCAGAATGCCTGATCGGTATCCATTTCTCGATCTCTCCACTGCTATGGGACGCAAGGTCGCCATGCACGACTGGAGCAGCACCCCGCTCGGACCGATCGAAACGTGGCCGGCGGTCCTTCGAACGACGGTCAGCCTCGTTATACGTTCCGGCTTTGCAAAGTGCCTGTGCTGGGGACCGGAGCACATCGCGATCTACAACGACGCTTTCGTTCCGATCCTCGGCGAAAAGGGGGACTGCATCGGCCTCCCCTTCTCAGTGATCTGGGCGGAAGCATGGGCAAATATCGGCCCGATTGCGGAAAAAGCGATGTCCGGCCAATCCACCTTTATCGTGGATTATCCGCTCGAAGTATCCCGTCACGCCGGGCGCATGGAGGAAGCGTTCTTCACCTTCTCCTACAGCCCCGTGGTTGATGAGACCGGCAAGGTCTGCGGATTCATGGACACCGTGGTAGAGACCACCGACAAGGTCCGGTTCGAGAGAGGCGCGGACTTGCGCAATCGTGAACTGATCCATCGCATGAAGAATTCCTATGCGCTGGTGCGCGCCGTAGTGAACCAGACCGCCCGCACCTCGCTCACCAAGGAGGATCTGCATAAGAAGCTGATCGAACGTCTGGATGCGATGGGACAAGCGCAGGACATCCTGTCCCTGCGCAAAAACAGTCAGGCGTCGGTTCGCGATATCGTCAGGCATGCGGTCGCCCGTTTCAATCAGGACGCGGAAGCGCGCGTCTCGGCCTCCGGCCCGGAGGTGCTTCTGAATGACGAAAGAACCTTCGCCCTTACGCTGGCCCTGCATGAGCTCGGCACCAATGCGACCAAATACGGGGCCTTGTCGGTGGACGCGGGAAAGATCGTCGTGGAGTGGACCTTTGGGCCCGATGATCAATCGTTTCATTTCGTCTGGAAGGAGATCGATGGACCACCCGTTGCCTCCCCTGCGACGAAAGGTTTTGGCACCTTCCTGATCCGCCAGGTCCTAGCCGCGGAGTTTGAGGGAGACGTGGAGCTCGACTATGGGGAAAAGGGTCTGATCTGCACCATGCGCTCCCCAAATTTCGGCCTGCTCCAGTCCAGCAGCGATAGCTGACCCATGCGGGTGACAGTGATCGTCGGAGCGCGTGCCATAACCAGACCCCTATATCTGACGCGCGTGGCGGACGCGAGGAGCGGTTGACGCGGCGCCGATCTCACGTCCGTCAGGATGAATGCCCGCGCCCGCCGACGCCGCGCCCAACAGGCTGCTGAAAGGCTTTTTGGCCTATGTTGGAGCGGAAATCGTTCGCCATCTGACGACACCGGAAATCCATATATATCCGGGCGTTTCCGGGCCGATTTCCGTTTTCCGGCACATAGGCATGACACTTCAGGACTTTTCAGCAGCCTGCTAAGCATCCCACCCTGGTTGCAGCCCGGAGGCGTCGTCCCCGGACCGCAGCACGAACCGGACCGGCAGCACCTGCCACAGTGCGGGCGAGCTACGTTGCGGGAAGGATCGCGATGTCGCGGAGGCTAATCCCGTCGATCTTGCCCATCTCGGTTGTCCTGCCGCTTTCCAGATCGACCGAATGGAAGCCGTCCTTCACCACCAGCCAGGCTGCGTTGCCGCCCTTGCCGTCCGATGCGATGTCGAACCCCGCTTCGGCCGGTTTCACGCCGATCTCGCCCAACGCATTCAGCTTGCCGTCATTCGGCGGATCCTGCAGGACAAGCCAGCCGGCCGCACCGTCTATGTTGAAAAGCTGGGTCTTCTCTGTCCCGGCGTGGGAATTGGTGTAGGCGCCCGCGATGATGTTCGGAGCCGTGCCGTCTTCATAAGCGTGACTGCCATCTGCCACCACCTCGCCGGTTTCCACAGTGACGCGCAGGTTCGTGCCATCGCTGCCCATGACGCGCAGCTTGTCTGCGACCGGATTGAAATCAACCGTGGCCGTGGCACCTCGGGGGAGCATGACCGCCAGCGTGCTGACCTTGGTGGCAAGACCGGTCATGGGGTCGATGGTGGCGAGGGTGCCATCGGCAAAGACGCCATAGAGCCTGCCGTCCGCCGGGCGCACATCGATGCCCAACACCCGCCCCTCGACACCGGTGACGGTCACGCCGCCGGTGCGGACCCAGCTGTCGGTATCGAGCCGGTGCAGCTCATTTTCACCCGACAGGCCGACTACCGTGCCCGCCATGACAGGGGCTGCGAGAGATGACAGCAGCAGTGCAGCCGTCACCGATTTGATCGCGCTCATGAGAAAATTCCTTCTTTGGTTGGATTTTGCCAGAAGACCCGGCGACAACGGGCCATGCCCGTGCGGGAGGGAAAGACCGCGCGGGACATGGCCCGGGCTGCACCGGAGGATCAGCTCTTCGGCAACAGAACCTTGTCGATGACGTGAATGACGCCGTTCGACTGCACGACATCGGCGATGGTGACATGGGCCACGCCGCCGTTTTCATCGGTCAGGGTAACCATGCCATCCTTGACCGCGGCCGTGATCTTGCAGCCGCCCAGCGTTTCGATCACATGCTTGCCGCCGTCGTCAGCCACCATCTTCTGTACATCGGCTGCCATGGCGTTGGCGCCGACGACGTGGCACGTCAGGACCTGGACCAGCATTTCCTTGTTTTCGGGCTTCATCAGCGTCTCGACGGTGCCGGCGGGCAGGGCCTCGAATGCGGCATTGGTCGGGGCGAAAACGGTGAATGGCCCTTTGCCCTGCAGCGTCTCGACCAGCCCTGCTGCCTTCACGGCGGCCACCAGCGTGGTGTGATCGGCCGAGTTCATCGCGTTCTGGACGATGTTCTTGTCGGCAAACATGGCGGCGCCGCCGACCATGGGATTGTTCGCCGCCAGCGCGGCCCCGGCAGTTGCCAGCGCGAAACAGCCTGCGACGAGCACTTTGGTAGAGGTCTTCATCTGACTTCCTCCCAGAAATGTCAGCCCGGTGATCGGGGGACGGAAGAAGTCACGAAGGCGGGCGTGGGAAAGTTTCAGCCACCCGTGATTTTTTGGTGCGCGGCCGGAATTTCTGGGGGGTCAGATGTCGAGCAGATCGCCTACGGCAACAACCGGCCCCGTCGGCTGACCGGTGGGCGAACCACCCGGCGGCTCCAGGCTGATCGCCATATGAGCAGCACTGGTCATCAGCGCCCGGTTCCGGCCGGTGACCTCCACCCTCGTGGATACGCCTGCCGGGATCACGCCAAGTGAAACCGGGGCTTCCGCACCGCGCGCGATCCACAACTGGAAGTCGCGCCCCTCGACCGGCTCACCCGCCATATGCGCAAGGCTAACGCTGCCGGTGGCGGAATCGTAAAGCACAAGATACGTGACGCCGCTTCCCTCGGCCGTCAGCGAGGCGGCGAGGCGGTCCGTGGGTGGCGCCGTGCGGATCAGGGGTAGCGCCGAAGCGAGGAGGAAGGCGACCGTCGCTGCCCCGGCCAGACCGCGCCATAAGCCAAGACTGCCCCACAAACCCGGTTTCGCCGGGAGGGTGCCGAACAGCCGCACATCCAGCGCGCGTTTGACCGCAGGCGAAAGGTCCACAGGGACAAAGCCCTCGGATATGGGGGACAGTCGCTCCTCCCAGTCCGCGACGAGCCGGGCGAAGGCCGCATCGGTTTCAACCCGGCGCGCAAGCATGTCCTGCTCGGCATCCGGCAGCACCCTCAGCACGAATTCCGCGGCAAGGATATCGTCGCCGCCTTCGGAGAGGTCATGATCCGGTCCGGTGTCGCTCATCTTTGCAGACACTCCTTCAGCCGCATCAGGCTGCGCCTGAGCCAGGTCCGCATCGTGTTCAGCGGCACATCGTGGTGGGCCGCCAGATCGGCGTAGCTGCGCCCCTCCAGATAGGCAGCACACACAGCTTCGGCATGGCCCGCCTCAAGCTCGTCAAGGCAACCATCAAGCTGTCGGCGCTGCCCGGAGGCAACCGCCCGAGCTTCCGGCCCGGGCGCAGGGTCGCTGATTTCGAGTGCGGCGTCTTCAAGATCGGAGGCCGCCTCGCGCCGCTTCCGTAGCCGATCAATGGCCTGGTTCCGGGCGACGGCGATCAGCCATGTCATCGGGCTTTGCCCGGTTACGGCAAACCTGTCCGCCTTCAGCCATATCTTGATGAACACCTCCTGCAAGACTTCTTCGGCCTCTGCCCTGTCCTTCAACACACGCAGGCAGGTGCCGAAAAGTTTCGCAGAGGTGGCGCCATAGAGGCCATCGAACGCCAGCCGGTCTCGGAGCGCTACCCTGAGGATCAGTTCCCCGATCTCACTGCGGGTGCTGTCAGAAGTCATCCGTGCTCCAACCTATGCGCTGACCCAGAATGCGATGCAGCCGTGGCCCACGCAAGGGACTGGAACGCGCGGAACCGAAATCCCGACCCGAGCGGTGCCGAAGCTCGGTTCCCCCACCGGCTACGGAAATGTATCTTCATGCCGTTCGGATGATTCGTGGCTGAATTTCCCATGGAGCGCTTTGGTGAACTCGCCTCCATCGACGGTGCGGGCAGCTTCGCGCGATGAAAGCATACCGCTTGGCGACCCAAATAACAGATGATCGGACAAGCGTTTCCGCCGAACTGGAACGCTGCCCTTTCGGGGTGCCGATGCCGCTTGGACCATGCGCATGGCCGGAACTGCGGGAGGACGGGCGCGGAGAATCACCGCTGATTGTCAGGGCCGCATCTGGTCTTTCCTGCGTCATGACCCGCGATGCGTATCTGCGGGGAGCGGCCCGAGCTGTTTGACCTGCCTGAGCACTCGTCCGCAGATTGCCCCACCGTCGTCCTCCACCGTCGCGGATCAGGCCGTCGTGACTGGCTCGGCGAAGACATCCATAGCCTGACCCGTCTCCAGGAAGGACTTCAAGCTCGACAGGACGATGGGCCAGCCCTTGCTGATGCCGTTCAGCATGCCGCTGCCGGGGATCAGACCATCATGCGTGACGGTCAGCCGCACCATGTCGTCATATGGCTGCAGCTCGAAGGTCACGCGGCTGTAGGCGGCCGGATCCTCTGCCTGCGAGGCATTCGCCCAGGTGATCACCAGGCGCCGGGGAGGCGCGTGCTCCACCACCTTGCCCACCAGGTCAACCGTTCGTCCGGCATCCGTACGGACATGTTGCCAGCGGGCGCCGGGCGTCCAGTCGGAGATGTTCTCATGCCCCCAGTAGACCCGCGCCATCTCGGGCCGGGTGATCGCCTCGAACACCGTCTCGGGTGTCGCGCGGATGTAGGTGACATATTGGAATGTCGCGTTTTGGCCGGTCATGTCAGTCTCCTTCGAGTTCCTGTTTCAGGTCATGAAGCAGCCGCAGCCGTTCATGTTCGAACTTGCGGACCCAGCGTTCGTAGATGTCGTGCAGAGGCACGGGGTTGAGGAAATGCAGCTTCTCCCGGCCCCGCCGAACCGTGCCGATTAGGTTGGCGGCCTCGAGGATTTCCAGATGCTGCGTTGCCGATTGGCGGGTCATATCCAGCCCCTCGCAGAGCTGGCCAAGGCTTTGGCCGTTCTTCTCATACAGCAGATCAAGCAGCTTCCTGCGGCTCGGATCGGCCAGCGCCTTGAAGACCCTGTCGGCATCCATCCGGTTCCCTCGCTCAGTTCGCTCTTTGGCGGGCTGCTGAAAAGTTCTGAAGTCTCATGCCTATGCTCTGGAAATCGAAACCTGCCCCGGAATGTTTCGAATGTGCAGCTTCCGGCGAACGATTTCCGCTCCCGTGCAGACTCGAAAGCCCTTTTGGCAGTCTGTTGGTCGAACTCTCGCCCGCACTCTTGTTCCGGGGTCGCGCTTTTCCCGCGACGGCTAACTTCATCATGAAGCCTGCCGCCCCTCGTCACCCGCCCTGATGCTCCCTGCAGGAGCAGCCTCGGGCGACTGTCAGCAATCGTGCCCGCGCTGGGTCGTCACCTTGTCGCATGGTCAGCACATGGGAGACAGCGTCAGCCGTGGGGGGCGTCAGTCCGGTCGGATGATCGCTTCCCCGACCATGCAGGAACATATATGCAGGTATTTACCTGCATGTCAACTGAAAATGGAAGGAAGTGCAGCCGGAAACCGTTCTGCTGGAGGAAGCGCTGCCGCGGCACGATACGGCAATTCCACAAGCATTGCCGCAGACACCGCACGCCTCGCCTGTCCGGCGCAATGGATGTTCGTTCCCCGCGCGGCCATCGCCGGATTCTTTCCCCCCGCAAAGCTATATCGTGGCAAGCCCCACCCTGACCCCGCAGGAGCGAGCCATGGCAGGCCGACCGAATTGCGATGACACGCACCACGAACCCATGATCTTGGCGTCGCTGTCGCTGGCCGGAGCACCTGCGGGCTGGTGGAGGCGCGGAGCGGGCGGAGTTTCACCCATATCGCATGCGCCATGACCTGGCGCCGGTCGCGGCTCTATCCCCGACTGGAGAGTTGAGCCGGGATTTCATGTGGCACGGCACGGTCAGCATGGCATTGGACCAGCCCCCGTCCATCCGGCGGCTGAACGACGGGCTGTGGGTGCTGTCCAGTGATCGCGACCACAGCCGCACTCTCCGTCGCCTTGCGCGCAAGATGGAATCGGCGTCGCAGGGCATGTGCTACTAGCCGCAGGGCAACCCGTCCACGGTCATCGCCCGGAGGGAACCCCGGGGCGATGGTCAGACATTCCATGGCCCCGTCAACAGGATGCATGATCGCTTTGAGCGCCTGTGACCCGCTTTCGGGGCGCGTTGTGACGCTCAGAACCGGCGACCCGCTTTCCGGTGACGACCGACCTTGGCAGAAGGCCAGTCAAACCGAGCATCACGTGCTTTGCCGCCGGCTAAGCCACTTGGCAGGCTGCTGAAAAAGTCGGGCATCACCGCGCATGCGTCGCCGGTAAATCGGTCCGCTCCTGATCCGGAACTTGCGGCGTCCGGGCCCAGCAATGCGGGGAAAACCTCTGCCTCAGCGCGACCCCCGGACTGCCCCGTTCAGCAACCTGCTAGGGAAACGCAAGGCCCGCGAGCCAGCCTTGCGCATGTAGAAGCCCGATGATCTCCGCCAGCGGGATGAACCCGAGGAAGACCAGCGCATCGGCGAAGTTGACCCGTAGTTGCGCCGGGCGGAAGGTCACCTCGGGCGGAGTGCGAAAGAGGCGCGGATCGGGAAGCAGGCGTGGCGTGACGCGGGAATAGTCGTCATAGGCTGTGCCGAAGATGCCGCGGAGATTGCACTCCTCCTGCCGTGCCGTGGCGAGCAGCACGGCGAAGGTGACGCCCCCGATCAGGATCGCCAGCGTGACGCTCTGCAACAGCAGGCCAAGGCCGGTCGCCCCGATGGTGGAGGCGAGGTAGAGCGGGTGGCGGCAGATCGAATAGGGCCCGTCCTGCATGACGCCGAGGTTCTTTCGCCCGCCGATGTAGAGGATGGCCCAGAACCGGCCCAAAACGGCGGCGAAGACGAGAAACACCCCCGCGATCCGCAGCAGCAACGCCATCGCGGGCATATCCGTCCAGGCGGAGCGGATGAACAGGATCGGCACCAGCAGGAGCACGAACAGCGCCCGCAACAGGGGGATGCGCAGCCGCTGGAGGAGGGAACCGGCATGACGGTCGGACAGGGTGGTCATCGGGTCAGCTCGCATAGCCCAGCCATCCTTCAAGCGTCTCCCAGCTGCGGTCCATCGCCCAGGCCGCGGTGAAGGGCAGCGAGACATGGCCGTAGCGGAACGAGATCTGGCGCTCCGCCTGCGCCTCCCCCTGCCCCCGCATGGCGAGGTAGAGCGCGGCGGCCAGCCCGGTGCGGTCGGCGCCGGACCGGCAGTGGATCAGCACCGGCTTCGGCATCCTGTCCAGCAGGGCGACCAGTGCCTCGGCCTTGGTCTGCGACAGATCCTGCGACGCAGACATGGCGAAATCCGCATGGGAAAGGCCCAGAGTCCGCGCGGCGGCGATCTCCTCGCGATACCAGTCCGCATCGGGATTGGCGCCGCGCAGGTTGACCACGCTGCGGATGCCCTCCTCAGCCTTCCAGCGGGCAAGGTCATCGGCATCCGGCTGAGCGGAGCGATAGGCCTCACCGGCAATGATCGGGTGGAAATTATGCTGATGCTGCAGGGCAGCGGCATAGCCGCCCGGCAGGACCAGCGTGAGAAACAGCGCCGCGAGGGCATGGGGGGATCGGGGGAACATCGCTTCTCCGAATGGATGGTCCCCGCCATGAGCATCAGAAAACTTACGGCAACCTGACGATGCCGGGCCGCTCCACCTGACGCTTCCGTGATCGACCGCGGCGGAGCGGGCGCCATTGCTGGCAGGCTGCCGAAAAGGCTTTTGGGCTGCGTCAGAGCGGTATCCTTCGCTCTCTGATGAAATCCGGGCGGAATCTGTATATTCGGGGCGCTCCCGGGCCGATTTCCCGATTTCGGGAGGATAGGCGTCAGGGCTTTTCGACAGCCTCACAGGGGTTCGCCCGTGTCATGATGGTCGTGCTGGGAAGCGGGGAGCTTGCCGAGGGGTCTGGCGAAAACGATGTTCCCCTTTCCCCGCAGACGGAAACCCGCGGGATCCCGGGGTGGTTGATCGACCCGCCCTCCCCTTCCTGCTCAGCGCGGCAGAATGGCGCGTGCCTCGAAACCTTCCATTCGCCCCGGCACGGGAGAGGCAAGCTCCAGCCGCCCGCCCGCCTGCCGCAGGATCTGGTCCGCGATATGCAAACCGAGGCCGAAGCCCGCCCCACCACCGCGCCGGAACCGGGTGGTGAGCGTCATGAGCGCCTCTGCCGGGATCACCGCGCAGGCATTGCGGATGCGCAGCTGGCCATCCTCCGACAGATTGGCCTCCACCCCGCCGCCACTGCCGTGCTGGAGCGCATTGTCAATGAGGTTGCCCGCCACGATGGCCAGCGCATCGGCATCCATTCGCACCGGCACCGGCCCACCCGGCAGGGTCAGGCGAGCCTCCTCCGGCGCAATGAGAGAGAGGATGCGCGCGGCATCCACAGGCGCCGCCGCCGCTCCGATCCCGGCATCGGCGCGTGCCAGCTGGAGAAGCCGCGTCACCAGTCGCGACATCCGCTTCAATGCCGTTTCCACCGCCGCGATTCGGGCGGCGGCGGCGGGGTCGGCATTCTCCTGGCGCAAACGCTGGACCTGGGCCAGCGCCACCGCGACCGGGTTGCGCAACTCATGCGCGGCGTTGGTGGCAAAGGCGCGCTCCCCTTCCAGCGCCTGATCGAGCCGGGCGATGAACCCGTTCAACGTGGCGACGATGGCCGTCAGTTCCGCCGGGGCGCCCGCTGGGTCGATCGGGTCGAGGCTTCGGCTGTCGCGCGCCGCGATGGCGCGGCGCAGCGTCTCCAGCGGGCGGAGGCCCACCCGCGCCGCCCAGCCCGCGAGCAGAAATCCCGCCGGCAGCACCGCCAGCATCGGCAGCAGGAAGCTTGTGAGGCTCTCGCGATAGGCTTCCCGTCTTTCGGCCAGCGGGTCGGCGAACTGCATGGCGAAACCGCGAGGGCTGACGGGCGTGGTATAGACCACATGAGTGGCTGTTCGTTCGATCCGGCCGGGCGCCATCGGGGGCAAGGCCTCCGCGCCGGGGGAGGCGATGAGCACCCCGCCCTGCGCATCGAGCAGCCGGTAGAGCAGCGCCTCCTCCGGTCCGGGTCCGGGGGGGGCGACACCATAGCCGGGCGCCTCCGTCATCCCCGCCTCCCACGCCCGGCTCAGCACCGGAAGAAAGGCAGTGGCGGAGACCTGAAGCTGCTGGTCGTAGAGCTCGTCGCGCTCGCCGTGCAGGATCGCGGCCATGGCCAATACCGCCAGCAGCCAGACCCCCGCCAGCGCGAGACTGACCAGCACCGCCAGCCGGCGTGCGAGGCTCATCCCCGCCCCATCCGGTAGCCGAAGCCGCGCACGGTTTCGATAGCCCCGCGGCCGAGCTTGGCGCGCAGGCGGCTCACATGCGCCTCGATGGCGTTGCTCTCCACCTCCTCGCCGAAGGCGTAGAGCGCGTCCTCAAGCTGCGCCCGGCTGACCACCGTGTCCGGCCTGCGGCTCAACCGTTCGAGGACCGCCCATTCACGCGCCGTCAGATGCACCGGCTGGCCGTCGAGCCGCACCGCCCGCCGTTCCGGCAGCAGGCAGAGCGCGCCGAAGCGCCGCTCCGGCTCCGCCCGGCCCTCGGCCCTGCGACGGATCGCGGCGACCCGGGCCAGCATTTCATCGAGATCATAGGGCTTCACCAGATAGTCGTCGGCACCCGCCTCCAGCCCCGCGATGCGCTCCACGATCCGGTCCCGCGCAGTGCCGACCAGCACCGGCGTGCGATGCCCCGCGCGGCGATGCCGCCGGAGCAGATCGAGCCCGTCGCCATCAGGCAGGTGCAGATCGAGGATGACAAGATCGTAATCCGTCACGCCGAGCGCGGTTTCCGCCGCGCCGAGGTCATCGGCCCAGTCCACCGCATGGCCCTGCGCGCGCAGGTGGTCCACGACCGCCCCCGCCAGATCCCGCTCATCCTCAACCACCAAAAGCCGCATGGTGCGAAGTGTAGCCGGTTCGACGGGACGCGGCAAACGGCTCTCCGCTTCGGAAGGGAGACGGAATGGCGCCGCTAATCACCCCATCAGCGCCATGAAGCGCGGCGCCGGCGGGAAACCGGGCTCCGGCAGGGAGCTGTCATACGGGCAGAAAGATAGCCTCCCCGCAGAGGCAGGGACGAAGATTATCGGCACCGCCCGCCGTCACTGGTGGGTCGCAAGTCGTGAAAGACAGGACTGCACGAGCCATGGCGGGCACCTGAATGCTGGCGCAACCTCCAGCCCCCGTCGTGTAGCTGGAGATGACGTCCTTGCATCACGGGATCCGGTAGCGCAGAGGAGGCGATCCGGGATCGGCTGACCGCATGCGGACCGACCCCCGTAAGGATTTCGCTTAACCCCATGATTTCTTGAACCGATGAGTAAAGATCCCTCTGAAGGGTCAACACCAAAGTGCGCGATAAAGGCAGATCGGTGAGGGGGCATCTGGCTGTTGCGCTGGACGTGGCGGTTTCCAGCCCGCCCGAAGGGATCGACGCCCTCAACCTTGCTGCGGGCCAGCCCTGTCCGGGCGCCGCTGGTCGGTATTTCTACCGGACGGGATAGGGCGAACCGGTATCACCCGGCGACAGGGCGAAGCCGCGCCGGAGTAGCGAACGTTCCGTCAGGCTTTCGCGAAGAAGGTGCGGAGATCGCCGGTTCCTTCAAGCAATGTGGACAGACAATGCGGATCAGCCCATGCGGAAGCGGACAACAAGATCACGAACTCGCACACGACGAACCTGCGTCCGGTTGTCAGTCCGACGCTGACAGCCTGCTGTCCGGCGATCAGTGCCCCCGCTCCCGCCAGCGCAGGAGGCGGGCCTCGGCAAGGCTAACGAGGGTAGAGGATACGTAGCCGATGGCCCCGAGAATGATCACCCCCGCAAAGAGATCCGGGGAGCGGTAGAGCCGGGCCGAGACCATGATGTAATGCCCCAGCCCCTCCAGCCCGCCGATCATCTCGCAGACCACGGAGAGGATCAGCGCCCCGGTCACGCTGATCCGCATCCCCGCCAGGATGTCGGGCAGCGCCGAGGGCAGCACGATCTTGCGGATCGTCTCCATGCGGGAGAGGTTCAGCACGCGCGCCACCTCGTAGAGCCGTGGCTCCACCGTCGCGAAGCCGTGGATCGTGGACAGCAGCATCGGCCAGATCGTCCCGAAGGCGATCACGAAGGTCGCCATGGAATTCGACAGACCCAGGAAGGCGATGGCAAGCGGGATGACGGCGGAGGCGGGGAGCGGACGCAGGAATTCCAGCGTCGGCATGGCGGCGGCGCGTGCCGCGCGCGACATGCCGATGGCGGAGCCGAGCACCACGCCAAGGATCGACGCCACCAGCCAGCCGAAAAACATGTGCTGGAGCGTGCCCATCGTCTGCCGCACCAGCGTACCGTTCTGGAACCCCTTGACCAGCGAGGCCCAGGCCCGCTCCGGCCCCGGCAGGAACAGCGGCGAGATGATGCCGGAGGCCGAGACGAGATACCAGATCCAGACCACGCCCGCGGCCACCGCAAAGCTCAGGATCCGGTCGCCGAACCGATGCGGCAGCGCCATCATCCCCTCGCCTCCACCAGCGCGGCGCGGCCGAACAGGTTCCGCTGGGCGAGAAGCAGCAGCCCGTTGAGAGCAAGCCCCACGAAGCCGATCCACAGGAAATAGGCCAGCATAAGTTCCGGCCGCAGCGCCTGCCGGGCGGTCATGATCCCGTAGCCCAGCCCCTGCGGATTGACCGCGATCTCGATAGTGATGGAGATGACGAGCGCAAGGCTCGCCGCCAGCCGGAAGGCCACGAAAAGCCGCGGCAGGATGGCGGGCAGAATGATCTTGCCGATGGTCGCGCTGCGCGAGAGGCGGAGCGCGCGCGCCACCTCCCGCAGGCGCGGCTCCACCCCGCGCACCGCCGCCCGCGTCAGGATCAGCATCAGGAAGAAGCAGGACTTCCCGACGATGGCGAATTCCATCCCGTAGCCAAAGCCGAAGATCATGAGCGCGATCGGCAGGAGGGCCACCGACGGTATCGGGCGGATCGCCTCGATCGTCACCTCCATCGCCCGGTCGAGCCGGGGCACGACGGCGAAGAGGATCCCCGCCAGCAGGCCCAGCGTGCCACCCACGAACAGCCCGCCAAAGGCGCCCGCCAGGGTCTCTCCGGTCGCCCGCAGGATGGAACCGTCGCCGAGCGCGCCCAGCAGGGCCGCGGCCACCGCGCTCGGCGGGGCTAATGTGTCGCTGACGATGCCGCCGCTGCGGAGCCAGAACTCCAGCCCCGCCAGCGCGGCGACGGGCAGGATCGCGCCGGTCCAGCCCGCTCTCATGCCTCCGACTCGCGGATGAAATCGAACAGTTCCCGCCGCAGCCTCAGGAACTCCGGCTCCTCCCGCGTCTCCAACTGGCTGCGCGGACGCGCCAGCCGCACCGGCACGTCGATGCCCACCCGCCCCGGATGCGGCAGGAGGCCGATGACCCGGTCGCCCAGATAGATCGCCTCCTCCAGATCATGCGTCACGAAGACCACGGTGGTGCCGGTGCGGGAGACGAGGTCCAGCACCTCGTCCTGCAAGCCCTGCCGTGTCATCGCATCCAGCGCACCGAAGGGTTCGTCCATCAGCAGCACGGAGGGGTTCTGTGCAAGACAGCGGGCAATCTGCAAGCGCTGCTGCATCCCTCCCGACATTTCGGAGGGAAATTTCTTCTCCTGCCCCGCAAGGCCGACGAGAACCAGCAATTCCTCGATCCGCGCCGCCCGGCCCGCCCGCGGCGTACCCGCGGCCTCCAGCGCCAGCGATACGTTGCCCGCCGCCGTCCGCCACGGCAGCAGCGCCCGCCCGTAATCCTGAAAGACGATGGCGACATCGGCGCGCGGGCCGCGCATCGGCGCGCCATCCAGCCGGACCTCTCCCCTTGTCGGGGTATAGAGCCCGCCAGCCAGCCGCAGGGCGGTGGTCTTGCCGCAACCGGATGCGCCGATGATGCACAGGAACTGTCCCGCCGGGACGGTGAAGGAGATATTCCGCAGGATTTCCTTTGCGCCAAAGGCGAGGGAGGCCCTGTCGAAGGCGAGTTTGACCTCTGCGCTCACTTTGCACCCATTGTTGTCAACCGCCCTCGTCGGGGTAGACGTAGCACAGCGTGGTTTCGAGATGGCGCACCAGAAGCGGCGCGGCGAAGGCATGATCGCGGGCGATCGCCGCCTGCGCCAGGGTGTCATGCACCGATCCGAAATGATCGGGATCGGTGAGCCGGCGCAGCATCAGTCGACGGTAGCGGTAAGCCTGATCGTAGAGCGCCGAGGCGCTCTCCATCAGCCGGGGCGACCCGCAGGCGGATAGCAGCGCCATATGGAACGCCTTGTGCAGCACGTCATAGTCCGGCGTGCCTTCCAGCGCCTCCATGCCCGCCCGGCGCACCAGCGCCTTCAACCGGTGCAGCGCGGAGAGGATCCCTGCCTCCCACGCGTCGTCCCCGCGCTCCATCGCAAGGCGCAGCCCCTCCACCTCCACGAGCGCGCGCAGGCGGGTGAGATCGGCCAGATCCGCGCGGCTGATCTCGCTGACGCGAAAGCCGCGCCGGCCGATGGCGACCACCAGCCCCTGCGAGACCAGCCGCGACAGGCCCTCCCTCACCGGGGTGGTGCCGACGCCGAACTGCCGGGCGATCCCCACCACGCCCAGCCTTTCGCCCGGCTGCAGGCTGCCCGACAGGATACCCGCCCGCAGGCGGAGAGCCGCGCGCTCCGCCAGGGTCTGTTCAGGGGCCGGGTCGGTGTCCTGCAAGGCTTCAACTCAGGGCGCGATGGCCGTTGCGGGGTCCACATTGCCCTGCAGCAACCCCTGCGCTTTCATCAGGTCGAGCCACCAACCCAAATCCTCCGCCGTGAGAGTGGCGTCGTATTTGGATGGCGCGGTGGCCCGGACCAGATCCGGCGCCTGCTCGGTGAATTTGGCCACCGAAGCCACCACCGCATCGCTGTCCGTCGCGGCGAGAGCCGCAGCTTCCTCGATGGCGGCGCGGAATTTTTTCACAGCCTCCGGGTTCTTCTCCGCCCAGTCGCGGGTGGAGGCATAGAAGATGATCGGCGCCGAGCCGCCCAGTTCGGCGATGAAGCGCGGCCCCTCATGCCCGTAGCCCGCCGACAGGATGCGCTGCACCGTTGGCCCTCCGGTGAGCACCGCATCCACCGCCCCGTTGCGCAGAACATCCGGCATCGAAGGAAAGGTGGTTTCCACCATGTTCACATCGGCCGGATCCACGCCGTTTTCCATCAGGTAACGGTTGAACAGGATGTGGATATAGGCGCCGAAGCCCGGCACGCCGACCTTCTTGCCGACGAAATCCTGCGCCTTTTCGATCACCACGCCTTCCCGCACGATGGCGAGGGTTCCGTTGTTCGTCGCCTCGTGCATCCGGCTGGCCCCGGCGATGGCGACGAGATCAAGTCCCCCATCCACCGCCTGCAGGAAGACCGATGACGTCGGCCCGCCAATCTCCAGCGATCCCGAAAGCAGCGCCGGCGGAATATTGGAGTTGAGCCCGATCCGCGTCATCTCCACGTCGAGCCCGTGTTTTTCGAAAATGCCCTTGTCCACGGCGATCATTGCGGTGCCGCAATCGGCTGAGGCGGTGCAGCCCACATGGATCTTCTCTGCCAGAGCGCCCGTTGCCAGCACCGCGGCCAGACCTGTCACAAGGACAAGCGAGTAACGCTGTTTCATATCCCCTCCCCCAAGGACATGCGGAGGCAACCCTCCCGTTGACTCCACCGCATTTTATCGACAATCCTGATAATTGTGCATCATGTCAAGGCGGATGCAGCAAGGGGGGATCGTAATGAAGCTTGCCACTTACCGGGCGGAGGACCGCGCGCGGATCGGTGTCGTCGATACGCAGGCGGGGACCATCCTCGACCTTGCCGCGGCGGCGGAAGGGGAGAGGGAGCAGGCGATGTTCGCCTCCATGCTCACCCTTATCGACGCGGGCGATGCGGGGCTGGACGCGGCGCGGGAGCGCGTGGCGGCACGGGGAACCGACCCGTCGGTGATACTGCCGCTGGAGGGGGCCGCGCTGCTGGCGCCGCTCCCGGAGCCGCGGCAGATGCGCGACGGCATGTCCTTTCCCGTTCACATCGCGCAATCCGGGTCCGGCAAGGGTCGGGCACTGGCCGAGGCCCGCAGGGCGGGCGACGAAGCGGAGGTCGCGCGGATCATGGACCGCGTGCTGCCGGAGCTGCCCGAGATCTACAGCCGGATGCCGATCTTCTATTTTACCAACCGCCTTGCCGTGACAGGGCCTGAGACAACCGTTGTCTGGCCGCGCTACAGCCGGGTGATGGATTACGAGCTGGAATTCGGCATCGTGACGGGGCGCAAGGGGCGGAACATCCGGGCACAGGACGCGCGCGAGCATATCTTCGGCTACACGATCTTCAACGATTTCTCCGCCCGCGATCAGCAGATGCAGGAGATGCAGGGCCGTCTTGGCCCGTCGAAGGGCAAGAGCTTCGAGAATTCCAACGCGCTCGGCCCTTGGATCGTGACGCGCGACGAGATCACCGACCCCTATGCGCTGCGTATGACCGCCCGGATCAACGGGCGCACCGTCTGCGACAGCGTGAGCAAGGGGATGCTGTTCAGCTTCGAGGAAATCCTCGCCCATGTGAGCCAGGACGAATGGGTGCATCCCGGCGAATTCCTCGGCTCCGGCACGGTGGGTAACGGCTGCGGTCTGGAAAACGGCTGGTTCCTCTCCGACGGCGACGTGATCGAACTGGAGGTGGAGGGGATCGGCGTGCTGCGCAACCGCATCGCCGTGCAACAGGAGGAACGCGCATGAGCACGATCATCGACCTTTCGGTGCCGATCGCCAATGACATCCCCGCCGATCCGCCCGGCAACGACCCGCGCGTGGAGTATATCGACCACCGGGCGAGCCTGCCCTCCATCCTCGGCCATTTCCCCGGCCTGACGGCGGACCAGCTGCCCGATGGCGAGGGCTGGGCCGTGGAACGTGTCACGCTTTCCACCCACAACGGCACGCATCTCGACGCGCCCTGGCACTACCACCCCACCCAGGACCGTGGAAAGCCGTCGCTGCGCATCGACGACATCCCGCTTGACTGGTGTTTCCGGCCGGGGGTGAAGCTCGACTTCCGCCATCTGCCCGACGGCCATGTCGTCACCGCCGCGGAGGTGGAGGCGGAGCTGGCCCGCATCGGCCATGACGTGCAGCCCTTCGACATCGTGGTGATCAACACCGCGGCGGGGGCGAAATTCGGCGCGCCGGACTATGTCAGCAGCGGATGCGGCATGGGGTATGAGGCGACGATGTATCTGCTCGACCGCGGCGTCCGGGTCACGGGGACGGACGGATGGAGCTGGGACGCGCCCTTCGTCCACACCGCCCGGAAATTCGCCCGGACGGGGGATGCCTCGCTCATCTGGGAAGGGCACAAGGCGGGGCGGCACACCGGATATTGCCACATCGAAAAGCTCCACAACCTCGAAGCCCTGCCGCCGACCGGTTTCACCATAAGCTGCTTTCCGGTGAAGATCGAGAAAGCCTCTGCCGGGTGGTGCCGCGCGGTGGCGATCATGGACCGCTGATCGCAGGCGCGCCCGCCGCGCCGGAAGTCAATTCCCCGCGCGCGGCGGCCGCCATCACCGGTTTTGGGGCCATGAAGCGGCGCAACGCAGGGGGTCGGCAGGATTCCCGGGTCGTGACTGATCGCCCTAGCACCGTTCCCGAGGCGGGAAGTTGGCACGATCTTTTCCGCCCTTCAGAGGCTGCCGTTCCACTCAGCAGCATCTTGGCCGCCGGTATTCAACACCTGCAAGGTTGGCATCGGGTTCCGGAAAGGCCCTCCGGTGCGCTATTCGCCTCTCCGGCGGGAATGGAAACCCGGCCGAAGGAAGGCGTCCGCTCCTGCCGCGCAACGCACCGATGTCCTGCAACGAAACGCTTGAGGTCTGCCGCTCACTGCTGATCGGTTCGCGCAGGGCCCGGACGCCGCTCCCCCGGAATTCGCTGCAACGCCCCCGTCGCCCTCGACGCTCGCGATCTGCTTCTGCCGGAATCGCTTCTTTTAGAATTCCGACGATATGCATCCTCCTTTCGCGGTAAGGATAAAGGCGTTCTTCATGGCCGCTCCATGCCGCCGAAGGGCGAAACCCCTTGCGGACGCCGCGCAGGCCCCTGCCTGCATCGCCCCTCATGTCTATGTCGGCGGACCGTGCCTTGCGATGGCACACACGTTATGGGCCGTTCATCATAGGCTTGCGCCGTGCCCGCTCCCTCTCGCACGGCCCTTATCCTCCAAGCGGCGCGAGATCTCAGGCAATGAGGGCGCCGGTTATCCCGACAGGCGCCTTCCCTCGATGCCCTGTAGGCTTCCGCCCAAGTGCGCATTCGCTGCGATAGTCAGAGGACGGACAAACGCAGAATATCGAGCACGGCCACCCTGCTTCTACGTTAACATCTTGGCTACGTACCGATGACCACCGTGGGCGCGGCACCTAACAGACTGCTGAAAAAGTCCTGAAGTGTCATGCCTATGTGCCGGAAATCGGAAAATCGGCCCGGAAACGCCCGTATAGATTCCCGGCTGGAATTGGTCAGATGGCGAACGATTTCCACTCCGACACAGGCCAAAGAGCCTTTCAGCAGCCTGCTAATCGAGCGCCTGGTGCGATGGGGCAGCCGATTGAGCTGCCGGAGGGCTGTCAGGGGAAACAAGGATCCTTTGTGTCGCGCTTGCCGATACTCCGTCAAGCTGCTCGCGCCCGAGACAGACTGGCGCGGTGACCGTCACGCCTCCAGCGTTCGGCCTTCACTGCGCGCGCGATACGCGGCATGGCCATCCATCCCGGGCGACGGCCCCGGACGGGGATTTACACCGGCCGAGCGGCCAGAATGACCGTGTTTCCGCTCACGACGAATGAAAGCGGAAGCACTCTCCGCCAAACGCGAGCGGGTGGCAGATGCGATCGGCTATCGCCGGACCATCCACCGCTTGCAAAGCGGGTTGGAAGGGATGAAGAATGACCCTGTCGGCGGCACCGGGAGGCCCATGGGGAGGCCCAGGCGCTTCACTGGTCCTGCGGCGGGAGTGTGTGGAGATTTGGTTTGGAAAGCCCCCCTCTGCCGACATGGACCGTCCGCGCGCCGCGATGGAGCGGAAGCCCTCCGGGACTATGGCCGAGGGACCTCGTGCAGTGGTGATCCTGCTGGCGAAGACACCATGACCGATACCCGGCCCCATCCGCCCGAAGGCGACCTGCTGCAATCCGGCCCATCGGATAAGCGCATCCCCGTGATCCTGCTGACCGGCTTTCTGGGCGCGGGCAAGACGACATTTCTCAACCGCATTCTGTCGGCCCGGACGGGGCGGCGTTTCGCGGTGATCGTCAATGAAATTGGAGAGATCGGCATCGACGGGGATTTGATCGTTCACGGCGATGAAGAACTGCGGCAGCTGGCCAATGGCTGCATCTGCTGCACCGTGCGGGGCGATCTGCGCGATACGGTGGGCGAGCTGGCCGCGCTGCAGCCGCCTCCCGACGCGATCCTGGTTGAGAGCACCGGGCTGGCCGATCCGGGGCCGGTGGCGCAGAGCTTCATGATCGACCCGGCCCTCGTGCGGCTGGCGCGGCTCGACAGGATCGTGACCCTTGCCGATGCGGTCCACCTGACGCGCCAGATCGTCCGCAGCCCGGAGGCGTCGCGTCAGATCGCCTTTGCCGATGCGATCCTGCTGACCCGCGCCGACCAGTGCGGCAGCGGGACGCGGGCCGATGCCATCGCAGCCATCGCGGCGATCAACCCGGAGGCGCCCTTGCGCTTGGCGCAAGGAAATGCGGCGGATCTGGATATCGTGCTGGCGCCGCTGCATCGGCTGGGCGTGCACCGGGCCCCGCAGACGCCGCATGTTCACGGCCCGGAGTGCGGGCATGATTGCGGCCACGACTGCGGCGGGGATCATCACCATCACCGGTCGGATGTCTCCACGCTGGCCCTGCGCGGCGGGGAGCTCGACCATCGCAGGTTCCTGACGTGGATTCAGGCGATGACTGCGACCGACAGCGAACGGCTCTGGCGCATCAAGGGCATCCTGGCCTTTGCCGGCGACCCGCACCGCTATCAGCTGCAAGGGGTGCATATGCTGCTCGACGGCGCCTCGGGCACGGCATGGGGCCACGATGCGCCGCGCGAAAGTCGGCTGGTCGTGATAGGCAGAGACCTTGACGCGGGCCGTTTGCGGCTTGGCTGGGAAAGCTGTGCCGCAGAGTTCCAGTTGCTGGAGACCAAAAGAATTCCGCTCAGCGAAGAGGAGAGCATTCGCCATGGCACATGATCTGGGGCGAAAATACCGCGCGCAGAAATTCACCAATGGTTGCGTCTGCCCGGAGGATGATGCCAGCGGTCTGGCCCTGTCACGGCGCGAGGTGCTGATGGCCGGAACGGCGGTTGCGGCGGCACCGATGGTGCTGGCATCGCTGACAGGAGAGGCGGCGGCGCAACAGGCCCCCGTCCCGGCCACAAAAGTGACGCCGGAACTGGCGGACAGGATCAAGACGGCGATCGACGGCGACGGACCACGTCTTGTCGGCATCTTCAAGGACATCCACCAGAACCCGGAACTGGGCTTCATGGAGATGCGCACCGCGAAGATCGTCGCGGATGAGCTTGGCACGCTCGGCTATGAGGTCACGACCGGGATCGGCGTCACCGGCGTCACCGGGATCCTGCGCAACGGCGATGGTCCGGTAGTGATGTACCGCGCCGACATGGACGCCAATGCGGTCGAGGAAAACTCCGGTTTCGACTATGCCTCGAAGGTGCGGGTGAAGCGCGAGGACGGGGTCGAGGTGCCGGTGGCCCACATGTGCGGCCATGATGCGCATGTGACCTGGATGCTGGGCGCGGCAAAGGCGATGGCGGAGGCGAAAGACACCTGGCGCGGCACGCTGATCTTCGTCGGCCAGCCCGCCGAGGAGCCGATCATGGGGGCGCAGGCGATGGTCGATGACGGGCTTTATTCCAGGCACAACATGCCCAAACCCGACTATCTGCTGGCGCTCCACACCGCGCCGGTGCCGACGGGTATCGCGGGCGCGCGGGGCGGGCCGGTCATGGCGGGCACCGATCAGATCGACGTGACCTTCTTCGGCATCGGCGGCCATGGCTCGACCCCGCAACTGGCCAAGGATCCGGTGGTCATGGCGGCGATGGCGGTCGCCGAATACCAGATCATCATCTCGCGCGTGGTGCCGCCGCTGGCAACCGCCGTGCTGACGGTAGGCTCGATCCAGGCGGGGACGGACAACAACGTCATCCCGGAATCGGCGCTGCTGAAGCTGAACCTGCGTTTCTTTTCCGAGGATACGCGCAACCTGATGATCCGCGGGATCAAGTCGATCAACGAAGGGTTGGCGCGCACCTATGGCATGTCGGACGACAAGATGCCGACCATGGTGATGACGGGCTATTCGCCGCAGCTGGTGAACGACGATGCACTGGCAGACCGGATGCTGCCGACGCTTAAGGCACTTCTGGGGGACAAGGCCGTGGTGTCGGAATTCCCGCCCGCGACGGGGTCCGAGGATGCCCATCTGCTGCGCGGCCCCCATACCGAAGTGCCGGTGTCCTTCACGGCGGTGGGCGTCGCCGATCCGGCGCTCTTTGCAGAAGCCATCGCGCAGGGAAAGCAGGTGCCCTTCGCGGCCCATAACCCGGAATTCAAGGTCGATCTGAACGCGATCCCGCTGGGGGCAAAGATCGGCGCACTGAAGATCCTGACCCTGATGGCGGTTTGAAAGCGGAGGTATTCCACTCCGGGGCTGCGTAGCAGGCTGCTGAAAAAGGCTTTTTGGCCTGTGTTGGAGCGGAAATCGTTCCTCATCTGACGAAATACAGCCGGAAATCCATATACTTCCGGGCGTTTCCGGGCTGATTTTCCGATTTCCGACAGATAGGCATGACACTTCAGGGCTTTTTCAGCAGCCTGCCAGGGGAGCGGCATGGCACCTCACCCGGTTTCGGCAGGGCGCTGGTCGGGGAGAGCATTCCGCCAGCCCGGCCCTTTGTCCCGACCGGAAGGAGCCTGCTGATCGGCGCATCGGCAACGGGTGCGGCGGCAATTGCGCCATCGCTCCGCCGCCCGGTGAGGTAAGCCGCGGCGCTGCCCGGACCGATGTCGATGGCGCGGAGCCGGGGGGAGAGTGCGGCTGACTGGCGAGAGAAGGTCCTCCCGAAGATTGCACACCAGGCCGTCGGCCAGCAGCACCCGCATCGGCGGGCCTGTTCCCATCAGGGACAGTGCGACAAGGAGGATCGGCGCGATCAATGGAGGCGGCGAGATACCCGCACTTCACCACGCCAATAAGGAGCGGCACCCGTAAAGCAGCGTCATCAGATCCAAGGGCTGAAAGTCTGGCACATGGCCGGACAGGCCCTCCACCATGGGCATAGCATACCCGTCCCAGTGCGCTTGCGACGGGTTCCCGAAGTAACGGTTTCGCCACGCGGGCAGTCACATGCGGTTCGGGCAGCGGCCGACCCTACTTGCGAACCCTTGCTCCCACTCGGTCACCAAGGCACCGGGGTTCGGCATGGCGGCCCGTTGTGTCGGCATGGCAACGGGCCAGTTGCAGCCGGACTGGCACTACGGGCCTTGCGCCCGAGGCAAGACCTGTGGTGCCATGCGGATACGTTCCGGGGGCAAAGTCCTGCGGCGCTGAACCGAACCGCCAATTCCGCCGTTCCTAGAAAGAGGCGTCACGGGGGCGCCGATCCGTCATGAAGGGAACCGACATGTCGAAACTCGCATTGTTTTCGGTCGCGGCTGTGATCGGCTGCCTTGGGGCCGCAAATGCTCAGGTTGTGGTGTCATCCAAGATCGACACCGAAGGAGGTGTGCTGGGGCAGATCATTCTACAGGTGCTGGATCATGCCGGCATCCCTACGCAAGACCGCATCCAGCTCGGCGCGACGCCCATTGTGCGTGAGGCGATCATCGCCGGAGAGATCGATATCTATCCCGAATATACCGGGAACGGCGCGTTCTTCTTCAACCTCGCCGACAAACCGATCTGGCAGGATGCCGCCGCTGCCTATGAAACGGTGCGGAAGCTGGACCTGGAAGCCAATGACATCGTCTGGTTGACGCCCGCACCCGCCAACAACACCTGGGGCGTTGCGCTGCGCACCGATGTGGCAGAGCCAGCAGGCATCGCCACTCTATCCGACTTCGGTTCATGGGTATCGGGGGGCGGTGCGGTCAAGCTTGCCGCTTCGGCTGAATTCGTCAACTCGGCCCCGGCACTGCCCGCATTTCAGACCAGCTATGGCTTCAGGCTTGGGCAGGATCAGCTGATCGTTCTCTCGGGCGGCGATACGGCGGCCACCATTCAGGCGGCAGCCAACCAGACCAGCGGTGCCAATGCCGCGATGGTCTATGGCACCGATGGCGCCATCGCCTTTTCGGGCCTTACGGTGCTTGAGGATGACAAGAATGTTCAGCCGGTCTATCAGCCGTCACCCAATATACGGGCCAGCGTCCTTGCCGAATATCCGCAGATCGCCGACCTCCTGAAACCGGCGTTTGCCGGGCTGGATCTGAAGACGCTGCAGCACCTGAACGGGCAGGTGCAGGTCGAGGGCATCCCAGCCGCCGATGTCGCGCGCACCTATCTGACGGATGCCGGACTACTCGACTGATGTCGCGGATGGACCGGCTGACTGTCGTGCTGGCCGTGCCGCTGCTGGCGGCGCTGGCTCTGCCCGTGCTCAGCTTCCGCGCCAATCGGATCGCCGCGCAGGAAGGGCAAACTTTGGTTGAGCTGTTCGGGCCGCTATGGGCCGGTGGGATCGCGGCGATGACGCTGCTGCTGGCGGTCATATTGCTGGTGGAGCGGCGGCCCTGGCTTCGGGGCCTGCTACTGGCTCTTGCGCTGGCCGGGCTCTTCGTTCTGCTGGGCCATGCCGCCTCTGGTCTGTTGAGCCAGGCGCCACCCGCCGCGCGCGCCTCACCCGGGCTGGGCTTCTGGCTGGCGTTCGGCGCACTGGTCCTGCTGATGGTCGAAACCGTCTCGCGCGCGCGTATAACCAATGGGACAAAGGCGCTGCTGCTGATCGGCACCGTTGCCGCGATTGCAGTTCTGCTGCGCTCGGGAGTGCTTGCCGATCTGTCGATTGCAGCGGAATATCGTGGCAGGGCGAGCGCGTTCCACAGGGCACTCATCGATCACCTGACGCTGGCGTTCGGCTCTTTCGCTGCCGCGCTTGTCGCGGGCGTGCCGACGGGCATGCTCATCCAGCGGCGGCCCGCCCTTCGGGACGCCGTGATGAACCTCTTGACGATGATCCAGACCATCCCCTCCATCGCGCTCTTTGGAATGCTCATCCTGCCTTTGGCCTGGATCGCGGCAAACCTGCCCGGTGCTGCCGGATTGGGGATCCGGGGGATCGGGATGGCACCCGCGCTGATCGCGCTGTTTCTGTATGCGCTGCTGCCCATCGTCGCCAACACCGTCGCTGGTCTGGACGGGGTTCCCCGCGCTGTCACGGAAGCCGCGACGGGCATGGGCATGACCCGGGCCGAACGCCGCCGCCTTGTGGACATACCCCTGGCATTGCCAGTGATCCTGGCCGGGGCGCGGATCGTGCTGGTTCAGAACATCGGCCTCGCAACGGTCGGCGCGCTGATCGGTTCGGGAGGTTTCGGGACTTTCATATTTCAGGGCATCGGCCAGACGGCGACGGACCTGATCCTTTTGGGCGTGCTGCCCACGGTGGCGCTGGCCTTTCTGACATCCGCAATCATGGATCTGATGATCGCCTTTTTCCGGGTGCAGTCCCGATGATCGTGATCGACGCCCTCACCAAGGCCTATGACGGCCACAACGTGGTGACCGAGGTAACCGCCAGCTTTGCCTCCGACACGATCACGGCGATTGTCGGAACCTCCGGCTCGGGCAAGACGACGCTGTTGCGGATGATCAACCGGCTGATCGAACCTACGTCGGGCACCGTTCGGATCAACGGCACGGATGTGCAGGATCTGCCGGCCGTGGAGCTGCGGCGGAGCATCGGCTACGTCATTCAGGGCAACGGCCTGTTCCCGCATTGGACCGCGGCGCGCAATATCGCCACTGTCCCCGCGCTGCTCGGCTGGCCGGAGGCCAGGATCACCGCGCGGGTCGCGGAGCTGCTGGAGCTGCTGCAACTCGACCCACGGGAGATCGGCCCCCGCTATCCGCACCAGCTTTCGGGCGGGCAGGCTCAGCGGATCGGCGTGGCGCGGGCGCTTGCCGCGCGTCCGCATGTGCTGCTCATGGACGAGCCTTTCGGCGCGCTCGATCCGGTGATCCGCCGTCAGGCACAGCGCGATCTTGCGGAGATTCAGCGCAGGCTGGGCACCACGATCGTCCTCGTGACGCATGACATGAACGAGGCTCTTCGTCTGGGAGACTCCATCGCGGTGATGCACAATGGCCGTTTCGAGCAATGCGCCCCGCCGGGAGAAATCGTCCGCAATCCCGCCACGCCCTTCGTGGCCGAGCTTGTCGGCGACGAGGGCCGCGCCCTGCAAATGCTGGCGCTCAGCCCCGTCGGGCCGCATGTCCGGCCCGCCGGGGAAGCGGTGGAGGGAAATCCGGTCCTCGATACCGCCTCGCTTTCCGATGCGCTCTCGGAAATGATCTGGACCGGACGCGACCGTCTCATGGTGGTGAGCGCGGAGGGTCGGCGCCTTGGCATCATCGAGCGGGCCGATATTCTGGCGGCCGGCAGACAGGCCCCGGGATGACAGCGCTGCGCTGGCTTCTGCCGCTCGGGATCGTTGCCGTTCTCCTTCTGGCCCCAACCCTGTTGGAGCCGGTGTTGCGCCCGCTCGCCCCGACCGGCGCGCCGGTCATCTACGACCGTGCGACCTTGTCCAGCCTGACGGGATGGCATCTGCTCATGGTGGGCATGGCGATTGTCCCCTCCGCCATTATCGGTGTGGTGCTGGCGGTTCTGGTCTCACGGCCTTCGGGGGCGGAATTCCTGCCGCTGTCGCGCACCCTCGCAAATCTTGGCCAGACCTTTCCGCCGGTCGCGGTTTTGGCGCTGTCGGTGCCGCTCCTCGGGTTCGGCAGCTGGCCCACGGTCCTTGCGCTGTTTCTCTACGGGTTGCTCCCGATCTTCGAGAACGCCCTGGCCGGGCTGCGCGGTATTCCCGAAGACGTGGAACTCTCCGCCAAAGCGGTCGGCATGACTGCGGCGCAGACAATCCGCCGGGTGGAACTCCCGCTTGCCCTGCCGCTGATCTTGGAGGGCATCCGGATCTCCACCGTCATCGCTCTTTCGACCGCCACCATCGGATCGACCGTCGCAGCGCGCAGTCTGGGGGAAGTGATCATCGCGGGGCTGACCTCGAACAACCTTGCCTTCGTGGTGCAGGGCGGAGTGCTGACAAGCTGCCTTGCCATCCTGATCTACGACGTCTTCGGGCTGCTGATCGCGGCATCAAGGCGTCAGCGAGGGAGCTGAACCGGAGGCTGCTCATCGGGGACGAGTTCGAAATCCGCCCCCTGCACCGCTCCCAGACCGCAGCCTGCCTTCACCCGAAAATCTTGCTTCCGCGCCAAGTGCCCGCGGGGCAGAGCATCTGACGAATGCCCCTTGCTCTGCCCCGTTCCTCTCACGCGAGGAGATTGCGGGCGATGATGTTCCGCTGGATTTCCGAGGAGCCCTCATAGATCCGCATGATGCGCGCGTCGCGGGCATAACGCTCCAGCGGCATGTGCCGCGAATAGCCGTATCCACCATGGATCTGCAGCGCCTTGTCGGTCACGCGGCCAGCCATTTCGGATGCATGCAGCTTGGCGCGGGCCGCCTCCGCCGAGAAGCGCTGGCCTTGCGCCCGCAGCTGTGCGGCCCGCAGGCCGAGAAGGCGCGACGCGTCCAGGTCAACCGCCATGTCGGCCAGCATCCATTGCAGGCCCTGGAAGCGGGCGATCGGCGCACCGTCGATCTCCCGCTGCTTGGCCCAGGAAACGGCTGCCTCCACGGCCGCGCGGGCGATACCGGTGCAGGTCGCGGTGACCTCGATACGCCCGTTGTCCAGCACCTTCATGGCCGTGCGGAAACCGCTCCCTTCCTCGCCCAGCCGGTTCTCCTCCGGCACGAGACAGCCATCGAACGAGACCTCGAAGACATGGCCGCCGCGCAGCCCCATGGTCGGCTCCGCGGGACCGACCGACAGCCCGGATATGCCGCGCTCGACGACAAAGGCGGAGATGCCGCGTGCGCCCGCAGCCTGATCGGTGATCGCATAGACCACGATGAAATCGGCATGCCCGGCATTCGAGATGAAATGCTTCGTGCCGTTGAGGCGATAGGCGCTTCCCTCCCGGGTGGCCCGGGTCGTCATGTCGGTGGGGTTCGAGCCGGCTTTCGGCTCGGTCAGGCCGAAGGCACCCAGCTTCGTGCCGGCCGCCGCATCCACAAGGAAACGTGCCCGCTGCTCCTCACTGCCTCCGATCAGGATAGAATCGGTCGCGAGATAGTGAGCGGTCAGCATCGAGGTCGTCGAGGCGCAGGCCGAGGCCAGAGCCTCCACCGCCAGATAAAGCGCCACCGGGGAGGCCCCGGCGCCGCCGTGCCGCTCGGGCAGGTTCAACCCGGTCAGCCCGATTTCCGCGAGGGCGGGAAGATGCTCGCCCGCAAAGCGCTGCTGCTCGTCGATCCCTTGCGCGGCCGGCGCGAGCCGTTCGCGTGCGAAGCGCTCGACCATCGCGCCGAGAGCCATGTCGTCATCGGTACAAAAGGCGTCCATCTCGTCCTCAAAGCCTCTACGAATGCCGAGATTGACTCATTAAGGTAATTAATAAAAATACTGGTTTCTCATTGCCTGTATAGGACTGGATTATGCGCTTCACCTTCAGCCAGCTCGCCTATTTCGTCGCGACGGCAGAGACGGGCAGCACCTCGCGTGCGTCCGAGAAGCTGCGCATCTCTCAGCCGGCGATCTCGGTCGCGATCAAGCAGCTTGAGGAGACCTTCGGCCAGAAGCTCTTTGTCCGGCGTCATGCGCGCGGCGTGGACCTGACCCCGTTCGGCCAGCGGAAACTGGCCGAGGTCCGGCAGTTGCTCGCCCATGCCCATGCCGTCGAGGATGCTGGCGGCGACACGCTCTCCGGCGATCTGGAGATCGGCGTGTTCTCGACGATGGCGCCGGTCTATGCGCCGGGGATCCTGCGGGCCTTTGCCGAAGCGCATCCCAACGTGCATGTTCGGATGCGGGAATTGCATCTCGACCGGCTCAACCGCGATCTGGAGGATGGCCTCATCGAACTCGCCCTTCTCTACGACCTCGATATCGCAGGCGAGCTGACACGTGTGCCGCTGGTCTCGCTGCGTCCCTATGCGCTGCTTCCTGTTGGCCACAAGCTGGCGCAGGCGGAAACGGTATCGCTGAAGGATCTCGCTCGTGAGCCCTTCGTGCTGATCGACCTGCCGCACAGCCGCGATTATTTCCTGTCGCTCTTCCGCGTCGCCGACACGATGCCCGAGAACCTGCTGCGCTGCGTGTCTTTCGAGACCCTGCGCGGCATGGTGGCAAACGGGCTCGGCGTCAGCATTCTCGTCACGCGCCCCTATGGCGACCACTCCTACGATGGCCAGCCGCTGGTCTGCAGGCCGATTGAGGAAAAGCTGCCTCCCCAGCGCCTGATCATAGGAACCTCACCCCGCATGCCGGCGACGCCAGCGGCAAAGGCCTTCCACACTGTCGCGCAACGCTATTTCGAAATGTTCGTCTCCGAGGACGGTACCATCGTTTCGGTATAGTCCACCCTTATGCAGCCTATGAAAATTCAATAGTTTCGCGGGGCATGCACTCCTTTTATCCCTGCCGGTCGATACTCACCGGTTCCGTCCGCCGTGGAAGGAGCTGAATCGTGAACGCGTGTCAGCGGCGGACCTGTTTCCGACCCTGATCAGGATCGAGCCAATGAATAAGTTACCGCTGCCCCTGTCCGGCGTCCGCATCCTCGATTTCTCGCGCATGCTGGCCGGTCCTTTCTGCACGGCGATCCTTGCCGATGCCGGAGCCGACGTGATCAAGGTCGAAGGGCCGGAGGGGGATGATGCCCGCCACTTCGCCCCGAAAGTGGGTGGGGAGAGCGCCTATTTCATGCTCATCAACCGCAACAAGCGGTCCCTGACCCTCGACCTCAAGAGCGAGGATGATCGACGCGTCGCCCATGAACTTGCGCGGAACAGCGACATCGTGGTCGAAAACTTCCGCCCCGGCGTAACCCGGCGGCTGGGGATCGACTACGAGACGCTGAGCGGCCTCAATCCGCGTCTGGTCTATGCGAGCATTTCCGGTTTCGGCCAGGAAGGCCCGCTGGCGCACCGTGCCGCTTACGACATTATCGCCCAGGCTATGAGCGGCATGATGAGCGTCAATGGCTCCGCAGGGGCCGAGCCAACGCGTGTCGGCGAGTCGCTTGGGGATCTGGTCGCGGGCTTGCAGGCCGTGTGGTCCATCCTCGCAGCCCTGCACGGGCGCGACCGCGATGGCCGTGGACAGCACCTCGACATCGCGATGATGGATTCCATGTTCTCGCTGATGATCACTGCCCTGTCGCAATATCTCTTTGCCGGGACGGTGCCGGGCCGGATCGGCAATGCCCATCCGATCAGCGCTCCGCTCGACACCTTCGCCGCGGAGGATGGACACCTTATCATCGCAGTCGCCAACGACAATCTCTTCGGCCGGCTTGCTGCGACGATCGGGCAGCCGGGTCTTGCTCAAGACAGCCGTTTCGCGACAGACGGCGCAAGAAAGGCGAACGAGGCAGAACTCAAGGCCATCATCGAAAGCTGGACCCGTGAACGGTCCGTCGAAAGCGCCGTCGCGATTCTGGAGGCGGCAACCGTTCCGGCATCCCCGATACTGTCGATCGATCAGGTCGTTGCGAGCGACCATGCGAAAGCGCGGGGGCTGGTGACCACCGCTGAGCATGTCACGGTGGGAAGCATCCCCGTTGTCACCCAGCCGGTCCGGTTCCTCGGCTCCGTCGCGCCCGTGGTCAGAGCGGCTCCGGCTCTCGGCCAGCACAACGCCGAGATCCTCAAGGAATTGGGACGGTCGATCATCGCCGACAGGGTTCAAACTCCGGCAATCGCGAAGCGGTGAAGACCCGGCCAGTTTCCGGTTGACCACTCCCGCCTTCAGGCGGCTTCCGGGAACTTTGATCCAGCCCCGGCAGGACCATGCCAGCAGGACCATGAAAGACTATATCGGGGGCCGCACGGCGGATTGGAATCGCTGGTCAGAGCGTGCGAACGTCGGCGGGAACGGTCGTCACGGCACATGCAGCAGCGCCAAGGCTGTCGCCGATACTGAGCCGGTTGCGCCAAGACCACCAGACGGCATCACGGCTGCGAACATCTTGTCAGCTGCGCCCGCGGCACGCCTGGGTCGCTGCAACACCTACGGCACGGTCGCGGGTGGGCAGGACCGGCTCCCCTGCGTGGCCCGGGAATAATCGCGCGGAGACTTCGGTTTCATTCGGTAACGCCGGGCGGCAGCGTTCACCGTTGCCCCCGGGCGTCTTCGCCAGCACCTGCCTTCACGGCCCACCGCCGATGCTCGCCTGGGA
Organism: Haematobacter genomosp. 1; assembly: GCF_002196855.1. Taxonomy (GTDB): domain Bacteria; phylum Pseudomonadota; class Alphaproteobacteria; order Rhodobacterales; family Rhodobacteraceae; genus Haematobacter. Next base: position 956 of record NZ_NIPW01000008.1, on the reverse strand, counting down.
CATCTCTACCCGAGCCTCCGTGGCGAGACAGCTATTCTTGAGCTTGTTGAAGCACCGCTCGACCCTGTTGCGCAAAGTGTGGATGGTCGCGCACCTTGCGGTTCTTGCGCATGGGTATCATCGGCAGAGCGTTGCGGCTTTCGATATCGTCCCGAATTCATCAGAGTCATAACCCTGTCGGCGACGTCATAGCCCTGTCCGCGACCAGAACGGCTGGCTGCGGCAGGTTGTCTGCCATCACCATATCATAGCGGGTGTAGTCGGGATCCTGCCCCGGCGTTATCTCGGTTCTCTTCGGTAGGCCTGCACCGTTGACGCGGAGGTGGGTCTTGTTCGTGAACCGACCGCTCGAACGGCCAGGAGCCTCTTTCGGAGCTCCCCTTTTGCGCCCCCCATGATGAGGGGCGCGGATCACGGTGCTGTCGACCATCTGGAGTTTGTCCGGCGCAATCAGGTTGCGCGGCAAGCTCTCTCCCACGTCGAGATGACCTTGGATCACAGAGCGTCGATAACCGGAATCCATTTGCCCACACGACCAAGCAGGCTGCTGAATAAGTTGGGCACCTACCTAATCTTGCTTTGAAAGCCAGAAAGTCCGGTCACGCGCCAAAGCTTGCTGTTTCCGGGGCGGCCATCCAAGAATGTGGAGAAGCTCTCCGCGCCAGCATAACGGCGGAATGCTTTGTCAGCAGCCAGTTAAGCGTTCATGATTCCGCGCGGCGAGCATGGGGTCAACGACCATGGTATCGCTCGTCGGCGGGCGGATCAGTGCGGCTGGGACATAAGGCCCGAACGCCGTCTGGATAAGATCGAGGAGTTCTCAACGATGCCGGTCGGGCCGAAGACCGCCATCGCCGCTGTCGCGGCGATCGGCGCGGGCCAGACAACGGTCGCCCTATGGCAGCGTAGCAGTCTGAACTGCCGCCGGGTTTGGCGGAGGCTGATTTTGGTTAGTT
>NZ_NIPW01000074.1 GCF_002196855.1 Haematobacter genomosp. 1 | reverse complement strand
CCGCAACACGAAAGGAAAGACTATGGGTTATCAGAACTTCATGCGCGGAATGACCAACGGCGGCTCGATCTATGGTCGCGGCGAAGCGTTGACCGACGATGCCTTGCGCGCCCGCGTCCCGTCCATCTTCGCCGCCGAGGCCCACGAAAGCCGCAGCGCCCGCTTTGCCCCCGTGCCGACCATCGACGTGCTGAACAACCTTCGCGCCGAAGGCTTTGAGCCCTTCATGGCGCAGCAGGCCCGCACCCGCATTGAGGGCAAGGCCGAGTTTACCAAGCACATGCTGCGTCTGCGCCACCGTTCCATCACCAACGGCGACGGCGAGGCGTTCGAGATCATCCTTGTGAACGCCAATGACGGCACCAGCGCCTATCAGATGCTTCCCGGCTTTTTCCGCTTTGTTTGCTCCAATGGCCTGATGGCGGGCGAAACCTTCAGCGAAGTGAAGGTGCGTCATTCGGGCAATGCCGTTGGTGAAGTCATCGAAGGCGCGTATCGCGTTCTGCAGGATGCCCCGGAGATTGCCGAGCGCGTGAAGGAATTTCGCGCGATCACCTTGCAGGACGAGGAACGCGCGATCCTGGCCGAAGCCGCGCACAGCCTGCGTTTCCCCGCCGCGCACGAGGACGGCGGCAAGGCCGCGCCCGTATCGGCCGAGAGCTTCATTCGCCCGCGCCGCACGGCTGACCGCGGGACAGATCTTTGGACCGCGTTCAACGTGGTGCAGGAAAACACGATCAAGGGCGGCATGACCGGATACGCCCGCGATGAAAACGGCCGCATGCGCCGCCGCAGCGTGCGCGAGGTTGCAGGCATCGACCAGAACCGCAACCTGAACCGCGCCTTGTGGATGCTCACGGAACGCATGGCCGAGCTGAAGGCCGCCTAAGCGCGACAGGCAGGGGGCGAACCCCGCCCCCTGCCCCTGCAAACCGGAGGCGAAGCGATGGACGATCTATTTCCCGACACGATCCCCAAGGGCGCGCATGGCGCGATCTGGTGGGCCGGTTGCTACGAATGCCGGAACTGGCATGGATACTTTCAGAGCCGCGAAGGAGGGCGCGGCAACTGGCGCTTTCAGGTCCCGTGGTTTTCCACCGATGACGTGACATGCAGCGTCTATGCGATCACCGAGGCGGGCGAGGTCCGGACGCGCGATCTTATCCCGATTGATGACAAGGCCCGTATCAGCATCATGGGCCGCAAGTATGGCCGCGAGCATTGGGACCACTGACCCCGCCCCTTTGCCCGTTCTATGCCCGACCCGCCGCGAGGCGGGTTTTTGCGTTCGGGCTGGTCATGCGATCGAGGTGTCATGTTGACGTGGCGCGTCCTGGACCTTCCGGCCCACGACGCGCCACGTCCGGCGCTGCCCGCGCCGGGGCCGCTGCGCGGCACTTCCTATCGGTTTCCCACAAGGCTCCATCGACCTTCGCCGTTTGATAGGCCGTTCGATTACGCCATGACCGGCCATGCGGCCTTGGAAAACCGTGAAGCTTGTGGCTCCTCAGGCGGCCACAAGCTCCATCGACAGCGCACCGTCCGGCAACGGACGTTGCAGCTCCTGCACCACGCTCCATGGTTCATGCAGCCATGCGTCCCATTCGTCGGGGCTGGTCAGGATCACCGGCATCGCCTTCGGATGCACCTTCGCCACTTCCGCATTCGGTTCGGTGGTCAGGAAGGCATAGAGATCATCAGTCGTTTCTCCATCCTTCAGCTTGCGGATCGAGGTCCATTGCGGGACGTGCAGACCGGCAAAAAAGGCCGGCCGGTCCTCGGCAGGCGTGAACCACGCTTTTCCTTCGCCGTGAACCGGCTCCGAAAAGGCGGTCAACGGCACGAGGCAGCGGAACCGCGGATTGAGCCACCGCCGCCAGTGCGGCGATCCCGTGTTGCGGATATTGGTCACGCCCTTGTCGATGCCGTTCTTGGAATGGAATTGCTTGGGGCTTGGCAAGCCCCATCGCGCCATTGCCAGTTCCAGCCCGTCCCCTTCCTGTCCGTCATGGCGCAGAACGGGTGCAAGCTCGTTGGGATAGATCCTTTCCTGTGAAGGCAGGTTTCCCAACCGATCCTCAACAGAAAAGCCCCGGAAGATCTCTCGCAGCGCATCTTGCGCCCGCGTGTGCCGGTAAAGATTGCACATGGCTGTTTCCGCCCCTTCCACGGCAGGCCGGTCCTTCGCACGCGGCCACGACTCTTTCGGCTTCGGGGTGGAAGTGCTGGACGACACAGCCGGTTCCGGCTTTGCCGGTTTCGCGTTCGGTTTGCGGGTCGGTTTTGCCACATCCGCCGCGCCTCTGGCGCGGCGGTCCTTCTCGGCCGTCAGCGCCTTGAGGTAGGTGTCCAGAACGCGGTCGGTCGCAGACGTGGCCCAAAGGGCGGCCGCCTGGTCCAGTTGCCCATCGGTGAACCCGTCCAGCCGTGGGCCGTCCCACATCTTGGCGAGGATGCTCACAAGAGCTTCCTCGCGATCCTCCGGATGGCAGGCATGGGCGGCATACACGAGAGCCTTGGCCGCCGCGATACGACTGACATGAATACCCGTCATCGTCCCCCCCCTGCCCTATCCGGCGTTTGTCTGGCGGTCCTTTTCAAAGAACAGGGCCAAGGCCCGCTCCGCGAGTGTGCGATTGAACATCATCGGGTTCATGATGCCAGCAGGGTCCAAGCTGGACTTGGCGACATTCCATTCATTCCGCGAGATTATCTTGTTGGTGACGAACCGATCCTTTGTCGCGGCATACGGGGTGGCTGTCGGCAGCTTTCCGTCATTCCTCAGTGTCTGCCTGAGGTCGTCGAACGCCCGCTTGAAAATCATCCGAACGGCTTGTTGCGGGCCGATCTGTGCCGCCAAGCTGTCATAGGTTTGGCTTTGGCCCGTTTGAGGAAACGCCAGTCGGATCTTGAGGCTAATCGTATCTCCCGCGACCTGTTCGGGCACATCCGCGTTGGCAGAGGGTTTAGGCGGTGAGGAAGCTTCACCAGGCTTTGCAGCACTTTCGGACTTTAAGGTCTGAGTGAGCTTTCTGGACTTTGTGGTCTTTTCGGTATCTGCTGGCAGGCTCTTCTGTTCCGTTACGAGCGGTTCAGCAGGCGCTTCGGGCACATCGATCCTCGGTTCAGCAACCGCAACATTCTCGACCGGTGGCGATGTGTCTGGCTTCGCGGGCACCGCATCGTGAACCATTTCAGCCCCCTCCGATGCCGATTGGTCGAGGCCGACTTTGCGTTTGATGGCACGTTCACGGCGGTGCTGGTTGAAGATGGCCTTATGGTCGACTTTTGGAAGTTGAAATGCCATTATGCGGACTCCGCGACATGCCGTTCAGGGAAGATGACGTCGAGTATGTCGCTTGAGATCCTGGACGCTTCCCGCACGGCGACTTCGATATGACCGGCCAGGATGCGCTTGTTTGGATCGGCGGCAAGCTCGCGATGGTAGAGGTGCAACATGCCAAGCGACATGATGTCTGCAAAAGCGTTGCGCTGCGGCAGACGTGCGGAAAGTTGCGGCATCTCCTTCAGCATCTCCAAGCTTTCCTTTTCTGCGGCCGACTGACGGCCCGTAGGCACGCGCGTCAACAGGAAGGCGGCCGGAACATCCTTTTCATTGGCTTCCATGAAGTTGAGCAGGAATTGGAATGTTGATATTGCACCGTCAATATCCATCGCCGTGAGAGACGTAGGAATAAGGACAAGATCAGCGTTTGCTATAATTGCCGTGTTCAATTCCGAATCGCCGCCACGCATATCGACAAGAGCTATATCGCAGCCATTTTGTTCGGCCTTTTCCATGTTCGGGATGAATACATCGAGTTCGGAGCCATCGTAAATCTGGCAGCTTTCATCCCAAGTTCCAATCGCCCGCGCATTGGTCTGCCATGTCGAAAGTGGGTCATTCTGGTCGGCTTCAAAAAGAGCGACCTTCTTCCCAGCCTGCACCAGCCCCGATACGGACGACATGAGGGACGTGGATTTACCGGCTCCACCTTTGAATGAGGTAAACGCTACCAGCTTCATGTCACTCTCTCCCTAGCCACGAACATTGCGTGTTCCTAAAAGTCCAGACGGGCCACTTGGTCCAAACGGCCCCAACAGGCCGAACAGCTATAGTGTGCCTTTAGTGCCTGAAAGATGCAACAGGCCATTAGGTCCGGATAGTCCGGAAAGCTTTCTCAGGCTAAGCATACCTAAAGGACCAATCGTCCTTGATGGGCCGTTCGTCCTTCACGGTCCTGTCGTGCCTCTCAGGCCCTTCGGCCTTATTGTACCATACAGTCCATTCAGCCCTAATGTCCCGCATGGTGCCTGTTTGCCGCTTGGCAGGCTTTCAGTCCAGTCAGTCCAATTGTCCCGCTCCTTCTATGGTCCCTCGAATGAAGGAAGCGCACAGCGCGGCCTCCCAGGGCCGTCAGGAGGCTGCTTGCCCTCTACCCACCTGAGGATGGCTGGAGGGCTCTCACAACTCCTCTCTGTCACTCTCAGCACATATCCGAAGGGTTCGGGTCGCCCTACGTGGCGACCCTCAAGTGGAGCTTCCTGCGTCAGCAAGTTTTATCCTAGGGGTGGGTTTAAGTAAGCGGCAGGATATATGCAAATGTAGAACATTGTGCTATAGGTATCGAAACCCACCCCCGAGGCCCCCGCCCATGAGCGACGACCAAAAGCAAAAAGAGCCGTGGAAGAAGCGCCGCATGATTGGCGGTCAGTGGACGGACCCCGCTGCGGTGGTGTCGAAGGCAACCGTCAACAAGACGATTTCGGTGCGTCTGACGGAGGCGGAGTTGGCTGACTTCGACGCTCAGATCGACGCTTTGGGGATCAATCGGAACCGTGCCCTGCGGATCATGGCCCGTCAGGTGGGCGGTTTTCTCGAAGAAGATGCGGCCTCCGTTGCCCATCTCGCCGACATTTCTCGCCAGCTTCGGGGCATCGCCGTCAACGTGAACCAGATCGCGAAGGCCGCGAACCGGACCACGGACCCGGATTTCATCGCCTTCATGGAGGAGCGGCAGCGTCTCGGGAAGGAGCTGTCGCGGGTCCAGTCCTACCTTCAGGCCCTTTTCGACATCGACAAGCGACGGTCTGACGGGGCCGAGCGGTTGAAGAAAGCGGCCCAGAAGTGAGCATTCACGTCCCCGATCTTCTGGCGAATGCCCGCAAAGCCCCGCGCTTCCTTTCGGCGCTGGATGCGGTCATGGGCGAAGATTGGGCCGAGGTGAAGCTTGGCCGTGGCGGCCGGATGCTGCAAATGCAGGTGGCCTTGAAGGCCGCGCATGAGCGGGACGTTGCGCCTGGCGGTGCTGCCTATTCCTCCCAGATACTGCCCGGCATCAACCCGCAATCCATGGTCAAGATGGTCAGGGGCGGGGGTGCATCCACCGCGCGGGGACTGATGGCGCAGATGGATTATCTGAGTCGTCAGGACGATCTGCCCCTTCGTCGTTCGGAGGAATACATGGGCGTCGAGATCGACGCCGAGGAAGCCGTCGCCATGGCGCGCGGCTGGCAGATGCCCACGGAAGGCGGCAAGGCCGATCGCACGTCGCATTTCGTGGTCAGCTTTCCCATCGGGACAGATCCCGCCGCCGCCGAAGCTTCGGGACGGGCATGGGCGCAGGAAATGTTCGGCTCCGGTAATTTCGGGGGCGACCGTTTCGACTATTACACCGCCTTCCACACGGACAAGGATCACCCGCATATCCATGTCATCGTTCATCGGCGGGGGATGGACAACGGAACGTGGCTGGCCGTCTCCAAGCGCAGCGAGTTCAATTACCAGACCTTCCGCGACGTGCATGTGCGCGTGGCCGGAGAGCACGGGATCGACCTTGAGGCGACCCCGCGCCTGACCCGTGGCGTCCACGAACGGGCCGTGCCCGATGCGGAGTATCGTCGGGCGCAGGCCGAAGGACGCAAGCCGGTGGCTCCGTCCCACACCGAAGAAAGCGGGATCCGGGCGGCCGCCGCCCTGGTCCATCACGCGCGCCGGATGGAAGCGGACGCAACCGCTCTGCAAGCCACCGATCCGGATTTTTCCGCCTTGCTCCGCACCGCCTCCGAACGGTTGGCGCACGGCATGGAGATTACTCCCGACCATCACGACAAAACGACCCTGACCCAGAAGGATCTTTCCCCTATGGCAGAACGCCTTGAACAGGCGCGCACGACGGTGCGTGATAACTTCACCTCTATGGATCAAACGGTAGCGGACATTCCCGCCGGTGCTGATCGTGTGCGTTTCGAACGTCAGATTGCAGAGTTGAAGGCAGAGGCTGCCCCGTCGATGCCCGAGCGGGACGCCCTGCGGGCGTTCCTGCAACCGGCCCCCGATGGGCAGTATCGTGGAATGCGTGAGGACAATTACGACGCGCGTTATGCAGAGATTAAAGGGCAGGCGGATCGCCAGGTCGAGCAGCTTGCCGAACGTGCCGGACTGAACGGCATCGCCATGGTGGCCCGCTATTCCGGCGAAGCCCCGTCGCGCGGGCTGGCGCAGCAGTATGCCGCCTCCGAGGCGCAGGAACGGGAAATGTCCCGCAGCCAGCGCGGCGAACCCGAGGAAACGCCGTCGCAGCGCAATGCCGCCTTGGCGCAGGCGCATCAGGCAATCCAACGCATCTACCGCGAGGCCAACGAGCGGGCCACGGGCGCATCGGTCGGGATTTCGGTGGCGGAAGTGGGAGAATTGCGCGACCAGTTCCGTGCCGTGGATTGGACGCACCAAAATTCGGATTCCAGCGAAGATTATCGTCGCGGCCGCGCTCAAGTTGCCGCCGCAGGCGAAGCTCTTGGCAAGTTTGCCAGCCGCTCCCCGGATCATGCGGCCGTCGCATCGGCGGCATGGGACGAGGCCGCGGGCAATGCCACCCCGCCTGCCGGATATGTTGCGGCGGACAAGCGCAGCCTGTCCCCCGAACAAATCAGTGCTGTTTTCAAGGCCGACGAGCGCCAGCCGCAGGCCGACCGCACACCTGTGAGCGTCGATCGCTCCGGCGAAGTGGACATGACGTTGATCCGCATCTTGCGTGATCGCTTCACCAAGACCGATTTTAACTATGGATACTCGGACTCTCCGCAAGCGCGTGCCGAGGGCCAGGAGCAGGTAAGAAATGCCGAGGCCGCATTCCGCTCCTTCGCCGCGAAGTCGCCTGCCTATGCCGCCGTCGCTTCCGCTGCTTGGGATCAGGCGACCGACATTTACCGCCCGCCTGAAGGCTACGTGCGTCCGAACGATCGGCAAATTCCCGTCGAGCGGACGAACGAACTGTTGCGCGAGGCCGCTCAACTGGACCGCGCCGACCGCATGGCGCAGGCCGAACGTGAGATTGCCGCCCGTCATGCCCAACGTGCCACGGACACCGCAGAAGGCAGAACAGGGGATGCGGCCCCGACACCGCAGCAGCCCCGTGCAGTGACCGCCGAGGACAAGAAGCTGGCCGACCGTGCCGAACGCATGGCCGAGGCCGAACGCGACATTGCGGCGCGACAGGCCAAGGGCAAGGACCGCGATAGCGGCCACGGGTTGTAAAAGGGCAGGGCATGGCACAGACAACGGAAATCGCAAAGCTCGCCGGTGGCGGGCTTCTTCTTGGGGCCTTGCTGGGCGTCGTTGCTGCCAGCGGATACGTGACGTGGCAGACGGGAGGGGATCTTGCCAACATCGAGGTGCTGCGCGTTTTCGACTTCGCACCCTGGACGCGCGGCTATTTTGGCGAACCCTTCCGCATGGCCCTCTATATCGGCCTTGGCGTCATGGCCGCGCTCACGGTGCTTGTGCCCGCCATCGGCTTCAAGAAGCCGTTGAGCAGCCACGGCACGGCCCGTTGGTCCACGAAAGCCGACCTGAAGCGGTCCGAGCTTCTGGCTTCCACCGCAAACATCCTTGGTCCGATCTATGGCAAGCTGGGCAGTCCGAGCAGCCGTGCGGAGTTTCTGTCCACGCGCCCCGGCACCGAGGAAATTCCTCACAGCATCATCACCGCGCCAACCGGCTCCGGCAAGGGCATCGGGATCGTGGTGCCCACGCTCCTGACCTACAAAGGCTCCGTGTTCTGTCTGGATGTGAAGGGCGAGAACTACAACCTGACCGCCCGTCGCCGCGAGGAGTTGGGCGACCGCGTGTTCAAGTTTGCCCCCTATGACGATCACGGCCAGACCCACCGCTATAACCCGCTCATGTATGTGGTCAGCGCCCGCGAACGCCGCCGCTTCACCGAGGCGCGACGGCTGGCCGCCAGTCTCATCATCGCCAAGGGCAACGGCGAAGGCTTCTTGGAAGGCGCGCGCGACGTGTTTGCCGCAGGGGCCATCCTTGCCATCCAGCGCGGCACGCCGACCATCGCCGCCGTCTATGATGCTTTCTATGCCACGCCGGGGGAGGCGGCGGACGTGTTCCGCCGTCTGGCGGCCGAGGTGGACAGCGTTGAGGCCAAGACGATCTTCAACCGCATGGCCGGCATGGAAAGCCGCATCCTCAGCTCCTACCTGTCCGTCCTGTTGGACGGCGGCCTTGGCCTTTGGGCCGATCCGGCCGTGCGGGAGGCGACGGAGGTTTCCGACTTCGGCATCCATGATCTTCGCCGCGACCCGGCCTCGATCTTCATCATCGTCTCGCCAAACGACCTTGTGCCGCTGGCACCGCTGATCCGCCTGATGTTCCAGCAGACCATCGCCATGCTGCAAGCCTCGATGCCGCAGAAGGACGAGAAGTTCCCTGTCCTGTTGCTCCTGGACGAGTTCGTGTCCCTGGGCCGCATGGACGTGTTGGCAACCGCCATCACGACCCTGCGCGGGTTTGGCGGCCGCGTCATGCTGGTGGTGCAGAGCATCGCCAGCCTGCGCGACCTTTACGGCAAGGAAGGCGCGTCGGGTTTCCTTGCCAACTGCCGTTTGCAACTGTTCATGGCTCCGGCCGACGAGGACACACCCGAATACATCTCGCGGGCCATCGGTGACTTCACCCGCAAGAGCCGCAGCAAGTCCTGGCGCTCGAACGAAATGGGAAGCAACTGGCAGGAGCGGGAAGAAGGCGCACGTCTTTTGCGCGCCGAGCAGGTGCGGATGCTGCCCAAGAACAAGATCGTCGTTCTGGTTCAGGGGATGCCGCCGATCATCGCGGACCGGGTGGAATACTACCGTGACCGCTATCTGAAGAATATCTACCAGAGCCAGACTGGCCCGCATCCGCAGCCGCCTTCGCTCTACAACGATCCGCCGCCGGCTTTGGAGGAATCCACGGTTGCGCCGGATGATCCGCCGCGCGATCCGCCAGCGCCCGCCTCTTTGCCGCTCTACCCGCAAGACAGCCAGACCGCACCCGCCCCGGAGCCGGCACCCGCAGCGTTCGTTCAGGAGTCACCTGCGGAAGCTGTGCCGG
>NZ_NIPW01000073.1 GCF_002196855.1 Haematobacter genomosp. 1 | reverse complement strand
GCATATGTGGACACCCCCTTCGTCAAGTCTTTCCTCAATGCGTGTCGAATCCGGTTGGGTGCTTGCATATGTCCGGCCTCGTAGTGCGGCCGGATGGCCGCGGGCCCTGATGATATCCGCGGATCATGGTCCCTATCAAAACATCGCGCTTTTCAGCGCTGCCTCGCGAACGGGTTTTCCTGATCCCCGGCAAAACCGGTAGTCATCACGCTTCTTGGGCAGACCCTCCGAACTGTTGTGACGCTAGTGCGTCGTGACTTATGCGGCGGCTTCTCCGAAGACGGTCTTGTGTGCCATTACCGCCCAGCAGATCCGTGCCATCTTGTTGGCCAAGGCCACCGTTGTCAGGCGTGCAGATTTCGCCTGGAGGAGCTTTCTGACCCAGTTCATTAATGGCCCCTCGGTTGTTCGTCTCGAGAAACCGACGACAGCTGTCGCCCCGATGACAAGCAAGGTTCTCAAATATCGGTTTCCAGCTTTCGTGATCCGTCCCAACCGTTCCTTGCCACCAGATGAGTTGGATCGCGGCGTCAGGCCGAGCCATGCGGCAAGGTCTCGTCCCGATCTGAAGGCAGCAGGATCCACGACAGTGGCCGCCATTGCGGATGCGGTGATTACGCCGACGCCAGGGATCGTCGCCAGCCGTTGGCTGGCTTCGCTCGTGCGGTGCCATTCCAGGATTTTCCTCTCGAGCTCCTTTATCTCGGCATTCAAGGAGCCGATCTGCCGGGCAGAGGAAAACACAATGTCACGCACGAGCGGCGGCAGGTCGATCTCGTCTGCGCCGTGTGCAAGCACCCGCTCGACGAGATCGGCATGCCGTCTGATCCCCTTTGGCGCTACGACGCCCATCTCGGTGAGATGGCCGCGCAGGGCGTTCACAAGCATTGTTCTTTGGCGGACCAAGAGAGCGCGGGTCTTGTGGACCATGAGAATAGCCTGCTGCGATTCAGATTTGATCGGGACGAACCGCATGGTCGGCCTGGTCACAGCCTCGCAGATGGCTTCTGCGTCAACCATGTCGTTCTTCTGGCGCTTGACATAGGGCTTCACGTAGGACGCGACCATCAACCGTACTTCGTGGCCCAAGGCAGAAAGCTCCCGCGCCCAGTGGTGCGCGGAAGGGCACGCCTCCATGCCAACCAGGCACGGTTCCAGCCTCGTAAAGAACTCGAGCATCTGGGAGCGCCGCACCTTTCGCGTGATGACGACTTTTCCTTCTGCGTCGACAGCGTGAACCTGGAAAACGCTCTTCGCGAGATCGAGGCCAATGATCATTCCGGACATATCCAACCACTCCTTCTTCCAGGGAACCGTTGAAACCAGATTCGACGGTTGGGGTGGGGGTGTCCACATCATCAA
>NZ_NIPW01000072.1 GCF_002196855.1 Haematobacter genomosp. 1 | reverse complement strand
ACCGATAAGTGCAACAATGCCGCTTTGGCTGCTCGACGGCCAGGAAGAAAGGCGCGGCCGCTTGCAACAATATGGCTGTGATCAAACAGGCCGATCTGGAGAGCCGCGTCCTCGAAGCCCTTGAGCATCACCTGATGGACGAAGAAGCCGTGCGTATATTCTGCGAGGAATACGCCGCCGAGCGCAACCGCCTGGAGGCCGCACGTAGCGCCGGACGGGCCGATCTCGAGAAGGAACTCGCCCGCGTCAGCACCGATCACAAGAAGCTGGTTGATGCCATCCTGGCCGGCGTGCCCGCCGATCAGGTGAAGGATCGGATGATTGAGCTGGACGGCCGGCGGAAGGATCTGGAGCGCCAGCTCTCGGCCTCCCCTGCCCCGGACCCTGTCCGCATCCATCCCGGCATGGCCAAGACCTATCGCGCCCGGATCGGCCAGTTGATCGCGGGCCTGTCGGAGGCCGAGCGGATGGATGAGGCTAAAGAGGCGTTGCGGGCTCTGATCGAGAAGGTGGAGTTGGTTCCGGTTTCCGCAGAGGAGAGCGAGAGCGGCAAACCGGGGCTTGCGATCCACCTTCATGGGGCCTTGGCGAGCCTGTTGCGTCTGGCGTGCGGGCTGCCGGTGCATGAGGTTTCCGTCGCGGCGGTCCAAACGCAAAAAACCCCGCGAGTTGCGGGGCGTGGTGAGGGAAGCAGTATGCAATCCAGAGATGCGGATTTGCAAGATATTGATAAATTTGGAGAATTAGTTTTGGTTGCGGGGACAGGATTTG
>NZ_NIPW01000071.1 GCF_002196855.1 Haematobacter genomosp. 1 | reverse complement strand
CATCTGACGAAATCCAGCCGGAAACCTACCCAAGCGGGATCATTCCGGGGGCAGAACCCCCATTTCCAGAGCATGAGACTGCCGAAGTTTTTCGGCAGCCTGCCACAGATCGCCCTCTCCCTCGAAGCACCGGGCGGCGAGGGTCATCGCCATCTCACGGGGAGAGGACGATGCGCGCCTCCGTCTCTGCCGCGATGGCCTGCGGGGTGTAGAGCAGGGGGTGATAGCGGCCGGTGTGCCAGTCCGCCTGAAGGTCGCCGTAATGCGCGCTTCCCGGCACGCCGGACTGGCCCGGCGTATTGACGAAGCGGCTTTCGTCCCAGCTGCCCACGTCGATCAGCATCCGCACGGAGGGGCCGGTAGTCACTTCCAGATCCCCCGCGCGATAGGCGGCGTAGTTCGGGCTGGCGTTCGACCCGCCGAGCGGCAGCGGCGCAAAGGACCACTCCTCCGGCGCCAGCCGGTGCAGCGGATGGCGGAGGGTCAGGCGGTGGATGTCGCCCCAGCGCCAGCGCGCGGGATCCTCCCCCATCAGCGCGGCACAATCGTCCCAGGCGCGCTCGAGACTCGCCGCCACGGCGTCGGGAAGCGGGCGCACCTCCTCCAGCCAGCGCACGAGGCTCGGCGTGTCGTAAGGGGCGAGGAGCGGCAGCACCGCCTCCGGCGCGCCCTCCTCCCGCGCGATGGCGGGGCCGAGATGGCGGGAGAGCCACAGCTCCACCAGCGCGGCGGCCCCGCTCCCGGCGCGCAGATCGCCATCGAAACCGTCAAGCAATGCCGCCACGCGGGGGGACATCACCGGTCCCTGCGCCGTCCCCAGCGCGCGCACGGCCTGCAGGGCGGACAGCGCCGTCGTGTCGGTCTGCATCGCCGCGCAATCGTCGAGCGTCACGCGGTCGTTCTCGGCCAGCGCGCCGTTCAGCCGATCGTGGCGCGAACTGTCCAGCCATTCGTATCCCGGCCACACCCCCTGCCAGTCCTTCGGCACGTTCATGGCGTTGGCCGTCGCGATGAAGCCGCGGGGGGGATTGACCTCGACCGGGCCATCGTCGGGGCTGGCAAGGCCCCGCCATTCGTGGCTTCCATCGCCCGGCACCGGCAGAAGCCCCTCCCACCCGTCGCGGACCGGTGCGGCACCGGAGGGTTTCCACACGATGTCGCCCTGCGTATCCGCGAAGATATGGTTCACCGAAGGGCAGCCCCAGCCCCGGAGCGCGGCCACGTAGTCCCGATGCGAGCGGGCGCGCATCACCGCAAGGCTCGCCATGTAGGGGGCCGTTCCCGGCTCCGTCCAGACGGTGCGGAGCGCATAGGCCCGGCTGCCGTCGGCGTGCAGCACGGGACCGTGGCGGGTGAAATGCAGCGTGACCTTCTGCGGATCATGGCCCCGGACGGGGATGTCCTCCTCCACGCAGCGCATCCGCTCCCACCCGTCGCCGTAGCGGTAGAGCAGGGGATCGTCGGGATGCAGGTCATGGACGCAGAGGTCTTCCTGATCGTGGCCATAGATGGTCAGACCGAAGGCAGCAGTGCCGTTGTGGCCCATGGAAATGCCGGGCACCATCGCCTCGCCCGCGCCGATCGCGTCGAAGCCCGGCATGGTCAGATGCACGATGTAGCGCACGGAGGGCAGCGTATGCGTGCGGTGCGGATCGAGGCAGAGGATCGGCCGCCCCGTCGCCGTCCGCGCGCCGGAAATAGCCCAGTTGTTGGAGCCTTCGGCGGAGGCGATACGGTCGATCTCGCCGAGCGGGGTCGGCTGGGTCCAGAGCGGCGCCTCCGGCAGCGTGGCGGTGAGCCGCTCGGGCGAGAAGCTGACGGGGCTGACCCCCAGCAGGAAATCGCGGATCACGCGGGCAGAGATAAGCGACAGGTCCACCGCAGGCTCCGGCACCACCCGCGGCTCCAGATCCTTGCGCAGAAGGTCGAGCCGCGCTCCCTTCTCCACCCCCGCCAGCGCCATGACCCGCGCGCGCAGCACCTCGGACGTGGCGTTGCGGGTCAACGAGTGGCTGCGCACCCGGACGACATCCTCGGCCTTCCAGCGGGAGGGGGCATTGCCCAGAAGCGCGAATTCCGGGGGCAGCGGCAGGTCGCCCGCCAGCACGCCATCCACGTAGCTGTTGATGCCCGCGGCGAAGGCCGTGCAGATCGCCTCTGCATCCGGGCCGTAGGCCGCCCATTCCGCCGCCATGTCGCCCCGGTAGAGCAGCAGGCGGGAGGCGCGGTCCTGCTCCAGATAGCCGGGGCCGAAATCCCCCGCCAAGAGGCCGAGCCCGCGCTTGCGCGCAAGGTCGATCTGCCACAGCCGGTCACGCGCGGCGTTCCAGCCCTGCGCGAAGAACAGATCGTCCTGCGTTCCGGCGCGGATATGGGCGATACCCCAGCGGTCGATGCGGATCTCGACCTCTCCGGTCAGGCCGGAGAGGCGATGGGTGGTGTCTTCTGGCATGGGTCACACGGCGGATGAGGGGGAAACGGCGCGCCCCCGAAGGGGCGCTGCGAGCAGGTCGCTGAACAAGACCTTCAGCTCCGCATTGGAGCGGGGATCGTTCGCAAACTGGGGAAGTTCAGCCGGGAGTCCACACATTTCGGGTTCTTCCCGGCTGAGTTCCGAACTTTGTCAACAGCCCGCGCTGACTCAGGCCAGTTCGAGGAACAGACCGGCATGGAACTGCGCCCGCTCCACGAGGCTGTCCTCAAGGATGTGCTCGTTCAGCGTGTGCAGCCCCGCCCCCCGGACCCCGGTGGAATCGATCGTGGGGATCCCCAGCGCGCCGGTGAAGTTGCCGTCCGACCCGCCGCCCGAGGGTTCATGCGTCAGCTCGAATCCGATGCGCCCGGCAATGCCCTTCGCCGCGTCGAACAGCGCCATGTCCTGCGGCTGGCCGGGTTTCCAGACAGGCCGCGTCACGCCGCGGGTGACGACGAACTCCACATCGTTGACGCTGGTGGAAAGCCCCAGCATCTTCGCCACGCCCGCTTCCAGATCCGCGTCCGTCTTGGCCATGGAGAGCGCCTCTGCGAAGCAGGTAGAGGAGACGCAGTTCACCCACTGGCCCGCATGGATGACACCGACGGAGAAGGTGCAGTCCTCCGTTGTCATCGCCTCCACCTCCAGAAGCTTCCGCGCCATCAGCGCGATGGCCGACCGGCCGTCCTTCAGCGCCCAGCCCGCGTGCGAGGGCACGCCCCGCGTCTCCAGGTTGAACCGCGCGATGGCATAGCGGCCGATGACGCAGCCGTTGTCCCTGTGCGCAGGTTCCGGCACGATGACGTATTTGTTCATCAGCGCCTCCTGTTCGATCAGGTCGCGCGTGGCGGGGGTGCCGATCTCCTCATCCGGCGTCAGCAGGAAGGTCACGGGGAGGCGCGTGTGCATCCCCGCGCGCATGATCTGGCGCATGGCCTCCAGCGCCACGAAATTGCCGCCCTTCATGTCCTGGATGCCGGGGCCGTAGATGCGCCCCTCCTCCCGCCGCCAGGGGTTCTGCGCGAGCGTCCCCACCGGATGGACCGTGTCCAGATGCCCGGAGACGAGGATGCCGGGCTTTCCCTGATCCGCATGCGGGAACCTGGCGCGGAGCGAGGGGCCGCACCCCATCCGCCCCGGGATCACCTCAAGGCTCGCGCCCGCGGCGGCGGCGTCATAGGCGACCACATCGACCATGCGCGCCACGGCCTCCGCGTCGAAGGTCGGGCTTTCGGTCTCTATCCACGGGCGCAGGCGGCGGATCATGTCCTCGCTGTCGAAGGCGAGGTCGAGGAAGGAGGCGGGTTTCGTGCGGTCCAGAGCCATCACGCGGCCTCTTTGGTCAGCGGCATCCGCCGCTCGACGATCTTCGCATAGATGGAGGAGCCGATGGGCAGCGTCGCCGGATCCAGCACGAAGCCCGGGTTGTGCAGCGGCTGCTCCCCCCCGTGCATCACGTTGATATAGGCGCCGGGCACCTGCCCCAGCATGTCGGCGAAATCCTCGCTCCCCATGACCATCGGCGCGTCGTCCGAGACATTCTCCGCGCCGAGCACCTCCGCCGCTGCGGCAACGTAGTCGTCCGACAGGTCGGGCTCGTTCACCAGCACGTCGAACACGTTGCGCATGTCGAGCCGGATCTCGATCCCGTGCGCGGCGGCAAGGCCCGCGCAAAGCTCTCCCATCCGCTTCTCCACGAGCGCGATCACGTCGCGGTCGAAGTAGCGCACCGTTCCGGTGATCGTCGCGGTCTCCGGCACGATGTTGTAGGCCGACCCGGTGTGGAACTGGGTGCAGGACAGGACGCAGGGCTGCACCGGGTTCACGTTCCGCGACACGATCGTCTGGAGCAGGCCCACCAGCTCTGCTCCGATCACCAGAACGTCGCGGGAGTTGTGGGGCTGCGCCGCGTGGCTGCCCTTGCCGGTCAGCGTGATGTCGAAGAAGGACGCGCCCGCCATCATCGCGCCCTTGCGGATCCGCGCACGGCCGAGCTTCGACATCGGCTGGTTGTGCATTCCGTAGATCTCGTCGCAGGGGAAGCGCTCGAACAGCCCCTCCGCCAGCATCCGCCGCGCCCCGCCCAGACCTTCCTCCGCCGGTTGGAAGATCATCACCGCCGTGCCGTCGAAATCCCGCGTCGCAGCAAGGTATTGCGCGGCGCCGAGCAGCATCGTGGTGTGCCCGTCATGGCCGCAGGCGTGCATCTTTCCGGCATGGGTGGAGGCATAGCCGAGGCCCGTCGTCTCGGTGATCGGCAGCGCGTCCATGTCGGCGCGAAGCCCGATGCGGCGGTTGCCCTGCCCCTTGCCGCGCAGGATGCCGACGACGCCCGTCGTGCCGACGCCGGCATGAACCTCGTCGAAACCCCAGTCGGTCAGGCATTTCTCCACGATGGCGGCAGTCCGGTTCTCCTCGAACCCGATTTCCGGATTGGCGTGCAGATCCTCGAAGATCTCCCGCATCTCCGGGGCCTTGTCCTCGATGAACTTGATGAGTGCCATGTCTCTCTCCCGATCAGGCGACGAGCGGCCGTCCGGCCGCGAAATCCCAGAAGCGTCCCGGCGCCGCGTCGATCAGCGACCGGGTGTAGTCGTTCTTCGGTGCGTGGAGCACCTCGGCGGCGGGGCCCTGCTCCACCACCTTGCCGCGCTGCATCACCAGCACCTCATCGCAGATCTGGGCGGCGACGCGCAGGTCATGGGTGATGAAGATGATGGCGATGCCCGTCTGGCGCTGCAACTCCGCCAGCAGGTCCAGCACCTGCGCCTGCACGCTGACGTCGAGGGCCGAGACCGCCTCGTCCGCCACCAGAACGTCGGGCTTCAGCATCACAGCCCGGGCGATGGCAAGACGTTGACGCTGACCGCCGGAGAACTGGTGCGGATAGCGGCGGAGCGCATCCTCCGGCAGCGACACGATCTTCAGCAGCCGCTTCGCCTCGGCGATCGCCTCCCCATAGGGGGTGCCGTAGTTCAGCGGCCCCTCCGTCAGCGAGCGCGCGATGGTCCAGCGCGGGTTGAGGGAGCGGAACGGATCCTGAAACACCACCTGCAGCTTGCGGCGCTGCGGCTTCATGCCCGCCGTGGTCAGATGGGCGATATCCGTCCCGTCGAGCAGGATTTCCCCCTCCGTCGGTTCGATGAGCCGCATGATGGAGCGGGCGACCGTCGTCTTGCCCGATCCCGACTCCCCGACGATCCCCAGCGTCCGCCCGCGGGTGAGCGAGAAGGTCACCCCATGGGAGGCGTGGACCTCTGTCTTGCGGCTCAGGAACCCGCCGGAGCGGTAGGTCATGCCGAGCGCTTTGGTCTGGATCACCGGCGCGGCCGCGGCCTCCGGGCGCTGCTCCCGCGGGACGAGGCTCGGCACCGCGGCAAGCAGGCTTTTCGTATAGGGATGGCGCGGGGCCTCCAGCACCTGCCGGATGCTGCCCTGTTCCAGTATCTCGCCGTGCCGCATGACGCAGACCCGGTCGGCGATCTCCGCCACCACGCCCATGTCATGCGTGATGAACAGCACCGCCGTGCCATGTTTCTCCTGCAGCTCGGCGATGAGCGAGAGGATCTGCTTCTGCGTCGTCACGTCGAGAGCGGTGGTGGGCTCGTCCGCGATCAGCAGCGCCGGTTCGAGGATCAGCGCCATGGCGATCATGATCCGCTGCCGCTGACCGCCGGAAAGCTGGTGGGGATAGCTCTCGAAGATGCGGGGCACGTCGGGCAGATGAACCTGCTCCATGATGTCGATGACCCGGGCCTTCTTCTCCGCCGCGGGCAGGCGGGTGTGGAGATCGAGCACCTCCATGATCTGCGCGCCGACCTTCATCACCGGGTTCAGCGCCGTCATCGGCTCCTGAAAGATCATGGCGAGGCTCGCCGCCCGCATCCGCTTCATCTCCGCCGGAGAGAGCGCCAGAAGATCCGTCCCGTTCAGCCGGATGGCGCCGCCCGTCACCTTCAGCGCGTCCTTCGGCAGCAGGCCCATGGCGGTGAGCGAGGTGACGGACTTGCCCGAGCCGGACTCCCCCACAAGGCAGACCGTCTCCCCCCGGCGGATGTCGAAGCTCACGCCCTTCAGCACCGGGATGGGCTGGCCGCCCGCCACCTCCACCACCAGTCCCTCGATGTCGAGAACCACGGGTTCGGCCGAGAAATCCCTGTCGCGAAGCTGCATCTCAGGCCTCCCGTTTCTTCATGCGGGGGTCGAGCGCGTCGCGCGCGGCATCCCCGATCAGGTTGATGGACAGCACGCAGATCGTCAGCAGCAGGCCGGGCCAGAGCACGATGGCGGGGCTGATGCGGAAATACTGCCGCCCCTCCGCCATGATGTTGCCCCAGGTGGGTATCTCCGTGCTGATCCCCGCGCCGAGGAAGGAGAGCAGCGCCTCCGTCAGAATGGCGGAAGCGACGATATAGGTGCCCTGAACGATCATCGGCGCCATGGTGTTGGGCAGCAGATGCTGAAACAGGATCTTGCCCGTGGAGGAGCCGAGCGCGGTGGCGGCCTCCACATAAGGCTCCTCCCGCGCGGAGAGGATGACGGAGCGGACGAGCCGCACGACGCGCGGCACCTCCGGTATGGTGATCGCCGCGATGACGGAGCCGATGGACGGCCCGTTCAGCGCCACGAGGGCGATGGCGATCAGGATCGACGGCATGGCCATCAGCGCGTCCATGGCCCGCATGATGAGCGAATCCGCCAGCCGGAAGAACCCAGCGACCAGCCCGATCAGCACGCCGATCGTGATGGCGACCACCGCCGTGCAGATGCCGATGAGCAGCGAGATCCGCCCGCCGAGGATCATGCGCGAGAACAGGTCCCGCCCGAAGTTGTCGGTGCCGAGCAGATGCGCCTCCGACGGGGGTTTCAGCCGGTTCAGCGGGTCCATCGCCAGCGGATCATGCGTGGCGATCCAGGGAGAGAAGATCGTCAGCAGCAGCACGGCCGCCAGCAGGATCAGCGCGATGAACGGCCCCCAGCCGCTTTTCGCGGGCGAGGAGAAGGACAGAAGCCGGAGCGCGAGCGGCTTCTCCACGAGGGAACGGTTGGCTTCCATCAGTAGCGTATCCTCGGGTCGAACAGCGAATAGGACAGGTCGATCAGCAGGTTGACGAAGACGTAGAGCGTCGCCGTCAGAAGGATCATCGCCTGGATCACCGGATAGTCGCGGGCGAGCACCGCATCGACCGTCAGCCGCCCGATGCCGGGGATGTTGAAGATCGTCTCCGTCACCACGACGCCGGAGATCAGCAGCGCGAACCCTGTGCCGACGATGGTGGCGATCGGCACGGCGGCGTTCTTCAGCGCGTGGACGAAGAGAAGCCGCCTGTCTCCCACCCCCTTGGCGCGGGCGGTACGGATATAATCCTCGTTCAGCACGTCGAGCATGGCCGCGCGCGTCATCCGAGCGATGAGGGCGATGTAGATGGAGGCGAGCGTCAGCGCGGGCAGGATCGCGCGTTCAAGGAACGGCCAGAGTCCGGCGGAGAGCGGCTTGTAGCCCTGCGGCGGCAGCCACCCCAGCCAGACCGAAAAGATCAGCAGCAGCACGTATCCCACAAGGAAGACCGGCACGGAAAAGCCCAGCACGGAAAAGGACATCACCAGATAATCGACCCAGCTCTTGTGCTTCCACGCGGCAAGGACGCCCATCGGGATCGCGGCGCAGACCGCGATGACGATGGTCAGCAGCGCCAGCGCGATGGAGGGCCAGACGCGCTGGCCGACCAGCTCCAGTACCGGCACGTTGGAGATCAGCGACGTGCCGAAATCCCCGCGCAGCAGGTTGCCGATCCAGCGGAAATACTGCGTCACGACGGGTTCGTTCAGGCCCATCGCCTCCCGGATCCGTTCGAGCTGCTCGGGCGTCGCCGCGTCGCCCGCGATGATCGCCGCCGGGTCACCGGGGGTCAGACGCAGGAGAAAGAAGACGAACAGGGAGACGAGAACGAGGACCGGGACAACCGACAGGATGCGTTTCAACGTGTAGGCGAGCATCACATCTCTCCGGGGGGATTGAAGGATTGCGCCCGCCGGGAGGGGGCGGGCGCAAGGGCTGGCGTCAGTCTTCGGCTTTGGTGATGTTCCAGAACACCGGCACCTGGTTGGGCAGCATGTTCTCCACCACCGTGCGGCGCGCCTGCGGGAAGTTGTATTCGCCGAGCGGGATGTAGATCACCTGATCGAGCGTGTGGGCCTGCATCTTCTGCGCGGCTTCCTTCTGCGCCTCGGGCGTGGTGGCGGCGATGAAGCCCTTCTTCAGCGCTTCCAGTTCCGCATCCTCCGGCCAGCCGAACCAGCCCGCATCGCCCCGGCCGTTCAGCATGGGGGAAATCGTCGGAGAGGCGATTTCCGCCAGCATCCAGTTGGTGAAGAAGATGTTCCAGCCGCCGTTCGCGGGCGGTTCCATGGAGGCGCGGCGCGTGACCAGCGTCTGCCAGTCCATCGGCTGCATGTCCACGTTGAAGCCCGCGGCGCGAAGCTGCTGGGCCGCGACGACGGGCTGCGCACGGAGCGTCGGGCTGTCGGTCGGCTGCATCAGCACGATGGGCGTGCCGTCATAGCCCGCCTTCTCCAGCAGCGCCTTTGCCCCCGCCGGATCGCCCGCGCCGGTCAGCGTGGCCGATCCCGTGTCGTCGGCCAGCGGCGTGTCGCAGCCGAAGATCGCGCCACAGACCTTGTAGTAGTCCGGCGAACCGGTCAGCGCGGCCAGCACCGGCTCCTGCGACAGCGCCATCAGCGCCGCCCGGCGGATGTCGGGATTGTCAAAGGGCGGATGCTTGAAGTTCAGGCGGCCCATGGTCTGCATCCCGTAGGGCGAGCGCTTTTCCACCACCACGGTGTCATCGCCGTCCAGCAGCGGGATCAGGTCGGCGGGCATGGATTCGATATAGTCGATATCGCCCGATTGCAGCGCATTCACCGCGGTCTGGCTGTCCGACATGGTGAGCCAGCGAACCTTGTCCACCTTGACGACCTTGCCGCCCGCATAGCCGGAGGCAGGTTCGTCACGCGGAACGTAATCCTCGTTCCTGACATAGCTCACCCCCACGCCGGGCTGGAACTCCTCGGGCACGAACTTGAACGGGCCGGAGCCGATATGCTCCTTGATCGCCTCGTTCGCCGGGGTTTCGGCGATGCGCTTGGGCATGATGAAGGGCGGCAGGGCCGATTGCTTGCCGATGGTGGCAAGGAACGGGCCGAAGGGTTCCTTGAGCGTCCAGACGACCGTCTTGTCGTCCTTCGCCGCCAGCGAATCCGTCACATCCATGATGAGCTGGCCACCCGCGTCCCGCTTGGACCAGCGGGTGAGCGAGGCGACCACATCCTCCGCCGTCACCGGCGCGCCATCGTGGAATTTCAGCCCGTCGCGCAGGGTGAACGTATAGGTCAGCCCATCATCGGAGGCGGCGACATCCGCCATCTGCGGCCGGATCTGGAAGTTCTCGTCCTCCGCGACCAGCACGTCGTAGATCATGTAGGCATGATCGCGGGTGATATGTGCCGTGGTGATGACCGGGTCCAGCACGCGCAGGTCGGAATGCATGACCGCAGTCAGCGTGGTTTCCGCCAGCGCGCCCCCCGCAGCCAGCGCGAGGAAGGAGGCGGCAAGACCGGCCTTGGCCATGTATCGCGGAAGATAGCTCATGTCGTTCCTCTCTGTCGGTTCGTTTTTATGATGGGATCAGGCGGCGCCGAAGGCGGGGCCGTTCGGGCGGAGCCTGATGCCGGGGCGCAGGCGCGTCCACGGCAGGGCGGAGGGGCAGAGCGGCATCGCACCGGGCGCTGTCGCCACAAGGATCGCCTGCGCGATCGGCTCGAAATCCGCCCGGAAGTGCACGGAACTCTTGTTGACCAGAATGCGCTGCGCCTCCGGCTCCACCCCCACCATGCGGTAGAAGTTGCGGTCGGCCATCTGCGCGATATGGCTGGTGACGACCACCGTCACGCCGCCGATCTCCAGCGCGGCGGACGGGCCCATGTCGATCATCGTGCCGCCGTAATAGGGGCCGGTCGCATGGACGCGGCCGTCTGACAGCGCGGCCACGCGGAACCGCGCCTGGAAGGGCGCGTCGTCCGCCAGCCCGGACCGCCCGCCGAGGGGGATCCCGATCTCAGCACCGATGCCTGCCGCATGGGCGGCGCGCGCCGCCTCCGGGTCGTGGAAATTGCCGAGCGCCGCGCCCTCCGCCCCGCAGGCGACAAGCGCGCGGAGCATCCCCGTGGTGTCGGAGGAGCCGCCCGCGCCGGGATTGTCCTGCGTATCCGCGATGACCACGGGGCCCGTCCCGCCGGCGGTGAGACGCATCGCCTCCCGCACGGCCTCGTCGGGGGAGAAGGCCTCCCCCGCAAAGGCCCCTTCCCGCTCCGCCAGCGCGGCGGCAAGGCGGTCGGCATGGGCCGCGACCGCCGCTGCATCCGGCCCGTAGGCAAAGACCGCCGGACCGCAGTCCGGGAAATCCGCCGCCGGGAAGCCAAGGAAGACCGATGCGCTTGCCACGCCCTCGGGCAGATCACGGGTCAGCGCATAAAGGCTCCGCGCCGGTTCCATGCCGGTGCATTGCCAGCTTATCGGGATCAGGTAATCGCCCCGCCGCATCGCCCGCGACCAGCCTTGCGGCGCGTCCATCAACCCGTCCAGCGCCTCCGCCGCACGCCGCCCGGTTTCGGCCATGTCCACATGCGGATAGGTGCGGAAGCCGACCAGCACATCCGCCAGCTCGAACATGCGCGGCGTGATGTTGCCGTGCAGGTCCAGCGCGCAGGCGATGGGGTGATCGGGGAAGTCGGCACGTATGCGCAGCAGAAGCTCCCCCTCGCCGTCGTCCACATGGTCGGCCACCATCGCGCCGTGCAGGTCGAGGAAGATGGCGTCAAAGGGTGCGGCAGCCCGCAACCCGGCCAGAATCTCGGCCACGATCGCCTCATAGGCGGCCGCCGTCACCGGAGCCGACGGGATTGCGCCGGCCCAGAGGATGGGCGCCACATCCCAGCCCGCGGCCTCCGCGTGGTCGAAGGCCCCAGCCATGCCAAGGTTCACGCCCCGGATCGCCTCCCGCAGCGCCGCGCCACGGGTGAAGGCGATATACCCGCCCCCCTGCTGGAAGGCCGCCATGTTCGCCGGAGCGGAGGCAAACGTATTCGTCTCGTGCAGAAAGCCCGCAAAGGCCACACGTCGTTGCAACGGAGATATTCCCTGGTGGTGTTCACCTGTATTGACAGGCGATACTTGTTTATTGAAATTCAGCTTACGCAGACCCGACGCGCTGTCAACCGGCTTTGTGACTTCAAGGAGGCTGAATGTTCCGTGATCTGATCGGCGTGCCTAATTTCGATCCGGCAGAGGCGCGGAATAAGGCGGAAGACCCGCTGTTCGTACGGGCGGCGGCACGGGCCATCTCCGTTCTCACGGTGTTCGAAACGGCCCGCAAGCCCTTGACATTGGAGGAAATAGCCGCGCTTTCCGCCCTTGACCGAAGTGCTGCGCAGCGCATGGTGCACACGCTCGTGTCGCTGGGCATGATCGTGCGCGACCGGGAGGATCGGGGCTATCTTCCGGGCAAGCGCGTGTTGACCATGGCGCATTCCGCGCTCCGGTTGGACCCGGTCTGCCAGCGGGCGACACCGGTGCTCTTGGAGCTTCGCCGACGCACACGGGAGCGGGTGGACATGTCCTTCTGGGACGACACGCGGCTGATCTATGCGCTGCGGATGCCCTCGAAGCACGAGATTTTCACCGCGACCCTCACCGGCAACACAGTGCCCGTCTATTGCACGGCGGGCGGGGTCGCCATTCTCGCGCATCTGAAGGATGAGGAAATCGCGGAGATCTTCGCGCGATCCGACCTCACGCCCTTCACCGCCGCCACCGTCACCACGCTTGCCGAGGTGATGGAGGCGGTGAACGCGGCGCGGTCGCGGGGCCATGCGGTGATGGTCGGACAGCTTCTCCGCCACGAGATCGCGCTTGGTGCCGCAGTGCTCGATGCGGCGCGGCGGCCCATCGGGGCCGTCCATGTGGCGGGCACGCTGGAGGAGTGGACGGCAGAGGCATTCTCCAGCGAATTCGGCGGGTTGCTGGAGACGGCTGTGAAGTCCATCCCCGGCTGAAACACCTGCGTGAACGCGCTGGGTCGGGGGTGGAAAAACCCGGCCCGTGCTGCTACATGTTCCCTATCCGCGCGGCGCGTCCGACCGGAGTTTCACACAGGTAAACCAGATGTCCAGCGACAGCAGTCGAAGACCCCTGCCGCAACGGCTTTCGGACCGGGCCTGACAAAGGCTCTCCCGACGGCCCGCGCGGCCCATCGAGGAGAGAGCCATGACCCACGCCATCCCCGCGCGGAACGGCATCATTGCCCGTTGCCTTACCCGTTTCACCTCCCGCCAGGGCGCTCATATCCAGCCGGAAGCCCGGCAGGATGCGCATGTCCCTGTCTGGCGCATCGACCCTGCCACCGGACGGATCGAATGCTGCTGGAGCGCCGAGCCCGCCGAGATCAACGACTGGACATCCCGCCCATGGATCGCCCGGGCCAGCCTGATCCGCGCGATGGGCCAGCAACGCCGGCTGCGCGGCCAATGACGATCTGCCGGTTGCGTCTTCCCGCGCGACCGGCACGCCCGGCACCTCCCAGCAGGTTCAGCAGGCTGCTGAAAAAGTTCAGGCATGTGCTGTCCATGCTCTGGAAATCGGAAATCCCCCCGGAACCGCCAGCGATGCATGCATTTCGGGCTGATTTCCCCAGATTACGGACGCCTTCCCGCTCCCGCCCAGACACGGAGGCCCTTTGCAGCACCCTGTTAGTGGCCCGCCTGCATCGCTCCGCCCTTCTTTTGCCGCCTTTCGAGAAATCGGGGCCGCTTGCGCTAGCTTGGCGTCAAACCTCCATGAACGGTTACCGGATGACACCGCAGCAGAAAAGCCGACACTCCGCCCCGCAACGCTCCCGCTCAAGGCTCACCTCACCCGTTTCGCTGATCCTCGTCTCCCTTCTGCTCGCCGGATGCGGCGGGGGGGCGCAGCAGGCGTCGCGACCGGTCCATTACGTCAGCGAACAGACCGTCGCCATGTATGCCGCCCAGCCGGATGGCGACATGACCATCCCCGCGGTCAACCCCGCCTGGCTGTCCGATGACAAGGTGCGCCGCGAGGTGGACTACTGGTCGGATGAGAAGCCCGGCACGATCATCGTCGATCCGTGGGCGCGCTACGTCTATTACATCCTCGGGGACAACCGGGCGATCCGCTACACCGCCGCCGTTGGCAAGGAAGGGCGCGGTTTTGCCGGCACCGCCTATATCCCGATGAAGCGCGAATGGCCGCGCTGGACGCCGACGGCCAACATGATCAAACGCGAGCCGGAGGTCTATGAACCGCTCCGCGGCGGCATGGAGGGCGGGCTGGACAATCCGCTGGGCGCTCGGGCGCTCTATCTCTACCGCAACGGGCGCGACACGCTCTACCGGATCCACGGCACGCCCTATCCCTGGACGATCGGGACGGCCGACAGCTCTGGCTGCATCCGGCTTTACAATCAGGACTCGCGTGACCTCTACGACCGGGTGGAAACGGGGGCCAAGGTCATCGTGCTGCGCAGGGATCAGTTCGGGCGGGGCACCGTGCCGCCCGGCACCCCCCTTCCCACACCGCCCGCCGACGACCTCTCCGTGGCGGCGCCGGAGGCCACTGCGGATACGGAAGCCGGGATCGAGGCGGGGATCTAGCGCTCCTGCCGCTCCATCACGCGCCTTGCCGCCCAGCCGGTGGCAAGGTGCAACCCGACAGCGATGACGGCGATCAGCAGTACCGCCGCGAACATCAGGTCGGTGCGCGCCCGCCCGTTGGCCAGCAGCATCAGATAACCGAGCCCGCGTGAAGCGCCGACCCATTCCCCGATCACCGCGCCGATCGGGGCATAGACCGCAGCGATCTTCAAACCCGACAGCAGGCCGGGAAGGGCTGCGGGGATCTGCACGCGCCGCATCATTGTCCAGCGGCGCGCCTGCATCACACCGGCCAGGCGCACAAGGGGAGGCGGCGTGCGCAGAAGCGCATCCAGAAAGCTCGCCGTCACGGGGAAGTAGACCACGATCAGCGCCACGGCGATCTTGGACTCCATGCCGTAGCCGAACCAGAGCGTGAAGATCGGCGCGAGGGCAAAGACCGGTATCGCCTGGCTCAGCACCAGCAGCGGCTCCGCCACCCGCTTCAGCGGCGGTGAGAGCGCCAGCACCACCGCCGTCGCCGCGCCAAGCACCGCCCCCAGCACCAGCGCCACCGCGATCTCGCCCAGCGTGACCACGGCATGGCTGGCCAGCAGCCCGGCATTGTCGCTGATCGCCGCCGCCACGCGAAGCGGCGCGGGCAGGATGTAGGGCGGAAGACCCGTGACGCTCACCACCCCCTGCCAGAGCAGCAGGATCGCGGCGACGGGCGCGAACCAGCGGATCATGCGGCCTCCATCAGCCGGCGGGTCAGTTCCCCCGTGGCCGCCAGAGTCCGGGGGCAGTCAGGCGCCCGTGGGATCGCCCCTTCCGGCGGCGGCAGTTCGCACAGACCATCGGCGGTGAGGAGCAGCAGATGCTCCCCCAGCCGCGCGGCCTCCGCAGGGTCATGGGTCACGTGTAGCACCGTCCGCCCCTTCAGCGCGTCCGCCGCCAGCGCCTGCATCCGCGCCCTGTTGCCCACGTCCAGCGCAGAGAACGGCTCGTCGAGCAGGATCACCGGGCGGTCCTCATAGAGAGTGCGGGCCAGCGCCGCCCGCTGCCGCTGCCCGCCGGAGAGCGCATGGGGTTTCCGCTCCGCCTCCGCCGCCAGCCCGACGGCGCTCAGCAGGCAGCGCGCCCGCTCCGGCTCCGCCCGCTCCCGCCGAAGCCGCGCCCCGAGCATCACGTTGTCGAGCAGCGTGAGCCATGGGGCCAGCATGTCCGCCTGCGCCATGAGCGCCACACGACCGGCAAGGCTC
The DNA here is from genome assembly GCF_002196855.1 of Haematobacter genomosp. 1. Lineage (GTDB taxonomy): Bacteria > Pseudomonadota > Alphaproteobacteria > Rhodobacterales > Rhodobacteraceae > Haematobacter. Next base: position 9,650 of record NZ_NIPW01000071.1, on the reverse strand, counting down.
CCGCCATCCTCCGCCGTCGCCACCCCCCGAAGCCGCAGACCGGGATCGAGGCCGGAAAAGCAGTGCAGCACCGTGGACTTTCCCACGCCCGAGGGGCCGAGCAGGCAGGTCCAGCACCCGCCCGGCACCATCAGGGCAATCGGGCGAAGCAGCGTGGCCGCACCGGAATGGACACTGCCGGCAAGCCGCAGGCCTGGCGTCATGCCTCTGCCGGGGCGGCGAGGTCCCCCATCGCAAGCCCCATGTCCCAGAACCGCGTCTCCAGCACCGTCGCGACGCGGAACCGCCCAGCGAGCGAGGGCCAGCGCGGACTGTCCTCCACCGGGGCGCCGATCCGCCGCGCGGCCGCGCTGTCCATCAGGCGGCCGACGTCATGGCAGAGCGCCTGATAGGCATCGCCGCCATAGGTTTCGATCCACTCCGCATAAGGGCCTCCCGCGCCGCCCGAGCGGAGGCGCAGGCCGATCTCCCCATAGCCCATGACGCAGGGCGCCAGCGCCACCAGCAGGTCGAGGAAGTCCCCCATGTGCCCCGCATCCATGACGAAGCGCGTATAGGCGAGCGTTTCCAGCCGCTCCTCCGCGCTCTCCAGCGCGTCCTCGCCGATGCCCACGCGGGCGCAGAGCCGGACATGCAGGGCCATCTCGTCATTCAGCAGCGCGTGCACGGCGGCGGCGGCGTAGCGCATCTCCTCCAGCGTTTCGGCCTTGGTGACGGCCAGCGCCCACGCGCGGGAGAAATGGCGCAGGAACAGGTAGTCCTGCACCAGATAGCCCAGAAAGGCGTCTCGCGGCAGGCTGCCCTCCCCAAGCGAGGTGACGAAGGGATGGCCGACATAGGCCGGCCAGACCGGGCCAGCCGCGCTGCGAAGGCGCGGGAACAGATGACCGTAACTCATTGGGAAAACCCGAGGTCTATCGCCAGATCGCTCACGCTCGCCTTGCCATCGGACAGGCCGGACGCGGCAAGGAAGGCCTCGAACCGGGCGTATCTGCCGTGGTCCAGCGCCGCCGGGCTGTGCGCAAACCGGGGCAGCGTGTCGCGCCACGCCATCCGGTTCAGATCATCGTTCAACTCCGGCGCGTAAGAGGCGAATATCTCCCAGCTTTCCTGTGGATGGTTGACGATGTATTGCACCGCCTCCTCTGTTGCGGCAAGGAAGCGGGAAATCTTCTCCGCATCCGCATCGGGGTTCGCGACATAGATCAGCTCATCATAGGGGGGCACGCCATGCTCCTCCGGGTAGAAGCACCGCCCCTCCACGCCGTTGAGGGTCATCTGGTTCAGCTCGAAGTTGCGGAACGCGCCGATGACGGCATCCACCTGCCCCGACAGCAGCGCAGGAGACAGCGACCAGTTCACATTGACCAACTCCACGTCGGCGCGGCTCATCCCGGCGCTGGCGAGCATGGCCCCCAGCATCGCCTCCTCCACCCCCGCGACGGAGAAACCGACCTTGCGCCCCTTCAGGTCGGACAGGTCCCCGACAGGCCCGTCTGCCCGCACCAGCAGGCAGTTGAGCGGCGTGGCGATCAGCGTTCCCACCCGGCGGAGCGGCATGCCCTCCGCCACCTGCAGGTGAAGCTGCGGCTGATAGGAAACAGCGATATCCGCACGCCCCGCAGCCGCCATCTTGGGCGGATCGGCCGGGTCCGCGGGGGCCACGATCTCCACCTCCAGATCGTGCGCGGCGAAGTAACCCTTCTTCTCCGCGATGATGAGCGGCCCGTGATCCGGGTTCACGAACCAGTCGAGCATGACGGTAAGCCGGTCCGCCGCCAGCGCGGGTTCGGCCGCGAGACAGGCGGCGAGGACGAGGTATTTCATGGTTGCTCCCTATGATCGCCAAGGGCGACAAGTACGATCTCACCGGGCCACAGCGCGGCGAGCCTTTCCGCCGCAACCCATGCCCTCTGGCCGGAGCGGCAGCAGAGCACGGCCCGCTGCCCTGCTTGCGGCAGCGGCCCATCGGCGACGAAATCCGCAGCCGTCAGGCGCAGCGCCTCGGGGCGGACAATCCGACCCTCATGCTCCGCGCGAAGATCGACGGTGAAATCATTGGCGCTTATATCATCGGCGTGAATGAAGACGGGACCGGCTACCTCCTCCGCACCGAGAAAGGAGAACCCGCCGAACCGCTGCGCCCTCCCGTCATAGCTGACGATACGGCCCAGCGGCGCGGGCTCCATCCCTGCCAGCAGGGTCAGCGCCATCTGCGCCTGCACCGCGCCCACCACGCCCACCACCGGTCCCAGAACCCCGTCCTCCGCACAGGAACCAAGGCGGGGCGGCAGCTCGGGAAAGACCGCCCGCAGGCTGGGAGCACCGCCGCAGAACACACCCGCATAGCCCTCCGTCCCGATGACGGAGGCGCTGACGAGGGGCAGGCCCGCGGAAAGACAGATGTCCGAGAGGATGTAGGAGATGGCGAAACTGTCGGCGCAATCCAGCACCACATCGACGCCCGAAACGAGCGCATCGACGTTGCCCGGGTCCAGCGCCGCGACGACCGGTTCCGCCACTGTCTCCAGGTTCAAGTTGCCGAGGGCGCGGGCGGCGGCCTCTGCCTTGGGGTGCCCGATATCGGCATGGCGGAACAGGGTCTGGCGGTGAAGGTTGCTCTCCTCCACCCGGTCGGGATCGACGATGCGGAGCCGCCCCACACCTGCCCCGGCGAGGTATTGCAGCACCGGTGCAGCCAGCCCGCCCGCGCCTACGACCAGTGCCGTGGCACGGCCCAGCCGCTCCTGCGCCGTGGCGCCAAAGCCCGGCACGGCGATCTGGCGGGCATAGCGGTTCATCGCGTCGCCTCCATCCACGCCCGGATCCGGGCCTCCGGCTCCGGGTTCAGGGTGATGTCCGTGACGACGGAGACGACATCCGCCCCGGCGGCAAAGGCCAGCGGCGCGCGCTCCACCGACAGCCCGCCGATGGCGACGAGCGGGATCGGCCCGACCCGCGCCTTCCATTCCCGCACCCTGTCCAGCCCCTGCTCATGCCATTTCATCTTCTTGAGGATCGTGGGCCAGACCGGCCCCAGCGCCACGTAATCCGGGGCATGGGACAGCGCGCGTTCCAGTTCCGCCTCGTCATGGGTGGACAGGCCGAGCCGCAGCCCCGCCCGCCGGATCGCGGCGATATCGGCCGTGTCGAGATCCTCCTGCCCGAGATGCACCCAGTCGCAGCCCGCATCGATCGCCAGCTGCCAGTGGTCGTTGACCACCAGCACCGCCCCCGCCGCACGGCAGAGCGCCTGCGCCTCCACGATCATCGCGCGCGTCTCCGCCTCCGGCCGGTCCTTCACCCGAAGCTGGACGAAACGCACGCCAAGCGGCAGCGCCCGGCGGAGCCAGTCGGGATGGTCGAAGATCGGATAGAACCTGTCGGGCCTCATGCCAGCACCGCCATTCCGATGACGGGGGTTGAGGGGGCGGCCATGTCGCGGGGGTCCATCGGATCGGCCTCGAACGCCAGTCGCCCGGCCTCCAGCGCGCGGGCGAACCCCTCCGCCATGGCGGCCGGATCACCGGCCTTGGCGACGGCGGTGTTCAGCAGCACGGCGTCGAACCCCATCTCCATCGCCTGCGCTGCGTGGCTGGGCAGGCCAAGACCCGCGTCGATCACCATGGGCACGTCGGGGAACTGCGCGCGCAGCGTGCGAAGCCCATAGGGATTGGAGAGGCCGCGCCCCGTGCCGATGGGCGCCCCCCACGGCATCAGCACCTCGCAGCCCGCCTCCAGCAGACGGCCCGCCAGCACGCCGTCCTCCGTCGTGTAGGGGAACACCCTGAAGCCGTCGCCGGTCAGGATGCGGGCGGCCTCCACCAGCCCGAACGGGTCGGGTTGCAGCGTGTCGGGATGGCCGATCACCTCCAGCTTGATCCAGTCAGTGCCAAAGACCTCCCGCGCCATATGGGCGGTGGTGACGGCCTCCTTCACCGAATGGCAGCCCGCGGTATTGGGCAGGAGCGGCAGGCCCAGATCGCGGATCAGCCCCCAGAACGCGCCCCCCTCGCCACCCGCACCCTCCCGCCGGAGGGAGACGGTGGCGATCCCGGCGCCGGAGCGGCGGAACGCCTCCGCCAGCACGGCGGGAGAGGGATATTGCGCCGTTCCCAGCATGAGGCGCGAGGCGACCTCGGTTCCATAGAATACCGGCATGTCAGCCTCCCTGCCGGGGGGCGAGAACCTCCACCCGGTCGCCATCGCAAAGCGCGTGATCCGCCCGCCGCGTCGCGGGAACGAAGGTTTCGTTGACCGCCGTCGCGACCCGCGCGCCGCCGTAGCCCAGTTCGTTCAGCGCGGCGGAAAGCGTCGTGCCCTCCACCTCCGCCGCCGTGCCGTTCAGCGTGATCCGCATGCTGTCTCCTCCTTCTGCCGGGTCGCCATCAGCAGGTCCGCCGCCGCGATGGCCATGGCGGGGGACAGCAGAAAGCCGTGCCGGAACAATCCGTTGATGTGAATGCGACCTGCCCGCCGAAAGACGCGCGGCATGTTGTCGGCAAAGGCGGGGCGGGCTTCGGCGCCGATCTCCAGCACCTCGGCCTCCGCAAAGGCGGGGTGGAGCGCATAGGCCGCGTTCAGCAGTTCCACCACCGAGCGCAGCGTCGCGGGGCCGCGCGCGCCGGTCTCGATCTGGGTCGCGCCCAGCATATAGACGCCCTCCCCGCGCGGCACGATATAGAGCGGGTGGCGCGGGTGCAGCAGCCTGACCGGCCGGCGGATCATCAGGCCGGGGGCGCGGAGGATCACCATTTCCCCCCGCACACCGCGCAGGTCCGGCAGGCAGTCACGCGCGGCAAGGCCACGGCAGTCGATCACCTCTCCCTCGGCCGCCCCGCGATCAGTGAACTCCACGCCCCGCCCGACGAGGTTGCACATGAGCTTGGCCAGCGCCGCGCGGGGGGCGAGATGCGCCTCCGCGGCGAAATGCAGCGCGCGGTCGAACCGTTCGGCAAGGTCCGGCTCCAGCGCCGCGATCCCCTCCCGGTCAAGCGTCCGGTGCCCCTCCGTCCGGCGGGCGAAGCGGAGAAGCTCCGATCTGTCGCGGCCGGGGGCGAGGACCAGCGTTCCCTCCCGCACCACTTCCACGCCCGCCGCCTGCCACCACTCCGCCGCCTGCGCGCCGAGCCGGACCACGGCGGGATCGGCGCTCTCCCCCTCGCAGAAGGGGGCCAGCATGCCGCCCGCCCACCACGAACAGGCCTGCGGACCGGGCGCCCCCGCGGGATCGACGATCCGCACCCGCAGGCCCCGCGTCGTCAGTTCCTGCGCGACGGTCAACCCCGCGACGCCCGCCCCAAGGATGGTGACGACATCGGTCATGCCGGAACCTCCTGCGCGTGCCAGACCGCGTGAAAATGGTGGACCGGCCCGTGCCCCGCGCCGATCGCAAGGCCATCCGCCGCGCGGATCGCCGCCTGCAGCCAGACATGCGCCTCTGCCACCGCCGCCTCCAGCGTCGCGCCGCGCGCAAGGCAGGACGCGATGGCGGAGGATAGCGTGCAGCCGGTGCCATGGGTGTTGCGGGTGGCGACGCGGGGTGCCTCGTGGCGGCGAATGCCCGTCGCCGTCACCAGCAGGTCGCGGCAAAGCGGCCCCTCCGCATGCCCCCCCTTCATCAGCACGGCCTTCGCCCCGAGTGCGAGCAGCGCGCGCCCCTGCTCCACGGCCTCCGCCTCCGTCCGGGCGGGAAGGGCGTCCAGAAGGCGGGCGGCTTCGGGCAGGTTCGGGGTCAGCAGCGTGGCCCGGGGAAGGAGGTGGCGGGCAAGGGCGGTAACGGCATCGTCGCTCAACAGCGCATCGCCCGATTTCGCCACCATCACCGGGTCCAGCACAACCGGGCCGCCGTAGCCCTCCAACGCGGCAGAGACCGCGCGCGCGATCTCTGCCGTGCCGAGCATCCCGATCTTCACGGCATCCGCACCGATGTCGGACAGCACGGAGTCGATCTGCGCGGCAACCAGAGCCGGCGGAAGCACCTCCACCGCCTGCACCCCCAACGTGTTCTGCGCCGTGATCGCGGTGATCGCCGTCGTGCCAAAGACACCAAGCGCCGAGGCGGTCTTGAGGTCGGCCTGAATCCCGGCGCCTCCGCCGCTGTCAGACCCCGCGATGATGAGAAGCCGTGCTGCCCTTCCCATGTCGTCCTCCGCTACTTCGGGCGGCACGGGACGACACCAGGACGGTGCCCATAAGGCACCTTCGCAGTTTCCGTTCCCTACGCCGGTATTGCCCGGATCAGGTTCGATGGGTTAGCGTGACGCCTCTCAGCCCTTGCGGGCACCCCAACGGATTTGCGCAGATGCTAGCGACGGGACTTCCGCCGCGCAAGAGGGATTTGTGGCGGGGCAATCCACAGCGCCCGTAGGTGCCTGTGATATTTAACGGGCTGTTAGAAAAGTCCTTAAGTGTCATACCCATGTGCCGGCCTATGTGCCGGAAATCGGAAAATCGGCCCGGAAACGCCCGGAAGTCTATGGATCTCCGGCGGGATTTCGTCAGATGGCAAACGATTTCCGCTCCCGCACAGGCCAAAAGCCTTTTTCAGCAGCCTGTTAATTGATGACTATCGATTATTTTGACCGCCGAGCCGGACGGAAACACCCTCCAATGCCCTTGGCACCGCGAGAAGCAACGGAAACGTCAGGCAGGGCCAAGCGCCCGCCACCTGTCATCGAAGGGGCTTGTCTGTCGCTCTGCCGAGGAAGTTCAGACGTGTCATGTCAATGCTCTGGAACTGGCCCCGAAATGCGTCGATCTCCGGCTGCATTTCGCCAGTTTGCGAATGATTTCCGCCCAACGGAGACCCGAAGGCCCTTCCGGCAGCCTGCTAGGGCTTTGCCCGCGCCTGCTCCGCCAGCTCCAGAACGCAAGGGCCGATGTGTTCCACCACCAGCGTGACACCCTTGGCGGAGGGGTGGAGGTTGTCGGGCTGCATGACACCCGCCGCTACCCGCGCGTCGCTGTCCATCACCGTCAGCGGGCCGAGGAAATCCGTCACCAGAAGCGTGTGATGCGCCTCCGCCAGCGCGGGCCACATGGCGTCGAACTTCGCCTTGTAATCCGCGCCGTAGTTGCCGGGCGCGGTCTGGCCGATCAGCAGCACCGGCAGCCCCCTTTCCCCGGCCGCGCCGAGGATCCGGTCCAGATTGGCGCGCGACGCCTCATAGGGCAGCCCGCGCAGCAGGTCGTTGCCGCCAAGCGCCACGATCAGCGCATCCGTGCCGGGGGTGAGCGACCAGTCCAGCCGCTGCAGCCCGCCCGCCGTGGTATCGCCCGAGACCCCGGCGTTCACCACCGTCACTTCCGCCCCCCTGTCGTCGAGCCACGCTTGTAGCTGTGGCACGAACCCCTCGCCCTGCGGCAGCCCGTACCCCTGCGTGAGACTGTCGCCGAGCGCCACTATTTGCAGCCGCTCCGCCGCGCCGGCAGGCAGCGGCATCGCGAGGGCTGCGACAATCGCGAGCTTGCCGATCACGTTTCCGGCGTCATATCGCAAAGCCCTTGCCGCAGGGGCGAAGCACCCGGCAAGACGCGAGCGGGACAGCGGAAAAAGGTCGGACATGGGCAAGGCGGCGGAGGCGGAGAGCATGGGCGAAGCAGTCCTCGGGCTGGAGAATGTGGAGCTTACACTCGCCGGAAACGCGGGCCGGGTCGAGATCCTGCGGGGCATCACTCTGGAAGTTGACCGGGGCGAGAGCATCGGGCTCGTCGGGCCTTCCGGGTCGGGGAAGTCCTCCCTCCTCATGCTCATGGGCGGGCTGGAGCGGCCGACCGCGGGCCGGGTCACCGCGCTCGGCAAGGATCTGTCGGGGATGGATGAGGATGGGCTGGCCCGGTTCCGCCGCGGACGGATGGGCATCGTGTTCCAGTCGTTCCACCTCGTTCCGACGATGACGGCGCTCGAAAACGTGGCCCTGCCCCTTGAGATCGCGGGAGAGGCGGATGCCTTCGACCGCGCCGCGGCGGAGCTTTCCGCCGTTGGCCTGTCGCACCGCGAGGGCCACTATCCCGCGGAGCTTTCGGGCGGCGAGCAGCAGCGCGTGGCGCTGGCCCGCGCCGCCGCACCGCGGCCGGAGCTGTTTCTCGCCGATGAACCGACCGGCAATCTCGACGGGCGCACGGGGGCGCAGATCATGGACCTGCTCTTCGACCTTCGCGACCGCCATGGCGCGACGCTGGTGCTCGTCACCCACGCGCCGGAGCTTGCGGAGCGCTGCGACCGGCTGATCCGGCTGGCGGACGGGCGCATCGACACCACGGATATGGTCCCCGCCGCATGAGCCCCTTCCCCCCGATCGCCTGGACGATCGCCCGGCGCGAGCTTCGCGGCGGCCTGTCCGGCTTCCGCGTGTTCCTCCTGTGCCTGATCCTCGGCGTGGCCGCCATCGCGGCGCTGGCGACGGTGCGGTCCGCCATCACCGATGCGCTGGCCGATCAGGGGCGGGCGCTGCTGGGGGGCGATGCGCAGATCGAATTCACCTACCGCACCGCTAGGCCCCAAGAACGGCAATGGATGGAGGATCACGCCACCCGTCTTTCCGAGGTGCTGGAGTTCCGCTCCATGGCACGCGCGGGAGAGGATGTCGCGCTCACGCAGGTGAAGGCGGTGGACGCCGCCTGGCCCATGGCGGGAGAGCTGGAGGTCGAGCCGCCGATGCCGGTGGCCGACATCTTCACCCCACGGGACGGCCTGCCCGGGGCGGCGATGGACGGGGTTCTGGCCGACCGGCTTGGCCTTGCCGTGGGGGATAGCTTCACCGTGGGGGACGTGACCTTCCGCCTTTCCGCCCGGATCGTGCGGGAGCCGGACAATACGTCGGGCGGTTTCGCCCTTGCCCCCCGCACGCTGGTCCGGTCGGAGACGGTGCTGCAGACGCCGCTCCTCGCCCCCGGCTCCGTTTTCGACGCCGAGTACCGGCTGCTGCTGCCGGAGGGCACCGACCTTCCCACGCTGGAAGCCGCCGCCAAGGCGCGGTTCGAAGGGGCGGGCATCCGCTGGCAGGACAGCCGCCGTGCCGCGCTCGGCATGTAGCGTCATGTCAGCCGCATCGGCTCGTTCCTCATCCTGCTCGGCCTTGCGGGGCTGGCCGTCGGCGGCGTGGGGATCGCTGCGGCGACGCGGGCATGGATCGCGCGCAAGACCGGGACAATTGCCACGCTGAAGGCGCTTGGCGCGACGGGCGGGGAAATCCGCGCGGCCTTCCTGCTGCAACTGGCGCTGATCGGCGCGCTGGGAATCGCGGGGGGGCTTGTGCTCGGCACGCTGCTGCCGTTGGCGGCGGCCCCCTTCATCCGCGGCCTGCTGCCGGTGGAGATCGCGCTCACCCCCTCCCCCCGCGCCATGGCGGAGGCGGCGACTTATGGCGCGCTCATCGCCACGATCGCCGTCCTGCTGCCGCTCGGCCGGATGGCGGCGGTGCGGCCTGCGCTGCTCTACCGCGATACTGGGCCCGCGCGGCGGAGCCTGCCGGGGGGCGCGACGCTCGGCCTGCTCGCGCTGCTGGTGCTGGCGCTGATCGGGGCAGCCGTCGGCTTTTCGGGAGAGCCGCGCCTGACGCTTGCCACGCTGGCGGGTATTGCGGTGGCGCTGGCGCTGTTGTGGCTTGTGGCGTGGGCGCTCCGCTGGCTCGCACGCGGGCTGGCGC
>NZ_NIPW01000070.1 GCF_002196855.1 Haematobacter genomosp. 1 | reverse complement strand
TCGGCGGCGGGTTCAGGCCTTGTTTCGGGCCGGGTCGCGGGCGGGGCGGAGGTGGCGGGCGCCTCGCTCGCCACGGAGGGCGCCGGCGCGGCGGCGACCATGGCGTCGTATTCCTCGCCGGAAATGATCGACACATCCGCAACCTGCGGCGTCATCGGGCTTTCCGGCGTTGAAAAGAATCCGCCCAGCATCACCCAGCCGATCAGGCCGATATGGCCGATCGCCGAAACCTTGGTGCCGGTATCCAACCGCTCGAACATGCCGGACCTAGTTCGCCGCCCGTCGGCCGCCGAAGGCCGGGCCACCCGAATCGGTCACCAGCCCGATGTTGGAGAATCCGCCCGCATTCAGCGCGCCCATCACCTGCACGACCCGCTCATACGGGATGGAGCCATCGGCCCGCAGAAAGACCTTGTTGTCCCGCCGCTCCGCCGCGATGGCCTGCAGCTTCGGCAGCAGCTCCTCCTCCGGCGTCATGGTGTTCTGGATCGCAAGCCCCCCATCGGCGGTGAGCGTGACGGTCAACGGCTCCTCCTGCTCCTGCGGGAGCGCGGCGGCGGCGGTCTGCGGCAGTTGCACGGGCACCCCCACCGTCAGCATTGGCGCGGCCACCATGAAGATGATGAGCAGCACGAGCATCACGTCCACAAAGGGCGTGACGTTGATTTCCGACATAGCGCCCGAACGGCCCCGGCCGCGGCGTCTGCCCCGGCGCTTGCCGCCACCGCCACCCGGCATGACCCCGGCCCCCATCGCTCAGGCCGCCTGCGCGTCGAGCTGGCGGGACAGGATCGTGGCGAATTCATCGGCGAAAGCTTCATATCCGCCGAGTATCCGGTCACTGTCCGCGCTGAGCTTGTTGTAGAAGATCACCGCCGGAACAGCCGCGACGAGGCCGACGGCCGTGGCCAGCAGCGCCTCCGCGATCCCCGGCGCCACGACGGCGAGGTTGGTGTTCTGGGCGATGGCGATCTGCTCGAAGGAGTGCTTGATCCCCCAGACGGTGCCGAACAGCCCGACGAAGGTCGCGGTCGCGCCGACCGTGGCAAGGAAGGACAGGCCCGAGGTGAGCGATTCCGCCTCCTTCGCGATGGCCACATCCATGGACCGGTCGATCCGCGCCTGCGCGCCGGGGATCAGCACCCCGTCCTGCCGGTGGGAGCGGCGCCATTCCAGCATTCCGGCGGCGAAGATGCGCTCCGACGCGCCCTGCGGATTGGGACCGATCCGGTCGTAAAGCTCGTCGAGCGGCTCACCGGACCAGAAGGCCTGGTCGAACTCCGCCGCCTCCGCCCGCGCGGCGCGATACATCAGGAACTTGCGCACGATGATCGCCCAGGACCAGAAGGAGGCGAAAAGCAGCGCCAGCATCACCAGCTGCACCACGATCGTGGCGCGGGCAAAGAGCGCAAGCACGGAGAAGTCGATCTCCTGCGCCATGGCGAGGGTTTGGGTTTCCATCACTGTCCTGCTCGTCTGGGTTTTTTGGCCGCGTCGTTCCGCGCGGCTTTCGATTACACCGATTCTACCGCGAATGCAGGCAAATTGCCAACACAGGCGCGTGATTTGGCATGTCAGCCCGGCTTCTCGCCGGCCGCATGGCTCAAGGCCGCGCGCAGCCCGGCCGGAAGGCGCACCGGACGCCCCGCCGCGCCGATGCAGACAAGCCGCACGCGGGCCGTGAAAAGGGCCTCCGCGCCCCTGAGGACGGTCTGGTGAAGATGCAGGCTCGCCCCTTCCAGCCGGTCGAGCCGCGTCTCCACCACCAGTTCGTCGTCAAATACGGCGGGCTTCAGGAAATCGTTCTCCATCCAGCGGACGGCAAAGACCGTGCCCGTCTCCGCCTTCATCCGGCGCTGGTCGATACCCAGCGAGCGGACCCATTCGCTCCGCGCGCGTTCGATGAACTTCAGGTAGTTGGCGTGATAGACGATGCCGCCGAAATCGGTGTCCTCGTAATAGACGCGGAGGGCGAAGAGATGGCTCATACCGCCACCCGCGCAGCGAGCCGGAGCGCATGAGAGGGGTCGCTGGCGGCAACCGGCATCACCGGAGCATAGGCCGCACGGATCACGCCCGCGATCTCGGGACGGAGGACCGCATGGCCCGCCGCCAGCGCGAGCGGCCCCTGCGGGAAGGCGCCTTCCGCCCAGAGCAGCATCAGATGCGCCATCTCGTTCAGCGCCAGCGTCTCCGCCGGAACATCCGCCAGCGCGCCCTCGATACGCAGGACGGAAACAGCGGCCCGGATCGCGCCGTCCGCCTCGAACCGGAAGGCCCGGTAGTGATGCGCGCCTTCCGCCGACAATCGCGCCACAAGCGGCCCGAGGTCGGGCAGCAGGCCATCCAGATCGGGCACCGCAAGCAACTCGTGCCACTCGCGGCAGAAGAACACGAACAGGTTCGCGCCCATCTCCGGGTCGGTTTCCGCCATGCGGTGCCGGGCGAGCAGCACCATGGCCTCCACCGCGCCCTTGAAAGTGGCGAGCGTGGCATCGTCCACCCCGAAGACGACGGGCACGATCGGCCTGCTCCACCGGGCAAAGCGGTAGCTGCCGTCTTGATGTGTGAACAGGCGCGCGACCGCGTCCGGGGTCATCGGGCGTCTCCCTTGCTGGCGGCGGGCATAGGCGGAAGCGGGCGGCTTCGCAAGCGGTCCGAAAGCGTCAGTCCGCCAGCAGGTTGCGCCGGTCGAGGGTGAAGCCGCTGGCGATCCAGCGATCCCGCAGCTCTGCCAGCCGCTGGCCAAGCGCAGGGCCGGTCAGGGGGGCCAGATCCACGGCGCGGACGGGGAAATCGGCGGCCTCTCCCCGCGCGGCCTCCTCCAGCCATCCCTGCGGGAGCGGTGCGCCGATGCTTGCGGACCGGACGAGGCCGATGTCCCGCGCCGCGGCCGCGCCGTGATGATAGCCGAGCGCGCCCGGCAGACCCTCCGCTTCGCGCAGCAGGCGCAGGCGGCGGGCCTCCTCCCGCGTCAGGCGCAGGCCCTCCGTCTCGCCGCCCAGCACCGCCAGACGCCGGAGCCAGTCGGGGGGCAGCGCCCCCTCCAGATGCACGAGCGGGGCGAGCGCGCGGGGATCGGCACCCGGCAGCACCTGCGCCAGAACACCGGCCGCCGCCATGCTGGCCACGGCGGGCGCGGGGTCGGGCGCGGCCAGCAGGCGGCGAAGCTCCATCGTCACTCGCTCCCGCGACAGGGTCGAAAGTCCCCCGGCCAGCGCGGCACAGGCGGCCAGTCCCTCCGGGTCCGGCCCGTCGGTGCCATAGCGCGCGAAGAAGCGGAAAAACCGCAGGATACGCAGATAATCCTCCCGGATACGGGCCTCTGCGTCACCCACGAACCGCACGCGGCCCGCCCGCAGGTCGGGAAGGCCGCCCAGCGGGTCGATGACCTCCCCTTCCCGCGTGGCATAAAGGGCGTTCATGGTGAAATCCCGCCGCGCCGCATCCTCGGCCAGATCGGTGGAGAAGGCCACGCGGGCATGGCGCCCGTCCGTCTCCTCATCGCGGCGGAAGGTCGTGACCTCGTGGCCGATCCCGCCGGAAACGACGGTGATGGTGCCGTGGTCGATGCCGGTCGGTACGGCGCGCAGCCCCGCCGCCTGCGCCGCGGCAATGGTTGCCTCGGGCGCCGCATCGGTGGCCATGTCCACATCCGCGACCGGCAGGCCCATCAGCGCATTGCGCACACAGCCGCCCACAGCCAGAATGCGATGCCCCCGATCCTCCAGCGCGGCAAAGACCGCCTGCGTCTCCGGGCGGGCAAGCCATGCGCCAGAGATCCGGTCAGCGGCCATTCCCGGCCTCCATCCGTCGGGCGAGCGCCATGAGCATCCGCGCCGTCGCCCCCCAGATGTAATAGGGACCATAGGGGATCACGTAATAGCTGCGGAATTCGTTGCGCCAACGGCGCTTCTCGATCCGGTAGAGGCGCGGATCGGCGAGGCGGGACAGCGGGACGGTGAACACCTCCTCCACCTCGCCGGGCTCCGGGCGGGCGACAAAGGGGGCGCGGATCTCGCCCACGACCGGATGGACCCGGTAGCCGGTCACCGTCTCATGCACCGGCAGATGTCCGAGAATCGCCACGCTGGCGGGCGGAAGCCCGATCTCCTCTTCCGCCTCGCGGAGCGCGGCAGAGGGGGCATCGGCATCGCCGGGGTCGATCTTGCCGCCCGGAAAGGCGATCTGGCCGGGATGATGCGCGAGGTGGGAGGACCGCTTGGTCAGGATGACCTCGAGCCCCGCCGGACGGTGAAGCAGCGGGATCAGCACCGCGGCCTCGCGCAGGCGCCGCCCTTCGGGCAGCACGACTTGCGGGTTGAGGTCGAAATCGCTCGACCCCTCCGGCAGATCGACGGACAGGGCGGACCGCACCCGACCCAGCGGGTCGGATGCGGCCGGGAAAGACGCGGTGGCCTCAGCGGTCATTCTTGCCGTCACCGCCCGCGACATCCTCGGGCGTGATCTCCGCCTCGAAGCCCAGCGTCCGGGGATCGAACTCGTAATGCGCGCCGCAGAACTGGCAGTCGGCGGTCACGATCCCTTCCGGCGTGGTCATGTGGCGGATGTCCTTGGCCGAATAGATCGACAGGCTCTGGCGGACACGATCCTCCGAGCAGGTGCAGCCGAACTTCACCGGCTGGGCGTCATAGACGCGCGGGCCTTCCTCGTGGAAGAGCCGCACCAGAAGGTCCGTCGGATGCACGCTCGGCCCCACCAGCTCCATGTCCTCGACCGTGTCGAGCAGATAGTTGGCACGGCTCCAGTTCTCCTCCTCATCCCCGTCGAGTATGTCCACGGGGCGCAGCAGGCCGCCCTCTCCCGATCCGCCATCCTTGGCGAAGGGGGAACTTTTCGGCATGTGCTGGAGCATGACGCCGCCCGCGCGCCAGCGCTCGGGAGCGCCCGGAAGCCGGCTGCGCCCGAAGGTCACCGAAAACCGCGTCGGCAACTGCTCCGACTGGGCGAAATACGTCTCCGCACAGGCAGCGAGCGACCCGCCCGCGATGGGGGTGATCCCCTGATAGGGGGTGGTACCCGGCCCCTGGTCGATCAGGATGGCGAAGTAGCCCTTGCCGATCTGGCTGAAGGGATCGACATCCTCCCTGAGCCGCTCTGCATCGAAACTCGCATAGGCGCGGATGCGGGCAGGCATGCCGTCTTCCGTCGGGGCGTAGTAGTCGGTCGCGATGAGCCGCGCCGGACCATCGCCACGGATCTGGAGCGAGAGCTTCCAGCGCAGCTTGATCGTCTGGCCGATCATCGCGGTCAGCATCACGGCCTCGGCCACCAGCGCCTCGATGGAGGCGGGATAGTCGTGCTGCTTCAGAACATCGTCGAGCACCCCGTCAAGCCGGGCGACCCGGCCGCGGATGTCCGAGCGGTCAAGTTGAAATGGAAGGACGGTATCGTCCCAGGCGATCTGAGATCCAAGAGTCATGGGGTTTCCTTGCGCGTCGCGCCTTGGCATACCGCCCTATATAGGGAACCCGTGCGGGGGACCAAGGGCAAGGATGACCCATGATACGACGGATCGGTGAACCGGTTAGGGCGGATCGGCGTTACAGGCTCAGGCCTGGGGCCTATGCAATGCTGGTTCTGGGCGACAGTCTGCTGATGACCTTTCAGGCGGAACCGACGCCGGAACTGCAACTTCCGGGCGGCGGCGTGGATCCCGGCGAATCGCCCGTCCGCGCCCTCCACCGGGAGGTGATGGAGGAAACCGGCTGGACCATCGCCGCCCCCCGGCGGGTCGGGGCCTATCGGCGCTTCACCTACATGCCGGAATACGACCGCTGGGCGGAAAAGCTCTGCGCCATCTACATCGCCCGGCCTGTTCTGCGCCGCGGCGAGCCGACGGAGCCGGGGCATACCGCGCTCTGGCTGCCTGTGGCCGATGCCCCGGAGATGGCTGCGAACGAGGGCGAGCGGCTGTTTCTGGAGCAGCTCGCAGCGGGCCTGATTCCGCCACCCTGATATCCATCAGACACCGGCCCCGAGAGACTGTCCAAGGCGGATGTCATGCCAAAGGGGGTTCCGTGCCCCGGCGCAACCGGATAGCCTCCCGCCCGCAATGCGGCGCGCGGCAATGGCTGCGCGCCCCAAAGGAAGGGAGCCCCTCATGGCCGGAAAGATCGAGACGAAACTCGCCGAACTGGGTGTCACGCTGCCGGAGGCGCCTGTGCCCGCGGCCAATTATGTGCCCTATGTGCTGACCGGCAATCAGGTCTATGTCTCCGGCCAGATCAGCCAGGGGCCGGAGGGTCTCATCACCGGCAAGCTCGGCGGCGGTCTGGATGTGGCGGCGGGGGCTGCGGCGGCGAAAGCCTGCGCGATCAGCCTGCTGGCGCAGCTGAAGGCGGCCTGCGGCGGCGATCTGGACCGGCTCGCTCGCGTGGTGAAGCTGACCGGCTTCGTCAACTCCACGCCCGAGTTCACCGATCAGCCCAAGGTCATCAACGGCGCCTCCGATTTCCTTGTCGAAGCGCTCGGCGATCAGGGCCGTCATGCCCGCTCCGCCGTGTCGGCAGCCTCGCTCCCGCTTGGCGTCGCGGTGGAGATCGAGGCGATCTTCGAGGTGCGATGATGACGGCAATCCCGCTGCCCCGCGTCGCCCTCCCCGCCGACTTCCTGCGCATCCCCATCGCGCATCGGGGCCTGCACGACATGGCAGAGGGCCGGGCGGAGAACTCGCTCTCCGCCGCGCGGGCGGCGATGGTCGCGGGTTACGGGATCGAGCTGGACCTGCAGCTCTCCGCCGACGGTCAGGCGATGGTGTTCCATGACGAAAGGCTCACCCGCCTGACCCAGCATACCGGCTGGCTGCGGGAGCGGACGGCAGCGGAACTGGGAACCATGCTGCTCAAGGGCGGCACGGACGAGATCCCGACCTTCGCCAAACTTCTGGAGGTGGTGGCGGGCCGCGTGCCGCTTCTGGTGGAGATAAAGGACCAGTCCCGCGCCTCCAGCGAGGATGTGGGCGAACTGGAGCAGGCGGCCGCGGCCGCGCTGGAAGGTTATGGCGGGCCGGTGGCGATCATGTCGTTCAACCCGGCTTCCGTCATCGCCTTCGGGGCGCTGCGCCCCGATCTGCCCCGTGGCCTCATCACCTGCTCCTACGACCCGGATGAATGGGACAAGCTCTCTCCCGAAACCTGCGCCCGCCTGCGCGCCATCCCGGATTACGATGCGGCGGGGGCCTCCTTCATTTCCCACCAGCGGTCCGATCTGGGGCGCGCGCGGGTGGCGGAACTGAAGGCGGCTGGCGCGTCGGTCCTGACATGGACCGTCCGCAGCGCAGAGGAGGAGGCGGAGGCGCGCCGCGTCGCCGAGAACATCACCTTTGAGGATTATCTGCCCGTCATCCCCGCCTGAGGCGTCGCCTTCGGAAACCGTTGCGGCCCGCCGGAAGGCAGGCCGCAATCGATCTGCCGCATGCTGCCGACCCTCTCTCCAGCGAAAGATAGCGTGCGGTGCGGTGCGGTGCGG
>NZ_NIPW01000069.1 GCF_002196855.1 Haematobacter genomosp. 1 | reverse complement strand
ACAACATCTTCATCGAGCGGCTATGGCGAACCCTGAAATACGAGTGCGTCTACCTGCATGCTTGGGAGACCGGATCGGAGACGAAAGCGGCCATCCGGAAATGGATGACCTTCTATAACCACCAGCGACCTCATTCAGCCCTGGCCGGCCAGCCTCCGGCGCTGGTCTATTGGCAGAGAAATGATAACAATCAACCCGATCAGCAGGTGCAACGAGTAGCTTAAATTATGCCGGATCCTGTCCAATAGATGGGGAGTAGCTCAAAGGTCGACAAAACGCCCGTCAGTCCCGCACAGACCCTTGAGGCGGAGGATGCTACGAAGAAACACAATCAGCGCGACGATGGCCGCGGGGAGGTTACCACCGACGAACCTCTCAAGAATATCGCGGACGCTAACAAGTAAGGGGAAGTCGGTACCAAAAAGGGGAGAGTAATCATGCGTAAGATTGCCCCGACGCGTGATAAACCGCGTAGCGCGAAGGCGTTCTTTTTCGTTGTCGCAGCAGCTTTCGGCGTTGCTGCTGCGATGGTTCTGTACATGTCGAGCCAGCAAGTTCCGGCTATTACCGGGGCCCAAGGCGTGGCTGCACCAGATGTCGAAGTCAGCACGCCTTAAAAGCTTGGCCGGAGCGTCAAAGTAAGCTGCACATGCCGACCGCGCTAAGATTTGTTGCTTGTACGTAAAGGAAGCAACTAGGCCTGATCTTTGTCGATCTTACTCTTTGCCCCGGCAACGGCGGCCTGTACAACATGCTCGACTTTGGATGCGATGGTATCGCCGCCCTGAGGCACGAGACCCTCATCCTTCGCAGTCTCAACTGCTGCGGCATAGCCGGCTTTCGCGGCATCGGTTCCACGATCCGCTAAATTCGCAGCAACGTCTGTGGCTTCATCCAACAAGCGATCTCGTGCCGGCCCTACCCAGCGATCCTCGACACTCGATCTCGGCAGCGCTGCGGCGATGACAGCTCCAGCTGCAAGCGCCAATGCCCCAAACAGGAGCGGCTGAGACTCCATCTGCTGCCCGGCCCGGCGCTGGAAGTCGGACGCTCGATCGCGCACCGCATCGTAGCCCTCATGAACAGCATGCTGAGCGTCATGCAGCCGACGATTGGCCGCGTCCGAATACTCGGCAACTTTTTCGCCCGCTTTCGAGGAATAGTCCGAGGCTGCATTGCGGGCCTGATCGGAATATTCGTGAATACGGTCTCCGAGCCCCTTTTCGGGAGAGCCAGCTTGCATTGAACGAGCGGTCCGGTCGTAACCGTGCTGCGGGGTCCGTCCGGTCGGTGTATACGGGAGACGCGGATCCTGTGGCTCTCTGCGTGCTACGCCGGTTGCAAGCAAAGCGAGACCAAGGCCAATCATACCGAAGGCAACGGGTTCGGCACGGATTTCTCGGCCTACGGCGACAAGGGTGCCACGGGCATCGTTGATGCCGACGAACCGCGTCGCATCATTGACGACATTTTCCACCGAAAGGCGGCTCTTCAAAGCGTCGAGAGTACTCTCGACGTTTGCGCGATTTGCTTCGACTTCGGCTTCGATCTTATCGGGAGAGTCGGTCATTTGAGTTGATCCTTTGCGAGCTTGGCGTCGCGGCTGGTCTGCTCGACCGCGCGTTCTGGAAGCAGGGTGGAAACGGAGAGATTCTTTTTGCCTCGGACCATCAGGATGGCACCGATGACAAACAGCACGCCACCGACGATAACGGCTGCCCAAGTCGGTCCGACCCAGTGTGCAAGTGCGAGGACAAGGGCCTGAAGCAATACGATCGCTGCGAGAAGCATGATGATTGCACCAGCGGCAAGCATCTCGGCACCCGCCGCGAGTTTGCGGCCTGACTCGTTGATCTCGGACCGGACCAGTCGACCTTCGCTGCGCACCAGTTCGGTTAGGTCGCGGACAAGGTCGCTTAGCAGTGTCGCGATGCCGCGAGGATCAGAGTCCCTGTTGTCATAGGCCATGCTTATCCTCCCGGCGCAGAGCCTCGGGTGAAGTATCCGTAACGCTGGCACCGGACGGCTCGCGCATCGTGCTGCCGGGTGTGCCGAATACCGGAGGTTCGGTGCCGGGATCGCGGGCCTGGCTCGCCGTGTATCCGGACTCTCGCTGAGCCCGGTAGGCCGGAGGCTGCGTATTATCGTCGCGGCGACGATCGTCATACTGCCCCGGCCGATATGGGTTAGATTGGTTTGAAGACCCATCTGCGTTCTTATGTTCCGACGCAGTCAGCAGACGCCCGACAGCAAGACCGGCGAGAATACATCCGCCGATGAAGATTGCCGGATTGGCGCGTGCGTAGGCAGAGACTGAGCGTGTCAGATCGCTGACGGATTGCCCGTCAAGTTCCGAGCTCAGGCTTTCAAGCACATCCGCCCCTTGGCCAAGAAGGGATGACGGAGCAGCACCGATGCCGCTTTCGGCTTTCGCGGCCTGTTCCTTGGATGCGTTGCGAAGGGTCTCTGCAAGGGACCGGAATTCCGCGCCCACGCCTGCCTTACGGCGGTCGAGCTCGTCGGTAACGACGGTTTTGATCGTTGACGCGCCTTCGGTCTTCAAACGCTCGGCATGGCCCGAAAGACGTTGGCGCGCATCCTCGTACTCGTGCCGTGCGGCATCCTTTAGGTCTTCGGTAGGTCTCTGGGTGTCGCCGGTCCGGTTTTGCTCGTTATCGGTCATCGCATGTTTCCTCCATTTGCCCGCATCGGGCATTCCTATGGATCAACGGCGTCAGGCCGGTCTGGTTCACTAAGACGGGCGACTTATACGGTATTCACGATCATCGACGTCTTTGGCGTGAAGCCCGGAATGGCCGGGAGAATTGAGCCGGAACATCAGGATCGAAGAGCAAGTTCCTTTAAGGCAGTGCCGCAACGCGGCGCGTTTCAAGGAAACCGAGGACGTCATGATCGATTATCCGACACCGCCCTATCCCGAACAACAGCAAGACATGCCAGGAACGACCGGCGCGATGACCCCGCGTCCGGATCATGGTGAAGAAAGCTATGCGGGGTCGGGCCGTCTGGCCGGTCTCAAAGCCGTCATCACAGGGGGCGATAGCGGCATTGGTCGCGCGGTTGCCATCGCCTACGCGCGTGAAGGAGTTGACATTCTTATCTCGTATTTGAACGAGCACGAAGACGCGAAAGACACTGCACGTCTGGTCGAGCAGGCGGGGCGCAAGGCAGTGCTGGTTCCAGGCGACATCAAAGAAGCAGCGCATTGCCGCAAGATCATAGATACGGCAGTCAACGAACTTGGCGGCCTCGACATACTCGTGAATAACGCCGCCCATCAGGCGACGTTTGATAGCGTTGCCGACATTCCGGACGAGGAGTGGGAGCTGACATTCAAGGTCAATATCCATGCGATGTTCTACCTCGTGAAGGCAGCCCTGCCGCACTTGAGCGCGGGCGCGTCGATCATCAACACCACCTCGATCAATGCTGATAAGCCAAACCCCGGTCTGTTGGCCTACGCAACAACCAAGGGCGCAATACAGAACTTCACGGGCGGCCTCGCGCAAGCGCTGGCCGAACAGGGTATCCGCGTGAACTGCGTCGCACCCGGTCCCATCTGGACGCCGCTGATCCCGTCGACGATGCCTGCGGAGAAGGTCTCGAAATTTGGCGAGCAGGTCCCGTTCAAGCGCGCTGGCCAACCGGCCGAACTTGCCGCCGCCTATGTGATGCTGGCCGATCCCCGGTCCAGCTACACCTCGGGCGCAACCATCGCCGTCACCGGCGGCCAGCCAATCATTTGAGGAGACGGATATGAAGGCTCTTACCTGGCATGGCAAAAGCGACATGCGCTATGAGACGGTCCCCGATCCGCAGATCGAGGACGCAAAGGATGCGATCATCAAGGTGACGTCCTGTGCAATCTGTGGCTCAGACCTGCATATCTACGACGGCGTCATGGCCTGCATGGAGCATGGCGACGTCATCGGCCACGAGACGATGGGAGAAGTGGTAGAGGTCGGCGCCGACACCAGCAAACTGAAGGTCGGCGACCGTGTCGTTATCCCTTTCACTATTGCCTGCGGCGAGTGCTTCTTTTGCCAACGTGGTTTTTTCTCGGGGTGCGAAAGGTCGAACCGCGACTTCGACAAGGCTAAGAAGATGTGGGGCAATTCGCCCGCTGGTTTGTTCGGCTATTCGCATTTGCTGGGCGGTTATTCCGGCGGTCAGGCGGAATATCTGCGGGTGCCTTATGCTGATGTTGGCCATATCAAGGTGCCGTCGAATCTTTCCGACGATCAGGCGCTGTTCCTGTCGGACATCTTCCCGACCGGCTATATGGCGGCGGAATTCTGCGACATCAAACCAGGCGACACGATCGCGATCTGGGGCTGCGGGCCGGTCGGACAGATGGCGATCCGGTCGGCCTTCATCCTTGGGGCGGAGCGGGTGATCGCCATCGACACCGTGCCCGAACGGTTGGCGCTTGCCGCCGCCGCAGGCGCCGAGGTGCTCGATTTTGCAGAGGCCGACATCTATGACGAGATCATGGCCCGCACAGAAGGGCGCGGCGCGGATGCCTGCATCGACGCAGTCGGGACCGAGCCAGACACCACATCGGGCTTCATGGCGGTAATCGACAGGATCAAGGTCGCGACCTTCATGGGCACCGACCGCCCGCATGTGCTGCGTCAGGCGATCATGTGCTGCCGCAACTTCGGCACCGTTTCCATCGTCGGCGTCTATGCGGGGTTCCTCGACAAGATGCCGATGGGATCGGCGATCAATCGCGGCCTGACCTTCCGCATGGCCCAGACGCCGGTGCAGCGCTACATGCCCAAACTCTTGGGCCTGATCGAGGAGGGGCGGATCGACCCGTCATTCGTCATCACCCACAAAGGCAAGCTGGAAGATGGGCCGGAGCTTTACAAGACCTTCCGCGACAAAGCGGACGGCTGCATCAAAGTCGTGCTGAACCCCTGAGCCCAAGGAAATGACAATGTCCGAAGACAAAACCAAGACCGTGAATGCCATCTTTGCCACGCGCGAAGCCGCAGACCGTGCCGTCGAACATCTGGTGCAGCAGCATGACCTGAACCGCGCAGATGTGTTCGTCGAGGCAATGGGCCCCGAAAATTCGGCAGGGACGGAAGAATCCGGTGGCGATGCCTCACCGGCGATGGGCGACGACGACCGTTCGGATGGCGCCCTCGCCGGGTCCATTCAAATCTCCGTGGATGTCACTGAAAGCGAAGTCGCGAAGGTCCGGAAGGCATTCGCCGACACCGGAGAGAGATCGCCGACGTGAGGTGACCCCCTAATGGGCGGGCGTCTTTTGCGCGCTCGCCCTGCCGGCCGCCGTGACGATGGGGACGACCGCAAGCAATATCCCCGATACGAGACAGCCGATCGGCAGAAGCCCAAGGGGCGTCACCTCGACCTCCGCATGAAGCCCGAGGGGTCTGGTGTGGAAAGTGAACGATGCGCGGTTTGAGTTTCGTTGCATCACGCCTCCGTCCACGCAAGGCAGCCCGCCGCCGGTCCGCGTCCAACCATGACCGCCCCGTGCAGGTATAGCCGCCACCACTCCGCATCCTCGGGCATGTCGAGCGCCCATACGCCTCCCGAGGCGTCTGTGGTGATGAGGTTCGCGCCGACCGCCTCTGCCGCGCGCGTGATCGAGGCGAAACTCGTATTCGGCGCAAAGGCAACGATTACCGGCCCCTTGGGCTCAACTATAGGAACGGCGTTGAGTGCCCCCATGCCGACTGCAGCCATTAGGAGTAAGATACGGATGCCGCGCATTGGGGGCGGAGGGCGGCGTAGGGCAAGAAGCCCGAGGGCGATCGGAACGAACCCAAAGGCCGCGACCCAGCCCAGATCCCAAAGCAGCGGGTTCGCGGCAGCATCCTTGATGCGGTGGATGCCCAGAACGCCGTGCGACAAAACGGCATCAAAGACATGCCATGACCCGAAGCCGATCAGCGTGTTTGCTGCCAAACGTTCAGGGCGCACATCCCCGCGCCATAGCATCCACAGGGCGATGATAAGCGCTGCGAACATGGCAAGATGAAACACGCCATCGGTCATGATCAAGAACCAGACATTCGCGTTCCAATCGGCGTTGTTGCAAAACTCTGCGTGCCGGGGGATTCACGCAGCGGGGCTGGTAGAGTAAGCGTTTCGGCATGAGCAAGCCCGAAGCTGTCCGCTACCGCACGACGAACTGGATATAGCGCGACAATCTGGAAG
>NZ_NIPW01000068.1 GCF_002196855.1 Haematobacter genomosp. 1 | reverse complement strand
GTTCTCTGGCGATGTGGACGGCGTGACGGCGGCGGTGATGACGGATCAGGACGAAACGCCTGTCATGCAGTGGTTCCGTCGCTGGCAGGAAGTAACGGCAACGCTCAACGCGCAGCGCATGACCGACGAGGAGTTCCAAGTGGCGAACGAGGACCGGATCGCCATTGAGGACAGCCTGATGGCAATCCCGGCTGAGAATGCCCGCGACTTCGTGGCCAAGGTCTACGCCTACACGAACCGGGGCGAGCTCGGACTGCCCAATCACAACGAGTTGCCGCCGCTCTGGGATGAAGCCCGCGCGCTTGTGTTCGGCGCTGGCACCATCGTTCACGGCACACCCCATCCACAGGAGGACCTGGCATGATTACCGACAGCGACATTGCCCATATC
Source organism: Haematobacter genomosp. 1 (assembly GCF_002196855.1). Classification (GTDB taxonomy): domain Bacteria; phylum Pseudomonadota; class Alphaproteobacteria; order Rhodobacterales; family Rhodobacteraceae; genus Haematobacter. The sequence goes on along the minus strand of NZ_NIPW01000068.1, from coordinate 18,065 downwards.
GACAAGACCGAACGGGCCGTCAGCTTCGCCTACACCGCCTCCGGCCTCGTCACGGCCGCCCGGCTGGCCCTGGAGAGCAACACGGGTGCCGGCCAGGGGGAAGGCGCGAAATGGGCCGTGGCCCTTACCCTGGAACTCGCGGAGGTGTTCATGGGCGCCAGCATCGACGGCATGGAACTGGCGGGGATGAAGCCATGAGCGATGCAGAGAGCGACACTACGCAGAAGGTTGCGCCGGTAGGGACGGCCTCATGCTCGCAGTCGATGGGGGTCAGATTCGCAGCGCTGACGGTCACCAGCAAGTCGGTCATCCTCGCGAAACTGGCGGAACTGGAGGCGGAGCAGCGCACGGAGCGTCACGGGAAGGTCGATGTGAAATGAGCAGCCCGACCTACACAATGGAAGAACCCACCCGGCGCGCTGTGGCGGAGCGAACGAGCCCCCTTCGGGCGATGTACCACCGCTGGCAGGAGGTGAAGGCAGGCCACCGAACGACGAACGACGAAGGCGAAGAGGACAGGCTGTTCGATGAGATGCTCGACCTTGAGCAACGAGCCGCCGACTTTGAACCGCAGACCATGGAAGACATGGCTTTCAAAATCGTCTTCGCGGACGACAACGGCGACATGGACATGAACATCCACCAGACCGCGCTTGTCGCCAGGGCCTATCGCATGGTCGGCATCGAGCCGCTGGACAGGTTTGGCAAGCCGCTCTGAACGTCTGGGCCCCCACCACCCCGCGCCCACACAGGGCAACGTCAGAATCAGTCGCTATCAGAGCAAATCAATCGCTTACATTTTGATGGGTAAAAGGGAAGGTGAGCATCGATCTATGGAAAATTCACCAGCAATATCAATCAATTATACAATTATCTGGTGGCCGCTGTGGGACTCGAACCCACACGGGCATGGCCCGAAGCATTTTAAGTGCTCTCCGTCTACCGGTTCCGGCAAGCGGCCTCCAGTCTCTCCATTCCATTCCCCCGCAGGCAGTGCAAGAGGTCAGTTCCACCCGGTCGCGATCCAGATCACCGCAACATACCGCCCGCCCTTTGCAAGCGTGACGAGCAGCAGGAACAGCCCCAGCCGCTCCCGCAGCATGCCCGCGACGACGGTAAGCGGATCCCCCACCAGCGGCAGCCAGCTCGCCAGCAGCGACCAGCGTCCCCAGCGCCGATACCAGTCCTCGGCGCGGCGGATCTGCTCCGGCGACGCGGGAAACCATCTGCGCCCCTCAAACCGCGCAAGCCAGCGCCCGAGGCCGTAGTTCAGCACCGAGCCGAGCACGTTGCCCGCCGTCGCGACGGCCCAGAGCAAAGGCAGCGGATGCCCCCCGCGATAAGCGAGGGTTCCCAGCACCGCCTCCGACTGCATGGGAAGCAGGGTGGCGGCGACGAATGCCGCAGCGAACAGGCCAAGATAAGCGATCATCGGACTCCCATCATGCCTACCCCCTACCCCACATCACCGCCGCAAGGCAGCGCGCAGAGCGCCGCAGCTGTGGAGCCCGCCTCGGCCTCCCTGCTCTCCGCAGCCAACGCACGCCACGATGAGGCCCGGATACCCGCGGGCGGCAATTCCGGCGGCTTTTCTGCCGCCCCCCGGTCAGCCGATCCTTCCCTTCCTGGAGTGGTGTGACGTTCTCTGCGCTGCCGGCAGGCCAAAAGTCGCAAAAGCTGAGGGTTAACAGTGTGCCGAAAAAGGCTTTCAGGTCTGCATCGGAGCGAAAACCGTTCGCGATCCGAGGGAAGCGCGCCAGAAACAACACGTCATGGGACCGATTTCCCAAACAGAAGGCGGGACACTTCAGAACCTTTTCACCCGCCCGCCAAAATGATCGGCCACGGACGCGATCGGCGGCATGCCGGCCGCGAACAAGGCGGGGAGCCGGAGCATTGCGGCAGAGCGGGCAAACCGCTCCCTTCGGAGCGGCTCCGCGGTGCCTCCGATCCACGCAAGGGCTGCCTTCGTCATCATGGCCCGCCCTCAGGGGCACGCGGGACCGGGGGTCGCGCATTGCGGGCAGGCGTGGCGGGAAGCCCCCGCCCGGACGCGTCCCCCGACGTCTGTCTGTCGATCCAGGCCATCAGAACCCGCAGGACTATCGCCTGCTCCGCCTCGTCTAGCGGGCGTCCGCCCGGAATCCCGTGCCACTTTGCCAGACATCCGCGGCAGCATGTCGCGGTAGCATGCTGGGCGATGAACACCGGATGGCCCCGCATCGGCGTCTGCCGCCCATCGTTCACCGGCGCGGCGGGCGCAAGGCGGCGCGCCACGAAGTCGGCCGCGTGGCGGGCGACTGTCTCCCGGCCCTTCTCGGCCAGATAGGCCCTCTCCCCCTGCCCCAGCCGGAAGCGGCTGCGAAAGCGCGACCTGCCCAGCCGGGCAAACAGTCCTGCAATGTCGTCAGGCAGCTTCTCCATCCCGCGTTCCCTGCCTTGAATGAGACGGGAGGTCTCGCATCCCGCATCGCCCGCGTCCAGCCCCCGGGAGGCGACGAAGATCGCCAACCCCATGGAGCAGCGCGCGGCCTCGCGTGCGCCAAACGACGACGCGGGGACATGGGCGAGCCGGCAGACTGGCTACCTTCCATCGCGCGCGGGAGAGAGGCCGACAACCCCCAGCCCGCCAGCCACACCCCCGGCTTGCACCCTCAATCGCGCGCCGGAGAGCGGCCGACACCCGTCAACGGCGACCCGCCCGACAAGCTCGCGACCCCCACCGCGCGCGGCGCGGACCGCGGTGCTGGACGGAGTCGCGCGGCATGAGAAGTGGCGATCCGCACGGCGCACGGCGCAGACGACGTGGAACGCCGTGCCTCCCGTCGGACGAGCTGCTCACACCAGCGATGGGCCGCGCGGCGTCCGGCCCGAATTTCCCCTCCGGCGTCCCGCCCGCGCGCGGCACCGACGCGGAGACCGGATCATCCGCGCGATGGGCCCCTCCCTCGTGGGGCGTGCGAGATGCCCGCCGTTCGGGAGCGTGCCGATGCGCCCGCCCCGCCGTCCAGCCTCGTTCGTGAGAAACGCCCGCATCCCGAACCAAGACGGGGCGCGCGCCAAGGGCAGTCCAGCCTTGCATCTGCGAGCCGACGCCTATGCACGACAGCCGGTGGACGACAGACCGCTTACATCGCCTTGCAGGCCCCGTCTCGCGCGTGCAAACGCCGACGCGGAGGATGGACGGCGGGCCGTACACCCTCGTGCGCGAATGGTGCCGGTGTTTCTCGCCGTCTCCCGCAACTCCGCATCAGACGGTCCGAGTTCCTGCGACACCGATGTTGTCCGGCATCCTCTCACAATCGCCGGTAACGCACCTACCCCCGGCACGCGCGCGGCCAATCAGAGCGCCCGCCTCTATTCCATGCCCCCCCTGCTCCAGCCCCGGCAGCGCGCGCGGCCATGGGGGATTGCCTGCCCACCGCATCTGGGCAGGCAAGGGCACGTCCAGCCGCGCGCGGCCATCGTCCAGGGGCAAGCCACCGTCCGGCTGTCTGGCGTCCGGCCGCGCGTGCCTGCGATACCAACGGATTCGCTTCGACAGCGCACCACCCAGCGTTTCACGTCCGGCCTCGTATGCCTGCGACCAACGGGGCGACCGATCTGAAGGCGGCGGCCGTCCGGGCGCGCGGGTCCAACCCCCGCGCGCGACGCCGAGGCTGACAGCGCAAGAGGCCACAGGAAAAGGCCACCGGGAAAGACCATGCCGTCACGCCTGCGCCCCGGCATGCCTGCCGCGACTTGTTGCCCGTGTGGCGGTTTCCCGTACGTCCCCTCTGGCCATGGGCGGTCCTTCGCGTATCTTCACGCCGAACTGTCAGCGAGGCGAGAGATGATAGCACCGGCCCGAATCCTCACCGCGATGCTCGCCGCGGCGCTTCTCCTGCTGCCCGCCTGCCGGGAGGAAGCGGCGGCGCCGGAGGTCGAAGGGCCGCGCCTGGTCAAGACGGTGACGGTCGCCTACACGGTGGTGAACAGCCCCGGCTCGCTCGTGGGCGAGGTGGCGCCCCAGATCGAAAGCGACCTCGGCTTCCGGGTTGGCGGCAAGCTCGCCCAGCGGCTCGTCGATGTGGGCGACGTGGTGACGGCGGGAGAGGTGCTGGCCCGGCTCGACATCGCACAGGCGCAGAACAGCGTCCGGCAGGCGGAGGCCAGCCTCGCCGCGGCAACGGCGCAGCGCGAGAATGCCGAGCAGACGGAGAAACGCACCAGCGACCTGCTCGGCCGCGGTTTTGCCACGCAGGCGGCGGCGGATGCGGCAACGGCACAGGCCAATGTCGCGCGCGCCAATGAACTTGCCGCGCAGGCCAGCGTCTCGGATGCGCGGGACGGGCTGGGATATACCGATCTCGTTGCGCCGGAGGCGGGCGTGGTCATGTCGCGCGGGGCGGAGGTGGGGCAGGTCGTCGCCGCCGGACAGATGATCGTCGAACTCGCCCGCACCGACCTGAAGGATGCGCAGTTCCAGGCCCCCGGTGCCGTTCTGGGCAGCGGGGCGGAGAACGCCCCCGTCACCGTCACCCTGCTCGATGATCCCTCCATCGTGGCCCACGGCAGGGTGCGGGAAATCTCCCCGGCGGCGGATCCGGTGACCCGCACCTTCCGGGTCCGCGTGCGGATCGACGACGCCCCCGCAGCCTTCCGCTTCGGATCGGCCGTGCGGGGGATGCTGGAACTGCCGGGGCCGAAAGCTGCCGCGCTGCCGCTTTCCGCGCTGTTCAACACCGCAGACCGCCCGGCCGTCTGGGTGGTCGATGCGAACGGGGTCGTTGAGCTGACGCCGGTAGAGGTGCTGCGATACGAGGGCGAACGCATCCTGATCTCCGGCGGGCTGGAGGAGGGCGCGAAGGTCGTGGCGGCGGGGGTGCAGCGTCTCCGCCCCGGAATGCAGGTGCGGCTGCCCGCCGGTGATGCCTGATGGGGGGCTTCAACCTTTCTTCCTGGGCGCTGGCGCACCGCTCCTTCGTCACGCTGATCCTCGTCCTCGCCGCGCTCGCGGGCGGGCTGTCCTACCTGCGGCTCGGGCGGAGCGAGGACCCGAGCTTCACCATCAAGACCATGGTGCTTCAGGCGAACTGGCCCGGCGCCACGATGGACGACACGCTCCATCAGGTGACGGACAGGCTGGAGCGGAAGCTTCAGGAACTCCAAGACCTCGACAACCTGAAAAGCCTGACGACGCCGGGCCAGACGATCATCTACGTGACTCTGAGCGACGCGACACCGCCCGAACGGGTGGACGACGACTGGTATCAGGTGCGCAAGAAGGTGGCCGACATGGGCCGCGAGCTTCCCTCCGGGGTGCTCGGCCCGTTCTTCAACGACGAATTCGGCGATACCTACGGGATCATCTACGCCTTCACCGCCGATCCCGGCTTTTCGGAGCGGGAGCTTCGGGACGTTGTCGATGCGGCGCGCGACAGGGTTCTGCGCCTTCCCGGCATCGGCAAGGCCGAACTCATCGGCACGCAGGATGAAAAGATCTGGATCGAATTCTCCACCCGCCGCCTTGCCAGCCTCGGCATAGACCCGGAAGCGGTGATCGCCCAGATCCAGAACCAGAACGCGGTCGTCCCGGCGGGGGAGATCGTGACCAGCGCCGACAGCACCCGGCTCGAAGTGACCGGCGCCTTCGGCAGCGAGGCGGAGATCGACAACCTCACCATCGCCACCCAGTCCGGCGTCGTGCGGCTCGACGATATCGCGACCGTCCGCCGTGGCCCGGTCGATCCGGCCCAGCCGATGTTCCGCGTCGCGGGTCAGCCCGCCATCGGCCTCGCCATGTCGATGAAGGAGGGCGGCGACGTGCTCGCCCTCGGCCAGCAGATCGACACGGTCATCGCCCAGGTGAAATCCGGCCTGCCCATCGGGATGGAGGTGTCGCAGGTCTCCAACCAGACAGCCGTGGTTCAGCACGCCGTCTCCGGCTTCACCCGCGCGCTGACGGAGGCGGTGGTGATCGTGCTCGCCGTCTCCTTCATCGCACTGGGGCTGCGGGCGGGGCTGGTGGTGTTCGTCTCCATTCCCCTGTCGCTGATGCTGGTGTTCCTTGCCATGGAACTCTACGGGATCGCGCTGCAGCGCGTGTCGCTCGGCGCGCTCATCATCGCGCTGGGGCTGCTGGTGGATGACGCGATGATCACCGTGGAGATGATGGTCTCCAAGCTGGAGGAGGGCATGGAAAAGGCCAAGGCCGCCGCCTATGCCTGGACCTCCACCGCCTTTCCGATGCTGACGGGCACGCTGGTAACGGTCGCGGGCTTCGTGCCCGTGGGTTTTGCGAAAAGCGCCGCCGGGGAATATGCCAATTCGCTGTTCTGGGTGATCGCCTTCGCGCTCATCCTGTCGTGGATCGTGGCGGTGCTGGCCTCGCCCATCGTCGGCGTCTGGGTGCTGCCCGCACGGATCAAGCGCAAGCACGAGGGGGAGGGCCGTTATGTCGCGGCCTTCCGCCGCTTCCTGACGCGCGCGCTGCACTGGCGATGGCCCATCGTCATCGGCACGCTCTTGCTGTTCGCCCTGTCTATTCTGGGCGCGATGCGGCTGCCGCAGCAGTTCTTCCCGCCCTCCGACCGGCCGGAACTGCTGCTCGACCTCAACCTGCCGCAATCCTCCTCCATAGAGCGCACCCGTCAGGTCGTCACGGAGGTGGAGAAGATCGTCGCGGCGGAGGCGGAGGTGGAGAGCTTCAGCTTCTACGTGGGCGAAGGCGCGATCCGCTTCTACCTGCCCATGGATGTGCTCCCCCCCGCCAGCTACACCGCACAGGGCGTGCTGGTCACCACCGCCGATGCCGACCGCCCGGCCCTGACGGCGCGGCTTCAGCGGGTGCTGGACGACCGCTTCCCCGATGTCCTTTCCCGCGTGGCGCCGCTGGAGCTTGGCCCGCCGGTGGGCTGGCCCGTGCAGATCAGGGTGAGCGGCGAGGATCTGGGCGCGGTCCGCGACCTTGCATGGCAGGTGGCCGATGTGATGGGCGCGGCCCCCGGCGCGGTGAACGTCAACCTCGACTGGAACGAACCCGCGCGGCTCATCCGCATTCGCGTGGATCAGGACCGCGCGCGCCTTGTCGGCCTTTCCTCCGCCCAGCTCGCGCAGGCGCTGCTGGCCGTCACCAGCGGCGTGAACATCACCCAGATCCGCGACGACATCTACCTTGTCGATGTCGTGGGGCGCGGGGCGGAGAACGAGCGGCGCGACGTGGACACCCTCCTCGCCCTTCAGATCCCGTTGGGCGGCGGGCGCACCGTGCCGCTGATCTCTGTCGCGAGCTTCGATTACGCCACCAGCCAGCCCGTCGTCTGGCGGCGCGACAGGCTTCCCACGATCACCGTCCGCGCCGATGTCGTCAACATCACGGCAGAGGCGATGGCCGCAGGCATCGCCCCCGCGATAGACCGCCTCGCCGCCGCCAACCCGGAGATGCGGCTGGAAACCGGCGGCGTGGTCGAGGAAAGCGAAAAGGGGCTCGGCTCGGTGGTGGCCGTGTTCCCGCTCATGGTCATCCTCATCCTCGTCATCCTCATGGCGCAGTTGCAAAGCGTGCAGTTGCTCATCCTTGTCCTCTCGGTCGTGCCGCTCGGGCTGATCGGGGTGGTGGCGGCACTGATGATCACCGGCCTGCCGGTGGGCTTCATCGCGGTGCTGGGGATCGTCGCGCTGATCGGGATGATCGCCCGGAACTCCGTGATCCTCGTCGAGCAGATCGAGCAGCACCGCGCGGCGGGAGAGGATGGCTGGTCCGCGCTGATCGACGCGACGGTAAGCCGCGCGCGCCCGATCGTGCTCACCGCCGCTGCGGCGATCCTCGGCATGATCCCCATCGCGCGGGAGGTGTTCTGGGCGCCGCTGGCCTTTTCCGTCATCGGCGGGCTGACGGTGGCGACCGTACTGACGCTGGTGTTCCTGCCAGCCCTCTACGCACTGTGGTTCCGGCTGGAGCCGCAACCCCCCGCCGCGTCGCCGTCACCGCCACTCTCGCCGTCGGCCTGACGGCCGCCACTCATGACGGTCACTCATCCCTACGGGGATGCTGCATCTTCGCGGGCAACCCGAGGACGGCAGCGCACTGCAGACCAGCGGCCCCCGCCCCTCACGCGGCCACGCTCCGACGGCTTCGCGGACGGTCCGGCGTTGGCGCGCCCACGGTAACCGCGTTCGCCCGAAGCCGCCGGTGCAACACCCGGCGGACTGCTGAAAAGGCGCCGAAATATCAGGCCTGTCCTCTGAAAATCGGCCCGGGAACGCCCGGAATATGGAGATCTCCGGCGGGATTTCCCCAGATTTCAGCTCCGGCGCAGACCACGCTCTCTTTCAGCAGCCTGCCGCCCCCTACGCGGGGATCCGACGATGCCGCCCCTCGCCTGCGCGCAGCGCCGAGGACATTTCCCAAGGCCTGCCAGCGGAGCCGCAATCTCCTTCGCCCCACCTGTCCCGCACACCCGGGGCATGCCTGACCCCCTCCGAGCGGTTGGCCCATGTCCCACGCGCCTCAGGGCACGCCTGCTCCTGTGCAGCCGGACCGATGGTATCGGCCCCCGCGCGCGACACGTCTACCTCGCCACCTGCCCGCCCCTCGCCCCGGGCAGGACACGCCAGGCCGGGCCGGGGTCTCGGGCGCATCTTCGGCCTGCGCCCGGCGCCCCACGACAAGCGCCGCACTCCCCGGGCCGGAACCGGCGGTTCCCCCTCGCGCCCGCAGGGGGAAACGTCTATGACGGCGCGATGACCACGCCCTTCGAGATCTTCCTCGCCGCCCCGCCGGGGCTTGAACCCGTCCTTGCCGAAGAAGCGGCGGAGGCCGGCTTCCCCGCGCCCCGCGTGCTTGAGGGCGGCGTCGCCTTCGACGGCGGCTGGGAGGACGTGATGCGCGCGAACCTCGTGCTGCGGGGGGCCACGCGCGTGCTGGCCCGGATCGGTGCCTTCCGCGCCCTCCACCTCGCCCAGCTCGACAAACGCGCGCGCCGCTTCCCGTGGGGAGAGGTGCTGCGCACCGACATGCCCGTCCGCGTCGATGTCACCAGCCGCCGGTCGCGCATCTATCACGCCGGCGCCGCGCGGGAGCGGATCGAAACCGCGCTCAGGGAGAGCGCGGGCATCCCTGTCGCCGCGCCCCGCGACAAGGAAAGCGAAGACCCGCCCGAAGACGCCATCGCCCTCAAGATCCGCATCGAGGACGATCTCGTCACCATCAGCGTCGATACCTCCGGTCCCTCCCTGCACAAACGCGGCCACAAGGAGGCGGTGAACAAGGCCCCCCTGCGCGAGACGCTGGCCGCGCTGTTCCTGCGTCAATGCGGCTATACCGGCGCAGAACCGGTGGTGGATCCGATGTGCGGCTCGGGCACGTTCGTGATCGAGGCGGCGGAGATCGCGGCGGGCCTGCTGCCCGGTCGCAGCCGCCGCTTCGCCTTTGAGGACCTGGCCTCCTTCGAGCCGGAACGCTGGGCGGGGCTGAAACAGGCCGCCGCTCCCCGCCCGCCCGCCTTCACCTTTCACGGCAGCGATCGCGACGATGGCGCGATCCGCATGAGCGGCGCCAACGCGGCCCGCGCTGGCGTGACGGACTGGACCACCTTCACCCGCCTTCCGGTGAGCGAGGCTCGCCCGCCCGAAGGACCGCCCGGCCTTGTCATGGTGAACCCGCCCTACGGCGCGCGGCTCGGCAATCCAAAGCTGCTCGCCGGCCTTTACGGGGCACTCGGGCAGACGCTGAAGCAGCATTTCACCGGCTGGCGCGTGGGTCTCATCACGTCGGAGGAGCGTCTGGCCCGCACCACCGGCCTCCGTTTCCTCCCGCCCGGGCCACCGGTGCCGCATGGCAGCCTGCGCATCCGCCTCTACCGCACCGACCGGCTTTGAACTCCGGCCGACGAACTCCGGCCGGTTAGCACACATCTCCCCCGGCAGCACCGGAACGCGCGCGGGGCTTCCGCCCCCGGCCCCGAAATCACGGGCATCCACGCGCGTCAGTGGGTGAACTCCACCCGCTCCGCAGAGTGCCCCGGGGCCGGGCAAATCGCGCAAGACCGGTGTGGTGCTCCCTGAATGCGGGAGCTTTCCTGAAGGGAAACCTGCGACCGGGACAGGCCCAAAAGCAAACGGAGGGGCCCACCCCTCCGATATCGCCCGCCCGCCGGCTCACCCGGCTGTCACATCGTCCCGCCCGTTCGGGTAAAACCGCCGCCACGCCGTTGGAGGGGGAGAGGCGGCGTGGCGGCGGGGGCCCTGTCCATACAGACCGACCGGGCTCCACTCTCGCCCGGCCCCACCCGGACGCGAGCCTTTCAGGGCATCAATTCGCCTTGCCGAACTTCTCTACCAGCGCATCGAGCCCCATCTGGTGGGCTGCCGTCACCGTGGCGATGGCAGCCTCGTCATTCAGTTCAGGCGGCGGATCGTTGTTCGGAAAACCCCGATAGAAGGCTCCCGTCCACTCGACCTTCGCCTTGCCGCCCTCGTCCTTCACGGCGATGATGCCGGAATAGTTGGTCACGGCCAGCGCCTTGATGTTGTCGGTGATGGTCCGGTAGGAATAGGTATGACCCTCCGGGTTCCACTTGGTAAGCTGCTCCGTCGTCTGCTCACCATTGTCCCAGGTGACGGTGCGCTGTTCGCCCGGCTTGACCTCGGCACCCGGCTCGATCTCCACCGACTTGGCCCGCGGATACCAGGACAGGTCGTCGAACTTGCCGATCACCGCCCAGACCTCGTCGGGCGTCGCGTTCAGCGTCACCTCTTGTATCACCTTCTGCCGCGAAGGGCCGTGCGCCTCCGCCAGTCCCGCTCCGAATACCAGCGCTGCACCCGCCGCCAGCGCCATCACAAATTTCCGCATCAGTTCCTCCCCCGGATCCCCCCCGGAATAGCCCGATCAGCCTAACCGCAGCGCAGCCAAGAGCAATGCAACGAAAGTCTTACCCGCTCCTCCCGCGCGCAAGCGGGGCCGCATGACGGAAACTTTCCGCCACTGCCGCTGCTCCCACCGCCTATCTGGCACCCCCCTATCTGGCACCCCCCTATCTGGCACCCCCGGAGCAGAGGCGGCTCCCCGCGCGCCGGCCCTTCCGCGACAAGGCCAGCAGATTTACGGCCGGCAGCTTCCCCCCCACCCGAAGCCGCGACAATCAGGAGCCTGATCGGGCCGGGCCCTCAAGCTGGACGGCGCAATTCCCGGCCTGCTGGCCGCGACCAGCACACGCGTTGAGCCTTTCCCGCCGTTCGGGTTAGCAGTATCGACGGGACAGGATAGACGGGGACAGAGCATGAAAATCTGGGGCAGGGACAATTCGACCAATGTCCGCAAGGTGCTGTGGTGCGCCGAAGAACTTGGTCTGCACTATGAACATATCCCGGCAGGCGGCAGTTTTGGCATTGTCTCCACGGCGGAGTTTCAAGCTCTCAACCCGAATGGCCTTGTTCCCTGTATGCAGGACGGCTCGCTGGTGCTTTGGGAATCCAACGCCATAATCAGATACCTTGCCCGGCAATATGGCGAGGGGAGGTTCGCCCCTGCGGATGCGCGGCTCTGGGCTGCGGCAGACAAGTGGATGGACTGGGCATCCCTTTCATTCGCGGTTCCGTTCCGCGATCTGTTCTGGAATATTGTTCGCCGCACCGCGGAAACGCGCGACGAAGCAGCCATGCTGCGAGGACAGGAACAATGTGCTGCCCTGATGGCGGTTGCGGATACGGCTCTGACCGAAAGACCGTGGTTGTCAGGGGACCATCTGGGGATTGGAGACATTCCTTTGGGTTGCATCGCATACGCCTGGTTCAATATGCCCATCGAACGCCCCAGTCTGCCTGCACTTGAAGCGTGGTATGATCGGCTCTCGCAACGCAAGGCCTACCGCAAGGCTGTGATGACTGCGCTGACCTGACCGGCGGCTTCGTCCTGCAAAGCAGGCGTGCTGGTGATGACCATTCTCATTGACTGCCCGCGGCCAAACTCCTGACTGTCGCCACCCGGAGCCACAGGGGCTGCTTTCCCCCGCGCGCTTTCTCGCCATCGGAGGCGGCTCCCCACGCGACCGCACCGACCCGCGCGGGGCGCAGCCTTGGCGTGTCTTCGGCGGCTCCCCGCGCGGGGCCGCGCCCGAGACACTGACGGCACAAGCCAACTTCTACTGGGCGGCTCCGCGCGCGGGGCCGCACCCTGATCCTCGATCTCGTCCGGAGCTGCCGCCCCGGCAGCTCCCCCGCGCGCGGGGTCGCACCTCTGGCCAGTAGCAATCCCGGCCCACACGCCCTAAGCGACCCCCCGCGCGCGGGGGCCCACCCGGATTATGGCTCTGGATTATCGCCTTGGCGGACGGGTCCGGGAAGGGCCGCTCCCGGCGGGGCGGGGCCATACTTGCCGCCGTATGCACTGGATGACCCCCGCCCCTGCTCCTCCCACGCCGGGAAACAGCGACTTGGCAGCGCGATAAGGCCGGCAAACCCTCGCGAACCGCCGTCTGCGATGTTGTCCCTCGTTGCGCTTGGCCATCGAATTCCGTAACCCGATCTGGCAAACAGGAGAAACACCCCCCATGCGCATGACCGATACCGTGTTGAAGCCGATGCACCCCGAAGGGTGGCGCTTCGTCGGCATTTTCGCGGTGATCACCGCCCTGCTGTTCTGGCTCTGGGAGCCGCTGGGCTGGATCGGCGTGGTGCTGACCATCTGGTGCTACTACTTCTTCCGCGATCCCGTGCGGCAGGTGCCGGAGGGCGAGGGGCTGGTCATCAGCCCGGCGGACGGCATGATCTCGCAGATCACGACGGTCCTGCCGCCGCCGGAGCTCGGCATGGCGGCCGAACCGATGACGCGCATCTCGGTCTTCATGTCGGTGTTCAACGTCCACGTGAACCGATCGCCGGTTTCGGGCGTTCTGAAGAAGATGGCTTACACCAAGGGAAAATTCGTCAACGCATCGTTGGACAAGGCGTCGGAGCATAACGAGCGCAACGCCCTGCTCATCGAGCTGCCCGATGGCCGCGAAATCGCCTGCGTCCAGATCGCAGGTCTGGTGGCGCGGCGCATCCTGCCCTTCGTGAAGGAGGGCGACACGCTCTATGCGGGGCGGCGCTTCGGCCTGATCCGGTTCGGCTCGCGGGTGGATGTCTACCTTCCGCCCGGCGTGGCCCCGCTGGTGGCGGAGGGCCAGACGATGATCGCGGGCGAAACGGTCATGGCGGATCTCACCGCCAGCCTTCTGCCCCGTCCGGCCCGCGCGGAGTAGCGGCCATGTCCCGCCGCCCCCGCGCCAACCGTGTCCGCCAGCTCGCCCTGCCGCAACTGCTGCCGAACCTCCTGACGCTGGGCGCGATCTGCGCCGGGCTGACATCGCTCCGCTTCGCCATCGCCGGACGCTTCGGCGAGGCCGTGGGTCTCATCATCCTCGCCGCGATCCTCGACGCGCTGGACGGACGGATGGCCCGGATGATGGGCAGCGAAAGCGCCATCGGCGCAGAGCTCGACTCGCTCGCGGACTTCCTGAACTTCGGGGTGGTGACGGGGATGCTCGTCTATCTCTCCATGCTGTCGGATATCGCGAACCTCGGCTGGATCGCGGTGCTCGTCTATGTGGTGGGCTGCGTGCTCCGTCTGGCGCGGTTCAACGTGGATGCCCGCTCCCCCGCGCCGGGCCCCTCGCTGGGCGGCTTCATCGGCGTGCCCTCGCCCGCGGGCGCCATGCTGGCCATGCTTCCGCTCTTTCTGAACGAGGCGCTTCCCGCAGGCACGGACGTCCCCGATATCCTGAGCGCGGGCTGGCTGGTGATCGTGGGCTTCCTGCTCATCAGTCGCATTCCCACGCCCTCGCTCAAGAAACTCAAGATGCGGCCGGAACACCTGCCCTACTGGGTGATCCTGCTGGTTGCCATCATCGCCGTCCTGTTCACCTGGCCCTGGTGGACGCTGATCGCGGCGGATGTGGCCTATCTCTGCGTGGTGGGCTGGTCGGCCCTGCGCCGGTTGTCGAAACAGGGGAAGAGCGAACATGAGGCCTGATGCCGTTACCTCCACCTACCGCCGATGGGCGCCGATCTACGACGCCACCTTCGGACGTGTGACGAACGCGGGGCGGCAGCGCGCCGCCGCACATGTCAGCCGCCGGGGCGGCGAGGTGCTTGAAGTCGGCGTCGGCACCGGTCTCGTCCTGCCGCTCTACCAGGGCGGTGTGCGGGTGACCGGCATCGACTATTCGCCGGAGATGCTGGCCAAGGCGCAGGAGAAGGTCACCGAACTTTCGCTCGGCCATGTGGAGGCGCTGCACCGGATGGATGCCCGGTCGCTCGACTTCCCGGATGCGAGCTTCGATACCGTGGCCGCGATGCACGTGCTCTCCGTGGTCCCGGAGCCGGAAAAGGTGCTGTGCGAAATGGCGCGCGTGTGCCGTCCGGGGGGGCAGCTGGTGATCGTGAACCACTTCACCGCGGAAGCCGGGCCGCTCCGGGCGCTGGAGCGGATCTCCACCCGTTTCGAGGATCTGCTGGGCTGGCAATCGGACTTCCCGATCGAGCGCGTGCTGGGCCATCCCGAACTCGACGTGGCGGAACGGGAAAGCCTTCCGCCCTTCGGCATGATGACCTGGCTGGTGCTCGAACGTCGGGACTGCTGACCCCTCGCGCCCCGCAGCAGCGATACGCCCTGCCCAGCGACGCGACCCGCAGGGCAAGGGCACGGCAGGGAAGGCGTGAGACCGCTCCCCGATCCGGTCCGGGGCGCACTCCCGCCCGTCAGCGGCGGCCAAGGCCGCCCTCGCCGGTTGGGCCCGGCGCCGCGCTGATGCGCGGCGCGGTCGCGACGAAATGCAGGTCGGCCCGCTCCCTGATTCAGATGGAATCCAGACCGGGGAGAACATCGCCCTGACAGGCTGCCGAGGGCTTTCGGACCTGCGCTGAAGCGGGGATCGTTCGCAATCTGACGAAATCCCGCCGGAAACCTCCGCCGTACGGATCATTCCATTGCAGATTTCCCAAGGCAGATTTCCAGATTTCCACAACACAGGCGTGAGATTGCAGAGCTTTTCCGCAGCCTGTTGACAGGCTTTGTGGCCGAGATGCTCCCGCAGGCGCGATGCGACGCGCCCTTCCGGGCACGACCCCGGTCGGACAGCTAACGCGGGGCCGGTAACGCCAGGGCCGGGCAGCGATGCGCGATGCAGGGCGACAGACCGGCATGAGCGGCATGAGCAGCATGAGCAGCATGAGCAGCATGAGCAGCATGAGCAGAAGGCTCACCCCGCGTCATCGCCCCCGTCAACACCCCCTCTCGCCACCACCCCCGCGTCACTGCGACCTGCCAGGGACCACCCTGCCCTAGCCGATCAACCCGGCCGTCGCCGCAACACACCCAAATCGCCAACGCCAACGCCAACGCGCCAACGCCAACGCCAACGCCAACGCCAACGCCAACGCCAACGCCAACGCCAACGCCAACGAGCGCTGCCCCGCCCGAGGACCGAAGGCCAGCCACAAAATCCCGCCCGGTCGACATCCGCGCCCCGTCACCCTGCGATCCGTCCGCCACCCCTCCCCCCGGGGTAACGCTTGCGGGATCGCCGCCGGACCATTACTTCTGGAGGGAAGATCGCGGCGTGAGAGGTGAGAAAGCCCATGTATACCGGCATCGTTCAGGCCGTCCGTCCCGTCACGGAGATCGCCGCCTATCCCGGCGGGCAATCGCTCACCGTCGAGTTCACGCCGGAACTGCTGGCCGATCTGGCCATCGGCGCCTCCGTCTCCGTCGAAGGCGTCTGCCTGTCCGTCACGCGGATGGAGGGAACGCGCGTCTCCTTCGACGCGATGGATGCGACGCTCTCCCGCACCAACCTTTCGCGGCTCGCCGCACAAGGGCGTGCGAATGTGGAACGCTCCGCCAAGCAGGGCGCCGAGGTCGGGGGCCATATCATCGCCGGCCATATCGCCACCACGGCAGAAATCGTGGAGATCGAAACGGAAGCCGATCAGGCCTTCCTGCGCTTCCGCGTTCCCGCCGAATGGGCGAAATATGTCTTTCCCCGCGGCTTCCTTGCGGTCAACGGCTGCTCGCTCACCGTGGCCGACCGGGAGGACGGCGGGCCGGAAGGCGACGTGTTCCGCATCAACCTCATCCCGGAGACCCTGCGCCAGACCACCTTCCGCGACTACCGCCCGGGCGACCTGCTGAACATAGAGGTCGATCACGCGACGATGGTCATGGTCGATACGATCGAGCGCACCGTCTCCCGCGTGTTGCCCGAACTCATCCGCCGCGCCGCCTGAGCCCGCCGAGGACGCATCTTCATGACCGCAAGGATCCTCTGCATCGGCGAGGCGCTGATCGACATGGTGCCGCGCGACCTCCTTGGCCGCACGGCCTTTCTGCCGCTCGCGGGGGGGGCGGTGTACAATACCGCCATCGCGGCGCGCAGGCTCGGGGCGGACGTCGCCTTCTGCTGCGGCCTCTCCAGCGACATGTTCGGCGAACAGCTCGCGCAGGCGCTGCTGCGGGACGGGGTAGACATCTCCCCCTGCCCGCGGAGCGACCGGCCCACCACTCTCGCCTTCGTCACCCTGACCGACGGGCAGGCGCGCTACAGTTTCTTTGACGAGAATACCGCCGCCCGCATGATCCAGCCAGCGGACCTCCCCGATATCGCACCAGATATCGGCGCGGTGTTTCTGGGCGGGATCAGCCTCGTGTCCGAACCCTGCGCCACGACGATAGAGACCTTCGCCACCCGCGCGGCGGAAGCGGGCCGGCTCATCATGCTGGACCCCAACATCCGCCCGGGTTTCATAAGCGACGAGGCAGGCTACCGCGCGCGGCTCGACCGGTTGATGCGCAGGGCGCATGTGGTGAAACTCTCGGCGGAGGACATGGTCTGGCTGCTCGGCCCCGTCACCCCCGCGGAGGGAGCGGCAGAGCTGCGCGCGCTCGGCCCCCGCGTGGTGCTCGTCACCGAAGGGGCTGACGGCGGCTCCGCCTATCTGGAGGGCGGCGTTGCACAGATCCGGCCCCCCGCCGTGACCGTGGCGGATACCGTCGGCGCGGGCGATACGTTCAACGCGGGTTTCCTCGCGAGCCTCGCCGACGCCTGCCTCCTCTCGCCGGAGGGGATCGCGGGCCTGACGGCGGCAACGGTGGCCCAGCATCTGGAACAGGCGGTCCATGCCTCCTGCCTCTCCGTCACCCGGATCGGCGCCGATCCCCCGGCGCGGGAAGAACTGGCGATCTTTCGGCGCGGACTGGCCCGGCCGGCCTGACGTTGCCGTGACCCGGCGCGCCGGTCCCTATCCGCAGGACGCACCGAAGTTGATGACCCAGACCGGCCCCCGGCTGCCGCGCACCATCGCGGCACCGGCCTCGTAACTCGACCGCCGCAGATTGTTCGCGCGGTGTCCCGGACTCAACATCCAGCCCCGCACGACCGCCTGCGCGTCAGGCTGCCCGCGCGAGATATTCTCCGCATAGTCGCACCCGCGATACCCCCGCGCCGCCATCCGGTCCCGCGCGCTCGATCCCCCCTCCCCCGTGTGGGAGAAGGTGCCCGTGCTGGCGATCCAGGCCGCGTGGTCTGCGGCGGAGGCCGCGAGCCGATCCGACCAGGAGAGCGGATGCAGCCCCTGGCTCTCCCGCTCCGCATTGATGAGCCGGAGCACATCCCCCGCCTGCCCTGCGGGCGCGGTCACGTAGCTCGCCGGCGCCGAAGGGCCGCGACTGCTGCCCGGCACCACGATGGGCACCGGAACGATACAGGCGGAGAGCGCCAGAAAACCTGCCAGCCCGAACGCGGGCGCGAGACTGTGTCGGATCATCTGTTTCCCTTTCGGGAGCAACTGTCACCCGGCGTTCCTGTTCCGCCGGAACATGCCCGTTCTTCAAACGTCATCGAACAGGCCCGGCGCCATTTCCTCCCAGAAGGCGAAGATCGCGCGGGCGTTCAACGCGCTGGACCAGCCGAAGCGGCGGAAATCCTCCCGCTCGAGTTCCCCCTCCAGCCGGGCGAGGAACAGGCGGCGGTCCGCGTCGCGCTGGGTCGGGTTGCGCCGGGCGACCGCCGCCTCCACCGCGGCGAAGCGCGCGCGCCGGGCCA
>NZ_NIPW01000067.1 GCF_002196855.1 Haematobacter genomosp. 1 | reverse complement strand
TGCCGCGCGACAATCAGGGTGAGATTCCGCGTCAATCTGGGTGAGACGCCGTGGTGGTCCTGTGGTGGAGGGAGGGCGTAGCCCGACCGGAAGCACAGGACCACCACGGCGCGCGCTTTGAATGTGCGTCTGTGATCGCGGTCGGTCCGATACGCTGGGGTTTTCCATGAGAGAGAGCCACTTTGTGCCGGGCCGCCACGTAACCGATCAACAGACGAGGCTTTTCATGAAGCTGAGACAGACCCACCCGATCGAGGTGGCCGCCGCCAAGGCCGATTTCAGCCGTTCGACGGGGTTCCGCATCGCGCAGGACCCGCGGCTTCCTTCGCAGAAGATGCAACCGCGGGAGCGCCGGCGCCCCGATCCGCTCGAGACGATCTTCGATGCCGAGGTCGTGCCGCTGCTGAAGGAGGCGCCCGGACTGCGACCCGTGGCGATCTTCGAAGAGATGCTGCGCCGCCATCCCGAACTCTCGCCGGGGATACGACGCACGCTTGAGCGCCGGATAAGGTCCTGGCGCGCGCTGCACGGGGCCGAACAGGATGTGATCTTCCGGCAGGTGCATGAACCTGGCCGGATGGGACTGTCGGACTTCACCGACATGTCTGCCCTGGGCGTCACGGTCGGCGGGCACCCCCTCGCACACATGCTCTACCACTTCCGGCTGCCGTGGTCGGGCTTCGCTCATGCGCATGTCATCCTGGGCGGCGAGAGCTTCGTCGCTCTGGCCGAGGGCCTGCAGAATGCCCTTTGGTCGGCAGGTGGCGCGCCACACCAGCACCGCACCGACAGCCTTTCCGCAGCTTTCCGCAACCTCGACGCCGACACCGAGGCGGATCTGACGCGGCGCTACGACGCGCTGTGCGCCCATTATCGAATGGCGCCCACGCGCAACAATCGTGGGGTCGCTCATGAGAACGGCGCCATCGAAAGCGGACACGGCCATCTCAAGGCGGCGATCCGCGACGCCCTTCTGATGCGGGGCTCGGCGGAGTTTGCGGGTCTGGTGGACTACCGTGCCTTCGTGGACGAGGTTGTCGGACGCCGGAATGCTGCCCAGGGCAAGCGGATCGCGGCAGAGCGTGCCCACCTCCAGGCCTTGCCCACGAACCGCACGACCGACTTCGAGGAAGTCATCGTCACGGTATCGAGCACCGGAGGCTTCACCTTGCGCAAGGTCTTCTACACCGTGCCGTCCCGCCTGATCGGTCACCGGCTGCGGGTCCGACTCTACGATGACCGGCTGGAGGTCTTCATGGGCGGGACGTTGGTCATGACGCTGCCGAGGGGACGTGCCCATCCGGACGGGCGGCACGATCAGGTGGTCAACTACCGCCATGTCATCCACGCCTTGCGTAAGAAGCCGATGGCGCTCCTGAACCTCGTCTATCGCGACAAGCTCTTCCCGCGCCCGGCCTATCGGCGTGCCTTCGAGGCACTGGTTGCCCAACTGCCTGAGAAGATGGCCTGCAAGGTCACCGTCGAACTTCTGGCGCTGGCCCATGAGCGCGGCTGCGAGCGCGAGCTGGGAGACGAGATCGAGGCGGTTCTGACGGCCGGACATCTGCCCGATCCCGTCGCCCTGCGACGACAGTTCGGACCCGATCCACAGGCTTTGCCGGTCGTCTCGGTGGCGCAGGTCGGCCTGGACACCTACGATGCTCTCGTCGCCCCGACGGCCTGGATGGGAGAAACGGCATGACGACCGTCTATTCCATCGACGAGGTCCGCCTCGGCATCATGCTGAACGAACTGCGCCTGCCCACGATCAAGACGCTTTGGCCGCGGTTCGCCGAAACGGCTGATCGGGAGGGCTGGCCGGCCGCGCGCTTCCTTGCAGCCATTGCCGAGCATGAGCTGGCCGAACGCGCCAACCGCCGGATCGAACGCCACCTTGCAGAGGCGCATCTGCCGCCGGGCAAGACCCTCGACAGCTTCGCCTTCGAGGCCGTTCCAATGATCTCCAAGGCCCAGGTCACGGCCATGGCCGCCGGGGACAGTTGGCTGGCCAAGGGTGCCAACGTGCTGATGTTCGGCCCGCCCGGCGGCGGCAAAAGCCACCTCGCTGCGGCGATCGGACTGGCACTGATCGAGAACGGATGGCGCGTTCTGTTCGCCCGGACCACGGATCTGGTCCAGAAACTGCAGGTCGCGCGCCGGGAACTCCAGCTCGAGAACGCCATCGCCAAGCTCGACAAGTTCGATCTCCTGATACTCGACGATCTCGCCTACGTCACCAAGGACCAGGCCGAGACCAGCGTTCTGTTCGAGCTGATCTCGGCCCGTTACGAGCGGCGGTCGATCCTGATCACGGCCAACCAGCCCTTCGGCGAATGGAACCGGGTCTTCCCGGACCCCGCCATGACGCTGGCCGCCGTCGACAGGCTCGTCCACCACGCCACCATCTTCGAGATGAACGTCGAGAGCTATAGGCGGCGAAGCGCGATGGAGGCAAAGCGATCACGCGGCCGTCCCGCTGCCTTCGCGACAATCAACAACACCCCTCAGTTTGTCGCGGAGCGTCAATCAACATCGAGCCAGCATCTTGCCAGCGACAATCAGGATGATACCCTCACGGACACCGCGACGTAGAATCTCATCCAGATTGACGCGCGCGTCTCTTCCAGATTGTCGCGCTATA
>NZ_NIPW01000007.1 GCF_002196855.1 Haematobacter genomosp. 1 | reverse complement strand
CCTGCTCACCTGCTCACCTGCTCACCTGCTCACCTGCTCACCTGCTCACCTGCTCACCTGCTCACCTGCTCACCTGCTCACCTTTAAAGCGCCTGTTCCAGACGGTGGAGAAACGGAACCTGCGCGGGCAGAAGGCGGGTTCGGGCCTCCGCCAGGGAGAACCAGCGGGCCTGATCGACTTCCGGGAAGGAGGCGGTGCGGCCGCTCCGCGGGGGCCATTCCATCTCGAAACTGTTGCTGACCAGCATTCCGGGGTCGAAATCCCCCTCGGTCGCGAAGGCGGTGACCTCCTTGCCGCCCTTCTGCCGGATCGTGCCGAGGGGCAGGAGCGGCGTGCCGACAACGTGACCGGTTTCCTCCCTCGTCTCCCGGCGGGCAGCGGCCTCGGAGGCTTCCTCCGGGCCGTATTCCCCTTTTGGAATGGACCATGCGCCCGCGTCCCGGCGGCGCCAGTATGGCCCGCCCGGATGGACAAGCAGCACCTCCATCCCGGCGGGGGGACGGCGGTAGAGAAGCAGGCCCGCGCTCTGGCGTGACATGGACCGGCCCCCCGTGCAGATCTCCCGTCCGGGAGAAGATGCCGCGCGGGGAGGTTGCGGCAAGCCTTCATCGCACGCCGGAGGCGCTGCCGGGTATGCGGTGGCGCAGGGCATCGCCTGAAGGACGATTTGTCGGCGGGGCTTGACCTTCCAGTCTCTGGAACCTTTATCTGTCACGTTGTCCCGCAAACAAAGGAGGGGCAGATGACCATGCAACAGTCTATCACGCTTGGCGTGGAGGGGATGTCCTGCGCGTCCTGCGTCGGCCGGGTGGAGAAGGCGCTGAAGGCGGTGCCCGGCGTGTCCGATGCCCGCGCGAACCTTGCCGCCGAAACGGCGACGGTGGATTATGCCGCCCCGGCCAGCACCCCTCCGGCCAGCTCTGCCCCAGCCCGCCCAGCCCGCCCAGGCAGCGCCAGCTCAGGCACGACCCGCCCCGATCCCGCCCCGCTGATCGCGGCGCTGGCCGGGGCCGGATATCCGGCGCGGGTCGCGGAAGCGGTGTTCGACATTCAGGGGATGTCCTGCGCGTCCTGCGTCGGCAGGGTGGAGAAGGCGCTGAAGGCGCTTCCCGGCGTGACCGATGCGCGCGTGAACCTTGCCGCCGAAACCGCGACCGTCGATTTTCTGGAGGGTGCCGTCAGTCGCGGGGAAATCGCGGCGGCGGCGGTCGCGGCGGGCTATCCGGCGACGGTCAAGGGCGCGGCAATGGCGGAGGGCGTGGATCGCAAGGCGGAGGAGGCGGCAGCCCTCAGGCGGCGCGTGCTGCTGGCGGCGGCGCTGACGCTGCCGGTCTTTGTTCTCGAAATGGGCAGCCACCTGATACCGCCCGTGCATATGTGGGTGATGAACACGCTGGGCATGCGGGTGAGCTGGGTTATCCAGTTCGTGCTGACCACGCTTGTTCTGGCGGGTCCGGGGCGGCGCTTCTTCACGCAGGGGTTCCGGGCGCTGGCGAAGGGCGCGCCGGACATGAACAGCCTCGTGGCGCTCGGCGCTTCGGCGGCGTGGATCTATTCGACATTCGTTCTGATCGCGCCCGGCTGGCTGCCAGCCTCTGCCCGCGCGGTCTATTTCGAGGCAGCGGCGGTGATCGTGACGCTGATCCTTGTCGGGCGCTGGATGGAGGCGCGGGCCAAGGGGCGCACGGGCGAGGCCATCCGCCGGCTGGTCGGCCTGCAGCCCCGCACGGCGCGGGTGGAGCGGGACGGCGAAACGGTCGAGCTGCCCATCGACCGCATCGCGGCGGGCGATATCGTCTCCGTCCGCCCGGGGGAGCGCATTGCGGTGGATGGCACGGTAATCTCCGGCTCCACCTTCGTCGACGAG
This sequence comes from Haematobacter genomosp. 1, assembly GCF_002196855.1. Taxonomy (GTDB): domain Bacteria; phylum Pseudomonadota; class Alphaproteobacteria; order Rhodobacterales; family Rhodobacteraceae; genus Haematobacter. Next base: position 193,420 of record NZ_NIPW01000007.1, on the reverse strand, counting down.
AGCATGATCACCGGCGAACCTGTCCCGGTGGAGAAGGGGGAGGGCGCGGAAGTCGTCGCGGGCACGGTGAACCGCACGGGCACCCTGCGCTTCCGGGCGACGCGGGTCGGGGCGGAGACGATGCTGGCCCAGATCATCCGGCTGGTGGAACAGGCGCAGGGGGCAAAGCTGCCCATTCAGGGGCTGGTGGACAAGGTGACGCTGCGCTTCGTGCCGGCGGTGATCGCGGTCGCTCTGCTGACCGTGGCGGTGTGGCTGATCTGGGGGCCGGACCTTGCCCATGCGCTTGTGGCTGGGGTTTCGGTGCTCATCATCGCCTGCCCCTGCGCGATGGGGCTGGCGACGCCGACCTCCATCATGGTGGGGTCCGGCCGCGCGGCGGAAATGGGCGTGCTCTTCCGCAAGGGCGACGCGCTGCAGAAGCTGCAGGAGGTGAAGGTCGTCGCGCTCGACAAGACCGGCACCCTGACCGCGGGGCGGCCCGAGCTGACGGACCTGATCCCCGCCGACGGTTTCGACCGGGCGGAAGTGCTGCGCCTAGCCGCGGCGGCGGAGGCCAATTCGGAACATCCCGTGGCGGAAGCGATCCGGCGGGCGTTCGGAACCGGGCCGCTGCCCGAGGCGGAGGAATTCCAGTCCCTCACCGGCTACGGCCTTTCCGCCCGCGTGGAGGGGCACCGGGTGCTGATCGGCGCCGACCGACTGATGGTGCGGGAGGGCGTGGCGCTTGGCGATCTGGCGGAGCGGGGGGCGGCACTTGGCGTGCGCGGGCGCACACCGCTCTACATGGCCGTGGACGGCAGGGCGGCGGCGGTGATCGCCGTGTCGGACCCGCTGAAACCCGACACGCCCGCCGCCATCGCAGCCCTGCACGACATGGGCCTGAAAGTCGCCATGATCACCGGGGACAACCGCGCCACCGCCGCCGCCATCGCGCGGGAGACGGGGATCGACGAGGTGGTGGCCGAGGTGCTGCCCGCAGGCAAGGTGGAGGCGATAGCCGCGCTCCGCACGAGGTTCGGCCCGGTGGCCTTTGTCGGCGACGGTATCAATGACGCCCCGGCGCTGGCGCAGGCGGATGTCGGGCTGGCGATCGGCACCGGCACCGATGTCGCGATCGAGAGCGCGGACGTGGTGCTGATGTCGGGCAGCCTGCGGGGCGTGGTCAATGCGCTCGACATTTCCCGCCGGACGATGCGCAACATCCGGCAGAACCTGTTCTGGGCCTTCGGCTATAACGCGCTGCTGATCCCGGTGGCGGCGGGCGTGCTCTATCCGGTGAACGGCATGATGCTGTCGCCGATGCTGGCGGCGGGGGCGATGGCGCTGTCCTCGGTCTTCGTGCTTACGAACGCGCTCCGGCTGCGCTTCGTGCGGCCGGTCATGGCGGAGGGGACGGCGGCGCGCGCCGTTCCTGCGGAATGAGGAGCGGGCGATGAACATAGGGGAAGTGGCGGAGGCGCTGGACATGCCCGCCAAGACCATCCGGTATTACGAGGATATCGGCCTCGTCACTCCGGCGCGGCGGGACAATGGCTACCGCAGCTATTCCGGGCAGGACGTGCACCGGCTGGGCTTTCTCGGGCGGGCGCGGTCGCTCGGCTTTTCCATCGCGGAATGCCGGGCGCTGCTGGCGCTCTATTCCGACAGAGGGCGCGCCTCCGCCGATGTGCGGCGCATCGCGGAGGAGCATCTGTGCGAGATCGAGCGCAAGATCGACGAACTCGCCGCCATGCGTGATACGCTGCGGACGCTGGTGGACTGCTGCCACGGGGATGCGCGCCCGGAATGCCCGATCCTCGCCGATCTCGCCGGGAAGGACGAGGGGTGAGATTGGCTCTTCCGGTGCGGCGGGCGCGGCGCTAGCCTCTCGGCCAAGAAGGAGACCTGAAATGCCGCACGACCATTCCGACGACCATTTCCACGGACACGCGCATGACCATGGGCACGACCATGGGCCTGATCATTCAGGCGATACACCGCGCTGGAAACATGACGGGGTCCGGGTGATCCGCGGCGACCAGCTCGACCCAAACACCGCGCAGACGCCCGGCATGTTCCGGCAGGCCGCGATCAACCATGCCCGTGTCGGCGCGCAGAAGATCTGGGCGGGAACCGTGGCGATCGAGCCGGACGCCAAGACCGGCGTGCACCATCACGGCCCGTTGGAAAGCGTGATCTATGTGGTGAGCGGGCGGGCGCGGCTCCGCTGGGGAGAGCGGCTGGAATTCGTGGCGGAAGCCGGGCCGGGGGATTTCATCTACGTGCCGCCCTATGTGCCGCATCAGGAGATCAACGCCGACCCGGAACAGGTGCTGCAATGCGTGCTGGTGCGCTCCGACAACGAGGCGGTCGTGGTCAACATAACCGACGTCGATCCTGTGGAGCCGCCGGAGAGCGTCTATTGGGTCGATCCCATCCACGCGGCTCCCAAGTCGTAACGCTGCCGCCGGCTTTCTGCGGCCGGGGGGCGGAGGCGTTTCCCGGCGGGTTTTCAGAGGACGGGTTTCGGGGCTGGTTTTCGGGGGGCGGGCGAGCTGCCTGCACCGCCATTTGGCGGGCCTCGGCGCAGCGATCCAAGAGGGCTCAGCTGCTCCCCGCTGTCCTGCTGCCTTGCAGCGGGAGCGCGACGCGGCTTGGCCGCAGGGTGGCCTTAGACTGACGCTGCCGGACGGGCTTTGTGCAACAGGGCGGATTTGCCGTCCGGCGCCGTCTGCAAATATCGGCTCTTACGTCGGTCCCACATCACCATCAGGCTGGATTTATGCACTGGCTGAAAAGGTTTGGTGAACGATTAGCAGGCTGCTGGAACGTCCTGTCATGCCTATGTGCCGGAAATCGGAAAACCGGCCCGGAGACGCCCGGAAGTACATAGATTCCGGCTGGCTTTCGTCAGATGGCGAATGATTTCTGCTCCAACTCAGGCCAAAAAGCCTTTTCAGCAGCCTGTCAGGCTGGCGGCGCTTGGTCGGAACCATGTAGTCAAAGCATTCCCATCGTTTTTAGGCTGCTGGTTTGACGTCGGAAATGGCAATGGCCACCTCGCGGCTTCTTGCTGAAGATACCGAGTGACGAGCTCGGAAATCTGCTTGGAGTTGGCTCGGGGTGAGGAGATTTGCGGTGGAATTTTTAACGTTTTGCATGATTTCGGAGACCCAAGCCTTTTCAAGACCTGTGAATGACCCTTCACGCGTGGCGGCGCACTCTCTTCGGCAAGCCGGAGCGCAGCATGGGCCGCGGTGGGAGCCGATGCCCGCTCTCTCTGACCTACTCCCTGGCACCCGGCGCGGGGGCGGGGCCGCCCTTGCGGTCGGGATTGTCCTGCTCGTCGGCGATCTCCTTGAGCGGTTGATCCTTCCGCTGCTCATGGGGGACGGGGGGCTTGTCTTCGGGTTTCTGGCCCGTGGATGTCTTGTCCTGAGGCGTCTGGCCGGCCATGGGGATCCTCCTGCACTCGGTCATGTGAGGTCGAACGCGGGGGCAGGCGCTCCTGTTCCATCGGAGTGCCGGATGTGAAACGGCCCGGCGGTTCTCCCGCCGGGCCGTTTCGTTCCGTTTCCTGTGCTTCAGACGAGGTCGAAGCGGTCGGCGTTCATCACCTTGGTCCAAGCGGCGACGAAGTCCTTCACGAAGGTCTCCTTCGCATCGTTCTGGGCGTAGAGCTCCGCATAGGCGCGCAGGATGGAGTTGGACCCGAAGACGAGGTCAACACGCGTCGCCGTCCATTTCTGGGCCCCGGTCTTGCGGTCGCGGATGGCGTAGAGCCCCTCGCCGGTCGGCGCCCAGGTGTTGCGCATGTCCGTCAGGTTGACGAAGAAATCGGTCGTCAGCGTGCCTTCGCGATCGGTGAACACGCCGTGCTTCGCGCCGCCGTGGTTCGTGCCGATCACCCGCATCCCGCCGATGAGCACCGTCATCTCCGGCGCGGTCAGCCCCAGGAGCTGTGTCCGGTCGAGCAACAGTTCCTCGGCCGGAACGACGTAGTCCCGCTTCACCCAGTTGCGGAAACCGTCATGGATCGGCTCCAGCACGTCGAAGGACGCGGCATCCGTCATCTCCGCCGTCGCGTCGCCGCGGCCGGGGGCAAAGGGCACCGCGACGTCGAAGCCCGCGGCCTTGGCTGCCCGCTCCACCCCGACATTCCCGGCGAGCACGATCACATCCGCAAGGCTTGCACCCGCTTCCGCCGCGATCGGCTCAAGAACGGCGAGCACACGCGCCAGACGCTCCGGCTCGTTGCCCGCCCAGTCCTTCTGCGGGGCAAGCCGGATCCGCGCGCCGTTCGCACCGCCGCGGCGGTCCGACTGGCGGAAGGTGCGCGCGCTGTCCCAAGCGGTGGTCACCAGATCGGAAGTGGACAGGCCCGACGCCTCGATCTTCGCCTTCACCGCGGCGATATCGTAGCCGGTCGCGCCCTGCGGCACCGGATCCTGCCAGATCAGGTCTTCCTGCGGCGCATCCGGCCCGAAGTAGCGGACCTTCGGCCCCATGTCACGGTGCAGAAGCTTGAACCAGGCACGGGCGAAGGCGTCGGAGAACGCGGCGAAATCGTTCATGAAGCGCAGCGAGATCTCGCGATAGACCGGGTCCACCTTCAGCGCCATGTCCGCATCCGTCATCATCGGGTTGTGACGGATCGAGGGATCCTCCACATCCACGGGTTTGTCGGCCTCGGCAATGGTGATCGGTTCCCACTGCTGGGCGCCGGCGGGGCTGCGGGTCAGCGTCCATTCATGGTTGAACAGCATCTCGAAGAAGCCGTTGTCCCACTTGGTCGGGTTCGTCGTCCACGCGCCTTCGAGGCCGGAGACCACCGTGTCGCGGCCGATGCCGCGCGTCTTGGTGTTGAACCAGCCAAGGCCCTGATACTCCACATCCGCCGCTTCCGGGTCGGCGGAGAGCAGGGCGGCGTCGCCGTTGCCGTGGGTCTTGCCGATGGTGTGTCCGCCCGCGGTCAGCGCCACGGTCTCCTCGTCATCCATGCCCATGCGGCCGAAGGTCTCGCGCATCATGGCCGCGGTCCGCAGGGGATCGGGCTTGCCGTTCACGCCCTCGGGGTTGACGTAGATCAGGCCCATCTGCACGGCGGCGAGCGGGTTTTCCAGCGTGTCCGCGCTCTCGACATCGCCATAGCGGTTGTCGGAGGCGGCGAGCCATTCCTTTTCCGCGCCCCAGTAGGTGTCGATCTCTGGTGCCCAGATATCCTCGCGGCCGAAGGCAAAGCCGTAGGTCTTCAGACCGGCGACCTCATAGGCGATGGTGCCGGCTAGCATGATGAGGTCGGCCCAGCTGACAGCATTGCCGTATTTCTGCTTGATCGGGAACAGCAGGCGGCGGCCCTTGTCGGTGTTGACGTTGTCCGGCCAGGAGTTCAGCGGAGCAAAGCGCTGGTTGCCCCGGCTGCCGCCGCCGCGACCGTCCGTCGCGCGGTAGGATCCGGCGGAGTGCCAGGCCGTCCGGGCGAACATGCCGACATAGCTGCCCCAGTCCGCCGGCCACCAGTCCTGGCTTTCGGTCATGAGGGCGCGGACATCGGCCTTCAATGCCTCCACATCCAGCGTCTTCAGCGCCTCGCGGTAGTTGAAGTCGCGACCGAGCGGATCGGTCTTGGTGTCATGCTGGGCGAGGATCTCCAGCTTCAGCGCGTTGGGCCACCAGGAGGTGACGCTGGCCCCCTCCGACGTGATCGCCCCGTGCATCACCGGGCATTTGCCCGCGCCCTTGATGTCGTTTCCGTCCATGCTCCGTCTCCGCTTGCTGTGCGCGCTGGTCTGCGCTGGCGGGCGGCCCGTTGGGGCCTCCTGATTACCGGCGGCACTATAGGGGAGGTTGTCGATAATGGAAATTTGCATTTTCAAATTGGCGCGATAAGTAGAACTGATGATAGGCATCACGATCCGACACCTCCGCTATTTCGATGCGCTGGCCCGGCACGGGCATTTCGGGCGCGCGGCGGAGGCCTGCGCCATTTCGCAGCCCGCCCTGTCGTTGCAGATGAAGGAACTGGAGGAGATGCTGGGTGCGCCGCTCATAGAACGGGGCGGGCGGCAAATCCGGCTGACCCTGCTGGGCCGGGCTTTCGCGGAGCGCGCGCGGGACATCGTGCGCGCGGTGGATGAGCTGGACGATCTGGCCCGCGCGGCGACCAGCCCCTTTGCGGGACGGCTCAGGATCGGGGTGATTCCCACCGCGGCCCCCTATCTACTGCCCGGCGTCATCAAGCGGCTCGCGGGGTGTTTCCCCGATCTCGACCTTCGCCCGCGGGAGGCGGTGACCCAGAAGCTCATCGAGGAGCTGGCGGAGGGGCGGCTGGACACGGCCATCGTGGCGCTGCCCGTTTCGGAGCCGTCGCTGGAGGAATACGAGCTGTTCGAGGAGGAATTCGTGCTGGTCCGCCACCCGGAGGAGGCTGGCCGTCCCGCGCCGAACCCGGAGATGCTGCGCGAGATGCGGCTTCTGCTGCTGGAGGAGGGGCACTGCTTCCGAGATCAGGCGCTGGCCTTCTGCGGTCTGGCGGGCAAGGGGCCCAACGAATTGATGGAGGGTAGTTCCCTGTCCACGCTGGTGCAGATGGTGGCGGCGGGGATCGGCGTCACGCTCATTCCCCAGATGGCGGTGGAGGTGGAAAGCCGCTCCGCCGCCGTCTCCGTCACGCGCCTGAGCGCTCCGCGGCCGAAACGGCGGATCGGCATGGTGTGGCGCCGGACCAACCCGCTGGGGCCGCAGCTCCTCCGCATCGCGGAGACCGTGCGCGCGGCGGGGGAGAGCGTGGCGGCGAAGGCTGCGGCCGACGGCTAGCAGCGTTTCCGGTGGGCCGAGGCCGCCCGAAACGCCGGGGAGGACACGGGGCCGCTGCGCTCCTGCCGGTTCGGCCCGCTGTCAGCCGAAGGGCCGGTCGAGCGAGGGCGCGGGTTCGGTGAACCACTCCGCGCCCGTTTCGGTGATGTGGAAGTGATCCTCCAGCCGGATGCCGAAGCGACCTGGCACCACGATCATCGGTTCGTCCGACAGACACATGCCCGGCGCGAGCGGCGTCCGGTTTCCCCGCACCAGATAGGGCGCCTCGTGGATGGTCATGCCGATGCCGTGGCCCGCCCGGTGCGGCAGCCCGGGGAGACGGTAGTCCGGGCCGAGGCCGTGCCGCTCCAGCACGGTCCGGGCGGCATCGTCCAGCGCACCGCAGGGCACACCCGGCGCGGCGGCGGCATGGACGGCCAGCTGCGCTTCCTGCTCGATCTCCCAGTAGCGGCGCTGTTCCGCGCCCGCCGTCCCGAAGACATAGCTGCGGGTGAGGTCGGAGTGATAGCCTTCCAGCAGGCAGCCGGTATCGACCAGCACCATGTCGCCTTCGGCCAGCACGTCATCCTGCGGCAGACCGTGCGGATAGGCGGTGGAGGCGCCGAACTGCACGGCGGCGAAGGTGGTTCCGTCGCTGCCGATCGCGCGGTGGGCAGCCTCGATGAAGGCCCGCACCTCGCTCGCCCGGAGACCGGGACGCAGGATGCGCGCCGTGCGGCGGTGGACTTCGAGCGTCATCTGCATGGCGGCGCGGAGGATGGCGATTTCGGGGGGGGACTTGTGCATCCGGCACCCGTCGATCACGGGCGCTGCGGAGAGCATATCGGCGGAAGGCGCGGCGCGGGCGATGGCGTCCGCCATGCCGAAGGGCAGGGCGGGGTCGATGGCCACGCGCTCCACCCCGCCCTCGGACAGCAGGGCGGCGATCAGCGCCGCGGGGCTTTCCTCCTCCTGCCACAACCGGGTCGCGGCGGGGATGGCGATTTCGGCGGCGAGGGAGCCTTCCTCGAAGGCGGGGCAGAGGATGACGGGCGGCCGGTCTCCGACGAGGACCATCGCCACGAGCCGCTCGATCATCGTCCAGCGAATCCCGGTGAAATAGGCAAGGCTCGCCCCGGCCCCGACGATGAGCGCCCCCGCGCCGCCGTCGCGCATGAGGCGGCGGGCTTTCTCGATCCGCGCGAGGCGTTCCTCGACCGGAATGACCGGCACCCCGTCACGGGCGGAGGAAAGTGTCGCGAGTTCGCGCGCGGCATCCGAGGTTCCGATCATCTGTCCCGTCCTTCCGGCATCCCTGACAGCAGCAATGGCGCTTCGCGGGGCGCGGGACAAGCCGTTCAAGACCGCCGCGGCATTCCGCTGGCCCCGGGGAAGGGCGGCGGAAACCGATGACACGCGACCAACAGGCTGCTGAAAAAGGCTTTTTGGCCTGTGTTGGAGCGGAAATCCTTCGCAATCTGACGAAATCCAGCCGGAAATCCATATACTTCCGGGCGTTTCTGGGCCGATTTTCAGGTTTCCGCACATAGGCATGACATTTCAGGACTTTCTCAGCAGGCTGCTAAATATCCGCTCAGCAGGTGAAAAGCGTCCCGAGGCGGATAGATTTCCAAGGGTAAGCGGTCCGAAAAAGCCGTGATCGTCAGCCAGATGTCGAAGGCGCGGACCGGAGGGGGGAGATATTGGCCGGACTTTGCAACCATGACCGCTACTGCGTCGGGGCGGGCGGCCTGTCGGCCGGACGTGGATCGCACGGTCCGGAGCCCGAGGGGAGCCGTGCCTGCGGGCCGCTGCCGGTCCGCCTTTCCGTCTGGAGCGGATGCATCGCTGGCGGGCGGTCAACCGCCTCCCGCGACAGGCCGCGCATCGCGATGCGCGGACAGAGCCGCAGGGGCAGCGGAGCGAGACCGCGCGGGGCGGGGGGGTAGATCACATCGCGCCGGGGATGATCCGGCAGGCCGACATCAGGCCACGCTGACAGGGGAATATCGCCATGCTCGATAGCGTCATCGACTTTCTGAACACGATCTTCTGGCAATATGTGCTGGTCTATGGATTGCTGGCGGTGGGCCTTTTCTTCTCCATCCGTCTGCGGTTCCAGCAGGTGTTCCACTTCGGCGAGATGTTCCGCGTCATCACCGCCGCGCCTGCGACCGACAGGGAGGGCATCTCCCCCTTCGCCGCGCTCTGCACCTCGCTCGCCTCCCGCGTGGGGACGGGGAATATCGCGGGGGTCGCGGTGGCGCTGAATCTCGGCGGGCCGGGAGCGATCTTCTGGATGTGGGTCGTGGCCTTTGTCGGTATGGCGACGGCCTATGCGGAATCGACGCTGGCGCAGCTTTACAAGGTGCATGAGCGCCCCGGCGTCAGGAACGGCGTCTATCGCGGGGGACCTGCCTTCTACATCGCGCGGGGGCTGGGGCTGCCGTGGCTGGGGGCGGTGTTCTCCGTCTGCCTCATCCTGTCCTTCGGGCTGGTGTTCAACGCGGTTCAGGCCAATTCGGTGGCCGACGCCATGGTGGGGGCCTTCGGCGTGCCGAAGATGGGCACCGGGATCGGACTGGCGGTGCTTACCGCCATCGTGATCTTCGGCGGTATCCGGCAGATCGCCAAGGTTGCCGAATACGTGGTGCCGGTGATGGCCGGGCTGTACCTGCTGATGGCGCTGTTCGTTCTGGCGATGAACGCGGGCGCGGTGCCGTCGATGTTGGGCCATATCGTGCGGAATGCCTTCGGCTATGGCGAGATGGCGGGCGGGGTGGCGGGCTCCATGACGGCGGCGCTCATGAACGGGGTGCGGCGGGGCCTGTTCTCCAACGAGGCGGGGATGGGATCCGCCCCCAACATCGCCGCGGCGGCGACACCGGTGCCGCACCACCCGTCCAGCCAGGGGTTCGTGCAGTCGCTCGGCGTCTTTGTGGACACGATCGTGGTCTGCACCTGCACGGCGGTGATGATCCTGTTGTCGGCCGCCTATGTGCCGGGCGGAGAGTTGACGGGCACGCAACTGACGCAGGCGGCGATGGCGGAGCAGGTGGGCTGGTTCGGCCCGCATTTCATCGCCATAGCGATCTTCTTCTTCGCTTTCACCTCCATCATCGGCAACTACGCCTATTCGGAAATGGCGATGACGTTTCTGGGGCTTGGCAACCGGGCGGGGTTCATGACCCTGCGGGTGCTCGTGCTGGCCATGGTGGTCTGGGGGGCGGTGCAGGCGGTCGCGACGGTGTTCAACCTTGCGGATGCCTCCATGGGGCTCATGGCGACGATCAACCTTGTCGCGATCGTTGCCTTGTCGGGGACGGTGGTGACGCTCACGCGGCATTACTTCTCGCAGCGGCGCAGCGGTGAGGAACCCCGGTTCCATCTTGGAGAACACCCGGAGATCGCGAAGGGCGTGGACGCCGATATCTGGCGCTGATGCTCCCTTGTCCGCACGCATCGCTGCGACATGTACTGGCGGGGGGAGGGGGACGACAGCGTGCCCGGGATGAGGCAAACCGGCGCCGTCACGTCCTCATCGCTTTCCCTGCGGTACCATGCGATGAGTCGCATCGGCCTCTCCATCCGGGGGGCGATGCCTTCCCGACATGTGAGAGAATGACCAGATCCACCCTCAACCCCGTGCTTGCCCGGATGTTCGAGCAGGCGCCCACGTTCATGGCGCTCCTGTCCGGGCCGGACCATCGCTTCGAACTGACCAATCCCAGCTATCAGAAGCTGATCGGGGAGCGCGAGGTGCTCGGCCTGACAGTGGCGGAAGGGTTGCCCGAAACGGCGGCACAGGGCTTTCTGGACATTCTGGATGAGGTGTACCGCACCGGCATGCCCTATCGCGCCGATGCCGCACGCTATGAGATGCAGGTCGTGCCCGGCGGGCCGCGAGAGACACGCTATCTCGATTTCGTCTATCAGCCGCTCCGCGACGCCGAGGAGCGGGTGACCGGCATCTTTGTCGAGGGGGCGGATGTCACCGACAGGGTGCTGGCGCAGAAACTGCGGAACGAGAGCGAAGCCTTCTACGAATGGCTGTTCGATTCCATCGACGAGGGGTTCTGCATCATCCAGTTCTTCGACGGGCCGCACGGGCCGGACAGCGACTATGTCCATATCCGCGCCAATGCCGCCTATGCCCGCCATGCCGGGATTCCAAATGTCGTGGGCCGGAAGCTGCGCGAGATGGTGGGGGATGAAGCGGATGCCTGGGTCGAACGCTACGGCGCGGTTCTGCGGACGGGCGAGCCGATCAGGTTTCAGCAGGAACTCGTCGCGACGGGGCGCTATCTGGAGCTGACGGCGCTGCGGCTGGAGCCGCGGAGCCGTGGCCAGGTGGCGGTGTTCTTTCACGACATCACCGAGCAGCGACTCGCGGAGGCGGCGCTGGCGCGGCTCAACGCCACTCTGGAGCAACGGGTGGAGGAGCGGACCTCCGAGCTCATGGCGCTGGAGGAAACACTCCGCCACAGCCAGAAGATGGAGGCGGTGGGCCAGCTCACCGGCGGCATCGCGCATGACTTCAACAACCTGCTCGCGGGGATCGGCGGCAGTCTCGAGATGCTGTCCCAGCGGCTGGCGCAGGGGCGGCTCGACGATCTGGAGCGTTATGTCTCCGGCGCGCTGACGGCGACGCGGCGCGCGACGGCGCTGACCCAGCGCCTGCTTGCCTATTCCCGCCGCCAGACCCTCGACCCCAGCCCGCTCGACGTGAACCTGTTGGCGGAAGGGATGCTCGACCTCATCGGGCGAAGCGTGGGGCCGCAGGTCACCGTGAAGATGGAGCGCGCAGGGGCGCTCTGGACGACCTTTGCCGATCCGGGACAGCTGGAAAGCGCGCTGCTCAACCTCTGCGTCAATGCGCGGGATGCCATGCCCCATGGCGGGAGCCTCGTCATCCGCACCGCCAATGCGCGGTTGGGCGCGCAGGACGCGCCCCGCCATGGGCTGAAACCCGGCGATTACGTGGCGCTCAGCGTCTCCGACACCGGGACGGGCATGACGGAGGAGATCGCCGCCCACGCTTTCGAACCCTTCTACACCACAAAGCCGATGGGGCAGGGAACGGGGCTCGGCCTTTCCATGGTCTATGGTTTCGCGGGGCAGTCCGGCGGGGGTCTGGGTCTGGAGACCGCGCCGGGCCGGGGCACCACCATCACCGTCTATCTGCCGCGCCGCGACATGGCGCCCGGGCAGGTGGTGGACACGGGGACACCGGTCGCGGCGGAGACCGCGGCGGGCTCGACCGCAGGCACGATCCTCGTCGTCGATGACGAGCCACTCATCCGCATGATGACGACGGAGCGGCTGGAGGATGAAGGGTATATCGTGCTGGAGGCTGCCAATGGTGCGAAGGCCATGCAGATCCTTGGCTCCGACCGGCCCATCGACCTGCTGGTGACGGATGTCGGCCTGCCGGGCGGCATGAACGGGCGGCAGGTGGCCGATGCGGCACGGAGGGTGCGGCCGGATCTCCGCATCCTTTTCATCACCGGCTATGCGGAGCAGGCCGTGCTGCATCACGGCGATCTGGAGCGGGGGATGCAGATCCTGACCAAGCCCTTCGACATGGAGCAGCTGAACCGGCGGGTGAGAGCGCTGCTGGCCGGCACGTAGATCGCGCCCTGTCACAGAGCTGTCATGCCGGTGTTATATGTGCCGGCGCTGACAGGAGACCGTATGACAACGATTGATCTTCGCGCCGTCACCCGCAGCTTCGGCGCCTCTCCCGCGGTGGATGATGTTTCGCTTCACGTGCCGGAGGGCGCGTTCTTTGCCCTGCTCGGGCCTTCGGGCTGCGGCAAGACCACCCTGCTACGGCTGATCGCGGGGCTTGAACGGCCCGATGCGGGGGAAATCCGGCTGGGCGGCCATGCGGTGGCGGGGACGGGGAGCTTTGTGCCGCCGGAGGCGCGCGGCCTTGGCATGGTGTTCCAGTCCTACGCGCTCTGGCCGCATATGACGGTCGCAGGCAACATCGGCTTCGGTCTCAGGCTGCAGCGGCTTGGGCGGGCGGAGGAGCGGCGGCGGATCGGAGAAGCGCTGGAGATGGTGGGGCTTCAGGGCTTTCACGCGCGACGTCCGCATGAACTGTCAGGCGGGCAGCGGCAGCGGGTGGCGCTCGCCCGGTCGCTCGCCATGCGGCCGGGGCTGATCCTGCTGGACGAGCCGCTCGCCAATCTGGACGCGCATCTGCGGGAGACGATGCTGGCGGAGTTCCGGCGCATCCATGCCGCCTCCCGCACCACATTCGTCTTCGTCACCCACGATCAGGACGAGGCGATGGCGGTGGCCACGCAGGTTGCGGTCATGGACCGGGGCCGCATCGCCCAGACCGGCAGCCCGGAGGCGCTGTGCTTCCGTCCCGCCACTCCGATGGTCGCCCGTTTCGTCGGCAAGGGCCGGACGGTGCCGGTGGCGGTGACCGGCGCGGCTGCCGGGCGCTGCGAGGTGGCGCTGGCCGGGCGCCGCCTCTCCGTTCCCGGTGCGGCGGACCGCGGACCGGGCTGGCTATGCCTGCGCAGCCGTGACGTGACGGCGGTGGACCGCGGGGGCGATATCCGCATGATCGTGCATGACACCGCCTTTCGCGGCGGCGACTGGCGCGCCACGGGCGAGATCGTCGGCGCAGAGGATGGCGGCACGATAGACGTCCTCCTTCCCCGCCCGGTTGCCCTCGGCGCGGTGGTGGAGCTGCGGATCGACGGGGGCTGGGTGCTGCCGCGCGAGGGGGTGGAGGTCTCCGCCGTGCTGGAAGGGCTTGGTGTATGACCCGGGGCATGAGGGAGAGCATGAGGCTCACGGCGCTGTCGGGGATCGGCGTGAAGGGTCCGGCCTGTTTCCTTCTGGAGACGGCGGCGGGCCGTGTGCTGCTCGATCTGGGCAGGGGACCGGATGGTGAGGCGCTGCCCGATGTGACCGGGGTCGGCCGCGTGGATGCGGTGATCTTCAGCCACGGCCATGTCGATCATACCGGCGGGGTGGGGCTTTTGCCGCATCTCGGTCGGCCGTCGCTCTACACGACCGCCCCCACCCGCGCGCTGGCCCGCGATCCGGTCGTGGCGGGCGCGCAGGACATGCCTTCGCGGATTGCCGGCCTCGGCGTGGAGACCGGCCCCTCCGGCCATGCGCCGGGCGCGGTGTGGCAGCGGTTCGGCGGCAGATCGGGGCTCGTCTATACCGGCGACATGTCGGAGGAGAGCCCGCTTTTCGCCTGTACCCTGCCGCCGCCTGCGGAGGTGCTGCTGTTCGACGCCTCCTATGGCGCGGCGGATGAACCGCTGGTGGACCAGCGGCGGGACTTGCTCGTCCTGGCGGAGACAGGTCCGGTTCTCTTCCCCGCGCCTGCGGGCGGGCGGGGGCTGGAGATGGCGCTCGCCTTTCTGGAGAGCGGCCTCCCCGTTGCCATCTGCGCCGCGCATCGCGAGGTGGGGGAGCGGCTCCTTGGCCAGTCGGCGGGCTGGCTGACGCCCGGCGGTCAGGCCCGGATCGGTCGCCTGCTGCGGGAGGCGGCTGTGCTCACGCCCGACAGCCCCGCGCGGGGCGTGATGATCGGCGCAGGCCCCAATGCGGAGCGCGGGGTCACGCAACAGCTCGCGCCCCGGTTCGTGGCGGAGAACACGGCGCGGGTGATCTACACCGGCCATGTGGCAGAGGGCACGCCTGCCGCCCGACAGGTCGCCGAGGGGCGGGCGCACTTCCGCCGCTGGAACGTTCATCCGACGCTGACGGGCCTTCGCGCGCTCATGGCGGCGGTGGCTCCTCGCATCGCCATCCCCGCCTTCTGCACCTCCGATCGGGCGCAGGCGCTGGCCGTCGCGCTCGGGCGACCGATGTTCACCGGACGGCAGGTGGAGTGGGCGGGCGCAGAGGTCGGCGCATGAGCCGTGGCGGGGTTTTCCCGGGCTGCCGGTCGCTTCGGAACAGGCTGTGCAGCTGAAGGGCGGGGAGGGCAGGAAGCTGCATCGAACCCGGCGGGTGCGCGTGTTGACAAAAGGGGCAATGCGACATGTCGCGGTGCGGGCCGGAGGCGAACCGCGCCGCTGGCGTGAAGGGCGCCCAATCCGCCGGATGACGCCAGAGCCAGCGGAACCCGGCCCGAGACGCTGCCCGCGAAGCGGTGTAACAGGGCTGTCCTTGCAACAGCCGAGGAGCTTCGGAACATCTGCCCGGGCCCGCGGATCATACCTACTGGCCAGCAGCGCCGCTGAACAGCGCATGATGGCGCGAGAAAGAGCATGACGATCATGACAGAGACCTGTATCGAACCGGCTTCCGCCCTCCCGCTGCTCCGGCAGCCCCTTCTGTTCCTCCGGCACGGACAGACGGAGAGCAACCGGCGGAAGGTCATCGGTGGTTCGACGGATGATCCGTTGACGGAAGACGGCATGGCGCAGGCCCGCGCGGCGGCGGACAGGCTGGTCGGGCGGCCCATCGCTTCCATCTGGCATTCCCCCCTGCGCCGCGCCGCCGATACCGCACGGGTGGTCGCGGAAGTGACCGGCGCACCGCTTGTCCCGCTGGCGGGATTGCAGGAGCGCAACTGGGGGGCCTGGGAGGGGCAGGACCGCTCCCTCCTGATCCGCGAGGCGACCCCGCCGGGGGGCGAGGGGCCGGAGGCGTTCCGCGCCCGTATCTGGGCTGCTCTGGCGGAAATTGCGGGGCCGTTCCCGGTGCTCATCGTCGCGCATTCCGGCACGGCGCGGGAGATCCACGCGATGCTTTCCGACCGGCCCTTCGACCGGCCCGGCAATGCCGAGGTGGTGGAATGGCGGAGGGGCGCGGATTGTCACTGGAATTGCACGAAACTGTCATGAAACCGTCCGCCTGACGGGCTTATGGCCCGCGGCAGTCTTCCGTAGAAAGAGAACCCGATGACCGCCCTTCGTCCCCTTGCCTTCGCCTGCGCGCTCGTCCTTCCGACTGTGGCGGCGGCGCAGACGACGATCACCGTCTATACCTCCCAGCCGCAGGACCAGATGGCCCAGGTCGTGGCCGCGTTCAACGCCGACCATCCCGAGATCACGGTGGAGATCTTCCGCTCCGGCACGACGGAGCTGATGGCGAAGCTCGCCGCAGAATTCGCCGCCGGTTCCTCTCCCTCCGATGTGCTGCTCATCGCCGATGCGGTCGCCATGTCGCAGCTGAAGGAGGACGGTCGCCTGCTGGCCTATACCGATGCGCCGGTGAAGGACGTGCCGCCCGCGCTCGTTGACCCGGACATGACCTATTTCGGCACGAAGCTCATCACCACGGGCATCGTCTACAACACCATGCTGGTGCAGACCCCGCCGAAAAGCTGGGCCGATCTGGCGCAGCCGGAGGTGGCGAAAAGCCTCATCATGCCGAGCCCGCTCTATTCCGGGGCGGCGGCCATCCACGTCGGCACCATGGTGGCGCAACCCGCCTTCGGCTGGGACTGGTATGAGACGCTGGCCAAGGAAGGCGCTGTCGCCGGGCAGGGCAACGGCACGGTGATCGAGGCCGTGGCGCGGGGCGAGAAGGCCTATGGTGTCATCGTCGAATACATGGCGATGAACGCGAAGAAGAAGGGCTCGCCCGTGGATTTCGTCTGGCCGGAGGACGGCGTCTCCGTCATCTCCCAGCCTGTCGCCATCCTGAAGGATAGCGATGCCGTCGCGGCGGCCAAGACATTCGTGGACTGGCAGTTGTCCCGCAAGGCGCAGGAGCAGTCGGTGGCGCAGGGCTATTTCCCGGTGCTGTCCGGCCTTGCCGCGCCGGAGGGCTATCCCTCCGCCGACCGGCTCACCATCCTTGAGGCAGACCCGGCCAAGATGCGGGCGGAGGATCAGGCCAACAAGGAAGAATTCGCGGCGATCTATGGCGGTTGAGACACTGCGCGCGCCGGCCACGGGGCTGCTCGCGCGCCACGCCATCGTGCTCTGCGTGGCCCTTTATGTCGGGGTGCTGTCGCTCTGGCCGCTGATGCGGCTTTTCGTTGAGGCGCTGGCGCCGGGTCGGGACGGCGCGCCGCTCGGCCTGATGCGGGATGTGCTGACGGCGCGGGCCACGCTCCCGGCGGTGATGAACACACTCGGCGTCTCCGCCGCCTCGGTGGTGATCTCGGTCGTGCTCGGCGTTGCGCTCGCGCTGGCGACGGGGCTGTTCGCGCTCAGGGGCCGGGTGGCGATGAGCTTTCTCGCGCTTTCACCGCTCATCGTGCCGTCGCAGACGACGGCGCTCGCATGGATCGGTCTGGTGGGAAGCGGTTCGCCCATCCTCGGCCCGCTAGGGCTCGCGCCCGCGCCGGGAACGCCGAACCCGCTCTATTCAGGCGGGGGTATCGCGCTCGTCATGGGGATCGAGCACATGCCGCTCGTCTTCATCGCCGTCCGCGCGGCGCTGGCTCAACTGCCGCAGGATCTGGTGGAGGCTGCGCGCATCGCGGGTGCCGGCCGGGGCCGGGTGATCGCGCGGATCGTGCTGCCGCCGCTGCTGCCGAGCGTTCTGGCGGCGGGGGTTCTGGCATTCGCCGCCGCCATCGGCAATTTCGGCGTTCCGGCACTGCTCGGCATACCGGGCCGGTTTCCGGTGCTCACGACGCTCATCTATCAGCGGCTGAACGGCTTCGGGCCGGGCGTGGCGGGGCAGGTGGCGGTGCTGGCGCTGATCCTTGTCGTCATCGCGCTGGCGGCTCTGGCGCTGCGGGCGCTGGTGCTCCGGCGGCTGACGGTGCCGCTTGCCCGCGGGGCGGTCATGGCGCCCTTTGCCCTGCCGCCGGCCCTGGCGCATCTGCTGGCGGCGGGGCTGTGGCTGCTGCTCGGGACCATCGCGGTGCTGCCGATGCTGGCGCTGCTGGCCACCGCGCTCTCGCCCGCGCTCGGTGTGCCTTTCGGGCCGGAGACCGCGACACTTGCCAACTTCACCGAGGCGCTGGCCAATCCGGCCGTGCGGCGCGCCTTTGCCAATTCGGTTCTTCTGTCGGGCAGTGCTGCGGTGATCGTGGCGGCGGTGGCGATCCCCTTCGCCTTCCTGAAGGTCACGCTGCGCGACCCGGTCGTCCGGGTGTTGGACTGGCTGGTGGATGCGCCCTGGGTGGTGCCGGGCACGGTGGTGGCGCTGGCGATGATCCTGACCTTCCTGAAACCGCTGCCGGTGATCGGTTCGCTTTACGGGACATGGGCGCTGCTGCTCATCGCCTATCTTGCGCGTTTCCTGCCGTTGGTGCTGCGCCCTGTCGTCGCGGCCGCGGAAGCGGTGGAGCCTGCGCTGGACGAGGCGGCGCGGATCGCGGGTGGGGGCGTGGTCGCCCGTATGACGCGGATCACGGCGCCGCTCCTGCTGCCCGCGGCGGCGGCGGGGGGGATGCTGGTGATGATGACCGCGCTGAACGAACTCACCCTCTCCGCCCTGTTGTGGTCGAGCGGGAACGAGACGCTGGGCGTCATGGTGTTCTCGCTCCAGTATGAGGGCAATTCGACAGGCGCCGCCGCGGTGGCGGTGCTGTCGGTCGCGCTGGTTCTGCTGCTCGCGCTGATGCTGGACGCCTGCCGGGCGCGATTGCCGGGCGGCGTCCTGCCCTGGCGCGCGGCCTGACGGGAGCCTGACGGGGAGCCTGAGGGGCAGCCGTCGCCGGGGTCACCCTTCGCCCGGGAAGTGACAGGCCAGGCGGCCGCCGCCCGCACGGGGGCCGACAGGGGGAAGATCGGTGGCGCAGATGTCCCGTGCCGCGGCACAGCGGGGATGGAACGGACAGCCCTGCGGCGGATCGAGCGGCGAGGGCGGCTCCCCTCCCATCAGCGCGCGGTCCCTGTCGGGGTTGCGGACATCGGGGATCGTTCGGAGCAGCAGGCGCGTGTAGGGGTGCTGCGGGTCGCGGAACAGATCCTCCGTCGCGGCTTCCTCCACGATGCGGCCCAGATACATCACCGCGATCCGGTCGGCCATGTGCCGCACGACGGAGAGGTCGTGGCTGATGAACAGGTAAGTCAGGCCCAGCTCGTCCTGCAGGCGCCGCATGAGGTTCAGGATCTGGGCCTGAACGCTTACGTCGAGGGCGGAGGTGGGCTCGTCGCAGACGAGGAATTCCGGCTCCGAGGCAAGCGCGCGCGCGATGGAGATCCGCTGCCGCTGACCGCCCGAGAACTCATGCGGAAAGCGGCGCGCGTCGTCCGGCGAAAGACCCACGGTGCGGAGCAGGTCGGCCACGCGGGCCGCCGTCTCCGCCTCCGTCGCGCGCAGGCGGAATTCGCGGATCGGTTCGGCGATGATGTCGCCGACCCGCCAGCGGGGATTGAGGCTCGCATGCGGATCCTGAAAGATCATCTGCGCTTCCATGGGCCGTCCGTCCCGTGCAGGGGCAAAGACGATCGCGCCTTCGCTGGGCCGGTACAGGCCGGTGACGAGCCGGGCCACGGTGGACTTGCCGCAGCCGGACTCCCCCACGAGCGCGAGGCAGCGGCCCTTCGGCACGGTGAAGCTCACCTCCTGCACCGCGCGGAGCCAGCGGCGGGGCTTGCGCTCCAGCACGCGGTTCAGCCAGGGCGCGGAGACGTCGAACACGCGGGTGAGCTGGTCCACTTCCACGGCATTGTCGAGGCTTCTCATGCCACGTCTCCCGTCATGAGCCAGCAGGCGGCAAGGCCCGGGCGTGTCTCTCCGCCGCTGCCGTCCCTCGGGGGGGATTCGGCCGGGATCGGGTTAGCTGGCTCGAAGCGGCGCATTTCCGCCGGCTGCACCTGCGCCGCCCCTTCCGCCTGTATCAGCGGCGGGCGCTCCCTCCGGCAGCGCGGCCCGGCGTCGGGGCAGCGCGGGTTGAACGCGCAGCCCTGCGGGATGGCGTTCAGGCGCGGCATGGCGCCGTCGATCTGCTGAAGCCGTTTTACCCGCGCGCCGAGGGCCGGGATCGACCCCATCAGGCCACGGGTATAGGGGTGGCGGGGCCGGGTCAGAACCTCCGCCACCGTGCCGATCTCCACCACGCGGCCGGCATACATGACCGCGACCCTGTCCGCCGTCTCCGCGATCACGCCCATGTCGTGGGTGACGAGCATGACGCCCGCGCCCTTTTCCTTGCAGAGCCTGCGCAGGAGCGCGGTGATCTGCGCTTGGATGGAGACGTCGAGCGCGGTCGTCGGCTCATCCGCGATCACGAGCCGCGGCTCCCCCGCCAGCGCCAGCGCGATGACGACCCGCTGCCGCATGCCGCCCGAGAACTGGTGCGGATAGTGATCCAGCCGTTCCTCGGCGCCGGGGATGCCCACCTGCTTCATCAGCGCCACGGCGCGGGCACGGGCGCCCTTCCGGTCAAGGTCCGAATGCAGGCGGATCGTCTCCTCCAGCTGTCGTCCCACGCTGAAAAGCGGGTTCAGCGAGGTGAGCGGGTCCTGAAAGATCGCGCCCACGATGCGGCCGCGCACCTTGGCCATCTCCGCTTCCGACAGCCGGTCGGTGCGCTGGCCGTCGATGCGGATCTCGCCCGACGTGACACGGCCCGGCGGCTCCAGCAGGCCCAGAACAGCCATGCCCGTCATGGATTTGCCTGCCCCCGACTCACCCACCACGCCGAGGATTTCGCCCGGCTGGATGTCGAGCGTGACGTCGGACAGCGCGGTGAGCGTGCCCCGGCGGGTGGGGAACTCGACGGTAAGGCCGGTGACCTGCAGGGCGGCGGCTGTCATGGCTGCTCCGTGGGGATGTCGGGACGGGAGGATGTTCCGGGCCCCTGTGCGGGCGGGGCGGCCGGAGCGTCAGGGGAGGTTGCGGGGCGGCCCGCCCGCGCGGCACTCCGCGGATCGGCAAGCGGGTAGCTGGGCGGGAAGATCTCTGCGACGGGCGGGTGCTGCCATGTCCGCTCGGGATATTGCGCGACGAGACGGTCGAACTGCTCCTGCGCCTGCCTCCGGGCATGGGCGAGGTCCAGCCCGGCCACCTCTCCCCCGCGCATGGCGATGCGGCCATCCACGATCGTGGCACGGGTCACGCGCCCGGTGGCCCCGACGATCAGGGTCTGTACCGGGTCTATCCGCGGGGCGATCAGGGCATCCGCCATGTCGAACACGGCGATATCGGCCTTGGCCCCCGGCGCGAGACGACCGAGATCGGGGCGCCGCAGGGCATCCGCGCCCGCAAGCGTCGCGGCGTCGTAGAACTCGGCGGCGGAACCGGCGTCGCCCCGGCCCTCGGCCACGCGGTTGGCGATCAGGCCCACGGCCATGTTCAGCACCATGTCGGGCGGGGCGGTATCGGTGCCCATGCCGACCCGCACCCCCTGTGCCTTCAGCGCGGAGAAGGAGCGCAGGACGGAGCCGTGCCGCCCGGAGACCAGCGGGCAATGCGCGACCGTCACCCCGTTCGCGGCATAGCGCGCAAGGTCGTCCTCCGTCGCCACGGTGGCCTGGGGCGCGATGAGACGCGGCGAGAGGAGACCGAGCCGCTCCAGCCAGGCGGGCGCCGTCATGCCATGCAGGCGGCGGACCGTTTCCAGCTCCATCGCGCCCTGCGCCATGTGCAGGCGGACAGGCATGTCCAGCGCCTCCGCCCGGGCGAAGGTCTCGCGCAGAAGGGGTTCGGTGCAGGTCTCCACCCGGTCGGGCGCGAACATGCCGGAAACGAGGCCGCCGTGGCTGCCGTGAACGCGCTCGGCGAAGGCGGCGGCCTCCGCCAGCCCGGCCAGCCCGCGCGCCTCATCGAACACCGGCTGCATCCGGCCCGCCGCGTCGAGGACGACGCCACCCGAACGGTAGGCCGGCCCGAGCCAGACACGAAGGCCGAGATCCCCCGCCGCCTCCGCCGCCGCCTCGAACTCCGCCACCGTCTCCCCCCATGCGCGGTAGAAGAGCGACGCGATGGGAAGCGCGGAGGTGATCCCGTTCAGCAGGAGCTGCGCGAAGGCATAGCGTTTCTGGAAGGCAAGTTCATCGGGAGAATACATCTCCCGCGCACGCACGGCGTAATCCGAAGGCCAGACGCGGCCCTTGCGCCAGGCGGGCTGATTGTCCATGCCGAGGATCGTCGTGTCGAGATCGGAGAGCGCGTCCAGATCGACGAAACCGGGGCCGACCAGCGCCTCTCCCATGTCGTAGCGGCAGGAGACCTCGCCCGGGAACCGCTGACCGACCCAGAGGACACGGTCGTTCTCGATCACCACTTCCCCGTTCTCGACGAGCCGCCGCCCCTCGGGCAGGTCGGCCACGATCCAGCGGGCGGCGAGCGCCCATCGTCCCGGAGGGCGCGCACCGAGGGGCAGGGCGGACCAGCCCGCCGCTGCCGTCCGGGCGGCGTGGGGCGCGTGTTCCGGGGCCGCGATCACGGCGCAACCGTGAGACTGGCGCCGTTCCGGGCCACGACCCGCCCGGCGGTGACGACAAGCGCGCGCGGCGCATGGCTCACCACCGCATCGGCGAGGCTCTCGCCCTCCGCCAGCACCACATCTCCCCGCCCGCCGGGGACGAGCGCGTGATCCGCCCGGTCCATCGCCCGGGCGCCCCCGGTGGTGCAGACGTCGAGCGCCATGGCAACCTCATCGTCGCGGCGCAGGTTGTTCCTCATCCCGAGCAGCATCGCGCGTTCGAGCATGTCGCCGTTGCCATAGGGCCCCCAGGTGTCGCGGAACCCGTCCACGCCCGCGCCGAACCGCACGCCCGCCGCATGAAGCCGCTTCAGCGCGGGCACCTCGCGCGAGGGCGGTGCGGTGGTCAGGATCGGCACGTCCAGTTCGGCGCATTGGTCGATCAGCGCCTGGCTGGCGTTCCAGTCCGGCATGCCGAGACAGAAGGCGTGGCTGACGGCGACCTTGCCCCGCATGTCATGCGCCCGGATCCGCTCGAAGATCAGGTCCATGGAAAAGGCGCCCATCTCTCCGCCTTCGTGCAGGTGGATGTCGATGCCCTTGCCGTGTTTCTCGGCGATGGCGAAGATCGCATCCAGATGACCCTTCGGATCCCTGTCCATGCCGCAGGGGTCGAGCCCGCCGACCAGATCGGCGCCCGCCGACATCGCGGCGTCGACCAGCTCCACCGTGCCGGGCCGGCGCAGCAGGCCCGACTGCGGGAAGGCCACGATCTCGATCTCCACCTGCCCGGCGAGCGCGTGGCGCGTCTCCACCACGCCCTCCAGCGCGGCGAGGCCCTGATCGGTGTCGATATCGACATGGGTCCGCACCAGCGTCGTGCCGTAGCCCAGACATTGCAGCACGTGACGCATGGACTGGACATGCGGATCCAGCCCCAGTTCCCGCTTCACCCGGCGTTCGTTGTCGATCTTGTCGATGAGCCGGGGGCCGACCTCGTTGACATACCACGGATAGCCGATGAGGCCCTTGTCCACATGGGTGTGCGTATCGACAAGGCCGGGAATGGCGATGCGACCGCCGGCCTGTTCCTCGGCCACGCCCTCCGCCTGAAGGTCGGGGCCGATGGCGGCGATGCGGCCATCGCGGATCAGGATGTCGGCCGGCGCGGCCCCCATGGGGCGCGCGTTACGGATGAGGAGAGAGGTCATGTCAGTCACCGCAGTTTCGGGTTGAGAGCATCGCGCAGCCAGTCGCCCAGAACATTGATGGAGACGACGAGCAGGCACAGTTGCAGGGCCGGGAAGAGCACGATCCACCACAGGCCGGAGAAGAGATACTGGTTGCCGATGCGGATCAGCGTGCCGAGCGAGGGCTGCTCCGGCGGCATGCCGACGCCGAGGAAGGACAGCGTCGCCTCGATCAGGATGCCGAGGCCGAAGTTCAGCGTGGCGGCGACCAGAAGCGGTGTCGTGGTATTGGGCAGGATGTGGCGCAGCAGGATGCGGCGCGGCGGCACGCGGATCAGCCGCGCGGCCTGCACATATTCCTTGCCGCGCTCCACCATGGTCTGGGCGCGCACCGTGCGGGCATATTGCACCCAGGCGGAAAGGGAGATGGCGAGCACGATGACCCCGGAGGCGCCGGCTTCCCGCCAGCCGGGCGGCAGCATCTGGCGCGCGACGGCGGAGACGAGGATGGCGATCAGCATCGTGGGCATGGAGAGAAGCACATCCCCCACCCGCATCAGCACCGTATCCGCCCATTTGCCGTAATACCCCGCGATCAGCCCGAGCGTTGCCCCGACCGCCAGCGAAACGGCGACGGAGGCCGCGCCGATCACGATGGAGGCTCGGGAGCCGTAGAGGATGGCAGAGAGCATGTCCCGCCCCTGAAGGTCGGTGCCGAGGATATAGGGCCACTGGCCGCCCTCCTGCCAGATCGGCGGCAGTTCCGCGTTCCACAGCTCCAGCGCGGCAAGATCATAAGGGTTCTGGGGCGTGATCCACGGCGCGAGAAAGGCCGCCGCGATGAGCAGGAGGAGCAGCGCTGCCGCGATCACCGCGGAAGGGTGATGCCAGAAGCTCCACCACAGGTCGCTGTCGCGGAACTTCTGCAACCGGCTGCGGCGCAGTGGCGGGAGGGGGGTGTCCGTCATGGGCAGGCTCCGGGGGGTGCTGGCGGGACAGGGCGCGGGCAAGGGGATTAGGCAGCCCGCAGGCGCGGGTCGATCAGTGCATAGGCGATGTCCACCACCGTGTTCAGCGCGACGAAGATGAAGGAGACGATGCACAGATACGCCGCCATCACCGGAATATCGACGAAGGTCACCGCCTGCATGAACAGCATCCCCATGCCGGGCCACTGGAACACCGTCTCCGTCACCAGCGCGAAGGCGATGAGGTTGCCGATCTGCATGGCAGTCAGCGTGATGACAGGCATCAGGCAGTTCTTCAGCCCATGGCGGAACCACAGCGACCATTTGGGCACGCCGCGGGCGCGGGCGAACTTGATGAAGTCGGTGCGCAGAACCTCCAGCATTTCCGCACGGACGAGCCGCATGACCAGCGTGATCTGGAAAAGCGACAGGGAGAGCGCGGGCAGCACCAGGGCCGCCCGGCCGGAGGGGGTCAGAAAGCCGGTGGACCACCAGCCGAGCTGCACGACATCCCCCCGCCCGTAACCCGGCAGCCAGCCGAGGGTGACGGAGAAGATCAGGATCAGCAGGATCCCCACGATGAAGGAGGGCAGCGACACCCCGATGATGGAAGTGAACTGCAACCCCTCCGCCCACCAGCGGCCCCGGCCGATCGCGGTGAAGACGCCGAGCGGGATGCCGATGACCAGCGACAGGATCGTGGCCATCAGCACAAGCTCGAACGTCGCCGGGAAGCGTTCGCCGATGAGGGAGATCACCTCCTGCTGGTTGCGCCAGGACATGCCGAACTCCCCCTGCGCCGCGTTCACGACGAAACGGGCGTATTGGGTGAGAACGTCATCCTCCAGCCCGAGCCGCTGGCGGAGTTCGTCCCGTTCGACCTGCGTGGCGCTTTCGTTGACCATCATCTCCACCGGATCGCCGAGGAAGCGGAAGATCATGAAGGCGCAGAAGGCGACCGCCAGCATCACGAGGATCGCATTGCCCAGACGCTTGACGAGAAAGACGAGCATGGCCGTGTCCTGCCGATGGTGTGAGGTGCAGAGGTGACCCTTGGATGGGTCACTGGCGGATGGTTGACTGGCGGATGGGTTACTTGCGGGTCAGCCAGAGGCGCGGCAGGTTGTCGGCAAAGAGCGGCAGCTCCGCCACATCCGCCCCGGTCGCCCAGGTAAGGGGCTGCTGGTGCAGCGGGATCATCAGCACGTTCTTCTTCGCGATCCCCAGCGCTTCCGCGCTCATCGCGAGGCGTTTCGGCTGATCCAGTTCAACGGCCGAGGCTTCGGTCACGCGGTCGAACTCCTTGTCCGACCATCCGCCCCAGTTGAAGATGCCGAACGAGCCTTCCTTCGTATGCAGAACCTGGCTTGTCATGCTGTATGCATCAAGCATGGGAAGCGTGGCCCAGCCGAGCGTATAGACATCGACCTTGCCCGCCGACCGCTTGGGCGTCTGCACGGCGCGCGGCCCCTGGTCGAGCTTCGGCTTCAGGCCTACGCGCGACCACATGGAGGCGATGGCCTGACAGACCTGCTCCTCGTTCACGAGGGTGTCGGCGCAGTTGAAGTCGAACTCGAACCCTTCGGCACCCGCTTCCTTCAGGAGGGCCTTGGCCCGGTCCGGGTCATAGGCGGCGGGCGTATCGAGCGCGGCGTCGTAGCCCGGGATCTGCGGGGCGACCAGCGCACCTGCGGTGCGGCTCTTGCCCCGCATCACGCGCTTCTGGATCAGGTCGAGGTCGATGGCGATCTGCATCGCCTCGCGCACCCGGACATCCTTCATCGGGTTCGGCGCACCGGAGAGCAGGGCATCCCGCTGGGAAAAGCCGATCATCACCGTGCGCAGGTCCGTGCCTTCCAGAAGCTTGACGGAGGGTGAGGCCTCCAGCCGGGGAATGTCCTGCACGGGCGCCTTGTCGGTGAAGTCGATATCCCCCGACAGCAGTGCCGCCACGCGCGTCGCGTCCGACGCGATGGGGGTGAATTCGATCCGGTCAAGGTTGTGTTCCACCTTGTCCCACCAGCCATCGTATTTCACGAAGACGGTCTTTGCATCGGGCTGGCGGCTTTCCACCTTGAACGGGCCGGTGCCATTGGTGTGGTAGGTGGCGTAGCCTTCGGTGCCGGCACCGACATCGGTGGGCGCTTCGGCATTGTTCTCCTTCAGCCAGCCCGCGTCGAAGATCGTGATGGTGGTCAGGTCGTTCAGCAGGAGCGGGTAGTTTTCCGACACGTCGATCTCGATCGTATGATCGTCGATCACGCGGGAGGCCTTGTAGGCGGGGATGTTGCCGCGGAGCGGCGATTTCGGATCCGTGGCGCGGAGCAGCGAGGCCTGCACGTCCTCGGCGGTGAAATCCTGCCCGTCATGGAACTTCACGCCCTGCCGAAGGGTGAAGCGCCACGTGGTGGGAGAGACGATCTCCCATGAGGTGGCGAGCGCCGGTTCGATCTTCAGATCGCGGTTGTAGCGGACGAGCCCCTCATAGACGTGGTTCAGCACGCCGAGCGTGAAGCTGTCGCCATAGGAGTAGGGGTCGAGCGAGCCGATGTCGCGGCTTGCCCCCCAGCGGAGCGTATTCTCCGCCGCAGCGGGCAGAGCAAGGCCAGCAAGAAAGGCGCTGGCGAGAAAGAGGCGGGTCAGCCTGGACATGTCGCAACGAACTCCCTGAGTGAATCGAGCGATTCTACGCTTCTCATGTATGCGAAGATAATTTTACAAATTGCATACAATAGCAAGAAATTAATGTATCCATAATTGACATAACAATTCATGCGCCATACCGTGAGTATGCAAACAACTCCTGGATTCAAAATGTCGACCAGCCATAGCCGCAGCGATGCGATCTACGCCTCCCTGCGGCGGGCAATCCTGGAGCAGGCGCTGAAACCCGGCGTGAAACTGCCGGAAGACCAGATCGGCGAGACGTTCGGGGTGAGCCGGACCTCGGCCCGGAACGCGCTCATGCGGCTCGCGGCGGAGGGGATCGTGGACATGAAGCCCAATCGTGGCGCGTCCGTCGCCATGCCGACCTATGAGGAAGCGGAGGAGGTCTTTGCCCTCCGCCGCTGTCTGGAGCGGGAGGTGATCGACCGGCTCTGCACCCGCATGTCGAAGGATGCTATCGACGCGCTGACCAGCCATGTGCGGGAGGAGGCGCGGGCGGTCCGCGCCTCGTCTCCCCGCTCCATCCGGCTGTCGGGGGAGTTCCACATCCTTCTTGCCGAACTGACAGGGTCCCGTCTGCTCATCGACTTCGTCAATACCGTCGTGTCCCGCTCATCGCTGATCCTCGCCCGCTTCGGGCGGCCCCATTCGGCGGAATGCGGGATCGAGGAACATGTCCGCCTGATCGACGCCCTGCGCGTGCAGGATCGGGAGACCGCCGTGCGGATCATGGACGCACATTTGCATGCAGTTGAGGATCGCGCCCGCGTCGATACCGATGAGGTCGCCGATATCGCGGCGATCCTGAGCCGCTATGCCGAAGCCCCGGAGTAGGAA
The DNA here is from genome assembly GCF_002196855.1 of Haematobacter genomosp. 1. Classification (GTDB taxonomy): domain Bacteria; phylum Pseudomonadota; class Alphaproteobacteria; order Rhodobacterales; family Rhodobacteraceae; genus Haematobacter. Next base: position 165,716 of record NZ_NIPW01000007.1, on the reverse strand, counting down.
ATGGACTGTATGACTTCCGACACGTCGCCTGAGACATCTGCCGGTACGGATGCGTTCAAGCGCTTTGACTTTGCCGCGCTTTCTCCGAAGGAGCGCTACAAGCTGCTGATCGGCACGGTGGTGCCGCGCCCCATCGCCTGGGTGACCACGGTCGATCCGGAAGGAAGGGTGAATGCCGCGCCCTTCAGCTTCTTCAACGTCCTCTCCGCCGATCCGGCCATCCTTGCCATCGGGGTGGAGAACCATGACGACCTGAGCCAGAAGGATACGGCCCGCAATATCCGGCTGACCGGGGAGTTCACGGTGAACATCGTGGATTTCGCCAATCTGGAGACGATGAACACCACCGCCGTCGCCTTTCCCACGGGCGAGGATGAGGTGGCCGCGGCGGGGCTGACGGTGCTTCCGGGCACGCATGTCAAAAGCCCGTTCATCGCCGAAGCCCCCGCTGCGCTGGAGTGTCGCCGCCACATCACGCTGGAGATCGGGCCATCCCGCGCCATCGTGCTGGGAGAGGTCGTGGCGCTGCACATCCGCTCCTCCCTCGTGAACGAGCGGCTGCATGTCGATCCGGTGGGGCTGGATGCGCTTGGCCGGATGGGCGGGCATGGCTACTGCCGCTCGGGCGAGACATTCGACCTTGCCACCCCGTCGCTCGCGGCCTGGCGGGCGGGGCGGACGTAGCGGGGCTTCGCCCGGAGAGGTGGCTGGAAACAGCTCCGAAGCATCATGCTCTGGAAATCGGCCCCGGAAGGAGCCGAGGGTGTGTCAACACTCGCCACCATGGCAGTGGTGTAGAATAAAAGTCCCCCGTCAGGCCAGAAAATGGCCATCGCGCGTGGATGTGGATGCAAGTGCTACTGTAGGGAGTTGAAACCCCCAGGGCCGGAACCGCGTCGTGACACAGCCTCAGCCGGAACGTGCCGATTTCCGGCTGGATTTCGGCAGATTGTCTTCGCGCCAATGCCGATCCGGAAGCCTTTTCGGCAGCCTGCCAAGGCCGCCGAGGCGGCGGTTCGCTGCGGACCCCCGACACGGGACGGCGGGGGAGGGGACCGGCTCCCCCGATGCGGAACCACGAGCGGCGACCGGACCCACGCCGTGGCGCGGGTGGAGCCCCCTGCACACGGAGCCGGTATCGCGTTTACGCCGTCTTTACGCGAAACCACCCATTCTCCCATAGCCGCTTGACGGGCTTCAGCCGCACATCTCTCGCAGGAAACCTGCGGGAGAACTGCTATGGCAGACCTGATTTACCTCACCCTCGGCATTGGCGCCCTCGCCTCATTTGCCGGTGCGGTGCGTCTCATCGACCGGTTGTGAGGCGCTGGATGTTCGACCTGATCCTTGGCCTCGCCGTTGCGGCGGGGATATTCTGCTTCCTGTTGCTCGCTCTCTTGCGACCAGGCCGGTTCTGAGGGGGCGGAGATGCACGATATCATCGGATACGTCCTGTTCTGCGCCGCGCTCACGCTGGGAGGGTGGCTCATGGCGATTGTCATGGCCCGCGTCTATGCAGGAGAGCGCACCTTCCTCTCCCCGCTGCTGGCCCCGGTGGAGCGTGGCTTCTACCGGCTCGCCGGAATCAGGGAGGAGACGCGGCAGGGCTGGCGCGGCTACGCCATGGCGGTGCTGGCCTTCAACCTGCTGGGGCTGCTCCTGCTCTATGCCATCCTGCGGCTACAATTCTGGCTGCCGCTGAACCCCGGCGGGGTCGTGGGCATGTCGGCGGACCTTGCCTTCAACACGGCGGTGAGCTTCGTCACCAATACCAACTGGCAGGCCTATTCGGGCGAGGCCCAGCTTTCCAACTTCAGCCAGATGGCGGGGCTGACGGTGCAGAACTTCACCTCCGCCGCGACGGGCATGGCGGTGGGGGTGGCCGTGATCCGCGGCTTCACCGGGCCGAAGGGCGGAGCGCTCGGCAACTTCTGGACGGACATGACCCGCTCGGTGCTCTACATCCTGCTGCCGCTGTCGCTCGTCGTGGCGCTGATCCTTGCGATGCAGGGCGTGCCGCAGACGCTGGAGACGGCCACGCATGTCACCACCCTGGAAGGCGCGGAGCAGGTGATCCCCCTTGGACCCGCGGCCTCGCAGATCGCGATCAAGCAGCTTGGCACCAATGGCGGCGGTTTCTTCGGGGTCAACTCCGCGCATCCGCTGGAAAACCCGACGATCCTGACCAACATGCTGGAATGCTGGGCGATCCTGCTGCTGCCGGTGGCCTTCTGCTTCTTCTTCGGCCGCATGGCAAAGGATCCGCGTCAGGGCTGGGCGATCTTTGCCGCCATGGGGGTGATGTTCCTCGTGGGCCTCGCCGTGATCTGGTGGGGCGAGACGGCGGGCAGCGCGCTGACGGGGGCGGGCAACCTGGAAGGCAAGGAGCTGCGCTTCGGCGCGGGGCTTTCGGCGCTCTGGGCAGAGGTGACGACGGCGGCCTCCAACGGCTCGGTCAACGCGATGCATGACAGTTTCATGCCGCTCTCCGGGCTTGTGCCGATCGTCAACATGGCCATCGGCGAGGTGATCTTCGGCGGTGTGGGCGCGGGTCTTTACGGGATGCTGCTCTACGTGGTGCTGGCGGTGTTTCTGGCGGGGCTGATGGTCGGGCGCACGCCCGAATACCTCGGCCGGAAGATCGAGGGGCGCGAGGTGACGCTGGCGATGCTGGCCTTCCTCTCCATGCCGCTGGGAATTCTGGTCGGCGGCGCGATCTCTGCCAGCGTTCCGGCGGCACTCGCCTCCGTGCAGGACGCGGGACCACACGGGCTGTCGGAAATCCTCTATGCCTATTCCTCGGCCGTGGGCAACAACGGCTCGGCCTTCGCGGGCTGGGGGGCGGCGACCCAATGGCAGACGACGGCGCTCGGCCTGCTCATGCTCCTGGGGCGCTATGCGATCATCGTGCCGATGCTGGCCATCGCGGGGTCGCTGGCGGAAAAGCAACCCGCCCCCGTCACGGCGGGCACCTTTCCCACGCATGGACCGCTGTTCGTCACGCTTCTCGTGCTGACCGTGACCATCCTCGGCGCGCTGACTTTCTTCCCGGTGCTGGCGCTTGGCCCCATCGCGGAACAGACGGCGTTGATCGCCGGGCAGACGTTCTGAGCTTCACGACCCCGGCGGGCCGGGGTCGTTTCTCTCCCAATAAGGACGACGGACATGTCCACGGCAACGGGCCAGAGCGGCCTTTACAGGGCGGCGCTGAGGGCTGCCTTCCTGAAACTCGATCCCCGCGCCTTGATGGGCAATGCGGTGATCTTTACCACGGCGGTCACGGCGCTGCTGACCACCGTTCTGGCGCTGCGCGACCTCATCTCGGGCGCGGCGGGGGCGGGGGTGAGCCTTCAGATCGCCTTCTGGCTCTGGCTCTGCGTGCTGTTTGCCAACTTCGCCGAGGCGCTGGCCGAGGGCAGGGGCCGGGCGCGGGCGGATGCGCTGCGGGCCACCAAGGCGGAGACGATGGTGAAGCTGCTGACGCGCGAGGATGACCCCGCGCCCCGCGAGGTGCCGTCCGCCAGCCTCCGCGCCGGTCAGCTGGTGCTCGTCCGCGCGGGCGACCTGATCCCCACCGATGCGGAGGTGGTGCGCGGTGTGGCCTCCGTCGATGAAAGCGCCATCACCGGAGAGAGTGCGCCGGTGATCCGCGAGTCCGGCGGCGACCGCTCCTCCGTCACCGGGGGCACGCGGATCGTGTCGGATGAGCTTGTGCTCCGCATCACGGCGGAGCCGGGCAAGAGCTTTCTCGACCGGATGATCGCGCTGGTGGAGGGGGCGGAGCGGCAGCGGACACCGAACGAGATCGCGCTGAACATCCTGCTCGCCGGGCTGACGCTGATCTTCCTGCTCGTCGTCGTCACGCTGGAGCCGTTCGCGCGCTATTCGGGCATCGTCATCCCGGTCATCACGCTGGCGGCGCTGTTCGTGACGCTTATCCCGACGACGATCGGCGGGCTGGTCTCCGCCATCGGTATTGCGGGCATGGACCGGCTGGTGCGTGCGAATGTCATCGCCAAGTCGGGCCGCGCGGTGGAGGCGGCGGGCGATGTGGACACGCTGCTGCTTGACAAGACCGGCACGATCACCTTCGGCAACCGGATGGCGGATGCGTTCATTCCGGCGCGGGGCGTGACGGAGGCGGAACTGGCGGAGGCGGCATTCCTCGCCTCCTCCGCCGACGACACACCGGAGGGCAAGTCGGTCGTCGATCTCGCGCGGAAGCGGGTGGCCGGGCTGGCACCGCAGGGGGGAGAGGCGGTCGCCTTTTCCGCGCAGACGCGGTTGTCGGGCGTCGATCTGCCGGGACGGACGCTCCGCAAGGGCGCGGTCGATGCGGTGGAACGGTTCTCGGGTATCGCGGCGGACCCGGCGTTGAGAGCGCGGGTGGAGGAGATCGCGCGAAGCGGCGGCACGCCGCTGCTGGTCGCGGACGGGGCGCGGATCCTCGGCGCGATTCACCTCAAGGACGTGATCAAGCCCGGCGTCAGGGAGCGGTTCGCCGAACTCCGCGCCATGGGTATCCGCACGGTGATGATCACCGGGGACAACCCGCTGACGGCCGCCGCCATCGCCGCGGAGGCGGGGGTGGACGACTTCCTCGCCGAAGCCACGCCGGAGATGAAGCTCGACTACATCCGCAAGGAGCAGGCGGGCGGGCGGCTCGTCGCCATGTGCGGCGACGGCTCCAACGATGCGCCCGCGCTGGCGCAGGCGGATGTGGGGGTCGCGATGAATTCCGGCACGCCCGCCGCCAAGGAGGCCGCGAACCTGATCGACCTCGACAGCGATCCGACCAAGCTCATCGAGGTGGTGATGGTGGGCAAGCAGCTGCTCATCAGCCGGGGGGCGCTGACGACCTTCTCCATCGCGAACGACGTGGCGAAGTATTTCGCCATCCTGCCCGCGATGTTCGTCGCGGCCTATCCGGGGCTGGCGGTGCTCAACGTCATGGGTCTGGCCAGCCCGAGGAGTGCCATCCTGTCAGCGGTGATATTCAACGCGCTGATCCTTGTGGCGCTGATTCCGCTCGCGCTGCGCGGCGTGAAGTATGTGCCTGCGAGCGCTGCGGCACTGCTCCGCCGCAACCTCGCGCTCTACGGGTTGGGCGGGCTTGTCGTGCCATTTGTCGGGATCAAGGCCATCGACATGGCCGTCGCCGCGCTTGGCCTTGCTTAACGGAGGATTGACAGATGTTTACCCTTGTTCGACCGGCCCTGGCCATGACTCTTGCCATGACGGCGCTCACCGGGATTGCCTATCCGCTGGCGGTGACGGGGCTCGGCGGTGTGCTCAACCCGTCGGGTGCGGCGGGCAGCGTGATCCTGCAGGATGGCCGGGCCGTCGGTTCGCCGCTCATCGCGCAGGCGTTCAGCGATCCGGGCTATCTTCACCCCCGGCCCTCCGCCGTGGATCATGCGACGATGCCGAGCGGCGCTTCCAACCTCGGACCGACCTCCGCCCTGCTGGCGGAGCAGGTCGCGGCCCGGCGGGCGGCGTGGGAGGCGGCGAACGGCACCCCGGCGCCAGCCGATGCGCTGACCGCCTCCGGCTCTGGGCTGGATCCGCATGTCTCGCCGGAGAATGCCCGGGGTCAGGCGCGCCGCATCGCCGCGGCGCGGGGCATGTCGGAAGGCGAGGTGCTGCGCATCGTCGCCGCCCGGACGGAGGGACGCTGGCTCGGCCTTTATGGGGAGCGGCGGGTCAATGTCCTCCTGGTCAACCTCGACCTTGACGCGGTGGCCCGGATAGCGCCTGCTGCCGGCAGTTGAGGAGAGCGATGCCCGATACGCCGCGGCCCGAACCCGAAGCCCTGCTGACCGAGGCCCGACGCGAGGGGCGGGGCAGGCTCAAGATCTTCCTTGGTGCCGCGCCGGGAGTGGGCAAGACCTATGCCATGCTGGAGGCCGCGCGGAACCGCGCGGCCGAAGGCGTTCGTGTGCTGGTCGCCGTCGTGGAGACCCATGGGCGCGGGGAGACGGAGGCCATGCTGCGCGGGCTGGAGGTACTGCCCCGCCGCCCCGTCCTCCACGGCGGGCGCATCCTGCAGGAAATGGATGTCGATGCCCTGATCGAACGGCGCCCCGGTCTCGCGCTGATAGACGAGCTTGCCCATTCCAACCTGTCCGGCGGGCGGCATGAGAAACGCTGGCAGGATGTGCAGGACGTGCTGGCGGCGGGGATCGACGTCTATACCACCATGAACGTCCAGCATGTGGAGACGCTGAACGACACCGTCGCCCGCATCACTGGCATCCGGGTGCGGGAGACGGTGCCGGATCAGGTGCTGGCGCAAGCGGATGAGATCGAGCTGGTCGATCTGCCGCCTGACGAGCTGATCGAACGGCTGAGGGCGGGCAAGGTCTATGTGCCGGATCAGGCGGCGCGCGCCGTCGGCAATTTCTTTGCCAAGGGCAACCTTACCGCGCTGCGCGAGCTTGCCATGCGCACGGCTGCGGACCGGGTGGATGCGGAGCTTCGCCAGCACATGGCGGCCAACGCGATCACCGGGCCGTGGCCCGCGCAGGACCGTATTCTCGTCGTCCTGCCGGAAGGGGCGGACGGGCGGGACGCGATCCGCACCGCGAAGCGCTCCGCCGACCGGGCGCGGGCGGAGTGGCTGGCGCTGGGGCTGATCAGCCTGCGGGAGGAGGCGCGCGCGCCCGGCCGGGAGGGGGCAGCGGCCCTGCGGCTGGCGGAGCGGCTGGGGGCGGACGTGTCGGTCCTTCAGGTGGACGGATCCGGCGCCGCGGAGGTGCTCGATTTTGCGGAGCGCAACAACGTCCGGCGCATTGTCCTGCCGCGTCCGGGAAAGCGGGCGGGGATGGGGCGTCTTTTCGCGCGGCCCGGGGAGGCGACGGTCTCGGCGCTGCTCCGTGCGGCAACGGGATTCGAGATAACGCTGGTCGCCGATGCGGAGGGGGCGCGGCCTGACCGAAGGAGGCTCCGCATGGATCCGCCCGAGGCGGCGCGCATGGGGGCTGTCGCGCTCCTTGGTGTGGGGGCGGCGACCGTCATCGCGCTCGGGGCGGATCGCTGGGTGCCGGTGCTGAGCCTCCCGCTCATCTACATGACGGCGGTGGTGGCGGTCGCGGCGCGGTTCGGGCGCTGGCCCGCCATCGTGACGGCGGCGCTGAGCTTCGGGGTCTATGACTTCTTCTTCACGCGGCCCTACTTCACCCTGCATATCTGGGATCGGGGTCAGTTTCTGACGCTCCTGCTGTTCCTCATCGCTTCGGTGCTGACGGGCAATCTTGCCGCCCGCCTTCGGGCGCGCGCCATTGCGCAGCGGGCTATCGCGGACCGGACGCGCAAGCTCTACGATTTCTCCCGCAAGGCCGCCTCCGCCGCCTCCTTCGATGATGTCGTCTGGGCGGCGGTCAGCCACGTGGCGCGGGTGCTGGAGGCGGAGACGATCCTGCTCCTGGCCGATGACACCGGAGGGCTAGCAGTGGCGGGCGCCTTTCCGCCGGAGGATCATCTGGGCGCGCGGGAGCTTTCCGCCGCGCGCTACGCCTTCGATCATGGTGAGCCCGCGGGGCGGGGTTCGGCGACGCTGCCCGCCTCCCGCTGGCTTTTCCTGCCGCTTTCCACGCCGGAGCGGCGGCTTGGCGTCATGGGGATAGCCCCCGCAGGCGGGCGGGAAACCGGTCCGGGAGACCGGCGGCTTCTGGAGGCGCTGACCGATCAGGTTGTGCTCGCGCTCGAACGCATCCGCCTGTCGGACGATCTGGCGCAGTCGCGGCTCGCGAGCGAAACGGAGCGTCTGCGGTCGTCGCTGCTCTCATCCGTCAGCCATGATCTCAGAACGCCGCTCGTCTCGATTCTGGGAGCGGCGGAGGGTCTGGAGCGCAGAGGGCTGGCGGAGAACGATCGCGAGACGCTGGTAGACACCATCCGGGAGGAAGGTGAGCGGCTCGACCGTTACATCCAGAACCTGCTCGACATGACCCGGCTTGGCCATGGGGCGCTCCGGCCCCGGACGGCCGCCACCGATCTGCGCGAACTGGTGGGCAGCGCGCGCAACCGGCTCCGCGTTCCGCTTCGCGGCCACCCGGTTGCAGTGCGTATTCCCGCCGATCTGGCGGCGGTGGAGGTGGACCCCATCCTGATCGAACAGGTGCTGGTGAACATCCTCGACAATGCCCGCAAATATGCCGGGCAGGGTGCTGCCATCCGCATCGCCGCGTGGACGGAAGGGGCGCGGGCGATCCTCACGGTGGAGGACGATGGTCCGGGGCTGCCGCCCGGCGCGGCGGAGCGGGTGTTTGACATGTTCTGGCGCGCGGGCCAGGGCGATGGGGCACAGGCAGGCACCGGTCTCGGTCTGGCCATTGCCAAGGGGATCGTCGAGGCGCATGGCGGCACCATCCGCGCCGAGGCGGTGGAGCCGGATGGTCGCGGTACCCGGATCGTGATGCAACTGCCGCTGTGGAACCCGGAGGTCTCACAATGATGGAAAACCGGCCCGCCCGTATCCTGATCGTGGAGGATGAGGCCCCGATCCGTCGCTTTCTCCGTGTGGCGCTGGAGGCGGAGGGCCATGTCGTCTCGGAGGCCGGGACGGCGCGCGAAGGGATCGCCAAGGCGGCCCTGGAATCGCCCGCCGCGATGATCCTCGATCTCGGCCTGCCCGATGCGGATGGGGTGAGCGTGCTCCGCGCGGTGCGGGAATGGTCGGCATTGCCGGTGCTGGTCCTTTCCGTGCGCAGCGACGAGGCGGGCAAGATCGCCGCGCTGGACGCGGGCGCGCAGGATTACGTTACGAAACCGTTTTCCACCGGCGAACTGCTCGCGCGGCTTCGCGGCCTTCTGCGCGACCGGGCGGGAGATGCCGCGCCCGCGATCCTGACGCTCGGCCCGCTGACGATCAACGCGGCGGAGCATCGCGCGTCGCTGGCGGAGGTGGACATCCGGCTCACCCGGCGCGAGTTCGATCTGCTGTGGCTGCTGGCCAGCCACGCCGGCAGGCTCGTGACGCAGGAGATGGCGCTCCGCGCGATCTGGGGGCCGGGGCATGCGGAGGACAGCCAGTATCTTCGGGTCTATATCCGCAACCTCCGCGCGAAGCTGGGCGATGACGCCGCCGACCCGCGCTGGATTTTCACAGAACCGGGCGTGGGCTACCGGTTGTCTGATCATTGAATCCGCTGCATTGCCGCATGTATTGCTGCTGTGCAGCGTGAGGGCCTGTTCCCTGTAGCAGGTAGCAAGCCGCTGATTTTCAAAGCCATGCGTGTTTTGCAATGCAGCATTGATTAAAGAGATGCGTGAATCTTGTTGCACATCCCATGCTGCAGTGCGAAAAGTAACTCACAGGCGCCACGATGCGCCCACGGGTTTCCCAAGGCTCACTCCTCCTCCCCGAGCCTCGGAAAATGGCGGCGACCCCCTCCTCCTCCCTGGGGTCGCCGCTCCCCTCCCCACCGCTTACAGTTTATGACGGGTTTCGGCGCGGCTGGCAGTGATCTTCGGTAGATCGGATGCGAGCCTCAGGGTCTGATACGCCGCGATTGCCATTCTTCGTTTTGCTCGCAAATCGGCGGAATGTGCTGCCTGCGCCTGAATGCGTCCCGGAGATGCGCCTCGGAGGAACACCGGCTTCTGATCGCGTATGATACTCCGTTTGTCTTTGTTTTCAGGCAAAGCTCATCCACCAGGCAGCGCAGGCTCGAGCCATCGACTGCAGCGAGGGAAGGCCCGGTCGTTTTCGGAGATGCCTACGATCCGCCATCCCTTTCGAGCAGGACTTCACCCTGATCGGGACCACGGATCAGGATCATAAGGGCCCGCCGGAGGAGGCGCGATGCACGGATGAGGAGCGGGATTACCTCTGCGCCTTCGCGAGCCGCTATTTCGCCCGCCCCATTGCCGCCCGCGATGTGGTCTGGAGCTATTCCGGGGTGCGGCCGCTCTACAATGACGGGGCGAAGTCGGCCACGGCGGCGACACGGGATTTCGTGCTGAGCCTGGACGGGAACGGCGCGCCGCTGCTCAACGTCTTTGGCGGCAAGATCACCACCTACCGGCGTCTGGCGCAGGATGCGATGCGCAAGCTTGCCCCGCATCTTCCCGGCCTGAAACCCGACTGGACGGCGCGGGTGCCGCTGCCGGGGGGCGATTTCCCGGTCGATGGCGTGGCGGCGCTGATCGACAGGCTCGGCACGGCCTATCCGTTCCTGAGCCGGTCCCATGCGGCGCGGCTGGTGCGGACCTATGGCACGGAGGCCTTCGCCCTGCTGGGGGAGGCCCGTTCCATCGCCGATCTGGGCCGCGATTTCGGCGGCACGCTCACGGAGGCGGAGGTCGGCTGGCTGACGGAGCAGGAATACGCCAGCACCGCCGAAGATATTCTGTGGCGGCGCACGAAGCTCGGCCTGCACATGAGCGGCGCCGAACGGGAGGCGCGCAAAGCCCCTGAATAGCGACGAGATGGCCATTGGGCAGCGCGTTGAAATGATCCGGGTGGCATGGCGTCTTTGCCATGCGTCGCCAGAAAGACCTTGCCCGGAACGATCCGATTTTCGGCAGCATTCTGTGGCAGAGCGAACGCACTGCTTCGCGGGCGGAGCGGGCATGTCGGTCCAGGAGTGGACAGGTTTGTCTTTCTCCGTCGTGCCCGCTGCACCTTATTGGGACATTCCTCTCGGGATCGCGACACCCCGTGATACCGCGCCGCAACAGGGAGGAGCTTCCGGCGGGGGGAGACAAAGTGGCGATGGACAACGCTGCCGGTCGCTCCTATTCGTAGCGGCCACATCCGCGGTGCCACGTCGAGCGTAGCCTGTCCGCCAAACCAAGGGACAGTGTTATGAGAAAGATATCGCCGCGCGGGCGTTTGCTTCTGACCGCGTTCTCCATCGCTGCAGCGCTGCCGCCGCTCGTCCATGCGCAGGATGCTCCTACCGTAATGGATGAGGTGGTGATCTCCAGCGACGGTACGCGGGGTTACAGTGCCCGCACCTCCACCGCCGGGACCAAGACCAGCACGCCGCTTGCGGAAACGCCTGCTTCCATCTCCGTCGTGACGCAGGGGCAGATGGAGGATCAGGCGGTGTCCTCCGTGGCGGAGGCGCTGCGCTATACGCCCGGCGTGGCGTCGGAATACCGGGGCACCTCGAACATCTCGGATGAGAGCTATGTGCGCGGCTTCGGCTATGTGCCCCGCTATCTGGAAGGGCTGATCCTCAGCGGATCCGGGCAGCAGATAGACCCTTGGCTTCTGCAATCCGTGGCCGTGGTGAAAGGGCCCGCCTCCCTGCTTTATGGCCAGTCCAATCCGGGCGGCCTGATCGACATGGAACTGAAGAAGGCCGATGGCAGCGAGGGCACCCGCGCCGGTCTCACCTTCGGGACGCGCAAGCAGGCAGGCGCGCGTTTGGACATCTCCCGCAAGGTGAGCGATACGCTGTCCTGGCGGATGCTTGGTCTGGCGGAGAAGGCCGATACGCAGGAAGAAGGGTTGGAGACACGGCGGCTGACGTTCGCTCCTTCCCTGCAATGGGCACCGACCGACCGCACCACGGTCACCGCCTATGCGCTTTATCAGCGGGAGCCGGATGCGGGATATCGCAACTTCCGGGAAGCGCGCGGCACGCTTCGCCCAACCCGTTACGGCTATATCCCGGGTGATTTTCTGGTGGGCGATCCCGATTTCGAGGGGTCAGAGCGCACCGCGGTCGGCTTCGGCTGGTCGGTGGAGCATGAGATCAGCGATCAACTCACCTTCCGCCAGAAGGCCCGTTACAGCACCGGCCATTGGGACCAGCGCACATTGGTCTGGGGATCGCTCGGGCAGGATGACCGCACCATCAGCCGCACCGTCACCGAGGCCCGTTCGGAGACACGGCAGGCGGCAATCGACAACCAACTCGAATACCGCCTGAACGCTCTGGGTGGAGAGCATGTCCTGCTGGGGGGTGTCGATTTCCAATACACCCGCGTCAACGACCGGTCCAGCTACGGGGCGAGTGCGAATCCGATCGACTGGCGCGACCCGGTCTATGGCAATGTGGTGATCACCGGCGATCCCCGCGGCCAGTCGGAGGGCATTTCCCGTGTGCGGCAGACCGGCGTCTATCTGCAGGATCAGGCCACGTGGGGCCGGCTCCACATGCAGGCGGGCCTGCGCTACGACTGGGCCAAAAACGAGAGCACCGACCTGCTGGCGGACAGCACCGAGGAGTTCGACAGCAAGGCTCTGACGGGCCGGCTCGGCTTTCTTTACGAAATGGAAAGCGGCTTTTCGCCCTATGCGAGCTATTCCACCTCCTTCGAGCCGGTGACGCAGGTCGCGGGCACCGGACAGGCGCCCTTCGACCCGACAGAGGGCGAGCAGGTGGAACTCGGCGTGAAATGGGCCAATCGGGCGGATACGTTGACCGTCACCGCGTCAGTCTATGATCTTCGCCAGACGAATGTCCTGAAATACGACGATGCAACCGCTCTTTACGAACAGGTGGGGGAGATCCGGTCCCGCGGGTTCGAACTGGAGGGACGGGGGCAGGTGACGGAGGCCTTCTCCCTCATCGCCGGCTATTCCTACAACGACTCCAAGGTCTCCAAATCGACCATCCGGGAGGAGATCGGCACCCATAATGACCGTGTCCCGCGGCATCAGGCCTCGCTCTGGGGGAAGTATGCGTTCGGCAGCGGCTGGGATGCGGGGCTGGGTGTGCGTTATGTCGGTGAAAGCTGGGCGCGCGGCAACGCCTTTACCGTGCCGGGGGTGACGCTGGTGGACATGGCGATCGGCTATGATTTCGGCGCCTACGATCCGCGTTATCGCGGGCTGCGGGCGCAGCTCAACATCACCAACCTCACGGATGAATTCTACGCCTCCTCCTGTGCCAGCGCCTATGCCTGCTGGGTCGGTGCGGAACGCCATGCGACGTTGAGCCTCGACTACACATGGTAAGCCGTGCCCTGCCGCTGGCGTTCCTGCTGACGATGACGATGACAGTTTGCGGGGCGCAGGCGCAGGAGCTGCTTCACCCGGGCGCGACCCTGTCGGTCGATGCGGGCGGCGGGCCGGTCAGCCTCCGTATCGCCGCGCCGCCGGGAAGCTACATTGCGGGGCGGATCAGCGGGGCGGAGCAACCCGTTACCGCGGATCTGCTGCGCGAAGACGGCAGCCATCTCCGCCGCCTGGCCGAGGATCGCCGGGGAGATGTCGATTTTCAGGCGATGACGGAGGGCGACGCGTTTCTCCGCATCACCTCCGCGACCCCGGTGGCAGTGCGGCTCGACCGGGTGGTGCCGCCGGGGGAGCAGATCCCGCCGGAGCGCGCCTTCCTCAGCCCCCGGATCGCTGCGATGGCCGAAAGCCTGTCGCGTGGTGAGGACACCGAGGCCTTCTGGCGGGAAGTCGGCGCGTCCGGCACCCCGCTGGTTGAGGACGCGGCGGAGGGAGAGGCCATCCTGACCTTCCTGTGGCGCGGAGCCAGCCGCAATGTGCGTCTGTTCGGCGGGCCGTCCAACGATCATGAATGGCTGGAGCGGCTGGACGGCAGCGACATCTGGTTCAAGAGCTTCCGTGTGCCGGACGGTGCGCGCCTGTCCTATAAGCTCGCCCCCGATGTGCCCGACGTGCCTGGCAGTTCCCGCGTGCGGCGGGCTGCGCTGCTGGCCACCGCGCAGGCGGATCCGCTGAACCGCACGCCCTGGCCCGCGACGGCCATCGACCGGTTCAACCAGTCCTCCACCGTCACCCTGAAGAACGCCCCCCCTCAACCCGGCACGCCGACCGGGACAGCGGCCGATCCGGTGATGGCGCGCATGACCTTTCACAGCGACCGGCTTGGCAACAGCCGGGAGATCACGCTCTTCCACCCTCGCGGCATGGACCCGCGCGATCCGCGTCTGGTCGTTGCATTCATCTTTGACGGGGAAGCCGCGCTGGAGCAGATGCAGGTGCCGGACATGCTGGATCGGCTGGCAGGGGAGGGCCGGTTGCCCCCCGTATTGGCGGTGCTGATCCCCTCCATCGACGGTCGGACGCGCGCGCGGGAGCTTCCCGGAAACGACGGGTTTGCCGATGCGCTGGCGGATGAGCTGCTGCCGCAGGTGGCGGTGCGGATGGGCATTCTGCCCGATCCGGCGCGCACTGTGCTGGCCGGTGCAAGCTATGGCGGGTTGGCGGCGGCGACCGTCGCCCTACGCCGCCCGGAGGTATTCGGGAACGTGCTGAGCATGTCCGGCTCCTTCTGGTGGGCGCCGGATCACGCCCAGACCGACGGGACCCCGTGGATGGCCGCCGAGTTCGCCGACCGGGACAGGCTGCCGCTCCGCTTTTTCCTGAGCGCGGGAACATTCGAGACAGCGCGCCCCGAGTCCGCCGGGATCTTCGAGACCTCGCGTGAGCTGCGCGACATCTTGCGGCTGAAGGGCTACGATGTCGGCTGGCGCGCCTATGCCGGGGGGCATGACTACCTCGTCTGGCGGGGCGCGCTGGCCGATGGGTTGATCGCCCTTTTCGGAGAGTGACTTGCACGCCGCGTGACCAGAGCCATCAGGGGGCGTGGTGTTCCATGCAGCAGATCACCTGACGTCGCGCATGCGACGGCCCGGAGATCACGCGTTTTTCATCGGTGTGGGGGGCAGGAAAGCCTGCCGCAGGATCGGTCCGGCAGACCGGGATGCGATATCGGAAGCCCCGGTTGCGGGCAGGGCCGACAGCGGCGGATCGGCTTGTTGCCGGGCCGCGCGGTTCACGGAACCCGTTCGACCGTCTGGGGCCGGGGGAATTCCGGCGCTTCGGGTGGGAGGCGCATCGGATGCGCCTCCCCATAGGGCAGATCGGGCCTCTGCGGAACGCAAGCCCGCAGGGCATCAATCTTCGCGCATCACTTGGCGTAGGCACCCACATAGGTGCCCGCCGCGATCTGGCGGAAGATATCGGCCTCTTTGCGCTCCTGCGCGCGCACCGCCTCCAGAAGCTTGTCGGCGTTCTGTGGCGGAAAGGCGACCACGCCGTCATGGTCACCCACCACGATGTCGCCGGGATTGACGATCATGCCGCCGATGACAACGGGCACGTTGATGGCGCCCGGGCCATTCTTGTAAGGCCCCCGATGGATGACGCCGCAGGCGAAAATCGGGAAGTCGTCAGCCCCGATTTCCGCGGTGTCACGGATCGCGCCGTTCAGCACCATACCGGCCGCCCCGCGACTTTTAGCGATAGCGGACATGATGCCGCCGATCAGGGCGCGCTCTGTGGAGCCGTCGCCATCCACCACCACGACATCGCCCGGCTGGACGAGATCAAGCGCCTTGTGGATATGGTAGTTGTCTCCCGCGGCAACCCGGACGGTCAACGCGCGGCCCGCCATCGTGCCGCTGACACGGTGGTAGGGGCGCAGTCCAACAGCCCCCGGCAGCCGGTCCAGGTTGTCGCTGATGACCGCCGTGGTGGTGCTGCGATATTCGGCGACAAGGCTCGTCAGAGCGTCGCTTCTTTCCATGGCCGTCATGGGACCTCCTGTTTTCGAATGGAGGCGGGATGGGCGAGGCATCCCGCAGGTAAGTCAGACCAGAGCCTCGCAGGCACGCCTGATGGCGGTGCAGCCGGCCTCGATATCCTCCATCGGGCCACCGAAGGAGAGACGGAGATAGGGCGACATCCCGTAGGCGCTCCCGTCCAGAACCGCTACCTTCGCCGCCTCCAGCAAATAGAGCGAGACGTCCACATCGCTGTTCAGCACCTGCCCCGCGGGCGTCGTCTTGCCGATCAGCCCGGCAACGGAGGGGTAGAGGTAGAACGCACCCCCCGGTTTGCGGACCGAAAGGCCCGGCGCCGCTGCGAGAAGTTCCACCATACGGTCCCGGCGCTGATGGAAGATGTCGGCGATCTCCCGCACGCAGGACTGGTCCCCGGAAAGGGCCGCCGCCGCCGCGGCCTGACTTACGGAACTGGCGCAAGTGGTGCTCTGGCTGATGAGCTTCGCGATGGCGGCAATCAGCGGGGCGGGGCCCGCAGCATAGCCCACGCGGAAGCCGGTCATCGCATAGGCTTTCGATACGCCGTTGATGATGAGCGCGCGGTTCTTCAGATCGGGGGCGACCTGGACCGGGGTCACGGCCTCGTTGCCATCATAGATCAGATGTTCGTAAATCTCGTCGGTCATGACCCAGACGCGCGGATGGCGGCGAAGCACCTCGGCCAGCGCTCCCAGCTCCTCACGGCTGTAAATCGCGCCGGTGGGGTTGTTGGGCGAATTCAGGACCAGCCATTTCGTGCGGGGTGTGATCGCCGCCTCCAGCGCGGCAGCCGTGAGCTTGAAACCATCGCTTTCGGTGCAGTTCACGATTACGGGCCTGCCCCCGTGGATGGCCGCGATATCGGGATAGCTCACCCAGTAGGGGGCGGGCACGATCACCTCATCCCCTTCATCGAGCGTCGCGGCGAAGGCTTCGAAAATGAGCTGCTTGGCGCCGGAGCCGACCACGACTTCCGCGACGGTGTAGTCCAATCCGTTGTCGCGTTTCAGCTTTGCCGCCACCGCGTTGCGCAGCGCGGCTGTCCCGGGCGTCAGCGTGTAATGCGTGTCGCCCGAGGTCATCGCGCGAATGGCCGCATCAACGATGTGAGCGGGTGTGTCGAGATCCGGCTCTCCGATCGTCAGGTCGATGATCTTCTGCCCTGCCGCCTGCATCTCGCTGACCTTTTGCTTGGCGGCGATGCTGGCGGACGGCTTCAGTGCGATAACCCTTTGGGCAAGCTGCACAGTCATGGATGTCTCCGTTCTCTGACCATGGCAGGGTAGAGCGGACGAAAATACGAAAAAAGCGATATTATTAGATCATAACATATGGTATTTTGGAATGTATTATCTCGCGCGGGATGTGCTCATGATCACCTTCAAGCAGCTTGAGGCGCTGTACTGGATCGCCCGTCTGGGCAGTTTCGCGGCGGCGGCCGAAAAGCTCTACACCACGCAATCCGCCATATCCAAACGTGTGCAGGAGCTTGAGACGCAATTCAGGGTGGAGGTGTTCGACCGCAGCAAGCGCACGGCCCGACTGACGGAGAAGGGCACGGAGATCCTGCGCTATGCCACCAGCCTGCTGGAGCAGCGCGATCAGTTCATCGAACGCGCCAGTTCCAGCGAGGTGCTCATCCGGCATTTCTCGCTGGGTGTGACGGAGCTGACGGCGATGAGCTGGCTTCCGCGCCTCGTGCAGCGTGTCCGCAGCGAATTCCCCCGCGTCAACATCGAACCGGAAGTCGATCTCAGTGCGAGTCTTTTTGAGCGGCTGATGAACGAAACCATCGATCTTATCGTCATTCCCGATGTGTTCAGCGACAGCCGTTGTGTTTCCGTCCCGCTCGCGACGGTGGAAAATGCATGGATGGCGGCGCCGGAGGTCTATACGGGCGACGAACCGCTGGGATACGAGGATCTCGCCCGGTTCACCATGCTGATGCAGGGCACGCGCTCCGGCACCGGGCTGGTCTATGGGCGGTGGCTGGCCGAACATGGGGTGGGGGTCGCACGGACTATTCCCTGCGAGAGCCTTGTGGCGCAGGTGGGCTTCACGGTGTCCGGCCTCGGGGTGAGCTATCTTCCCGTGCCGGCGATGGCGCCGCTGTTGCAGGCCGGGCGGCTGCGGCGGCTGCCGGTCAAGGCCCAGCTTCCGCAGGTTCGCTATGCAGCCTATTACCGCAGCGACCGGGATTCGAACTTTCGCAAGCGCGTCTCGGAACTTGCCCGTGAGTCGTGCAACTTCCGGTCCTTTTTCACCGTCTGATCGACCGGTCCGAGCCTGTCAGAGGCTGGAAAGCGGCACGATCTGCGCCCCCGCCTCCAGCACTGCGGCCTGAATGGTCTCTCCCAGCCTGACTGCTCCCGGGGTGTCGCTGTGGACGAGGATGGACTCGGCCGTCATGGGGATGACATCGCCCTCGATCGTTTCGATCTCGCCGGCCTGTATCATCCGTATGACGCGATCCCGGATGGCCTGCGGATCCTTCACCATGGACCCCGGCGTCGCCCGGGATACCAACAGCCCGCGACGGTCATAGGCGCGGTCTGCGAGAAAGGAGCGCGCCACGCGCAACCCGTGCCGCTGCGCCGCCCGCTCTGCTTCCGTATTGGGAAGCGCCACGAAAGCAAGGTCACGGTCGAAAGCCCGCATCGCGCCCAGAAGCGCATCGGCCACCTCCGCATCCACGAAGGAAAGGTTGCCGAGCGCGCCATGGAAGTTGGCATGGGTCATCCGATGGCCCGCTGCCTCT
Source organism: Haematobacter genomosp. 1 (assembly GCF_002196855.1). Taxonomy (GTDB): domain Bacteria; phylum Pseudomonadota; class Alphaproteobacteria; order Rhodobacterales; family Rhodobacteraceae; genus Haematobacter. Next base: position 147,481 of record NZ_NIPW01000007.1, on the reverse strand, counting down.
GCGATCGCCCGGAGCGCACCGAGCTGATAGAGCGTCATCAGTTCCAGTTCGCGCCTGTCCATCGTTATCGCGCGCCGGCCGAAGCCCTGCCGGTCGGCATAGCCCACGTGAGCACCGACATCCACGCCAAGCTGCAGCGCGCGCCGCACGGTGCGATCCATGATGACAGGATCGCCGGCGTGAAACCCGCAGGCGATATTCGCAGAGGATACCAGCGAGAGGATCGCGTCATCGTCCGCCGCCTGATAGATGCCAAAGCCCTCGCCCAGATCGGAGTTGATGTCGATTTTCATCACGTGGCCTCCGGCTGGATGGTAGTGACGACATCGCCGAAGCCGATGATGGCGCCATCCTCCGGCAGGTCCGCGACGCAGCCCGCCAGCGGGGCGCGGACCGGAACCAGCAGCGTATCAAGCCGGACATTCCCGAGAATTGCCCCTTCCATCACCCTGTCACCGGCATGCGCGTTCTGGAAGCGCCCGAAAGCCGGGGATTTGACAGCGACCGGTGCAGAGGCAGCGGGGGTGACGGGCGGTTCGGCAGAGGGCCTCCGCGCGGGAAGGCGGAGGATGACGCTTTCCTCGCCCATGCTGATTTCCAGTTGCGTGACCTGACGGGCCGCCGCGAAGCGTGCAAGCTCCCGGATCTGTGCTGGTTCGATCATGATCCTCTCCTTCCCTTACACGCCCAGTATGCGGATATCATCTGCCAGCCGGGCATGGAACGCGGCGGCAGCTTCCGCTGCTTCCCGTCGCGCCGCCAGCGCTTCCTCCCGCGTTACGGCTTTGAAGCGCAGCCGCTCCCCCAGGCGGGACTGACCGATCCGCCACAGGTCCGCGCCGATGACCGCGCCGAACTTGGGATAGCCGCCGCAGGTATTCGCATCCGCGAGCTGGATCACCGGCTGGCCGGAGGGCGGCACCTGAATGGTGCCCGGCAGGATGCCGTGCGAGAACAGTTCCAGCCGCTCCCGCGTCTTCAGCACCGGCCCGGACAGACGGTAGCCGATGCGGTTGCTGTCAGGCTGTATCTCCCATGTGTCCGTCTGGAAAGCGTGATGCGCCTCATCGGTGAACAGATCATACTCCGTCGCGGGCAGAAAGCGGATCGGCGCCTCCGGGGGATAGCTGGCATCGTAAAAGCCCGAGAGCAGCGCCGGGTCCAGCGCGAACTCCCCGCTCCCCTCCTTGCCCGGCCCCTCACGGTCTGCCTCCAGACGGTCGCCAGCCTCCAGAGCGCGCCCGTGCAGGCCGCCGAACCCGCCCTTCATGTCGGTGCTGGCAGAACCCAGCACCGCTGGAACACGGATCCCGCCGGATACGGCAAGATAGGCCCGCATCCCCCGCCGTGCCATTCCAGCCGAGAGCCTGTCACCTGCGAGTAGGGAGAGGCGGGTCCAGCCTGAAACGGGGCGTCCGTTCAGCCGGACGCCACAATCGGCCCCGGTCATGGCGATGGTGACGTCGCCGTGGCACAGAAGATCAAAGCCGCCATAGGTGAATTCGACGGCGGCGGCCTGTGGAATGTTGCCCAGCATCCGGTTGGCCAGTTCCAGCGCGACCTTGTCCATCGCACCTGCCGAGCCGACGCCTTGCGCCAGATAACCACAGCGCCCCAGATCCTGAATGGAGGCCTGCGGGCCTGTCTGGATGAGTTCGATCATTACAGCGCCTTTTTCGGAACGAAACGCACCGTATCGCCGGGGGAGAGAAGAGCCGGCGGATTCCGGTCAGGGTCGAAGAAGGAGATGTCGGTCTGCCCGATCACGTGCCAGCCGGAGGGCGAGCTTCGTGAGATCACCCCCGCCTGCGCCCCCCCGATCACGACCGCGCCCGCTTCCAGCCGCGGCCGCGGAACGGCGCGGCGGGGGACGGCGAGGCGCGGATCGAGCCCTGCCAGATAGCCGAACCCCGGCTGGCTGCCGAGCGCGAAGACCGTATAGGTCCCCGCGCTGTGCAGGCCGATATACGCCTCCGGCGTCAGGTTGCAGGCACGGGCGACCTCCGGCAGATCCACCCCCGTCTCACCGCCGTAGCTCACCGGGATCTCCACCACGCGGGAGGGGATGTCGGCAGCGGACGTGCGGCGCCAGAGCGCCTGGATTTGCGTGACCGCGCCGCTTCCATCCACCGCTTCGGGGTCGATCAGCACGAGGATGTTGTTCATCCCCGGCACGGTTTCGGTAACGAAATCGCATGCCGCCAGAAGGTCCCGAAGCGCCCAGATGCGGTGCTGTATGCTTGTCTCCAGCACCTTGGCGTCTGTCTGGCACAGGATCGCGCTTTCACCCAGCCAGCTTGTGTGGAGCAGGAGATCATCCATCCGCGCGATCCGACAACAGGGTTTCCAGATGATGAATACCCGCGCCGCCCGCAACAAAGGCCGGATCGTCCAGTATTTCGAGGTGCAGCGGAATGTTGGTCGCAATGCCTTCGCTGACGGTTTCCCGCAGGGCTGCCCGCATGCGGCGGATCGCATCGGCCCGATCGGCGCCGCGCACGATGATCTTCGCGATCATCGAGTCATAATTGGGGGGGACGACATAACCGCTCTCGATATGGGTCTCGACGCGAACATCCGGGCCGCCCGGCGGCTGCCAGCGGGTGATCCGCCCGGGGCTCGGCCGGAACGTGTGGGGGTCTTCCGCATTGATCCGGCATTCCATCGCATGTCCGCGGGTGGCGATGCCATCTTGTGTCAGCGTCAGCGGCTCCCCCGCGGCGATGCGCAACTGCCACGCCACGATGTCGATCCCGCTGACCATCTCCGTCACCGGGTGTTCGACCTGAACCCGGGTGTTCATTTCGATGAAGTAGAAGGCATCGTTCTCGTAAAGAAACTCGAAGGTCCCGGCCCCCTGGTAGCCGATGGCCCGGCAGGCCGCAGCACAACGCTCCCCGACAGAAGCCACGAGATCGCGCGGTATGCCGGGGGCGGGGGCCTCCTCCACCACTTTCTGATGACGTCGCTGCATGGAGCAATCCCGCTCCCCCAGCCAGACGGCGTGGCCGTGCTTGTCCGCCAGCACCTGAATTTCCACATGCCGCGGGGCGGGAAGGAATTTTTCCATATAGACGTCGGGATTGGCGAAGGCGCGGCGCGCCTCGTCCCGCGTCATGGCCACGCCTTCCGCGAGTTCCGAGGTGTCGTGCAGAATCCGCATGCCGCGCCCGCCGCCGCCGCCTGCCGCCTTGATGATGACCGGGTAGCCGATCTGCTCGGCGATGCTTCGGCATTTTTCCAGATCGTCAGGAAGGGCGCCATCCACACCGGGAACGCAGGGGACATCCGATTGCCGCATGAGCCGCTTGGCCGAGATCTTGTCCCCCATCGCCTCGATTGCTTCGGGAGTGGGTCCGACGAAGATCAATCCGGCCTCCGTCACCGCCCGGGAAAAGGCCGCGTTCTCCGACAGGAAGCCGTAACCCGGATGGATGGCGTCGGCCCCCGTCAGCCGTGCCGCCGCGATGAGCCGGGGGATGTTCAGATAGCTTTCAGACGGGGCGGCGAGGCCGATGCACAGCGACTGATCGGCGCTGGCGACATATCCTGCCGCGCGATCCGCTTCGGAGAAAATCTGCACCGTCTCAAGGCCCAGGTAACGGCAGGCGCGCTGAATGCGCAGGGCGATCTCACCCCGATTGGCGATAAGAACCCGTTTCATCAGCCAATATCCTCAAGCGTGAAGAGCGGTTGCCCGATCTCCACCGTGTCTCCGTTTCCCGCGTGGATGGTGGTGACGATACCACGCGCCGCAGCCTTCACGGGGGTCAGCATCTTCATCGCCTCGATCACGGCCAGCGTCTGCCCCGCCTCCACCGTCGCGCCGATCTCCACAAACGGCGGGTCTCCGGGCGTGCCCGCACGGAAGAAAGCACCGGGCATTGGCGCCTCGACGGTGTGTCCGGGAATGCCATTCGACGGCGCGGGGGGCGTGCCGGTCTCGACAGGAGCCGCCTCGACCGATGCCCCAAGCGATGCCGTGCCGCGTTGAATGTGGATTGTGAGACCGGCTTCGCGGACCGTCAGTTCGCTCAAGCCCGCGTCGTGGGCGGCCTGGATCAGGCTCTTGATGTGATCGATATCCACGTCGTCCTCATTTTCTGTGGCGCGACCCGAAGCAGACGTTCGGATCGCGCAGGGACAAGGTCAGACCGGGATGTCTTCCAGGCTGCGGTTGCGGGTTTCCACTGCCAGCAGCGCAATGACGACCGCCTGAATCAGGAGCAGCACCGAAACCGCACCAACGACCGCAATCATGCCCCATTGCACCAGATAGACGGAGACGAACGGGATCGCGATGGAGGCAAGGCGTCCGGCAGTCACGGCCCAGCTTGTGAGTCTCATCCGCACCTCGGTCGGGAAGAGCTCCGGCAAGTAGCCGGCCTGCACGACGGAGACGAGAAAATAGACAAGGCTGAACATCACGAAACCCAACCCGGTCGCCACGGCCTGGGATTCGACCAGGGCAAAGCACGGACCGATGACCGCCGCCAGAAGCGAGCCGGCGATGATCGCGGGCTTGCGTCCGATACGGTCGCTGAGCAGGAACGCGAGGATCGCACCGGCGGGCCCGCCGAGGGTCATCAGCACCGCCTGACCCAGGGACTGGTTGATCGGAATACCCTGCTTCGCCATGAACGTCGGCAACAGTGCAATGAAACCGTAGATCGCAGCGCTCTGCACGATCTGGGTCACTGCGCCGACGCCCAGCGAGCGGCGGAAACGCGGGTCGAGCGGATTTACGTCCTGTGTCTTGACAGGCGCACTTGTCCTGATCGTGGGCAACGTGCCCGGAGCGGCTTCCGCCTCGATGGAGGAGACGATGAGGTCGGCACGTTCCTTCTGGCCGTTCCGCTCCAGCCAGCGGGGTGATTCCGGGATATTCTTGCGCGCGATGAAGACGAGCAGCCCGCCGATCCCCGCGATGACGAACATCGCCCGCCAGCCGAGCACGGGAATGACCAGCCAGCTCATCAGCGTCGCCGCAAACAGGCCGAACTGCGCAATGCAGGAAAGGAGCGCCGCCCAACGGCCCCGGTGGCTCGGCGGCACGAATTCGCTCAGCAGGCCGTAGCCGATCACCAGCTCCGCCCCGAGCCCGATCCCGGTGACGAAGCGCGCGGCTATCAGCCATTCCATCGTCGGCATCATGGCGCAGGCAAGCGAAGAAAGGCCGAATATCAGCAGGTTGAACTGATAGGTGAACTTGCGCCCGTAGCGATCCCCAAGGAAACCGGCCATTATCGCGCCGATCAACATGCCAAAGGCCGTGGCGGACAGAAAGGCCGCGTTCTTCTCGGGCGTGCTCCAGCCGTCTTGCACGATCGCGCCGAGCACAGAGTTCGCGAGGTAGATATCAAAGGCGTCAAAGAACAGGCCAGCGCCGACCAGCAGCAGAATTTTCTTGTGAAACGGCAGGATCGGCAGCCGGTCAAGGCGATCCCCCGCAGAAGCGCTTGGCGTCATGCCATCATCTCCCGTTGGCTTTTTTATGGCCGGAAGGTGCCGCATTTTAGAACATAATAAAAATGACTTAATATCGTCATATCGCATCTCAAAAAGGAATGTATAAGTTGGTCATGCAGGATGCCCTGTTCGATATGGAACAATGCGCGCTTACTGCTTCCCACGGAAAATAGGTTACGGGGCGTTTTGGCAGGGGGGCTGTAATCGGCAGGCGGAGTGATGGGCCCGGCAGTCTCCGGTTGCCAGAAAATTGGTGCGGTGCCGATCTGGGCCGATGTGGCAATCCTGCGAACAGGATCGCAGCCGCGTGGGAGACCGCTATCCAACGGGCGCGCCACTGTTACCGCGAGAGACGTCACTTTCGAAACGGTTCAGTGTTCAGGGAGCGGAGCAGCGGCGGGAGTCATTGCCGCATAAAAGACTGCTGCGAAACTCTGGATTTTGGCTATTCGCCATCCCAATCACGGAAGTTTGGCGGGAAAAGCTGGAAGGAAGCGAAGTGCAGGCTGGATACCGGCCTTCCCAAGACCCTGCTCCACAGCGCCGTTTGCCGAGAGCGTTCGTCAGTAACCGCAGACCCCTACTCCCCGCAGGCGGAGCCACAACGCCAGGGTGTGGTAGCCGGATCAGGAAGGTGATCCTGAGCGCTTCTGTTGGCACCGAATGGGCCGGGGCTGGATACATGCTGTCCTGAACGCAAAGAAGCCGCCCTTTTCGACGCACAGCACCGTCCGGTTGAAGCGCCGATACTCCCCGATCGAGATACCCTCTAGGCCGCTGACGTTCGGCGGGGGGCGGGTCCGACACGAGAACCATTCGCATCACGAAAGTATCGGCGGAGCCGGGTGTCCGCATTGTCTTGAGCATCCCGTTCTGGTTTTGGATGGCCTAACGATGCGCCCTGCTGTCGGTGACAGACTTTGCCTCTCGGGAGCCGGTGATGATGGAGAGCAGCCGTTCGGCTGCATGCTGGGTGCGTGACAAGGCAGTATCGGGCGGTCAATGGACAGCGGGTGTCGCGGCGCTCAATATGCCTGATGGATGATCGGGACGCGGACAACTGGTCAAGGCGCGACCCTGCTCACCGCGACGCCCGGGCGGCGTGACCGGATGTGACGAGAATGCCCCGAAAGCCTCGCCAAACCTGGGAATGTCTTCATGACGGCAATCTGCCGAACCGGCGGAGAGGGAAGGGCGGGGTCGCCACGATCTGGTGCGGGCATTTCCGGCCACACAATCTATATTTTCTGACCGAAGAAGAAGGCATGTTTTCTTTGCCTTGCCCGCTTCCTGCTAGAAAGAGGGGTATGCTGGGGACACTTGCGACCGCGGGGGTTCCTGCCCGCGCCGGCAATCGATGGGTCCGCGCAGATGACAAGGAGTTCACATGGCCGCCGATACTGCTCCGCTTGATCCTTCCGTGGTGGACGCGCTGAAAGGCGTATCCACCGCGACGCTGACCACCGTCCTGCTGAAGAAGGGGCTGCGCAATGTCTGGCTGCGGGGCACCCGGCCGATCCGTGCGGGCCAGCCCCGGACCGTCGGGCGCGCCTTCACCCTTCGCTTCGTGCCCGCGCGGGAGGATTTGGCCACGCCCGCCTCCTGGGCTTCACCGGTCTCCACCCGCGCGGCGATAGAGGCGATGCCGGAGGGCTGCATCGCGGTTGCCGATGCCATGGGCGTGGCGGACGCGGGGATCTTCGGCGATATTCTCTGTGCCCGGATGCGGAAGCGCGGGGTTGCCGCGATGATCACTGACGGGGTGCTGCGCGATGCGGCGGGCGTTCTGGGCACGGACCTGCCCGTCTGGTGCAGCGGGATCGCGGCGCCGCCCTCCGTCGCCGCTCTGACCTTCGTGGGCTGGCAGGAGCCGGTCGCCTGCGGGGGTGTGGCAGTGTTTCCCGACGACATCATCGTGGTGGACGATGACGGCGCTGTCGTCATCCCCGCAGCCCTTCTGGACGATGTGCTGGCCGCGGCGCCCGAGCAGGAGGCGCAGGAAGCCTGGATCATGACCGAGATCGACCGGGGCGTGCCGCTGCCGGGCCTTTACCCGATGAACGAGGAAACGCAGGCGCGATATGCGGCCTTCCGGGGAGCAAAGGCATGAACGCACAGGATCGGACCGCGCCCGCCCTCGGTTTCAACGCCGAGACCAAGGGCATCTACCCGATCGCCGCGACCCCCTTCCACGCCGACCTTTCCGTGGATTGGGACAGCCTCGACCGGCTGACGGACTTCTATCAGGACTCGGGCGCGACGGGGATCACCATCCTTGGCATCATGGGGGAGGCCCAGAAGCTCACCCCGGAGGAAAGCCGGGAGATCGCGCGCCGGGTCATCACCCGCTCCCGCGTGCCGGTCGTGGTCGGCGTGTCCAACCCGTCCTTCGCAGCGATGGGAGCGCTGGCGAAGGAGGCGATGGATCTGGGTGCTGCGGGTGTCATGGTCGCCGGTCATGCCGGGCTGCGCTCGGACGAGCAGATCGCCGCCCATTTCCGCAACGCCGTCGAGGCGATAGGGCCGGAGACGCCATGGGCCTTGCAGGACTATCCGCTCACCCTTTCGGTCGTGCTCTCGGTGCCGATGATCCAGCGGCTCATGACGGTCGGCTGGTAGGGCTGGGATGCGACCATGCCGTCGGGAGGGTGAGGGAGGCGTAGCCGAAACCCTTCTCCGCAGGGGTGGCGTCTTCCCGGGGATTCATGCTTTCCTGCCGCCCAAGGTGGAGGAGAAGCGAATGTCCGACATGAACCGGCCCGATCTGGCCGATCTGCTGATGACGGTGATGGAGCGGGATATCCTGCCGCTCACCCGTGCCGGAGTGGCGGCGGGCAACAAGGTGTTCGGCGCCGCGCTGATCGACAAGGCGACGGGGCGGCTCGTCATCGCGGGCACGAACAACGAGACGGCCAACCCGCTCTGGCATGGCGAGGTCCATACGCTGAAGCTGTTTTACGAATTGCCGGAGGAGGACCGTCCCGACACCCGCGACCTGATCTTTCTGTCCACGCATGAGCCGTGTTCCATGTGCCTCTCGGCGATCACATGGACAGGGTTCGACAATTTCTTCTATTTCTTCAGCCATGAGGACAGTCGCGATGCCTTTGCCATCCCGCATGATCTGCGCATCCTGAAGGAGGTCTTCACCCTTGGCCCCGGCGAATACGCGCGGGAGAACGCCTTCTGGCAGTCGCGCGCCATCTCCCGGCTGATCGCCGAGGCACCGCAGGACGAGCGCGCGACCTTGCAGTCGCGGGCGCGGGCGATCGCGGAGGAATATGACCGGCTGTCGGCGCTCTATCAGTCCGGCAAGACAGGGAATGCCATCCCGCTGAACTAGCGGTATGTGCGGTTGCGGGTCATACGCGCCTTCCGGGAATCGGTGGGCATCGGCCAACAGGCGGGTGGCGTATTCGTCGAATGCACCGGGGGGAGTTCCGCCTGAAGCTGCTTTCCCCGTGTTCCTCGTCCTTGCGAAATGCGAGCCGCCCAGGCCGGAACTCAGGGGTTCGGCTGGTGCTCCCGCGCAAGCGAACCTTTGTCACCTCTACGGACTGCTCCGATCCCTCCCACGACCGGCGGGTGGCAGAAAGGCTCGTCCTTACGCACGGGGCAAGATCACAAGGGTCCGGGCCGCAACGGGGAGTGGGTAGGGTCTGTCCCTCTGCGTGCCGAGCGATCCGCGACCATCCCGGACGCATGGGGCCATGGCCTTATCCCCGGCCTACCTAGATGACGCTACGCTTCGGGGTATCCGTGCTTCCTCTTTCCTGCATGCCCTGCGTGCGGATAGACTGGCCCGTCCCGCGAGTGGAGAGCGAGCGACAATTCCCTGCCCCTGCGTGCGGACAGATCCCCGGGTATCGCGAAGGTGTCGTGACTTCCCGCGGATCCCTCCCATGCGCGGCCAGAGCGCCGGGATTGGAGGAAGCGGGGAGCGGCTTCCGCGGGAATGGGGGTCAACCCGGGGTCAGGGTGACGATCTCCTTCGCTTCGCGGTTTTCGAAGTCCGACAGGCGCAGCGTCAGGCGGACGACCCAGAACCCGTCGAGCGGCAGGACGAAACGGGTCGGCTGGCCAAGGTGCAGATCCTGTCCGAACGGGCCGAGGCCATAGGCGGGCTTGGAGAATTCGATGTGGAGCCCTTGCGGGGCGAAGCGCTGGCCCGCGCGTCGCACATCGTCCACCACGACCGTGACCGGTCCGGCCACGGCCGGCGCGACGGTCAGCCGGGCGGAGAGGCCGTCGCTACCCGCAAAGGCGATCTGCTGAACCGCAGGCATCACAGGCAGCGGCAGGGACCGGGGTGGCGGGGTGAAGCGCCAGAGCGACAGCGTGGCGATCACCAGAAGGCCCAGCACCACCTCTGCGGCGATGCTGCGGCAAAGGTGTTGGGGGCAGGCGGAAAAGCGGAACCGGTTCAGCGCCGCCAGCCCCAGCATGGCGAGGACGAGTCCCAGTTTCACCAGCAGCACTTTGCCGTAAGAGGTGGTGAACAGCGCCTCCGCCCGGCCGAGTTGCACCGTTGCAATGGCTGCGCCGCTGGCTACCAGGAGCGCCACGACAACCGGCGCTGCAACGGAAAAGCGGCGAAGGGGAACGGCCTCCCCCGCCCGGAGGCTTGCGGCGAGGGGGAGCAGCATGCCGAGCCACAGCACCGCCCCCAGCACATGCAGCGCCACGGCGGGGCGCATGAGCAGCTGTGGCGGGGCCGTGGCGGCATGTCCGGTGACCGCAGCCGCCGCCATGGTCAGCGCGAGAGCAAGGAGTGAGGACGCGCGCTCCGCGCGACGGATGGGGCTGCAGGCCGTTTCCGCTGCCCCGCGGTCCGCAGGGGCGGCGGCTTGTCTGTCACGGCGGGGGCCAGGAGGGTTGGACCCGTCGTAACCTGACGCGTCAGGGGTGGACGTGTCAGGACCGGACGGAGACGTCAGCCGGGCGAACGCCCTCCGGGGAGCCGGGGCTTCCGCGCGCCGCGCCTCCTCCTGTGGTCCGGCGGGGGGGACATGGTGCGCGCGACTCCGGCGGGCGGCAGCGCCACCGCGAATCCCGCCCGCAAGCGAGACCAGCAGCGCCAGCGCTGTCAGGCCGGAGGCGAGCATTGCCGGGCCGGTCATCGCCTCTGCCCAGGGCGGGGCGGTCAGCAGGGCGGCGAGGGGCAGGCCCAGCAGGTCCAGTCCCTGAAACCCGGCGACCAGCGGCAGAAGCCCGAGGCCGAGCAACGCCACGCTCTTGCCCGTCCCCCAGCGCCCCCCGCCGGAGAAGGCCGCAAAAACGCGCCCCCCCACGGCGAGCAGCGTTGCGGCCAGCAACCCCGCTCGCGAGATCCAGAGGCCGAGGCGGGTGGCCAGCGGCGTGCCGGTTTCCACAGGCGGCCCGCCGCTTGCCTCGCCAATGGAAAACACCGTTCCACCGGACAGGGCGTGACCGTCCGCGGCCGTCGCGCGCCAGGAGAGGACATGACTGCCCTTGCCCGGCAGCACGGGGAGGGGCCAGGTCACCCGGTCGCCGTCCACATGGGCGTTTTCCAGCAGCACCGTCCTCCCGTCCGGCGCGGTCAGCCGCGCCACCAGCGGGCGCACCGGCTCATCGAAGGTGAGCGTGACTTCGGAGGGCGCGGCCTCCAGCACCATGCCGTCGGGAGGCGTGACGGAGATCAACCCTGCATGGGCCTCGGCCCGCCCCGGAAGAAGGACAGGCAACAGCAGGCCAAGCAGGAGCAGGGCGGCAAGGTGCAGGCGGCGGGACACAGGCCGGGGACGGGGATCAGCGAGCATGAGGTGGATCACGGAAGGGCAACGGAAGGGAGCGACTGGAAAAACCCATAGGAAACCGGACCCGGCTTTTCCGGGTGAGGGTGGGAGAGACGGCGGCGCGGCGTGACGGCGGAGGATTTGGTCCCGAGGGAGGCGGCGGGAAATGGCGCGACAGCAAAAGCGCCACAGGGAACCGGACCTCTCCTTTCCCACAGAAGGCAGGAGAGGCCGCGACGCGGCGCGGCGGTGAGGTGCTCCGGGGGAGGTAATGCGGCAGAATGGACAACCGCAAAAGCCTGCGCGAGACCGCCCCCCGCTTTCGCAATAAGGTGGGAGAAATGGAGGCACGGCGACGCGTAGGCATTCGGTCTCGGGGAGAGGCGCAGGAGATAGAGCGACCGTAAAACCCCGCGCGAGGCCGCACCCGCTTTCCCAGAGAATGCAGGAGAACGAAATGCATCGCGACGACAGCGGGGCTCGGTGCGGCGAGGATGATGCAAAGGACGGGACAACCGCAAGCCCTGTCCGGGCGCCCTGGCCTTCCCCGGCGAGGGTGAGGGGGCGCGGCGCGGCGGTGGAGCTTGGCCCCCGGCAGGGTAATGCGGGAGAGGGGATCACGATCCGGGGGCGATGCGCAGACGCGGGGCCGGGTGATCGCTGTCCGGCCCGTCGATCCAGCGGACGACCGTGTCGCCGCAAACCTGCACCACCGGTAGGACCAGATCGCCTCCCCCCGTGCCCTGTGCTTCACCTGCGCCTTGCAGGGTCGCGACAAAGGCGAATTTCTGCTTCGTGCCGTCGGGAAGGGGGCCGCCGCTCCAGCGGATCTCGGTCACGCGGCCCTCTTCCAGAGTCTCGACCTGCCACCCCACCCGGGGTGCGATCAGGATGTTCGAGAGGCCCTCCGGCAAGGCCACGCGGAGCGCGGTCGTCGCGGCGCCCGAGCAGCCGTGGCCGACCTCGAGCGCGATCTCCACCGTCTGGCCTGCGCCGGCCTGTGCGGGGGAGGCATGGATATGGGCGGCGGCGGGCAGGGCCGCGAGCAGCAGCGCGGGCAGCAGCGCCGGGACGGCTGCGAAACGGAGGGTCATGGCATGTCCTGAAACGAGGGAAAGAAACGGGGAGGTCACCAGCTTGCCTCCAGCCCGAGATGGCCGAGCGCTTCGTGGCGCAACTCCGCGAGCCGGGGGTCGCCACGGCGGCGGGGGTAGGGCAGGTCCACCGCCAGATCGGCCACGATGCGCGCGGGACGGGGGCCGAAGACGAGCACACGCTGGGCGAGGAATACCGCCTCCTCCACGTCATGCGTCACGAGGACGGCGGTCAGGCCCGTCTGCTCCCACAGCCGCACCAGTTCCGCCTGCATGGCGAGGCGGGTGAGGCTGTCGAGCTTGCCCAGCGGTTCGTCGAGCAGCAGCAGATTTGGCCGGTTCACCAGCGCGCGGGCCAGCGCCACGCGCTGCGCCATGCCGCCGGAAAGCTGATGCGGATAGGCGGCCTCGAACCCCGAAAGCCCGACGAGCCGGATCGCGGCATCGACGCGGTGGCCTTCGGATTTCAGGATGCCCTGCGCCTCCAGCCCGAGCGCCACGTTCGCCCAGACCGTTCGCCAGGGGAAAAGCGTCGGATCCTGAAAGACGAGGATGCGCGAGGGGTCGGGATCGCCCACCTCCGCCCCGTCCACGCGGATATGGCCCGCCGCGGGATGGTCCAGCCCGGCGATCAGCCGCAGGAGCGTGGACTTGCCGCAGCCCGAGGGGCCGAGCAGCGCCACGAAGGCGCCCGGATCGACGGAGAAGGACACATCGTCCAGCACGGCAAGCGGCGCGCCCTCCAGATCGAATTGGTGAGAGACGCCCGATACCTCGATCCGGCGGCCCGCGGGCGCGGTCTCCGCGGATGCCCCGGGGCCGATCTTCTGATGGGCTACCACCGGACAACTCCTTTCTGCCAGACGAGAACCCTGTCGCGGATGCGGAACAGGAGCGTGATGAGGCCCGAGCACATCGCCGCCATCACGAAAAGCGCGCCATACATGTTGGCATAGGCCGCCCAGCCCTGCGCCCATTGCAGATACCAGCCCAGACCGGCCTCCACCCCCAGCATTTCCGCCACGACCAGCACTGCGAAGGAGGTGGACAACCCCATGAACAGGCCCACGAAGACATGCGGCAGCGCCGCCGGTATCGCGACCTTGAGGATCAGGAACCGGGGGGAGGCGCCAAGGGTACGGGCGATCTCGTAATAGTCGCGGTTCACCGCCGCCACACCCGACCAGGTGAGCACCGCCACCGGAAAGGCGGTGGAGAAGGCGATGAGAAAGACCGAGGCAGAACCGGACGTCGGGAAGATGAAGAACGCAAGCGGCAGCCAGGCCGTTGCCGGAAGCGGCCCGATGTAGCGCAGAAGCGGCGTGGCCCAGTAGCTGACCTTCCGTGACCATCCCATGGCGATGCCGATGGCAAAGCCCGCGATGGCCCCGAAGAAGAACCCCTTGGCCAGCAGCCAGACGGAGAAGGAGGCGCTGTGCAGGATCTTCGGCCAGTCGTAGAGGAACACTTCCAGCATGGCCTGCGGCGTGGGGAAGAAGGGCTGGGGAAGCCAGCCCGTCTTGGCCGTCACCACCGTCCAGATCGCGGCGAAAAGGGCTATGGCGGAGAGCCACGGCCCGCGCGCCCGCATCCACCGTCCTACCCGCCCGAGCCGGTCGCCCGCAAGGCCGAGCAGCAGCAGGAGTGCCCCCGTTCCAAGCCACAGGGCCGTCAGCTCCCGCCCCAGCGGCTGGAACGTCAGGTCGGGCCACAAGGCGAGCAGGGCCGCGGCGGCGAACCACAGAAGCCCGGACAGCACCACGGCTGGTTGCACGGTTCGAGGGAAAACGGCACCGCGGGCGGGGGAGAGGCGCGGCGCGGCGGTGCCGGTTCGGACGCGGGGCTGCACCCCGGTGGCGCTCGCGCCGGTCGCGGCGCTTTGAGGAGCGCGCGCTGTGGCCGAAGCCGTCCTGTCAGAGCCCGTCCTTCGCGGCACCGCCGCTGTGAGACTGTCCGAGGCGGGACTTTCGGAGGCTAGAGCGCTCGGGACTGGGTTGCTCAAGACCGCGTCTTCCAGGACTGCGCTGCCCGAGACCTTGTCGCCCGACACTGCCATACCCGAGACTGCGGTGCCCGAGACTGCGGTGCCCGAGACCGGCGTATGCACGCCGGGGATGTCCGCCCATGCCACTACAGGTTCGGCCACGGCGGGTCTGGGCCCGGTGGGCAGGGGTCTGGCGCGCGCTGCGCCCGATCCGCCGGGAAAATCAATGGATGACATGTTTCCCTCTCAGGCCGTCAGAACGTCGGCATAGACCCGTTCGGCGAATTGCTCGGGGTCGGTGGAGCGGCGGAAGATGTTGATCTGCTTCAGTTCGGCTGCGTATTGCGCGATCTCGGTCCTCAGGTCGGCCCCGGTGGGGGAGTGATCGTGCGTCTGGTCCTTCAGCACCGCAACCAGATCCTCCACCGTGCGGCCGCGCGGGGCCTGGGGCAGGAAGGCCTTGGCGGCATCCTCGGGCCGCGCCACCGTCCAGTCCTGCGCCTCCAGCAGCGCGCGGGTCAGCGCCTTCGCCGTTGCGGGATCGTCACGCACGAGGCTGCCGGACAGGCCCGCGATGCAGCAGACGCGGTTCTGGAACCCGTGATCCAGATTGGAGGCGACCTGCACATATTTGCCGGGCGTGTCCTTCAGCCAGAAATAGGCGCGCGGATCGCCATCCGCGATGGCGTCGATCTCCCCCCGCTCGGCCGCGATCTCCAGCACGTCGCTGGAGAAGGCGCGCCATTTCACATCCGTCTCCGGGTCGATGCCCGACTGGTGCAGCAGGATGGAGAAGAAGTTCTTGCCCGGCGCTGCAAGGTCCGTCACGCCGATGGTCTTGCCCTTCAGCTGTGACAGTTCGGTGATCCCTGTCGATTGCAGCGCGACGAGACGCGAGCACCCGCCATGGGTGCCGGCCGTGATCTTTACGTCGAAGCCCTGCTCCAGCGCTTTCAGCCAGCGCAGCGCCATGCCGATGCCGCCGTCGGCCTTGCCGGTGGCGATGGCCTCCAGTAGTGCCTCGGTGGAAGCGCCGAAGTTCACGATCTCCACGTCGAGGCCGTTTTTCTCGAAGATGCCCTGATCGCGGGCGACGAACACCGGCGCAAGGCAGATGGCGGAGGCGTTGGAGGCGAACCTGATCGGCTTCAGCCCTGCCGCCCCTTGCGCGCGGGCGAGGGACCCCACCCCCAGCCCGAGGAAGGGCGCGGCCAGCCCCACACCGGCGGCGGTTCTGAGCAGGGTTCTGCGGGATGTCGTCATAGGTAATCTCCGGTAAAGGGTGTCATTCTGCGGCATGGCTCTGCGCCCCGGCGGAAGTCAGCGCCCGCACCCGCGGGATCAGGTCGCGCCCGTATTCGAGCGCGTCGGCCAGCGGGTCGAAGCCGCGGATCAGGAAGGTGTCGATCCCCAGCCGGTGGTAATCGACCATCGCATCGGCCACCTGATCGGGGGTGCCGACCAGCGAGGTGGAATTGCCGTTCGCCCCGGTAAGCTGCGCGAGTTCTGTCCACAGGCGCTTGTCGAGCCGCGGCCCCGCCGCCGCTGCGGCCAGCAGGCGGCGGGATCCCTCGTTCGGCGGTGTGCCCGCCCCGACGTTGACCAGCCGTTGCCCGGTCCCCGCAGCGCGGAGTTCGCGGGCGCGGGCGAGGATCCGCCCCGCCTTGGCCCAGGCCTCCTCCTCCGTCCGGCCCAGAATGGGGCGGAGGGACAGGGAGAAACGCGGGGTCCTGCCATGGGGCGACGCCGCAGCCCGCACGGCGGCGATGGTCTCGGCCACCTGCGCATAGGTCTCGCCCCAAAGGGCATAGACATCCGCATGTTTCCCCGCGACCTCGATCGCCGCCGGGGAGGAGCCGCCGAAATACACGGGTACGCCCTCCGGCCCCTCCGGCTTTACGTCAGAGATCCCGCCCGCGATGCGGTAGAACTCCCCCCGGTAGTCGAAGGGCGCGGTCGCCGTCCATTCCTGCCGGACGATGTCCAGATATTCCGAGGTGCGGACATAGCGCTCGTCCTTGGTCAGCCAGTCGCCATCCTGCGCCAGCTCCGCATCGCTGCCGCCGGTGATGATATGGACGGCCACCCGCCCGTCGGTCAGATGGTCGAGCGTGGCGAGCTGCCGGGCGGCGAGCGTCGGTGCCACGAAACCCGGCCGATGGGCGAGCATGAGCTTCAGCCGCCGGGTGTGATGGGCAACATACTGGCCGACATGCAAGCTTTCCGGCGTGGAAGAGTGGAAGGCGAGCAGCACGCGGTCAAATCCCGCCTGTTCGTGGATGGCCGCGGATGCCCGGATGAAGTCGCGGTCGAGGACCGGACCTGTGCGGGGGATGGTTTCGGAAGCGTTGTGGTTTCCGATGAAGCCGATGAACTCGACGGTCATGGGAGGTCCTTTCAGGTCATGTCAGCGGTCGAGCGCGATGCGCCCGGCGTTGGTGAGGATGGTGTCTTCCTGCGGGCTGTGGATGCGTCCACAGAGCACGTCGCGCAGATGCCGTTCGAGCGGGTTCCGCCGCGCGATGGCGTGGTTGCCCCCGAGCTTCAGCGCGCGTTCCACCGCCGCGATGGCGTTCTCGGTCGCCCGGTGCTTGATGAGGCCCGCCTCCGCCGCGGTGGGCGGGGCGCCGCCATCGGTCTCCCGCGCGGCACTGTCGATGAGGCGGCGGGACGTGGCGATCAGCTCCGCGATGGCGCCCGTCTGCTCCTGCACCCGCGGCAGATCCGCCAGCGGATGACCGAGGTTTGCCGGTGCCCGGTCCTTGAGGAAACCTGCGATCCAGTCGCGCGCGGCCTCTGCCACGCCGGTATAGATCGCGCCGATCAGCAGCCCGCCCCAGATCGCCGCCTCATCGGACCGCGCCCCCCACTCGGCGGGCGGGCGGATGTCGGCGGCATGTTCGCGGGGGAGCTGCACCTCCTCCATCACCACGTCATGGCTGCCCGAGGCGCGCAGGCCCAGCGTGTCCCATGTCCGTTCGATCCGCACCCCGCGCGTGGCAAGCGGCAGCAGGAACTGCCCCACGCGCGGCTCCGCCTCGTCCGTGCGCGCCCAGACGAGGCCCCATGTCAGCCCCTCGCAGCCGGTGGAGTAGATCTTGCGCCCCGACAGCGACCAGCCGGTCGGCGTCCGCCGCGCGATGGTGGCGGGCAGGCCGCCGCGGAGCGGGGTGCCGAGATCCGGCTCCACCCGGAGCGCGTTGATGAGCGCGCCCCGCGCCCCCGCCCGCAGCACCGTATTCAGGAGCGCGGGCGCCCACCGGCCCTTCGGCAACGTGGCGAGGTTGATGAAATGCATGGCGAGGATCAGGGCGGCGGAGGGATCGCCTCGGCCGATCTCGCGGATGACCGTTACGGCCTGTGCAAGCTCCGCCCCGGTGCCTCCGAAGGCGGTGGGCGCGGTCAGGCCGAGCAGCCGCTCCTCCGCGAGGCGCCGGAACTGACGGGTGGGGAAGGTGCCCTCAAGATCATCCTCCGCAGCCCATGGGGCGAAGGCTTTGCCAAGCGCGGCGGCGCGGTCCGCGTGGTCTCCGGGCGCGCCGGGCGAAACCGGGGTCGGAAAGGCCGAGATCAGCATGGTTGTTCCGTTCTATTAGTCCATCGTCAAACTATACTAAATGATCCCGCTCTTCTCGCCATTCCAAAGATCCGTCGGGAACAGAAACTCTCTGCTGCGGTCAATCACGGCAGAAGGGATAAATTCTCCCCGGAGCGAGGGCGACGCTGGAGGCGGCGTGGCCAGACACTCGACGCGGGGACACTCGAAGCCAACACCATCGACGCCGGGTCAGCCGGGGGCCGCACATTCACGACACTCAACTGGCGGATTCCGGCGAGGACGGGCCGAATGTGTGTTCTGCTGCTCAATTCATCACAGATGCAGGGATCATTGTGAAAAAGGCCATGAGCATTCGGACGAAAGATACCGGACGCGCGGCGGCGGCAATAGATCAATCACCATCAGTGGGTTACGCGATGGGGATGCCGAACCGCGCGGAAGTGTCGATCATCCGAAATTGGCGTCCGTGCCGAACCAATGCCGACGCAACAGGATTCGAGTTGGATGGGGCCGC
Source organism: Haematobacter genomosp. 1 (assembly GCF_002196855.1). GTDB lineage: Bacteria > Pseudomonadota > Alphaproteobacteria > Rhodobacterales > Rhodobacteraceae > Haematobacter. Next base: position 129,105 of record NZ_NIPW01000007.1, on the reverse strand, counting down.
CCAGGCAGCGCGACACCCTCTTTTTGTTAAGATACTCTGGTGTGGGGATTATTTTCTAAATACTTCGTTTCGAGCGGAGCATTATCGTTTCGGTATAGCGCCCCATTATGCAGCTTATGAAAATTCATTAGTTTCGCTGATGCCACGCTGCTCCTAACACTTCCAATTGATACTCCGCGGTTCATCCGCGCTGGAAGGAGCTGAACCGTGAACATCCCGATTTCCAACTGTCGCATTGCCCATTTCCCGCGCGGGGCAGCAATCTCTCGCGGAAGCTGGCACGCGGCAGCCCCGTTTCGGATGCTCATGACTGATCCCTGTGGCGAAGCGCCGGAATGGCAAGGGCACAGGTCAACGTCCGCAATCACGCCGAATTCGAAACCGGCAGCCAATATCAACCTGACGAGGCAAGCATGAAACGCCGCGACCAGATGAAGCTCGGCACGTTTATCTACACCTTCGGCCACAACCAATCCAGCTGGCTGCACCCGGGCTCAGATATCAACGGCGCCAACAGTTTCGCCCATATGCACAAGATAGCCAGCATTTCCGAGAAGGCGAAGTTCGATTTCATCTTCCTGGCCGATTCGGCGGCAGCAGCAGTCGGCCACCCGGAAGCGCTGAAGCGCCTGCCGAACAAGATGAACCGGCTCGAACCCCTGACGCTGTTGTCGGCGCTGGCCGTGACGACCGACCGGATCGGTCTCGCCGCGACGGTCTCCACGAGCTACACCGAGCCGTTCAACGTGGCGCGCATGTTCGCCTCCCTCGATCACCTGTCGGGGGGCCGGGCCTGCTGGAACGTTGTCACCTCGGACCATGAGGAGACCGCCTACAACTTCAATCGCAATGGCCTCGATCTGCATGCGCTCCGCTACGAACGCGCCCGCGAATATGTCGATGTCGCCTTCGGTCTCTGGGATGGATGGGAGCCGGACGCGCTCGTGCTTGATCGCGAAGCCGGCATCTATCTGGACCCTGCCAAGGTCCATCCGCTCGATCATGAGGGCAAGCATTTCCAGGTCCGGGGCCCGCTGAATATCGCGCGGTCGCCGCAGGGCCGCCCCGTCATCGCCCAAGCCGGCGGCTCGGAGGCCGGGCTTGAGCTTGCGGCGCAGACTGCGGAGGTGGTGTTCACGCTCAGCGCGACCTTCGAGAAAGGCCGCTCTTTCTATGAGAACCTCAAGGGCCGGATGGAAAAATACGGGCGTCCGCGCGATTCACTCAAGGTGATGCCGGGTCTCATGGTCAATGTGGGCCGTACGGAAGCCGAGGCTCAGGCCAAGATCGACTACATTCTCGACCGCATGAACCCGAAGGTCGGCCTGCAGGCTCTGGGCGAGTTCCTGGAAGCCGACCTATCCGATCTTCCGCTGGACCAGCCGCTGCCTCGCGAAAAGCTTCCCATGGCGCCGAAGGGTTCAAAAGCGCTGTTCGACAGTCTGATCGACTTCGTCTCGGAGGGTCACACGCTCGGGGAGCTGATCCGGCTCTATGCCGAAAAGCAGACCGGAAACGGCATCAAGGGTACGCCCCGGCAGATCGCCGACTTCATGGAGGAGTGGTTCATTGGCGGCGCGGCCGACGGCTTCATGCTGATGCTGCCGACCTTGCCCGCGTCGCTGCAGGATTTCACCGAACTGGTCGTGCCGGAGTTGCAGCGCCGGGGCCTGTTCCGGCACGAATACGAGGGGCGCACCCTGCGCGATCACCTCGGTCTCACCGTTCCCGACAGCCGCCATGTCGCGGCCGCCCCGGCCCCTGCAATTCCGACTGCCAAGTGCCCCTGATCACCCCCAAAGCGAGGACGCGATGAAAAGCAGACTGTCATTTGTTTTTACCCTGGCCGGATTGCTTGCGGCTACCCAGCCCGTTGGCGCGGATGTCCTTGCCGACGTGAAGAAGGCGGGCGAACTCAGGATCGGGACGGAGACGGAATTCGCCCCGTTCGACTATGTTGACGCGGGCGATCACGTCGGCTTCAACGTCGATCTGTTCAACGAGGTCGGCAAGGAACTCGGGGTCAAGATCGGCTGGATCGCCCTGCCGTGGGCCGGTGTCCTGCCGGGTCTCGAGACGAAGAAGTTCGATATGGTGGCGGGCCCTGCGGTCATCACCAAGGCCCGGATGGAGCGTTACGCCTACTCTGCGCCCATTGCCGATGGCACGGTGACGCTGGTCAAGCGGGCAAACGACGACTCGATCCAGAAGCCCGAGGATATCGCCGGAAAGGCCATAGGGGGCGCCAGGTCTTCGTCGCAGCTCGCCCAGATGAAGGCCTTCGCCGAAACCCTTAACCCGCAGCCGACCGTACGCGAATATGTCGGGGTGAACGAAGCGTCGAGCGACCTCGCGGCCGGCCGCATCGCTGCAATCGCGCAATCTCTGCCAAGCGGCACGTTTGCTGCGAAACGGCGCCCGGACACCTTTGCGGTCGTGATGCCTCCCTTCGGCGAGAAGGCCTATTTCGGCTATATGTTCAGGAAGGACGCTGACTCCGCCAGCCTTCTCGATGCGGTCAACGAAGTGATCGACAGGATGAAGGCCGATGGTCGGCTGGCCGCCATGCAGACGAAATGGTTCGGCGTCGTCTTCGAGACGCCCGATCGTGTGACGGACCCGGCGCTATGACCGGGCCGGCCCAGCCAGCCGCGAAAGTGAAAGGCCAGGTCGCAGGACGCACCGCTTGGCGGGCCGCCTCCCGATGAGCTGGAAACTCTTTTCGCTTCTTCTTGAGGCGGCGGTCACGACCGCCTGGATCAGCGCGATTTCGATCAGCGCCGGATTGACGCTCGGCCTTGTCATCTGCACGGCAGGGTTCAGCCGGCGGACGTGGGTTGCCGGGGCCGCCCGCCTCTATGTCAGCTTCTTTCGCGGTGTCCCGCTACTTGTGCAGTTGCTGCTCGTCTATCACCTGTTGCCGGTCCTCGGCCTCAACGTGTCGAGCAATGTCGCAGCGATCATGGCGTTGACGCTCTGCAGCGCGGCCTATCAGGCGGAGAACCTGAAGGGCGGCTTCCTGTCGGTGCCGAATGGGCTGGTCGAAGCGGCCCAGATGGTCGGGATGACGTCCTTTCAGCGGTTCCGCCGGATTGTGGCACCCGTGGCGCTCCGTCTGACGATACCGGCCATCGTGAACGAGGCTGTCGCCATCCTGCACGCTTCCGCGCTGGTTTCCGTGGTCGGAGTGATGGAGCTTACCAAGATGACCCGCGACCTTTCTGCATCCACGCTGGAGCCGTTGCCGCTCTTCCTGATGGCAGGCGCGATATACATCGCGATGAACATCGTACTGACCACCGCCGGTGCAAGGGCGGAGCGTCTCTTCAGGTTGCCGGGCACATGAGTTTTGACATCGCTCTCATGGCCGACAAGCTGCCCGCTCTGGGATCGGCGGCTCTGGTCACGCTCGGCCTGTGGATCGCGGCGCTCGCCGCCTCGCTCGTGGTGGGGCTGGCGATAGCGACGGGCCGGCTTCTCGGCGGGCCGGTCGTCAACACCGTCCTGCGGCTTTTTGTCGAGATGATCCGGGGAACGCCCTTCCTGATCCAGCTCTTCCTGCTTTACTTCGGCGGCCCCTCGCTGGGGATCACTCTGGATCCTCTTCCGGCGGGCTTCATCGCGCTCACGATTTTCGGTGGATGCTACATGAGCGAAGTGTTCCGCACGGGCTTCCGGGCCGTTCCGCGCGGGCATATCGAGGCAGCCGAATCCGCAGGTTTCACGCGGTTGCAGGTTCTGCGCCGCATCATCGTTCCCGAGATGCTCGTTCTGGTCCTGCCCGCAGGCGTCAACATCGCAATCGGCCTCATCAAGGAGACAGCAGTGCTCTCAATCATCGGGGTACCTGAACTCGCGGCGATCGCCGGAGAGATCGGGGCGGAAACCTATGCCTTCGTCGAATCTCTGTTCCTCCTGTCGATCTGCTACTGGCTGCTGGTGGAGATATGCGGCCGTCTGGGCCGTCTGGCCGAGGCTCGTCTCTCGAACTTCCGGTTCGCGGCATGACGGCTCCGGCAGTGACAGTGAGGGGCCTGTCGAAGCGGTTTGCCGACACGCCCGTTCTCGACCAGATCAGTTTCAACGCTCCCTCGGGCGAGGTGACATGCCTGATCGGTCCCTCCGGGTCCGGCAAGAGCACGCTGCTCCGTTGCATCGCGACGCTGGAGGAACCCAGCGAGGGTGAGATCACAATCGTCGGTCACCCGACGCGGCAGCAGGGCCGGAACGGCAAATCTCTGCCCTTGCCGGCGGCGCAGCTCCGCGCGCTCCGCAGCCACGTCGGCATCGTGTTTCAGCAGTTCAACCTCTGGCCGCATATGACGGCGCTCGGAAATGTCTCCGAGGCGCTCAAGACCGTGCGCGGAGTTTCACGGCCCCTCGCCGAGGATATCGCGCGGGCCAAGCTCGACGCGGTGGGCCTTTCCGATCGCGCCTCCTATTATCCGGCGCAACTTTCGGGGGGGCAACAGCAACGCGTCGCCATCGCGCGGGCGCTCGCGCTTGAACCGAAGCTGTTGCTGTTCGATGAGCCGACCTCGTCCCTCGATCCCGAACTGACCGGCGAGGTGCTGAACGTGATGCGGAAGCTTGCGCAGGACGGCATGTCCATGATCGTCGTCTCGCATGAGATCGGCTTCGTGGCGTCGGTCGCCAGCAAGGTGATCTTTCTGGATCGCGGTCGTGTGATCCTGGACGGATCGCCGCAGGAGGTCTTCGCCAAGCCCCGTCAGGAGCGGATGACGCGTTTTCTTGATACCTATCTCGACCGTGACGCGATGATCCTCGCCTGACGGACGGCGGTTTCCCGCAGACTGCATGGCGGGGCTTCTGCCCGGGGTTTCGGCCTGCTCTCCCGAACCTCGGGCGGATTTCCGGTTTAGCCGGGGCCGCTCCGGGGTCGTCGATCGGTTTCCAAACCTGTTCCGGCAGGAGAGGGCGGAGCCTGCCGCCATGGGCGGCGTGGTCAACGGCGGAGCGAGAAGCTCCTGTGCCATCCACGCCATCAGAGATATGCGCGCTCCCCATCCCACCGTCCAGCACGGCCGATCTGACGAGAGGTCCGGTCCCCCGGCGTCATATGATGCGGCGGACACACATTGCTCGCCCGGTGGGTCGGCGCGGATACCCGTTTCAAGATGGGGATGTCGGCTGGCGTCCCGCTACGACAAAAACCGCATCCCGGGCTTCATCGACGTCGCTTGCAGCAGGCTACGGCTACGCCATTTGGCAACATGACCTGGCCAGCGAGCCAGTTGATGAGGGCAGCGCTCTGAGGCACGGCGATCGCGGCAACTTTGCAAAAGCAACATCTCGCGCAGGCCACAACAGTAAGCTTGGCCCAAACTCAGTGACGACCGTTGGCCACGCGATCCTGCGAATAACGGGGATGGTCGAACCCAAAGTGACCTGCGTCCCTCAAATATCCCGGTACGAAAGTCGTATTGTGATAATATCTTTCGTTACCTAATCTTGCAGGCGATTCCTGCTCCCGTTGATACTTGCTCCGAAGATGCGGAGGTCTTCATTCCGGCGTGTGGTGTTCTTGAACCGGAGGGAATCTGTGGCCGATCATCTGATCCATGCTGATGAACTGCCGGTTTGGGTGCCCGGCGAGACGGTCGTGGAAAGCCGGGGGCTGGGGTGGAAGGGTGTGGCGCAACGCAGCTTTCTCTACAAGGGGCAGGATGTGCTGATACCGCCGATGGACGATTTCATGATCGTTCAGTATCGGCATGGCCTGACCCCGATGGACCGTGAATTTGACGGGCGATGGACCCGAACCCAATGTGGCCCCGGTGACTTCTCCCTGCTATCGCGCGCCATGCAGTCCCAGTGGAACTGGACCGAGGGGCTGCATGTCGCGCATGTCTATCTGAGCAACGATCTGATGGCACGCGTCGCCCGCGACATCTGTGACGGTGAGATTGGCGTGATCTGCCTGCATGATGTCCTTCAGGGCAATGACCCGGTGATCGGCCATGTCGTCGATCAGCTGACGCAAGAGGCCGCGGAGAGCGGTGAGGGCGGCCCGCTTTATGCCGAAGCGCTGAGCATACAGCTGGCCGTCCATCTGCTGCGTCACTATGCTTCGATCACCCAGAAGCCCTGCAAACAGAGGCACGCGTTTTCGGAAAGTGAAATGCGGCGGCTGGATGAATACATCAACTCAGAGCTTGCCACGGGGCTGACGCTTGAACGTCTGGCCGAAAACTTGGCCTTGGGGTCTGGGCGCTGAACCTCCGGCTGCGGCAAACCGTCGGAAAATCGACCTATGCCTATGTGCAGGAAAAGCGGGTCTCGCAAGCCTCTGACCTGCTGTGCAAAAGCGATCTGCCGATCAAGGCGGTGGCCACGGCCTGCGGGTTTTCGGATCAGGCCCATATGACGCGGACATTGCGAAAGGCGCTCGGCACGACCCCGGCGCAATTGCGCAAGTCGCGTTCCTGATTGCGGATCATTCAAAAAATCGCTTGCGGATGTTCAAGACCGGCTCTGTCGGTTTGCTAAACTTGGCGTCTTGGGCACTGCGCATTGGAATTGGGAGGTTCCGCGCAACGGCCCGACTTCGACCGCAAGGAGGCGGTCATGCAGGAGGATCTCATGCTGGACTCACATCAAACCGCCCCGGTGGCGGCCCGAAATCCCGTTCCTGAAACGCTTGACGCGCTGGTGATCGGCACGGGCGTCGCGGGGCTTTATCAGCTTTACCAGCTGCGCAATCTGGGCCTCAAGGCCCATGCCTGCGACACGGCCGGCGATGTCGGTGGCACTTGGTTTTGGAACCGCTATCCGGGCGCCAAATTCGACAGCGAAGCATATATCTACCAATATCTTTTCGATGAAGACCTGTACAAAGGCTGGACATGGAGCGAGCGCTTCCCCTCCCAGCCCGAGATCGAGCGCTGGATGCACTATATCGCCGACAAGCTTGATCTGCGGCGCGACATCAGCTTTTCCACGACCGTCACCGCCGCGACCTTCGACGAAGACCGTCAGCTCTGGCGGGTCAGCACCGATCAGGGCGACGTGATCGAGACGCGCTTTCTGATCGGCTGCACCGGTATGCTGTCGGCTCCGCTCGAGGACCGCTTCCCCGGCCAGTCAAGCTTCGAGGGCATGATCCTGCATACGGCACGCTATCCACGCGGCGGCCTTGACCTTGCGGGCAAGCGCGTGGGGGTGATCGGCACCGGGGCCACCGGCATCCAGGTGATCCAGACCATCGCCGCCGAGGTTGCATCGCTGACCGTCTTTGTCCGCACGCCGCAATATGTCCTGCCCATGAAGAACCCGAAATACGGGCCGGACGAGGCGGCATGGTACAAGGGCCGGCTGGACGAATTGCGCCAGAACCTGCCCAATACTTTCACCGGCTTCGAATATGATTTCGAACACAAATGACACGAGCTGACCCCCGATCAGCGGCGCGCGATACTGGAAGAGATCCATGCCGACGGCTCGCTGAAACTGTGGCTGTCGTCCTTTGCCGAGATGTTCTTCGATGAAGCGGTCAGCGAAGAGATTTCCGAATTCGTTCGCCAGAAGATGCGGGATCGGCTGAAAGACCCGGAGCTCATCGATATTCTGGTGCCCAAGCCCGGCGATTATGGCTTTGGCACCCATCGCGTCCCGCTGGAAACCAATTATCTCGAAGTCTATCACCGCGACAACGTCAAGGCCGTCAGCCTGCGCGACAATGGTATTGCCGAAATCGTTCCCGAAGGCGTCAAGCTGGAAGACGGCACCGTCTATCCGCTGGATGTCATCATCATGGCGGTCGGTTTCGACGCAGGCTCGGGCGCGCTCAGCCGGATCGACATTCGCGGCCGCGATGGTGTTTCGCTGCGCGAGGAATGGGCCAAGGACATCCGCACCACGCTGGGGCTGATGAAACACGGCTTTCCCAATCTGTTCATGACCGGCGCACCGCTCGCCCCCTCGGCGGCGCTGTGCAACATGACGACCTGCCTGCAACAGCAGGCGGAATGGATCACCGACTGCATCAGGCATCTGGAAAGCACCGGTCAGAGCGTTATCGAACCCACGTCCGAGGGGGAGGCCGCCTGGGTCGAGCATCATGACGAAACGGCCAATGCGAACCTGATTTCGCGCACCAACTCATGGTATACTGGGTCGAACGTCCCCGGAAAGCCGCGCAGAGTGCTGTCCTACACAGGCGGCGTCGGTACGTATCGCGCGAAATGCAGCGAGGTCGCGGCAAATGGCTATGCGGGCTTTGCCCTTGGCCGCAGCAATGCAGAGCAAGCCGGTTGACGCCGCAATCGCTCCGCTGGTTGCATGGCGGGGCGGCCCCATGTCTTCAGGAAACACAACATGAACAAGACTTTCAACGCCGATGACATCCTTCAGCAGACCGTTTCCGCCACGCCGGGAGTGCCGGGCGTGGTGGCGATGGTGACGGACCGGGACGGTAATCTCTATGAGGGCGCGTCGGGCGTGCGGCGTCTTGATCGTCCCGACCCGATGACCACCGACAGCGTCTTTGCGCTGTTCTCGACCACCAAAGCCATCACCAGCACGGCCGCCTTGCAGCTTGTCGAAGACGGCCGGCTGGATCTGGACGCTCCGGCCTCGCGCTATGCGCCCGCCATCGGGGCGTTGAAGGTCATCGACGGGTTTGAACCGGACGGCGAACCCCGCCTCCGCGCCCCGAAACGCGACATCACGACCAAGGATTTGCTGCTGCATCGGGCGGGCTTTGGCTATGATTTCTTCAACGAAACCTATAGGCGCCTTGCCGAGGAACAGGGCCAGCCCAGCGTCATCACCGCATCGAAGGCCGCGCTGACGAGGCCCCTGCTGTTCGATCCGGGCGCAAAATGGGAATACGGCTCGAACATCGACTGGCTGGGTCAGGTGATCGAGGGCATCGCCGGCGAGCGGCTGGGTCAGGTCTTTCAGAAGCGCATCTTCGAGCCCCTCGGCATGACCGAGACCGGCTTCGAGCTGACCGAGACCACGCGCAAGCGGCTGGCCGGAATGCACCAGCGGCTGCCCGATGGCACGCTCGAGGCCAATGATTTCGAACTGCCCGCCAATCCAGAAGTGCATATGGGCGGGCATGGGCTTTACGGAACCGTCGGCGATTACATGCGCTTCATCCGCATGTGGCTGAATGACGGTCGCGGCGAAGGCGGTCAGGTGCTGCACCCCGAGACGGTGGCGATGGCCGAAAGGAACCATCTGGGCGATCTGAAGGTCACCATGCTGCCCGGTGTCATCCCGACCCTCTCGAATGATGCGGAGTTCTTCCCGGGTCAGTCGAAGTCCTGGTCCTATGGCTTCATGATCAATGACGAACAAGCGCCCACCGGGCGTCCGGCAGGCGCACTCGGCTGGGCGGGGCTGGCCAATCTGTTCTACTGGATTGACCGAAGGAACGGCCTAGGCGGCTACTGGGCGACGCAGATCCTGCCGTTCGGCGATCCCGCGTCTTTCGGGGGATACATGGCGTTTGAAAGCAAGGCTTATCAGTCGCTGGTCCAATGAATCGAAAGCCCGGCCGTCATGGCGGCCGGGTTGTACTAGGGATGCTGGAGGCTGATGGGGTCGACTTCTTGCTCAGGAAATCGCGGCGCCCTTCGCATTATGATCGGCATAATTTTATTCAATCGCAATGGGTTGAGGTGGTGCGGCGCACCGCGCGAATATGCCCTTCCAAGACCTTCTGCCGACGCTGGAGCCGGATGGGCGTCTCCACCCGGATCATGATCCGCCTGGCCGTACAGGCCGCGAGCGAGAGGAGGATCACGATCGATGTGAGCAGGCGAACGCCATGCGTTCGAGGGAGCCTGCGCAGGTATCTGAAAGCCCATCACACGGCTTGCGGCCTGTGTTGGAAAAACGTGGACGACTGATGCCGCCCAAAGGGCGGGACGAAAGCCCCACAGTTACCGAGGCGACAAGGTCGCCTGATCCTTATGTTCGTTACTGCAGGGGCCGTCGCCATGCGGAGCGGTCTGCCGCAGGCGGACTGCATGCCGGTGGACAGAAACTCGAAAGCCGACTGGTTCAGAGATGCGTTGAAAGAAAAAGGGATAATGGCCTGCATCTCCGGCCGGAAGAAAGCCGTCAGGCACGGCAGATGCCGCTACAAGCGCTGGTATCGCTTAGAGATCATGTTCGGCAGGCCGAAGAACTGGAAGCGCGTTGCCACCCCATATGACTGGTCGTTGGTTCTCTCCCCGAAGCCGTTCTGCGCCCGGTTGCTTGGTGCGATTCCGGGCCACTCGATCTGGAGCCCTGCCGCGAAGGGCAAGATCGTGCTACTGGCCAGTTCCGTTCCATAGCACGTTGGCTCTCTGGCGCGTGTCGGGGTTATGGCCGCGTGCGGCGTCTGCAAGCTGCGCGGCGGGGGCGATAACCGGTTTCCGGTCTCCCTGATGGACCATCCACCCCAGAGGAAACCGGCAATGACCAAGTTCGAACATGCCGCGGATGCCCGTGTTCTGGCAGGCGCGCACGCGGGTGGCGGATCTAGCGGACGACGAACCCATGCGCGTAAGGGTCCCGGTCGTCGATGAAGATGGTGTTTATCCCTGTCTGACGCGCCCATCCGCCTATCGAGGGGATGATCGCGGAACGATTGGCGACGGAGGTCTCGGCCTCTACCCGGCCCTTGAAGATCGAGCCGATGATGCTTTCATGCCAGAAATCATCCCCCACTTTCAGCCTGCCTTTTGCGGCGAGCTGTGCCATCCGCGCGGAAGTGCCGGTCCCGCAAGGGGAGCGGTCTATGGCCTTGTCGCCGTAAAATACCGCATTGCGGGCGTGCGCGCCTTCGACCGTGGGCGCGCCTGTCCACTGAATATGGGACAGGCCGTTGATCCGGTTGTCTTCGGGGTGGCTGAAATCGTATTTCTCGTTCAGCGCGCTTCGCAGCTTCGGGGAAAACGCGATCAGCTCTCCGGCGGTGAAATCCGCCATGTCCCTGAATGCCCTTTGCGGCTCGACGATAGCGTAGAAGTTGCCGCCATAGGCGACGTCCACGACGATTTCGCCCAGACCATCCACATGGGCCGTCAGTCCCTCGGCATAAAGAAAGGACGGGACATTGGTCAGCCTGACTTCTTCGACGAAGCGGCCTTCCTGACGGTATTCGATATCCACCCGCCCCGCTGGTGCGTCTATGGAGAGACGTCCCGGCGTGCGCGGTTGGATCAGCCCGTTCTCGATCCCCATTGTGATCGTTCCGATGGTGCCGTGGCCGCACATCGGCAGGCAGCCGGAGGTTTCGATGAACAGCACCGCCACGTCGCAGTCCTCCCGCGTCGGCGGGTAGAGGATGGAGCCGGACATCATGTCGTGTCCTCTCGGCTCGAACATCAGGCCGGTGCGAATCCAGTCGAACTCGCGCAGGAAGTGCGCGCGGCGCTCCAGCATGTCCCGGCCTTCCAGCCGGGGAGCGCCCCCCGAGACCAGACGGACGGGATTGCCGCAGGTATGGCCGTCAAGGCAGGAAAACGTGTGGTTGGTCATCGCCGGCACCTCAGAAGCGTTGGGGTGAGAAGGGAGAGAGGTCGATTGCGGGGGGCGCGCCCGTCACCAGATCGGCTACCAGCCGGGCCGTCGCGGGGGATTGGGTCAGTCCGAGATGGCCGTGCCCGAAGGCGTAGATCACCCGCCTGCTGGCGGACGAATGCCCGATGGCGGGCAGGCTGTCGGGAAGGGACGGGCGGAAACCCATCCATTGCACCCCGCCGCTCGTCTCCAGCCCGGGCAGGAACTCCTTTGTCTTCCGCAGCATGGCTTCCGAACGGCGGAAATCTGGCGGCAGGCGCAGCCCGCCCAACTCCACCGCGCCGCCGACCCGAATGCCGGTGGACAGTCGTGTCACCACGAAACCGTGGCCGCCGAAGGTGATCTGAAGGCGCAGGTCGAAGGCATCCGGGGGGAGGGTGGTATTGTAGCCCCGCTCCGTTTCCAGCGGAATTTGGTCCCCCGCGCTACGCGCGACGCGGTGCGAGAACGCGCCCGCGGCCAGAACGACCTGTCGGGCGCGGAACGTCCGATCCGTGGCTTGCAGGACGACCGCTTCGTCCGTGGGCTGCAGGGCCAGTATCTCCGCCCGCCCGATCAGCCCCCCCTCCGCACGGAAGCGTTCGGCGAGCCTCAGCGTGTATAGCCTCGGATCGGCGATGGAGTACCATTCCGGCGTGAAGGTGCCATGGGTGAAACGAGGGGAGAGGCCGGGCTGAAGTTCCGCCATCTCCTCGGCAGCCATGTGGTGGAAGGCGATCCCGTGCGCCTCGCGCGTGGCCCATCCGGGAAGCGACGCGGTGAGTTCGGCCTGCGATTCATAGACCTGAAGATTGCCCCGCTTTGCCAGCATCCCCGAGGTGCCTGTGCGGGCGAGGAAGGGTTCAAGCTCGGATTTCGACAGGTCCATCAGGGCAGTCTGCGCCGTGGTTGAGGCAGCTACCCTGTCAGGCGCGCAGGCCCGCCAGAAGCGCAGCATCCACGGGGCGATGCGGAGCGCATAGGCGGGCGGAATACTGAGCGGTCCGAGCGGATCCACCAGCCAGCCCGGCGCCTTGCGGAGAATGCCGGGCGAGGCAAGAGGCAGGATGTCGGTAAAGGCAAAGGCACCCGCGTTCCCGGCAGAGGCCCCTGCCGCTGGTCCTTCGCGATCCAGAACGATGACGGAAAGCCCGCGTGCCTGCAGGGCCAGTGCCACGGAAAGCCCTATGACGCCCGCACCAACGACCGCCACATCCGGGACGGAGGGAGTGGGAGCGGAAACTGATGAGGGGTCAACCGGCATTGCGTCTCGTCCGCGGATCATGAATACAATTAGTATGCAAAAATGGCACCCGCAAGCTGTTCCAGTCCAAGGTCCTGTTGACCCCTCTCTGGCGCGGATTGTATGCGCTTACGGAACAAACAAGGGGCAACGGCATGGCGACGACGACAGAGGATCTTCGGCAGCGGATCGACGGCATCCTGCGCAGCGCGGGGCTGAATGCGTCGCAGGCAGAGGCCATGGCGCACACCTTTGCCGCGGCTGAGCGCGATCACTGCAAGTCCCACGGTATCTACCGGATCGAGGGAACGCTGCGGACGGTAAAGGCGGGAAAGGTCGATCCGCAGGCGGAGCCGCTTCTCCTGCCGGATGACGGAACGGCCTTGATCCGTATCGACGCACGCGGCGGGTTTGCCAATGCCGCCTTCGATCTTGGCCTGCCGGAACTGGTGGCAAAGACGAAGCGCCTCGGCATGGCCGCGATGGTCATCAACGATTGCACCCATCTCGCTGCCCTCTGGCCGGAGGTGGAGGCCCTTACCGCGCATGGGCTGGCGGCGATGGTCATGTGTCCGAGCTATGCCACGGTTGCGCCGACGGGGGGCACCACACCGCTCCTCGGAACCAATCCCTTTGCCTTCGGCTGGCCCCGGATCGGGACGGACCCGTATGTCTTCGACTTCGCCACGTCGGTTGCCGCGCGGGGAGAGCTGGAGCTTTACCGCCGCGCCGGGAAACCCTTGCCGGAAGGTTGGGCGCTGGACGCCGATGGTCAACCCACCACCGACCCGGAAGCAGCGCTGGCCGGTGCCATGCTGCCCTTCGGCGGTCACAAGGGGTCTGCCATCTCCACCATGATCGAACTGCTCGCCGGTATCATGATCGGTGACCTGACCAGCCCGGAAGTACTTGATTTTCTTGGAACCACAACGTTGGCGCCCCGACATGGGGAACTGATCCTCGCCTTTTCGCCGGAGGTCTTTGCCACGGGTCGCCCGGGAGATCCCTTTGCCCGCGCGGAAATCCTGCTTGAGGCGATCATCGGGCAGGGCGCGCGTCTGCCCTCCCAGCGGCGGTTCCGGGCCCGGGCGGAGACCGCGGCGCAGGGTATCTCCCTGACTGCGGAGGAAGAAGCGCAACTCGCGCGGTTCGCGGCAGAGGGGCTTGCGGCGGTCTGAAACCGACGCCCCCGGGCATCACGCCAGATAGGGCCGGACTATCTCTGCCTGCGCCCAGTCCGCGTACCATTTGTCGAACAGTGTCAGTTGCTGTTCGACCCACCCTCGCTGACTTGCCGAAAGGGCATCGGTGTCGTTGAAGTGAAGCGTGTATTCCGCATCACCCTTCAACACCATCATATGCTTGAAATAGAGCACGAGGTCCGGCCCCGCATCTACCTTGGCAAGCTCATAAAGCGCGGCGTCCAGTTCCCTGGCGAGCCTGCGTGCGGCGACATCCCCGCCTGCGGCGGCGCGGCAGAGGTTGGTCAGCGTCAGGATCTCCCGCGGTAGAACGCAGCCGATGCCGGTGATGGCGCCGCTTGCACCACAGTTGACATAGCCATGGAACACGGAGGTATCGACGCCGATCATCAGCGTCACGCGGTCATCGCGGCTGGTAATATGCTCCGCCGCATAGGAGAGGTCCGCATCCCCGCCGAATTCCTTGAAACCGACAAGGTTGGGATGATCCGCCCTGAGGGCGAAGAACAGGTCCGCACGGGTTGCAAAGCCGTAATAGGGGCTGTTGTAGATGACCGCCGGCAAGTCCGGCGCCGCGTCGAGGACAGCCTTGAAATGGGACTTCTGCGCGGCGATCACGGAACCGCGGGAGAGGACGCGCGGGATGACCATCAACCCCGCCGCACCGACTTTCTGTGCATGGGCGGCGAGTGAGACGGCAGCCGCAGTGTTGATCGCGCCGGTGCCGACGATCACCTTGAGGCCCGCGTTCACCAGACGCTCGACACCCTCCATCCGCTCTGCATCGGTCAGCAGCGGCCAGTCACCCATGGAGCCGCAATACACCACCGCCGACATGCCCAGCGAAACCAGCTCTTTCGCCTTGCGGACGAGCGCGTCGAAATCCGGGCTTCGATCGGCCCGGCAGGGCGTCATCAGCGCCGGGATCGTTCCTGAGAAGATGTCGCTATCCATCTGGTTCCCCATTCTCAACGCCGAAGGCGAATCCGCTAATCACGGACAGTATAGTTGTTGCATTTTATTTGTCGACATAAAGCGGAGACACAGTAGCGGGACGGCTCAGTGACGGGAGTCCGCAGCAAATTGGGCTGCGCTGCTCTTGCGCCCCTTGTTTCTCCGCGGCGTCGATGGGAACGGTAGTTCCCGGCGCTGATACGCCATCCTGTCAAAGAAGACAGAACCTGTTCAGCGCCTCCTGTGGACCGACAGGCGGAAGAGCAGAACCGAGCGAGGGCGCGACAAGTGCCGGAACCTGCCCGCCCTGAAGCGAGAAGGACATCATCAGCCGGTTGAAGCGCCGTGCCGGGGCGGTGTCACCAGTTGGCCGGGTAGGGTGAGCAATGCCGGACCAAAGCAGCATCTGCATTGCCTGATTGAGAAGCCCGGGCTGGGGCACGAACTGCTCCAGTTCCGCTACGGTTGCCGGTCCTGAGGCCAGGCGGTTGAGCAGCGGGGAGAAGATTTCCTGCGGCCCTTCGACGGCGCCAATGCGGGTGCTGAAGGTAAGGCCGCCAGAGGAGGGTGCACCGGGAAGGGCCGAGAAGGTCTGGCGACGTAGCGCGTCCAGATGGTCCCCCGCCGCCAACCTCTGAGGCGTTTTCATGTAGAGATCGAGCCGCAGCGCCTGATTTCGGGCAAAGTCCTTCAGGGTTTCGCGCAGGGGCAGGTCTGGCTCCTGTGCGATCAGGTCCTGCGCCTGTGCCGGGAGAGACAGTGCATCGATATTCTCTATGGGCGTCGCGCTCCCGACATGCTCCAGACCCTCGGCTCCCATCGCTGCGATGACATCGGCCACGGCGAGCGGGTGAAACTCCGGGGTCAGATAGTCATGTGCGACATATGCCGGGTCCTCTCGCGTCAAGCTCTCCAACGTGCCAGCCGCATGCGGGTGAAGGGCAAAGAAGCCGGCGCCGCTTTCCTGCAGCGCTTTCAGCCGGTTCAGGCCGGTTGCAATCCGCTCGGACCCCGGGGGAAGCGCCGCGAAAAGGGCGTGGAACGCCTGGAACGCCGCACCGCCGGGCAGTGTCATGTAATGGAGAAGGAAAACTCCGCCGGGTTTCACGCTGCGCCCCGCAAAAGCTGCGATTGCCGCGCGGGTGTTCGCGCCGACCCAGGAGTGAAGTCCGTGGCAGAGTAGCACATCGACGGGATGCGGAGAAAGCCGGGCGATGTCGGCGACATCGAAACGGATGTTGCCGAGACTGGCGCGCGCCGCCACATCGCGGGCCCGGGCGATGTGTTCCGGGTTCAGATCCCAGCCGTGAAAGGAGATGTCGGGATTGGCCGCGGCGAGCGCGAGCAGGCCGAAACCGGGGCCGCAGCCGATCTCTCCGTAGGAAAGGCGGCCTTCGGGCGCCTTTACCCCAAGCGCGGTGAGCACGGAGCCCAGCCACAACGGCGCATGCTCGCGGTGGAAGCGCGCGGGATACTGGATTTCGGTGAGATAACTGGACATGGCGCAAATCCCCCGACCTGTGTGGCGGTCGGGGGATGTCAGATCAGAACGACGCGTTCATGCCAATGTAGAAGGCACGGCCGGGCTCGTTGAACGTGTTCGCGCCCGCCGAGGTGGTGTTGCCTTCACGATAGACACGCTTGTCGAACAGGTTGGTAATGCCGCCGTTGATCATCATGTTTTCGCGCACCTGGTAGGTCAGACCGAGGTTGGCGATAGAGTAGGGGCGCCGCGATTCCGTGTTGGCGAGCGCACCGCCGGTGGTCGCGCTGGAAGTCGGCGCGTGGATCGTGCCGAACCAGCTGACCGAGGCCATCAGGTTCAGCTCATCCGTCGCCTGCCAATCCACCGCGGCGTTGATCGTGTAGTCCGGCACGAGGCTGAGCGGCTGTCCGTTCGACTTGTCCTCGGATTCGATCATGTAGGTCGCGTTGGTGGTGAAGTTGACCGTCTCGCTGAACGGCATGGCGAAGTTGGCTTCGAGGCCGGAGACCACGGCCTTGGGCACGTTGTCCCATTGCAGCACCCAACCGCCTGCATTGTTGGGGTTGGCGTTCGCGATCGGCACGCGGCTCGAGGAGATGCGGTCCTTGTAGTCGTTGTGGAAATAGGTCAGGCCAGCGACCACCCCCGATGCCGCATCATTATACGCGACACCCACCTCGGTATTGACGGAGGTTTCCGCCTTCAGGTCCGGGTTTCCGACGACATAGCAGCCGACGCCGTTCTGAGCCGGGAAATCGGTCGGGCAACCGTTGCCCATCGTATAATAGACATAGTTCGGGTTCAGCTGGAAGAGGTTCGGTGCCTTGAACGCGCGGGCGATACCAGCCTTCACCTGCCACCGGTCGTTCAGGTGGTAGGTCGCGTTCAGCGCCGGACTGAAATTGGAACCGAAGTTGGAGTTGTAGTCCACCCGCAGCCCCGGGGTGAGGATCAGCTTCTCGGACCAGTAGAAGTTGCTTTCCGCATAGATGCCGTAGGTCTGCTGGTCGGTCTTCGGATCGCGTTCCCCCTGCGGGTCCGTGCCCGGAATCTCCACACCCGGCGCAAGTCCCTGCCGGTTGGAGACCGGATCATCCATGTATTCGCCGCGGAACTCTGCGCCGAGCGTCAGCACCTGGTCCCGGCCTGCGATGGCGAAGGGCAGATTCCACTCGGATTTCGCGGTGATGTTGTCGAGGGTGATCGTGCCGGTTTCCCCGGTGTTGATCGCCCCTTCGGAGCTGCCCGCGAGACCCTCAAGATTGCGGTTGTTGCGCGTATTTTCCCACTGCAGATAGCTGAAGGAATCGCCGAAATCGAAAGCGCCGGTATGCGAGACCGAGAGGGTGCGGCGATACATCCGGTTGGTTTCGGCACCGGAGTTCGCCAGCTCCTCCAGAATGTCGTTGACGCCGGCGAGCTGCCGGTCGCCGTTGAAGATGTTGCCTTGGCGCGAGAAGTTGAACTCGAAGTCCAGCTTCTGATCGGGCGTCACATCCCAGCTGAGCAGCGCCCCGACATCCTTGTTGACCACGCCTTCCCGCCCGGCAGGCGGCGCCTGATTCGGATTGACGTTGGCATCGGCGTTGATGTCGGGATCGTCTGCGTCGGTCTTGTTGTAGTTGCCGTAGACGCGGAAGGAGAGCACGTCGTTGATGGGCCCGCCGAGCATCAGGTTGCCGCGCTGGGTCCCGCCTTCAGCCGAATCCTCCGGGAAACCGAAACGCAGGCCGATGGTGCCCATCATCGCTTCGGGACGTTTGGTGATGATGTTCACCACCCCACCGGAAGACCCCGAACCATAGCGCGCCGCTGCCGGACCACGCAGAACCTCGATCCGTTCGACCATCTCGGCCGGGACCCAGTTGGTATCGCCACGCGTGTCGCGTTCGCCCGCACGACCCATGCGTACGGCGTTCCGAGAGAGAACCGGCTTTCCGTCGATGAGGATCAGCGTGTTCTCCGGCCCCATGCCGCGGATGTCGATCTGGCGCTGGTTGCCGCGCTGGCCGGAAGCCGACGTGCCGGTCAGGTTGACGCCCGGCATTCTGCGGATGATCTCGGACAGATCATTTGCAGGGGGCTGACGCTGCAGATCGGTGGCGGTGATGGTCGAGACGCCGGGAGCCTGCCTGAGTTGTTCCTCTGCCGAGAGGACAACTGTTTCCAGAACGGTCACTTCCTCCTGGTTGTCCTCGGGCTGAAAGACTTCCTCCTGTGCAAGCGCACTGAAGGGGAGATGGGCAAGACCGAGGCAAAGCGCGGTCGACGATGTAAGGCGCAATGGGACAGGCATGAGAACTCCGCAATGGGGGGGTGCGAATTACCTTGCGGACGTGATGCTGGCTGGGAAATTCGTCTTGAGATGCGCGGTACGAATGGCGAGCGAAAACGTCAAGAATTCGTGACAGGGGTTGCGCGCCTTGTGGTGCAGATTTGACACGGTTGGGGTCTGACTGCGCGCATTTGTCGCGGAACGCCAATGCGCTGTCTTGGAATTCAGCGGAATATCCGTGGCAATTGCGCGTTCGATACCTATCGCGGCGATTATTGTTTCGCGTATCCTGCCGTCACATCGATCCCAACCATGCCTCCGCAGCGCTGAGGCTGGTTCACAGCGTGACGGGTGCGGTCTGAACCCGCTTATGCAGGTAACGGGGGCTCGCCTCACGCGGATTGGTATTTCAAGCCCCCTGTGCAGCTTCGGGGCTAGGCAAAAGTCGTGCTCTTTCCCCGCAGGTTGCCATCGCCATAGGAGCGTCAGAGGTACGCTCTCCCCCAGTATCGTGCAGCCCCAGGGCCACGCCGCCGCGGGCATCGCGTGCAAATCCAAACCGGTTCAGCCCGTATCCGTTGTCCGCTAAACCGGCCGTCCCGCCCTCTGTTGCGATGGTCCGGTTGGGAGCGACAATGTCGCCAAGCACCTTGCTTCGGTCGTAGGTGGAAGTCCGCAGTATCGGGGCTGGATGTGGCGGCGACCCTTTTCGCTGCCACGCTGCCACGCTGCCACGCTGCCACGCTGCCACGCTGCTATCACGCAGGCACACCGGCCACTGTTTGGCGGCTAGGCCTCCGGCGTCCGGACCGGACGGGCGGCGCCGTCCTCATCAAGGGCGACGAAGGTGAAGATCGCTTCCGTTACCTTCTGGGTCAGGTCGCTTTCCCGTTGACGGCGCCAGGCTTCGACATGGATGCGCATGGATGTCCGGCCGACGTGCTGCACCTCGGCAAAGAGCGAAACCTCGTCTCCGACCTTGACGGGACGGTGAAATTTCATCCCTTCCACGGCGATTGTGGCGCTCCGCCCGCGGGCGGTGAGCGCGGCGACCGATCCTGCGGCAAGGTCCATCTGGCTCATCAGCCACCCGCCAAAGATGTCGCCTGCCGGATTGGTGTCGGCGGGCATGGCGATAGTGCGGATCGTCGGCTGATCCTTCGGCGGCGTATCTGGCATAGGCGGGTCAACCTTGGCTGGAGAGGATGGCCGATCTTGCCCGTTCTAAGTGGCGCGGAAAAGACTGCTTTCGGAGAAGGATGGCCGGGATGCCGCAGGGACAGGCCTTCACTGGATATTCCACAGTGCAGGAGGACGCGCGCAGGGTAACGAGGAAGGAGATAGAGCCATCGCGTTTGATGGCACAATCGCCTGCGCTCCGAAGTAGAGAGTGGTGTCTCGCCACGTTCTGCAAGGCGCCGATGTGGTGCCGGCAATTCCGCAACTCGCCGATCTGGCTGAGGCCTCGGACGCGCCCCGCCTTCCTGAGCCTGCAGGTGCGATCCGTGCCCATGAAGCCGTCGGCAGGGTCGGTGTTGCGAATGACACAGACGGGAGGGAGAAAACTGCCCATGTGCCCGGCCTTCTGCACCGCGGTCCATTCCGGTCGCGGTGACGGACACGATGCGCGACCCTTCTCTGTCAGACGCGGGCGGAATTTCGCGGTTTCTGCGGCGTCTTTGTTCCTTTGTGATCCTGGCGATGACGGGGTTTGACGAGGCTATCCATGCCACCCGTCAGGGGTAGATGAGGGATATGTCGTGCACCGGAGCCTTCTGGCCACCATACCGCCTGGCTGAATGACAAAAGGAGAGCCAGGAGACGTTCTCCTGCCTGCCCTGCTGCACGTGAGCGGAGGGTTTCCCGTTTTGCCGATGCCTTCCACCGGCCTGGCGGACTATTCCTGTCGGCGATGACGAACCTTGAAAGAAGCGCATTCGGGCAGGTGAGTAACGGGCTCGGCCGGGCCGCTCACCGCCGTGGCGGAGAAAATGCCGGTGATATTCGCCAGTGGGACGCGCGGTGGCGAGGTGCTTTCGCGCGCCAACGATCCGGCCGGATGCGGAGATTGCGCTCCTCCGGTGGGTCTGTCGGGTGATCTTCCGGCGGTGAAGGCTCGTCCGCTGGTGCTTTTGCTCCTCATGTCTGGCGCGAGTGTGCAAAGGATGGTCTCCCCACTTTCCCGGCTGGGCCTTCGGACTTACGGATAGACAACGGCCGGGAGGAACCGGCGCATCACAGGAGGTTGGCATGACGAAAAAAATCTATTGCGCGTTCGGGACGGACATCGACTCGGTGGCGGGCTGGATCGGTTCCTACGGCGGCGGAGACAGCCCGTCGGACATCCAGAGGGGCGTCTTTGCGACGGAAGTAGGGATTCCTCGGCTGCTGCGGCTGTTCAGGAAATACGATCTTAGAACCAGCTTCTTCATACCTGGACATTCGCTTGAGACTTTCCCCGATCAGATGCGGATGATCGTCGATGCGGGGCATGAGGTGGGGGCGCATGGCTATCTGCATGAAAACCCCATCGCGATGACCCCGCAGCAGGAGGAGGACGTGCTGGTCAAGTCCATCGAACTGATCGAAGGCCTGACAGGCAAGGCGCCCCGCGGCTATGTCGCCCCTTGGTGGGAGATGTCGAATTCAACCGCCGCGCTGCTGCAGAAATACGGTTTCAGCTACGATCACAGCCAAGGCTACCGCGATTTTCAGCCATTCTATGCCCGCGTCGGCGACGAATGGAACACGATCGACTATTCGGGCCGCGCGGAGAGCTGGATGCGGCCGATGAAGCATGGGAAGGAAATCGACCTCGTCGATATCGCCGCGAACTGGTATGTGGATGATCTGCCGCCCATGATGTTCATCAAGAAGTCGCCGAACAGCCACGGTTTCGTCAATCCGCGCGATATCGAGGCGCTCTGGCGCGACCAGTTCGACTGGGTCTATCGCGAGATGGACTACGGCGTCTTTCCCTTCACCATCCATCCCGATGTCTCCGGCAGGCCACAGGTGCTGCTGATGCTGGAGCGGCTGATCGAATACATCAGCGGGCACGAGGGGGTCGAATGGGTGACCTTCGAGGAGATTGCCGACGAGTTTCGCAAGCGATTCCCGTTCGCGGGAACCGCGCGGCCAGAGGTGATCTGACATGTGCTCGGCCTGTGGTTTCCCCGCAGCCCCCGGCCACTGGACGGATGCGGGAGCCGTCACCCCGGCAGACCGGCTGCGGCTCCGGTTCCTGCGCTTGGCCGCGGTCAACCGGTTGCTCGCTCCTTATGGGTTGAAAGCGCATGATGATGGCGTGACCCCGGGCCTGCAGCTTTTCTCCCCGACCGGCGCGTGGGAGATCGTGCCGGATCTGGAGGCGCTCTGGAATGCAGCCGGGCGGATGGCGGGGGCACCGATCGATCCGCTTTCGCACCGCGCGCTCGCATGAACGCGGGCCGGCTCCCACTCACGATCCTTGGAGGATTTCTGGGGGCCGGCAAGAGCACATGGCTCCGCCATCGCCTCCACGAAGGGGGCTTCGGACGGCACCATATCCTTGTGAACGAGGCGGCGGAGACGCCGGTTGACAACCTCCTGTTGGGTCGTGCCCGCAGCCTTGACGTGCTGGCGGGGGGCTGTGCCTGCTGCGCCGGGAAAGACGCGCTTCTGGCCAAGCTCCGCGATATCTGCGATTCCGCAAGCGGTGAGGCGGCGGGGGAACTGGACGGCATCCTTCTGGAAACCAGCGGGCTCGCCGACCCGCTCGCGATAGCCAACGCCATCGCGGGGGATCCCGTGCTCGTGCGGAGGTTGTCGGTTGCGGGGCCGGTAGTGCTGATGGATGCGAGCCTTGGTGCCGAGCAGCTCGTGACGGAGCCGCTGGCCCGCGCGCAGGTGGAAACCGCGACGCGAGTGATCCTCAGAAAGCCTGACGCGGCCTCCCCGCAAACGCTTGCCCGGCTGATTGCCACGCTGCGGAAGATCACGCCGGGGGCGGAGATTTCGCTGGCGGAACGCGGCGTCCCGCGCGCGTTGCCCACGGTGGGGCCTGAGGTGCCGCCACTTCCTCTGCCCGCTCTCGCGAGAGGGATGCCAATCCTCGCTCATCGGCTGCCGATCGGGACAGAGGGCGATTGGATTGCCCTCTCCACCTGGCTTTCTGCTCTGCTCGTGGCGCGAGGAGACGATGTGATACGTGTCAAGGGCGTGGTGCGTGCGCCGGCCGGCCGGCTCCTGCTGCAATCGGTGCGTCGCTCCATGCAGCCGCCGGAGATCCTGCCCGACAACGACGGCGACCTTCCCGGACCCCCGCCGCAGGAGGGTGTGATCGTGCTGATCGGTCGCAATCTGGAGGCCGATCTGCTGGCCCGTTCATGGGAGAGGTTCAGCGGCCAAGGGGGTAAATGACGCTGCGGCGGCGCCATATAGGTAGCATACTAATTGATTGTATGCGTCTCGATATGCTAACGGCAAGATCAGACACCTTGAGGGAGGACGCTCATGCAATTTCATCTCAACGGCTTCCGCACCGGCGCCCCGGATGTGCAGGAGGCCGCGCCTGTGTTGCCCACGGACATTATCGATGTCCTGATCATCGGGTGCGGTCCTGCCGGGCTGACGCTCGCTGCGCAGCTGGCCGCCTTCCCCGAGATCAGCACGCGGATCGTGGAGCGAAAGGCCGGGCCGCTGGAGCTTGGTCAGGCCGACGGGATCGCCTGCCGCACGATGGAAATGTTCAATACCTTCGGCTTTGCCGACCGGGTGGAGCGGGAGGCCTATTGGGTCAACGAGACCACATTCTGGAAGCCGGGCCACGAAGCGGAGCAGAAGATCGTCCGCCACGGGCGCATCGCGGATACGGAGGAGGGGCTGTCGGAATTCCCGCATGTCATTCTCAATCAGGCGCGCGTGCATGATTTCTATCTTGAAAAGATGGCCAACGCTCCCACACGGCTGATGCCGGATTACGGCCTCCGGCTTGTCGATCTGACAGTGCCGGAAGAACGCGATGCTCCGGTTGTCGTGAGGCTGCAGCCGGTCGATGCGACGGGAGACGAGGGGGTAGAGACGATCCGCGCCCGCTATGTGGTGGGTTGCGACGGAGCACGGAGTGTGGTGCGCGCGTCCATCGGGCGGGAGCTCCGCGGTGACAGCGCCAATCAGGCGTGGGGCGTCATGGATGTGCTCGCCTATACCGATTTTCCCGATATCCGCCTCAAGACAGCGATCCACTCGGCGAGCGAGGGAAGCATCCTCATCATTCCGCGCGAGGGGGGATATCTCGTCCGCTTCTACGTGGAGCTGGACAAGCTGGCCGCAGACGAACGCGTGTCGTCGAAGAACATCACGCAGGATGAGCTTGTCGCCGCGGCACAACGCATCCTGCATCCCTATGTTCTGGATGTGAAGCAGGTCGCCTGGTGGTCCGTCTATGAGATCGGCCAACGACTGACGGACAAGTTCGATGACGTGCCCGCCGGGCAGGAAGACAGCCGCCTGCCGCGGGTGTTCATTGCGGGCGATGCCTGCCACACCCATAGTCCGAAAGCGGGACAGGGAATGAACGTCTCCATGCAGGACACGTTCAATCTCGGCTGGAAGCTGGCCGCCGTGTTGCGCGGGCTGGCAGGGGCGGAGCTGCTGCACAGCTATTCGGCGGAGCGGCAGGCGATAGCGCAGGAGCTGATCGACTTCGATCGCGAATTCGCCAGGATGTTCAGCGCCAAGCCCAAAACGGCAGAGGACGACGACGGCATCGATCCGGCGGAGTTCCAGCGCTATTTCATCAGGCAGGGCCGGTTCACCGCCGGCACCGCGACCCGGTACACCCCCTCAAGGCTGACGGGGGCAGGGCGGGACCAGGTATTGGCCAGGGGGCTGCCCGTGGGTATGCGCTTCCACTCCGCGCCGGTAATCCGTCTTGCCGATGCGAAACCGATGCAGCTTGGCCATGTGCATGAAGCGGACGGACGTTGGCGTATCTATCTGTTTGCGGGTGCCGAAGGGCTGAGCGGAGATTTCGCCGCGCTCTGCGACTGGTTGAACTCGGAAGCCTCCCCTATTCACCGTTACACTCCGGCGGGTGCCGACGTGGATGCAGTGTTCGATGTCAGGGGCGTGTTCCAGGCCTCGCATCAGGCGATGTCCATGGACGAACTCCCGCCGATTCTGTGGCCGCAGAAGGGTCGCCTGGGGCTGAAGGATTACGAGAAGGCGTTCTGCGTCGATCCGGCCGCCGATATCTATGATATGCGGGCCATAGACCGGGCGCGCGGCTGCATCATTGTCGTGCGCCCAGATCAGTATATCGGAGAGGTGCTCCCGCTCGATGCGCGGGAGCGGCTGGGGCAGTACTTTGCGGGGCTGCTCACCCTCCGCTGAAAATGACGGGCCGGGGTGTTGTTCCGGCCCGTTCCTCACCCACGGTCGGGGATCAGCGCTGTCAGCAGGACGCCGACGAGGGCCAGTCCCGCGAGGATCATCAGGATCGACTGGATTGACAGACCTGCCGCGATCAGCAGGCCGCCGATCAGGGGACCGCCAACGCCGCCCAACCGTCCGAACCCCGCGCACCACGCCACGCCCGCACCCCTGACCCGCGTGGGGAAATAATTGGCGACGAAGCCATAGATCAGGGTTTGCGTGCCGCTGGTTCCCACGCCGGCCAGCGCGACGATGCAAAGCAGCACAGCGATGGGCAGATCAAGCGTCAGCAGCAGGATTGCGGCAGCACCTGTCAGGAAGCTCATGGCCACCACCGGTTTGGGCCCCATCCGGTCAGCAAACCTGGCAGCGATCAACGGCCCCACCATCGCGCCGCCATTCAGGACCAACAGGAAGGAGAGCGAGCCTTTGGCATTGTAGCCCGCCCGCAGCATCAGTTCCGGCAACCATGTGTTCAACGAATAGACGAGCAGCAATCCCGTGGCACTCATCAGTCCGATCAGAAGAGCGGGCAGCATGAAATCTCCAAAAAGGCCGCGATAGCCAGCGCCGCTTCCCGTCTCGGCCGCCTGGATGGAAGCGGTCTCCGGCATCGGCAGACCCGTGCGCTCTGCCACTGCACGCGCTTCGTCCATCCGCCCGCGGGAGACGAGCCAGGCCACAGATTCCGGCATCTTGAAAACGGCGAGCGGCAGCAGGGTTACCAGCGGCAGCCCGCCGATCGCGAACATCCAGCGCCAGCCGATCTGGTCGAGCAGCAGGATCGCGAGAGCCGCGGCGGCGAGGCTTCCAAGCGGTACACCGTTGTAGGTAATCGCGTTGTACAGGTTCTTTCTGCCGGGCGGCGCATATTCGGAAACCAGTGCCGCCGTCGTCGCGAGCAGCGCGCCCACTCCAAGGCCGGTCAAGAAGCGAAAGATGCCGAACATCAGGGCTGTATGCGTCAGCGCGGTAATGAGCATGCCGATGGAAAACCACGCGTAGGCCCCGAGCATCATCCTCCGCCGCCCGAGCCGGTCGCCGAAACTGCCCGCCAGCAGCGCACCCACCAGCACACCGAGAAGCGCATAGCTCCCAAGCGCGCCAGCCAGTGCGGGATCGACGGGACCGAGATGCGAAGGATCGCGCAGGAAGGTGGACACCACCGTGCCATAGACCACGAGATCGTAGCCATCGAACATCAGTCCGGCCATCGAAAGGCCCACGACCCAGGCGACGGTTCGTCTCCGGCGGCGTTCTGCCGCCGCTTCGGTTGTCATGTTGTATTCCCTCCCACAGGTTCGCTTTGCAAGGCGGCATCCCCGGCCACCATCCCGTAATTATGTAGCTTACTTATCAATATAAGTAAGCATACTTTTTAAATGGCGCTTGAGCCGCGACGTGGCGGCACGCTAGGAAGCGGCATGAGCAGCCTCTACACACTCCCCGGGCATCTGATCCGCCGTCTTCAGCAGATAGCGGTCGCGCTCTTTGCGGCGCGCATGGCGGAGGCAGGGCTGGACCTCACGCCGGTACAGTACGCGGCCCTCACCACGATCCGGGATAATCCGGGCATAGACCAGGCGACGCTGGCCGGGCTGATCGCCTATGACCGGGTCACGCTGGGGGGCGTGGTAGAACGGCTGGAGCAGAAAGGCTTGGTCCATCGTGAGGTCAGCGTGCGGGATCGTCGCGCGCGGGAGATCCGGTTGACCGAAGCCGGCGATGACCTGCTCGCGACAGCGCTGCCTTGGGTGGAAAAGGTGCAGGCGGACATCGTGGATGCCTTGGGGCAGGAGGAGCGGGGAACGTTCCTGGCCCTGTTGTCCAAGCTGACGGATGCGGGCAATGACCGGAGCCGCGCTCCGCTTCGCGATAGCCGGACGGACCAGGCCCGGAGCTGAGAGGGCGCTTCATGCGCTCCTCCTCTGTATGCGATCCTGCACCGACGGCGTTATATGCATATATTGTTTTATGAATGATAAGGCCGCGGGGGAGCTTCTCGTTGTGTAATCGCCCAATAATACAGCAAGCAGCGAATATTCGGCGCGTCACTATGCAGTCATAAGAGTTTTGCCGCCGTGCATTTAGACGCGCTTGGACATTTCATCGGTACGCATGAATGTTTCCTCAGATTGCATGCAATACATACATGCAATCCATATGGGAGTTTTCATGCCTTCGACCGTTGCCCAATCGGCATCCAGACGCGCACCGGCAGTCGAGCTATCGGGGGCTTCGGTGTCCTTTGGCGCCGGTACGAAGCGTATTCAGGCGCTGCAGCCGACGACGCTGCGTATCGCGGAAGGGGAGTTTCTGGCACTGGTCGGCCCCTCTGGCTGTGGAAAGTCCACCATCCTGCGGCTTGCGTCCGGGCTGTTGGCACCGACCGGAGGAGCCGTGATGGTGGGCGGGCGGGAAGTGACGGCAAAGGCGCTGCGCGTCGGGATGGCGTTCCAGAACCCGACCATGCTTCCGTGGCTCACCATCGAGCGGAACGTCATGCTGCCGCTTCGCATCGTGCGGCCGTTCCGGCAGGATTATCAACGCAAGAAGCGTGGCGAGTATCGCGACAGGGCACATGCGCTGCTGGAAGATGTCGGCCTGTCGAAATTCGCCGGACATTACCCATGGCAACTTTCGGGCGGGATGCTCCAGCGGGCGAACCTCTGCCGTGCGCTGATCCATGAGCCAAGCCTTCTGCTGCTGGACGAGCCGTTTGGCGCGCTGGACCAGTTCACGCGGGAGGAGCTCTGGAGCACGATGCAGGATCTGTGGATCAAGCGCCGTCCAACGGTGCTGCTCGTTACCCATGATCTCAAGGAGGCAGGCTTCCTCGCCTCCCGCATCTGCGTGATGAGCGCGCGCCCCGGCCGGATCATCGATGATAGCCCGGTCGAATTCCCGCGCCCCCGGACGGTTGAAATGACATTTGCACCGGATTTCGTGGCGTTGAACCAGCGCCTTCGGGAGCGGATCACCGAGGCGCGCATGGCCTCGGAGGCGGCGATATGAGCTATCGTGTCAGACGCCATCTCTGGGCTGCCGGATTGATCGTGCTGTTCTTCGCGACGTGGGAGGTGCTGTGCATCGCGCTGAACGTCTCCGACCTGATCGTCCCGCGCCCGAGCCAGGTATTCGAGGTGATGATCCGGCGGATGCCGGTTCTCTGGCCGCATATGATGCAGACCCTTTGGACGACGATGATCGGCTTTGCCCTGGGGGTCGCGGTAGGCGTGGTGATCGGGGCGATGATCGGCACGTCCCGCATCGCCTATGACACCGCCTATCCGCTCCTCATCGGTTTCTCCTCCATTCCGAAGGTCGCGGTCGTGCCGATCTTTGTACTGTGGTTCGGGGTCGGTCCGGTGCCGGCGATCCTGACGGCCCTCGCGATGTGCTTCTTCCCCATCGTCGTCAATATCGCCACCGGGCTTGCGACCACCGAGCCGGAGCTGGAGGATGTGTTGCGTTCGCTCGGAGCCTCCAAGCTCGATATCCTGCTGAATGTCGGGCTGCCCCGGACGATGCCATTCTTCTTTGCCTCGCTGAAGATCGCCGCGACCTTCGCCTTCGTCGGCACCGTGCTGGCGGAGACGGTCGCCTCCAACAAGGGGATCGGCAATGTCATGATGGCCGCCTCCTCCAACTTCGACGTGCCGCTGGTCTTTGCGGGGCTGTTCATCCTCGCCGTCATGGGTGTCGCCCTCTACGCGATCTTCTCGCTGGTCGAGCGCCGTGTCGTCGGATGGGCCGACCGGCGCGCGGATGGTCTTGCTGCCTGATTTCCTGCTCCCCTTCCAACACGGAGAACTGCCATGTTCTGCAAGAGCCTTACCGGCCTGATCCTGGGCCTCTGTCTCACCGGCGCTGCTCATGCCGATACGGATGTCCGCTTCACGCTGGGCTGGAAGACCCAAGGGTCCGACGCCCCGATCCTGCTCGCCCTCTCCAAGGGCTACTTCAAGGAGGAGGGGCTGAATGTCACCGTCGATCAGGGGGAAGGGTCCGCCGCCACGGTCACGCGGATCATGTCGGGCACTTACGACGCCGGCTTCGGCGACATCAACGCGATCATCCAGAACGCTGCCACCCGGCCTGATGAGACCCCGCTCATGGTCTATCAGATGTGGAGCAAGCCGCCCTTTGCCATCGTCTCAAAAAAGGAGACGGGGATAAAAACACCCGCCGATCTGGAGGGCAAGACCCTGGGCGGGGCGCAGGGCACGCCCACGACACGTCTGGTGACCGTCCTGGGGCGGGTGAACAATGTGGACATGGACAAGGTCGCCGTCACCAACATGGCGCCGAACCTGCAGGAGCCGATGCTCATCAAGGGCGATATCGACGGCGCGCTGATCTTCAATATCACCAGCTGGTTCAACCTGATCGCCAACCGGCAGAACCCGGCGGAGGATTACAACTGGCTGAACTTCGGTGATTTCGGTCTCGACCTCTATTCCAACGGGGTCATGGTCTCGCAGAAGATGGCGAAAGAGCACCCGGAGGCCGTCGCAGGGCTGGTACGCGCCATCAACCGCGCGGCGGTGGAGATCGGCTCAGATACTCAGGCGGGTGTGGAGGCGATCACCGCCTATGACAACCTTGCCAACGCGGAGCTGGAGAGGGAGCGGATGCTGTTTGCCTACCGCAACCTGATGCAGTCGGAGGAGGCGGATCGGATCGGCCTTGGCGATCTGGACGATGCGCGACTGACCCGCTCCATCGCGATCGTCGGAGAGGGGTATCAGCTCACCGCCCTGCCCACAGCGGAGCAGGTGTTCAGCCGCGCCTTTCTGCCGCCACTGGAAGCCCGGCGACTGGTTGTCGTCGGCGAATAAAAGGCCCGGGCCGCAGGCTGCCCGCCTGACGATGTCAATGCGCGATGCCGCAACCTTTCATCGCCTGCGCGATGGTTGCGGCGGAACCGCCAAGAGGGAAGGTGAGGGCGCGGCCGGTGGCGGTGTCCCTGACCTCCGCTGTCCGTCCCGCCATGAGTATGCGCGATATGGAGGCTCCTGCCCGGAGATCGGCGAAGAGCGCGCTGCCCCGCGGCGAGAAATGCAGCCCGGTCGGCCTGTCATCCACGCGAAGCTCCGCTTTTGCGCCGGAGCCACCGATACCGCCGACGCCCACCAATCCGCTGCCGTCCGGCCTGCAGAGATAGGTGAGCGACCCGCCCGGCACATCCACGCCTGCAAAATGCTCGCCGCTCCGGGCCGCGCCGTATTTCCACTGCGCTCTGGGCACGACGGCAGAGCGTGGGGAAGGCGGCGTCTGTGGAGTTTCACACATCTGCTTTACGCAGGCGTGATAGCGCGGGTTCGAGGCGCCCGGATTGTGATACAGGCACTGCCAGACGCAGCGCTGCATCTCATCTTCGTCCGTGTTCATCTGGGCTTGGGCCGGACTGGTGAGCAGACCGGCCAATACAAGCGCCAGAGCAAATGTCGATTGTTGGAAAAGCGGAAAAATCATGGCCGCACCCTGCGCTTCAAATGCTGCGAGATTAACCGATAATGGTAATAGTTCCCAAGCGAATTGAAGGGCGCCGGCTTCGGATGCCGCCGCCCTTCGACATGTCAGCGGTGAACGGCCGTCCGCTCGGACGTCTGCCATTCCTCCCAGCCCGGCTCGCCCGTCATGAAGCGCTCGATCTCGACGCGCGACGCCTCGAGCTTCGGATCGTGACGGAGATAGGCCCGTGTCTCTCGAGCGACGAGGCCGGAGAGGATCAGCAGGCCGATCAGGTTCGGAATGGCCATCAGCCCGTTCATGACGTCGGAGAAATTCCACACCACGCCAAGCTGCACGGTGCAGCCGAAGAACACGACGAGGGAGAAGAGCACGCGGAACGGCATGACCCCCCGCCGGCCGATCAGCCGCTCCACATTTCGCTCGCCGTAGTAAGCCCAGCCGAGAATGGTGGAATAGGCAAAGAGCACGAGCCCGATGGTCACGACCCAGTGCCCCCACTCTCCGGGCAGGCCATGACTGAAAGCCTCGCCCGTCATGATCGCGGGCGAGATCTGTGCGCCGGTCGCGGGGTCCACCTGATTCCAGACGCCGGTGGTGATGATGACAAGACCCGTGCAGGATACCACGATGATCGTGTCGATGAAGGTCTGTGTCATGGAGACCAGGCCCTGCCGAACCGGATGCGTCGTCTGGGCGGAGGCGGCGGCGATGGCGGCGGAACCCATACCGGATTCGTTGGAGAAAATCCCCCGCGCCACACCATACTGGATGGCGATCATGATGCTGGAGCCGATGAAACCTCCCACGGCGGAGGAGCCGGTGAAGGCGGAGCGGAAGACCTCTGCAAAGGCGGCGGGCACCGAGCCGATGTTCGTGGCCAGGATATAGAGCGCGCCCAGAACGTAGAACAGGATCATCGCCGGAACGAGGCCGGCAGTCACGCGGCCAATGGACTTGATCCCGCCCACGAGCACGATCAGCGTCATTACCGCCAGAATTGCCCCGGTCAGCCAGAGCGGCACGGAGAAGCTCCGCTCCAGATTGGACGCGATGGAGTTGCCCTGCGTCATGTTGCCGATGCCGAAACAGGCGCAGACGGTGAAGATGGAGAAGCAGATGGCCAGAAACTTGCCGAAGCCGTTCCTGATGCCACGCTCGAGGTAATACTGCGGGCCGCCGGACTTCTCGCCCGCCGCATCCGTTACCCGGAACCGCACGCCCAGGAACGCTTCGGTATATTTCGATGCCATGCCCAGCAGCGCCGTCATCCACATCCAGAACAGCGCGCCCGGCCCGCCGATGGCGATGGCGGTCGCCACGCCCACGATATTGCCCGTGCCCACAGTCGCCGCCATGGCGGTCGTCAATGCCTGAAACTGGGAGATATCGCCTTCGGCTCCATCATCCTTGCGCGTGATGAGGCCAAGCCGCAGGGCCGCGCCCAACCGGACGATCTGGATGCCGCCCAGCCGGATTGTCAGGTAAAGCCCGGTTCCGAGCAGCAGGGGTATCAGCAGCCACGGCCCCCAGATGACGGAGCCGATAGCCCCGAGCGTCTGTTCCAGATTGTCCACTGTCCGTCTCCGTCGTTGTTACACTCCGGGTCTGACGATGGTCTTTGGCTTCAGATGTCAAGCGTCCGTGATGATAAACCGTCACTCCGGCGATTGGTCAGGTCTTTCCCACCCAGGGGAGCAGCCGCCGTTCCGCATAGCGAAGGGCAATCTCGCACAGCGTCGCCAGTGCGGAGATGACGAGAATCCCAGCGATCACCATGTCTGTCACCAGAAACTGTGCCGCAGACTGGATCATATAGCCCAATCCCCGCGTCGCCGCGACCAGTTCCGCCGCGACGAGCGTCGTCCAGCCCGCGCCGAGCGCGATGCGAACGCCGGTGAAGATCGAGGGGAGGGCTGCGGGAAACATGACCTCGCGGATCATCTGCCACGGAGTTGCGCCGAAGGCACGGGCGGCGCGGATCTGGCTCTCACCGGCCGCGCGGACGCCGGATACGGTGGAGATGACGATAGGGGCCAGCATGGCAATACCGATGACGAGGATCTTGGACGCCTCGCCGATACCGCACCAGATGATGATGAGCGGCAGATAGGCCAGCGGGGGCAGGGGGCGGATGAACTCGATAAGCGGGTCGAGAATCCCCCGACCGACGCGAGAGGTCGCGATCAGCAGACCAGCCGGAACGCCGATGGCGAGCGTGCAGACGAGCGCCGCGAACACCCGCCAGAGGCTTGCGGCCATGTGCTGCCAGAGCGTCGCATTGGCATAGCCGGTCGTCGCGGCGGTCAGGATCGCATCCGCCACGCGGGAGGGGGATGGCAGGAACACGGGTGAGGTCCAGCCCAGGCCGGATGCCGCTGCCCAGAGGGCAAGCAGCGCCGCCACCGTGAGGATTCCGATAAAGGCCCCGAAGGGCAGTCGCTTGCGGCTGCCGCTGGAGGCGATATGCAGCGTCGTCTCAGCCATCCCCGTCTCTCCTGTAGATCGCCGCCACGAGCCGTTCGCGGGCAGTGATGAACCCCGGCTCCGATTTCAGTTTGCGCGGGTCCTCCCCCTGAAGAAACCGACAGCCGAACTCCGCCTCCTCGACGAGCGCGATCCGCCCGGGATTCGGCGCGAGAACGACCACGCGCGTCGAAAGAAACAGCGCCTCCTCGACGCTGTGCGTGATGAGCAGCGCCCCGGCATGGCTCTCTTTCCACAGGCGCAGGAGAAGTTCGTGCATCTGGTCGCGCGTCATTGCATCGAGCGCGCCGAGCGGCTCGTCCATCAACAGGAACTCCGGTCGCCCCGAAAGGGCCCGGGCGATGCCCACGCGTTGCCGCTGGCCACCGGACAGTTCCCAGACCCGCTTGTCGCCCGCGCCTTCCAGCCCCACGGCGGCAAGAAGCTCCCGGGCGCGCGCTTCCCGCTCCGACGCCGGGCGACCTGCGAGCTTAAGCGGCAGGGCGACATTTTCCTTCACGGTGCGCCATGGGTAGAGCGCGTCGTCCTGAAAGACCACTGCGCGCTCCGGCCCCGGCCCGGTCACAGGGTTTCCGTCGATGATGACATGGCCCGCGCTGGGAAAGACGAAGCCCGCCGCGAGATTGAGGAGAGAAGTCTTGCCCGACCCGGAACGGCCGATGATGGAGATGAACTCCCCCCGCGAAAGATTGAGGTTGATGCCGTTCAGGACCGCCGGTGTCGTGCCGGCCGGTCCATAATGGAGAGAGACATGCTGAAGACTCAGGAGGGACATTCTGCCTCAAGCCGCGAAAAGGGTGTGCCCGTCCGGTTCATTTGAGGGCAGTTTCGGCAAAGCTCGCGTTTACATAGGGGCCGTAATCCTCCAGTGCCCGGGCGGACCCCTGCTCCTGCAGGAAGGCAGCGGTGGCCTTCAGCGCTGCCGCTGTCGCTCCGCCCAGAAAGGCAGGCGAAACCTGATCCTTCAGCCCGGCGAAAGCATAACCCTTAAGAAGGGCCGGCACATCGGCGGCAGGAGCACCGGTGAGCCTGGCGATCTTTTCCGCCGCCTCCGAGCCTTCTCCCCAGGCGGCAGGATCATTCAGATAGCTGTCCGTTGCATCCCCCGTCGTCTTGACGAAAGCCGCGACGATTTCGGGGTGTTGCGCGGCGTAATCCTTCCGCACGATCCACGCGTCGAAGGTCGGACCGCCCCAGTACGCCACGTCCGAACTGTCGGCGATCACGGTGCCGCCGGTTGACTTGATGCGGTTGAGCACGGGATCCCAGATATAGGCGCCGTCGATATCCCCCCGCTCCCACGCGGCCGCAATCTCCTGCGGGCGGAGGTTCAGCAGGCTCACCTCCGTGGGCTGGATGCCCCAGTGCTTCAACGCGGTGAGCAGCGAATAATGGGCGGTGGAGACGAAGGGCGTGGCGATCTTCTTGCCCTTCAGATCGGCAGGGGTGGTGATGCCCTTCGTCGCCAGCGCCTCGGCTTCGGCGATGTTTCCGACGATGTAGATGGCCTCGATCGGCAGACCTTGGGAGGCGGCGGCGGTGAGAGGCGAGGAACCGACATAGCCGATGTCGATGGCGCCCGATGCAATCGCTGCGATCACATCCGCACCCCCGCCGAACAGGCTCCAGGTGATCTCGGCACCGGTCGCCTTCTCATAGGCGCCGTCTGCCTGCGCGACGCGGGCGGGTTCCACGATCTGCTGCCAGCCGATACGCAGGTCTTCCGCCAGCGCGGGGAAGGCGGCGGAAGCAAGCAAACCTGCAAGCGCGAGGGTGAGGCGAAGCGGCATGGCGGAATTCTCCCGAGGTCTGAGCGAAGGCCGGGGAAATGTGCTCGAGAACCGCATTTTCGGCTATTCTGTATTTCGGGAGCATACCATGTGTGTGTTTCATCATCGGTCGCTTTGCTGGAATTTTCATCTACCAAGCGTGATATCCACGCAGGTCGGGGAAATACTGTCCCGCTGCGCAGCGGTGCGGCACCGGCCATTTTATGGTAAGGATGCGCCATTTCGATCATGTTCGTCGATCCGAGGAGACAATCTTGAAGATCTCGCGCATTTCCGATCGGCTCAGCATCTTCTGTCAGCCCGACCCCGCCGATTTTCCCACCATCGCGCAGGCGGGATTCGCGCGAATAGTCGACCTGCTGCCGAAGGATGAGGCATCCCGTCACTTCGGCTCGGGTACGGAGCAGCAGGCGCTCGCGGCGGGGTTGGCCTACGACTTCATTCCTGTCCGGGTGGAGGCAATAACCCGGGCCGATATCGCCGCTTTCGCCCGTGCTACCGCCGGGCCGGGGCAGGTACTTGCATATTGTGCCACCGGGCAGCGTGCGCTGCTGCTCCATGTGCTCGCCGAAGCGCTCGCGGGCAGGATGTCCCCCGCGGAGGTGATCGCCTTCGGGCAGGAACGGGGACACGACCTGGCGCTTGCGTCGGCGTGGCTGGAGCGTGATGCGGCCCGTTCGCCTGTCGTGGAGGGGTTCTACGATCCCCGGACCTCCAGCGTCCAATATGTCGTGAGCGACCCCGCGACGCGCTGCTGCGCCATCATCGACCCTGTGCACGATTTCGACGAGAAATCGGGAGCCACCCGAACGGAAAACGCCGACAGGCTGCTTGCCTATGTGGCTGCGCAGGAACTGAAAGTAGAGTGGATTCTCGACACCCATCCCCACGCCGATCATTTCTCCGCCGCCGCCTATCTCCGCGAACGCACGGGGGCACCGATGGCGATTGGTGCGCAGGTGCTGGAAGTTCAGAAACTCTGGCGCGACATCTACAACCTCGCGGATTT
This sequence comes from Haematobacter genomosp. 1, assembly GCF_002196855.1. Taxonomy (GTDB): domain Bacteria; phylum Pseudomonadota; class Alphaproteobacteria; order Rhodobacterales; family Rhodobacteraceae; genus Haematobacter. The sequence continues at coordinate 93,244 of NZ_NIPW01000007.1, read as the reverse complement.
TCCGATGGACGGATCGCCGTGGGATCGGCTGTTCGCGCCGGGCGATACGTTCCGCATCGGCTCGCTCGAAGGGCGCGTGATGGCGTCTCCCGGTCATACGCTCGCCTCGATCACCTATATCGTCGGGGATGCGGCCTTCATCCATGATACGCTCTTCATGCCGGATGGCGGTTCGGCGCGCGCCGATTTTCCCGGTGGAAGCGCAGAGGCGCTCTGGCGGTCCATCTGCGACATTCTCGCCCTGCCGGATGAGACGCGGCTGTTCACGGGCCACGATTACCTGCCGGGTGGCCGTCATCCGCGCTGGGAAAGTACGCCGGCACAACAGAAACGCGAAAACCCGCATGTCATGGGGCAGGGTGAGGCCGGGTTTCTTGCGCTCCGCAAGGCGAGGGATGCGACCCTTCCGATGCCGAAGCTGATCCTGCCCGCCCTTCAGGTAAACCTCCGCGGGGGCCGTTTGCCCGAGCCGGAGTCGAACGGCATACGTTATCTGAAAATTCCGCTCGACGTGCTGCCAGGCGCTGTGTGGTGAGCATGGAAAGGGGGCGCTTTGCGCGTAACGTCCATTTTCCTAGGCAGAGAGGCGGCCCTGCTATGGCGCCAGCGGCCCCCCGGGGGTTCCCGCAAGTCCCATAGCATGGAACGCTGTGATCGACGGAGCTTGCTTGAGATGATCGGCTGCTCAAGCACAGGCGATAAGTGAGGGCCAGGTCCTGTTGCAACGCCTTTCCGTGCAAATACCACGACCGGCAGGATCGCGGACCTTGAGAGTGGACGCGGGCTAGAAACCCCTGATCGTTCCGCGTTCGCCGCAATTGGGCCTAGTTCGCCGTCGAACTGATGAGTGGAATCGATGCGGTTCAGGTGGTCCGGTCATCGGCGGCTGGAGTTTTCGATGGGCAACGCTGGTCTTTGCCCGTCGTCTGAGATGAAGTTGCGGGCGCTATGGCTGATCGGACCTCGTATGCTCCGTCACTGGTCCTGCAGCGCATCCACTGCCGCGACTGGTCGTCGCGGAAGATGTCACCCGGTCGGTGTCGCCGCGCGCATTGGCATCGAACGCTCGGCCATGATGATAAGCTAGTGACATCCACAGAGCCCCGGCAGGGCGCTGCGCCATACAGATGTATTTGCTGCTGGGACTGTAGTTCGGCTCAGGAATCAGCATTTGCCGGAATTTTGGTGGATTGGCGCCGGCTCGGCAGGCTGCTCGGCTCAGTATTCGTCGTAGGATAAGAACGCGGCTGGCATTCGGCAGTGGCGTGGGTCTTCCGATGCCATTCATCGGCAACCCGGTGCTGCCGCGAGCGCGCGGTGTCTTTGATCGTGCCCGCTGACGCCTGGATTACTCGCGCCGCACTTCGCCGGTCGTCCGCCGATGACAGGTTTTGCGAGGCTTGGTGCAGGACGGAAGGGAGGCTCGATCCAGCCCCCCTTTTTCCTGGAACCCAAGTTTCGGCAGTATTCGGGTACAAGGAGCGAATTTTCACACCCCATATTCACATCGGAATGAGCAGAGATCAAAGGAGGTGGGTGCCAATCCCTATGCCCCGCTGCCGTGCTTCCCGCCCTTCTAGGACGAAGGCGGGCACCGCTGCGATACCTGGGGTCTCCGCGCTGCCCGCTTTCTCACATCCCGGCCACCATCGATGTGCTGGCAATGATCAATTTCCTTGGCATCTCCTGCCCAGTCTCAATGACCTTAGGCGTCCAACCTCTTGATCGTAGCCGTGCCCCTTTCAATGCGCACTACACACTGGCAGTGGATGTGGCGGATACCCTTGCGCCTGATCGCTGTCTTCTACGCATGCGCTTCCCTCATTGCGCCAGCAACCTACCGGCCGCAGCCCGCGTCAGGAGGCAGCGCCGGCACTCCCCTTGAGGAAAGTTCCGGGCAGGCTGCGGCATCTCGGTTCAGCGGCAGTTGTTCATTGCCTCAAGAGCAAGGGTCACAAGCCGGGGATAGGCCTGCACCCGCTGCGCGGCATTGGCGGAAGCGGCCTGCCCTCGCGCAACGCGGCCCTTGATCCCATGGAAGATCGCGGCCATGCGAAAGAAGTTGAACGCGATGTAGAAGTCGTAGTGCGGAAGGCCGCTTCGGCCGGTGTTTCGGCAATACATCGCAATATACTCCTCCTCCGTCGGCAGGCCGAGCGCCACGGGATCCCGCCCGCCGATGCCTGCCACGATGTCCTGCGGCATTCGGTACATCATCGCGTGATAGGCGAAATCCGCAAGCGGATGGCCAAGAGTGGAAAGCTCCCAGTCCAGCACGGCGAGGATACGGGGCTCCGTCGGATGGAAAATCATGTTGTCACAGCGGAAATCGCCGTGAACGAGGCTCGTCTCATCCCCCGGGGGGATGGCTGTCGGCAGCCATTCCACGATCCGGTCCATTCCCGGATCCCGCCCCGCATCGGTATCGGCGAGGTAGGATTTGGTCCAGCGGGTGATCTGCCGCTCGAAATAGTTGGCCGGCTTGCCGTAATCACCCAACCCGATCGCGGCATAGTCCAAGCCGTGAAGGCGCGCGATGGTCCGGTTCATCTCCTCGTAGTAGGCGCGCCGCTCCGCCTTCGGCAGTTCGATGAACCCCGCATCCCAGAAGATGCGCCCCTCCACCAGCTCCATGACATAGAACCAGCTGCCGATGACGGTTTCATCCATGCACAGGCCATGGACATGTGCCACGGGGAAGCCCGCGCCTCCGAGCGCCGCAAGCACCCGCGCCTCCCGGTCCACCGCATGGGCACCGGCCGCGAGCTGCCCCGCCGGTTTCCGGCGGAGCACATAGTCGCGGTTCGGTGTGTGGAGCCGGTAGGTCGGGTTGGACTGGCCGCCGTTGAACTGGAATACCGTCATCGGGCCGGCGAAATCCGCCACGTTTTCCGCCATCCAGCGGCTCAGAGCGGCCTCGTCGAAGTGGAAGCCCTCCCGCACCGGACCTGCGCCGAGGTTGGCGTCGCCGCCCGTCGCGCTCATACCGCCTGTCCCTTCTTCCAGTCGCGCTTGATCTTCTTGGCGAGCGACCATTTGTGCACCTCCGTCGGCCCGTCATAGATGCGGAAGGCACGGATCTCCCGGAAGACCTGCTCGACGATCGTATCTTCGGTGACGCCCTGCCCCCCCATCATCTGCACGCAGCGGTCTGCCACCCGCATCAGGGCCTCCGACACCGCGACCTTGGCCATGGAGCTTTCCGCCGTGCCGAGAGTGCCGGTATCCAGCACATCGGCACACCAGTAGATCATGAGCTCGGCCTGTTTCAGGTCGATCATGTTCTCTGCCAGCATGAACCCGACACCCTCATGGTCGATGAGCGGCTTGCCGAACGCCATCCTGCGGTTGACATAGGCGGTGGCGATCCCGTTCGCCCGGATGCAGGCTCCGAGCCAGCGCATGCAATGGCTGAGCCGCGCGGGGGACAGCCGGACCTGCGCGTAGCGGAAGCCTTCGCCGCTTTGACCCAGCATCTGATCCGCGGGCAGCCGGAGATTGTCGATCCGCACCGTGGCATGGCCACCCGGCATGGAGCTGTCGATCGTATCCAGCACCCGCTCGATGCGGATCGAGGGATGCGGAAGATCGACGAGAAACATGCAGGCGCCCTCGTCCGATTTTGCCATGACGATGCCTACGCCCGCGCCGTCCGCTCCGGTGATGAAGGTCTTGCGCCCGTCGATGACCCAGTGGTTGCCATCCTGCCGGCACGTGGTCAGCATCATCGACGGATCCGAGCCCGCGCCGCCATCCTCGGCAGGTTCGGTCATCAGGAAGCAGGAGCGTTTCTCTCCCCTGATCATCGGTTGAAGGAACTGCTCCTTCAGGGCGGGGGCGGCGACATGGCCCAGCAGGTACATGTTCCCCTCATCCGGCGCTGCCGTGTTGCAGGCCAGGGGACCAAGGGGAGACAGCCCCGAGCGGATCAGCACCGCCGCCGTTTCCCTCTGCGTCAGGTGGCTTCCGTCGGGCAGGATGTGCGGGGTGAGCACGCCCGCCTGACGGGCCAGCGCCTTCAGTTCCGTGACCAGCTCATCGCTCGGTCCGTGGGACGTGCGGCGCGGATCCTTCTCATATGGGGCGACGACATCCAGAACGAACCGCTCCACCCGGTCCGCCATGGCCAGGGCCCGGTTCGATAGTCCCGCCCGTTCGAGTGTATGTGTCATGCTCATCTCCTTCCGCCGCTGTCGAGCTGCGGCAGCATTTGCCCGATGATCTTACCAAGAGGATTATTGTCAGACAATCCATGGTCGCACCGGATGGAGATCGGAGCGCTCACACGGAGACAGGTTTGCAATGGGGAGCGGAACGCGGGGGGATATGCAGGATCGCTCCGGCGCCCCTCGAAGCTCGCCCAGGCCCCTTGATGTGACCGGGAACCCCCGGAGGGTTCACTTCCTGATCGGCGGTCAGGCGATAAGACGTGCTCCATCGAGAATCGAGTACACAGGCCGCCCGACCGCTGCCCGCAATTGCGCCGCATAGGGGGGCAGATTTCCGCACTCGAGAATCAGGGCGGCGATATCCGGCTGGGCGGCAACCATCGTTCGCGCGACCTCCGTGACGGCCGCACCCATGGCCGCGCGGTCCAGCGCCGCGGGCTGCGCGGATTTGGGTGTGAGGAAGGTTTCAGCGAAAATCCGGTGCTGCTCCATGCCGGCGACATGTATCTGCAAGCCGGAGCATCCGGCTTTCGCAAGGGCCTCCGTCCCGAGACTGCGCGCGGACGCCGTCAGAATCCCCAGGGGCCGATCCCCCGTCAGCCGGCGTATGACGGGGATCAGCGTGAGGCCGGAAAGCAGCACCGGCACCCGAACGGCTCGGGCGATGTCGTCCTGAACGAGGATGAGAAATCCACAGGTCGAGGTGATAAGCACCGCGCCCTCAGCCTCCAGTTCGCGCGCGGCAGCGATGAAGCGTGCCACCACCTCTGCCGACGGGCGTTCATCACGGACGATGTCGGGACTGCTGACGCCGCTGACCACCCGCACGCGCGCGGGCATGTGGTAACTCGCGGGATTTCCCGCGTCGCCCATGATCCGCGGGAAGCGCGTGTCGAGGCTCAGGATTCCGATGAAAGGCGACATCTGGTCACAAACCGGTCGTAAAAGCCAAGCAGGACAGGCGTCAGGTAAATCGGCAACTGGGCCAGGCCGACGAAAAAAGCGACTGTCGGATCCGGCAGCGCCGCAAGAACGACCGAGACATTACGGTTGCCGAACACCAGCCCCGCACTTGCCGCGGAGGGGCCGGAGACGCGGCCCCTTGCAAGCGTTCGAAGCAGCAGGTTACCGCCGAAATTCAGAGCGCAGGCCAGCGCGGCAAGCTCCAGCGCCAGTCCCGGCATGGAGAGGATGCGCGCGCCAAGCCCGTCGATCACCGGCAGCAGGAACACCAGCATCAGCGCGGTCGCCACGCCGTCAAGCGCGCGGGCATTGGCCACCAGACGCTCGGGCCCGAGCAATCGGCGCATTCCCAGACCAAGAAGAACGCCGCCCGCCAGCATGGCGCCGGTCCTCAGAGCGATCTCAAGGGGCAGCGTGCCGGACAGGTCTGCCATCCAGAAGCTCAGGGGAACCATTACCGGAGAGAGCAGCGTTCCCGTCAACATCACCCGCATCGCGAGCCGCGCGTCATAACCCAGCATCAGCGCGATCGCGGGGGCGGAGCTCAGCGGGGGAGCCGCGGCGAAGACGACGGTCGCCAGCAGGGCCTCCTGCGACAGACCGATGGCGCGACCCATCTGCGAGAGCAGCAGGGCGAGCGCCGGTTGGGAAAGCATCAGCAGGATCAGCAGCCCCGCCGCACGCCGGGGGTTGAGGGCGTCGGCCAGCAGGGGCCGCAGGTCGATCCGGGCAAAGGACATGGCGATCAGCGCCGCAACCAGCCAGGGCAGCAGGGGAGTGAGCCTGCCGCCGCTGGAGGGAAGCAGTGCGACGAGCAGCAGGCCCGCGGGGAGGATCGGCCGGGCATGCCGGCCGAGCCAGTCGAACGGAGAGCTGACGTTCAATTCCCGCTCTTCATCATGACGGCCGGCAGCCAGGTCGCCAGACCGGGGAACACCACCAGCACGCCCACCATCAGGATCATGATGAGGAACATCGGGAAGGCGGTGCGGGCGATGTAGCCCATGTCATGGCGGGTCATGGCCTGCAACACGAAGAGATTGAACCCGACTGGCGGTGTGATCTGCGCCATCTCCACCACCACGACGATGAAGATGCCGAACCAGATCAGGTCTATCCCGGCTGCGCGGATCATGGGTTCTATGATCGCCATGGTCAGCACGACCGCCGAAATGCCGTCAAGGAACATGCCGATAATGATATAGAAGACGGTCAGCGCCGCGATCAGCGCCACCGGCGACAGGTTCATCCCGGCAATCCAGCCGGCAAGCGCGCGCGGCACCCCCGTAAAGCCCATCGACAGCGTCAGGAATGCAGCCCCCATCAGGATGAGCGAGATCATGGCCGACGTCCTCACCGCCCCGAGAAGGCTGTCCCGAAAGGATGCCCAGGTGACCGAACCCTGCAACGCGGCCAGTGTCAGCGACCCGATCACCCCAAAGGCAGCAGCCTCCGTCGCCGTGGCCCAGCCCAGGTACATGGAGCCTATGACAAGCACGATCAGCGCGATGACGGGCAGCAACAGCAGAGAGTTCCGCAGCTTTTCGACAAAGCTCATCCTTGGTTCTGCGGGGGGGGTCTGATCCCGTCGGACCACCGACCAGACGGCGATATAGGCCATGAACATGGCCGCCAGCACCAGCCCCGGGAAAACACCTGCCATGAACAGGCTGGTGACGCTTTCACGCACCGTAACCCCATACACGATCAAGGTCATCGAAGGCGGGATCATCAGGCCCAGCGTTGCTGCCCCGGCGAGTGTGCCGACGATCATGAACTCGGGATAGCCGCGCCGGCGCAGTTCCGGGATGGACATCTTGCCCACCGTGGTGAGCGTCGCCGCCGAGGAGCCGGAGACCGCCGCAAAGATCGTGCATCCCACGACGTTGGTGTGCAGAAGCCCGCCGGGAAAGCGCGCAAGCCAGGGCGCGAGCCCCTTGAACATATCCTCGCTCAGCCGGGTGCGATACAGGATCTCGCCCATCCAGATGAACAGGGGCAGCGATGTCAGTGTCCAGCCCGATGCGCTTGTCCAGGTGGTGATGGACATCGATGAGCCGGGATTGCGCGAGGTAAAGCCGATCATGCCGACATAGGCCACGCCCATCAGCGCAAGGCCCACCCAGACGCCCGAACCGAGCAGCAGGAACATCACGAACAGGAAGACGCCGATCTTCAGACCCGTCGCCTGCGGATCGAAGCCGGTCATCACCCGAAGCGCGCCCCAGGCCATCAGCAGGCTGAGCCCGAGAAGCAGGATGCGCAAGGGGCGGCCAGCGAGGTGATCCCGGAGCGATGTGTCGCGCGGGACATCGACGCCGTAGCCGCGGGTGAACAAGACCTGGATCAGATTTTCGAGCAGCGCCACCGCCAGAATGACCGCACCGACCGCCATGGCGATCTGAGGTATCCAGAGCGGTGTTCCATCCTGCCCTTGCGAGACATCGTTGAACCGGTAGCTCAGCATCGGCGTGCGCACGGCATACCACGCAAAGAAGACCGCGATCACCGACCCGATGGAGTAGCTCCAGATCTCCACACCCCGCCGCCAGCTCCCGGACTTGTCCACGAAGAGGTTCACCCGGATGTGTTCGTTCCGCGAGAAGGTATAGCCGAGACCCAGAAAGGAGGCGGCCGCCATGGCGTAGCCCGCATAGTTCGCCCCGCCGGGAAACATAATCCCCAACCAGCGGGCCACCATCTGCGCGACGAGGATGATGAGCAGCGCAAGCAGCGCGAACGCGGCCCCTGCGCCGCACAATGCATAGATGGCGTCAAGCCCGCGGCGGAGATTGCCGGCCCAGACGGGGGCCGCGGCGCCGGAAAGGGAAGAACGGGGGGAGGAAAGCTCTGCCATATGGGGTTGCCCCGGCCCGAAGGCCGGGTCCTTCCTCAGTTCGACTTGTAGGTGTCGATGATGGCGGCGCCGTCTGCGCCGGTCATGGCGAGCCAGTCAGCAGTCATCTTGTTTCCGATCTCCGACATATCCGCCGACAACTGTTCGGATCCCGCACTGACGGTCATGCCGTTCTTGGCCAGCGTATCCACGAAGCCCTGCGCAAGATTTGCCGCCTCCGCGGTGCCACGGGTCTGCGCGGTGGCGGCGGAGGACTTGAGGCAGTCCTGAACTTCGGCGGGCAGAGCGGCGAATGCAGCGGCGTTCACGAAGACGGTATTGCGTGGGAGCCAAGCCTTCACATCGTAAAAGTGCGATACGTCTTCCCAGATCTTTTCGTCCACGCCGGTTGCGCCGGAGGAAATCATGGCGGCAACGACGCCGGTCGCGAACGCCTGTTTCAGCTCAGCCGCCTCGATCTGCGTCGGGATCATGCCCGAGAGTTCAGCCACCTTGGCCGTTGTGGCGTTATAGGCCCGAAACTTGACGCCGGCCATGTCGGCGACCGAATTGACCTCCTTGTTGAAATACATGCCCTGCGCCGGCCACGGCACGGAGTAGAGGAGCATCATGCCCTGCGATTCGAGCAACTTGCCGAGCACCGGCGCGGCGGCATCGCGCAACCGATCGGACGCCTCGAAGGAGGAGGCGAGGAAGGGGATGGAATCGTAGGCAAATAGCGGATTCTCATTGGCGTGGGCAGACAGAAGACGCTCCCCGATCTGGGCGTCGCCCGTCTGCACCGCGCGCTTGATCTCGTCACCCTTGAAAAGCGAGCCCGCCGGGTGGACGGTGATCTCCAACGCGCCGCCCGAGCAGGTTTTGACATCCTCTGCGAAAGCAATGTCGTTCTTCGTCTGGTAGTTGTCCGCCGGATAGGCGACCGGCATGTCCCAGCTTTCCGCCTGCGCCGCGCCGGCGACGGCGGCAGCCAGAAGAGCGGAAGGGAGGATGGCAGCGAAAATGGTCTTCATGTCAGGTCTCACTGTTGGGTCGGATTTTTTTGCGGGACTTTGCCAGCCCTTCTTGTTCATCTTGCCAGAAAGGGGCGCTTGCACCCATTTCCGAATTCGCGCGCGTTCATGACAAAAAGTCATTCCTGTCGGAGAGGGCCGGGAGATGCAAGCGGCCCCTTGTAGTCCGACGCCGGGCGGAAAATCCCATGGTGGATTTCTCATCAGTTTGGGAGCATGGTGCCCAATCCGCTGGCCGTCCAGTTTGCGGGTGCGTCGTGGAAGAACATTTCTCCCCCCGTGTTTATTGCTGGCTTTTGACAATAAGCAAATCCTGACGTGCGCAGGTCAGCTTACTGGCTCTGGCGTTGAGAACACTACGGCAATATTCGGTCCCCCGGCAATGTCTCAGACGGCAGGTCGCGCAGCGGTCTCGGTTTTTGGCCTGATGGCCGGGGAACTCCCCAGCGCGGGTTTGAGCTTGCCCTCTCCTCACGGGGCTGCTGAAAAATCATTCCACGGTTGCCCTGAGGCGGAGGCCTTTCCCACACTGTTGAGGTGCGCCCCGGAAACCGCAAGTTTTGGCGCGTGACCGGACAGATTTTCTGGCTTTCAACGTAAGCCCGGGTTAAATGGCCGACCTTTCCAGAAGATTGTTAAGGGTGATGCGCGGTCCTGCGGGGCTCATTAACCGAATCTTGCGGGCGAAAAAGGTGCAAGGGCCACCGGAGGCTCTCGTCCCGCGATCAGGGCGGCCACGATCTCCGCGGTCATGGGCGCAGAGGCCAGCCCTATGTGGCCATGCCCGAAGGCATGAAAGACCTGTGCGCAACTGCGGGCTGCTCCGATGACGGGTCGTCCATCCGGTGTGGAGGGCCGGTTTCCCTGCCACCGGCGCGGCGTTTCCTGCGAGGCCAGTCCTGGCCAGGTCCGGCGCAGGTGCTCCAGCAGGATATCCGTGCGCCGCCAGTCGGGGGGGGCATCCTCGGACGCCAGTTCGACCTGACCCGCGGCACGCAGGCCATTCGCGGTCATGGTGTTCGCCATCTTGCCATCCTGGGGCATCACCGGCACCGACAAGGCGATCCCGGGATCGGCAATCTCGATGGAATATCCGCGCTCGCTCTCCATCGACACCCTGTCCCCCGCCGCGCGAGCAAGCCGTTTGGACCGCACACCAGCCGCTATGACCGCCGCGTCGCACAGGATATCGCCGGACGATCCCCGGACCGCCCGGAGTTTCCCAGATGAGATGTCGAAACCGGTGGCATCGGCACGGACAAGCTCCGCTCCCTGTCGTGTGGCACCCGCCACAAGTGCTGCTGTATAATGGCCGGGGTCAAGGCAATGCCCGCCATCCTCGACAAGAATCCCGAAGCGGTATCCGGTCCAAAGATCCGGCAGGAAGGCGCGGAGTTCAGGTTCTTCCAGTTCGCGAGTTCTTACCCCGAATTTCGCCCGCAGCCGCCAACTGAAAGCGTCCTGGCGAAAGGCATCGCGGTCAGCGAAAGCGTAGATCAGCCCGTCGCGTCGTATGAGGTCCGCTCTCCCGACGGCCTCCGCCTGCGCAGCGTGACGTTCGGGGGCATCCTGCAGCAATCCGGACAGAACTTCGGCGGTGCGTTCGACCCGGGCTTCGGTCCATCCCGATGCCAGGAAGCGGCAGAGCCATGGCATGAGCCGCGGCAGATACTGCCAACGGATTGTCAGCGCGCCGGTTGGGTCAAGAAGGTAACCGGGCACCTTGCGCCACAGGCCCGGCGCGGACATCGGGATGATGGATGCCGGGCTCAGAAACGCGCCGTTGCCATAGCTTGCAGCCTGCGTTCCCCCCGGCGCACCGGGTTCGAGTATCGTGACCCGGTGTCCCTCCTGCACGAGCCTCAGCGCAACCGATGCGCCGATAATCCCGGCACCGATCACCACGACATGTTTTCTCACTGCTGCCGCCTGCATGGCGTACGCGGTCTCCGTCTGGGTTGCGGGCTGGCGGCGGCGAACGCCTTCAGAGCTGTTTCACAAGGCGGTCGCGCGTAAACCGCATCGGTCGTTCTCCTGCTCAGCTAGGCCATTGCTCGTGAGCGTTCGGCGCCAATGTGACGTGAGACCGCAGCGTTGAAAACGCTTGAAAGGCGCACGTCGTCATGACTTCTAGTCATGAGAGGTACCCATGCGCAGATTTCTTCCCTCGCTCTCCGCGCTTCAGGCCTTCGAAGCTGCGGCACGCTACGGCAGTTTCACCAAGGCTGCCGAAGACATGTCCATCACCCAGAGCGGTGTGAGCCGGCGGATCACCAATCTGGAGAGCCTGCTTGGCGTACGGCTGTTCGAGAGGATCGGGTCGCGGATCGTTCTTACGCAGGCGGGCAGCAGCTATCTCGCGGATATCACAGTCCTGCTGGATCAGATCGAGCAGGCGTCGATCGACACAGTCCGGGGCCGCAAGCTCGACGACCGGTTGCTGGTGCGCACCTTGCCCGCCTTTGCCTCCCGCCGGCTGACGCCACGGCTCGCGGACTTCATCGACTCCAATTCCTCCGTCATGGTTGAGCTTGGAAACACGGACGGTTACATCAATTTCGAGGATACCGACGCCGATCTGGTCATCCTGCGCGGTCGTGGTTCGTGGCGCGGTGCCATTGCCCAGGAGCTTGTCGCGGAGCGGATCGTTGCGGTCGCCTCTCCTTCCCTGATCCCGATTGGCAAGGCGCCGGAACATCTCGACTTCGGCGCGATGCGGACATTGCAGAACGCCAGCCGACCGAATCTGTGGCTGACGTGGCTCCGTCTCTCCGGCCAGAAACATGGCGGGGCCATCATCGGGCCGCGGTTCGATAACAGTGAGGCGCTTATATCGGCGGCGATCCATGGTCTGGGCATTGCCCTGGTTCCCGCGCTTTACGTGGAGCGGGAAATCGCGACGGGGCAGCTCTGGTTTCCTTTCGGGCCGCCGGTGGCGACCGAGGAAAGCTTCTGGATTGTCCAGCCGGAGCGCAGAAATCAGAAACCCTCGGCGAGCCTGTTCAAGCTCTGGTTGAAGCGGAGCGTCAGGCGCGGCACGTAACCGGCCGCGTGCGCAAGGGTGCTGCTTCCTCGCCGCATCGTCTTCACACGGCTGACGACCTCGCTTTTCAGACCTCCCCTCGCTTAGCCGCGCGCGACCGGCGGCTCAGGTCGTGCCCTGAGCACGACCCGAGCCTCCGGCCGGGCGTCCGAATGGCTGGCGGGACGGTGCGAATGTTTTCAGGGCTTGGGCAGATAGGGAATGGCACCCGCCAAATCCGTATCGTCGATTACCCGGAAATGGCTGAACGACCCCTTCTGCCGCGCCTTCCCGAAAGGGGCATACTCGGGGTCATTGGCAAATGCATGGGCGGAGGCACGATCGGGAAACTGGATCAGGGCGATCAGCGTCTCATCTGTCGCAGTGCCTTCCAGCGTTTCGATGTTCCCACTGCGCGAAAGGTAGCGTCCGCCATGCCGGGCAGCGATGTCATGGACGTGAGCGGCATAGTCAGGAACCCACGAATCGTCGGTGACCTTCACCTCGGCGATCAGGAATGCGGTCATTCGATCTCTCTCCTTCGATGCCGCCGCGGTCGAAGGACGACGGTCGGCCAGAGGCAGAATGGCGAAGCTGCCTTCTCATGTCACGCGGCTTCGGCGAAAAGCTGAAGGTTCTCAGCGCCGTCGGTTTGCTGGAAGCCGCCTTCCCCTGATCGGAGAGTTGCGCGGACTGTCCTGCCGGAAAATTACTGCCTGAGAGGATGGTATCGCTCACGGCACCACATGACCGCAGGATCCATCGTCTTCCAGCCAGGCTCGGATATCTGGGTCGGAGCCGTGTTCGGCGTGGATCGCGCATCCCGTGCATGCGATCCTGTGCGTATCGTTTCCGTCCCGGAGCCTCCATGGCCGGTTCGGTCAGGTCTGACCGGGGCGGGTGGCGCACTCGTCTGCTGGTGGCGGACGAGCCGTTGCGCCGTGAGCAGGCAGGTGATGAAGGGCATTTTGCCGCAGCCGCGCCTAAGCCGCCTCGGTTGAAAGCGGCACGGCCTTTGCTATCTTACCAGCGTGGACCGGGCCCCTCTGACGGCGTTGCGCCGTGATGTCGGACCACTTCGAGCTTGCTCGAGGTTGGCCCTGGCACGATCCGCCGATCTCGCGCGTTTTATGCGGAACAGAGGTCGGATTCGGATATGGATATACTCACTTCACTCTTCATGGGAACACCGGTCTGGATGTGGCTGGTGTTCATCGGCATCGTCCTGACCCTTCTTGCGCTGGATCTCGGCGTCTTCCACAAGGAAGACAAGGAGATCGAGATCGCGGCCAGCCTTAAGATGTCGCTCTTCTACATCACGCTCGGCCTCTCCTTCGCCGGCTTCGTCTGGTGGCAGATGACGCCCGAAGCCACAGCGCAATACCTCACTGCGTTCGTGGTGGAGAAGACACTCGCGCTCGACAACATCTTCGTCATCGCGCTGATCTTCAGCTTCTTCGCCATCCCGAGGAAATATCAGCACCGCGTGCTGTTCTGGGGCATTCTGGGTGTCATCGTGCTGCGCGGGATCATGATCGGGCTGGGTGCCACGATCGTATCAAACTATCATTGGGTGCTGTACGTATTCGCTGTGTTCCTGATCTTCACCGGCATCAAGATGCTTTTCGCCGGAGATGATGAAGAGCCTGACCTGAGCCGCAATCCCCTTCTGCGCTTCGCCCGCAAGCACATGCGCGTCACGGATAAGCTGCACGGCAACGCGTTCTTCGTCAAACTGCCGGATGGTGCGGGGCGGATGGTGCGTTATGCCACCCCCTTGTTCCTCGCGCTGGTGATGATCGAATTCGCAGACCTGATCTTTGCGGTGGACTCTGTCCCCGCTGTCTTCACGATCACGACGGAGCCGTTCATCGTCTATACCTCGAACATCTTCGCCATCCTTGGCCTGCGCGCATTGTTCTTTGCACTAGCCGCGATCCTGCACCGTTTCGCCTATCTGAAATACGCGCTCTCGCTCCTGCTGGTGTTCATCGGGTCGAAGATCTTCATCGCGGATCTTATGGGGTGGGAGAAGTTCCCGCCAGTATGGTCGCTCGGCATTACCTTCGCCATTCTGGGCGCGGGGGTCATTGTCTCACTGCTGAAGACCAAGACCGGGAAGGAGGGGAGCGCCGCCCCATGAACGCGTCCTGTGGGTGCATTCGCGCCTGAGGATCGGATGCGCCGCGGGACTTCTTTATGAGGCCACGACCTCTGGAGAGATCATGGAGGAACGGTGCCGGGGCTCTCCTGCGACATGGCGGTATCCGCGCGCAGGGAAGCCCCGGAGCTTCCTATATGCGGCTATTCCACCCGGCCTATGGTTTCGTCATAAGTGACGGTCGTTCCTGCATCCGTCACATGATGGAGCCTGCCCGCGCGCGGCGCCTCGACCCGAGTTTCCATCTTCATCGCCTCGATGACAGCCACGGCATCGCCAGCCGCCACTTCCTCGCCATCCCCGATCAGCCAGAGCGTCAGAGTTCCGGCCACCGGCGCGGTCAGGGCGCTTTCGTCAACACCGTTTTCGCCCGGTGAAAGGCCTTGCTCCCCGTTCAGCGGGAGGGTGGAGAGCAGGCCAGCGGGGAGGGCGATCTCGTGCCGCTTGCCATCTATCTCCACCGGGAACCGCAGCAGCGCGCCTGTTTCCTCAGCGGTAACGCGCTTGTGGGGCGTCAGGGTTTTCGCCAGAGTCTCGGCAAAGTCGGTTTCGATCCAGCGGGTATGGACGCGAAACTCCGCACCCTCACCACAGAAATCCTTGGCCTGCACCACGGCGCGATCGAAGGGCAGGACGCTCGCGACGCCTTCGATACGGAACTCGGCCAGAGCGCGGGCGGCGCGGGCCAGCGCCTCCTGCCGTGTCGCACCCGTGACGATGAGCTTGGCCATGAGGGAGTCGAAACTGCCGGGTACCACCGATCCCGCCGCAACGCCGCTGTCCAACCGCACACCAGGGCCGGAAGGGGCCTCCCAGACCTCCACGGGGCCGGGAGTGGGCAGGAAGCCGCGTCCCGGATCCTCCGCGTTGATGCGGAACTCGATGGCATGGCCCCGCGGTGCGGGCACCGTCTCGTCGGCAAGGCGCGCGCCTTCTGCCACGCGGATCATCGCACGGACAAGGTCGATACCCGTCGTTTCTTCCGTCACGGGATGTTCGACCTGAAGCCGCGTATTGACCTCCAGAAAGGAGATCGTCCCATTGGCGGAAAGCAGATATTCCACTGTTCCCGCCCCGGAATAGCCGGCATGGGCACAGATGCGGCGGGCGGAGTCATGGATACGGTCACGCTGTTCATCGGTCAGGAAGGGCGCGGGAGCCTCCTCCACAAGTTTCTGGTTCCGACGCTGCAACGAGCAGTCCCGTGTGCCCAGCACCTTCACCGTGCCGTGCCGGTCGGCGAGTACCTGTGCTTCCACGTGGCGGGGGCGGTCAAGGAACTGCTCTATAAAACACTCCCCGCGACCGAAGGCGGTCTCCGCCTCCCGCACGGCGCTGTCATAAAGCTCCTGCACCTCCTCCAGCCGCCATGCCACTTTCATGCCCCGGCCGCCGCCGCCGAAAGCTGCCTTGATGGCGATGGGGAGACCATTTTCACGGGCGAAGGCAAGGGCCTCTGACCCGCTGCCGACCGGCCCCGGCGTGCCGGCGACGAGCGGGGCGCCCACGGCCTCCGCGATGCGACGGGCTTCAATCTTGTCGCCGAGCGCCTCGATCACCCGCGGCTCCGGCCCGATCCAGATGAGGCCGGCCCGCTCCACCGCTTCGGCGAAATCCGCCCTCTCGGAAAGAAAGCCATAGCCGGGATGCACGGCATCCGCCCGCGCCCTTCCGGCGATCGCGATGATCTTGGGGATGTCGAGGTAGGTCTCCCCCGGAGTTTCGCCCTCCAGCGGATAGGCCTCGTCCGCCATACGCACGAAGAGCGCGTCGCGGTCGCTGTCGGCATAGATGGCGATGGCGGCGATACCCTCGTCCCGGCAGGCACGGATGATGCGCACGGCGATCTCGCCGCGATTGGCGATAAGCAGACGCCGGATCGGGCGCGGGGAAGGTGAATCGAGGAACAGGGTCATGCAAGGCTCCCGAGGGTGATGGGATCGAAAGGTGCCGCGGCGGTAAAGCGGATGCGCGCGCCGGGCGGGATCTGACCGGCGCGATCCAGCGCTTCCGGCAGCACGGTGGCGATGACGGGGTAGCCGCCGGTCAACGGATGGTCGGCCAGGAAAAGCACTGGCTGGCCGGAATGGGGGATCTGTATGGCCCCGGTCTCCGTGCCTTCGGAGGGCAGCTCATCGGCATCCGCCCGTGTTACCGTTTCTCCCTCCAGCCGAATGCCGACGCGGGAACTTTGTGGGGTGACCAGCCATTCGGTTGCCAGAAACCGCTCCACCACCTCGGGCGTGAACCAGTCCGTCCGGGGGCCGAGGGTGACCGGCAGTTCGACGATATCCCCTGCCTTGGGGAGCGCGGGTTCCACTTCCGGCCCGGTGGCAGCGGTTGCGGGGCGACCGGCGGGGGCGACGACGCTGCCGGCAAGGAGCGCCTCCGGCCCCACATGCGCAAGGGTGTCGGTCGCGGCGGAGCCGAGAACCGGGGCGACGTCATAGCCGCCCCTCAGCGCGAGATAGCTGCGCATACCGGCCTTGGGGGGAGCGATCTCCACCTCATCTCCCGCATCGACGGCGAAGGCCGCCCCATGCGGGATGGCGCGACCGGCGAGGCGCGCCTCGCCGGCACCGGTCAGCGCCAGCACCATCGCCTTCTCAGCCCGAAGACGAACGGGGCCGAGCGTGATCTCCAGCGCAGCTGCGGTGGAGGGATTGCCCACCGCCCTGTTCGCCCGCCGAAACGCAGCCCGATCCAGCGCACCGGAGGCTGACACCCCCTGACCGGCCTGCCCCGCGCGGCCCTCATCCTGAAACAGGATGGGAAAGGCGGTCGAAAGGATGCGCAGCCCCTCCGCCTCAGACGCTTTCGCCGACAGTGTTGCGGCGGGATAGACCTTGCCCCCTTGTGGGACGAAGCGGCAGCGCACTCCCGGTTGCAGCAGCGCAGGCGGCTCCCGCGTGAGATCCCACATCGGCACCTCGGTCCGCCCGATGAGCTGCCAGCCCCCCGGCGTTTCCTTGGGATAGATGCCGCAGAACCGGCCGGCGAGTGCCACGGAGCCGCCCGGAATGCGCGTCCGGGGCGATTTTCGCCGCGGCAGGTCGAAGCGCGGATCCTCGCATGTCATATAGGCAAAGCCCGGCGCGAAACCGCAGAAGGCGACCTGCCAGAGGGTCTCCTGATGGGCGGCTATCACCTCGGAGGTGGACAGGCCCATGAACGTGGCGACATCGGCCAGATCCTCGCCGTCATAGATCACCGGAAGTTCCACCATGTCGGCGGTGGGTAGCGCGGGCGGCGTGCCGGGAGCGGGCCTGCGGGCGAGAATCTCTCGTGCAACGCTCCTGTCCGCCATCACGCCCGGCGCGGTGCGGACCATCAGCGTCCGCGCGGCCGGAATGATCTCGACCACGCCGGGAAGCGGCCGCTCCCTCAACGCGTCAAAGAGCGCCAGCGCCTCGCCCAGATCGGCGAGTTCCACCAGCAGGCTCTGCGGCCCTACGGGAAGGAAGCGGATGTCATCCTGCATCTCAGGCCTGCCAATGCGTGTCGGGAATGTCGGTGATGAACATGTGCCCCGGCGCGTGGGTGATGGCGAACGGGGGGCGAGAGGCCATGAGCGCCGCCTGTGGCGTCACGCCGCAGGCCCAGAACACCGGGATCTCACCTTCGCGGATATCCACAGCATCGCCGAAATCGGGGCGGGAGAGATCCGGGATGCCGATGGCCTCCGGGGCTCCGATATGGACGGGGGCCCCGTGAACAGCGGGTGTCCGCCCGGAGATCATCGCTGCTTCCGCCACGCGGCCGGCGGGAATCGGACGCATGGAGACGACCATCTTTCCATGCAGCCTGCCCGCCGGGCGGCAGTCCCGGTCGGTCAGGAACATCGGCACGTTGCGCCCCTGCGCGATATGGCGAACCTCGATCCCGGCCTGCTGCAGGGGTGTTTCGAAGGTGAACGAACAGCCGATGAGGAAGGTGACCAGATCGGGGTGTTCCGCCCAGGCCGGGGTGGCATCGGCGACCTCCTCGACAAGCTCACCATCCCGCCAGATACGGTAGAGCGGAATATCTGTTCGCAGGTCGGCATCCGGCGCGAGCGCCGTCCGGTGGCTGCCCGGATCGGTCACGTCGAGCACGGGGCAGGGCTTCGGGTTCCGTTGCGCGTAAAGCAGGAAATCCCACGCCCAGTCCTTCGGCAGGGAGATCATGTTGCACTGGGTGAACCCCGGCGCCATCCCTGCGGTGGGGAGCGGCGCGTTGCTCCGGCAGGCAAGCCGCGCGGCACGGGCGATGGTGATATCGGGGATCATGCTTCGCCTCCGAAGGCTGCCACCTTGACCCCGTGCGCGAGCAGAACCTCGCGGATGCGGGCGGCCATGGCGACGGCGCCGGGACTGTCGCCGTGGACACATATGCTCTCCGCCTGCAGGGTCAGGGGTGAGCCGTCCACCGCTTCGATCACCCCCTCCGTCGCCAGCCGCAGCATCCGCCGGGCGATGGCTTCCGCATCATGGAGCACTGCGCCTGACTGCCGCCGCGAGACCAGTGTCCCCTCCGGCGTATAGGCGCGGTCGGCAAAGGCCTCGGCGACAGTGGCCAGCCCCGCCTCTCCGGCTTGCGCGAGGATCGGCGCCCCGGCGAGGCCCATCAGCACGAGCGATGGGTCCACCGCCTGTATCCCGGCGATCACGGCCGCGGCCTGCCGGCTGTCCGACGCGATGGTGTTGTAGAGGGCGCCATGGGGTTTGACATAGCTGACCCGCGTGCCTGCCGCGGCGCATAGGCCCTGAAGCGCACCGATCTGATAGATTACATCGGCTGTCAGTTCCTCCGATGTCACGTCCATGTTGCGGCGGCCGAAGCCCACCCGGTCCGGGTAGGAGACATGCGCGCCCACCGCCACGCCCCGCTCCGCCGCGCGGCGCACGGTCGCAAGGATCGTCGCCGGATCGCCCGCGTGAAAGCCGCAGGCGACGTTGGCGGAACTGACGATGTCCAGCATCGCCGCGTCATCCCCCATGGTCCAGGCGCCATAGCCCTCGCCCAGATCGCTGTTCAGGTCGATGCTCCGCATCTCGGTCCTCCGTTCTCAGTCCTGGGGCGCCTTTAAGGCGCCCCCTATGGTTACATTCCCAGGAAGGAAAAGATGGTGCCGATGGACATGAAGCCCATGTACCAGGTCAGCGCACAGACCACCGCGCTCAGGGTCAGAAGCACGCGGTTATAGACATGCCCCCCCATCAGGTCGGCCCGCGCAAAGCCCACATAGGTGAAGATCGTCAGGCCGATCGGCAGGATCAGACCGTTGAAGCCGCCCACGAAGATCAGGATGGCCGCGGGTGCCGCGCCCAGCGAAAGATAGACCGCCAGCGAAACCGCGATGAAGATCACTGTGGCGATGTTGCGCGCACGTTCATCCATATGCCGGAAGACCACGAGAAAGCTGACCGAGGTATAGGCCGCCCCGATGATGGAGGTAATGGCCGCCGCCCAGAAGATCATGCCGAAAATGCGCATCCCCCAGTCTCCCAGCACGGCGGCGAATGCCTGTGCGGCAGGGTTCGCAGCCATGCTCGACAGGTCCAGCGTAACGCCGGAAGCGACGACACCCAGAATGGCCAGGAACAGCACGAAACGCATGACCCCCGTCACCGCAATGCCCGTGAGCGATGCGCGGGTCACTGCGGCAAGGTTTTCCTCTCCCACAAGGCCCTTGTCGAGCAGGCGGTGCGCGCCCGAATAGGTGATGTAGCCGCCGACTGTGCCGCCAACGATGGTGGTGATGGTCGGAAAGTCGATGACGCTCGGCAGGACCATCTGGCGCACTGCCTCACCTACCGGGGGGGAGGATGCGAAAGCCACGGCCAGCGTCATCGCGATCATCAGCAGACCAAGGCCGATCAGCGCCCTGTCCAGCAGCGATCCCGCGCGTCTCGACAGAAAGATGCCGATGGCCAGAGCCGCCGAGATCGCGCCACCGATCTTCGGGTCCAGCCCGAACATCGCGTTCATCCCCAGCCCGGCCCCGGCGATATTGCCGATGTTGAAGGCAAGACCGCCGATGATGACCAGAATGGCCAGCAGATAGCCCGCGCCCGGAATGGCCGCATTCGCTGTGTCGGAAGCGTTCTTGCGGGTGAGTGCGGTGATCCGCCAGATATTCAGCTGCACCACGAAGTCGATCACGATCGAGGCGAGGATGGCAAAGGCGAAGGCGGCCCCCAGCTTTGCCGTGAAGGTTGCCGTCTGCGTGATGAAGCCCGGCCCGATGGCAGAGGTGGCCATCAGGAAGATCGCGGCCATGAAACCGCCGCGGGCGGTCGCTTTGGCGGCGGAGGGGAGGGGGTCTGCCATCGGAAATGCTCCTGCTGCTGCGCGCATAGCGCCTTTGGCTGTTCCTGCTTTTGTCGGACTTGATGGTCAAGTTTGTATTATCATATTGAATGAATCGTTGAACGATCTACCACAATTTTACCTACGTTAATGATCATAATTTATGCGGAATCCAAATTATTGCTGAATGAACAAGCAGGCTGGGATTGTGGCAGGAGTGTTGGGTGCGGTGCGGTGTTGCGCTGACGCGCCGCTTTCGACATGATCGCCGCACGAGGGGATACAATCATGCAATCGACCTACCCGGCCGCAGAGCGGCTGCCCTCCCCCTCGCAGAGCCTTGTCGAACAGACGGCGGGGCGTCTTCGTGCGATGATCACCAGCGGCGAGATCGGGCCCGGCAGCCGTCTGTCCGAGGCGCGGCTCACGACGGAATTCGACGTCTCGCGCAACACGCTCCGCGAAGGGTTCCGGCTGCTCACACGGGAGGGGTTGCTCCGCCATGAGCCGAACCGGGGTGTCTTTGTCGAAACACCGACCATGGCGACGATTCTCGACATATACAGGGTGCGGCGCGCAATCGAAGTTCCTGCCATAGCCCACAGCTGGCCCCGCCACCGGGCGGTGGAGCGGATGCGCCTTGCGGTGGAGACAGCGGAGGACATGGCGCTCCGCCCTGACTGGCGTGCCGTGGGCAGCGCCAATATGGAGTTTCACGCCGCCATCGTCGCGCTGACCGACAGTCCGAGGCTCATGGCCTTTTATGCGCAGGTGGCGACGGAACTACGGCTGGCTTTCGGCGTTCTGGACAGCCCCGAAATGCTCCATGCGCCCTACATCACGATGAATCGGGAGATCGTGAGGCTGGTAGAGGCCGGGGAGGCCCAGCGTGCGGCGGAGGCTCTGGATGCCTATCTGCTGAAATCGGAGCGCACTCTGCTCGAAGCCTTTGCCCGGCTGTAACCGGGTGCTGAAAAGACCTCTGGGTCTGCACCCACGTGGAAATCGTCCTAAATCTGGAAGATCCAGCCCGAAATCCATGCATTACTGGTGATTTCGGGCTGATTTCCTGCTTTCCAGAGCATGGGCACGACACTTCAGAGCTTTTTCAACAGCCTGCTAATGGTCAGCCCGCGCTTCCCGCCATGAGGCGGAGGGGGGTGTAGGTGATGACCGTCTCTCCTCGTTGGTTTACGATACGGTTCCGCGTGCGGACGAGGCCGCGGCCCGCCTTGCGCGTGGGCCGCACCTCGGTCACCTCGATCTCCACATGGATCGTGTCGCCCTCCAGCACCGGCCCTTCGACGTTGAGTTCCATGTGGAGGAAGGCCAGTCCTGTGCCCTGACCCGTCGCATTCAGGGTCAGCCCCTCGGCGATGGAATAGACCAGCGCAGCCGGGGCAGGGCGCCCGTCTATGGCGGCGTGAGCAGCACGGTATTCTGCATCCAGAAACAGAGACTCCAGCATTCCAACGGCGGTCACGAAGGTCACGATGTCCGTCTCGGTGATCGTTCGCCCGAAGGTGCGGAACTGATCGCCCACCTGAAGTTCGTCCCAGTGGAAACCTTGGCCCAGCAGCTTCATCCGATACTCCTTTGTGGGGGTGGCAGGGGTTTGGGATCGCGCAGCCGGCGCGAATACCAGAAGGGGGAAACAGCGCCTATCACGCTGACGACAGAGAACAGGAACGCCGCCCGGTAGCTGCCTGTGAGGTCGTGCAGGAATCCCGTCATCCATGCACCAAGCGCCGAGCCGAAAGACATGGTCATGAAGATCGCGCCGAAGATGGAGCCGACGCTGCCCCGGGCGAAGATCCGGGTGGCGAGAGTGGAGATGACCGGGCCCCGGGCCCCCTGACTCACGCCGAAGGCCAGCACATAAACCAGTACGAGCAGCGGGCTGTGAACATAGGAAAAGCCCAGCAGGCCCAGAATGCCGATGAGCGTCGCGGTGAAGGAGAGCGTCACCGTGAAGCGGTAGCCCTTCCGCGAGGACAGCCAGCCCGCCCCCAGCACCCCGATGATCGACAGCATCCCCGATGTGCCGAAAGCCAGGGCCGCGTCCAGGGGCGGGTAGCCCTCGTCCACCAAAAAGGCAACGGTCTGCACCACCACGCTATAGGTGGAGCAGGCGGTGAAGAAGAAGCACTGGACCAGCAGCCAGAACTCCGGTGTGCGGAGCGCCGTGCGGATGGTCCAGCCGTGACGCGGCACGGTGTCTTGCGGGGCAGGCGCTACGGTGCCGACCGCGTCCGGCGGCGGATCGAGACGGCTTGACATCAGATGCTGATCCCCGCGTGCGATCCGCGCCCAGGGCAGCGCGAGCAGCAGGGGCAGCAGGCAGGTCAACCCTATGGCAAGCGCCTGATAGGCGGCCCGCCAGCCCGCGGTGTCGATGATGCTCTGCACAAGCGGCACGATCACCAGAATGCCCGACCCGAAGCCGGCGTAGGCAAAGGCGATGGCGAGGCTCAATCTCCGGTCGAACCAGCGCCCGATCAGCGCGGAGGCGGGCACGATGCCGAGGCAGGAGGCCGCAATCCCGCCGCAGATCCCGTGGAAGAGGTAAATCTGCCAGAGCGACTGCGCCATGGACGCGCCGGCCATGCCAAGGATGAGCGCCACCAGCCCCATTCCGTAGGTCCAGCGCGGCCCCCACCGGTCCAGCAGCGATCCGGAAACGGGAGAGGCTACGCCGGCCGCCAGCAGGTAAACCGAATAGACCCCGGTGAGGGTGGACCGGTGCCAGCCGAATTCCGCCTCCAGTGGGAGGATGAACACCATGAATGTGTCCACGACCCCGCGCGCAACGAAGTTGAACAGAAAGCCGGTAGTGACGACGATCCCCGCCATGATCGCGGGAGAAAAGGCGGGAGCCTCGCTGCGGGGGGTGTTGAAGGACAAGGGTCATCTCATGGCTGGGCGGCGGCCCGAACGCGCCGGGCGGCCGCAGTTTCCTTATCGTGCCGCACGGGCAGGGCCTTCAGCCTTGCATGGGGCTCATCCCGCTTCGATCCGTCCCGGACGCGCCCTGCGGCCGCATTGGGAAATCAGGGCGGAAATACGGCTCTGCAGAGCTGCGGTTCCGCGTCTCCTTTGCGCGGATGGTCTCCAACCTGGCGTCACCGAAAGCACCCCTGCGCCAGCGAGCCGACCCGGCTGCACGGTGCTGGGTGCGATCGGACGCGCGCCGGCAGGCATGCAGCCAGACACAGCTCAATTGCTGGCGGCTTTCTGTTTTGCCAATGCGTCGCGGAAAGCTTCCAGAATCTCCGTGCCCGGCTTGCCGCGGGCATCGAGCGTCTTGGCCCATTGCTCGCCGATGGTCGCCAGCTTGCCCTCCACCTGTGTCTTGTCGGCATCGGGGAGCGAGACGAAGGTCACGCCTGCATCCTCCATCTTCTTCTTGTCCTTCATGTCGAACTCCTCACCCATGGCGCAGGCGGAGTGGTTCACCTCCTCGCCCGCCTGGATCATCGCCTGCTGCACCTCGGGCGAGAGCTGCCGCCAGCGGTCCTCGCTGATGACATAGCTTGCCACGAAGGAGCCGAAGTTGATCCCTTCGGTGCCGTATTTCAGCTGGCTCTCCAGCCCGTAGGGCAGGACGCTGGAATGCGGGAAGAGGACGCCATCGATCGTGCCGCGGGACAGCGCCTCGCGTGTTTCGGGGGCGGGTATGCTGATCGGGGTCGCGCCCAGAAGCTCGACAGCCATCTCCTTGGTGCCGCCCGTGGTGCGCAGTTTCAGACCCTTGAAGCTGTCGGCGCCGGTGATCTCCTTCCGCGCGGTCATCACGTGATAGGGCGAGAGCACCATGACGAACAGCATCCGAACCTTGAGCGGCGCAAGCTCCGCCTGATCGAGCACACCGCCCGGCTGGGCAAGGGTCCAGTAGGCATTTGTCCCCACGCAGGAAGTATCGAAAGCTTCCGGCAGTTCGCCGACCGCGGAGAGTGGCAGCTTGTCGGCGATGTAGGACACGCCGACATAGCCGACATCCACCACGCCCGTCTGGGTGAGAGAGAGCAGGTCCTTTGACTTGCCCATCTGCTCGGCGGGATAGTAGTCGAACTTCACCTCGCCGTTCGTGAGTTCGGTGACGCGGTCCATCCAGACCTTTGTCATGCCCTCGGCGATGTAGTGACCGACAGGAAAGCTGTCGGCGAGCCGCAGTGTCTCCGCCCGTGCCATCGGGGCGGCGGCGGTCGCTACGGCAAGCGTTGCGGCGATCAGAGGGCGTTTGAAACGTTGTGTCATGGTTCTCCTCCCCGGGAAAACAGTTGCAGGAGCTGCCTCACATCGTGGAGGGCAGCCAGGTGACGAGGGCCGGAAACAGGGTCAGCAGGGCGATGACGAGCAGATGGGCCCAGACATGCGGCATCACTCCGCGGAACAGCTCGCCCAGCGGGCGGCGGGTATAGCGGGCGACGACGAACACGTTCATGCCCATCGGTGGCGTAACCATTCCGACCTCTGCGGTGACGACGACAATGACGCCGAACCAGATCGGATCGAAGCCGAGCTGCGTCACGACCGGCAGGATCACAGGAACCGTCAGGATCAGGATCGCGATCTGGTCCATGAAGAAGCCGAGGATGATATAGCCGATCAGGATCACGCACATGATGGCGAGCGGTGCCATCGGAAGGCCACCCACCCAGGCGCTGATGTCGTTGGTGACCCGCGACAGGGTAAAGAAGTAGCCGAACACATGCGCGCCGAGGATGATGAGCAGGATCATGCAGCTCGTATGCGCGGTGGAACGCAGCGCGTGGCACAGCCGGGGGAAGGTAAGCTGCCGCTCCCATATGGCGAGCAGCATGGCGACGAAGGCGCCAAGCCCCGCGGCCTCCGTGGGCGTGGCAAGGCCGCTGTAGATGGAGCCGGTCACCGCGAGGAACAGCACCAGCATCGGGCCAACCCGCTTCAGGCTGCGGACCTTCTCCACCATCGTATGCGCGCGCCCCTGCGGCGCGGCGGCGGGATCGAGTCTGACCAGAAGCGCTACGGTAAGGATGATCGCCAGCGTGACTATGATCCCGGGAATGACGCCGGCGATCAGCAGGTCGCCGATCGGCACATCGGCAATGATCCCATAGAGCACGAGCGCGATGGACGGCGGGATCAGCATGGCCAGCGTCCCGGAAATGGCGACCACGCCGCCCGCCAGCTTCGGATCGTAGCCTTGCTCGAGCATCGCGGGGAGCGAGGTGGATGCCAATGTCGCGGCCGCCGCGGTGGAGGAGCCGGAGATCGCACCGAACCCCGCACCGGCCAGCGCCGTCGCCATCGCGACACCGCCCCGGAGCCGGCCGACCCAGATCGTCGCGGCACGAAACAGATCGTTGGCAATGCCGGAGATGATGACGAACTCCGCCATCAGGATGAACATCGGGATGGTGATGATCTCATAGCTGTTCGCGGTGGACAGCGGCGAGGTGCGCAGGATCCCGGTCAGAAACGGCAACCCGCCCAGCATGTAAAGACCCGCCGCGCCGGACAGCAGCATTGCCAGCGCAACCGGGAGCCCGACGACGAGGAAGACCACGAGGATCAGGAGAACGATGGAAACGGTCATTCGGCATGTTCTCCGTCGATTGCGGCGGTTTCGGGCGGAGGCGGCATGTCTGCGAGTTCGCGCCCCGTCAGCATGGAGGCCATGTGCATTACCGTCCGATGCAGACAGCGGAGGGTGAAAAATGCGGAACCGATGGCCACCATCAGATAAGCCGGCCAGGTGGGCCAGGGGACGGTGGCGCTGATCTGATCTCCCGCGGCGTAGCTTCCCTCGAACCGCAGCCAACCCTGCCAGGCGATCAGCGCCACCAGCAGTGCCGAAAATGCGTAGCCAACCGCCAATCCGAGATGCATGAACCAGCGCGGCAGCCGCGGGTTGAAGATGTCGATGGCGATATGGCTGTGGTGGGTCAGCGTATCGGGCAGTGCAAAGAAGAAAACACAGACCATCAGGTAGCTACCGATCAGGTCATAGGACCAGCCAAGCGGCTGGGACACGACGTATCGCATGGTCACGTCCGCAACCACGACGAGCATGATCGCGGCGATGGACAGCCCCGATAGGGCGACCAGCACCCGCTCCGCCCCTTTCAGGATGGCGTCCGGCCAGTCCGGTTTTGCCGTGCGTTCCATTCTGTTTCCTCACTCCCCAAGTGCCGCGAGAATTTTCTGCGCGGCGCGTTCGTGCGGCTTGTCCACCATCTTGCCGTCCAGCGTGACGACACCCGCTTCCGGTGCTTCCTCGAAGGCGGCAATCACCCTGCGGGCCCAATCGGCCTCCGCCTCGGTCGGGCGGAAGGCTTGATTGACGATCTCCAGATGGCCGGGGTGGATTACCGCCTTGGCGGCAAAGCCATCGCGGCGGGCCGCGCGGGCCTCCTCCTCGACGAGAGCGAGGTCGCGCAGGTTGGTGCTCACCGTGTCTATGGCGGCGACCCCCGCCGAGGCTGCCGCCATCAGGCAGAGGTTGCGGGCAAGGCGGAAGGGTTCGGTAAAGACGCCATCGACCGCGTTGGTCGTGGCACCGAGCGATGCCGCCAGATCCTCCGCCCCCCACATCAGCCCGCGAAGGCGGGACGAGGCGCCGCGATAGCTGCCAAGCCCCATAACTGCCTCTGCCGTCTCGGTCGCGACGGCGATGATGCCCGTCGTGCCTTGCGCAAGGTGGCCCGACACCTCGAACGCATCGAGCCAGGTGGCGAGCCTTTCCACATCAGCCGCCCCGGCAGCTTTGGGAAGCACGATCCCCGCGGGGGCAAGCGGTATCACCGCGGCGAGATCCTCAAGCGTCAGGCCGGTGTCGAGCGCGTTCACCCGAACCCAGAGAGCGGGACCGGACGAACCCTCCTCCAGCATCGTGCGCACGATCTCCCGCGCGCCCGACTTGGCGGTGGCGGCTACCGAATCCTCAAGATCGAGGATCAGCACATCCGCCATGCTCGCCCGTGCCTTGGCGAATTTGCGCGGGCTGTCGCCCGGGACGAAAAGCAGGGACCGCATCAGGCCGCCTTCTTGCGCATCATCGCGCTCCGCCGGCAGGAGGCGACGAGATCCCCCCGCTGGTTGAAACAACTGTGCTCGAATTCCACGATCCCCACATCGGGGCGGGAGCGGCTTGCGCGCGCCTCCAGCACCCGTGTTTCGGCACGGATGGTGTCTCCGTGAAATACCGGCTTCGGGAACTTGACATCCGTCATGCCAAGGTTGCCGACGGTCGTGCCCAGCGTGGTGTCCTGCACGGACAGGCCCACCATGATGGCAAGCGTCATCATGCTGTTGAACAGCCGCTGCCCCCATTCCGTGCCCTCGGAGAAATGCGCGTCGATATGCAGGGGTTGCGGATTCATTGTCATCAGACTGAACATGGTGTTGTCAGCCTCCGTCACCGTGCGGCTGAGCTCGTGGCGGAAGTGCCGTCCGGGTGTGAGGTCTTCAAAGTGCAGGCCGGGCATGGGATGCCTCCTTGTCATGCTGTGCCGCTTCCTCCCGCGCGGGGATCAGTGCGCCCGAGCGGCGAAGCGCTGCGATTTCGTCGGGAGACAGGCCCCAGTCGGCAAGAACCCGGTCTCCATCCGCGCCGCGTCTGCGCGGCGGTCCGGGGGGAGGGGGCTGGCTCGCGGAGAACCGGGGCGCAGGTGCGGGATGCAGGGCGGAGCCGACAGCGATATGGCTCTGCCGCGCGCGGTTGTGCGGATGGTCGGGCGCTTCAGAGAGGCTCAGGACGGGGGCCACGCAGGCGTCGCTGCCTTCGAAAACGCGTTCCCAATGTGCGCGATCATGCTCTGCGAACCGGGCTGCGAGCCGCGCGCGGGCCTCCGGCCAGAAGGTGGGATCGTCCAGATCCGGGAAGGAGGCTGCGTCCAGACCCAGCCCCTGAAGCAGCACCGTGCGGAACTTCGGCTCGATGGCACCCACGGCGATGGCTCTTCCGTCCGCACAGGCATAGGTGGTGTAATAAGGTGCGCCGCCGTCAAGAACGTTTGTGCCCCGCGGCCCGTCATGCAGCCCCGCCGCCTGCAAGCCGGCGAGCGCGGTGGTCAACAGGGTCACGCCGTCCACCATCGCTGCATCCACGACCTGCCCCCGGCCGCTTGACTGCCGATGCTGGAGCGCGGCCAGAACACCGATCACCAGCATCAGCGTGCCGCCTGCGTAATCTGCCACGAGGTTCAGCGGCGGCACGGGCGCGCCGTCCTTAGGCCCGATCGCATCCAGAACGCCGGTGAGCGCGAGGTAGCAGATGTCATGCCCCGCCGTCCGGGCGAGTGGCCCCGCCTGTCCCCAGCCGGTGAGCCGTGCATAGATCAGCCGGGGATTTGCGGCCAGGCATGGCTCCGGGCCAAGCCCCAGCCGTTCCATCACGCCGGGCCGGAAGCCCTCGATCAGGCCATCGGCCCGCGCGATGAGCCGGAGCGCGCAGGCCCGCCCTTCCGGCTGGCGCAGATCGAGCGCGACGGATCGCCGCCCACGGGCCACGAAGTCGAATGCTTCCGGCCGCGGAACGCCCAGCCCGGAAGCTTCGGGACGGTCGATACGGATGACCTCCGCACCCAGATCCGACAGGATCATCGCGGCGAGTGGCCCGGGACCGATGCCTACCATCTCCACGAACCGGAGGCCATGCAGCGGCCCCTTGTCAGAGTGCATGTGCCCTCTCCTTCTGTTCGGACCAAGCCCGTTCCAGCACGTCCCGGAACCTCGGATCGGCAATCGCGATGAGGCGCGGGCCACGTGCCTCCGGCGGCACGCCCGCCAGATGGGCAGCGCCCCATTCCGTGACCACCACGTCCGCCGCCGCGTGGGGGAGCGAGACATGCGCGACCTCCGCCACGATCCGCGAACGACTGCCCCGCGCGGCGGTGGAGGGGAGCGCCACGATGGAGCGCCCTCCGGCAGAGGCACGGGCCGCCCGGGCGAAATCCGGTTGTCCGCCCAGTCCGGCCATCGGTCGGGCCGCGGCGCGTTCGAGGTTGATGCGACCAAAGAGATCGACCTCAATCGCGGAGTTGATCGCGTGAAACCGGGACAGCCGCGCCAGCACCTGCGCCGCATGGGTATAGCCAGTGGGCGCGAGGCGGAGCGCCGGGTTGCCGTCGGCAAAACGCGCGATCCGGCGGCTGCCCATAAGCACTCCCGCAACGCTGACACCTGCGTCCACCTCCTTGCGGGCGTTCGTGATGGCCCCCGCTTCCACCAGATCGGCCACGCCATCGATCATCGCGCCCGAATGCAGGCCGAGGTCGCGATGGCCCATTAGCGCGGCGGTGACGGCCTGCGGCAGACGCCCGATGCCCAGCTGGATCACTGCCCCGTCCGGCACCAGCGCGGCAACGTGGCGGGCGACGGTCATCTCCGTCTCATCAGAGGAGCCGGGATGGAGTTCTGCCAGCGCGCCTTCGGCATCGACTGCCAGAAAAGGCACCTCCTCCGGCCAGAGCGTGCCGGACGTGCGCGGGACATCGGCGCTGATTTCGGCCAGCACGACACGCGCGCGGCGCGCGGCGTCAATCAGGTGCAGATCGCCGATACCCAGATGATACCGGCCCCCCCGCGCGGGGGAAAGTCGGAGGAAGACCACATCCGCGGGGAGCGCGCCGGTGACGATGCGGTCAATGTAACCGGAATAGGGCAGTGTCAGGACATCGATACGCTCCGCCGGGAGCGCGGTCATCCGCCCCATGATACCGTAGCTTTCAAAGCGCAGCCGGCTTTCCGCGAGCAGCGCCTCTCCAGTGACCATGCCGACGCAGGCCGTGAGCCCTTCCAGGCGCAAGGACGCCGCGACCAAAGCCGCCGTCAGCGCCTGCGGCTCCCCCATTCCCTGGGGGATGAGCACGCGGTCGCCGGGCCGGAACATCCCTTCTGCTGTGTCGATGCCGATGGTCTGCTGTGCCATGGTCCTCCCCTCCCAAGGCGTGGTCCGTTCAGTAGGATTTTGGCAGGTCCAGCACCCGTTCGGCGATGAAGGACAGGGCGAGCTGCGGGCTCACCGGCGCGATCCGGGGCACGAATACCTCGCGCAGATAGCGTTCGACATGGAATTCCTTGGCGTAGCCGAAACCGCCATGAACCATGACCGCGGTTTCGCAGGCGTGAAATCCCGCCTCTCCCGCCAGATATTTGGCCGCGTTGGCAGCGGCTCCCGCAGGCAGACCCCGGTCATAGGCGGAGGCTGCGGAGAGCACCATCATCCATGCCGCCTCCAACTCCGCCCAGCATTTCGCCAGCGGATGCTGAATCGCCTGGTTCTGCCCGATGGGCCGGTTGAAGACGATGCGCTCGCGGGCATATTTCGACGCGCGCGCGAGGGCGAGCATCCCCAGTCCCACCGCCTCCGCGGCGATCAGGACACGCTCGGGGTTCATCCCGTGGAGGATGTATTCAAAGCCCCGGCCTTCCTCGCCGATCAGGTCCTCGGCGGGGATTTCGTAATCCTCGAAGAAGAGTTCGTTCGAATCCACCGCCTTGCGGCCCATCTTTTCGATCTCGGTGACGCGGATGCGGTCGCGGTCGAAGCGGGAGTAGAAAAGGCTCAGTCCGTGCGTCGGCTTCGTCACCTCTTCCAGCGGCGTGGTGCGGGCGAGCAGCAGGATACGGTCGGCCTCCTGCGCGGTGGAGATCCAGACCTTCTGCCCGTTGACCACGTATCGGTCGCCCTTCTTCACGGCGCGCAACTTGAGTTGCGTGGTATTGAGGCCGGTGTTGGGCTCCGTCACAGCGAAACACGCCTTTTCCCGCCCCTCGGCCATCGGGCG
Organism: Haematobacter genomosp. 1; assembly: GCF_002196855.1. Taxonomy (GTDB): domain Bacteria; phylum Pseudomonadota; class Alphaproteobacteria; order Rhodobacterales; family Rhodobacteraceae; genus Haematobacter. The sequence continues at coordinate 61,996 of NZ_NIPW01000007.1, read as the reverse complement.
GAGCATCCGCTGCTTCTGTTCCTCCGTGCCGAACACCGCGACAGGGTTCAGCCCGAAGATGTTGATATGAACGGCGGAAGCGCCCGACATGCCCGCGCCGGATTCGGCGATGGCGCGCATCATGATCGCGGCTTCGGTGATGCCCAGCCCCGCGCCGCCGTAAGCTTCGGGCGTGCAGATGCCCAGCCAGCCTTCCCGCGCGAGGGCGTCATAGAAATCGTGGGGGAAGCCGCCCTCCCTGTCCCGCTTGAGCCAGTAGGCATCGTCGAACCGCGAGCAGATGCCGGCGACGGAGGCGCGGATGGCCTCCTGTTCCTCAGTCAGTGCGAAATCCATTCCGTTTCCCCTCACGCGCGCCGCGCTGTCGGAGCGGGCGGGGCGCCGAATGCCCCCGCCTGCGCCATGGCGTCCATCTCGGCCGTGGTCATGCCGGCCTCCCGGAGTATTTCTGCCGTGTTCTCCCCCTGTCGCGGCGCGAGGCGCTCCGGCAGTGCGGGGGTGCGTGACCATTTCGCGGGCACGGCCATCTGGCGGATTTTTCCCTCGCTCGGGTGATCGACCATCTGGAAGAAGCCCGTGGCCGCCAGGTGCGGGTCGTTCAGCACGCCCTCGAAGTCATACATCGGCATGGCGGGCACATCGGCCTCCTCCAGCAACTCCATCCACTCCGCGGTGGTCCGCGTGAGGAACAATCGGGAGAGTTCGCCATAGACCTCGTCGATATGCGCCATGCGGGAGACGAAGTCGCGAAAGCGGGGGTCGGCCTCCGGCATCTCGGGCTGTCCGATTGCCGCGAAGAAGCGACGCCAGTGACCGTCATTGTAGATCAGCGCGCAGATATAGCCGTCCTGTGTCTGATACGGGCGGCGGTCCGCGGAGAGTTGCCGCGCGTAGCCGCCTTTATCCAGCGGCGGTTCATAGGTCAGCCCTCCCATGTGGTCGGACAACACGAAGCTCACCATGGTTTCGAACATCGGCACATCGACCCGCTGGCCGCTGCCGGACCGATCACGTTCGATCAGCGATGCGAGAATGGCATTGGCCGCGACCAGCCCGACGATGCGATCCGCCATCGCCGTCGGCACGTAGCGGGGGTGCCCTTCGTTCACACGCGAAAAGAGATAGGGGATCGTCGCGGCCCCCTGGATCAGATCGTCGTAGGCCGGGCGCGCCGCGTAGGGGCCGTTCTGTGCGTAACCGAACATGCCCGCATAGACGATGCGCGGATTGACCGCAGCGACTTCCTCGTAGGACAGGCCCAGCCGCTCCATGGCCTTGGGCCGGACGTTGTAGACCAGCGCATCTGCATCCGCGCAGAGCCGAAGCAGTGCCTCCCGCCCCTCCGGCACCTTGAGGTCGAGTGTGATCGACCGTTTGGAGCGATTTGCATGGAGAAAGAGTGGCCCCATTCCGGCGTGGCGGGCCGGACCGATCTTGCGAACCAGATCCCCGTCCGGTGCCTCCACCTTCATTACATCCGCCCCGAAATCGCCAAGCATCTGGGTGGCGTATGGCCCCATCAGAACGGACGTCATGTCCACGATGCGGATTCCGTTCAACGGCCCCATTCAAAACCTCCCGGCAGAAAAGCGGACATCTCTCCCGTAGATGTCCATATATGTGAACCATAAGATCACATTAATGGACTTAATTGCGATTCTCCTGCTGGTGTCAATGAATATTTGTGCTATGCCCATATTTAGGTATTATATGTCCATATATGTAGACAAACGTGAGGATTGATCATGGCCGTGAAGCAGGCTGCCAACGTGCTCGACCTGCTGGAATACTTCGCCGCGCATCAGCGGCCGGCGAGCCTTGCGGAGATCTCCGCCCGTTTCGGCTGGCCCCGGTCCAGCGCGTTCAACATCATTTCCACGTTGGTGGAGCGTGGTTTCCTGTATGAGCCGAAACCGCGCGGAGGCTACTATCCCACGCCGCGCTGGCTCGCGCTTGCGCAGGACGTCGCGGCTGCGGAGCCGATGCCGGAAGGGTTGCAGGAACTGCTTGCCGATCTTGCCGCGCAGACGCAGGAAACCGTCTGGATCGCCGCGCAGAGCGGGCAACAGGCGATCCTGATGTCGGTTATCCAATCGCGGCAGGCCATACGCTACATCGCAGAGCCGGGACGGAGGGTGCCGCTGCATGGGACGGCTTCCGGTCAGGCGATCATGTGCCAGTTGCCCCGCGCGCAGGTCACCGCGCTGCTGAAACGGGCAAGCTACACCCGCTACGGCTCCGGCACGCCCATGACGGCGGAGGAGGTGGAGGAAAGCATGGCCACCTCGCTTGCCCGGGGCTGGTTCCGCAGCGCCTCCGCCTTCAGCCAGGATCTGGGCGGGGTCTCCGTTCCCCTGCCGTTGGGTGGCCGGGCGTTCTCCGTCACGGTGGCGGGGCCGCTGTTCCGTATCTTCGACCGGATGGGTGAGATTGCGTTGATCATGCAGCGTGCCATCGAACGGCGGTTCGGTCCGGGCTACTTCGCGGACAATGTGCCGCAACTGCATCGCCTGCTGGATGAAGCGGGAATGGATTTGAGGGAGGGGGAGAAAGAATGACAGGACAGATACCGCCCGACGCGGGCAGGGCAGCGCGCCGCAGGAGCCGTGGCAGGGGCCGCACGTGAGTATTCCCCGCCTGTTCCCAAGGCTGGAGGGAGAAGCGCCGCGCCCGGACTTTCCGGGGGAAAGGGCGCTCCGCGCCGAGGTTCGCGCTTTTGTGGAGGAGGAAACCGCGCGGGGCACCATTCGCCCGGGTCGCCAGACATGGACGACATGGAGCCGCGATTTCTCCCGTCGCTGTGCGGAGCGTGGCTATATCGGCATGACATGGCCGCGGGCCTATGGCGGACATGAACGCAGCCTCTACGAACGCTATGTGGTGTGCGAGGAACTGCTGGCGGCCGGCGCACCCCAGGGCGCGCACTGGATCGCCGACCGCCAGAGCGGGCCGCAGATCCTCAGAAACGGAAGCGAGGCGCTGAAGCGGCTGATCCTGCCGCAAATCGTTACCGGGGAATGTACGATCGGTATCGGCATGAGCGAGCCGGACAGCGGCTCGGACCTGTCCTCAATCCGAACGCGGGCGGAGCGCGTGGAGGGTGGCTGGCGCATTCACGGGCGCAAGGTCTGGACGACGAACGCCCAGCATGCGGACTATGTCATAGCGCTCTGCCGGACCTCGCCGCGGGGGGAGGATCGCTATGCCGGCCTGTCCCAGCTTGTCGTGCCGATGCAGGGCGAGGGGGTGGAAGTCCGCCCGCTTCGCGATCTGCGCGGAGAGGAGGAGCTGAACGAGATCACCTTCGATGGCAACTTCGTCCCCGAGGATCACCTTCTGGGGCCGGAGGGCTCGGGCTGGCGGCTTGTCAACGAAGAGCTGGCGTTCGAGAGGAGTGGGCCGGATCGCATCCTTTCCACCTTTGGTCTGCTCTCGGTTGTGGTGGATATGGCGGCGCAGGCACCAGACCGCATGGCAGAGGCGGAGATCGGGCGCGTCGTTGCGCGGATGAACGCGATTCGCCAGCTTTCGCTCCGTATCAACCGCCGTCTTGCCGCGGGCGAGGATGTCGGCGTACTGGCGCCGATCATGAAGGATATGGGCACGGCGCTCGAGCAGGAGATACCGGAACTCGCCCGCCGCCTCACCGATCTCCGGCCCGGAGAAGGCTCGGGCGGCGCAGCGCTTGCCACCGCGATCCTGAGCGCTCCGAGCTTCACGCTCCGGGGCGGCACACGAGAGATCCTGAGGGGCATCATTGCGAGGGGGCTTGGCCTGAGATGAACGAGATGACCGACATCGCCCGAATGATGGATGATACGCTGGATCGCCTGCTCACGCGCAGACTGGCCGGACTGGCCGGACTGACCGGTGCTGAAGGCGAAGAGCAACTCCGGGCGGCATTGACGGAGGCGGGCTTGCCGCTGCTCCTGCGCGCGGAAGACGAGGGAGGACTGGGCGGCACGCTCGGCGATGCGGCGGTGGCCTGCTGGCGCCTTGGCTGGCATGCCGCGCCTGTCGATCCGGTTGCGCTGCTGGCCGGGGAGGAGGCGCGGCCCTTAGCCGGCGGCCTGTTCGGCGCAGATGAACCCCCTGAGGGAGAGGCTACTCGCGACGACGCGCTTCTCACCGTAGCCGCGATGACCGGCGCGATGGCGCGAGTGATGGAGATTGCGGTGGATTATGCCAATACCCGCCAGCAGTTTGGCCGCCCGCTCGGCAAATTCCAGGCGCTTCAGCACTTGCTGGCGGAAGCGGCCTCCGAACTCGCGCTGACGGAAGCAGCCTTGGCCGCGGCGCTGGAGGCGGCGGAGGCGGATGGCGAAGACACCCTCCCATGGCTGACGGCCAAGGCACAGGCGGGACGGGCTGCAACCTTCATCGCTGCTGCTGCCCATCAGGTGATGGGCGCCATCGGCTTCACGGAGGAGCACCCGCTCCATCATTACACCCGTCGTCTTTGGCAATGGCGCGACGACAACGGGCGGCAGGCGGAGTGCGAGGCGCGGGTGGGTCGCGCGGCGCTCGCCGCACCCGGGGGCCTGTGGGCTTATCTGACTGATGAAAGGAGTGAGGCATGACACAGGCGGTTCTCATCGAGCGCGACGGACCCGTCGCCATCCTGACGCTTAACCGGCCCCAGACGCGGAACGCGCTGTCGGACGACGTGATCCGGGAACTGGAGGCGTTTCTGGCGGCGGCGAACGAAGACGACAGCCTTGGCTGCATCCTTCTGACCGGCGCGGGGGAGGCGTTCAGTTCCGGCGGAAACGTCAAGGAGATGCGGGACGGCTCTCATCCGATGTTCGCCGGAACTCCCGCAGAAATGCAGGAGGCCTACCGGCGCAACATTCAGGTGCTTCCCCGCCTGTTCGGCCAGTTGGACGTGCCTGCCATCGCTGCCGTGAACGGTCTGGCGATCGGCGCGGGAATGGATATCGCCACCATGTGCGACATCCGGCTGGCTTCGACGGAGGCGAGCTTCGCGGAGAGCTTCCTCCGGGTCGGGCTGATTTCCGGCGATGGCGGGGCATGGTATCTGCCGCGTGTCGTGGGCTATCCCCGTGCCGTCGAACTCGCTCTGACATGCCGGACCCTGAATGCTGCGGAGGCGCTGGACTGGGGTCTGGTTACCCATGTCCTGCCGCCGGAAGAACTGATGCCCGCAGCGCGGGAAATGGCGCATCGCATCGCCTCCTTCGCACCCCGGAGTGTCCGGCTCAACAAGCGGCTTATCCGGCAGTCGATGGGTCTTCCGCTGGAGACGGCCCTTGATCTGGCGGCCAGCTATCAGGCGATCATCCAGCACACACCTGATCACAGGGAGGCGCTGCTCGCTCTCCTCGAACGCCGCAAGCCGGTCTTTCAGGATTAGAGCCGTCGGCCATCCTGTTCAGCGCGTATCCGACGCGCTGGATCGGATCGGCGAGAGGCAAGCGGCCGGTAGGGTTCTGGGAACCGTCTGGGGCGACAGATGACGGATCGGCTCGGCGGTTGCCTCAACGCCCATGCTCCGGCAAAAGCCTCCTGCCGAGCGGCGTTGGCGGCGGTCGTTCTCCTCCATCATTACCGCCAACTGTTCTGTCTCGGGCGGTGAATGTGGTGAGCACTACTCAACGTCTCGACGGACGTTGCGATCCACGAGGCTTCCGACCCGCATTGCCTCCCAAATCCGATGGCGGCGCCACTGCCCTGCGCGATGGCCAAGCGCCCAAGCGACCGGGTGAACGGCCCGACAGCCGCACGTCACTCCTTGCGGCTTCAATCCCGCGAGGATGGTGTTTCACACCCTGAACCGCTTGCGCCACCCCGAGCGGCCCGACGAAATGGCTGCCGATGATGCATCGCGTTCTTTGCATTTCAAAGCTGTAGCACCTTCGGAGGCCGTTGGATCCGGCGCCATGACGCCTCAAATCAGCCCCATTGTCCTGAAGGACGTCTCCGCGTGTTTACCGATGATGAGGTGGTCGTGAACGGAGACGTCGATCGCCTCGCAGGCCGCGATGACACGTTCGGTCATCAGAACGTCGTCGTCGCTCGGCGTGGGGTCGCCCGAAGGATGGTTATGGACCAGAATGACGGCGCTTGCCGCCAGTTCGAGTGCGCGTTTCGCCACCTCCCGCGGATAGACCGGGACGTGTCCGATTGTCCCCTGTCCGAGCGCCTCATCGGCGATCACCGCGTTCTTGCGATCCAGAAAAAGAACGCGAAACTGCTCTGTCTCCCGATGCGCCATGCAGGTGCGGCAGTAGGTCACCAGAGCATCCCATGACGAAACGACCTCCCTCTGAAGGACGCGCGTCTGCGCCATGCGCTGCGCGAAGGCATCAACGAGGCGAAGTTGCAGCCAGACCCAGCGATCCGCCCCCTCCACCTGCATTATACGATGTTCTGAAGCGGCGATGACACCGTTAAGGTCACCAAAAGCGGCGAGAAGGCGTTTCGCCAGCGGCTTCACATCGATGCGCGGTATCGCGTTGAAGAGCAGCAGTTCCAACAGTTCATACTCAGGCATCCCTATCGGCCCGCCGTCAAGAAAGCGCGTGCGGAGGCGTTCGCGATGTCCCCAGTAATGGGGGCGCTGCGCGCCGGTCTCATCCCGGACCAGCCCTCCTCCTGCGGCAGCGTCAGGCTTCAGGCGATCGGTCATCCGGTAAGCGGGTGGGTACGGCTGCGCCCAAGCATCGGGCGGGGCGCTCCGGGCCTCCAGTTCCGCCAGACCCCGAAGCGCTTCCGCCGAGAAACCCGACTTCTGCTGGCCATCTTGCCTAAGGGCAGGAGTACCGTCGGGCTGACCCTCACGACGGCGGCGTCCGATCCACCACACCTTTCATTACTCCCCATGCTCTTGCGGAGAAGCTAGGGCGAGAAGGGTAAAAATAGTCTTAACAGGCGGCGGAAAGAGCACTCCGGGTCTGCCCCAAGGCAGAAATCGTCCTCACATTGTTGGAAACCGCCAACAGATTTTGGCGGGTGAGCGGACCAACTGGCCTCCCACCCAAGCTTCGCCAGATGCCCGGCATTTTGCAGCAGCCCGCTAGCGCGATTGCATCGTCATTCCATGCTGGATTCACGCCCCCAATACCGCTGCGTCGCCGCCTCCGCCAAGTCATCCAGTCCCGTGACACCCGGCCCTTCCTCCACCCCGGCCCGGTCGAGAAGCGCTTTCGCCCCGTCATTCAGCCCAATCGCCTTGAGGTGGGAAAATGCGTCCATGACAAACGCGACCGCTGCCCCGTTGCGCGACAGCTTCTTCGCGGCTTCCGGTGTAAGGACGAGCGCCACCGCATCGAACAACACGGAGGGCGACCCCGCGAGTTGCCCATCGGCCTTCATCTTGCCACCCTTGAGCGACAGGCCGCCCACTTTCGGCGCGACGGTAAAGGCCGTGCCGCCCGCACTCTCTACTGCCTTGATAACGCGTTCCAGCTCACCCTTATCGGAGCCTTCGTCGAACAAAACGCCGACGGTGCGGCCGTTGAGGGTCGCGGTCCAGTTTTTCTGGATCGAAAGCGCATCGGAGAGATCGAGGTCAACCGGCTCCCGCGCAGGGGTTGCGCGATCGGGGAGGTCCATGGCCAACCCCTCGGCCACTTGCGCCGCGAGCGCCTCATCGACATTCCGCAACAGGGAGAGCACACGCTTGCGCACATGCTCCAATTCCACCTTGGAGAGTTCAAACGTGAACGCGGAGGCGATATGGGACTGTTCGCTCTCGGTCTGGGACCGGAAGAACAGGCGGGCCTGGCTGAAATGGTCGCTGAAGCTTTCCGCCCGGATACGCAGTTTTGGCCCTTCGACCTGCTGCGGCGCGGTCCTGAAGCCGGACGCGGCGGCACGCGGGCCGGGATCCTCCCCTGCATCGGCCAGACTGTTGGGTTCGTAGTTGGAGCGGCCCTTCGGCACCATGGTCTGCATCATCCCGTCCCGCTGCATGTTCGCGAAGGGACATTTCGGCGCGTTGATCGGGATTTGGTGGAAATTCGTCGTGCCGAGCCGGGATTTCTGCGTGTCCAGATATGAAAAAAGCCGCCCCTGCAACAAGGGATCATCGGTGAAGTCTATCCCCGGCACCACGTTGGAGGGCAGGAATGCCGCCTGCTCATTCTCGGCGAAATGGTTGTCCGGGTTGCGGTCAAGCACCATGCGCCCGATGATCCTGAGGGGGATGACTTCCTCGGGAATGATCTTGGTCGGGTCCAGGACGTCGAAGGGCAGCTTCTCTGCTGTCGCGGCATCGAAGGCCTGAATTCCGAATTCCCATTCCGGGAAATCGCCCGACGCGATGGCATTCCACAGATCGCGCCGGTGATAATCGTTGTCGGCCCCTTGCAACTTGGCCGATTCATCCCAGACAAGCGACTGCGTCCCCAGCTTCGGCCGCCAGTGGAACTTGACGAACGTCTCCTCGCCTGCTGCGTTCACCAACTTGAATGTATGCACACCGAAACCCTGCATCATGCGCGGGCTACGCGGGATGGCGCGGTCCGACATTGCCCAGAGCACCATATGCATGCTCTCAGGCATCAGGGAGACGAAATCCCAGAATGTATCATGCGCGCTCGCGGCCTGAGGAAAGCCGCGGTCGGCCTCCATCTTCACGGAATGGATGAGATCGGGGAACTTGATCGCATCCTGAATGAAGAAGACCGGGATATTGTTGCCGACCAGATCCCAGTTGCCTTCTTCGGTATAAAATTTGACGGCAAACCCCCGGACATCCCGCGGTGTATCCACGGATCCCGCTCCGCCGGCGACTGTTGAAAACCTGGCGAATACGGGAATTCGATTCCCCTTTTCCGCAAATAGGCTCGCGCGGCTCAGGTCTGGGATGGGATCTGTGCATTCGAAATAACCATGCGCCGCAGAGCCGCGGGCATGGACGATCCGCTCCGGGATCCGCTCGTGGTCGAAATGGAAGATTTTTTCCCGGAGAATGAAATCTTCCAGCAGGGTCGGGCCGCGATCCCCCGCACGGAGGCTGTTCTGATTGTCTGAAATCGGCGTCCCGTGATTGGTTGTAAGGACAGGGCTGCCCTCGGTGGCCATCTGCTGGGTTTCGCCCGCGTTGCCGCGCTCGCTATCGTAACCTTGCCGGGTCATGCCTGAGCCTCCTGACCGTGACGCTTCGCTGCTTCCCAACGTGGAACGGACAGGCGTGTTCCGCAGCTTTTCGGCGGGCAGGCGACGTGGTCTTAGAGTTCCGGGACGGCAAGCGGCCGCAGGTGACGCTTCTGCGCGGCGATGCGGAAAGGTGCGTTCGGCGCCCCGTAGCCCTGATAGCCGCCCTGCCGCTGCACGATCTCGAAGAAAAGCTCGCCCACCTGACCGGTGCTGTAGAACTGGAAGAAGCAGCCCTGCCCATCCTCGTCATACATGATGTTCAGGCGTCGCAGCCGATCGACGAAGTCCGGCTTCAGGTCGAAGCGGGCGGCCAGATCGGCATAGTAATTCGCGCCGATGCCGAGAAAGGGGAACCCCCGCTCCGCCAGTTGCTCGGCTGTTGCAAAGATGTCGTCGGATGCGAAGGCGATGTGCTGTACCGAAGCGCCGAACGTGTCGTCGATGAACCGCCTAGCCAGCGTCCGCCGCGCTTCCGCACCGTTCAGCGTGATGCGTAGCGCGCCCGAGAGAATGGCCTGGCTGCGCACCAGCCCGTCCGGATCGACGACGTCGAGCATGGGCATGCGCTCCGCCTCGAACAATGTGCTGTAGAATAAAGACGCGCTCAGCATTTCCTCATAGGCCATCGTCTGGGCGATGTGATCGGTGTGGGTGATGCCGCTTCCCTGCGCGATGCCTGTCGGGATGAACTCCCGCTCCCATAGGCTTTGCAGTTCGGGGCCGTCATCGACAAAGCGCAGAACGGTGCCGCCCACGCCGCGGACCGCGGGCACGACAGGGTCTTCGGGCGAAAGCCGATCCCCATGCGGCTCCGCCATGAGGGCGACGGCGCGGGTGGCGGCGTCTGCGGCGTCCGGGACGCGAATGCCGATCTCCGACACGGCGGTACCATGCGTGACCCAGGAGCTGTAGTTGAACCCTTCTTTTCCGGTGTTGAGCACGATATTCACCCGGCCCTGCTGCCATCGCGTGACTGGTTTCGACCTGTGCCGACCGACCTGAGAAAAGCCGGCACTGGTGAGAAAGCTGACGAGGGCAGGGAGCGTCGCCTCATCCGTCGCCATCTCGACATATTCGACCCCTTCGGGGCGGATGGGAGGGGGAAGCTGCTTATGCCCGGAGAGACGAAGATCTGGCTCTTCCCGGCTCACCTCGTCCATCAGCCCGATGAGGCTCCGCTTGCCGTCATTGGCGACAAGGCGGGGCAGGCCGGAGCGGAACTGATCGTTAAAAATCTCCAGACTGATCGGACCGGCATAGCCTGTCGCCATCACTGCGCGCATGAAGGCGGGGACGTCCAGATCGCCCTCGCCCGGCATATTCCGGAAGTGACGCGACCAGTAGAGCAAATCCATCTCTATCCGGGGAGCATCTGCCAGTTGCACGAAGAAAATGCGGTCGCCCGGTATCTCGCGGATCGTTTCCGGGTCTATTCTTGGGCCGAGGGTGTGGAAGCTGTCGAGGATCAGCCCGATGTTCGGATGGTCGGCGCGGCGCACGATCTCCCACGCGTCCCGATGGTCCCGGACGAAGCGACCCCAGCAGAGTGCCTCATACCCAACGCGGATACCGCGTGCTGCGGCGATTTCGCCAAGCGCACGGAAGTCGCTGGCGGCCCGGTCCACCCCACCGAGTGCGGCGGGATGAACCGAGGAGCAGACGAGCATCAGATCGACGCCCAGTTCCGCCATGAGGTCGAATTTCCGCTCCGCCCTGGCAAAAGCGCGCCGCCGCAGCGGATCCGGGAGCGTTTCAAAATCCCGGAACGGCTGGAACAGCATGATTTCCAACCCGTGATCGCGCACCATGCGGCCAACCTCTCGCGGGCTGAAGTCGGAGGCGATGAAATCCTGCTCGAATATCTCGATCCCGTCGAAACCCGCGCTCGCGATGGCGCGCAGCTTTTCGGGAAGCATCCCCGCTATGGAAACGGTGGCAATGGCTGTTTTCATGGTCATCCCAGTCTTGTCCCGCTGCGATTATGGCGTCAGCGCTTCCATGTGGTCCATGGCGTGAGCCACGCCCGCGTTGATATGTGCCCGAAGGATGGCAACCGCCGCAGCGCTGTCATGGCGCAAGGCCGCATCGCGCAGCGCCCTGTGCTCCTGCCGGGACACTTCGGGGCGAAAGGTCAATGCGATCATCTGGTAGCGCAGATATTTGTCGAAGACCTCCGCGTGGGTTTGCATCAGCACCCGCGATCCGCAAGCGGAGATAAGCGTCTGGTGAAAGGCCCAGTCGCTCCGGCGCCAAGCGGGGATGTCCTCCGCATCCCCCGCTTCCAGCCGTTCTTCATGCGCGTCGAGCTTGTGATGTGCGGAAAGCACCGCGGCCTCCCAGTCCAGCCCTCCCGTGGCGAAGGATCGGGCGAGGGCGTGTTCCTCCAGCAGCAGTCGCAACGCGGCAATTTCATGCAGACCGGCGCGGGAAATCGGTGCTACTTCAAAGCCGCGCTGCCCTTCCGCCAGTACAAAACCGTCAGAGGCAAGGCGTGTCAGCGCTTCGCGAAGGCTGCTGGTCCCCACATCGTAGGTTTCCCGCAGTGTCTCCAGCCGGAGCTTCCGGCCCGGTGCCAGCCTGCCCATGATGATGTCGGACCTGAGCCGCGCATAGAGCGTGGGGTGGACGTCTTCCGTCATGCCGCATCTCCCCGCAGCAGGCCATGCTCAACCGTGTAGTCGATGCAGGCGCCGATGTGCCGGGCAAGCAACTCCTGCGCCGCCGGCACGTCCCTGTCGAATGCGGCACGGAGCAGGGCGTGATGTTCCTCCGCCGCCACCGTGCCCCGGAACATCACCAGCAGCACCTGATAGCGCAGGAAGCGGTCGAATATTCGGTCGTGAGTGACCAGAAGCTCCCCGGACCCGCATGCGGAAATCAGTGCCACATGGAATTCGCGGTCATATCGTTTCCATGTCTCGCTGACGGTATGATCCCCCTGCAACATCCGCTCCTCCATGCGGGAGAGCTTGTGATGCGCGGCCACGACCGACGCCTCCCACTCCAGATCGCCATTGGCAAAGGATTGGGCGACCGCATGGCGCTCCAGAAGGAGACGCATTTCCGCGATGTCCCTCAGATCGGAGATGGAGATCGGCGCGACTTCGAACCCCCGCTGGTTCTCCGCGACAATCAGCCCCTCGGGCACGAGCCGCGTCAGTATCTCGCGCAATGTCGCTATGCTCACGTCGTATCGCGCGCGCAACTGCTCCAGCCGGAGACGCCGTCCCGGCTCGAGCTTGCCGAAGATGATGTCGCTCCGCAGGCGGCGATAGGCACTTTCCCCCGCGGTCTCTTCCCGGATTTCCGAGCCCATCCGTTCCTCCCGCAACATCAGTTAAAACATAAAATATCAGATGAAATGAAAATCTCTAGTTGAAAACTGAAATTTCCGATGACATCCTTGTTCGCAGGACGAAGCGCGGAGGGGGCGTTTCGCCATAAGGGAGGACACCATGACCGAAGTGACCCGGCGCGGCTTTGCCGCGCTCGGCGGGGCCATGCTTGCCACGCCATTTCTTGCACGTCTCGGCCACGCCGCCGAGCAAAGCCGCATTCGTTTTTCCGCCGTGTTCTCGGAGCAGGACATCCGGGCTGGAATGATGAAGCAGTTTGCCGAAGGCATCGGACCGGACTTCAAATACGAAGGCTTCTACGGCGGAACATTGTTCAAGCAGGGGACGGAGCTTGTCGCCCTCCAGCGCGGCAATCTGGAGATGTCGAACATCGCGCCGCAGGATGTCTCCAACCAGGTTCCGGCATGGTCCATTCTGACCTCCGGCTATCTGTTCCGCGATGCCGGCCACCTGCGCAGCTTCTTTGCCTCCGATGTCGGGACGGAGATGAAGGCGATGGCGGAAGGGCAGCTCGGCATCAAGATCCTTGGCCCCACCTTCTATGGCACGCGCCAAGTCGGGCTTCGCGGTACCCGCAAGATCGCCACACCCGCCGACATGGCCGGCGTGAAGCTGCGCATGCCGGGGGGCGAGGCGTGGCAATTCCTGGGGCAGGCGCTTGGTGCGAACCCGACCCCCATGGCCTATGCGGAGGTCTATACCGGCCTTCAGACTGGCGCGATCGACGGGCAGGACAATCCCCTGCCGAACGTGGACAACATGAAGTTCTATGAGGTGATGAACCAGATCGTCCTCACCTCGCATCTGGTCGCCTTCGACCTTCTGACCGTCTCTGGCCGGTTCTGGGAGAAGCTGACGGAAGAACAGCGCACCGCGTTTCAGACGGCGGCCGACCATGCCATCGGCTGGAGCACGGAGCAGCACGTCACGCGGGAGACGGAGCTTGCCAAGTCCTTCGCGGAAAGGGGACTCGACGTCTATGCGCCTGATCTGGCCGCCTTCCGCAGCCATGTTCAGAAGGCCTATCTCGAGTCCGATCTGGCCAAGGAATGGCCGTCCGGCATGATCGAGCGGATCGCCGCAGTCTGATGCGACCGGCGGCCCCCGGGCCGCCATTTCCATTCATCGGAGAATGCCCATGCCGACCCGGCTTCTTCCCTGGCTCCGGCGCCGTTGCGAAGACATCCTCGTCTTGATGCTCGCGACGATGTTCGTGGTCTTTCTCATTCAGATCGTTTCACGATATGTCCTCAACATGCCGATGGGCTGGACGCATGAAACCAGTGTCATCCTCTGGATCTGGCTCGTGCTTTTCGGGGCTTCCTTCGTCATCCGTGACAGGGAGGAGATGCGGTTCGACCTGATATACGGAGCGGCGAAGGACAGAACCCGGCGCTGGATGGCGGCGGCGACCTGCACGGCGCTGATCGCGATCTTCCTCCTGGCACTTCCCGCGACTTGGGATTACGTGACCTTCATGAAGGTGGAACGGACAGCCTATCTGCGGCTCCGCTTCGACTGGCTCTATTCCATCTACATCGTCTTCGTGATCGCCATGATCATCCGTCATTTGTGGATCGGCTGGAGGGCTGTCTTCGGACAGGCGCCGGAAGCCTATGATCCGACGACAGCGAGTTCCGGCGTATGACCCTTGCAGGCCCCTTTTCCCTCGCCATCACCATGATGACGGCGCTGGCGCTGCTCGGCCTGCCGATCGGCCTTTCGATGATCTGCGGCTCCGTTCTCTATCTCTGGATGTCGGGGATGGACATGGGCACGGCCGCGGAGCAGTTCCTGAACGGGATGTATTCGAACTACATCATCCTCGCCGTGCCGCTTTTCATCCTTGCCGCGGAAATCATGAATTCCGGCTCCATGACGGAGCGGCTGCTGCGGTTCTGCAACGTGCTGGTCGGCCATATGCGTGGCGGGCTGGCGCAGATCAACGTCGTGCAGAGCCTGATCTTTGCCGGCATGTCGGGTTCCGCCATCGCCGATGCCGCCGGATCGGGGCGCATGATGCAGAACATGATGACGAAGGAGGGCCGCTATACGCCGAGTTATGCGGCAGCACTGACCGCGGTCACCTCCGTCATCGGGCCGATCCTGCCGCCGTCCATTCCGATGGTCGTCTATGCGCTCGTCTCCGATGTCTCCATCGGCTACCTGTTCCTTGCGGGTGTGGTGCCCGGCCTGCTGATGACGGGAATGCAGATGTTCCAGGTCGCCTGGGATGCGAGGCGGCACAACTTCCCCGTGGAGCCGCGCGTTTCGCTTCGGGAGGTGCCGCGTGTCACCTGGCGGGCGCTTCCCACGCTGCTGATGCCGGTTATCCTGCTCGGCTGTATCTACACAGGTGTGACGACGCCAACCGAAGCCGCCGCGATCGCAGCCGCCTATGCGGTGCTGGTCTCCGTGATCCTTTACCGCAGTCTGAGCTGGCGCGAGGGCTACAACGCCGTATTGGTCAGCGCCAAGACCTCCGCCTCCATCGGCATGATGATCGGCGGCGCTCTGGTGTTCAACTACGTGGTGACGGTTGAAAACATCCCCGAAACCCTTCGCGCGGTCCTGACGGGGTGGGAGCTGACACCCGTGCAGTTCCTGCTGCTGGTCAACGTGCTCCTGCTGCTGCTGGGCTGTGTGCTGGAGGGGACGGCGATCCTCCTCATCATCGTGCCGGTGTTCATTCCCGCGGCGCAGGCGCTCGGGATCGACCTTGTCCACTTCGGCGTGGTGGTGGTGGTCAACATCATGCTCGGGTTGGTAACCCCGCGCTATGGCCTGTTGCTGTTCATCATGACCAACATCTCCGGCTCGCCCATGAAGGATATCATCCGCGATTGCCTGCCTTTCCTTGCGTGGATGGTGCTCTGCCTGGCGCTTATTACCTTCTTTCCCGACCTCGTGCTGTGGCTGCCGCGTCTCGCGGGCTACGCCGGCTGAACTGAGAGCTTCTCATGACCATCTGGATACTGAACGGACCCAACCTGAACCGACTCGGCAAGCGCGAGCCGGAGATCTATGGCCACACCACATTGGCGGAAGTGGAGACCTGGGCGCGGCAGGCGGCCGGAGACACACCCCTTCGGTTCCATCAGTCGAATGCCGAATACGAGATCATCGACTGGATTCATGAGGCGATCGACACGGGTGGGCGGGGGATCATCATCAATCCCGCCGGGCTCACCTTTACTTCCGTGCCGGTGATGGATGCGCTGAAGATGTTCTCCGGTCCGATCATCGAACTCCACATCTCCAACATTCACCGGCGCGAAGCGGTCTATCACCGGTCGCTGGTTTCTCCGGTTGCAACGGCCGTCGTGGCGGGGCTCAGCGCGCGCGGCTACGTCCATGCTGTCCACGCGATTGCAGAGATGATCGGGGGGGAAGCGCGATGACCACGCCGATCCGGGTAGGGCTGATCGGCGCCGGTATCGGGAAGTCCCGCACCCCCCGCCTGCATATGGCGGAGGCAGCCGCGCAGGGCTTCCGCCTCCGCTACGATCTCATTGATGTCGAGACGCAAACCAACCCCTCGCTGGAGAGCCTCATCGCCGAGGCGGAGGCGCAGGGTTTTGCCGGTCTCAACATCACTCATCCGTTCAAGCAGGCGGTGCTGCCGCTGCTGAACGAGCTGTCTGAGGATGCTTCTGCTCTTGGCGCGGTCAACACAGTGGTGTTCGGAGAGCGAGGGCGGGTCGGTCACAACACCGACTGGTCGGGGTTTCTTGAGGGCTTTCGGCAGACGCTGCCCGATGTACCGCTCGCCACTGTCCTGCAACTCGGTGCCGGAGGCGCGGGCGCGGCGGTCGCCTATGCGGCGCAGGCGATGAACGTTGAACGGCTTCTTCTTTCCGACATGGACATCGGACGGGCGGAGGCTCTGGCCGCTCGCATGAACGCCAGCGCCGGTCGCGCATATGTCCACGTGGTGAGCGACCTCTCGGCGGCGATGGAGGCTGCGGACGGGCTTATCAACACCACGCCGATGGGGATGGCGGCGCATCCCGGCCTGCCGCTGCCCGCCGACCTGCTCACATCGCGGCACTGGGTCGCGGATGTCGTGTACTTTCCGCTCGTCACCCAGCTGCTGGCCCTCGCGCGAGAGCGAGGCTGCCGCAGCGTGGATGGAAGCGGCATGGCGGTGTTTCAGGCGGTCGGCGCCTTCCGATTGTTCACCGGAAAAGAGGCCGATCCGTTGCGGATGCGCGAAACCTTTCAGGCCGCGACCCCCGTCACGGCCTGAGGGGTGTCCCGTCAGATCGTCGCGACGGGTGTCACAGGAGAGCCGACCGCGCCGGGCATGTAAAGCGGCGGCGCGGTGAGAAAGACCGCATGCCGCCCGCGCTCCTCCAGCGCGGCCGCCAGGTCGCGCAGGTACCACAGTTCGGCCAGAGGCAGGCCGATCTTGAACAGACAGTGATGGTGGAGGGGCAGCCGCAGGCAGCAATCCTCGCGATCGGCATGGGCATCTTCGACAGCGTAATTGTCGGCGGCGATGGCCGAGATGCGGCTTTCCGTGATCCAGTCGTGCAGTGTCTCGTCCGCACCGTCCAGAACCGCGCCCGTCCGCTCAAGCCGCGCCGGGTCCGGGCTGGCCTGCATGTCCAGGAGAGCCTCTGCAAAGCCGGTCCGCAGCAGAAGAATGTCACCTTCACGAATCACCACGCCCTGCGCCCGCATCGCGTCGTGGAGAGCGGCGCGACCCACGACGGTGCGATCCATGCCGAAGTGGCGGACGAGATCAACCAGCACGCCACGCCCCTGCACCGGCGTCTTTGCCATCTCCGTGACCGACAGCCGCTCCGCAAAGGACGTGTTCGGTCCCCGTGCCTCAGGCCCCAGGATGTCCCGCCCGGCAAGGTGCCCGTTGTAGTAGCAGCGCTCGGCCACTCCATCCCCGTCGGCGTCGAACAGCGCGCCGACATGTGCAAGCGAGTCCCATTGGGTTGAGAACTGCATCGACATCAGAACCTGATCGTCGCTGATCACGTCCTGAAGCAGCGGATCGACATTGCTCAGGGGGAAATTGATATAGGGCGTTTCGCCCGAACAAGTCGGGGCGAGGCGCGGCGGTTTGCGGCGCGGGTTGAGGGAAATCGGCCCCGGCACATCCAGCGGCAGCGACAGACAATACGCCCGCCCCTCACGGATTTCCGCGGCGGCCTCCATCCGGCGCGCATCTGTAATGTAGTTCAGCGTTCCAAGCTGATCGTCGGGCCCGAAATTCCCCCAGTTGGATTTCTCCGGTCGATTCACCCACTCCGGCATAGTCACTCCTCCGTCTGACGATCCCTGATGGCCATCTGGCAGCGCGACCGCAAGGGGAATGACCCCTCTCGCCCCGGATCGCTTCCTCCACCCGGAAAGACATCTGAAACTTTCCCAAACATATATGTTGACATCATAACTGACAATGACTGATTAGATTTGAGCATCATAGGAGAATCCTGGCGCCCCTATCCGGTGCCTGGAAGGAGAGAAAATTGACCGCAGTCGCCAACTTTTTCACGCGTATCGTCAATCGCTACATGCCGGACCCGCTGGTGGTGGCGATCATCCTTACCGGACTGACGCTCGTCTTTGCGATGATCTGGGAGGGAACGAATTTCGTCGATGCCACGCGCTACTGGGGCGACGGATTCTGGAACCTTCTGGCGTTCACCATGCAGATGACCGTCATCCTGCTTGCGGGCTACATCCTCGCCAAGACACCGTTGGTGGACCGGCTGATGGATCGGGTCGTCGCCGGCATCCACACACCTCAGGCAGCCGTCATCGCCGCCACACTTTTCGGCGGAATCGGCAGCTGGCTCAACTGGGGTTTCGGTCTGGTGCTGGGCACGCTGATTGCCCAGAAGCTGGGCCAGAAGGTCAAGGGCCTGCACTACCCGCTGGTGATCGCGGCCGGTTACTCCGGCTTTGCCGTCTATGGCGTGGGGCTTTCGGGTTCGGTGCCATTGCTCATCAACACGCCCGGCCATTTCCTTGAAAGTTCGATCGGGCTGATCCCGCTCAGCGAGACGATCTTTTCCCCCTATCTCATCGTGATGAACCTCCTGATCATCGTCACGCTGCCGCTGTTCAATGCCATGCTGCATCCGAAAGCGGGCGAGAAGATCATCGAGGCGAAGCGCATCACCCCCACCGCGTCCGAGACATCGGATCAGCCGCAGAAATACGACACCCTCGCCGATCGGCTCAACAATTCCCCGGTGATCGGCATCGGCATGGGAGTGTTCGGTCTGATCTACGCCGTGCTCTACCTGCTCGATGGAGGCGGCATCACGCTGAACTTCGTGAACCTGCTGTTCCTGTTCCTCGGGATCGCGCTCTTCGTGACGCCCAACCGCTTTCTCGCCGCCGTGAATGACGGGGTGCGCGTCGTGGGGGGCATCATCATCCAGTATCCGTTCTATGCCGGTATTCTGGCAATTCTCGCCGGGTCGGGGCTGGTCGTGACCTTCTCCAACTGGTTCGTGTCCTTCTCCAGCGCAGAGACGCTGCCATTGTGGTCCTTCATCTCGGCGGGGCTCATCAACATCTTCGTGCCCTCGGGCGGCGGGCAGTGGGTCATTCAGGGCCCGGTGATGACAGAAGCCGCGCATCAGCTTGGCGCTTCCATCCCCGCAACAGCGCTCGCCGTGCAGATCGGTGATCAATGGACCAACATGGTGCAACCCTTCTGGCTTCTTCCCGCGCTGGCGATTTCCGGGCTGAAGCTCAAGGATATCATGGGCTACATGGTGCTGATCCTGTTCTATCTCGGTGTGATCTTCGGCGTCACCTGCGGCATCTGGGGTATAATGGGGGCAACTGCCTGATGCCTTGGATGGTAGAAACCTACGACAGGCCGGGCGCGGGGGATCTGCGCCTCCGCCTCCGGCCGGAACACCTCGCCTATCTGGAGGAGAACAAGGCCCTTCTCCTTGCCTGCGGAGCCAAGCTCGATGACGCGGGAGAGGCTGCGAGCGGCGGAGTCTATCTGCTGGATGTGGAAAGCCGCGACGCCGCAGAAGCCTTCATCGCCGCCGATCCCTTCTTTCGGGGCGGGCTGTTCGAGACGGTCTTCGTCACCCGCTGGCGCAAGGCCTATCTCGACGGACGGAACACATTGCAGGAGGGCTGACATGCTCTATCAGGTCGAAATGACGGTGAACATTCCCCAGGATATGGACGAGGACACCGTGGCTGGCATCAAGGCGAAAGAGAAGGCCTATTCGCAGGATCTGCAGCGGCAGGGTATCTGGCGGCATATCTGGCGCGTCGCCGGAAGCTATGCGAATGTCAGCATCCTCGATTGCCGCGACAATGCTCATCTGCACGAGGTGCTGACGGCGCTGCCGCTCTATCCCTACATGGACATCTCGGTAACCCCGCTCTGCCGGCATCCCTCCTCCGTTCGGGAGGGGGATCTGTGACGGCGTTCGAACGCCGTGCTGCCGTCATAACCGGCGGAAGCGGGGGCATCGGCGCGGCAATCACCGCAAGGCTGAAGCGCGATGGTTTTCAGACCGTCGTCCTCGACATCACGGAGCCGGAAGCCGCCGTCGATGCCTTCGTTCGGGTGGACCTTTCCGATCTGGACGCGGCCCGTTCGGCGGCCGCGGATATCGCGAGCCGCTTTGCCGTCACCTGCCTTGTCAACAACGTGGGGGTGGTCATGCCCGCCCCGTTGGAAGCGGTGCAGGCAGAGGATATGGGGCGGCTGATGGACATCAACCTGCGCCCCTCCATCGTCTGCGCGCAGTCGTTCCTTCCGGGGATGAAAGCGGCGGGCGGCGGGCGCATCGTGATGAACACAAGCCGTGTGACGCTGGGCAAGGAGCTGCGCACGCTCTATTCCGCGACCAAGGGGGCGGCACAGTCCATGGCGCGGACATGGGCGCTGGAGCTCGGCCCGCATGGCATCACCGTCAACTGTGTTGCTCCGGGCCCGATCGGCACCGACGCTTTCTGGCGGAACAATCCCCCAGACGCGCCGCGAACGCAGGAGATCATCAATCATATCCCGGTCCGCCGTATCGGCACGGGGGAGGATGTGGCAAACGCCGTCTCCTTCTTCTGTGCGCCGGAGGCGGGGTTCGTCACCGGGCAGACCCTGTTCGTCTGTGGCGGTGTGACCGTCGGTTAGGTGAAAGGGGCCGCGGGGGGCCCCTTTTCCTCAGGCCAGGTGCTTTCCCAGCAACGCGGCGACTTCGGCAGGCTGCTCAACGCAGGGCAGATGTCCGGCGCGAGCGATTTCCACATAGGTCGCGTTCCGGATGCCCGCTGCCGTCGCCTTGACCAGGGCAGGCGGTGTGGAGGCGTCATCCGCCCCGGCGATCACCAGCGTGGGCTGGGCGATATGCGCGAGATCGGCGGTGTAGTCGGCATCCCGGATCGCCTCGCAGACCTGCGCATAGCCCTCCGCGGGTGTCCGCTCCAGCATGGTCCGCCACATGGCGAAATCCTCGGTCGTCTCATAGCCGGGAGCGAACCAGCGTTGCAGGATCGCGGCGCTGATGGAGGCGATACCATTGCTCCGCACCGCTTCGATCCGGGGATTCCAGATTTCCGGTGAGCCGATTTTCGCCGCGGTGTCCGACAACACGAGATGGCTCATGCCCTCCGCCCGCCGGAGGGCGAGCCGCTGCATGATCAGCCCTCCGACCGACAGACCGACGCCCGCGAAGCGCCGGATGTCATAGTGGTCGAGCAACGCTTCCGTATCATCCGCCATCGTCTCGATGGTCAGCACAGGGCGCGCCACGCTCAGCCCGTGGCCGCGCTTGTCCTGCCGCAACAGGCCCCAGCTTTCCGGAAGCAGGGCCACGACCCGGTCCCAGACGCGCAGATCGGTGCCAAGCGAATTCGCAAAGACGACCGTCGGCGCGTCGCCCTGCGGGGCGCGCCAGCCGTGGTGGATGCCATCGACAGCGGTGAAGATCTCTTGGCGCAAATCAGTCTCCTTCAGCGGGATCGCTCCCGTCCAGACAGGACAGGAGCAGGTGCAGCGGGCGGCTTTCGCTGTCCGCACGATAGACGAGCGAGATATTGGCGGTAACGCCGGTCTCCGTCAGCGGGCGGTAAACGACCCCGCTCATTTGGATGTTGCGAATGGCTTCGGGCACGATGGCCACGCCCAACCCCGCCGCCACAAGGCTTACGATGGAGGCAAACTGCGGCGAGCGTTGCACGATGTTCGGCGTAATGCCCGCCACAGCGCAAGCCGCGTGCATCGCCGCCGAAAAGCCCGTCTGCGGCGGAAGATGCGTGGCGACGAAAGGGTCGCGCGACAACGCGGCCAGCGCGACGCGTTTTTCCACCGCGAGGGGGTGGTCGGAGGGCAGGGCAATCCACAGGCTCTCCTCGCAGAGCGTCCTGCTGGCCACATTTTCCGGCATGTCGGGATAGGGCAACCGCACGATCCCCGCATCCAGATTTCCCGCGGCGATCTCCGGTATCTGCTGGTCGAGGTCCATGAGGCGCAGTGTCAGCACCGTTTCGGGCGCCCGCGCGCGGTAGTCACGGACAAGCTCAGTCAGCACGCCGTTGAAGGCCGCCGCGCCGATATAGCCAAGCGCCAGTTCCCCCATCATGCCGCGCCCGGCGCGAAGCGCTATGTCTTCCGCCCGCCGGGCCTGTCGCAAAACGGCGCGCGCTTCGGGCAGGATCAGCGCACCGGCCGGCGCGATGCGCACCCGTCGCCGGTTCCGATCGAACAGCACGGCGCCGACGACCTCTTCCATCTGCTGTAGTTGAAGCGTGAGCTGCGGCTGCGAGATGTTCAGCCGCACCGCCGCGTGGCCAAAGTGCAGTTCCTCTGCCAGAACGACGAGAAGTTCGTAGTGTTTGAGCGTGAGCACGTATCATTCAGCCGCTGTTATCAGAAAGACAGATAACAAAATCCGCCGGAAGGGCAACGGCTTCTCGCCAAGCACATAGAGCAGGAGTGATACGGCCCTTATCCCTGCGTGATCGGCCGGAGACTGCGAGCCACGTCCTGAAGCGCACGAAAAGCGGTGTATCGCCTGGTGTGAAGCGTCGCGATATCGCCGCCCGCTGGCCAGACCGTCTCTCCGGTCGAGGAAAGCCGCGACATGCCGTCCCGCATGTCGGTGACCAGACCGCCGGCCATGGCACCAAGGATGGCGGAGCCGAGCAGCACCGGTTCGTCGGATTTCGCGGAAAGCACCGGCAGGCCCGTCGTATCGGCAAGAAGCTGGCGCACGAGCGGCAGTTGCCCGGCGCCGCCGGAGATCATGATCCGCTCCACATGCGCGCCGGCCTGCTCCTGCGTCTCGACGATCTGCCGCAATCCGTAGCCGATACCGCAAAGCCCCGCGACATAGAGCGCAGCGAGGCTGTCGATATCCCGCTCCATGCCCAGCCCGGCGATGACGGCGCGGGCATGGGGGTCGGCGAAGGGCGCGCGGTTTCCGAGGAACTCCGGCACCACATGAAGCCCATCCGCCAGCAGCACCGCCTCGGGGAGGGAGGACGCCCGGTACGCAGCCCGTGTAGCAAGGAACGCGGGCAGGCTTTCTCCCTCCGCCCGCGCCATTTCGGCTGCTTCCTGCGTGGCGGGGTGGGAAGCGATGAGCTGTTCGATTGCGGCGCCCGCGGCGGACTGCCCGCCCTCGTTCAGCCACATGCCGGGCACCATTGCGGAAAAGTACGGGCCCCAGACACCGGGGACGAAAACGGGTTCCGCCGTGGTTGTCATGGTGCAGGAGGAAGTGCCGAACACGTAGGCGAGATTGGCCACGGGATCGCCCTCGGCCCCGACGGTGCCTATGCCCCCCGCATGCGCGTCGATCAGGCCCGCGCCCACCGGCGTACCGGGAAGAAGCCCGAGTTCCGACGCAGCCCTCTCTGTCAGCCCCTCGCCAAGCGGCGTGCCCGGCTCGACGATCCGGGTGCCGATACGGGCAAACTGCTCATCGGCCAGTTGGCCCAATCCGATCTGGCGGAAATAGCTCGCATCCCAGCGGCCTTCATGCGCGAGGTAGGTCCATTTGCAGGTGACCGTGCAGGTCGAGCGGGCAATATCCCCCGTCGCGCGCCATGTGAGAAAATCCGCCAGATCGAAGAACCCCCACGCGGCGTCGAACACCTCCGGCCGGTTCTCCCGCAGCCACAGGAGTTTCGGCGTTTCCATCTCCGGCGAGATGCGACCGCCGACATAGGCGAGCACCGGATGGCCTTGGGCATTGATGCGCTCGGCCTGTCCGACGGCGCGGTGATCCATCCAGACGATGATGTCGCGGGCGGGGTCTTCCGAGGGGCCGACGGGCAGGGGGGCGCCGCCTTCGCCCAGAACGACGAGCGAGCATGTGGCGTCGAACCCGACGCCCAGCACATCCTCCGGTCCAAGAGCGGCGCGCGCCATCGCCTCCCGCACCGCATGGCACACAGCAGACCAGATATCGGCGCTCGACTGCTCAACGATACCGCCCGGCTCCCGCCACAGCCGGATGGGGTGGCTCGCCGAAGCCAGTGCCTGCCCCGAAAGGTCGAAAAGTCCGGCCCGCGCGCTGCCCGTGCCGACATCGATGCCCAGAACCGCCTGCATCTCAGAGATCCACGCTGTTGGGCAGAATGACGAGATCGCGCACCACCACACCCCGCGGGCGTGTGAGCATGAAGACCACTGCCTCCGCCACTTCACTGGGCTGCATGAGGGAGCCGTTGGCCAGTGCCTCCTCCATCTTCGCCTTCGGCCAGTCATCCAGAAGGGCGGTGACGACCGGGCCGGGCAGAACGGCACCGACGCGGACCCCATGGGGGGCAACCTGACGGCGGGTCGTGTGGACGAACGCCTGAACGGCGAATTTGGAGGCAGTGTAGATGGGCTCCCACACCACCGGCACAACGCCGGCGACGGAAGACGTAAAGAGGATGTCACCGGTCTTCCGCTCGATCATATACGGCAGAACCGCGTGGACAGACCGGAAGGCGGCGTTGATGTTGAGGTTCAGCATTCGGTCCCAGGCATCCGGGTCGCCCTCGGCCACCGGACCGCCGATATAGGCCCCGGCATTGGCGTGAAAGATGTCGAGCGATCCCGCGAGGTCGAGGATGCGCGGGAGAAGGCCCGAGACTTGCGGACCGTCCAGCAGATCGACGGTAAGCGGCAGTGCTGCTGGCCCGATCTCGGCGCAGAGCGCCTTCAGCCGCTCCTCCGCCCGGTCGATCAGCACCACGGTCGCCCCTTCGGCCACCAGCGTACGGGCGCATTCCAGCCCGATGCCAGAGGCCGCACCGGTGATCGCAGCCACCTTGCCGCTAAGCGGTTCCGCCATGTTTTCGTCCTTTTTATGCGCGGCCGTGGCTGACGCGCGACTGCCGCGCGAGACTGTCAACGATAACCGCGATTGCCAGCACCCCGCCCGTGATCATGTAACGGAGCGAAGAGCTGAGGTTGAGAAGCGTCAGACCGTTGGAGATGGCCTGAATGACAATGATCCCCAGAAGGGCCGAATAGGCACTCCCCCGTCCGCCGAAGAGCGACGTGCCCCCGATCACCGCCGCCGCGATGGCGTTCAGGTTGACGTCGCCCGTGCCCGCCTGCTGGCTTGCCGAAGCGAGCCGCGCGGCGGAAAGCACACCCCCCAGCGCCGCCAGCGTGGAGCAGAGCACGAAAGCGGAAATGGTGATCCGCCGCACATCGATGCCCGCCCGCCGCGCGGCTTCCGAATTGCCCCCTGTCGCGAACATGGACCGGCCCCATTTCGTCCGGGTGAGCGCATAATCCATCACCACGACGAGAGCGACGAACAGCACGAACATGTAGGGGATGCCGCGCCCCTGATTGAGATACCACACCGCGAATTCGATCCCGATCGTCAGCGCCGCAGCCTTGAGGATCAGCACGCTGAGGCCGGGATAGGAGAGATTGGCCGCCGCGCGCCGCTGCATCGTCCTGAGGCCGAGCAGAAGCATTGCCGCACCCGGAAGCGCAGCCAGAATGTAGGAAAGCCAGTCCGGCATCACAAGGATCTGGCCGAAGCGCACCAGCGGTGACGCATAGGGCAGGTTGATCGACCCGCTCGGCCCCAGAATGTAGAGCTGCAACCCCAGGAGCGCCAGCAGCCCGGAGAGGGTGGAGACGAAGCTCGGCATCCCGAACCGGTTGAGCAACACGCCATAGATCAGACCCACCAGCGCCCCGAAGACCAGCGCCGCCAGAATGGCGAGCGGCAGCGCGACACCCATGTTCACCCAGAGGACGCCGACGATGGCGGAGGCCAGCCCGCTCATTGATCCCACCGACAGGTCGATCTGCCCCAGCATCAGGACCGCCACGATACCGAGCGAAATAAACCCGACCGTCGCACAGTCGAAGAGCAGGTTCACGAGGTTGTTGGGCGCCAGAAATACCGGGTTCAGCACGCTGAACACGGCCGAGATCACGATCAGACCGACAATGACCGGCAGCATGCCGAGATCACCTGAGCGCACCCGGTCGATGAAGCCGGTGAATGCGCCACCCAGCCCCTCGTCCCGGCGGAGACGGCTGTCGGAGCGGTCAAGACGTGCGGCATCGGCCTTGCGGTCGGGAAGGGTCATTGCTGAAGTTCCTGCTCCTTGCGGGCGCGTCGGCGAGAGACGGCATTCTCCGTCGCTCCGGTGATTGCGGCGATCAGTTCCGCATGCGGCACATCGGCATCGAAGGTGCCGCTGTTCCGCCCGAGCCTCAGCACGGCGATGCGATCGGCCACGGCGCGCACGTCTTCCATGTTATGGCTGATGATGATGACGCCAAGGCCCCGATCCCGCACCCGCTCTATCAGGTTCAGCACCTCGGCCGTCTGCGCGACGCCAAGCGCTGCGGTCGGTTCATCCAGCATGATGATGCGCGGATCGAGCAGGAGCGAGCGCGCGATGGCCACCGTCTGCCGCTGCCCGCCGGAAAGCGAGGCGATGGGTTCCCGGACCGAAGGGATCCGCGCGGCCAGTTCGCTCAGCAGCGTCCAAGCGCGCACCTCCATGGCCACC
Source organism: Haematobacter genomosp. 1 (assembly GCF_002196855.1). GTDB lineage: Bacteria > Pseudomonadota > Alphaproteobacteria > Rhodobacterales > Rhodobacteraceae > Haematobacter. The sequence continues at coordinate 35,531 of NZ_NIPW01000007.1, read as the reverse complement.
TCATCGAGCCGGAGGGGGGAAAGCTCCTGCCCGAGGAAAAGGTTCGCCACCACATCGAGGTTCTCGCACAGCGCGAGATCCTGAAACACGGTGGCGATGCCCATCTCCAGCGCCTTGCGCGGGCTGTCGAGCGTGACCGGCTTGCCCATGAACTCTATGGTGCCCGAACTGGGTTGATGGACGCCGGCCAGCACCTTGACCAACGTCGATTTTCCCGCGCCGTTGTCACCGACCAGCGCCACCACCTCTCCCGCCCGCACGTCGAGCGAAATGTCGGTGAGCGCAGAAACCGCGCCGAACTGCTTGGAAATCCCCTTGAGCCGCAGGATAGGCGTGTCGGTCGTGTCTCCGGGAACACTCCTGACGCTTTCCGGCGCGGCTGCCGCGCTGGCGCCGACTTGCTCCGCTGTCATATGGGGTCACCCTTCCTTGTAACCGCCCCCCTTCCCGTCATGGCGGGAAGGGGGGCGCGCCATCACTGGATACCGAGCTTCACGCAGGCCGCGGCATATTCGCCGGTGCAGACCTCTGAGGCCTTCTGGATACCCTTGTCGAAAATCTCTGCCTTGATGTTCTCCGCGGTCACCACGGCCGGAACGAAAAGCCGCGATGGCGTGTCGTAAAGGGTGGCCTTCGCCTCCGGCTTCTCACCTTTCAGAAAAGCGGCGACGACCTCCGCTGCAGCCGCCGCGACGACTTCCGAGGGTTTGGAGATGGTATTATACTGGTCTCCGGCGATGATGAGCTGCAACGCGGCGATCGTCGCGTCATTGCCGGTGACGGGGGGGACAGGGTTCACCCCGGCGGCCTTGAAGGCCGCGATGGCGCCGCCCGCCGTGCCGTCATTCGCCGCGACGACACCCTTGATGTCGGCACCGAAGCGGGTGATCTGGCCCGCAGCCCATTCCTGCGCCTTGGGAGGCGCCCATTCGGGCGTATCGAATTCGGAAAGCGTCTTGTAGTCCGATGCCTGCAGCGTTGCATGAATACCGTCGCGGATCAGACCCGCCGCCGCGTCGGTGGGAGACCCGTTGATCTGAAGCACCCCGGCGCCCGACGGCACGCCCGCCGCTTTCATATGATCAACGAGCGACTGCGCGATTGCCTGCCCAATCGCCTTGTTGTCGAAGGAGACGTAATAGTCGGCGGGCTTGTCCGGGATCGGGCGGTCATAGGCGATGACCTTGACGTCCTGGGACTGTGCAATTTCCACCAGCGCAGCGGCGGCGGCGCTGTCTACCGGGTCCAGCACGATGACTTTCGCGCCTTGCGTGATCACCGAGTTGAACTGCTGCTGCTGAAGCGCCGCGTTGCCGTTGGCGTTCTGGTAGATCACCGTGCAGCCCGCACAGAGCTTCGCCATCGCCGCTTTGAAGCCGGGGAAGTCGTGTTGCTCATAGCGGGTCGAGGCCTGATCCGGCATCAGGAAGGCCACGGTCGCATTGTCCTGCGCCAGGGCAGCTGTGCCCAGCGTGGCAACCGTAAGGCTCATGGCGACGCCTGCCGCAAGACGCGGAGCGAATGCGCCTGAAAAACGTGTGGATGTCATCTCTTTCCTCCCAGCGAGATGTCGTAGCTGTCCGGGCGTCGTGTATTGACCACGCGCCCGATTCTCCCAGCTACACCGATTGTGCAAATCCGCTCAATCGGTGTAGCATGATTGAAAAACATGATGCAGAATGTCAAGAGCATCCAGCGCAGACCAAGTGGAGACCGTCGATGAAGGGAGCAGAGGGCGACAGCCTCCCCGCGGAAGAAACGGCCCAGCGACGGCGGCCCACGATCTATGATCTCGCCTCGCTCGCCGGCACCTCCCCGAGTGCGGTGAGCGCCGTGCTCAACGGCAGCTGGAAGAAGCGGCGGATCAGCGCGGGACTGGCCGACCGGATCAACCGCGTCGCGGAGGAGCAGGGCTATGCGGTGAACCGGCAGGCCAGCGCGCTCCGGTCCGCCCGCTCGGGCATCGTGGGCATGATCGTCCCGAAATACGACAACCGCTATTTCGGGGCGATTGCCGAACAATTCGAGGCCGGCGCACGGGAGCGGGGGCTGTTTCCCGTCATCACCTGCACCCAGCGCGACCCGGAACTGGAGATGGAGGCCGCGCGGGAATTGTTGTCCTACCAGGTGGATTGTCTCGTCGCGACCGGGGCCACCGATCCTGACCGGATCGCCGAGCTCTGCGCGGCTTCCGGGGTGCGCACGCTCAACCTCGACCTGCCCGGACGGGCGGCGCCCTCGGTGGTTTCGGACAATTTCGGCGGTGCCCGCGATCTGTCACATCTCATCCTGACGCGCACGGAGACGGCCTTCGGGCGCAGAAAGCCGTTGATGTTTCTGGGTGGCAGGCGGACCGACCACAATACGCTCGAACGGATCCGGGGGTTTCGCGCTGCGCATGAGGCGGCTGGAATCCCCTTGCAGGAGGCGCATATCCTTCCCTGCGGTTATGCTGCCGACAAGGTGGAGCACGCTCTCGACGCGCTGGAAGGTCCACTGGCGGACGGTATCTTCGTCAATTCCACCATCGCGCTGGAAGGGGTCGTGCGGTGGCTGAAAAGGCGGCGGCTTGATCCCGAGGCCTGTCTTTTCGGCTGTTTCGACTGGGATCCCTTCGCCGCTCTGCTGACGGGCAACGTCGGCATGGTGCGTCAGGACGTGCCCGCCATGCTGACGGCGCTGTTCGCCCTGCTCGATGACAGGGCGAAAGCACCGCAGGCCAAAGGACAGATCGTCGTGCCCGTGCTGATGGAACCCGTCGGCTAGCTAGCTTAGATGCCGAGATATGCCTCGCGTATCCGCGGGTCCTCGATCAGCGCCTCAGCCGGACCCGAAATGGTGATACCGCCCGTTTCCATCACATAACCCCGATCCGCGATCTTCAGGGCGCCGAAGGCGTTCTGCTCTACCAGAAGCACCGTGACGCCCCTGTCCTTCAGCCCCTTCACTACCTCGAAGATCTGTTGCACAATGATCGGAGCCAATCCCATCGACGGCTCATCCAGCAGCAGGCAGGCGGGACGTCCCATCAGCGCGCGGGCCATGGCGAGCATCTGCTGCTGACCGCCCGACAGGCCGCCAGCGGCCAGATTGCGCTTCTCGCGCAGGATCGGGAACATGCCGAATGCATCCTGCATGTCCTTCTCCACCTGCTCGTCCGAATAGAGATAGGCACCGAGCCGCAGGTTCTCCTCCACCGTGAGGTTGGTGAAGATCTGCCGCCCCTCCGGCGATTGGGTCAGCCCCCGCGCGGGCCGCCGGTACGCGGGCACGGCGGTGATCTCCTCACCCCGGAAGACGATCGAACCCGCGGTCACGGGTTGAACACCAGAAAGGCATCGGAGCAGCGTCGTCTTGCCCGCGCCATTGGCGCCAACCACCGTCACGATTTCGCCCGCGTCAACGCGGAGGTCCACGCCATGAAGCACCTCGATCCGCCCGTAGCGGGAGCGCAGCCCGTCAACCTTCAGCATGTTCGGCCCCCAGATAGGCGGCGATCACCGCAGGATTGCGGCTGACCGTGGCCGGATCGCCTTCGGCGATCTTTTCGCCATGGTCCAGCACGACGATATGGCTGGAGATCCGCATCACCATCTTCATGTCGTGTTCGACCAGCAATATGGCGACTCCTGATGCGGCCACAGCGGCGATGAGGTGGTCGATCTCCTCCGTCTCCACGGCATTGCATCCGGCCGCGGGTTCGTCGAGCAGCAGGATCTTGGGTTCCAATGCGAGGGCGCGGGCGATCTCCAGCCGTTTGAGCGAGCCGTAGGACAGGCTGCCCGCCTCTCTCCCCGCCACACGGTCGAGGCCGACGCGCGCGAGCAGGGCCATCGCGCCCTCTTCCGCCTCCCGCGCGCGGCGACGTGCGGCAGGCAGCGCCAGCATATCCGCCAGCACTGTCCCCCGCTCCCGCAGGTGATAGCCGGTCACCGCATTTTCCAGCACGGTCATCGACTGGAAAATCTGCAGGTTCTGGAAGGTCCGGCTCATTCCGCGGCGCGCGAGCAGATGCGGCGCGAAGCCGGTTACATCCTCACCCGCCAACATGACCCGCCCCGAACCCGGCTGGTAAAGGCCCGATATCATGTTGAACAGCGTGGTCTTGCCCGCCCCGTTCGGTCCGATGACAGAGGCGATTTCTCCGGAGCGGACGGAAAAACTCACGTCGTTTACTGCTTTCAGCCCGCCAAAGGCGATGCCCAGCCCCTCCACCGAGAGAAGCGGATTACCGTCGCGCATCATTCCCTGTTCCTCCGCAGCTTGCGCAGGAGGGAGGGCAGCAACCCCTGCGGCAGGAAGATCATCACCAGAACCATCACCAGCCCCAGAACCATCTGCTCGTATTCGGCAAACACCGTCAGCACCTGCGGCAGCACCGTCAGAAGCGCGGTACCGAAAATCGCGCCCAGAACCGAACCGACGCCGCCAAGGACCGCCATCGTCACCATCTCTATCGAGTGCATGAAACCTGCGACATCGGGAGTGATGAACTTGTTTTGGAGCGCCAGAAGCGAACCGGAAACGGAGGCATAGACCGCAGAAATCACGAAGGCCTTGAGCTTCATCCGCGAGACGTCGATCCCAACGGTGCTCGCCGCGACCTCCGATCCATGGAGCGCCCGCAACGCCCGTCCCGTGGGGCTGTCATGCAGGTTGAGCGCCAGCCACGCGCCGAGGATCATGCAAATGCCGCAGAAGAAATACCAGAACTCGCCATTCGACAGGTCGAGCCCCATGCCCTTCAGCACAGCCCGGAGGCCGAGTTCCGGCACTGCCATCCCATCCGGCCCGCCGGTAAGCGCGCGCTCATTGTTCAGCACCATGGAGACGAGAATGCCGAAGCCCAGCGTGGCGACCCCCAGATAGTAGCCCTTCAGCCGCAGGATCGGGCGTCCCACCAGATAGGCGAGAGCAGCGGAAACCGCCGCGCCGAGAAGGATGGAAAGCGCGGGTGACAACCCCAGATGTACTGGTGCCAGCGCACAGGCATAGGCGCCGATCCCGGCGAAACCGGCATGTCCAAGGCTGATCTGCCCGGCATAGCCGATCAGGATGACGATGCCCGTCACCGCGATAGCGTTCACGAACACCAGTGCCCCCACCCGGTAGTAGAAGCTGGAGGGAAACAGCAGCGGCGACAATGCAACGAGCGCGATCAGCACCATCAGCGTGGCGGTTTTCGTATTGAACCTCATGGCATCAGACCCGTTCTGTCGATTTGCGCCCGAACAGCCCCTGCGGCCGGACGAAGAGAACGAGCAGGATCATCACGAAGGCCACCGCATCCTTGTACTGTGAGGAGAGGTAACCGGCGGTAAGCGCCTCTATCAGCCCGAGCAGGAAGCCGCCCACCAGCGCGCCCTTGGGATTGCCCATGCCGCCCAGCATCGCCGCGGCGAAACCTTTCAGCGCGAACCCGATCCCGACACTGTAGGCCGTGAGCGTGATCGGCGTCGCCAACACCCCGGCCAGCGCTCCGATGGCGGCGGACAGCGCAAAGGACAGGGTCATCACGAAGGTCGTGTTGATCCCCACCAATTGTGCTGCCAGCCGGTTGTTGGAGGTGGCGAGCACCGCGCGTCCCAGCAGCGTCCTGGTAAAGAATGCCCACAGCCCGACGAAGACCGCGATCGCGCCACCGATGACCCACAGGCTCTGCGGCAGGATCGTGGCCCCTCCGATGCGAAGCGGCGTATCGCCGGAAAACGCGGGAAAGCTGTGGATCTGCTTGTCGAAGACCACTTGCGCGCCGCCCTGTATGAAGATCGACACCCCGATGGTGATGATGATGACCGACACCACAGGCGCGCCGCGTGCCGGTTCGATGGCGAGCTTGTTGATCGCCACGCCCACCGCCGCAGTCACCACGATGGCAATCAGGGCGGCCAGCGGCAGAGGTACGCCCGCCGCGTGAGCGAACCACGTGATCATCCCGCCCAGCATGACGAATTCGCCCTGGGCGAAATTGACCACGTCGGAAGCGTTGTAGATGATCGTGAAACCGAGCGCGACGAGCGCGTAAACCGCGCCGACCGTCACACCGGAAAAGATGAACTGTAGGAATTCCGACACTTGGGCTGCTCCCGTGGGCGGTAACCTGAGGATCGCCCCGCCGTGGAGCGGGGCACTGGCTGTCGTCCGGGGGCCGGGATCTCTCGGCCGGCGCGATCCGGTCAGTCGACCGGAACCCAGTTGCCGTCCTTGATCTCCAGCATACGGAAGGCCGACAGATCGAGCCCGAGATGGTCCTCGGGGCCGAACGTGTAGATCCCGGTCGTCCCGGCAAGACCGGAGGTTGCCTCGATCGCATCGCGGATGTCGCCCGGATCCGTGGACCCGGCACGCTTGATCGCATCGGTGAGGATCAGGAAGGCATCATGGGCATAGCCGCCGAATGTGCCGACAGGGGTTCCGGTCGCCGCCTCATAGGCCGCCTTGTAGCTGGTGACCGGCGCCTTCTGCGGATCCCCGTCGGCCAGCAGATCGGCGATGAGCAGCGCGGTCCCGGGCAGGCGGATCCCTTCGGCGGCTTCCGCGCCGGCCAGCTCGATGAAGCCCGCCGAGGCGACGCCATGCGACTGATAGAAGGGCAGACCGATTGCCAGCTGCTTGTAGTTCCGCGTCACGATGGACGGCCCCTGCCCGAAGCCGGGGTTCAGAACGGCCTGCACGCCGGGCGTGCCCTTGATCTTGGTCAATTGCGCGGTCATGTCGGAATCGCGGGGATCGTAGGTCTCGTCTGCCACGACTTCGATACCGTAATCGCCGACGACCGCTTTGCACTGGGCCTGCATGGACGCGCCGAACCCGTCCGTGCCGGAGATCATGCCGATCTTCGTATAGCCCTGCTTCTTCATATCCTCGAAGATCTTCTGGCAGGCCATGCGATCGGTATGGGGCGTCTTGAAGGTGAAAGGCTTGACCGGCTGAATGATGTCTATGGCCCCGGCGAGAGAGATGAACGGCACCTCCGCATCTTCCGCCACCGCAAGGATCGACATCGACGTGCCCGTGCTCGTTCCACCGATGATTGCCACGACCTCGTCATCCTCGATCAGCCGGGTCGCAAAGGTGCGGGCCTTGTTGGGGTCGCCGCCGTCATCATAGAGCACCAGCGTGATCGGCTCGCCGTCCAGCCCGCCCGCCGCATTCGCCTTTTCGACCAGCATGTGCAGTGTCTTGGCCTCGGGGTCGCCAAGAAAGGCGGCAGGTCCCGTCGCGGAGATACTGGCGCCGATCTTGATCTCCGCGGATGCACCGGATGGCAGCAGCGCCGCCACGCCAAGAGCCAGGCCAGCCAACGCGGTAGTGGTCATTGCCTTCTTCATCGGTCTCTCCTCCCAGAAACGTTATTGTCAGGTGATTATTTGCGGGGCGGCCGATTTTCCCGACCTCGGCACGACGGAACGGACGCGCGCGCAGGGACGTGTTGGCCGTTCGCTGTCGAACAGGTCAGTCATGGCAGGCCTCCCCAGGGCGTCTCCCTCGCCCTGCTTTATCATTGACCGACCGGTCGGTGTATGCAACATGATTCTTGGAGGGCCCGTCAGATATTGGGCCGGGAGACGAAAATGACATCGACAGTAGGCTCGGCGCTGGCCGAAGGCGTCTTGACGCTGACCCTTAATCGTCCCGAAAAACTGAACTCATTCAATGAGGAGATGCACACAGCGCTCCGTGCGGGGTTTCAGCGGGCCAAGGACGATCCTGCGATTCGAGCGGTGCTGCTGACAGGTGCGGGCAGGGGATTCTGTGCCGGACAGGATCTGGGCGACCGGGATCCCCGCAAGTCCGAGGACGCCCCCGATCTCGGCGCGACGCTGGAGACATGGTACAATCCGACCCTTCGCCTGATCCGCGCGTTGGAGAAACCAGTCGTCTGTGCGGTGAACGGGGTTGCTGCGGGGGCGGGCGCCAACATCGCGCTGGCCTGTGATATCGTGATCGCGGCCCGCTCGGCGAAGTTCATTCAGGCCTTCTCCCGCATCGGCCTTGTCCCCGACGCGGGCGGAAGCTGGAGCCTCGCGCGGATACTGGGTGAACCGCGGGCAAAGGCGCTCGCCCTGACGGCAGAGCCGCTGATGGCGCAGACGGCGGCCGATTGGGGTCTCATCTGGCAGGCCGTCGACGATGCGGATCTCATGCCTGTCGCCACGACCCTTGCGAAGAGCCTGGCCGCAGGCCCGACGCTTGGCCTCGGCCTGACGAAGCGGCTCATTCAGGCCGCTGCGACCAATGACATGGATGCGCAGCTCGACCTTGAGCGCGATTGTCAGCGAGAGGCGGGGCGAAGCGCGGACTACGCCGAAGGCGTTACCGCCTTTCTGGGAAAACGCCCTCCGGTCTTCGTCGGAAAATGAGCTTTGACATGAAACCTGTCAGTCAGATGACCCCGGAAGAAGTGGCAAAGGCCTCCGCCGCCGCCATGTGGCAGGGCGATACGGCGAGCCAAGGGCTCGGCATGCAGCTTCGCCACATGGCGCCCGGCGAGGCGACGATGACGATGACGGTGACCCCGGCCATGTCGAACGGCCACGGCAATTGCCACGGCGGCTTCATGTTCGCCCTCGCCGATAGCACCTTTGCCTTCGCCTGCAACAGCTACAATCAGGCCGTTGTCGCCCAGCACTGCTCCATCACCTACATCGCGCCCGGTCAGGTGGGCGATGTGCTCACGGCGGAAGCGCGCGAGGTCTCGCGCCGCGGCCGGTCGGGCATCTACGACATTCGCATCACCAATCAGCGCGGAGAGCATATTGCCGAGTTCCGCGGCCATTCCCGCAGCGTGAAAGGCACACACCTGCCCGTCGAAGACTGACGGGAGTCCGCTGCGTTCAGACACTCCAAGGGAGGAGCACCATGGAAGACCTGACCCCTCGCAAAGAGGATCTGGACCCGATCGAAACCGCCTCGCGGGATGAGATCGAGGCCCTTCAGTTCGATCGCATGAAGCGGTCGCTGGCTCATGCCTACGCGAACTCGGCCTTTTACCGCCGCCGGTTCGATGAGGCAGGCGCGCACCCGGATGATCTGCATTCGCTGAAGGATCTGGCGAAATTCCCGTTCACGGTGAAGCAGGACCTCCGCGATACTTATCCCTTCGGGATGTTCGCGGTCCCGCGGGAGAAGCTCGCCCGGATACACGGCTCGTCCGGCACGACCGGCAAACCCACCGTGGTGGGGTACACGCAGAACGACATCGACGTCTGGGCGGGGCTGATCGCGCGGTCCATCCGGGCGGGCGGCGGGCGGCCGGGTGACATCCTGCACAACGCCTATGGTTACGGCCTGTTCACCGGCGGGCTCGGCGCGCATTACGGCGCGGAGAAGCTGGGCTGCACCGTCGTTCCCATGTCCGGCGGCATGACCGAACGTCAGGTCACGCTCATCAACGACTTCGAGCCGCGCGTCATCATGGTAACGCCGAGCTACATGCTCTCCATCCTGGACGAGTTCCGCAGGCAGGGTGTCGATCCGCGCAAATCCTCCCTCGCCGTCGGCATCTTCGGTGCGGAACCGTGGACGAACGCCATGCGGAAGGAGATCGAGGATGCCTTCGACATGCATGCCGTGGACATCTATGGCCTGTCGGAGATCATGGGTCCTGGTGTCGCCATGGAATGTGTCGAGACGAAAGACGGGCTGCATTTCTGGGAAGACCATTTCTATCCCGAGATCATCGACCCCGTTACCGGCGCGCCGCTGCCGGACGGCGAAATGGGTGAACTCGTCATCACCACGCTGACCAAGGAGGGGTTGCCCATGGTGCGATATCGCACGCGCGACCTCACCCGGCTTCTCCCCGGTACGGCGCGGAGCATGCGGCGGATCGAGAAGATCACCGGGCGCTCGGACGACATGATCATCCTGCGCGGGGTCAACGTCTTTCCGACGCAGATCGAGGAGCAGGTGCTGAAATGCCGGGGGCTTGCGCCGCATTTTCAGATCGAACTCACCCGATCCGGCCGGATGGACAATCTTACGGTACATGTGGAATGCATGCCTGATCACGCGGCAGAAGACGCGCGCACGAAATCCGCCAGGGAGCTTGCGCATCACATCAAGTCGATCGTCGGCGTATCCACCCGGATCGAAGTGCATGACTGCGAGGGTATCTCCCGCTCCGACGGCAAGGCGAAGCGGGTCATCGACAACCGGCCGAAAAGCTGAAATCAGTCCGCCGACGCTGGGTCGGCGGACTGCTCCGCCTCAGGGCGATGTCAGGAGGGGCGACCCATGGCGCGAACGCGGGCGCAGGATTTTGAGGAAAAGCGGCGCGTGATCCTTGATTGCGCGGCGCAGGTCTTTGCCGAACAAGGCATGGACAAGGCTTCCATGTCTCAGATAGCGGCTCAGGCGCAGGTATCCAAGGCGCTTCTCTATCACTACTATCCGGGCAAGGACGCGCTGATCTTTGCCATCATCGTCACGCATCTGACGGAGCTGGACAGCGTCGTGGCAGAGGCGGACGACCCTGCACTCTCTCCCGATCAACGTCTCCGCCAGCTTGTCGGTTCAGTGCTGGAAGCCTATCGCGGCGCAGATAACGAACACAAGGTGCAGCTCAATGCTGCCTCCACCCTCTCCGAAGCGCAGCGAGAGGAAATTCTCATGATCGAACGCCGTATCGTCCGCCGTTTCTCCACCGTCCTCGACCAGTTGAACCCGGAGCTGAAGGACAGGGAAAGACCGCTGCTCACGCCGGTCACAATGTCGCTCTTCGGCATGATGAACTGGATGTACATGTGGTTCCGCGAGGGGGGACGTATCAGCCGCGAGGATTACGCCGACGTGGCGACGACGCTGATCCTTGAAGGGATCCGCGCCGTCCGCTGACAGCCTGCAGAAGGAAGGGCGGGTCCGTCGCCGGACCCTATCCTCTCACTCCGCCGCGTGCGCGGCCGCCATCGGCCAGCTTTTCGCCACCATGGTCAGCACGTCATACTGCGCGACGACCTCTCCCTTTTGGTTGGTGACGCGGCAGTCCCAGCGCACCTCGCCGTGGTCGGCATTGGCGCGCGGATTGATCTCCTTGCATGTCAGACGGACCTGAAGCGTATCGCCAAAATAGACCGGCGTCAGGAAACGGAGGTTGTCCACACCGTAATTGGCAAGGACAGGCCCGGGATTCGGCTCCACGAACAGCCCGGCGGCGAACGAGGCGATAAGATAGCCATGCGCCACCCGGCCGTCGAAGAACGGATTCGCCTTCGCCGCGGCCTCATCCATGTGGGCATAGAACGTATCGCCGGTGAAATCGGCGAAATGCTCCACATCCTCCTGGGTCACCTGCCGGGCAGCGGTGATGAGCTGGTCGCCGATCTGCAGGTCTTCCAGAGACTTGCGGAAGGGATGGATATCGCTCCGCACCTCCGCCCCATCCATCCAGCGCCCGGTGACGGCGGAGAGAAGACGGGGCGTCCCCTGCACGGCGGTGCGCTGCATGTAATGCTTCACGCCCCGCATCCCGCCCATTTCCTCGCCACCCCCCGCGCGGCCCGGGCCGCCATGCACCAGCGGCGCGAGCGGCGATCCATGGCCGGTGGAGGTCTTGGCGGAGGCGCGGTTGCCGATGAGGATCCGTCCGTGGAACGGGGCAGCTTCCACAACCGCCGCTTCCGCGACGCGGGGGTCGTCGGTAAAGACGGAAGCGACCAGCGATCCCTTGCCCATGCGGGTAAGGGCCAGCGCCTCGTCCAGATCGTCGTATGGCATGACGGTGGAGACCGGGCCGAATGCCTCGACCTCGTGCACTGCAGCGGCGCTGAAGGGCTGGGCTGCATGCAGCAGGACAGGGTTGAGGAAGGCTCCCCTGTCCGCATCGCCCGTTGCCAGCGTGACGGTGTCGGGATCACCTGCGACGATTTCCGCCACCTTGGAAAGTTCCGCGATCCGGGCGCGCACTTCCTCCCGCTGGGCGAGGCTGGCGAGCGCTCCCATGCGGGTGGCTTCGTCCTCCGGCAGGCCGGGCGGCGTCTTGGCGAGCCGCGACTGCAGCGCGTCCACAAGCGCCTCAACCTGACCGCGGGGAGCGATGACACGCCGGATGGCGGTACATTTCTGCCCTGCCTTGGACGTCATCTCCCGTGCGACCTCTTTCACGAACAGGTCGAACTCCGGCGTGCCCGCGACCGCGTCCGGCCCGAGGACAGAGGCGTTCAGGCTGTCGGCCTCCATGGTGAAGCGCGTGGAATTGCCCACGATGGAGGGATGGGCGCGGAGCGATTGGCCCGTCGCGGCCGACCCGGTGAAGGTCACGACATCCTGCCCGGTCATGTGATCGAGCATATCACCCACCGAGCCGCAGATGAGCTGAAGCGCGCCCTCCGGCAGAAGACCCGTCTCCACGATGCGGCGCACGACAAGTTCCGTGAGATAGGCCGTCTGGCTTGCCGGTTTCACCACGCAGGGCATGCCCGCGATGAGGCTGGGCGCGATCTTTTCCAACATCCCCCAGACGGGAAAGTTGTAAGCGTTGATATGCACCGCGACGCCCTGAAGCGGGGTCAGGATATGCTGGGCGACAAAGCTGCCGTCGCGGGAAAGCCCCTCCACGTCGCCCTCGGTGAGCACGCGGGCATTGGGGAGTTCACGGCGTGCCTTCGAGGCATAGGTCAGCATCGTGCCGATGCCGCCTTCGATATCCACCCATCCATCGGCACGGGTCGCCCCGGTGCGGAAGCTCTCGGTGTAGAACTCCTCCTTCCGCTCCATCAGCGCCATCCCCAACGCACGGAGCATCAGGGCGCGGTCATGGAAGCTCATGGCGCGCAGCCTTGCGCCTGCCTTCCGTCCGTGGTCGAGCACATCGGCAAAGTCGATCCCGGTGGAGTCGATGGTCGCGACCTCCGCCCCGGTGGCTGCATCAAGCAAGGTGACGCCCGTCTTCTGACCCGGCGCCCATGCGCCGCAGACATAGCTTTCGAGACGGCGCGGGGGCTGGACGGTTGCGGTCATTGGGGTTCCTCAAACGTGGTCTGACAGCGGGTCATCCCCGCACGGGATTACAGGCCGAGATCGGCCAGATGTTGCTGGCTGCACTGCTCCCAGCGGGCGCGCAGCTCCTCATTCGTCTCGTGCCGGAGGCCGAAGCGCTGCAATGTCGCGAACCGGTCCGATCCGGCCACTCCGAAGCCCGCTCCGACCCGGGGCCACCAGTAATCCACCGCGACACGCACACCTTCCCGGTCGGAAAGCACGAGCTGCGCAAGGCCCTCCGATCCGAGTTCCCGATGCCGCTTCTCACGCGGGGCGATGGCGCGGAACACCTCGGCCAGCGGCGCATAGGAGAGGCGGGTCAACTCGCCCATCTGGACACCCGTCGCCAAGCCCTGCAACACGTTCATCACCACGGCATCCGTCCAGCCGGTGATCGGATAGTGAAAAACCGAAAGGCGCATATCGCCTTCCTGCCGCGCCTGGCCCAGATCCGCATCGCGCGGCAGACGGGCGGCCCAGTCATGGGTCGTCTCATAGCGGGCCGCATCGGCGCCGAAGCTGGCCATCACCGCCAGCACCCGCTCCGCATGGTCCGCCTTCTCCAACGTGATGCGGCTTGCGGCGATCCGTGCCTTGATGCCGGGCGCATGATTGATTGACGCAGCGAATCCGGCGGAGGCTGCAAGCTCGCTGTCCACGAAAGAGGACATCAAACGCAGAAGCTCTCCCCGGTAGCGGGCGGGCACGTTGTCAGGTGTCGTCAGCACTCCGCCCTGTGCGAGATACTCTTCTACGGAGATCGCATCATTCATCATAGGTCACCACGACGCGGTCGCTGAGCGGCATGGCTTGGCAGGAGAGGACATAGCCCGCGCGGACCTCATAATCCTCCAGCGCATGGTTCACCGCCATTTCCACCTCGCCCTCCAGCACCTTGCAGCGGCAGGTGGAGCATACACCCGCCTTGCAGGCATAGGGCGCGTCCATCTGGGCCGCGATCGCCGCATCGAGGATCGACTGCCCCTGCCGCGGCATCTCGAAGGTCCGGGTCGCCCCGTCGAGCGTCACCGTCGCCTGCGTGCCGGCACCGGGGTTGACCGCCCCGCGTGACACCGCACGGGCCTTGGCCCGGCCCGGTTGTCCGCTGGCGAAAAGCTCGAACTTGATCTGGTCGTCCCGCAGCCCCTGAGCGCGCAGGCTCTCCGCAATGGCCAGCATCATCGGCTCCGGCCCGCAGATGAAGGCGGTGTCTATTGAATCCGCATCAAGCCAGTGGGTGAACAGCCCGCGCATCTTCTCTGCGTCGATCCGGCCGGTGAACAGGTCGATCTCCTGTCCCTCCTGCTCCAGCACATGGATGATGGACAGCCGCCCGAGATAGAGGTTCTTCAGATCCTCCAGCTCCTCCCGGAACATGATCGTGTTGATCTGGCGGTTGGAATAGACCAGCGTGAACCTGGACCCCGGCTCCCGCGCCAGCACCGTCTTGATGATCGACAGCAAAGGGGTGATCCCGGAGCCGCCCGCGAAGCCCAGATACTGGCGGGACGCCCGCGGGTCCAGCTCGGTGAAGAACCGGCCCATGGGCGGCATCGCCTCGATCTGGTCGCCGACGCCCAGCATCTCGTTGGCCCAGGTGGAGAAGGCCCCGCCATCCACCCGCTTGATCCCGACCTTCAGGCAACCCTCGTCGCGCCCCGCGCAGATGGAGTAGCTGCGGCGCAGCTCCTCGCCATCGAAATCATGGCGAAAGGTCAGATACTGGCCCTGCGTGAAGTCGAACAGTGGCCTGTCCTCCTCCCGCGGGCGGAGGGTGACGACAACGGCGTCGCGAGTCTCACGGCGCACATCGGTGACGGTCAACGGATGGAAGCGTGCCATTTGGGTATCCTCGGCATCCTAGATGCACTTGAAGTAATCGAAAGGCTCCAGACAATCCTGGCAGCGATAGCTCGCCTTGCAGGGCGTGGAGCCGAACTGGCTGATCTTCTCGGTCCGGGCGGAGCCGCAGCGGGGGCAGGCAATGGTCAGGTTGCTGCTGCCCGCCAGCCGGGAGATCCGCCCCGCCAGCCGCCCGTCCGCCGCGGTGCCATCGACAGGCGGCGCGATCCCGTAGTCGCGGAGCTTCTGCCGGCCTTCCTCGGTCAGCCAGTCCGTCGTCCAGGGCGGGGACAACTGCCGCTTGAGCCGCACCTGTTCTATGCCCCGGTTCTGCAGTGCCGTCTCGATATCAAGGTTGATGATCGCGGTGGCAGGACAGCCGGAATAGGTGGGCGTGACGGTGACGACCAGGGTTTCGCCCTCCCACGCCACGTCGCGGATGATGCCCAGATCGGTCAGGCTGATGACCGGGATCTCCGGGTCCGGCACTTCGGAAAGCCAGTGCCAGACCTCTGCCAGATCGGGATGCGCAGTGCCGTCCATCGCATCACCAGCGCGCGCCGGGATAGGCGCGTTGCAGGAACTGCATCTCGGCCAGAATGTAGCCCAGATGTTCGCTGTGCAGGCCGCGCTTGCCGCCACGGCCCTTCACGCCGTGCTGCCAGACATCGGCAGGCAGGGTCAGCGTGGCCTCGGCCAGCACATCCCGCACCGTGCGGTCCCATGCGTCCTTCAGGCTTGAGGACAACGGAGCGATGCCCGCCTCCGCAACGTCGCGGTCGAGATCGTCATCCGCAAACATCTCGCCCGTATAGGGATAGAGCAGGTCGAGCGCCTTCTGCATCCGGTCACGGCTTTCCGCGCTGCCATCCCCGAGACGGATCACGAGATCGGCGGAGCGTTCGAGATGATAAGCCACCTCCTTTTCCGCCTTGGCCGCGATTTCCGCCACACGCATGTCGGTCGAGCCCTTCAAGGCGCCCATCAGTTCCAGGTGGAATGCGTCGAACAGGAACTGCCGCATCAGGGTCTGGCCGAAGTCGCCATTCGGGCGTTCGACCAGCAAGAGATTGCGGAAGGCACCGGCATCGCGCAGATAGGCCAGATCGTCCGCGCTGCGGCCCTTGCCCTCCACCTCCCCGGCATATTCCAGCCAGAGCTGACACTGACCGATGAGATCGAGCGCCTGGTTAGCGAGCGCGATATCCTCCTCCAGCGCGGGGGCATGGCCGCACCACTCGGAGACCCTGTGTCCAAGGATCAGCGCATTGTCACCGAGCCGCTGAAGCCATTCGGCCAGGGTGGCCCTGCTTACCGTTTCAACCGCGACGCCCATCACATATGCCCGATTTCTTCGGGAATGTCGAAGAAGGTCGGATGACGATAGACCTTGCTGTTCGACGGCTCGAACAGCGGCCCCTTGTCGGATGGCGACGAAGCGGTGATCTCGTTCGAGCGCACGACCCAGATCGAAACGCCTTCGTTGCGCCGGGTATAGACGTCGCGTGCGTTACGGATCGCCATCTCCGCATCGGGCGCATGCAGGCTGCCGACGTGACGGTGATTAAGGCCGTGCTGACCACGGATGAAGATTTCCCACAGGGGCCATTCGCTGGACATGTCTTGCTCCTCCCGGGAGGCTGGATATTCTGGCTGGACGGGCGGGTTACTCGGCTGCGATGGCAGAGCGCCGCGTTGCGGCCTTGTCCGCATGGGCCATCAGCCCGTCGCGGAACCACGCGCCATCTTCCCACGCCTTCACGCGCGCGCCGAGGCGTTCCGCGTTGCACGGGCCGTTGCCCTGAATGACGGCGAAGAACTCCGACCAGTCCGGCTCGGAGAAATCGTAGCCGCCTTTTTCCTCGTTCCATTTCAGATCGGGATCGGGGACGGTCAGCCCCAGATATTCCGCCTGCGGAACGGTCTGATCGACGAATTTCTGCCGAAGCTCGTCATTCGTGTTCATCTTGATCTTCCACGCCATGGATTGCGCGGAATGCACGCTGTCCTTGTCGGAGGGTCCGAACATCATCAGAGAGGGATACCAGAACCGGTCAAGGGCATCCTGCGCCATCGCCTTCTGCTCCGGCGTGCCGTTCGCCATCTTCATCATGATGTCGTAGCCCTGCCGCTGGTGAAAAGATTCCTCCTTGCAGATGCGGATCATCGCGCGGCTGTAGGGGCCGTAGCTGGTGCGTTGCAGCGGCACCTGATTCATGATCGCCGCCCCATCGACAAGCCAGCCCACCGCACCCATGTCCGCCCATGTCAGCGTGGGATAGTTGAAGATGGAGGAATATTTCATGTTGCCGCTGTGGAGTTTCTCCAGCAGCTCGTCCCGGCTCACGCCAAGCGTCTCAGCGGCGGAGTAGAGATAGAGGCCGTGGCCAGCCTCGTCCTGCACCTTGGCGAGCAGGATGGCCTTGCGCTGAAGCGTGGGCGCGCGGGTGATCCAGTTGCCCTCTGGCAGCTGGCCGACGATCTCAGAATGCGCGTGTTGGCCGATCTGACGGATCAGGGTCTTGCGATACCCGTCCGGCATCCATTCCTTCGGTTCGATCTTTTCCCCGCGGTCGATGCGGTCCTGAAAGGCGAGCTCCTGCGGCGTCATCTCATCACGATGCTTGGAGCCTTCGGATTTCACGAGCTGTGCATACATGGCCTAACCTCCTCCAGAATGGCGCCGCAAACATTCGGCGACCGCAGACCGGCGAGATCGAATCCCCCTTCGCCAGTCCCCGGATCTTGATACGCCATAACACATCACATGAAAAGCCTTAAAATAGATAATCGTGTGATGTATTGCGAGTCGCCGGAACAAGCCACTGAAGGTGATGGATTTTTTACCTCAATCCTGAAAGACGCATGTCGCTTTCGGGAGTGTGGGCAGGCAGGGGGCCGTCAAGACCTTCAAAGCTCGCGGCGATATGCCGTTCGGCTGCGTCAGACAGCGCCAGATAGCTGCGCCTGAACAACGCCCTCGCCGTCGCTCCCCGCCAATCGGCAGGCAACGCCGCGGGCGGCAGGCGCGGATCGCGGAGCAGGACATTGCGGTAGAGATGGACGAGCAGCAGCCGCGCCACCAGCGATGCCTCATCCGACAGCGCGCCTTTCAGCAACGCATCCAGCAGCACCTCGAACCGGCGGTTGATATCATGATACTGCTCCTGCAAGGCGGAGAGGTCCCAGAAACCTGCCAGCTCCTCCGGGCGGTCCACCGGCGCCGCGCGCAGCAGCAGCGCACCGGGCGGCGGCGCCTGATCCCGGTCGGGCCGAATATAGACAGACCCGCCCATATGACCTAAGCGGAGCCGCTTCGCCTCCACCTCCGCAAGATCGGGGGCATGGAGAACCTGCCATCCGCGCGGAGGCTTCTCGGTCGAATAGAGCAGCCGGGCGGCATGGCCGAACTCCGTCTGGGCCGACGCATCCAGACGGTAATAGCTCCGTCGGCCGGCCCGCTCGCCCGCAAGCTGCCGGGCCGCCACCAGACGGGAGACCGCCGTCCGCACGAGAGATTCATTGATCCCGACGCGCGCGCAGATGTCGATCAGCGTGCCCGTCCAGAGCACTCCGCCACGCGGCACCACCACATCGCCGTAGATCGTGACGATGAACGGAGCAGACCGAAGCTCCACACCGTCCAGCAAGCGTGCTATCGCCTCGTCGCCCTTCATGTTCCTCACCATCCGTTCCCGGTCTCAACCCCTAGCGGAGAGAGCAAATTCTCCGCAAGAGCGGGTTCACGCCGCTTCGGGAGGAAGCACTGCCAGAGTCCCCGCCGGATACGCGCAAAAGCGCGGCGGAAGTATCGGGGTGAAGCGGGATTTCCACCCCGGACGATACAAAAATGTGCAACCTTGCATCGGAGGCGGGGCGACTCCGCTTCCGCGGCCTTTGGGGGCTTGCCAGCCAACAGGCCCTGACTGGAAGATCGGAACATGCGCCGAAACAATGGCCGGATGCGAAAGGCGGGGACGTGACGGAAAAGAGCATGATCGCCATCCGGCGCGTCAGCAAGGCATTCGGGCGGGGAGAGGCAAGCGTCCGGGCGCTGGATGATGTGTCGCTCGAGATCGCGCAGGGAGAGTTCTTCACGTTGCTTGGCCCATCCGGCTGCGGCAAAACCACTCTCCTGCGCATGATTGCGGGGTTCGAGATGCCGACGGAGGGAGAGATCTTTCTGGACGGCGCGGCGATCAGCCATCTGCCGCCGAACCGCAGGCCCGTGAATACCGTGTTCCAGAGCTACGCGCTTTTCCCCCATCTCACGGTTGCGGAAAACATCGCCTTCGGTCTGAAGATGCTCGGGCGATCGCGGGCGGAGCAGCGGCAGCGGACGGAGCGGATGCTGTCGCTTGTCAGGCTTGACTCGCTCGCCGGACGGCGGACCAGCCAGCTCTCGGGCGGCCAACAGCAGCGGGTGGCGCTGGCCCGCGCGCTCGCTCCCGAGCCGAAGGTGCTTCTGCTGGACGAGCCGCTTTCGGCGCTGGATCTGCAGTTGCGGAAGGAGATGCAGGTCGAGCTGAAACGCCTTCAGACGGAAACCGGGATCACCTTCGTCTTCGTCACCCATGACCAGGAGGAGGCGTTGACCATGTCCGACCGTATCGGGGTGATGAGCGCGGGGCGGCTTCAGCAGACAGGCACCCCGCGAGAGGTCTATACCCGCCCGGCAAACCGTTTCGTCGCCGCCTTCATCGGAGAAACCAACCTGCTCCGCGGCACGGCGACTGCTGAGGGCGTGCGGCTGCCGGGTGGCTTCGTGCTCCCCGTCGAAGAGCCCGCGCGGGGGGAGGTCACCCTCGCCATTCGCCCCGAACATATCCGGATCGTCGCCCCGGAGGAACAGGGCGCGATCCCAGCGGAGGTTCGCAGCGCGATCTATTTCGGGACGGACACGCATTACCACCTCGCTCTCGCAGACGGAACACCGCTCATCGCACGGGCCCAATCGGCGGTTGACGGTATGTCCGCCCTCCAACCGGGCCAGCAGGTCGGTCTCCGGGTCGCACCGGGCGCGGCCCATGTCCTGGGGGATTGACGAATGAGGGGTGAGACGGAGATGGAGCGGCGCTCCGCTCGGAACGGGTGGTTGCTCTCGCTGCCCGCCCTCGTGGTGCTGCTCTTTGCGGCGGTGGGGCCGTTGTTCATCCTGCTGGTCTATTCCTTCCTGACGCGGAACGATGCCGGCACGGTCACCTGGGCCTTTTCCACCGATGGCTGGGTGTCGGTCCTGTTCACTTATGACATTTTCGATGAGGCCTACCGCCTCGCCGATGCACATCTGGCGATCCTGTGGCGCTCGGTGTGGCTGTCGCTGATGACGACGCTCATTACCTTCGTGCTCGGTTTTCCAACGGCATGGTTCATCGCGACCCGGCCGCCGCAGGCTCGCGCGCTATGGCTGTTTTTCATCACCATACCCTTCTGGACGAACATCCTGATCCGCACCTTCGCGATCAACGAGATCATCCGCAACGAAGGGGTGCTGAACACCGTGCTGCTCCGGCTCGGCGTGATCGAGGCGCCATTGCAGATCATCTATACCGACCTCGCCGTGCTGATCGGGATGGCCTATGTCTATCTTCCGCTGATGGTCCTGCCCCTCTATGCCGCGATAGACCGGTTCGACATGCGGCTCCTGGAGGCCAGCTACGATCTCTATGCCAGCCGATGGCGCGCCTTGAGAAGCATCGTCCTGCCCATCGTCCGGCCGGGGATCATCGCTGGCTCCATTCTGGTCTTCGTGCCTTCGCTCGGCGCCTATGTCACGCCGCGGGTACTGGGGGGCGGACGCAACATGATGATCGGCAATTTTATCGAACTTCAGTTTCTTCAGGGGCGAAACTGGCCGCTGGGGGCGGCGCTGTCGATGACGCTGCTCCTCATCGTGGCGCTGGCGCTCATGGCCTATATCCGTGCGGCCGGGCAGGGGAGGGGTCCGCATGGCTGATGGTCATTTCGACGCCACACGGCTTCCCGGCTTTGCGACCGTGGCCGTGGCTGCCTTTGTCCTGCTTTACCTGCCGATCGTCACTCTGGTGATCTATTCCTTCAACGCCTCGCAATCCGTGGCGATGTGGGGCGGCTTCTCGCTTTCGTGGTACACCCATGCGTGGGAGAACGAGGCAGTTAAGGCGGCGGCGCTGCGGTCGCTCATCATCGCAAGCTTCGCCGCGGTCTTTTCCACCCTTCTCGCCACGATGGCCGCCCTCGGGACGACACGCCGCCGTGCCTTCCGGGGCGAGACGCTGATCTACATGACCATCAACCAACCCCTCATGGTCCCGGAGATCGTGACGGCGGTGGCGCTGATGATCTTCTTCGGTATCCTGAAACTCTGGACGGGCTATCAGGGGCTGGGTTGGCTGATCGCGGCCCATACAGCCTTCTGCATCCCCTTCGCCTACCTGCCGATCCGCGCGCGGCTCGAAGGGATGGACCTTTCGCTGGAGACGGCGGCGGCCGATCTCTATGCGACGCCGTGGCAGACATTCCGATGGGTTACATTGCCCAACCTCGCACCGGGCATACTTGCAGGCGCCATGCTGGCCTTCGTCATTTCGCTCGATGACGTCGTCATAACGGAGTTCGTGAAATCGGGCGGTCAGGATACACTGCCGACCTACATGCTCGGCCAGATGCGACGCGCCTTTACACCGGAGGTGAACGCCATTTCGACGCTGCTGCTCGCCCTGACCGTCGTGCTGCTGACGGCTTTCTTTCTGCTCACACCAAAGAAAAAATAATCGACATCGACGGGAGATCACCATGAAGACCTTGCTCGCCTCCGCGGCCCTGCTCTGCGCGTTGTCAACCACCGGTTACGCGGCGGGTCAGCTGCAGCTTTACAACTGGGGCAACTACACCAACCCTGAATTGCTGAAGAAATTCGAGGATGAAACCGGCATCAAGGTGACGGTCACCGACTATGATTCCAACGATGTGGCAATCGCCAAGGTGGGGGCCGGCGGTTCCGGTTTCGATCTGGTTGTGCCCTCCGCCAACTACGTCCGTTTCTGGGTGGATCGCGGGTTGATCCAGGAGCTCGATCATGCGCGGCTGGCGAATATCGGCAATATCGCCACCGAATGGCGGGAGGTCGTCTGGGATCCGGGGCGCAAGTTCACCATTCCGTGGCAATGGGGGTCTACCGGGGTCGCGGTGAATACCGGTGTCTATTCCGGGGACATCAACACTTCCGCCATCTTCCTCGACCCTCCGGCAGAACTGGTCGGCAAGGTGAACGTCGTGCCGGAAATGAGCGACGTTCTGGCGCTGGCCACGATGTATGCAGGCGGCGAACCCTGCTCGGAGGATCCGGCGGTCATGAAGAAGGTGCGCGACATCATTCTCGCCGCCAAGCCGAAGTGGATCTCCATGGACTATGGCGCGACGGAGCGCCTCTCGAACGGTGACTGGGCCGCCTCCGTGAACTGGAACGGCTCCACCATGCGGGCACGGATCAATACGCAGGGAAAGGTCCAGTATGGCTATCCCAAGGAAGGCTATCCGCTATTCATGGATTCCGTCGCGCTGCTGTCGGATGCGAAGAATGTCGATGAGGCCTACAAGTTCCTCGACTTCATCATGGTGCCGGAAAATGCGGCCCTGATCTCCGCCTTTGCGCGCTATGCCAACGGTATCGCCGGATCTGAGGCCTTCATGCCGGAAGACATGAAAACTGCGCCCGAAGTCGTGGTGCCCGAGGCCGCCCGCGCCGCTGGACGGTTCCTGCCGGGCTGCACCGGCAAGGCGCTGGACTATCAGACGGCGATCTGGACGGAGTTGCAGAAGTAACTGCCCGGACGCGCATATGACCGGCTTTACAGGCGCAGCGACGGCGCCCGTCGCTGCAGATCTCATTATAACCAACGCACGCGTCCTGACGATGGATACCGACCGGCCCCGCGCCGAGGCGGTCGCTATCGCGCGGGGTCGTATCCTCGCGGTCGGGCTCGGTGCTGATATCCTGCATCTGCAAGCCCCGGGAACGGAGGTCATCGACGCAGGGGGGCGGACGCTGCTGCCGGGCTTCGTCGAAAGTCACCTGCACCTCCTTCTTGGCGGGCTGGAGCTTGACCGGCTCCACCTCGGCGGGGTGCGGGGGCGGGAGGCCCTCAACGCCGCTTTTCGGCACTACGCCAGCAAACATCCCCATGCGCCTCTGCTCATGGCGCATGGGGTGACCTACGACATTCTTGATCACCCTGTCACCCGTCACGATCTGGATGAGGTGATCGCGGACCGGCCCGTGGCGATGATGGCGGCGGATCATCATACCGTCTGGGCGAACACCGCCGCTCTGGAGGCTGGGGGACTGCTTCACGGCGCCGAGACACCCCCGGGACATGTGGTCGTCATGGGGCCGGACGGTCTGGCCACTGGTGAGTTGCGGGAGTTCGAGGCCTTTGGCCCGGTGCTGGATCTGGATGGCACGGGACATCTGCAGCTGGGCATTGCCACGGGCGAGGAACCGGACCTCTGGCCGGATGCCGCCCGCCGGGCCGCCGACAAACAGATCATCGCGGCCGGTCTTGCCCACTGTGCGCGTCATGGGATCACCACGATGGTGAACATGGACGGCAACCGCTACACCCTTGCCCTGCTCCGGGAGATGGAGGAGGAGGGGCGGCTTACCGCGCGCGTCCTGGTGCCTTTCCACTTCAAACCGCACATGGATCTCTCTGCGCTGGATCGTGCCAGCGCCATGTCCGCCGATTTCAGCGGCGCGTGGCTCCGCTCCGGCTTTGTCAAGATGTTCATGGATGGCGTACTGGAAAGCCGGACCGCATTCCTGCTTCAGGATTACGCGAACCATCCCGGGGAGCGGGGCGAGGCGCTGTTCAGCGCCGAACGCTTTGCGGAAATCTGCAAGGAGATCGACCGCCGGGGCCTTCAGATCGCGGTGCATGCCATCGGTAACGCCGCCGTTCGACGCACAATCGACGGCTACGAAGCGGCGCGACGCGCGAACGGGGCGCGCGACAGCCGCCATCGTATCGAGCATATCGAATTGATCGATCCGGTCGATGTGCCACGCCTCGCCGCGAATGGGATAACCGCCAGCCTCCAGCCATCGCACCCGCCGGGGGCGATGGATTTTCCGCTGGCCACGATGGAAGCGGTGATGCCGGCCGCGCTGTGGCGCACTGCCTACCTCTGCCGGACCTTTACAGAGACAGGTACGCCCCTTGCCTTCGGCTCAGACTGGCCGGTCGCCGATGTCGATGTGCTCCGCAGTCTCAGCGCCCAGGGGTCCCGTGGTCCTTATCCCGGCGGGGTGGATGAGCGTGTGTCGCTCACGGAGGCGCTCCGCGCCTATACCGCGGGCGGCGCCTGGGCGGCCCATCTCGATCATTTGACGGGACGGCTCAAGCCCGGCTTCGCCGCTGATCTGGTTCTGCTGGATGCGGATATCGAAGCTCTCGCATCGGAGGAGTACCCCGGCGCAGGCGTCCGGCTTACGATCGCAGGCGGCAGGATCGTCTATCGGGCGTGATGTCCGCCTACGCTGGAAAGTGGCATCGCCCGTGAGCCGGTCACGGGCGATGAGCACTCACTGCGAGGCCTTTTCCACAAAGGCATTGGTATAGGTCTTGGACAGATCGACGTTCGCCGCGGCGATTTCCGGAGAGTTGAAGCTCATCACCTTGAGCACCGCCTCTGCCGCGCCGTCTTCCATCAGCCCATCGCGCGAGATCATCTCGAGGCTGCTTTTCAGCGATTCCACGTAGATGTCACGATCTCCGACAAGTTCCGCAGGCATCCTGTCCGCGATCTCCTCCGGCGGAGTTTCATGGATATATTTCAGCGTGTCCACGATGGCTGCGGCCAGCGCCTGCGTTGCCTCGGGGTGGGCGTCGATCCACTCCTGCCGGGTGTAGAGCGCGCCGCCCGCATAGTCCGCCCCAAAGAGCGCCCGCGCATCCGCCTCCTTGCGGGTATCCACCAGCATCTTCAGATCGGCGTGCCGGTTCTTGAGTTGCGAGATGGCAGGATCCAGCGTAACGACCGCGTCGATCCCGCCCTGCTCCAGCGCGACGACCGCCGTCGCCCCGACGCCGACGCCCACGACAGAGGCGGAACTCGGGTCCAGCCCCTCGCGCGAAAGCATGTATTTCAGGAAGAAATCCGTCGAAGACCCCGGCGCGGTGACCCCCACGGTCTTGCCCGCCAGGTCTGCAACGGTTGATATCTGTTTATCCGGCCCGACCACCATCGCGATGCCCGGCAGACGGTCCATCACCACGAAGGCCGCGAGCTGCTGCCGCTTCGCAGCGAGGCTGATGGTATGCTCATAATAGCCCGACACCACATCGGCGCTGCCGCCTACAACGGCCTTCAGCGCGGCGGAGCCGCCCTTGAAATCTATGAGTTCGACATCCAGCCCGTGCTTCTCATAGTTGCCAAGCTCCTTGGCCAATACGGTCGGCAGGTAGCAGATGCAGCTCGAACCGCCGATGGCGATCTTTACCGTATCGGCCGCAGCGGGCAGCCCAAGTGTTGCGGCGACCAGCGTCGCGAAGAGATACTTTCCAAAGCCCATTTCCGTTCCTCCCTCCAGAAATCAGTGGTTGTCGCGCCCCGGCTGCCAGATCAGCAGACGCCGCTCCGCCAGCGTCACCAGCCAGTCGATGACCAGCACAAAGGCCGAAAGCACGAACATGCCGGCAAAGACACCGGCGATATCGAACATGCCCTCCGCCTGCGCGATGAGATAGCCCAGACCCGCCGACGAACCCAGATATTCACCCACCACCGCGCCCACCACCGCAAAGCCGATGGACACATGGAGGGAGGAGAACACCCAGCTCAACGCGGAGGGCAGATAGACGTGGCGCAGAAGCTGCCGCTCCGTCATGCCGAGCATCCGCGCGTTCTGAAGCACGGTCCGGTTCACCTCCTTCACGCCCTGATAGACGTTGAAGAAGACGATGAAGAACACCAGCGTAAAGCCGAGGGCGACCTTCGACCAGATGCCAAGACCGAACCAGAGCGTGAAGATCGGCGCCAGAACCACGCGGGGCAGGGCGTTCGCCCCTTTGATATAGGGGTCGAAGACCGCGGCAAGCCGTGGCCGTCGGGCGAGCCAGAACCCGAGGATTAGCGCCGCCAATGTGCCCAGGATGAAGGCCAACGCCGCTTCCAGAAGGGTGATCCAAAGGTGATACCAGATCGTGCCGGTTGAGAACCACCGCACGACCTGGGCCAGAACATCGCCGGGCGTCGAGAAGAAGAACTGGATGCGCGCCGGGTCACCGAATAGGGTGGTATTGGTAAGGACCCACCAGAAACCGATCGCGACCAGGGCGACCAATGTCTGCAGGGCCAGAAGCACCGGTTTCGACATCAGGACACCCGTTCCTTGTTGCTGTAGGCTTGCAGCACCTGCTCCTTCAGGAGGTGCCAGATCTCGCGATGCAGCGACTGGAATTCCGGGGTCAGCTTGATCTCAGAAACGTCACGGGGCCGAGAGAGCGGGATGGCGAAGTCACCGATGATGCGTGCGGAAGGTCCTGCCGAAAGGATCACCACCCGATCGGAGAGGGAGATCGCCTCTTCCAGATCATGCGTGACGAACATCACCGCCTTGCGATCCTGCTGCCACAGCTCCAGCAGCAGATCCCCCATGATCAGCCGGGTCTGCGCGTCGAGCGGGCCGAAGGGTTCGTCCATGAGCAGGATTGCCGGATCGCGGATGAGCACCTGCGCCATCGCAACCCGCTTGCGTTGCCCTCCCGACAGCATATGCGGATAGCGGTCGCCGAACCCCTTGAGGCCCACCTTTTCCAACCAGTCATCGGCGCGGGTGAGTGCCTCCCTCCGCCGTGTGCCGCCAATTTCGAGCGCGATGGCCACATTGTCCCGCGCGGTCTTCCACGGCATCAGCGCGTCGGCCTGAAAGAGATAGCCTGCGCGCGCATTCAGCCCCTGAAGCGGCTGCCCTTCGATCCTCACCATACCGGCGCTCGGGCGGAGAAGACCGGCCGCCGCGTTGAGCAGCGTCGATTTGCCGGAGCCTGTCGGCCCGACGATGGCAACGAATTCCCCTTTGGAGACCTCCAGATCCGCACCGGCAACGGCGCGAAATTCCGATTTCCCTCCGACGCCGAAACTGATGTCCACGGCGTCAAGACTGACAGCGACCGCTTGCGGATCGCTGCGGCCCTCTCCCGACTGCGGCATTTCTGCGGCCTCCCCCTTGGCTGGGACCTTATAGTGGCAGCGAAATCCTCTGCAAGAGCGCCACCGGCGAGAGTGGGCTGCAAATGTTCGCGAAAGGCCATCACGATGTCACAACCTTTGCGCGAAACGGTCGCCAAAGCGTCGTCGTTTTGTCAATCTTGGCGGTCATGGTCCCGGCCACGCGACGAATTCGCGCGAAATCTTTCTGATGGAGAATCCCATGACCTCTCGGATCACGCTTGCCGCCACGGCCCTCTTGGCGACCGCGCTTTCCGCGCCGATTGCCGAGGCCGCGACCTATGGCACCCTTTCCGGCAAGGCGCCCATCGTGGTCGCGCATCGCGGGGCCAGCGGCTATCTCCCGGAGGAGACGCTTGGTGGCTATGAACTCGCGCTGAAGCTCGGTGCGGACTACATCGAGCCCGACGTCCAGATGACCGCTGACGGCGCGCTGGTCGCCATGCATGACGCGACATTGAACCGGACGACGAATGTGGAGTCGCTCTTTGCTCCCCGGAACGGCGGATACAAGGTGTCGGATTTCACGCTGGCTGAGATCAAGACGCTGACGGTTGAGCCGACCGGCGCGCTTGCCCGCCCGGATTCGACCTATCCCGGTTTCACGCCCGGCATGGCGGACCCCTACAAGGTGCCGACGCTGGGCGAGGTGCTGGACCTGCTGACCGCCCACAATCAGGCGAACGGCACCTCCGTCGGGGTCTATCCCGAGTCCAAGACCCCTTATAACTCGCCGCAGAACCAGGCGATCATCGCGACGCTGAAGGACAAGGGCTACACGGATGCGGAGGACAAGGTCATCCTCCAATCCTTCGTACGCGCCTCGGTGATCGAGATGGGCGAGGCGCTGGAAGAGCAGGGCATGCAGGCCATCCTCGCGCAGCTCGGGTCAGTGCGCATGGTGGATGGCGTCTATGGGGTTGCCGGAACGGACGGGTTCTTCACGCTGGCCGAGATCGCCGGGATCGCGGACGGCGTCGGCGTCAGCTACGGCGGGATCACCAAGGAATTCATCGACGCGGCGCATGATCTCGATCTGGTCGTGCACGCCTATACCTTCCGCCCGCTGAGCGAAGCCGAGGCCTTCACGATGATCCGCCCGATGCTGGACTGGGGTCTGGATGGCTTCTTCACCGATTACACGGATTTCGGCCGCGCCGTCGTGGACAGCCTTGCGCCGGTTCCGGTTCCCGCGGCGCTGCCGCTGCTCGCAGCTGGTCTGGGCGGGCTTGTCATCCTGCGGCGCCGCAAGACGGCCTGAACACGGTACGAACCATGCGGGCGCCGGTGTGGCGCCCGCAACCCGCATCAAGCGGTTTTGGCCGGGACGAACAGCGTCTTGAACTGATCCCGGAGCAGGTTCTTCTGCACCTTCCCCATGGTATTCCTTGGCAGTTCGTTCAGGACTGCAACGTGTTTGGGCTGCTTGAAGCGGGCAAGGCTCTGGCCCATTGCCGCCCCGATTGCCGCGACATCCGGCGCTTCGCCTGCCAAGGGCACAAGCACCGCAACGACGGCCTCGCCGAAGTCGGGATGCGGTACACCTATGACCGCGCTTTCCAGCACCCCCGGCTGTTCGTCCAGGATCAGCTCGATTTCCTTAGGATAGACGTTGTATCCGCCGGTGATGATAAGGTCCTTCTGCCGCCCGACGATGGTGACATAGCCCTCTGCATCAATCACGCCGATGTCGCCGGTGACGAAGAACCCGTCGTCGCGCAGCTCCTCCCGCGTCTTTTCAGGCATCTCCCAATAGCCCTTGAAGACGTTCGGTCCCCTCACTTCGATCATCCCCGGTTCACCCGCGGGGAGGGTGGCTCCGGTTTCCGGGTCGGTGATCTTCACCTCCACACCGGGCAGGGCAGGCCCCACCGTGCCGGCCCGGCGCTCGCCCTCGTAGGGATTGGACGTGGTCATGTTGGTTTCGGTCATGCCGTAGCGCTCAAGGATACGGTGGCCCGTCCGATCCTCGAACGCGCGATGCGTTTCGGCGAGCAGGGGGGCCGAGCCGGAGGTGAACAGCCTCATATGGCCGACAAGCGCCCTCGTGAAGCGTGGATCGTCCAGGAGCCGGGTGTAGAATGTCGGTACGCCCATCATCGCCGTCGCCTCCGGCAGATGTGCGATGACCTGATCGAGTTTGAACCCCGGCAGGAAGATCATTTTGCCTCCCGCGAGAAGCGACACATTGGAGGCCACGAAGAGCCCGTGCGTATGGAAGATCGGCAGGGCGTGCAGCAGCACATCTTCGGAAGTGAAGCGCCATGCCTGCACCAGCACCTCGGCATTGGACAGAAGATTGCGCTGCGTGAGCATCGCGCCCTTGGACCGGCCGGTCGTTCCCGAAGTATAGAGGATCGCGGCCAGATCATCCTCCGCCCGTTCCACCGGAGTGAACTCCGCACCTGCATCCGCCGCGCGTTCAGTGAAGCTGCCCTTCCCGGCGGCATCGAGCGTCTCGAATTTCGCCCCGTGGCGGGAAGCGACCTCGTGGAGCGCCTCCGCCTTGTCCGGCGAACCGACAAGCAGGGCCGCACGCGCGTTGCCTACGAAATAGTCCACTTCATCCGCAGTATAGGCGGTGTTGAGCGGAAGGAACACGACACCCGCCGTTATGGCGCCGAGGTAAAGCGCCAGCGCCTCGGGGGTTTTTTCCACCTGCACGGCCACCCGGTCACCGGGCACAAGACCCAGATCGGCAAGCGCCTTTGCGGCCGAGAGCGCCATGCGATGGAGTTCGACCCCGGTGACCCGCCGACCGGAGCCGTCGGTCAGCACCCAGTCCTGCCGGTCCGCCAGCGGTGCCACAAGCGCGTTGTAAAGCGGATTGCTCATTTGCGTCTTCCTGTCCTTGCACCCTGAGCGAGCAGGGCTTCGATCTGTTTCGATGTGGCGACGGTTCCGTTCACCACGAAGGCTTCGTTGTTTGGCTCGACCCTGGCAAGGTCATAAAGATAGTTCACCATGGCTCCACAGGACTGGCCAAGACCGTTCGGAGACACGTCCGCCAGCGCATGTACATCATGGACCAGCGCACCATTGCCAAGATGGAAGCGCGCCACCGGATCGGCGGGCTGCCCGTCACCGCGCTTGGCGTGGATGAGGTAATCAGCGGCATGTTGACGGAGCGCGGTGGCGAGGGGGGCGAGCCGTTCCACATCGCGGGCGCCCGCAGCCTCCAGCAGTTCCGCCGCCCCCGCATCGTTCTGGTCGCGCAGCCAGCGGGACAGACCGGGGATGGGCGAGAGCGTGACGAAGCGGCTGACCTGCGGCAGATCGCGCCGCAGCTCCTCCACGACCTGCTTGATGAGGGAATTGCCAAAGGATATGCCGCGCAACCCCTCCTGACAGTTGGAAATGGAGTAGAACACCGCGGTGTCGAAGGCACTCTCCTTCAACACCGGCCGCTCTTCCGCGAGCAGCGATTGCACCGAGCCGGGAACCCCCTCGCAGAGCGCGACTTCAACGAAGATCAGCGGCTCCTCCGGCATGGCCGGGTGAAAGAAAGCGAAGCAGCGTCGATCCGCGGGCAGGAGGCGGCGGCGCAGTTCCTCCCAGTCGTTGATCGCGTGCACGGCCTCGTCTTCGATGATCTTCTCCAGAATGCTCGCCGGTGTGCCCCAGCCGATCGGACGGAGCACGAGGAAGCCGCGGTTGAACCAGCTTGCGAACAGATGCTGAAAGTCGAGGTCTATCACCCCCAGCTCCGGCGCCTGCGGCAGCAGACGCAGCAGGTCCAGACGCATCCGCACGAGTTCTTCGGTCGCGCCCGGCGCCTGATTGAGCCGGCGGAGCAATTCTTGCCGCCGCGGCTCCGCTTCCCGAGCCAGCCGGGCCATGGCCTTTGCATCCCGCGTGTCACGGTAGCGTGTCGCGGCCTC
Source organism: Haematobacter genomosp. 1 (assembly GCF_002196855.1). Taxonomy (GTDB): domain Bacteria; phylum Pseudomonadota; class Alphaproteobacteria; order Rhodobacterales; family Rhodobacteraceae; genus Haematobacter. The sequence continues at coordinate 4,617 of NZ_NIPW01000007.1, read as the reverse complement.
GATCACCTTGTCCGGCTGGATATCCAGTTGCGCGGCCATGAAATCGAAGAAGGCGCGGCGCTCCTCTGCCATCATCGCGCGATAATGGGCCAGAATGTCCCGCGCGATCCGTACCCCCGACACTTCCCCCTGCGAGGAGAGGAGGGCGAGGCACAACCGCCCGACGGCTTCGGGGCTGGGAGCGGGCGCGACGGGGGCGCGGCGGTCGAACAGCGTTCCCATCATGTCGGCGAAGAAGGCGATCCGACTCATTCACATTCCCTTTCAAACCGGCCCCATGACCAGATCGGGCAGCCATGTCGCAATTCCGGGCAGGAAGCACAGGATGACGATGGCAAGAACCATGCAGCCCACATAGGGCGCAGAACCCTTCAGAATGGTCTTCAAGGATATGTCGGGCGCGATGGAGTTGATGACGAAAAGGTTCAGCCCCACGGGTGGCGTTATCAACCCGATCTCCAGATTGATGGTCAGGATCACGGCGAACCAGTAGGGGTCGAACTGGGCGGCCTGCAGGATGGGCATGAGGATGGGCGCGGTCATCAGGATCACGGCCACCGGCGGCAGGAAGAACCCGGCAACCAGCAGCAGGATGTTGACCATGAGCATCAGCACCCAGCGGTTGACCTCCAGCCCCGCGATCCATTGTGCGATGGACTGGGTGATGAAGAGGGAGGACATCATGTAGGCGAACACACCCGCCGCCGCCATCACGAAGAGGATCATCACGCTTTCCCTCGTGCTGTCGCGCAGCACTTTCCAGATCGCCGGGAAGCTCCACATCCTGTAGATGACGATGGCCATGATGAGACAGAGCACCGCCCCCACGGCCGCTGTCTCTGACGTCGTGGCAACGCCGCCGTAAAGCGCATAGAGCACCCCGATCACGACCAGCAGGAAGGGCAGGACCCGCGGCAGGATCTCCAGCCGCTCCCGCAGCGAATAGTGACGGGGTGAGAGGACGGTCGTGTTGCCCGACCGCCATGTGGCCCAGATCGACCAGAGCATGAACATCAGCGCCAGCATGATCCCCGGCATCACACCGGCAAGGAACAGCCGCCCGATGGAGGTCTCTGTCGCGATGCCATAAACGATCATCGTGACGGAGGGCGGGATCAGAATGCCCAGCGTGCCGCCCGCGGCGATGGAGCCGGCGGCGACGGTATCCGGGTAGCCGCGCTTCTTCATCTCCGGGATGCCCATCTTGCCGATCGCGGCGCAGGTGGCGGGGCTGGAGCCGGAGAGGGCCGCGAAAAGGGCGCAGGCGCCGAGGTTCGATACCACCAGCCCTCCCGGCACGCGTGTGAGCCAGCGTTCCAGCGCCTCGAACAAATCCGCCCCGGCGCGGGTGGAGGCCACCGCCGCACCCATGATGATGAACATCGGAATGGAGAGGATGGCGAAGCTGTTCAGGTCCGCAAAGAAGATCTCCGGGATCATCTCCAGCGACCGGGTGCCGTCGAATATAAGCAGGAAGAATGCCGAGACGATCAGCAGCCCCACCGCCACGGATACGCCTGAGAAAAGCACGACCACCGTTACGACGGCGACCAGCAGGCCGAGCGAGAGCGGATCCATCATCCCTCCTCCCTGATGCCGAACGGAGCTTCGCTGCGGGTTATCAACCCGATGAGGTCCGCCAGCAGTTGCAGAAGAAACGCGCCAAAACCGATGGGCAAGGCGAGATACGGGATCCACAAAGGCGGCGCCCAGACAGAGGGGCTTTTCCAGTTGCGCCGCCAAGCCTGATGGAACACGTCCCAAGAATACCACGCCACCACCGCGACCACCGCTATCGTCGCCAGCAAAACCACATAGGCAAGCACCCGGCGCGCGGCGGGCCCCAGCCAAAGCGGCACCAGATCGACGTTCACATGCCCCCGGAGCATCTGGACATAGGGCAGGCCAAGGCAGGTCGCGGCGATCATCATGTAGATGACCGCTTCCGTCTGCCAGATCGTGGATTGTCCGAGCACGGCCCGGACGAAGATCATGTGGCACGTCACGAACAGCGCGATCACCGTCAGCGCGGCCGCGATCCAGCCGCAGAGCGTCGAGAGGGCGCGGACGGTACGGATGAAAGGGTTCGCCCGTACCGGCATCACCGCCGGGGCGGTTGTGACCGACATGAAGTGTCCCCGCTCACTCGACCGACAGCGCCATGTCGAGCAGCTTCTGCCCGTCCGGCACGTCTTTTGCGAAGATCGCGTAGGAGGATTGTTCGGCCAGTTGCTTCCAGGCCGCGAAATCCTCCGGGGTCATCTCGGCAATCTCGACACCAGCGGCGCGGAAGACTTCGGTGGAGGTCGCATCCTCTTTCTTGGCCTCCTCAAGATAGTAGGCTTCAGCCTTGGCCGAGGCGTCCCGCAGCGCCTTCTGCTGGTCCTCCGTCAGTTCCTCGAAGGTCGTCTTGTTGATCAGCAGCGGCTGATACATGAACCACAGCGCAACATCGCCCGCGGGCGTGTAGCACTTCGCCAGTTCCTGAAGCCGGAAGGAGACGAAGGAGGAAGAGGAGGTGTTCAGCGCCTGAAGAACATGCTGCTGCATGGCGTTGTAGGTTTCCGACGAGGGCATGGACGAAATGGAGGCGCCTGCGGCCTGCAGCATCTCCTCAAACCCCTTGCCGGCGGCGCGCACCGTCTTTCCTTTCACGTCCTCCGGCTTGCGAATGCAGTTGTCCACGCTCGCGAACCCGCCCGCCAGATAGCCATGCACGAGTGTGACGATATCGTCCTCGTTCAGGATCTTCTCGATTTCGCCCATGAAAGGCGAGGCGTTCATCCGCGCGGCGTGGTCGTGGCTCTTGATGAGGCCGGGCATGAGCGTGAGGTTGTATTCGGGGCGCTGGCCCCCGGCGTAGGACAGGGGGAACACCGTCATGTCCAGCTGGCCCCGGCTCAACGGCAGATATTGCTCGGTGGCCTTGAAAAGAGAGCCGGACGGGAAAATCCTGATGGTGAGATCGACATCCGCGGCGGCGACCTCATCGGCGACCATCTGCGCAATCTTGTGCCGCAGATCACCGGGCGCGAACTGATGTGAAAGCCGCAATTCCGTTGCACCCGCTGCAGTCGAGATGAACGGGATCGCAGCAAGCGCTGCAACCTTGAAAAACTGCATGTGACCTCCTCCCAAAGGTGACGCGCTGCCACGCGACGCTGCAAGGTTGGCGTTGTGTGCATGCTACGTCAAGCTTATTGTATACACGAGCGCCAGCAGAGGATGCAAAATGGAGCCATTCCCGCCTGATCGGCGTACCGACAAGGTTCGCAGGACTCTTGAGGAAATGATCGTCGAGGGTTTTTTCGCTGATGGCGAAAGGCTGGACGAAGTGAGGCTGGCGGAGCAACTCGAGGTGTCAAGAACGCCTCTTCGCGAGGCATTTCAATCTCTTGCAGCGTCTGGCCTGCTCGAACTTCGTCCGCGGCGCGGCACATTCGTGCGCTTTCCGGCGCTGGACGAGGTTGTCGAGATGTTCGATGTCATGGCCGAAATAGAGGCGCTTTGCGGCCGCTACGCCGCGCGCCGTATGACGGACACCGAACTGAAGGATGTTCAGGCAGCGCTTGTGGAATGCGAGAACGCAGTCCACCGGAACGATCTTGACGACTATTATCGCGCGAACCAGACGTTCCACCAATTGATCTATCATGCCAGCGGCAACCGGTTCCTGGCGGCCGAGGCTGAGCGGTTGCACCGCAGGCTCAAACCTTTCCGCCGCCTGCAACTTCGGGTCCGGGGGCGGCTGGCCGAATCCCTTCGGGAACACAGGCTGATCGTATCGGCACTGGCTGATGGCGACGAAGCAAGGGTGACACGGGTCATGCGTGATCACATCGCGGTTCAGGGCGCGCGCTTTAACGACCTTGCTGCCGGCTATCGAACCGCAATCCGAGGCCGCCAGAATCCTTCACAGCGCCATTTGCCTGCCGGAACAGGCCCCGAGGGATGACCGAACACCAGGATCGAGCCGCCACTGAAGGTCGGAGACAAGGTGCGGAGTGCTATACTCCTTTGCGCTCGAGGCTGGTTACTAGCGCGGGCGCAGCAGACTGTTGAAAAAGCTTTGGAGTATCCTGTCTATGCTTTCGAAATTGGAAAATTGAACCTCGGAATAATCCGAAGTGGGTAGATTTCCGATCGAATTTTGAACGATTTCCACTCCCCACAGGCATGAAAGCGCTTTTTAGCAGCCTGTAGCCGGAACCACGCAACCGATACGGCGGTCCGCCGCCATCGCCATGGCGACGTCGAAGTAATGGGCCTGCATCCTCATAGTCGTCGAAAGCGGCCTGACGATGCCAGGCTGAATGTCCTAGCGTAATATATCTATATTAGTGAATATTTCGCGCACAATTGTGACCCTGCAAATACGGAATGGCGGGGCGGGCAGGTTAGCTCGAAAATCGAGGCCGGGGTAACGACCGGGGTCTTGGGTTTGGCCGGTGCTGCGCCGTCCGCTGCGATGCGATACTGATCCCGTGCATCGCACCGCTGTGTATAAGGGCGGGCAAAGGTGACTGGTACCGGTTCTGATCAGGTAGCATGACAGGAGCTCCACGCCTGGGCATGCATTTGCCGTATCCATAAATACCATAGCGATAATTATGTCAT
>NZ_NIPW01000066.1 GCF_002196855.1 Haematobacter genomosp. 1 | reverse complement strand
GCGGAAATCGTGGTCATCTGGTCTTTCCTTTCGTGTTGCGGCGGGCGGTTCGGGTCTGGTGCCTTCTTCCGCCGATGGGCTGCGCCTCGCCGGTCTGGTCTGACGAATACGCATGTATTCGGCGGAACAGAGTGGGGAGGGCACAGCCCGACCCACGGGCCTGACCGAGACTGTCAATCGGGCGGAGGCGGGGGGTGGTGCGGCCCGCAGCGCAGCGAGGACACGGCCCCCGCCGGAGCCGACACGCGCAGCGCGGCGCTTGCCGATTGACCGGCTCGGGCAGGTCTGTTGGGCGGAAACACGAAAAGGAAAAACCGCAGGGCGGGGGTGAGCGCGGCCCCTCGGGCCGCGTCGATCCCCCGGCCTGACCTTCGGATCAGACAGGAGCCGCGCCGCGCGCGGCTTGCCCTCGATCTTCAGGACGGTGGAGCTGGTGATGCGTCCTGCAGGAAGATCCCGGGCGCCGCGCAAGCGATCGTCACCCGCAGGGCCGAAACTCGCCGCACCTTCGACCATTCGCGCGGCGCTGGCGCTGGCTCGCAGAGACAGTGCCGGTGCCTCTCGGCGCGAAGGGAGAAGGGGCGAGCGAGGTTCGGGGCGGAGGCCGGTGCAGCCGGCCGGAGCCTAGAGCGCGGTCACTCGGGCAGGAAGGTCCAGGGCGACAGCCCTAGACCGCACGGCACGAGGGATGCGCCATGAACGCAGGGTTGAGCCGAAACGGTCGGTAATTATAGAACCGCGCCGAGATCAACTTGCATAGAAACAACGGGATTCAGCCGATGGACGCTACATCCTACAATCTGACTATGATCGTCTTGGCGGTCCTCGCGCTTCTGGGCATCGCATTCCTGATGCAAAAGGGGCCGCAATTCGCGCCGCCTTTTGAGCGCAGGCCCTTGATGAACAAGACCGAGGAACGGTTGTTTAAGATGCTTTGCGGGGAACTTCCCTCCGACTGGACCGTGATGTGCCAAGTTTCCTACGGAGCATTCCTGAAGAACCGAAGCTATGGCCGGTATATGTCGCTGAACTCAAAGCGGGCCGACTTTATCGTGCTCGACCCAAGTTTGGCGGTGGCGGCGGTGGTAGAATACCAAGGCGGGGGCCATTACGGAAACACCCGACAAAGCCGCGACCGCGCGGAAAAAAGCGACAAGATCAAGAGACACGCACTTTCTCAAGCCAAGATCCCGCTTTTCGAGTTTCCGGCGAAGTTCGAACGCGATTACGTCATATCATTGGTAAAAGCTGTCGATGGGTCCGACAGTGAGCCAAAAACAGGACCTACCCCGACGCTCGGCGGGGTAAGGCGGTAGGACTCTCGCCCGCTGCCCTTCAACACGCCATGCCGCGGAGCGGCCCCCGCGCGGGCAGCGCCGGACCTAGCCTGCGTCGAACCCTTGGTTCGGCGTGGGCCGGGTCAATTCGAGGCGGCCGCCATTTCCTGCGTGAACGCTTCAAGGGCGATGACAGTGGCATCATATGCGCCTTTGGCCTTCGGATGCTCGGCCTGCATTTTGCGATAGAAGGCCAGCCATTTCGGCAAATCCTCGATGGGATAGGTGTCGGACCAAATGCGGCCCTTCATCGAGAAGGTGCGGGCGGTGTGATCGTAGGTGACTTTCATGGTCGATGCTTTGGCGCGAGCCGTGCGATCTCGCAACAAAAAAGCCGCCCCCGAAGGGACGGCAGGTTAATCCTCACCACAAGGAAAAGGTCACGCCAGAGGGCCGGATTTCAGGGACAGCCCATGATGCTTGACGGGAGTGTGAATCCCTCAAGCCAGCTTGGGCCTTGTGTGTTGCGGAGCCGATGCAGCGGCGCGGGCGCGGTGGCGCATTGCCACTCGATGCCCAGATATTCCTTCCAGTCCTCGCCGTATCGGACGGCATAGGCACGGAGCGCGGCAATCTGCTCGGCGGAGATGGTTTTGAGGTGATCGGGTTGATCGGCGGGGCGCAGGCGGGTTGTGCCGCACCCTTTCAACAGGGCGGAGGTGGCTTTGTCCTCTGCGTCCCTGAACGGCAGGGGTTCGCTATGCAGATCGGTCCAGGCGGTGCCGTTCCAGTAGGTCGCGATATAATGCTGCATCTGTTTCGTCCCGAAATGTAAGGGGGTGAGGGGCGGGCGTTCCGCCCCTCGATGGTGTCAGGCGCAATCCGGCACCCATTCCGCGATCTTGGCGGCTTGGGCATCGGTCACGGGCCATTCGCTGCCCTTCGGATCGGCAAAGATTGCCTCCATCGCTTCGGCCTTCGCCCCCTTCTTCAAGCTGCGGAAGGATTTGAAAGCGGGGCTGTCCTCGCCAAGTTCCAGAAGGTCTTTGAACAGGCCGTCCAGCGTCCCGCCCGAGACGCGCCCGAAGAAGTTGGCGGCGGTCGGCGTCCAGACGGCGCGGATGGACGCGCCCGCCTCGTCCTCAAGCCGCTCGAACAGGGGGAAAGCATCGCTGATGCCGCAGCCGTAGTTCAAGGTCCGCGCAACGGCCTCCGTCAGCGCCGCGTTGCGGTGCTTCTGGCCCTTGGCGCGGAAGTCGGCAAAGGATCGGGCGAGGTCGATGTTGCGTGTGCTTGCCCGCTGGTTCAGGCGCGGGTCCAGTTCCAAGCCGTCCTCCTGCGTCGGAACGATGCTCGGCGTTCCAGTGCGAACGTCCAAGATGCTGTGATAAAGCCCCGCGTCCGGCGAAAGCGCGAAGGCCAGCAGGTCCAGAACAAGGCTCGGCTTCGACAGAAGGGCGGTCTGCGCGGCATTCAGGCGGACAGCCTTCATGTCCTCGATCAGCTTGGCGCTGTAGGGGCCTTTCTCGGCGGTCGCGCCGCTGTCCATGCCGTCGCGGGGCGCGTCGATCACGCCCGCCTCGGCGGCGGTGGCGGCATCCTCGCGGCGGACATAGCCAAGTTTCGTGCAAGCCTTGCCGTTGCTGTCCACATAGAGCCATGCCCCACCTTGGGACATTTGCTCGGGGGTGAAATAGTCAGCCGTTTTGGCTTCCAGTTCCTCCATGCGGGCTTTGCCTGCGTCGTCCAGCACGTCGCCGTTTGCCAGTTCCGCCAGTTCATCCCATTCCTCGGCCTCGTCCTCGGTCAATGGCTCCGACATGGGCGCAATGCGGATCAGCTTGTCGGTGACGGCATAGGACAGATACGACTCGTCGGCCTCGATCTCGACCCACTTCCACCCTGCGGCTTTCAGGTCTGCGGCTTCGGCCTGCAACTTCTCGTCAAACAAGCGCAGCAGCAAAGTCGGCTCGTTCAGATACACCTTTTCCGAAAACAGGTCGCGGGTCAGGGTGCCGCCGTCGGCTTCGTAGGTTTCCAGCCCGACGAACAGGGCGCGGCGGTCGGTATGTTGAAGGCTGTCGGGGGTCAACATGCTCTTGATCTGGTGTTCGCTGTAGTAAGAGTGCGCCTTGGCGCGTTCCAGAATAGCAAGCGTCAGCGCCTCGTCGTTCGACACGGTAAAGGCGGTCGCAATCGCAAGACTGATTTCCTTCGCGGCCAGCGCGTCCAGCACGGGGGCGGGCAGATCGGCCAGTTTCAGGCGGCGGTAAACGTGCGCCTCGGTCACGCCGAACGCCTTGGCGATGCTGTGCGCGAGTGCGCCCGCGTCCCGCATCCGGCCATAGGCACGGATTTCATCGGCGGGGGCGAGGGCTTCGCGGGCGGTGTTCTCGGCGTTCGCCCATGCTTGGGCGGTCATGGCGTTCGGGGCAAGGCGGACAGGCACCATCGCCAGCGACGGGTTCTGCTCGGCGGCGATGCCAAGGGCGCGGAACCTGCGCCCCCCCGCGACGATTGCCACGCGGCCCGCGTCGTCGCGAAGGCCCGCAAGGTTCTGCACCAGTCCGCAGGTCAGGATGCTTTGCGCCAGCAGCGCGATCCCTTCGGGGTCGGCCTCTTGGCGCGGGTTCAGGTCGGACAGGTAGAGGTCGGACAGCGGCACATACTCGATGACGGCGGCGGCGGTGTCGGTGTTGGGCTTCATGTTCATGGGTTTTCTCTCGTGGTGACTTGATCGACGTTGCGATCATGGGTTAGGGTTCGGGTGTGCCGCCCCGAAAGGGACGACACGGGCAGGGTCACATGACCCCGTGTTGCGTCAGGAAGCGGCGTCCGATTCCAAAGTCATCGCCCTTCCTGACAAGCGCCCACGCTTCCGCGATGCGCTGTGCCAGAACTTCCATTGCCATTTTCTCACCCCCTTTCTCTGGTGCAGGACGGTCGGGCTTTCCCCCTTCCGCCGATGGGCTGCGCC
>NZ_NIPW01000065.1 GCF_002196855.1 Haematobacter genomosp. 1 | reverse complement strand
CCGAGTTCTGCAACAATGCCCCTCAAACTGCTCCCCTTCGTCATCGGACAGCAGGACAGTAATGCGCATTTTCACAATCCTTAGCTCGCCAGTGCGCACATGTGCGCATTTCTCCTCATTATGCCTCACTCTAGCGAGTATGGGAAGAACTTTTAGCTAACACTCCCTCACGGCTCCACATTGCCCTTGCATCGAGCGATGGTCATCCGGCTGCACCCATAGCGGCGCGCCAGATCCGATACCGACACTCCAACATCCAGCTCCGCACGAATACTGTGTTTCTGTGCTGCCGAAAGTTTGGCAGGTCGCCCAATGATCTTTCCCTGTGACCGGGCGCGGGCCATACCCGCATGCGTTCGTTCAATCAGCAACTCTCGCTCGAATTGCGCCACGGCGTTCAGGATGGCCATAGTGAATTGCCCGGCCGGACTGGTGAGGTCGCTGCCGCCCAGAGCGAGGCAGTGAACACGCACCTGCATTTCGGCAAGCAGGTTCACCGTTTGAGCCACATCCATCGCGTCGCGCCCCAGCCGGTCCATCTTCGTGACCACCAGCACGTCGCTCTCCTCCAGCCGATCAATCAGGCGGGCGAACATCGGACGCTGCTGCGCGGGCACGCTGCCCGAGATCGTCTCGGAGACGATCCGGCGCTTCGGGATGATGAAGCCTGCCGTCTCCAGTTCCTGCACCTGGTTCTCGATGGTCTGTTGGATGGTGGAGACGCGGACATAGGCGAAGGTGCGGGACATGGCCAAAACTGTTCAGAACGGTCGTTCACATCTTAGATGCTCACAACCCCCGTACAAGACCCGTTTTGAGCACCTTCACCTGTTCCTGTTCAAAACCGTTCCGATTTGAACAGGTGACCATGCAACTGAAAGCCTGGTCGGACCTTCAGATTGGCAAGGGCAACAGCAGCCGGAGCGTCGGCGACACTCCCGGCTAAGGCGCTATCAAATCTGATGCCATGTTGATACCGGCTCAGCACAAGCCGTCGGCCTGATCAACATTCGCAGGGCGCGGCGGGGCGCTTGAGGAACATATTGATCAACGGTCGGTTTACCAATCCCACGCGCACCTTCGAGGCTCCATGAGCATTGCAGCGCACCACTTCATGTTTGGCATGCAGGGAGGGCCCGGGTTTTTGCGGAAGACACCACGCAGATCCTCAGAGGATGAACCGGCAACCAATGGCACGCTCAGGTGGGCCGCTGCCATAACGCTCCTCATCGCAGCCGCTGCAGTCGTCATTGCGATTGTGATTAGAAGCCAGACTGCGCCTGTCACAGCCCCGAAGCAAGTTATCGCACCTGAGGTCCAGGTTGAAGCGCCCTAGGTGCCGAAACCAGGAGCTGAGTCGGGACGGCACCTGTCGCAAGAGATACCGGAGGAGCTTACCCCTCCGGCTTGCACGTTCAGACTATTTCCAGGAACACCCTCACTTCGCCAGTCTGCGAAGCTTCGGCAAAACCTGCAACTCCCGCATCAAGCAGTCGGGACAAGGCCCCTGCCTGCACGGGCGGTACGTAACCAAGGCGGCGTCCGTCGTTGTCTATAACGGCGACGGAGGAAGGATCGAAGCGGCGGGCGGGGTCGCGCATCAGGCGCAGCCGCTCGCCGGGGCGCAACCAGTCTCCAGAGGTATCTGTATTCGACAGTGACGTTCGGAGAACCTCAACGGCGGTCGCGGGCCGTGGAGCCGCGTCGGCTGGCAGGACCGCCAGGGGTGCCGCTGCAGCAAAACCACCGATAAGGATGCGTCGTTGCATGCCGGCCTCCCTCACATCTGTTCGGATTGCGCGCCGCTCTTCGGCTTCGCCTTTCCAAGATCCGGCACCTCACCCAGTGCTCCCAGCTTCGCAACGGTGAACTCGCCCTTTCCGTCGATGGACGAGCCTTCCGACCAGCGGCCGGGGGCCGGGGCGCTGCCGTCTTTCTGGAAGCCCAGATAGGCATAGCTGAACTCGGTCTTCTCTTCGGCCTGCGGGTGGCTGTTCGGGATCGGGAAGGCGCCCTTCGCCCCGCCCAGTTCCTCCAGCGCGGCCATCCACTGGTTCTGGTGCATGGTGTCACGGGCGATCAGGTATTGCAGCATGTCCTTCATGCCCGGATCGTCCGTCATGTTGTACAGGCGGACAGCCAGCGTGCGACCCGTGGATTCGGCGGCGATGTTGGCCGTCATGTCCGCCGCAATGTTGCCACTGGCATAGATGTGCGACATGTCGAAAGGCACGCCGTCGCTGTCGACCGGCATGGCCGACAGGCCCGAGGACAGCAGGTTTTTGAGGTTCATCCCGCCCATGACGGCGTTGATGGCCGAGTCCTTGGCCATTTCCTCTTTCAGGCTCAGCGGTGCGCCTTCAAGATTGAGCGCGACGGCATGGGCCAGCATCTCGATATGGCCCAGTTCCTCGGCGGCGGTGTTCATCAGCAGGTCGCGGAACTTCGGGTTGCCGCGCGCGCCGCAGGCCTGGAAGAAATACTGCATTGCGACACGGATCTCACCCTCCACGCCACCGATGGCCTGTTGCAGGGCACGGGCGAACAGCGGGTTCGGGGTGTCGACGCGAACGGGATACTGAAGCTTGTTGTCGGTATAGAACATGATGCGTCCATTGCTTTTCAGGTTGGGAAAAGATCGTTCAGACTGGATTCGCCTCGAAGGGGCGTTTGACGGACAGCGTGGTAGCCGCATCAGCAACAGCCGGCACGGCGCGTTGGTAGGCGTCTTCAAGCGCCGGTCCATCCGGCCTGTCTAAAGGCGCGGCAACGCCGCTGGTTCCGGCTCCTTCGCTTGATGTCTGGGATCATGCCCTGATGTCCGTCCCATCGGCGATTTCTGCCGATGGGACGGAACGTGCCCTTTCGATCACGGAACGTTCCGTGCGTTCACCCGTTGTCCATGCTCAACAGGGATGGCGCAATGACCGAAGACGGAAAAGACGTGCTGCCTCTTGTCGAGGAGCGGGTCTCGGTAACCGCCGAGGCGCGGGTCAGCGGGCGGGTGCGTGTCAGCACTCATACCGAAGCCGTGGACACCCTCATCCCTGTCGATCTTGCAGAGGTCGACGTCGAGGTGACCCGCATTCCTGTGGACCGTGCAGTCGATCACGCGCCCGACATTACCACGGATGGCGACACGACGATCATCCCGGTGATGGAGGAACGTCTCGTCGTGACGCGGCAGCTCTTCGTGCGCGAAGAGATCCACATCCGCCGGATGACACATCGCGAGACAGTGGACGTTCCGGTCACCACGCGCCGGCAGACCGCGACCATCGAGCGTCTGCCTCCCCATGACGAGCAAGACATCCCACCCTTCCCTTCTGACAAGGATATCTGACATGACCTATACCACCGATACAGGCACCGGCACCACCGGCACGACGGGCGGCACCGCCATCTCCGCCCTGTTCGACAACCGCACCGATGCCGAACAAGCGACGGCGCGTCTGCGCGAAGTGGGTATCCCCGAAGCACAGATCCGCGTTGTTCAGGGCGCCGAGTCCGCCACCACAGGCGTCGCGGATCCCGAAGGCAGCAAGGGCTTCTGGGACTCGCTCAGCGACCTCTTCTTTCCGAACGAGGACCGCTACTCCTACGCCGAAGGCCTGTCGCGCGGCGGCTACCTCGTGGCCGTGACCGGACTTAACGACGCGGAATACGATGCCGCCCTTGCCATCCTCGACGACGAGGGCACCGTGAACATCGAGGAGCGCGAGGAAAGCTGGCGCTCCGAGGGGTGGAGCGGCTACGAGAACAGTCCTTACGCCACGGCGGGCGCAGCGACGGCACCCATGGCCGCGGCAACGGACCGCGTGTCGGACGATGCGGCGATCCCGGTCGTGGAGGAGCGGCTGCGCGTTGGCAAGCGCGACACGAACCGCGGCCATGTCCGCGTGCGCGCTTACACGGTTGAAGAGCCCGTGAGCGAGAGCGTCGATCTGCGCGAGGAGCGCGTCGAGCTGGAGCGCCGCCCCGTCGATCGCGCCGCCGTTGTGGACGAGGACTTCCGGGACCGCACGATCGAGGCCGAGGAACATCGCGAAGAAGCGGTTGTGGCGAAGGATGCGCGCGTGGTGGAAGAGATCTGCCTGCGCAAGACCAGCGACACCCATCGCGAGACGGTTTCCGACACCGTGCGCCACACGGAGGTCGAGGTGGACGACGATCGCGACGATCGGGAATTGCCGCGCACCGGGCGCTGAGTCATCGACATAACGCGGAACGAGGGCAGGATTTCCTGCCCTTCTTCATGTCTGTCAGCAAGCAACCACGTCTTCGGGATTCCGCATGCCCACCGAGATCGAACGGAAGTTTCTCATCAGGTCGAATGACTGGGAGCCGCACGTCATGCGGACGCTGCACATTCTGGACTACCTTGTGGCGCGGTTCGACACCGGGAAGGCCAGGATCCGCATCTGTGGAGAGGAGGCCATCCTGACCTTCAAGGGCCAGAAGACCGGGGTTCGGCGCGGCGAATACCATCTGCCGCTGGAAAAGGAACAGGCCCGGGTCATGATCGACGAGTTCGTAGTCTCGGACGCTGTCGAGAAAAACCGGCACGAGGTGGAGGTGGCCGGGGTTGTCTGGCAGGTGGACGAGTATCTGGGGGCGCTCTCGGGGTTCGTCACGGCGGATGTGGAGCTTCCGCATGAGGACCATCGGCTGGTCCTGCCCGCTTGGGCCGGACCCGAAATCACGAACGATGCTCGCTTCGGATCGTCGGCACTGACCGCGGCCCTCGACCGGGGCGAAGAAGCCGTGGAAGCCCTGTTCGAAGCAGCAATGTTGGGTGCCAAAGAGAGCAGCAGGAAAGCGGCATCGATCTGCGACCAGCGTGAACCAAGAACCAGCGACCACACCAAAACGAGCTTCGCTTTACGCGAAGATGTTAACGCCCGGACGGATCTCATCATCAACGACGACTAAGAAGCTTGCTGAGGAAAACGGCTTGGCGGGCAACAGCGAGCTGTCCTCGCGGAACACGCTTCAGCAACATCTGTTTCCGACCATGGGCCGCTACAATTCACAACACGATCCCTCAGCCATCCCGCTCGGGTGGCAAGGTGCAAATTGCGACGAAGCTTTCCCAAGGGCCACACCGGACGGCCACTCGAAGAACCCATCCCTGCCCTTGGAAGCCCCACCAAGGAACCTCTCCCTCCTGCAGCGGTTGCACCTGCATTGGCGTGTATCTGCGGCCCCCTGGGAGTCCGCGCATCGGAGGGACAAAACATGACCTACAATCCAACGCCTGAGGGACCGACAACCCACAGCCATACGACCCCAACGATGTGGGGTCACTTGAAGCAAGTGTCCTGGGGCGCAATCTTCGCTGGCGTTGCCGTGGCGCTCGTGGTGCAGGTGCTGCTGACGCTGCTCGGGGTCGGAATTGGTGCAGCGACGCTTGATCCCGGCACGGCGGACAATCCGGCCGCTTCCACCTTCTCGGTTGTCTCGGCAATCTGGTATGCCATTTCGGGCATCGTCGCTGCATTTGTCGGTGGCCTCGTCGCGTCCCGCATGTCCGGTCGGACGGAAGAACAGATCGGCGGCCTCCACGGTCTGACGGCATGGGCCGTCACCACTCTTCTGATGCTCTACCTCCTGACCTCGTCCGTAGGTGCAGTGGTCGGTGGCGCTTTCAGCGGCCTCTCCAGCGCCATTGGCGGCGTAAGCCAGACGGTTGCAAATGCCGCCGGTCCCGCCCTTGATGACGTCAACCCGCTTGATGCATTGGATCAGCAGATTGAATCCACGGGCAACGATCCGGAAGCTCTGCGTCAGCGTGCCGTAAACGCAATGCGCGGTCTGGCCATGAGTGATGAAGCCGGTCGTGATCAGGCACGTCAGGAAGCTGCGCAGGCCTTGTCCGATATGCGCTCCATTCCGCTGCCGGAGGCACGGGAGCAGGTCTCTCAGATGGAGCAGCAGTATCGCGAGACGGTGGATCAGGCCCAGCAAACAGCAACGGAGGCGGCCGAAACCGCAGCGAACGCGGTTTCCATCGGAGCCATTGCTGCCTTTGTCGCTCTTCTGGCCGGTGCGATTGCCGCGTGGATGGGTGGCCGGCGCGGTGTCTCTCATCCGACTGTCATTGTTCAGCAGGACGCCCCACGTCGCCGCTAAGAACGGCCCGGTTCTAAATGTGCTCCAGACGCCGTCGGCCAAACTCTGGTCGACGGCATTTCAGCTATTAAATCTCAAGAACTTGGTGCTTCTTCCATATGCCGGAGAAGATAGGAAACGGGTCTTACCAGTCGCGTGTCTCGTGTTCTTCAGGCATACGGCCCTTCGGAGTGAGTCTGTCCACAGCCTCCGGTAAGATCGCCGACAGCTGCGCAAGAAGGTCGTTCCGCTGAAGACCAGTCTGTTGGGACAGATTGTCGATCGTCTGTCCGCCAAAGGCCTTCTCGACGTCTTGGGGCGCAATGGACCGGTTCGGGCCGGAGGATATCCAGGACTTTGCAGTCTCCCCTTGTCCAACTTGCGTGAACATATCGATAAGACCGCCTAGCCCGCCATTCAGGCCTGCCGTCTGTCCGGCCCCGCCAGGGTTTCCTCCACCCCCGAGAACGCCTCCCAACCCGCCGCTTTGCCCGCCACGGCTCGACAGCAGCGCCATGAGGATCGGCAGAAGAGGCGAATGGCCGCCATTCTGACCTCCAGTCCCTCGGGAATTCAGCACCCCGCTCAGCACCTGATCAAGCAGTCCCATGATGTTGTCCTTCCATGTGAATGCCGTCCAATGCGGCCCCGACGAAGAACAGGATGCAGGACGGCTTTGCCTGAACATTTGCCGGGTCGGCATGTTCCGTAAAACCGGGCAACGTCAGAAGCGTCGCGAGTAAGATTGCTCCTTCTGGCTCATCTTACGTTCGGCAGATCACCACCACCAAGGTAGCGTTCCACTGCCCGCAGCACATCATCCGACGAGATGGGCTTGTTCAGAAAGCCGACAGGTTCGGCAGGAGCAGCTTTCTCCATGATCTCTTTACCAAGACTGCCGCTGACAAAGAGGGACGGGATGCTGAAGCGCTCCCGAAGTTCGATTGCGGTATCAATCCCGTTGCTTCCGTGAGCCAGTTCCACATCCATCGTCGCAAGATCAATAGGGTGAGCTTCCGCAAGCGCGAGTGCTGCCTGTTTCGTTGCAGCAACACCAACCACCGCGTAGCCAGCATCCTCCAGCGCCATGACAAGATCCATGGCAAGAAGCGCGGCGTCTTCAACGACAAGAATGGTGCTCGGCATGATCGGCTGTGCTCCGGATGCAGTACGGCATCAATCAATCAACTCAAAGTTGACGACAAGGTTTCAAAACAACGGGGCGTAAGTCTCAGAAAGGGTGTCAGCGCTCGGAGCGTTGACAGGTGAGCTGGCAGACCACGCCTTCTTCTGGGTAGTCGACACTGACCTCGCCTCCGAACTCGGCCGCCAGCATCTGCTTGACCAGAAAGCTGCCAAACCCGCGCCGCTGCGGAGGTGCCACAGGGGGCCCTCCACGCTCCGTCCAGCAGAATATGAAGGTCGCGTTCGTCCCTTCACCGCTCAATGACCAGTCGACACTGACCCGCCCGGCTTCGGCAGACAGCGCGCCGTATTTGGCGGAATTGGTCGCCAGTTCGAAAAGTGCCAGGGTCAGCGCGAAGGTCTCCTCGTCACTCAGGGCGACATCAGGGCCGGATAACGTGATACGCGTCCCCTTTCCGTCCATCCGCTCCCGCATATGGTGCACAACATCCCTGACCGTGGCTTCCTCGTGAGCCCGCAGCGACAGTACATCCTGGGCATGCCCCATATCTGAGATCCGCTGGACCAGCTTGTCGCGATATTCCTCGACAGTCGACGCCTGCCGCGCAATCTGCCGGACGATGGCTGTCACCAGAGCGTAGGAGTTCTTCGACCGATGCACCAGCTCGCGGTTGCTGATGGCGGCTCTGCGTTCGAAGCGGACTCGGTCGGTCGTCTCGATTACGGTGTCCATGATACCCCGGACCACCCCTTCTTCATCCACAACCGGACTGTAGGAGAAGGTGAAGAACGCTTCGGCAAGCCCGTTCGCGTCGCGGCGCACCTTCATCGGGAAGTCCTTCACGAAGGTTGCCTCGCCGACCATGGCCTTGGCGACGATTGGGCCAATTGTGTCCCAGGATTCCTGCCAGATCACTGAGAACGGCAGTCCCAGGCAATCTCCCTTGTCGCCCAGGGTTGGAATGAAGGCGTCATTGTAGATCGCGATCAGTTCGGATCCCCAGCACAGGCATTTAGGAAAGCCCGAGCGCAGCGTCAGGCTGACCGTGATCTTGAGCACGGGCGGCCATGTGTCGATCGGCCCCAGAGGCGTCGACGACCAATCGTGCTCTGCGACCCGCTGGGCCATGGGGATGGTAAGATCGAGGAACGCCAAGGAGGTTGTCATGCCGAACTCTTCGGATGGAGCTGCGTGATGCTGCGCCTTTCAAACCTCTATCGCCTACATAGGATTACAGTTCAATCGCACCCTCTATGCCTATGGGCACTCGACCGGCAAGGCCAACATCATGCTACCAAGAGCTTATGGTGAAGACCCCCCCTTACCACCAGAACCTGGCGCGACGTCTGATCGAGCTTCAGCATGTGGCGTGCTCCCTGTGCAAAAGGCCGAACACGGAGCGATGAAGCTGCGCTGTGCCCAGCTCGGCGCGTTCGCTCATGCGGCGCACCCATGCCCCTGCGTTGCGGATCTTGCCACCTCGCTCATAGCCATCAGCGTCAGCAATCATCACCAACAGGGCTGCGCCGACCTTTCCGATCGCGGCTTGCGCTTGTGCCCAAGCGGACGGGTTGATCCCGAGGGCCATGGCCCGTTCGTAGCCCACGTTCACGAATGCCATCCAGTCCGCGCGCCCATAAAGCTCCATCCCCACATGCCATTCGGCGGGGGCGGCCTTCAGGGCCATCGGCAGGCTGATATGCTCCATCCCGCATTTCGGTGTCTGGGTGGGCGGTGTCGATGCGCCCTGCCCCATCTTGTTCTCAGCGGGCATCGCCGGATTACAAGACTCTGATGGATATTGGTTTGTAGTGTATGGTCGGTCATTTTTTTCCGGCCGGTCGGAAATTTCGGACCGACCAAGATGGGTCAGAAAGCGGCGCACATGGTTCAGCAGTTTGCTCAAGTCTTCGTATTCGAGGTGAGCGATCCGGCGCGGAAAGCTCGCCCATGTCTGTTGATCCTCGGCGGCGACGTCGGTTCCCGATAGGATACGGCGGATCATTGAACGCAGGCGAGAAATCTCGTTCCGCATACGATCTGCGGCCACTCGCTCCGCTCTCATGGCTTCGGCCGCCATGGTCAGTTCATCAGCGCGATCCTGAAGCGGTGTCAGGTCGATGCCGTGGACGGCGATGATCCTACCGGATTGGTCCCGCTGGCAGTAACGGCGCCCACCCCCCATGCTGCGATCCACCGCCAACCCGTTCCGCACCAGAAAACGGACATGATTTAAAATGGTGCGGGGATTCTTGCCGCATTCGAAAGATAAGGTTGACACGCTCGCAGGGCTTATCGGCACCTCGGAACCCCGTGGTATACGACCAATAAGGGCCTCTAGGGTCCGACGCACACCATCAGGTAGTTTCATCACAAGCGCGGCATTACGCGCGGCTTCGTATAAATCGGCAGAAAACTGCCTATAATTTTCGTTGGGTTTTCCCAACACCTGCAAAGGTTTAGTGACCATTCTGTCCGCTCTCCATGTGGAGCGGCCGAGGGAAACACGGCTGGCATCTATTGTTCGCCCAAGGGCGCTTTTTGTCTTGCCTGCGATGTAGGGGAACGATACCTTGATGCTTGAACAACGTGAGCATCTTAAGACCTCGCCAAAGGTCCGGTTGCGTCCCCCCCGGTGGTCCCCGACCGCTGGGGGTTTTCTTTTTTGGGCCTCAGGGATCTTGCCGTCCCAATTTCTGCCCCGCTTCGGAATCAATCTCCTGATTTTTGCGCCTTTTCGGCACGGTAGCGTAACTGTCATCAGCGCGCTAGCTACATCCGCCTTTGCAGGCAGGATGTGCCATCACACAGCCCTTCATAAACTCACCGCATCCATACAAGTCAAGTAAGCATATCAAGACGTTCTTCTGATATAGACATTGGCAACGAGAATACCGTATGCATCAGAAACATATTTCTGATGCATAAGTTGTGTTGACATGCAAAACCCATAAGTTGTAACCTTATCTCAAGACATGGATTTCTTTCTGAAATGTCTTTAGATTGCCCCTGCGAACACCAGCGAGGGGGCGGAATGGATTACGACGAGGGAAAGGTGCTACTAGGCAATGCTATTCGACCTTTCGTCAGGAAAGGCGGGAAGCTGCGCTACCAGCCCTTTGTGGCAAAAGATGGGCGCATTCATTGGCAGGTTTTCGGCATCCAGCCGAACGGCCATGAACTTCCGGTCTACGTGGTCAGAACAGGTGAGGCGCGCGTCCTCAAGACCATCGGCGCGGTTCTCAACTACCACCAGGAATACTTCCCTCTCGCAACCGAGCTCTGTGTTGGCATTCTTCCTTTGGAAGAAGGGCAAACGTCCGGCGGAGACGAGGAAGCCGAGGGCTGAAAAGGACCGAGACGACCGCAATGTTGTCTCGATCAACGACTTCAAGAAACGAAAGCGCCGTGCGGTGGCGGCCGTGCAGCGGCAAGAGCGCAAGGCTAAAGCGGGGCGCATTTACCAGGCGGTAACAACCGACTTCTACACGGTCGGGGAGTTCGGGCCTGTCCTGCGGGTGCCGTGGGTGTCCTTCTTCATCTTCTCCATCGGCCTTTTTGCATGGAGCTTCCTGCACGATGACGTGCAGCGGGTTTATGGCGGTCCGGTCTGGTTCTGGTCTTGGGTCGGCTACCTGCTCGTCAGTGCCTACCTGTCGCCGCGCCTCTGGCATGACGTGGATCTCGCCATGATGGCGCTGGTCGCGATCATCTTCCTGCCCTGCCTCTGGTTCATGGCGCTGTGGGTTCCGGCCATCGTGTTCGTGCTGGTATCGGTCGTCTCGCTGATGCTGTCCCCCATTCTGGGGCGCATCCTGTGAGCCGCCCCATCCTCGTCTTCGCAACGCTGTGCCTGACCGTTGGCGCTGCCTCGGCCGATGTGTTCGAGTTTCTGCCCGATGGAACGATGGTGCAGCGTGGCCTTCCCGAAGCCAGCGCCGCACCCGCTCCGGCTGTCTCGCGCCGCGCCACGCCCACGACGGTTCCGGCCAGCCGCGCCCAATATCGGGCGCTGGCCGAAGACGTCGCGCTGGCCTATGCGGGCGGTCCCGGTCCTCGTGCGGCGGGCCTTGACGCCCTGACATTCCAGCGGGTGTTCGTGGCGCTGGTCCGACAGGAAAGCGGCTTCAATCCCCGGGCGGTCAGCCCCGCTGGGGCGCAGGGTCTGGGTCAGCTCATGCCCGGAACCGCAAAGCTGCTCGGGGTGACGGACGCCTTCGACCCCCATCAGAACCTGAACGGAGCGGCCCGCTACTTCACGCAGCAGCTTGCCCGTTTCAAGGACGTGCGCCTTGCGCTGGCGGCCTACAACGCCGGTCCGCATCGCGTCGAGCAATACGGTGGCATCCCGCCCTTCGCGGAAACGCGGAACTATGTCGCCTCCATCACTGCCGCGACGGGGCTACGCGCCCCTGCCGCAGACCCTGCTTCCGTGACTCCTGTTGCGGAGGCCTCGACCCCCTCCCCAGACACACAAAGGAGTATCTCCGTATGGCAGTATTGACCCGGTATGGGCAGTTTATCGCTCTGGCCTTCGCGGCTCTCATCACCTTGTCCGTGCCCGCGCTGGCGCAGGACCTGTCGCCGGTGAACACGATGCTCGGCAACATCGGCAATGCCCTGACGGGGGCCACGGGCCGCGCCCTCGGTCTCGTGGCGCTGGCGGCGGTCGGCATCGCCTTCCTGATCGGCCGCATGAACTGGATGCTGGCGATCTCGGTCGTCGTCGGCCTCGCCATTCTCTTTGGCGCCGGCACCATGCTCGACGGCTTCGCCTGATCCCCCATGTCGGAACCTTGCTTCAAGGCCCTGACACGGCCCGTCTCCATGGCGGGTCTCCCCATCACCTACCTTGCCTTGCTGTTCGGTCTGGTGGTGGGCGGCTTCATCGCCACGCTGTCCTTCCTCTGGTTCCTGGGCAGCGCGGTGGTGGGATACGCGGCTCTGCGTCTGGTGGCGAACTACGATCCGCGGATTGTCGAGATCATCTTCACATCCCTCGCCAGGACGCCCCTGCCGCCCTCGTGGTTCAAAGGAAAAGGGATCATCTACCGTGCTTGATCTGCAACGCGGCCTCGGCCGGAAAGCTTTGGAGCCGCAAGGCATCGCCCGCGAACACATGCTGGCGGGGCACCTTCCCTACATCACGCCGGTGGGCAACGATGTGGTGATGCTGCGCGACGGCGACGTGATGGGCAGCTTCACCGTGCGCGGCCTTGAGGCCGCGACGGCCGAAGTCGCGTTGATCGACGACGTGAAAGCCGCGATGGAAAATGCCGTCGCGCAGATGGGGCCCGATGTGGCGCTCTACGTCCATCGGGTGTCCATGGAAACGCAGCCCCAGCTTCCGCCCGTCCAGGGCGACGGCTTTGCCGCCGAAGTGGACCGCGTGTGGCAGCGCCACATCGCCCGCGACGGGCTGCGCGAACGCACGATCATGGTCACGGTCTGCCTGCGCCCGCGCAAGCTGACCTCGCTCTGGTCGAAGATCAGCGGCGGCGGCAAAGGCGATCTGCGGGCCATGCGGGACCGCCGCATCGCGCGTCTCAACGAAGTCATCGGCTTCATGATGCAGGTTCTGCGTCCGGTCAGTCCGCGCCGCATGACGGTCGGCGGCGGGCAGTGGCTCGGCCTCCTTCGCACCTGCGTCACGGGGCAATATGCCCCTCTCATTCCCGGATCGAGCTTCGAGCCGCTGGCAAACCTGATGGCCGGATCACGGGTCGATTTCCGGGGCGACACGTTTACGGTGTTCGGCACCGACAGCGACGGCACGCGCTATGGCGCGATCTTCGGCATGAAGGGCTATCCGTCCGAGACGATGGCGGGGATCTTCGACCGCTTCGACATGGCGGCGGATACCGTTGTCACGCACAGCTTCACCCCGATGGATCTGGTGACGGCGACGGGCCGCTTGCAGCGCACCATTCGCCAGATGCGCGCGGCCGACGATGCCGCGATCAGCCTTCAGGCGCAGCTTGTGGAAGCCAGCGATCAGCTTGCCTCGGGCCGGATCGTGTTCGGGCACCATCTGGTGACGATCCTGGCCGTCGCGCAAAGCCGCGCGGAACTCGATGACATTGCGGCCTCGATCCGCTCGGCCGGTCAACGTGCCGGTGCGGTGATCGTGCGCGAGGACATAAACGCCCGCACGGCCTATTTCGCGCAGCATCCGGGCAACTACGGCTACCGCTCCCGCGCCAGCATGACCAGCTCGCGCAACTTCGCCAGCTTCGCCTCGCTCCATTCGGCGGGCCTTGGCGTGGAAGAAGGCCGGGAACCGTGGGGCGTGCCGGTCACGATCCTGCCCACGGTGTCGGGCGAACCCTACCGCTTCAACTTCCATGCGGCGGGTGCGCCGGGGGATCGCACGGTCGGGCACAGCCTGACCATCGGTCGGACGGGCACGGGCAAATCCGTGGGTATTGCGTTCCTGGCGGCACAGGTGCAGCGGGCGAACCCGCGCATCATCGCCTTCGACAAGGACAACGGCTTGGAGATGCCGCTGCGGGCCTTGGGCGGCAGCTATGCGCCCGTCCGCACGGGCGAAGCCACGGGCTTCAATCCCTTTGGGGTGGAAACCGACGAACGGGGCCGCGCGTGGCTGACCGACTGGCTGTCCGCGCTGCTGGAACAGAACGGCCCGCCCTTGACGGCGGAACAGAGTGAAGCTCTGTCCCGTGCCGTGATGGCAAACGCCGAGTCTGATCCGGCCCTGCAGAACGTCATGCACTTCCGTTCGCAGCTTCTCAGCGTCGATGACGGTGGCGATCTCTACACCCGCATGGGGGTCTGGGACACCGATGGGCAATACGGCTGGGTGTTCGGCGGCAGGACCGCTGACCCCGTGCAATTCGACCAGGCGGTGACAGGTTTCGATCTGACGGAAATCCTCGACGTGCCGTCCGTCCGGACGGCATGGCTCTCCTACGTGTTCCGCCGCATCGAACGCACGGTGGAGGATGGACGGCCGACGCTGCTGATCCTCGATGAAGCATGGAAGCTGCTGGATGATCCGTATTTCGAGGCCCGGTTGAAGGACTGGATGCTGACCATGCGGAAAAAGAACGTGGCCGTGGTCATGCTGACGCAGCGCGTGTCGCACATCGCGGAGAGCCGCGCGGGCAGCTCGATCCTCGAATCCGTCAACACCACCATCGTGTTCCCGAACCGCCGCAACACTGCGGAGGAACTGGCTCCGCTGAACCTCTCGGACAGTGAAGAGGCGTTCCTGACGAACTCGGCCGGCGCCAGCCGCGCGGCTCTCGTCCGCAACGGCGACACCAGCACGGTCGTGGACTTCGACCTATCGGCTCTTGGTCCCCTGCTTGGCGTTCTGAAAGGCGGTGGAGGCAATGAGACGTCGCCCGACGGCTGGCGCAAAAACCCTGATTTCTGGAAGGAGATTTGACGATGACACGGCCCCTGCGCCTTGCGGCCCTTCTCGGCCTTTCCCTGATCCTCGGCGCCTGCGCCAATTACACCAGCCGCACGTCGCCCTGCGTCTGCGACTGGCAACCGCTCAACGCTCAGACGGAGGTGATCGTATGATCCGCGTTCTTCGCTCGACCGCCTTTGCTGGCGTCCTGTCTCTTACCGCGATGACCGGCGCATCCGCGCAAGGCGTTCCGACGGAGGACCTTCGCGCAATCGCCAACGCGATCCAGCAACTCGACCAGATGAAGCAGCAGCTTCAGGCCATGACGGGCAGTCGGGGAATCAGTAACCTGCTCAACAGCGTCACAGACAAGGAAACCCGGGAAGCGGCCGAAAGTCTGTCCTCGATCATGGACGGCGCGATCGGGGGTTCCCCCATCGGCGGCAACGCCTCGGTCCTGACCGACAAGATTGATGATCTGAAGGAAACCTTCGCTCTTCCGAACCTCGATCAATTCCTGGGCTCGGATCTTCCTCAGGACCGCGCAATTGCTACGCAGGCCGGGGCAGGCATGGTCGCGATGGCGACGGCCGAGGACACCTACACGCGGTCGAACGCGGCCATGGGGCGGGTGAACACGCTAATCGACCGGATCGACAGCAACGCGGACATGAAGGCCAGCGTGGACTTCAACTCGCGGATGCTGGCCGAAGTCGCGGTGCTTCTGAACGAAAACCTGCGCGTTCAGGCCGCCATCGCGAACACGATGGGCAGCGATGCCCTGACCGCCGCGCGGGACCGCGCCTCGCAGCGCAACTTCCTCCAAGGCTCGAACGAAGGGCAATGACCATGAACCTGATGAAAACCGCCCTGATTGCAGCTTTCGCGACGATCACGACGCTTAACGTGACCGGAGCGGCACAGGCGAAGGATCTTCCCAAATGGGTTTGTGATGGCGGTGGAAGCGGTGAACCTCAAAAAATCCGCGAATTCGCTCACAACAATGGCATGGTCAACGTCCTCAGCCACTATCGCGACCGATGGGATGCTGATTTCGCGCGGGAACAGTGCGATGCGGCTGCGGCCGGTGAATCCGCCTACATCGGTTGCATGATCGGACATCGCGATTGGGATGCGATTGCCGCCATGGTGCCCAGCGAACTTTGGGGTTTGGATAACAAAGGCATCCGCCCGCATCTGCTGAAACTCCAAGATGAAGGCACGGGCTACCGCGACGCCCTGAACCACTGCCGCGAACTCGGCGTAAGCCGATAGGAGCAACCGATGGCGACCTACATTCAAACCACATTGGATAGCATCGACAACGCAATCCTCGGATACACGGAATCCGTGTTTGCAGATTTCGGGGGAGCCATCGCAACCACCTGTCAGCTCATGGGCCTTGTTGCGCTGGCATTTATGGCTGCCAACTCCGTCATGCAGTTGGTGCCCGTCAGATATTCCGACTACCTGAAATGGGGCGTGCGTTTCGTCGTCGTCACAATGATCGCAACCTCGTGGCAGCAATTTCACCCTATCTACAACATCGTCACTGACGTGCCGGGAAACCTCGGTGCATCCTTCCTGCAAGCAACGAGCGCCACCAACATGAACGAGGCGCTGGATGAGATGATCACCAGCCTTTTCGAATTTTCGGATCGTGCAGCGGATGAAAGCGGCATGTTCTCGATCTCGCTGACCTCGGTGCTGATCTGGGTTCTGGGCGCACTTCTGGCGGTGGTCGCGATCATCATCATGTCTCTCGCGAAGGTCGGGCTTGCCATGGCTATCGCACTCGCCCCAATCTTCGTGCCCTGCCTCCTCTTCAAAGCCACGAGCAATCTCTTCGAGTCCTGGGTCAAGTTCACGCTTGGCTTCGCCATGATCCCGCTGGTGACGGCAGGCGTTATGGGCGCAATCGTGGGCATCGGCACAAACTTGATTAGAGAAGCAGACGGCGCAACCGAACTTTCCGAAGCCGCGGGTTTCCTGATCGTCTCGGCGGCGGGGATCTGGCTCATGGCCCAAGTGCCGACATTGGTAAATAGCCTTGCGGGCACGATCACCGCCACGGCGACCGGCATGAAGTCCATGCAGGACACGGCGGGAAGTGCCGCCAGGATGGCGGCTTCCGTCGCAGCCCCCTATGCAGCCGGTGCGATGGCGATGGCGCAAGCTGCCTCCGCCCCCGCTGCGGGCCAAAGCCGGATCGCGGCGGCCATGGAAGAACGCCAAAGCATGAAGGATGCGGGCAAGCGCAACGTCGAACTGACCGGCATCCGCAATGCCGAACGGGGCCACAAGTCCAGCTTCGGGGAACGGCGCGAGGCCGATTGGGCGGCGCGGATGGAGCAGCACCGCGAAAACAAGCGATTCCGCCAGCAGCAGCGCGGCACCGACAGCGCTTCGCATGTGGACCGCACCTCCCAGATGCTGGACCGCAAGACCATAAAACCCGGCTCCTAAGCCGCCCGACTTTTCCACCTGAATAACATTCCTGCGCGGACCGATTTCGCGCCACCTGAGGACTCTGCCCAATGTTCAAAAGAAAGACAGCCTCCGCGCCCGCCCCTGCCGCTCCGTCCGTCGCGACCGCGTTCGAAGATGAGGTGTTTTTCACCCTGCGCCGTCAGCGCAACATCGGGGCGGCCTTCGGAGTGGCGGGCATGGGCATTGGCCTTGTCGCGGTGATCGCGCTGGCGATGGTCATGCCGCTGAAGGAAATGCGCCCCTACGTCGTCATGGTGGACCGCACCACAGGGGAAAGCGAACAGGTCGTGGCGACACGCCCAACCAGCCTGTCGGATCAGGAAGCGGTGCGGGAGGCGGAGCTGGTGCGCTACGTCACCGACCGCGAAACCTATGACGTGTCCGACAACAGTCAGCGCATCCCGCAAGTGAATGCGACCTCGGACGGGCAAGCCGCCGCTTCGCTACGGTCGCTGTGGAACTCCGGCAATGACCAGTATCCGCCGAACCTCTACGGCACGGGGATGCTGATTACGGTCGCCGTCCGGTCGATCTCGCTTCTGGACGACGACACGGCCCAGGTGCGGTTCACCCGCACCTATGAACGCACAGGGCAGAACCCGACGACGCGCGATTTCGTGGCAACGATCACCTTCCAGTTCCGCCCGCGCACGGAAACCTCACTGCAACAGGTCTGGGCCAACCCGCTCGGCTTCACCGTCACCCATTACCGCGTCGATGCGGAAACCCTGAACGTGAGGGGGAACTGACATGAACCGGTTTGCCACGCTTGCCGCTGCGGCGCTTGTCGCCAGCATGGGCGCCGTCTTTGCGGAAACCGCTCCGCGTCCCTACTCGGCTGATCCCCGCATCCGCTACTACACTTACAGCGAACATGACGTGTATCGCCTCGACGTCTACATGCGCTTCATCACCTCGATCCAGTTTGCCTCCGGCGAAAATATCGAGTCCGTGCAGGTGGGCGACAGCGCGTCGTGGCAGATCGTGCGCCTGAACCGGGGCGACGTGCTGTCGGTGAAGCCGCTCGTCCAAGGCGCTTACACCAACATGACCGTCTACACGGATCGCCGCGTCTACACGTTCGAGCTGAATGCGAAAACCGCGCAGGCCGGATCGAACAGCCCGAGCTACCGGATCAGCTTCAACTATCCGAATGAGGCGGCCCGCGCGCGCCAGCAACAGGCGGCAGTGGCGGCACGACCGAAGGATTACAACTACTTCGTGGCGGGCAAATCGACCCGCATCCGACCCATCCAGGTTTATGATGACGGTGTGAAAACCTACTTCCGGTTCGCACCGAACGCGCCCCGCCCCGGCATCTTTGCGGCGAACGCGGATGGGCAGGAAGCCATCGTGAACGTGCAGCAGACCCGCGAAGGGTTCGTGGTCAACCGCACGTCCGACCGCTGGACGCTGCGGATCGGGGATGAGGAATTGTGCATCGCCAGCGGCGAAGTCGTTAAAACCGTTCGGGGCGGCCGTCAGGCGCAGCCGGCCAACAGCCATCAGGGGGTGATCCAATGACCGAGCAAGACAACCACACCCCGAACGGTGCTGAACACGAGGATCGGCCGCGCCTGCGGCCTGATCCGGAAAACGATCGCGAAGCCCGCGTGGCGGCGCGCAGTTCAGAGTTCGACGGGGGCGGCCCCGGCAATGTGGTCAAGATCCTCGTCGGCGGCCTGATCGGCGTCATCGTCCTCATTCTGGCTTTATCGCTGATCGCGCCTCAACAGATGGCAAGCCTCTTTGGCGGCGGCCGGACTTCGGATGCAGAGGACGTGCAGACCACCAGTTCTGACGACACGGGCCTGTCCACGGAAATCACCGAACGGCAAACCGATGTTGAAACCGATGTGCCGGAGACGTCCGTTCCGGAAGGTGAGGTGAACCTGACCACCGGGGACAGCGAGCTGGCTGACGCCGAACGGCGGCGGCTGGCGGATTTGGAAGCACGGCTGAAGGCCATGGAAGAAGGACGCGGTGAAATCACCCGCGAGCTTCTGGCACAACAGGCGGCGGATCTTCGGGAACAGTTCGAGCGCGAACGCCAACTGGCCGATGAAGCCTACCAGCGCCAGCTTCAGGAGGCGATTGCCGCGCAAGGCATGGACGGCGAAGCCGACGCCCGCCAGCGTCTCGAAGAGGAACGCGCCCGCCTCAACGCGATCAACGAGGCGCAGGTGTCGTCCGATCTTCTGGTGCTGGACAGTTCCGGCAAGGTGACGGGTGGAGGGGCCAGCGGGGCCGGTGAACGCAAGCTGTCCACGAATGAGCAGTTCATGGCCTCGGCCTCGACGGCCAGCTATGACACGGTGCGGGCCACGCAGATTGCCGCGCCAGACCGGACCATCGTGCAGGGCACGACGCTGGAAGCGGTCTTGGAAACGGCGATCAGCACGGAGCTTCCGGGCGTCATCCGCGCCGCAGTCACCAACGACGTGTATTCCTATGACGGCTCGAACGTGTTGTTGCCGCGCGGCACCCGCCTGATCGGCAGCTACAATTCGGACGTGTCCATAGCCTCGAATCGCGCACAGCTTGCATGGAACCGTGCCATCACGCCGGACGGTCGTAGCGTGGAGTTGGGCGGCTACGGCGCGGACCCGTTGGGCATGTCGGGGCAGACCGGCTTTGTTGACACGCGTTTTGGTGAACGCTTCGGGTCGGCCTTCCTGATCTCGATGCTGGCGATCACGCCGCAAGTCGTGGTCGATGACAGCGCGGGCGAGAACACGCAGGAGCTTGCGGAGGACGTGGGCGAGGATCTGGAAAACACGACGCAGAGCGTGATGAACGATTACCTGTCGCTGCCGCCCGTCATCTACATCGACCAGGGCACGACCATGACCGTGTTCGTCAACCGCGATCTGGTGTTCTGATGACGGGACAGGCGGCACAGGCGCCCGTGATGGTTCCGGCCAGCCATGCGGAACAGGGGCTCGCGCCATTGCGCGAGCTTCTGACCTCGGATGATGTGAACGAAGTGGTGATCAATCCGGACGGCGGGATATGGGTCGAACGGTCGGGAAGTGAACACATGATCCGGTGGGAAGGCTCTCTACCCGAAACCCGGATCAAGCCGCTTGGCGGGCATCTGGCGGGGGAAACCGGCAACCAGCTCGGAGCGAAGCATCCCATCGTGTCGGGGCGCGTCGTCCTCTTCGGGCAGACAATGCGGGTGCAGATCATCGTGCCTCCTGCCATCGAAAAGGGCGTTTCCGTCTCGATCCGCAAGTATGTCAGTCGAGTTCTCGATGTGCAGGAAGTGGGATTTCTGGACAGTGGACAGGTCGATGTGGACGCGCTGCGCCTCGAACGCCTCAAGACGCTGACGGACATGGCGCGGGCAGGGGATCTGGAAAATCTGTTCCGTGCAGCCATCCACGACAAGCTGAACATTCTGGTGTCGGGCGGCACGTCCTCGGGCAAGACGACGCTGGCGCGGGCGCTGCTGGCGATCAGTGATCGGAACGAACGCATGGTCACGATCGAAGATGCGCCGGAACTCCATCTGCCCCACCTGAACACGGTGGCGCTGGTGGCGGAGCGGCGCGGTGGGTCTGAACGCTCCCCTACCCTTCTTCTGGAGTCGGCGCTGCGGATGCGGCCGGATCGGCTGATCCTCGGGGAAATCCGCGGTGTCGAAGCCCTGAACTTTCTGGAAGCGATCAACACGGGCCATCCGGGATCCATCAGCACGATCCATGCCGACAGTCCGGCCCTCGCCTTGGAACGGCTGGCAATGATGGTCATGCGGGCGGGGCTGAACCAGACGCGGCAGGACGTTCTGGACTATGCGCGACAGACCATCGACCTCATCGTGCAGGTCGGCCGACGCGGCGGAAAGCGGGGCGTCCTGCAGGTCTATATGCCCGCTCTGGCGAAATGAAAAACGCCCCCGTAAGGGGCGTTCTTCAGATCTTGGGCTCGGTGCGCTTACTATTTTCCGCGCCTAAAACATTCAGCCTTTTCCTTAGATCACTTGCATTGGACTTGCCGATGATAGAAGCGGCCGGTGTGTCTTGCTCGACAGGCCGAACCTCCGGCGCGTTTTGCACCTCGCCCGCTCGCATGTCAGACGTGCTTTCCCGATTCCGGTTTGCCTGTGCAAGACTATTCGCCTTGTCTCTCCACGCAGTAAGATCGCCCAACAAAGAACCTTGGCGCTTCTCAATAGCGTGCAGCCGGCTCAGGACAGATTCTTCATCCACGGCCTCTGGTAGGCTTGTTGTCGGACGGTTGGGGTCGTTGACTGGCTTGGCTGTTTCCATGCCTGCATTCGATTCAGGCGTTTGTGAGGACGGATGGTGTTCCTCGCCCTGTTTTTCAGGAGATAAGACGGGGGTTGTCTCTGCCTCCCGCTCGGCCGGTGTCGTGTTGGCAACCGGCGTGGCCTTGGGTTCTTCCGGCGCAGCCGGCACAGCTTCCGCAGGTG
>NZ_NIPW01000064.1 GCF_002196855.1 Haematobacter genomosp. 1 | reverse complement strand
GGGCACCTCGAAAAATTGCCCGGCCCGAGTTGCTGCGGTATGAACGGGGGGTGATCGGCTGCTTGGGCGTAACGATGGCACAGATGGGTTTCTTCGATCTTTCGGACCGCTATGCGAGCCTGGATGCCAAGAAGGACCCCTTGGTCGAGATTGACGCCGTTGTGCCGTGGGAGGAGTTCCGCCCGACGCTGGAGCGGGTTTGGCGCAAGCCAGATGCGGAGCGGAAGTCGCGCGCCGGGCGCAAGCCGATGGACGCCGTTCTGATGTTCAAGACACTGGTCCTGGGCGCGCTCTACAACCTGTCCGACGACCAGATCGAGTATCAGGTGCGCGACCGTTTGTCATTCATGCGGTTCCTCGGCCTAGGGCTTGAGGACCGGGTGCCCGATGCCAAGACGGTGTGGCTTTATCGCGAAGCGCTGGCGCAGGCGGGCCTGGTGGAGGCGCTGTTCAAGCAGTTCGACGGCTATCTGGCGCGACGGGGTTACATCGCGCGGGGAGGGCAGATCCTGGATGCCTCCATCGTCCCGGTGCCGAAGAACCACAACACGCGCGAGGAAAACAAGGCGATCAAGAGCGGTGAGGTGCCCGAGGGCTGGTCCGACAAACCGGCCAAGCGGTCACAGAAGGACGTTGATGCCCGCTGGACCAAGAAGCACGGCAAATCCCACTATGGCTACAAGAACCATGTGAGCATGGACAGGAAGCACAAGCTGGTAAGACGTTACCATGTCAGCGATGCCGCCCTGCATGACAGCCAAGCGGTGGACCACCTGCTGACGCGGGGCAATACCGGCGCGGGGGTCTGGGCCGATCCGGCCTATCGGTCCGAGGAGATGGAAGCCAAGCTGCGCGGCATGAAGCTGAAGAGCCACATCCACCGCAAGGGCAAGCGCGGCAAGCCGCTGACCGAGCAGGCCAAAAGCAGCAACCGGACCAAATCCTCGGTGCGTGCCCGGGTCGAGCATGTCTTCGGCGCGCAGACCAACGACATGGGCGGCACGCTGGTGCGCACGATCGGCATGGTGCGGGCGAAGGCGAAGATCGGGATGAAGAACCTCGCTTACAACATGCGCCGCCTCGGCCAGCTGAGCCGCCTGAACCCGTGCCCGGGCTAACCCAGGGGCGCGGAAATCAAGTCGTGCGGCACGAAACGCCGCGCGCGACAGGCAAAGCATCAAAGACCCCGTAGCGCACAAGGGCACTGACGGGTGACATCACGCCCATTTCAAGCCGCCGAGCCCGCGACCCGCGACCGGGAAAGGTCAAAAATCGAGGTGCCC
>NZ_NIPW01000063.1 GCF_002196855.1 Haematobacter genomosp. 1 | reverse complement strand
GGGCAATTTTTCGAGGTGCCCTTAAGTTTGCACCCGCTTATCCCTTTAGACAAGATGCTGCGATCATCGCTCCGATATCCGGCCGGATCTGCGGTCTGCTTGTACCCGGGGCGAGGGCCGAGTGTCTCCGTTGTGACATGACGTTTGTTCAGGCCCGCACGTCGCACGAGTGGGTATTTTATGCCGCCTCTGTCCAGGGACCATGCCGTTTGCGCGGCATATAACGCCTTAAATGAACTCTGGCATTGACCGCCCCGGAGCGCCGACGCCTCCGCAGAGCAATATCAATTGGCTATACGGGGACGTTACATCTTGACCGGGGCATGACTTAGTGAAGGAGAAAGTCATTATCCCGTTCTGATGATTCATCATGATGATACCATAAGCAATACTATTGATTTTGGCGTAAATAATCGCGATTCATTGAAATCGACCCTGCAGACCCATTTCCAATACAAAAGATTTCATAAACTTCATAATATGTTATAGAGATCGTCATTCGGAAATCATGCGCCAGAATTGCGATGCTGCGGGGAAAGAAATTAAATCATATCAAAATGAACTCATTTTACTTCTTTATGTATGGCCCGGGGTAGCATATTTATGAAGTCAATCGGCTCTGTTGCACAAATCGGCTGATGGCCGGGGTTCCCCTTTCCCCGGACAGACTTATCCCACGGGCTCTGTGACAGGGATGCCGAGCGTGGTGTAGCCGTTCAGAACGGCGATACGGACCTGAAGCTCCGCGACCTGTCGGTCGAAGTCCCGCGCCATGAGGCGCTGCCCCAGCAGTTTCACACAGTGCATCTTCGTTTCGACGCGGCTTCGGCGGTGGTATCCGCTCCATCGTCGCCAGAGAGCACGACCGAGGTATTTCGATGCCCGCAGCGCTTCGTTTCGTGCGATCGCGCCGGCGGTGACGGTCTTCCACGGCTTGGCATTCTTGCGAGGCGGAATGACAGCGCGGGCGCCGCGGTCAGCGATTGCATCGTGGCATTTGCGGGTGTCGTAGGCACCGTCGGCAGTGACGCTGCTGATCTGCTCGTACGCTGGGATCTGGTTGAGCAGGTCGGGTAAGACCGGTGCATCGCCGATATGGCTCCCTGTGACCTCGACTGCGCGAACCTCCAGTGTTTCCTCGTCGATCCCGAGATGGATCTTGCGCCAGACGCGCCGTTTGGGTCCACCATGCTTGCGGGCGTGCCACTCGCCTTCGCCCTCGACTTTGATGCCCGTGCTGTCGATCAGCAGGTGCAGCGGCCCCTTGGAGCCGCGATACGGGATGTTCACGGCCAGGGTCTTCTGGCGGCGGGACAGGGTGCTGAAGTCGGGCACCGCCCAGTCGAGGCCGACCAGCCGCAGTAGGCTTTCGACGAAGCCTGTCGTCTGCCGAAGCGCCATGCCGAACAGCACCTTCATCGAAAGGCATGTCTGGATGGCGGCATCGCTGTAGGTCTGCTGGCGGCCACGCCTACCTGTCGGCGCGGCATCCCAGCTCATCTCGGGATCGAACCAGATCGTCAGCGAGCCGCGGCGCTTGAGCGCTTCATTGTAGGCTGGCCAGTTCCTGGTCCTGTAGGTCGGGGGTGTAGGTCTGCTCATGTATCCCAGCTACCACGCTGGATTCATGAGATGAATCCCACACGGGATTTGTGCAACAGAGCCAAGTCAATCGACACGTTCGATGCCAATAAAATCCTGTTGACGAAGACCGATAGGCTATGTTAATTCCGAACCGGATTTCTTGACGCCAGAAATAGAAATGGTCACCCTGCGATGACTTAGTGATTTCGGATTATTATTGGCCGCGTATCCGGCCATATATGTTATTATATAGATATTTATATTAATCATGTCCCTTGCTCAATGCTTCCAGAGATAAAAATCGCCTGCGCCATCGCGATTATCGTCGTCACTGTAATATATTTTGCGCTTTCTGTTTCCACGCGCGAGGATCAGGAATGTCAGGATGAGGGCGGCGAGGATCCCGATTACATAGGGGCACCTCGATTTTTGACCT
>NZ_NIPW01000062.1 GCF_002196855.1 Haematobacter genomosp. 1 | reverse complement strand
CTCGACCCCGGGCGCATCCCGATGCGCCTCAATGAAGCCCACCATCACTTCGACCGGCGGTCGAGCTCCGCCATCGCAAAATACGCGCTGGCCTTGCGCAGGATCTCGTTCGTCTGGCGCAGCTCGCGGTTCTCGCGTTCCAGTGCCTTCAACTTCTCAGCCATCTCGCTCGGAATACCCGCCCGCTTACCGTTGTCGACCTCGGCCTTCTTGACCCACTCGTTCAGCGTATGGGCAGAACAGCCGATCTTCGCCGCAATCGACACGATTGCCTGCCAGCGCGACCCATGCTGACCCTCGTTGTCGAAGACCAGCCGCACCGC
>NZ_NIPW01000061.1 GCF_002196855.1 Haematobacter genomosp. 1 | reverse complement strand
TCGCTACCGTCGTCGTCATGCTGTCCTCATCTCTTTTGCGGCAATCGCCACGGCGGAAGCCGTGATGCCGAAGTGTCGGTAGAGTTCGGGCGCGGGGCCGGAAGCGCCGAAACCGGTCATGCCCACGAACCGGTCGGTCGGGCGGAGCACCGCGTCCCAGCCCATGCGGATTGCGGCCTCGATGCCGATACGGGGCGCGTCGCCCAGAACCTCGCGCCGGTAGGTCTCCGGCTGTGCGGCAAAGAGTTCGAAGGACGGCAGCGACACCACCGCGGCCTCTATTTCTTCGGCCGCAAGCGCATCCGCGGCGGCAAGCGCGATCTCCACCTCGGAGCCTGTGGCGATCAGCGTGACGTGCCGCCGTTCCGCCCAGCGAAGGACATAGCCTCCGCGCGCGGTCATGTTCATCGTGGCATCGGTCCGGACGGTCGGCAGGTTCTGGCGCGAGAGCACCAGCATCACCGGGCCCGTCCGCGCCGCCATGGCGATCTCCCAGGACTCCGCCGTCTCCACCGCATCGGCAGGGCGCAGAACGGTGAGATTGGGGATCGCGCGGAGCGAGGCGAGATGCTCGACCGGCTGGTGCGTCGGCCCGTCCTCGCCCAGACCGATGGAATCATGCGTCATGACGAAGGTTGTCGGCACGCCCATCAGCGCCGCCAGCCGGATCGCGGGCCTGGCATAGTCGGCAAAGGCGAGGAACGTGCCGCCATAGGGACGGAACCCGCCATGCAACTGGATGCCGTTCATCGCCGCCGCCATGCCGTGCTCACGGATGCCGTAGTGGATGTAGCGTCCGCCGAACTCACCGGGCGTCACGGGAACGAGCTGTTTCGTCTTGGTCAGGTTGGAGCCGGTCAGGTCGGCCGAGCCGCCGATGGTGAAGGGCAGCGCCTCGTTCACCACGCCAAGCGCCATTTCGGACGCCTTGCGCGTGGCCACCTTGGGGCGCTCGGCGACGAGCTGCTCCTTGAACGCGGCCATCGGCGCGGCCAGCGGGGCCGGATCGGTCGCCAGATCGGTCAGGAAAGCGCCGCGGTCGGAGGAGGCGGCGAGCCGCGCCTGCCAGTCCTGCCGGGCACTCGCCCCGCGTTCCGCGATGGCACGGAAGGAGGCATAGACTTCCGCGGGAATGTCGAACGCGCCCCAGCTCCAGCCCAGATGCGCGCGGGCGGCGCCGATCTCCTCCATCCCGAGCGGCGCGCCATGCACGTCATGGCTGCCCTGCTTGTTCGGAGCGCCATAGCCGATCACCGTGCGACAGGCGATCAGCACGGGCTGGTCGGAACCACGCGCCTCCTCGATCGCATCGGCGATCTCGGCATGGGTATGACCCTCGACCGTCAGGACCTTCCAGCCGGACGCCCGGAAGCGCGCCTTCTGATCGGTGGAAGTGGAGATCGCGGTGGATCCGTCGATGGTGATGCGGTTGTCATCCCAGAACACGATCAGGCGGGAAAGCTTCAGATGGCCTGCGAGGTCTATGGCCTCCTGGCTCACGCCCTCCATCAGGCAGCCGTCGCCCGCCATCACATAGGTGTAGTGATCGACCAGATCGGGAAAACGGGCGGCAGCCATCCGCTCCGCCAGCGCCATGCCGACGGAGGTGGCGATACCCTGCCCCAGCGGGCCGGTGGTGACCTCGATCCCCTGGGCATGGCCGTATTCGGGGTGACCCGCCGTCCGCGCACCGATCTGCCGGAAAGCGCGGATCTGATCCATGCCCATGTCGGAATAGCCGATCAGATGGTGCAGCGCGTAGAGCAGCATGGAGCCGTGACCCGCGGACAGAACGAAGCGGTCGCGGTCGGGCCAGCTCGGATCGGCAGGGTCGATCCTGATGAAGCGGTTGAACAGCACGGCCGCAACGTCGGCCATGCCCATCGGCATTCCGGGATGCCCGGAGTTCGCCGCCTGCACCGCATCCATGGTCAGGGCGCGGATCGCATTGGCCATCAGCCGTTCATCGGCGCGCGCGGCAATGGGAGCTTGCGTGTTCATGGCGTCCTCTCAGTGGCTGTGGCGCTTGGCGTTGGTGACCAGGCGCTCGATGAGCGGCGTCAGGATGAGCTGCATGGCGAGATCGAGTTTCGGACCCGGCACCACGATGGAATTCGCTCGGCTCATCCACGATCCGTTGATCATGGAGGTGAGGTAGGGGAAGTCGATCCCGTGCGGGTTCTTGAACCGGATCACGACGAGGCTCTCGTCCACCGTCGGGATCCAGCGCGCGACAAACGGGTTTGACGTATCCACGACCGGGACGCGCTGGAAGTTGATGTCGGTTTCGGTGAACTGCGGGCAGATGCAGTGCACATAGGCATGCATGCGCCGCAGGATCACGTCGGTGACCGCTTCCGTCGAATAGCCCCGATGCGCCCGGTCGCGATGGATTTTCTGGATCCACTCAAGGTTGATGACCGGAACGACGCCGACCTTCAGGTCGGAGAAACGGGCGATGTTGACCTCGTTGTTGGAGACGGCGCCATGCAGGCCTTCGTAGAACAGAAGGTCCGAGCCATCCTCGAACGGCGACCAGTCGGTGAAGGTGCCGGGCGGCGCCTGAAAGCGCTCGGCCTCCTTGTCATCATGGACATAGTGCCGCGTGCGCCCCTTGCCCGTCTCTCCATACTCGCGGAAAACCCGTTCCAGCTCGACCAGCTCATTGGCCTCGTAGGAGAAATGCGAGAAGGTGTAGTCCCCCTCCGCCGTGCGACGGGCGAGTTCGCTCTTCATCTCGGCGCGGTCATAGCGGTGGAAGGCATCGCCCTCGATGGAGACCGCCTTTATCCCCTCGCGGCGGAATATCTGGTCGAACGTGTGTTTGACCGTGCTGGTCCCCGCGCCGGAAGAGCCGGTGACCGATATGATGGGGTGACGCAGGCTCATCTCATCAGCTCCTGAAAAGTCCGCGGCTGCCGAAAAGCGCCGATGTCTCGTTGTCGGGCAGGTCATGGTAGGAGGACACGCGCGCGACGTTCTGCGCACAGCCGAACACGAAAGGCGTACGCTCATGGATGCTGCGCGGCGCATGATCGAGGATCAGGTCGATCCCGTCGGTCGCGGCACCGCCCGCCTGCTCCACGATGAAGGCGATCGGCGCGCATTCGTAAAGGTAGCGGAGCCGCCCGCGCTCATACCCCTTGCGGGAATCCCCCGGATAGAGAAACACCCCGCCGCGGGAGAGGATCCGGTGCGTCTCCGCCACCAGAGAGGCGACCCAGCGCATGTTGAAATCCCGCGTCCGCGGCCCCTCCGTTCCGGCGACGCAATCGTCGATGTAAGCGCGGATCGGGCGCGACCAGTGACGGTAGTTGGAAGCGTTGATGGCGAATTCCCAGGATTTGGGCGCCATTTCCATGCTGGCGCGAACGAGCCGGAACCGGCCGCTCTCGGGATCGAGCAGGTATTTCTGCACCCCCTCGCCCATCGTCGCCACGAGGCAGCATTGCGGCCCGTAGATGACATAGCCCGCCGCGACGAGATCACGGCCCCGGCGCAGGAAGCTCTCCTCTGCCGTCGCCCCCGCCGGGTAGATGGCAAAGATGGTGCCGATGGAAACGTTGACGCCGATGTTGGAAGACCCGTCCAGCGGATCGATTGCCAGCGCATAGGCGCCCTCGGAGTTGAGCTCCTCGGCTTCGTCCCGCTCCTCCGAGGCGAAGAAGCGAACGGCACTTCCGATCAGCGCTTCCCGGAACGCGTCATCCGCGATCACGTCGAGCGCCTTCTGTCCGTCGCCGCCCGCATTCTGGCCGCGCATCTCGTCCAGCACCTCATCCAGACCGTCCCGCGCGATGCGCGTCTGAAGCGCTGCGGCGACGGTGGCAATTCTCTGAACCACGTCCTGAAGCGCGACCGGGATATGGGACTTCGGCAGTATGGGCGTTGCGTCCTGCATGGCCTGTCTCCCTTCTGATGAAAGGAACTTGCGCGAAGTTTGCTTTCATGGAAATTTTAAAATGACGAATGCCTTTTCAGGAAAAATGAAATGCCCCGCGTCGACGCCGTCACCCTTCGCCAACTCCGAATCCTTGCTGCAGTGGCATCCAACGGCTCCCTCACCGCAGCGGGGGAGCGACTGGGACTCACGCCGTCTGCGGTGCATGCACAGATAAGGAACCTTGAAGCCGCGCTGGCCGTGCCTCTGCTGCGGCGCGCCGATAACGGGGGTGGCTCCGAGCCGACGCCGGAGGCCGCGCTGGTTCTTGAGGCAGGCCGCCGGATCGAGGTGGCGCTGACGCAATGCGCCGCACAGATCACCGCTCTGAAAAGCGGCCACGCCGGGCGGGTCACGCTTGGCGTTGTTTCAACTGCGAAATACTTCGCCCCCCGCCTTGTCGCGCGGCTGCGGGCGATCTGCCCGGATGTGGAGGTGGTTCTGCGCGAATCGAACCGCAGCGGTGTTGTGGCCGATCTGGAGCGCCATGCCGTGGACCTGGCCATCATGGGCCGACCGCCCCGCCACCCGGAGGTTTCGGCCACGATGATCGGCCCGCATCCGCACGGGATCGTCGTGCCCCCGGATCACCCGCTTGCCGGACGGCAGGTCACGATCGAGCATCTGCTGAACGAAACGATGATCACCCGTGAGGAAGGGTCCGGTACGCGGATCCTGATGACGCGCTATCTGGATACCGAAGCGGAAGGCCAGGTGTTCGACCTTGTCCAGATGGGATCAAACGAAACCATCAAGCAGGCGGTCATGGCGGGGCTGGGTATCGCCTTTCTGTCGCTGCACACCGTCATGGATGAGCTGTCACACGGGCGGCTCGCGCTTCTTCATGCACCGGGGCTGCCGATCCTCAGACGGTGGTTTCTGGTCTATCCCGCGCATGTCCCGCTGACACCGGCGGCGAATCGCATCCGCACGGAAGTGCTCGATCTCAAGGGCAGCTTCCTTCCGGCAAACGACCTCTCGCTTGCAAGCGGAGCGGATAGGCCCGCCGGCAAGCCCTGACCGCGAACGGCAGGTCATATCATCGGGTCGGGTGATTTCTGGCAATAAGTCGCAGCGGTCAGGCGACCATGGCCTGCTCCCCCTCGGGTGCGACCCTTGCGCTCCGCCGGCACTTTGTCAGGGGCGCAGCGATCTAGGCGACCGGACCGCCGAGCAGTCGCGCGAGACTCCGGCGAAGGTCCATCTCCGCCAACGGTTTGGCAAGGACTTCCGCGCCGATCTGGCTGGCCGCTTCGGAGATGAACTCCAGTTGCTCTGCGCTGACCATGAGCGCGGGCAGCGGCTTGTCCACCCTGTCGCGAAGCGCTGCGATCACGTCGCAGCCCGTCTCGCCATTGTCGAGCCGGTAATCGCTCAGGATCGCGTCCGGCGCGCCCTGCGCAAGAGTGGCGAGCGCGCCTTCCAGTCCGGCGGCCGTGGTGACCTCCACGCCCCACGAGCGGAGGAGAAAGGCGAAGGCGCTCCGAACGCTCGGATCATTCTCCACGATCAGGATGCGGTGCCCTGCGAGGAAGTCCAGAAGCGCACCCGGATCCTCAACCGCGCCGACCCGCTGCGGCGGCAGAAGACACATCTCCCCCAGTCGCGGGAGGCGCACCCGGAAGCGCGAGCCCTTGCCCGGAGCGCTGATGAGTTCGAGCGGATGGCCAAGCCGCTGACAGGCGCGCTGCACAATGGAAAGCCCCAGCCCCGAACCCGGTTGATCAGATCGGGAGAGGCGCTCGAACTCATTGAAAATCCGGCTCTGATCGGCAGGTGCAATGCCCGGCCCCTGATCCAGAACCTCCAGCCAGATACCATCGCCATCCCGGCGCGCACCGACAAGAACCTTGTCCCCCGTGGTGTATTTCAGCGCGTTGGAGACAAGGTTCTGCGCGATGGACCGCAGCAGGACGGGATCGCTCAACACCGTCTGCGCGGTGGGCACGAACCGCAACGACACCTGCCGCCCGGTCGCGAGGGGTTGCAGGTCGATGCCTATACGCTGGAACAACCGACCGATCGACACCGGGGAAATGGACACCTCGGAACGGGCCGAATCCAGCTTGGCAATATCCAGAAGCGTACGGATCAGCTCTTCGGCGGAATCGAAGCTGGCGGTGATGCGCTCCACCAGTTCGGCCTGCAATGGCTCCCTGGAGGTCTCCGCGAGATGCGTGAGGAACAGCTTCGCCGCGCTCAGCGGTTGCAGGAGGTCATGGCTGGCGGCGCGCAGGAAGCGTGACTTCGCGCGACTGGCCTGATCCGCAGCCTCCCGCGCGCGGGCCAGCTCGGCATTCGCCTCCGACAATTCGGACAGGGCGCGCTCCAGTTCGCGGTTCCGGGCCAGGACTTCTCGCTCCAGCATGGCGGCCGTGCGCGTCAGGGCGTAGGAGGAACCACGTGTCTCCTCCATCCGCTGCAGACGCTGCATCAGCGCGGCATTGATCTGCTCCAGCTTGTCGATCCGCCTCTGGGGACCGTCACTTTCCCGAAACATCGGGCCCTCCCCCGCCCAGGAAGGCAAGACCCACGAAAGTCTGGTTCACGTGGATACCGCCGTGCTGCTCACCATAAGTGTTGAAACCGGCCACGCGAAAGGTGCGGAAGATGCGGTCCGCATCAAAAAGTTCTGATGAGTCGAGAGCAATTCGTCGCAGGATGCAGTCGAAGCCCAGCACCATGTCCACCGGCAGCGACAGGCGGGAAAGCCTGTCTTCCAACCCCTCCATGGGGCTGACGGCATGCCCGAGCATCAGCACCGTTCCCGTCTCCAGCAGCGACATCAGCTTCAGCCCGCCTTCCGGCGTCATGCTCCGAATGGCGCGAACGAAGTTTCTGCCGCCGATCCGCACCATCAGCGGGTGACGGGCAAAGACCGCAGGCCCCAGCTCCTCCACGCGGTAACCGGTCCGCACGGCATATTCCTCCGCCGCGGGTTCGCCGTTGATGGTCAGCAGGAGACGCTCCTCCGGCAGCGCATCGGTCACCACCATGGGTACGCCGTCCGGTGTGAAGTGGTCAAAGACCACTTCCTCCACCTCCGAAGGCGTGGACAGCAGGCAGAAAACCGCGCTTCCGCTCCGGGCTTCCCCATTGAGGGCGAGCGCTGTCTCCGTGAAGCGCAGCCCGTCCGCCGTGGAGCCCCCGAGCACCAGAAGGCCCGGCAGGGTGGAGTCCACCACCGCCGCAACCAGTTCTTCACGCCCGCTCAGCCCATCGACCAGCAGCAGACCAAAGCGCGAGCGGCCCTGCTCCTCCGGGATCGCGGCGGAAAGCTCCCGCAAAGCTCCCATCCAGTCCAATGTCGCGTGACGGGCAAGTTCCGACAGCCAGATGGCGCCCGCCTGAAAG
The DNA here is from genome assembly GCF_002196855.1 of Haematobacter genomosp. 1. Lineage (GTDB taxonomy): Bacteria > Pseudomonadota > Alphaproteobacteria > Rhodobacterales > Rhodobacteraceae > Haematobacter. The sequence continues at coordinate 14,086 of NZ_NIPW01000061.1, read as the reverse complement.
CCGGTGGCGGGAAAGACCACCAGCACCACCCCGTCATCCCGCGGCCCGCCGTAAGCGAACCCGCCGGCGGAGGAGCAGGCGACAACGGTCGTTCCGGGAACCGCCACACCGATACGGTCGGACAGCAGGCGGACATCATCCCGATCGGCAGCAAAAGCCAGCACCAGCGCCAGCTCTCGCCCCTCCTCGACCAGCCGGGCCACGCAACTCTCCACGTCACCAGAAATGGCGAACGGCGACCCTTCTGCCGCTAAAGACATGATCGGCCCGTCAGTGATCGAAAATCTTCGCGCGTGAGGCAAGAAGGGCCGCCTGCGTCCTGTTTCGCACCCGGATTTTCTCCATGATCGCGGCGATATGAGTCTTTACCGTCGCTTCCGCGATCGACAATTCGTAGGAAATGATCTTGTTGGGCCGGCCCTGACAGATGAGCCGCAGGATGTTCATCTGCTGCGGCGTCAGCGTGGCAAAGGTCCGGGCCAGTTCCTCGGCCTCCGAACTGCCTTCCGGGTCATAACACTCCGGTACGACCGTCTCCCCCGCCCACATGCGTTCAAGCGCGGCGATCATCTGGGCCCGCGGCAGAGATTTGGACAGATAGCCGCATGCCCCCGCGCCAAGCGCCGCGGCAATGCTACAGCTTTCCAGATGCGCCGAAATCACCGTCACGGGCGCACCGGGAGCCAGTTGCCGGAGCGTCAGCACGCCATCCACACCCGACACATCCGGCAGGGTAAGGTCCAGCACCACTGCATCCGGCGCATGATCACGGATGGCCGCGCGAGCCTCTGCCAAGGTTGCCGCCTGCCGCACGCTGGTCAGCCGAAACGCATGGCGAAGGGTTATCGCAAGAGCATCGCACATCAAAGGATGATCGTCGACGATCAGGACATCCCGGACAGAGTTGCTATTCGCGCCGCGCGCGACATCGCTGCCGGCGTCCAAAACAGGACGTTCGTTCATGACTTCCTCCCTTTCCGGTCGCCTCTCCCCAAAGGCGCCCGGAACCTGAGACAGAATACTGCCGATACCACCGGAGTCTAAGACTTTTTCTTAATGGCAACTTATGGACGCATTTTCCGGGCACCTGAAAGACTTGCGGCCCGAGCATTGCCCATCAAAGTGATACTTTCGCAGAAATATGTTTCACTACAAGATGATAGATGTCGCTCACAACTGCGGAAAAGCAGCAGCCAAAGATGCGTATTGCCGACAAACCATACTTTAGAATGAGGCCAATGAAAAAGGGCGCCAGAGGCGCCCTTTTCAGGATTTCAAGATGATCAGTGTGCCGTCGCGCCGGAGGCCGCGACACGTTCCTGCCGGGCAGCGAGGGCTGCCGCCTCCTCCGCAGCCTCATCCCATTCGATGGGCTCCGGCTGGCGGGTGAGGGCCATCTTCAGAACTTCCCGCACGTGGGACACCGGGATGATCTCCAGCCCCTGCTTCACGTTGTCCGGGATGTCCGCCAGATCCTTGGCGTTTTCCTCCGGGATCAAGACCGTCTTGATACCGCCGCGCAAGGCCGCGAGCAGTTTCTCCTTCAGCCCGCCGATCGGCATGGCATTGCCGCGGAGCGACACCTCACCGGTCATGGCGATATCCTTGCGCACCGGGATACCGGTCAGGACCGACACGATGGACGTCACCATCGCCAGACCCGCCGACGGCCCGTCCTTCGGCGTCGCGCCATCCGGGACGTGCACGTGGATGTCGATGGCATCGAACTTCGGCGGCTTCACTCCGACCTGCGGAGAGATGGAGCGCACGTAGGACGCCGCCGCCTCGATCGATTCCTTCATCACATCGCCCAGTTTCCCGGTGGTTTTCATCCGCCCCTTGCCGGGCAGTTTCAGCGCCTCGATGTGCAGAAGGTCGCCTCCGACGGAGGTCCAGGCAAGCCCGGTGACCACGCCGACCTGATCTTCCTTCTCGGCCAGACCGTAGCGGAAGCGCCGGACGCCGAGGTAGTCCTCGAGCTTCTCGGGGGTGACTTCCACGCTCTTGAGCTTGCCCTTCAGGATCTCCGTCACGGCCTTCCGGGCCAGTTTCGCGATCTCCCGCTCAAGGTTACGGACGCCGGCTTCCCGCGTGTAGTAGCGGATGACATCCATCAGCCCCTCGTCGGTGATCCTGAACTCGCCCTTCTTCAGGCCGTGGTTCTTGACCTGTTTCGGGATCAGGTGCTGCTTCGCGATCTCGCGCTTCTCATCCTCGGTGTAACCCGCGACGGAGATGATCTCCATCCGGTCGAGAAGCGGCCCCGGCATGTTGTACGAGTTCGCCGTCGTGATGAACATCACGTTGGAGAGATCGTATTCCACTTCGAGGTAGTGATCGACAAAGGTCGAGTTCTGTTCCGGGTCCAGCACCTCCAGCATCGCGGAAGCCGGATCGCCGCGGAAGTCCTGACCCATCTTGTCGATCTCGTCGAGCAGGATGAGCGGGTTCGTGGTCTTCGCCTTCTTCAGCGCCTGGATGATCTTGCCGGGCATGGAGCCGATGTAGGTCCGGCGATGGCCGCGAATCTCCGACTCGTCCCGGACACCGCCGAGCGAGATGCGGATGAACTCACGCCCCGTCGCCTTCGCGACACTGCGGCCGAGCGAGGTCTTGCCGACGCCCGGAGGGCCGACGAGGCAGAGGATCGGGCCTTTCAGCTTCTGGCTCCGGGATTGCACCGCCAGATATTCGACGATCCGCTCCTTGACCTTCTCCAGACCGTAGTGATCGGCATCCAGCACTTCCTCGGCCTTGCCGAGATCCTTCTTGGTGCGCGACTTCACGCCCCACGGGATCGACAGCATCCAGTCGAGATAGTTCCTGACGACCGTGGCCTCCGCCGACATGGGCGACATGGACTTCAGCTTCTTCAGCTCGGTCTCGGCCTTTTCGCGGGCTTCTTTGGAGAACTGGGTCTGCTTGATCCGCTCCTCCAGTTCGGCAACCTCGTTCTGGCCTTCCTCGCCGTCGCCGAGTTCCTTCTGAATGGCCTTCATCTGCTCATTCAGATAGTACTCGCGCTGCGTCCGCTCCATCTGGCTCTTGACGCGGGACTTGATCTTCTTCTCGACCTGCAGGACGGACATTTCCCCCTGCATCAGCCCATAGACCTTCTCCAGCCGCTCGCCGATATCGAGCGTTTCCAGCAGGTCCTGCTTCTGCGCCACGTCAACGCCAAGATGCCCCGCGACCAGATCGGCCAGCCGCGCCGGTTCCTTGGTGTCGGAAACGGCGGCAAGCGCCTCCTCGGGGATGTTCTTCTTGATCTTGGCGTAGCGGTCGAACTCGTCCCCCACGGAACGCAGCAGCGCCTGCACCGTCGATTTCTCGCCGGGGGTCTCGTCGAGCAACTCCGCCCGCGCCTCGAAGAAATTCGGGTTGGAGACGAAGTCGGTGATGTTGACACGCGCCTTGCCCTCGACCAGCACCTTCACGGTGCCGTCCGGCAGCTTGAGCAGTTGCAGCACGTTGGCGAGGACGCCGGTCTTGTAGATCCCCTCGGGGGAAGGCTCGTCCTCGGACGGGTCGATCTGGGAGGAAAGCAGGATCTGCTTGTCGTCCTGCATGACCTCTTCGAGCGCCCTGACCGATTTCTCGCGACCCACGAACAGCGGCACGATCATGTGGGGGAAAACCACAATATCGCGGAGCGGCAGCACGGGGTAGCTGTTGGTCGGGTGTTCGCTCATGCTCTTTCTTCCTTTCCTGGCAGGAAGGCACCGGTCCCGCTCATTCGGCAACCCTTGGCCTTCCCCGCTCTTCGGAGGCTATATTTGGGGGGCGGAAGCGCGGCTTTCAACCTGCCGCGCAGCAGCCTTCCCCGCCACAATGACGGTATGGCGGCAGGGTTGCAAGGCGGGGTGGCACGGGTTCGCCGATGCGGGTGATTGCTCTTCGCCGCCCATCGCGCTAGCGGGGGGAAAAGGAGAACCGCGATGCTGTCCTACCAGCACGGCTATCATGCCGGGAACATGGCCGATGTGCATAAGCATGCGCTTCTCGCCGTCATGCTCGACTACCTCGCCCGCAAGGAAAAGCCGCTCACCTACATGGAGACGCATTCGGGCCGCGGCCTCTACCGGCTGGACGGGGCGGAGGCCGTCAAGACGGGCGAAGCCGCGCAGGGGATCGCCGTGGCGGAGCGGCTGGGCTGGTTCGCGCCCGACCACCCCTATGCCCGGCGTCTGGCAGAGGTGCGGGAGCGGTTCGGGCCCGCGAGCTATCCCGGTTCGCCGCTGATCGCCGCCCTGTCGCTGCGCCGGTATGACGTGATGACGCTCGCGGAACTGCATCCCCAGGAATTCGCCGCGCTGGAGGAGACGATGGCCCCCTTCCGCGCCACGGTGCTCCATGAGGACGGGTTGGAGATGGCGCTCTCCCGCACGCCGCCCGAACCGCGCCGGGGCATGCTGCTCATCGACCCGAGCTATGAGGTGAAGGAGGACTATGCCGCCCTCCCCCGCTTCGTCGGGTCAATCGCGCGGAAATGGAATGTGGGTGTGGTGGCGCTCTGGTATCCCGTGCTGTCGGGTGAGCCGCATCGCGGAATGCTGGCCGATCTGGCCCACGCTCACCCAGATGCGCTCCGCCATGAGGTCCGCTTCCCTCCCGCGCGGGAGGGTCATCGGATGATCGGGAGCGGCATGTTCATCCTCAACGCTCCGTGGGGCCTCGGGGATGAGGCGCGGCGCCTCACCGGCCTGTTCCGCTCGCTGAAGTGACCCGCCACCGGCAGTTGCACCTGCAGTCATGACACGGCGCCGGGCTTCCTCAGAATCGCCGTCCCGAAGGTGCGAAAAACCACCTGCCAAGTGAGCAAGCGCTGACCCGGTCTGCCTGTCCCGGATATACAGGCGTCCTACCCGCGCGCACGGGCTGTGGGTCAACACATCGCCGGGGCGGGTCAGCAGATAGGGTCCTACCCGCGCGTCAGGCGGGGGTTTCAGTATTGATGAAGATGTAAAAACTCATGAATTCTAATCGTGCGCACAGGGCGGTCGGGGTTTTGCGTCAAACCCGGACACATGCGTCCTCTCTGCGGGCGTGGGGAGGAGCACGAAGCGTGGCAGGCCATCCCCGCGCACATGTGGTGGCCGACGGGGAATTATTGTAGACTGCACCGTTTGTCTTGACCCGTTTTGGGTCGATGCTCACCAGACCGGCATCCGCATGAAACTGGAGTTTTGTCCGTCGAAGCACTTCGGTGCTTCACGATCCCACATATTTCCCCGCGTATTTCACAGGCATGCCGCTGCCCCCGGGCAAATGACCGGACGAAGGCGGCGGGACCATCTTCAACCTCCCCTTGATCCCGTCGCGACATCTCCCGCCGTTCCGCGGCAGCCGGAAAGACCGGGGTTCGATGCCCCGGGCTTTCCGCCCTCAGGTCAGGGTGAGCGGCTCGATATCGCCCTCGGCCCGCTGCGCCTCGAACGCGGCCACGAAATCCGACAGCCGTCCCTCGGAGATCGCCGCGCGTAGCCCTGCCATCAGCTCCTGATAGTAATGCAGGTTGTGCCACGTCAGCAGCATGGAGGAGATGATCTCCTGCGCGCGGAACACGTGGTGGAGATAGGCCCGCGAATAGTTCCGGCAGGCCGGGCAGGTGCAGTCCTCGTCCAGCGGGCGGGGGTCGTCCTGATGGCGGGCGTTCTTGATGTTGACCTGACCGCGCCGCGTCCACGCCTGCCCGGTCCGCCCCGAGCGGGAGGGCAGAACGCAATCCATCATGTCCACGCCACGCACCACCGCGCCCACGATGTCGTCCGGTTTGCCCACGCCCATCAGATAGCGGGGCTTGTCCTCCGGGAGCGTCCCGGGCGCATAGTCCAGCACGCCGAACATCGCCTCCTGACCCTCACCCACCGCGAGGCCGCCAATGGCATAGCCGTCAAAGCCGATGGCTTTCAGCGCCCCGGCGGACTCCTCGCGCAATTCCTGCGTGACACCGCCCTGCATGATCCCGAACAGCGCGTGTCCCGGCCTGTCGCCGAAAGCATCGCGCGAGCGTTGTGCCCAGCGCATGGAGAGACGCATGGATTTCGCCACCTCCGCCTCCGTCGCGGGCAGCGCGGGACATTCGTCGAAGCACATCACGATGTCGGAGCCGAGCAGACGCTGGATCTCCATCGACCGCTCCGGCGTCAGCCAGTGCTCCGAGCCGTCGATATGCGACTTGAACCGCACCCCGTCCTCGTTGAGCTTCCGCAGCGCGGTAAGGCTCATCACCTGAAAACCGCCCGAGTCGGTCAGGATCGGCTTGTCCCAGTTCATGAAGCGGTGCAGCCCGCCCAGCCGGTCGATCCGCTCCGCCGTGGGCCGCAGCATCAGGTGATAGGTGTTGCCGAGCAGGATATCCGCGCCCGTGGCGGCAACGCTCTCGGGCATCATGGCCTTCACCGTCGCTGCGGTGCCGACAGGCATGAAGGCAGGTGTGCGGATTTCGCCCCGCGGGGTGGAGATCACGCCGGTCCGCGCCTTGCCGTCCGTCGCCGCCACCGTGAACCCGAATGTCTCGCTCATCGCCTTCTCCGCTTTCGGTGCCGTTTTCACCATCGGGCGCCGCCACTGGGGTCTAGCGTCGGGCTCCGCTGTCGGGCTCCACTGTCGGGCGGTGACATAGGCGATCCGGCGCGGAAGCCCAAGCCCTTTGGCCCACGCGGGCGATGCGACGCCGGGGCGTTCCGGTCAGGCCAGCAACCGCAAGCCTCGCCGCAACCGCGGGCAGGCATGAGCCGCCACCTCGCCTGGGCGGGCCGGCAAGGGGCTGCTCAGCCACAGGCGATCGGTCAATGCGCCAAAAATCCGCATATTATTCCCCCTGCCCCGGAGATTTCCCCCCGTTGGTCCGCGCCGGTCTGGACCCTGCCCGCGCGCTTGCCTATATCAGGCCAAGACCGCCCGCCCGTTGCAGACGAGAGACGCGATGACCGAAGCACTCCCCCTGGAGGGCAGCCCCCTCGTTCAACCCTCCACCACCGACCATCCGCTGTACGACAGCGTGGTCGCGGCCTGCCGCACGGTCTATGACCCGGAGATCCCGGTCAACATCTACGATCTTGGCCTCGTCTACACGATCGACATCACGGATGAGAACGACGTCACCATCCTCATGACGCTGACCGCGCCCGGTTGCCCTGTGGCTGCCGACATGCCCGGCTGGGTCGCAGAGGCGGTGGAGCCGGTGGACGGCATCAAGACGGTGAACGTGCAGCTTACCTGGGATCCGCCCTGGGGTATGAACATGATGTCGGATGAGGCGCGGCTCGAACTGGGCTTCATGTGAGCGACGGGCTTCCGGGCCGTCTTGCCGTTCTGACGGGCGATATCGTCGCCTCCTCCGCGCTTTCCACCGAAGATCTGGATGACCTGTTCCGCGCGCTTGGCGGGGCCGCTGATGCGCTGGCCGCCCTTCAGGATGTCGCGCCACGGCTGACCCGCTTTCGCGGCGACGGCTGGCAGATGGTGGCCGCGCCACGGCTCGCCTTTCGCGCAGCACTGGTCGCACGCGCCGCGGTGCGGGCGGTGGCCAAGGGCCGCGACACCCGTCTTGCCCTCGCCATCGGCGCGGTGGACCGGCTTGGCACCCACGGGTTGGAGGATGCCGCCGGAGCCGCGTTTCTCGCCTCGGGCCGACTGCTGGACCGGCTGCCCGCCAAGCGCCGGATGGCGGCGGAGGGGCGGCTGGCCATCCCGCTCGCGCTTTCGGACGGCATAGTTGCAGGCTGGACAGCGCGGCAGGCGGAAATCGCCCTTCATCTGTTGTCGCATCCGGGCCGGACCCGCGCCGCCGTGGCGGATGCGCTGGGCATTGCCCCGCAGATCGTGCAGCGTCAGGCGGATGCAGCCCGGCTTTGGGCGATTGAGGCCGCGCTGGAGCTGGATGACGAGGAATGACACCCAAATAAGGGTGTTTTTTATGAAAACGCCCAAATATGGATCGCATTCCCGCCTTGATCCCCGATAACCGGCGTGGCTAGCTTCCCGTAAAGGCCGCAGCAGAGCGATACTCCTGATGATCGAGACCTTCGCCGCTCTGTTCCTTGCCCATGTCCTTGCCGATTTTGTCTTTCAGACCCGGCGCATGGTAGATCGCAAGGCCCATACGCCCGTGCTGTTGCTGCACACGGGAATAGTCCTCCTGATGATGTTTCTGACCCTCGGCCGGGTGGACACGCCCGCGCCCTATGTCATCGCAGCAAGCCATCTCGCCATCGACGCGGCAAAGCTTCGGCTGCCGCGTGGGCCCGGAGCCTTTCTGGCCGATCAGGCGGCCCACCTGCTGATCCTCGTCGCGGCGAGCCTGGGCCAGCCCGGCCTTTGGCAGGGCGGTTTCTGGGCCGGACTGCCTTTTCCCGCAACGGAACTGCCTCCGCTGATGCTCATTCTTGGCGGTGCGATCTTTGCCATCCGGGGCGGCGACTTCGCGACAGGTCTCATCGTCACCTCCGTTGCGCCCCGGAACCCGCTGCCGGAGGAGGGGCTGCCGGGCGCCGGACGGATGATCGGCCTGCTGGAACGCGGGCTGGCCTTCACATTCATTCTGGTGGGACAGTTCGAGGCGGTGGGGTTCCTGCTCGCCGCCAAATCCATCCTGCGCTTCGGCGCGATACGGGAGGACCGCGCCGCCTCCGAATATGTGCTCATCGGAACACTCGCGAGCTTTGCCTGGGCCATTCTGACAGCCTTCGCGGTCCGCGCGTTGCTGTCTGTCCTCACGTCCTGACCGGACGGTCTTGAGCAGGAGTGCCCGCGGCCTTACATTGCAAGGTCAAAGCGCGAGGTTTCCCATGTTCAGCATTCCCGGCAAACAGGCCGTCACCCTGACCCCGGCAGCCGTCCGGCAGATCGCCCGGCTGATGGAGCGAGATGGCGCGAAAGGGCTGCGGATCGGCGTCAAGAAGGGCGGCTGCGCGGGCATGGAATACACCATGGACTATGTGACCGAGGTCAATCCCATGGATGAAATCGTGGAGCAGGACGGGGCGCGCGTATTGATTGCCCCCATGGCACAGATGTTCCTGTTCGGCACGGAGATCGACTACGCCACCTCGCTGCTGGAGAGCGGGTTCCAGTTCAACAATCCGAACGTCGCCGAAGCCTGCGGCTGCGGCGAGTCCATCAAGTTCAAGGACATGCCCGCAGGCTGAGACAGCCTGCCTTTCCGCGCGGTCCGCACCCTGCCTTTCCGCGCGGCTCCTTGATCGCCGGCGCTGCCACGCCTTTCAGCCTGCCTGAGCGGCCCTCTCCGCGTGACCCAACGGATATGCGGCAAAGATCATCGCCGCGGATCGCCGTGCATGGGCGGTGATGACCTCCGCCGTCGGTTCCCTGTCCGCCGCCATCAGCGTCCGCACCATGACGGGGTGGGTGCATAGGCTCAGGAACTGCCAGGCTGCCGCCTCCACATCCGGCATGTCGAGCCGCCCCGCCGCGACAAGCTGCGCGAAATAGGCAGCGATGCGACGCGCGCCGGCCACCGGACCCGCCTCGAAAAAGCTCTGCGCGGGGGCCGGTATCCGATCCGCCACGCCCACGACCATGCGGACAAGGGCGATATGTTCGGGTTCCAGCAGGCGGGTGATCAGATCGACGGCATAGCGTGTGAGCACCTCTTCCGGGGCGCCGGCCGGGTCGAGCGCGGTGAGATGCTCCGCCGTCTGCCGCTTGCTTTCCTCAACCAACGCGATGAAGAGCGCTTCCTTGTTCGGAAAATAGACATAGAGCGTGCCCTTGGACACGCCCGCCTCCCGCGCGATGGTCTCCATGCTGGCCGCCTCGAACCCGACGGCAAGGAAGCGGCGGCGCGCGCCCTCCAGGATCTGCTCCCGCTTGGCGCAGGCCCCGGGCAAGGTTTCTTCCCTCATGCTGGCCGTGCTCATGCTGGCTGTGGTCGCATCGGAGATCGGGCTGGCATTCATTACTGCAACTCCGCGTCATCAGCCCTTGCTTTAGCCGGGAAGAGGAGTATGTCAATGCCTGACCGAACGGTTCGGTCAATTCGCCGCACCCGCCGGCCCTCCCGGCCCTCGCTGTCAACGAGCCTCCCCATGCCCCGAGATTCGCTTCAGTCTTCCGACACCGCTCCCGCGCGGACCGACACCGCCCCGCCTGCCAATCAGAAGGCCCCGCCCGGCCGCAAGCGGTTCATCCTGATCGGTCTCGGGGTTGTCGCGTTCATCGCGCTGCTGGCCTTCGGCTGGCACTACTGGACGACCGGGCGGTTCGAGGTGTCCACCGACGACGCCTATGTCCGCGTCGATTTCGCCATCCTCGCCCCCAAGACGGCGGGCTATGTCGCCACCGTTCCCGCCGTCGCCAACCAAGCGGTCCATGCGGGCGATCCGCTCGTGACGCTGGAGGATGGCGACGCGCGTGATGCCTTGGCCCAGGCAGAGGCGCAGCTTGCCGTTCAGCGGGCCTCCATCCAGCGAATCGAAAGCCAGGAGGCCGCCGCCGCAACGAGCATCACCCAGGCCGAGGCGCAGGTGACGGCGGCAGAGGCCGTCTCCGTGCAGGCGGCGGCGGATCTCACCCGCTACATCCGCCTCGCCCAGACCGATGCGGCCAGCGCCCAGCGCCTCGAATCGGCGCGGGCCACTGCGGCGACGGCGGAGGCTTCTCTGGCGGAAGCCCGCGCAGGCATCACCGCGGCAGAGGCCAATGCCCGCGTGGTTTCCGCCCAGAAGGCGGAGGCCGAGGCGATGGTTCCCGGCCTTACCGCCCAGCGCGATCAGGCCGCGCGGGTGCTCGACGAGACGGTGCTACGGGCGCCGGTCGATGGTGTGGTGGGCAACCTGTCGGTCGCCATCGGCGATTACGTCACGCCCGGCAAGCGGCTGATGGCCGTCGTGCCGCTCCGGGACAGCTATATCGAGGCCAACTTCAAGGAAACGCAGATCGAAAAGCTTCTGCCCGGCACCCATGTCCGGGTGGAGGTGGACGCCTATCCGGACCGCAGCTTCGACGCGACGGTGATGGGCATTTCTCCCGCCTCCGGCGCGGTGTTCAGCCTGCTTCCCCCGGAAAACGCCACGGGCAACTTCACCAAGGTGGTCCAGCGTCTGCCCGTCCGCATCCACGTGCCCGACGATGTGGCGGAGGCCGGATGGCTGCGCCCCGGCATGTCGGTGGTCGTGACGGCGGATACACGCACGACGCCCCCCCGTCAGGACTGAGGCCATGGCCGACACAGCTCTCGCAGCCCCCGCCTCCCGCCCGGAGCCGGTGGTCACGCCGCGCCGCTTCATCGCCTTTGCCGCGCTGGTTTTCGGGATGTTCATGGCGATCATGGATATCCAGATCGTCTCCTCCTCCCTCAGCCAGATCCAGGCGGGTCTGTCCGCCGCCCCGAACGAAGTGTCCTGGGTGCAGACGAGCTATCTCATCGCCGAAGTGGTGATGATCCCGCTGTCCGGCTTTCTGTCGCGGGCGCTGTCCACGCGGGTTCTGTTCACCCTTTCGGCTGCGGGATTCACGCTGGCCTCTGCGCTCTGCGCCTCTGCCACAAGCCTGAATCAGATGATCATCTATCGGGCGCTTCAGGGCTTCATCGGCGGCGGCATGATCCCCACGGCGTTCGCGGCCTCCTACATCATCTTTCCCAAGCGCCTTCAGGGACCGGTCATGGCGGTGGTCGGACTGACGGTCACGCTCGCCCCGACCATCGGGCCGACCATCGGCGGCTACCTGACAGAGCTTCTCTCCTGGCACTGGCTGTTCCTGATCAACGTGCCGCCGGGGATCGCGGCGACGCTGCTGGCCTGGTTCCTCGTGGACTTCGACGAGCCGGATTACGCCCTGCTCCGGCGGTTCGATTTCCTCGGCCTCGCCACGATGACGCTGTTCCTCGGCTCGCTGCAATATGTGCTGGAGGAAGGGCAGACGAACGACTGGTTCGCAGACGAGACCATCGTGCTGATGACCGCGCTGGCCGTGGGCGGAGCGGTCGCCTTCTTCTGGCGGACCTTCACCGCGCGGACGCCGATCGTGGACCTTTCCACCTATCGCGACAGGAACTTTGCTGTCGGATCGCTCCTGACATTCGTTCTGGGGATCGGGCTTTACGGGCTGACCTATCTCTATCCGCTCTATCTCGCGCGGATCCGCGGTTACACCTCCCTCCAGATCGGGGAGACGGTCTTCGTCACCGGGGCGGCCATGTTCTGCACCGCGCCCGTCGTCGGCAATCTGGTGCGACGGGTGGATCCGCGCAAGCTCATCGGGCTCGGCCTCGCGGGTTTCGCGGCCTCGACCTACATGGTGACACCGCTTACCGCGGACTGGGCGTTCGGCGAGTTGTTCTGGCCGCAGGCGTTCAGGGGCGTCGCGCTCATGCTCTGCATGATTCCCATCAACACCATCGCGCTCGGCACGCTGCCGCCGGATCGGGTGAAGAACGCCTCCGGGCTGTTCAACCTCACCCGGAACCTCGGCGGCGCCGTGGGGCTTGCGACGATCAACACCGTGCTTCAAAGCCGCACCGACCTGCACTACCAACGGCTGGCGGAGCAGGTCCGCTGGGGCAGCGTCGCGGCGGAGGAGCGGCTGGCCAATATCGCGGCGGGTCTTTCCAGCACCCTCGGCCCGGCCGCCGACGGGGCCGCCCTGGCACGGGTCGCGGGCATGGCGCGCCAGCAGGCAACCGTGATGGCCTTCGCCGATATCTTCCTTGTGCTGGCGGTCATGTTCAGCGTGACCCTGCTGCTCGTGCCGCTGGTCCAGCGTCCGCAAGGGGCTGCCGGAGCGGCGGGCGGCCACTAGCGGCGAAAAGGCATCGAAAGCGGTTGACTCCGGTCGATCCATGCGTAAAAGGCAGGCTTCAAAGAATTTCGCGGACGCGCGCAGCGTCCGACTGCAGGAGAACACCAATGGCGAAGCCGACGACGATCAAGATCCGTCTGAACTCGACGGCGGGCACCGGGCATTTCTATGTCACCAAGAAGAACGCCCGCACGATGACCGAAAAGATGACGGTCAACAAGTACGACCCGGTCGTGCGCAAGCACGTGGAATACAAAGAAGGCAAGATCAAGTAATCCTGCCTCCTTCGGAAGACGCAAAAACCGTGCCGTGAGGCGCGGTTTTTTCGTTTTTGCCTCTCCGAAAAATCTGTCGCCATACCCGCCCCGGCCCTTCTCCACGGGAGGGCAGGAGGAGATGATGCAGCAGGGCACGCGCATCCTTCCTTCAGCGGCGTCAGACTTGCCCCAGACCCGTGGGAACGCCGATGTGTATAACGGAGCATGACGGCGTTGTTCCCGCGGGAATCAAGGTCCCCCATCGGTCGGCTCCGCGCCGCACTGCCGGCTTTCGTCGCGCGGAAGGGGATCGCCCCTGCGGCGGCGCACCCCTCACGGTTTCGCCCAGTCCCGCGCCTCTGCAACGGCCCACGACGATCAATGGCTCCGCCTTTGCCGATTCCGGACGAGCCAACCGGCGTTCGGGGGTCTGGCGCGCAATCCTTTCCGGTCAGAGCAGCGTGCCCTGACCATCCTCCCCCTCCGGCCCGCCGGCAGCAGGCGGGGCCTTCTTGCGCCGTTTCGGGCTGGCCGGCAGCGCAGGACCGACGATGAGCGTCCCATCGTGGAATTCCAGCTCCAGCGCCGGGGCTGGTTCCGCCGCCATGCGCGAGGTGACAACCTGCCCCTCGGCGCGGACGACGACATAGCCGCGACGGAGCGTCTCCCGGTAGCCGAGCGTCTGGCGGAGCCGTTCAAGCGCCTCCAGCCGGATCTTCACCCCCTCCAGCCGTTGGGCCACCCCCGTGTCGAGCCGGGTGGACAGCACCGCCAACCGCTCCCGCCCCCGCGCGGTCGCACGGGCATTGTCGGCAAGGCTGCGGCGAAACCCGGCCTCCAGCGCCAGCGACAGCCGCCCGAGGTTTTCCCGCCGCCGCGTCAGCCCCTGTCCCAGCAGGCCGGGCAGGCGCGCCGCCCTGTCCTCCGCCATCCGCCGCTCATGGATGAGGAATCGCGACAGCAGCGCCGGTTGCAGCCGGACGCCTGCGCGCTCGAACCCCGCCCGGCGCCGGGCCGCCAGCGCGCGGAGCGCCGCGGGAAGCCGGTGGCTCCACAGGTCCAGC
>NZ_NIPW01000060.1 GCF_002196855.1 Haematobacter genomosp. 1 | reverse complement strand
GGTCGTGTCTCGGAAGTGGTGGAAATTTGAAGGCGGCGTAATCTCCGGGTGAACTGACACCCAGCCAACCGGCGGCGCCAACCGCCAGGGAGATCACGCCATGAAGCAGAATATCGACAGCTCATCCTTTTCGCTACTGCCTGACGCCGCGGGATATGATCCGATCGAAGACCGCCTGCGGGCGACTGTCCGTGCCACCATCGAGGCGTTGTTCGAAGAGGAACTGGCCGAATGTCTCGGTCGCCTCCGCTATGGACGCGGCGACGACAAGGCCAAGGGCTACCGCCACGGGCATCGCGACCGACAACTGACCGGCACGTTCGGCACCGAGACGGTGCGGGTGCCGCGCGCCCGGATCGAGGACGAGGCGGGCAAAATCACCGAATGGCGCTCGAAGGCGCTGCCTCGCTATCAGCGGCTGACCAAGAAGGCCGAAGCCCTGATCGCGGCGGTTTACCTGGCTGGGACCAACACGCGGAGGGTCAAGCGGGCTTTGTTTGGCCTGTTCGAAGGGGCCGTGAGCAAGGATGTCGTCAGCCGGGCCTGGCGCAAGGTGAAGGTTGATTGGGACGCTTGGTCCACCCGCGATTTGGCCGGTGAAGATGTCGTCAGGCTCATTCTCGACGGCACCGTCATCAAGACCCGGCTGGACCGCAAGGCCACCAATATCTCGGTCCTAGCCGCGATCGGCGTCCGTCGCGACGGGCAGAAGGTGCTGATCTCGATCAGGAATATGGGCGGCGAAAGCACAGCTGCCTGGTGTCAGTTCCTCACCGATCTGGATGCACGGGGCCTGAAACGACCGGAGTTCGTGATCGTCGACGGTGCCCCCGGCTTGGAAGCCGCGCTCGTGGCGCTCTGGGGCGAGGAGCTGCCCATTCAACGCTGCACGGTTCACAAGCACAGAAACCTGCTCGGCCACGCGCCCAAGCGCCTGCATGACGAGCTGAGCGAGGGTTACCGCGACATGATCTACGCCGACAGCGCCGCCGAGATCGAGAAGCGTCGCAAGGCCTTCCTCCGCAAGTGGAAGCTCAAGTGCCGGGCCGTGGCCGATAGCCTGGAAGAGGCCGGCGATCGGCTCTTCACCTTCACTCGCCTCGATCCCTCGCAATGGAAATCGGCGCGGACCACCAATGCGATAGAACGTCTGAACGAGGAATTTCGACGCCGGATAAAGACCCAGACCGTGCTGCCATGCGCCGAAACCGTGCCGATGCTGCTCTGGGCGTTGCTGGCCTCGGGGCAGATCCAGATGCGCAAGGTCGACGGATGGGAGACCCTCGCTCAGCCGCTTGGGCCGATGGCACTTGACCTCGCCGCATAACCCGCGCCAATTTCACATACTCGGAGCAAGCCGCCAGGGAATTTCCACAGCCTTCGCGACACGACC
>NZ_NIPW01000059.1 GCF_002196855.1 Haematobacter genomosp. 1 | reverse complement strand
AGGACGGCGGAGCTGGTGATGCGTCCTGCAGGGAGATCCCGGCCACCGCGCAAGCGATCGTCACCCGAAGGGGCGAGCGAGGTTCGGGGCGCAGGCCGGCACCGCCGGCCGGAGCCTAGAGCGCGGTCACTCGGGCAGGGAGGTCCAGGGCGATAGCCCTAGACCGGTCGGCACGAGGGATGCGCCCAGAGGCTTGATCTCGCGTTCTCGAACGTGGAATAATTTATCCAAAAGGAGACGTTCATGGATAAATCGGCACTGATCGGAATGCGTCTTGAACAAGCGATCCGCAAATGCGGGATGACCCTGCGCGATGCGGAAGAACGGTTCGGCATCAGTAAAAGCGCCCTGTCCAACTATATCAACCTCAACCGGACGCCCAAGGCGGACTTTCTTGCGCTGGTCGTGTCGAAGCTGAACGTGGACGCGCACTGGCTTCTGACAGGAGAAGAAACCCGCAAACCTAACCTGCACGATCACACAAGGGTCTTCCGAACTTACCAATTGGCACGGGATGCGTTTCTGGCGGTCGAAGCGGCACCGCTCCCTTCGCAGGTGTCAGGGGAGGTGTTGGAGAACATGCGATCGGCGGGCGAAGCGTTGCACCAGCTCGGGGGCATGGACGCGATGCACGCGGCGATCCAGAACTTCTTTCCGGACGACAGCGGCCGGACCTATCGGGCCTTGGGCATCCTGAATGATTTTTGGGACGGGATCGGGGCGTGGCAGCGGTAGAAAAGGCCCGCCGCAAGGCGGGCCGGGACGCCGCTCAGGCGTCCTTGTCCTTTCGTGGTTCAGTGAGGTCGCGGGCATACCTGACTTCGACCTTGAGGAAGCCCGGAACGCTTAGGGCGACGGAGACGCTGATTTTCGCCTTGGTGGTGAGGGATTTCAGGATCGAGCGCAGAGTGGCGAGGATCTTGGTCATGATGGTAGCTCCTTTGAGTGAGTGTCGATTGCGGCTCAAAGGTGCGAAGGCTTTAAGGACTGGTGCACCCGCAGGGTCGGAACGCAGTGGAGAAGGGCGCAGCCCTTGCGCCGATCCGGGCCGAAGCAAACTGAGCAGCAATAAATCGACAGTCACTCAAAGGAGCGGGCCGCCATCAGGTCGGATGCCCAGAACGGCGCGCTCGATCCTGAAATCCCGGTGGTGGCAAATGGCCCCGGTGCTGCGTTCCGGGCTTTCTCAAGGTCGGGCCGCACCAGCGGCCTGACCTTTGAGGCGACGGCGCCGAAGGCGCCCCCGCGCGGGCAGCGCGAGCCGGTCCTGGCGCTGTCCCTGAAAGGGGCGGCGGCGGGATCGGACAACCGCCTCGCCTCCCTTCGTGCTATGGGGGCGCGTCCGGCTCGGCGGCTGCAAGCCCCGGCAAAGCCGGGGTGGAAAACCGCCCTCCAACCGTAAGCGCAATGGCAGGTGCGCTTTCTTTTTCCCGCGCAGCGGTCCCGCGCGGATAGCGCAAGGCCGGTGACAGGGGCGCCCTCGGGCGTTCCTGTCATCGGGCACCATGACCACGAACGAAAAGAGGGGCCTCGCGGCCCCCCATGTCGATCAACTGCACTGAATCCTTATGATTTTGGTATGCACCCGCGCCGCGCTGAACGTGTCGGGCGGCAGGGTTTCCAGATGCTCGGCATCGGGATGCTCGAACGTGACCGGCACCAGTGCGACCAGCGTTGCGGCGTCGTGACCGCCTCGCCCAAGAAGCGACAGCGCAGCGGCAACGTGCTTTCGCAATTCGCGGAAAGGCGGATTCATGAGGATGCGGGGAAACTCGACCTTGCTGCGCGCCTCGTCGGCATATTCCAGAAAACAGCGGTGCAGCGTCGGGCCGATCTTGTGCAGCGTGGCTGCAAGGGCGTGATGCCGCTCGATCAGGGTCAGTTCGCGCGGGCTGTGTCCGGACGCGATCAGCGCCCGCGCAAGCTGGCCGGTTCCGGCGCTTGGCTCTAGCGTCAGATAATCGCCCACGGGTCCGAGATATTCGACCATGCGCCGCGCTACATCGTCGGGTGTGACATGGCATTCCGTGGCACGGTCCACGGCGATTACCTCCGGCACGGCGTCCAGCGCCAGGGCGGGCGCGTCCCGTCGCGCCCTGACCGGAATGGTCAGGGGCTTTGCGGGGCGGGAATACATGGCGGGGCGGGTCATGCCGCGGCCTCCATGTCCTTGACGCTCTCGGGCGTGTCGTGCTGCTTCTGGTCGGTGATGAGAATAGCCGCCCATCCGGCCATATAGCGGGGGCCTTCGTGCTTCGGGTTCGGTGCGATCCGAACGCGGAAACCGCCGCAAGTGGAAAGGCGGGTGCCGTGCTGCTCGGCGTAGATCCTGGCATATTCCGCCTTGGTCAATTCGATCTGGGGCAGGTCCTGGGCCTCGCGGCGGTGCGGATTCACCACGGAAACCGTGCCGGATGGGGCTTTGAAATTGAGGATCGGGGGCTTGGCGTCTTTCTTCGCGGGGGGCAGGTAGCCACAAGACTGCATCAGGTCGCGCCATTCGTCGGCTGACAATTCAAGGCCCGATCCTTGGGCGATATGCGCGGGCAACGGGGCTTCGCATTCCACGGCGAAAAGGTCGGTGTCCAGCTTCGACCCTTTCGGCTTGTCGGCCCCATGTTCGCGGACGAACATCTGCAAAAGGGTCGGGGTGATCTCTCCATCATAGCGCGGCACCTCGCCCAACATCTCCCGTTCATAGGACAGGCGGTTGAGGGTGTGCATGATCCAGCGCGACAGGTTGCCGCTCTCGATGGTCGAACGCGCTCCGGCCATGGCCTTTTCGCGGGCCTCCTGCGGGGTCATCTCGCCCCGCTCAACGGGCGAATACAGGTTGAACGAATACAGTTCGCCAATGCCAAGCGCCGCGCGGATATGGTCGTCCGTGGTCAGCTTCTCCCATGTCGCAAGGGCTTTGTGCGCGGTGTTCAGCTTTCGTTGCAGGTCGCGCAACTCGGCCAACAGGCCATGAATCCGCCGCGCCCGCACCCTTGGATCGTTCTTGTGGTTCGCGTGGGCCTCGACGCCTTCGGCCCGATACTGCCAGTAGCCAATGGCCTTATGGGCTTTGCTGGCCTTGTCCTGTGCGCTGTGCATCCGCTCTTGCGTCTTGCGGGCCTTCCGCTCGGAATGGTGGCCCACAAGGATCGGCTGCCCAAACTCGAACGCCTTAGACAGTTCGTTGGCGGCGCGGGAAAAGGCGCTGGCCTCAGCGGCGCGTTTGTCCGCGATGGCGTCCAGCCGGTCGGCTTTCATCTGGGCGCGTTCGGCCAAGGTCATTTCCTCCGGCTCGATCTCGCCCGCCAGTTCCAGCGCCAAATCCTCGCGGGCGCAGGACCACGAGGGGGCCACGAAAAGCTCCTGTTTCGGTGCCCATTTGAAACCGGCATCCTTCACGCGCTGGAAAGTTTCGGCATCGAGACGGGCGGAAGCATAGAGGCGGATTTTGTTGTCCTCGGGCGAGTAGGTCGCGGAAATCGTGGTCATCTGGTCTTTCCTTTCGTGTTGCGG
>NZ_NIPW01000058.1 GCF_002196855.1 Haematobacter genomosp. 1 | reverse complement strand
CACCCTGATTGTCGCGCGGCATTCTTCATCTTTTCAACGGGAAGCATCGTGATCTATGACAGTGGCAGGCCAAGGTGCTGCTTGACCTGAGCCACTGCATACGCCTCAGCCGCGGCCAGTAACGCTCTCGCGCCATACCCACCTGCAGCCTTGGCGCTAGATTTCACCTTTCCCCAAGCATTGGCATCTCGCATGACCGCGAGGAGCGTATACCCTTGGTCGCGGATTCGAAAATGGTCGCTATGCTTGCCGGACACCTCCAGTGCCCCCGCGTCCGCCAGCATCAGCGCATGGTAGTACCGCTTCTCACTCGCGTGATCGCCTTCATCCAGCGGAATGTAATGCACCCAATCTTCACCTGCCTCCAACTCAAACATGAGTTGCCGAAAGCACTCATCGTCTTTCTTCATTGTCTCGCTCCATCTGAGCCGCGAGACCAGACTATGAGGCAAGGCAAGAGAGTCGCAACAGGTCCAGGCCGCGCACCTTCGCTCCTTCACAGCCCCCTCCTTATCCGAGGGGGCTTTTTCATGCCGCCCTCACGCGCCGCAGCCCGGCGCTGGCAGGAAATCCATCCCGATTCTACAATTGCACAATCCTACATATTGGCAAATGCCAAAATTCCTACTTGAACTTTGGCATTTGCCAAATATACTGCCTCCATCGAACGCCGCCGGACATCATCCCGGCCCCGATGGAGGATCACCCGTGCAGCCCGCACTTGCCCATCAATCCGAAGAAGCGACCACGCCCGTCGGCGCGGCCACCCGTCACCTCGCCGTCGCCCAGGCGCGGCGCGCCCTGCTGGACACCGGCACCCCGCTGCGGCTGCGCCGTATGGCGTGGTTCGCCGCCAAATCCGATTTCGGTCACCCGGTAACGCAGAGCCGCTTCCTGCTGCTCTTCGGCCGGGCCTGACACCCGATCCGCAGCCCTGTCCCTGTGCTGCGGCCCGCGCCGCCACTCTCGGAACTCTGGCGCGCACTTCCCCCGGCCCGCTTTCCCCGAAAGACCAACACGGGCCGGGGGCTTTTCATATTCTCCAGGAGAGGCCCCAGCCCATGGCACGGGTGCGGGCCGCTGCGTGCGGCCCCATCCCGAGCGCCAGACGCTCCCTCCAGAACCAGATCAGGATGCACCACGATGAAACGCGTACTCCTGCTTTCAGCGGGCTTGATGCTCGCACCCTGCGCTCAGGCATCTGAGCATGAGACCTGCATCGCCGTGGCCGATCTGGCCCTGCGCGCGGCATCTGCGGCGGAGGCGGGCGTGTCCCTGCCCGCATTTACCGAGAGCATTTCGGGCGGCGAGATGGCTCCGCAGATCGCGGGCATCGTCATGATCGCCTACGGCATTTACCTGCTTGGTGACGAGGCCCCCCGCCAGATCGCGTGGGACATCTACAGCGACTGCATGGGGGAGGACGCGTGATGCGGCTCCGCCATTACGTCGCTGCTGCGGTGATCGGCACATGGGCTGGCCTGTGGCTCACAGAAGCTCCGGCTGACACGGCAGGACCGGGCGATTTCAAGGTCGTCTACATCCCCGTCGGCAGTGAGTGCGGCACCTCTCTGCGTCTTGAAGAGGGCACCGGCATCTACGGCTTGATGCAGCCGAAATCGACCTTTGTGTACGAGCCGGCACGCCACGAGCGCCTGCCCCCTGTGGTGCTCCCGACCGACCCGGGCGGCACAGACCATCCCCGGCCCGAGCCGCCACGCCCGCCCCCGTCTCCTGTGCCCGTGCCGTCCGCTCTGCTGTCGCTGCTCGGTGCCCTGATTTCCGCCGCCGCTGTCTGGAGGATGACCCGATGAAATGGATACGCCGCCTTTACTCCCGCTGGCAGACACACCTCCGCCTGCTGAGAGAGCTTGAGACGGGCAAGATCGAATACGACAGCCACAGCGATGAAGTTTGCCTCGCGCCCGGTGTCCCGCTCACCGACGAGCATATCCGGATCGTGCAGCAGCGACCGTATCTCGCGGATCGCTGGCCTAAGCACCTGCGTGTGGAGATTGGCCTGCCGCCTTTTCCGCCGCGTGAGGAAGACGACGATTTTATCAACAGGATTTTGTGATGACCGGCGATCTGATCAGCCGGGCAGCGGGCCTCGCCGCCCGCCAAAAGGAGGTGGGCGATGGGTGAGGATCGGTGACCGGTATGGGTGAGTTTCGCAATCACTCTGACCCCACTTTTGCAGATCACTGTGCCTTCGGATCGAGCCGCTGGGTCGCGGCCGTTCTGGGAAAGGGGCCGGCCTGGCTTCGCAAAAATCTCGACAGGATGACGGTCGCTGGCTTTCCAGCACCGGACCCCATCACGCGCCTGTACCTCAAGGCGGACGTCATGGCTTGGCTGGACCGGCGTCGACAAATACCGGATCGTGATCCACGCGCCCATCAGGCGGCGCGCGAGACCACGAATGGAGTGCGATACGATGCCTTATGAAAAAGCGCTGTGGGACGGGTCGGACCCTCTCTATGCGCCACACACCAGTCGGTCAAAGCGCTGGTACTACTGGCGCGTGCCAGCAGCTGCCAGAAAGCTGGGCTATAGCCATCCGCCGATCCGCCTGCCCGGCGAAGATGGCGATGGCCGCGAGGCGGAACGCGCCGCGAAAGCCCGACAACTCACCATAGACATGCTTGCCGCAATCCAAGAGCAGCCGGCGAAACTGCTGTCCATTGCCGGGACGTGGCGCTGGCTTATCGGTCGATACATGACCGACACCGAATCGCCGTTTCAGGAGGTCAAGGCAAACAGCCGCGATAGCTACCGCTTCCCCCTGATGCGGTGGCAGGAAGCAATCGGCGACGCACAGATCGACAGTATGGATCTTGCAGAACTCAAGCGCATCCAGCGGACGATGCGTGATAACGGCAGGACCGTGGCCTACATCAAGCGGCAGTTCGGCATGCTCCGCATGCTCGTCGGCTACGGCATCATGTTGAAGAGCCCCGCTTGCCTGGAACTTGCAGGCATCCTGAAGGAAATGCGCATCAAGACCCCGAAACCGAGGACGGCAGCCCCGACGCGCGCGCAAATTGAAGCGATCATTACAGCCGCCGATAGTGCAGGCGACGCCGCGTTCGCACTGGGGCTGGAATTGCAATGGTGGTTCGCCTTGCGTGCCGTAGATGTGCGCGGCCAATGGCTACGAATGGGGCCAGAGGAAAAAGAGAAAGTAGCCGCCAGCGGCGGCATAACTCGCGGTCATTTCCGCTGGGCCGATGGGCTTACATGGGACATGATCGCGCGCGACCTGACCGAATTTCGAAAGGTTCCATCGAAGACAGAAGATTCGCTGGACGAAGAGCTGATCTTCGATCTGAGACTTGTCCCTGAGGTGCGAGAACGCCTGGCTGGCATCCCCCAAGAAGAAAGAATCGGCCCGGTAATCCGCGACCCCAAGACCGACATGCCATTTGACCGATATCGGTGGAGCGGAAAATTTCGCACCTATCGCACCGTCGCCGGCGTCCCTCGTGACGTGTGGATGATGGACACCCGCGCAGGCGCCATCACCGACGCCAAGCGCGCTGGTGCGTCGAAGGTGCTGATGCAGCACCAGGCGAACCACGCCTCCGACAAGACGACGAACCGCTACATCAGGGAGAAGTCAGACAGCATCGCGCGGGTCATTCAGCTGCGCCGATCGGCAGGAGATCAGCAGACCTGAACAGGTTGGAAACACTCATTTCCAACTCGCTTCCAACCAATTTCCAACTGCCATTTGAGACAGACAAAAAGTTCATTTTTATCATGGATTTCGGTGGTACCGCCTCCCCGGCTCGAACGGGGGACCCCCAGATCCACAATCTGGTGCTCTAACCAACTGAGCTAAGGCGGCACGGGGGGCGATTTACCCTTCATAGCGGGCTTTGGCAAGACCCATCGCTTGATCAAATGACGAAGGGGGCATATCCAACCGCTCTGAGCCCCGCAGCGGGCGCAAACCACCGGCACCAAGGGGAACAATATGGGTATCAATAAGGAAAGCGAAGTCGCCGCCAATCTCCAGATCGGTCCCACCTCTCTCGGGATGGTGCGAATCTATGTCGAGGCGGAAGGCATGGAACTGCCGCTCGACTTCGACCCCGAGGAGGCGGAGGAAATCGCCGAAGAACTCCGCGCCGCAGCAGAAGCCGCGCGTAGCATGAGCGCGTCGGAGCCTTCGCCAAAGGGCAAGCCGAAACGCTGAACGCTTTCGGCGCAAGGCTGTTCGAAGGCTAAGGCGAAGGCCGTTCGCTTCGGAATCAGCGGCTCCGGCTTGACGATCACCGCCTGCGGGATCCCACACCCCGAGGCGGAAGTCGGACTTGGAGAGCGCTCCGGCTCCGCCTCGTTCCGCCGGACCTCAGGTTTGAGCGGGCGCGGGGTGGTTTCCAGTCTGCCGGAGACACTTGGTGGTGATTTGATCACGCCCGGCGGTGTGCCGAGAGGGGCCGGGGATCTCATAGGAAACCTCGGGCTCCCAGGCCGGAGGAGCAGCAATCCCCTTCCTCACCGCGGGCTGCGTGACAGGCTGGCAAAACGGCACCGCAACGGGTTCTTCGGCCATGAGCCCGACCGCTTCCTGCGACATGTCGATCTGGTCCTGCCGGGCGCGGAAGGGGTGCGGCGCACCCTAGAGAAGGGGAAACTGCGCCGGTCAGTTGCTCTCCCCGGGATCAGGGTATTTGGGCAGCGATGGTGCTCTTGGCGAGGGCGGAAAGATTGCTCTGACACCTGCGGCTCACAGCCGCTTCGCGACAGATGAATTGCCCTGTCAGGTCCGTCCGAACGCTGATGGACGGCTGATGGACGAGTGTCCGCGGAAGCTGCAGCAGCGAGTCCGGCAAACCTCGTCCGTGATGTCAGACCTGCTTCCCGAGAAGTCGCAGGGAGAGTTTTGGCCCGTCGGTCCTGCCTGACGCCGCCGGAGTCGTGAATGCCACTGCGGGTCGGGCACGGAAAAGCATTCGAGGTGCCGCCGCAATTCGCCTCTATGCCAAATGCCCGCCCCAAGCACCCGTTGCTACATCAGCGTAACCACAACCGATAAGAGCCGCAACCGCCTACGCCAGTGAGCCAATCCGTCAAAAACGCGGCCCCCCGCCTCCGGCCCCGGGATCGCGAAGCGTCTGCAGCCTCAGCGCTGCGTGGCGAGCGAATTTCTGGGTCAGGAGCTTGCGGCGGGCGCCGGCCAGCGGCGTCTCTGGCCCGAGGCGGCGGATTTCCGCATCATAACTGTCGGCAAGGATCAGGCCTGTGCCGTCAGGCAGGAGATCGGCAGGAAAATCGGCATCGACAGCCCAGAAAAATCGGTCGCACCATTCCAGATAGCCCTGCCACTTCCTGTCGCCTACGAAATCGGCGCGGCATGACTTGCATTCGACCACCCAGATCTCCCCCTTCGGGCCGAGCGCCATGACGTCCACACGGAGGCCGGGAGCGGGCACCAGCTCCTCCACCGTCGCAAAGCCGAGGGAGAGAAGGTGACGGCTCACGCCGCGCTGCAGGAGCTGTCCGGGTTGAAGACCGGGGAGGGGAATGGGCTGGGGCTGCATGGCGCGACTATGAACAGAGAGGGAACGTCTGTCCAGCCGAGGGGCGATCACATCTTTTCCGCGACGGGCTCTTGTGGCCTCCGCAGGTCAGGCCTATTTTTGGGAAGGCGGGTTCTGCTCCTCTCGTGCGCAGGCTTTTTTCCAGTGGCCGATAAGCATTTCCGAGGGGGCTGGCTCTGCCGGGATCTTGGTCCCGGTATCTGGCACCCACCTGGTTAGTCCAGGCTCTCGGGAAATCACGCCGGCACGGTTGCTGCGGTTCCCGCCACTCGCCAGCCAAGATAGGCGAATCGAAAAGGGCCGGTCGATCCGGCCCTTTCGTCACCTGACCAGGATAAATCCGTGAATCAGCGGCGACGCATCGGCCGTTGCTCCACCCGGATCGGCACGGGCAGCGCATCTGGCGCCCGCATCGGCCCGGCTACCGCAGCTTTCAAAGCCTCTCCCATACGTTTAATGAGCGACCCGGCACGAGCCAGCGACCCAGAGCGGCGGACGGAGCGAACAGGCATAGGAGCAGTCTCCTGAAGGTTGCCCGATCAGCGTAAGGCCGAGTCGCCCCCGACGCCAAGCGAAATCGCGTGATCGCCTTTCTCTTGGCCTTCTTCCGCCGTGCCGCTAGGCACGTATGAGGCAACAGGAGGGAACGGCATGGCGGTTCGTGTGGCGATCAACGGGTTCGGGCGCATCGGGCGGTCGGTGCTGAGAGCGCTGGCCACGCGACCGGGCGACATCGAAATAGTCGCCCTGAACGATATCGCCACGCCCGAAATCTGCGCCTATCTGTTTGAATACGATAGCGTCTTTGGCCCCTACTCCGGCAGCGTCGCCCTTCGCGCGGGGCATCTTGTGGTCGACGGGCGGGAGATTCCGCTGCTCCGCCAGTCAGACCTGTCGCGTGCCGATCTTTCCGGCGTCGATGTGCTGATGGAGTGCACGGGCCGCGCTGACAGCCGGGAGGTGGCGGAACGCGGGCTGAGCGCGGGGGCAAGACGGGTGCTCGTCTCCGGCCCGTCGCGGGGCGCGGATATCACAGCCGTGATCGGCGCGAACGAGGGGGAGGTGACGCCCCTGCATCGCATCGTCTCCAACGCCTCCTGCACGACCAACGCTCTTGCACCGCTGCTCGGGCTTCTGGATGCGGAATGGGGGGTGGAGACGGGCTACATGACCACCATCCATTGCTATACCGGCAGCCAGCCGACAGTGGACAGCCCCGCCGCCGACTTTGCGCGGAGCAGGGCTGCCGCGCTCTCCATGGTGCCGACGACGACCTCGGCCTCCCGGCTGGTGGATATCGTGCTGCCACATCTGGCGGGGCGGGTGGAGGGGTCTGCGGTGCGGGTGCCGACAGCTTCCGTCTCTGCCGTGGACCTGACATTCATGCCCCGTCGCCCGGCCAGCGTGCAGGCGGTCAATGCTGCGCTGCGCGAGGCGGGCGGCGTCATCGGGTGGACGGAGCGCGCGCTCGTCTCCACCGACCTGCGCGCGCGGCCCGAAAGCGTGGTGATGGCGCTGCCGGAAACCGCCGTGACCGGCGGCGGCATGGTGCGCGTCTTCGGCTGGTACGACAACGAATGGGGCTTTTCCAACCGCATGATCGACATGGCAGTGCGGCTCGCGCGGCAGGATCAGGAGCAGCCGGGAGGAAGCCCTCTTCAGGGTGAAACGACGGTATAGGGCTCGTCGAACCAGTATTCCTCAAGATTGGGCGTATCGCCGATCCTGTCCACCACCGCGAACAGACCGGGCGCGTGGAGCGGCGTCAGCACCCCGTGCCAGGTGCCCCGGTGAAAGTTGATCGCCTGCCCCGCCGTGGTCAGGAAGGCCAGCGGCACCCCGGGGTACCCCCCTTCGTCCGGCGCGACGATGACCAGGAACGGGTCGAGCGACATCGGCACGAAGGCCTGGCTGCCGTCCGGGTGCCGCTCGACCAGATCGAGCACCAGCGGCAGCGCCCGAGGCTCCGCCTTGAAGATCGACAGACCTGCCCGACCCTCCGGCCCGAAATCCAGCCCCGCCCGGTCGTGCCAGCGGCCACAGAGACCCTGGTTGATGATCCGGTCGGCGGTCCCATCGGCAGAAAGGATATCGCCAAAGGGCGCGAAGGCGGCCGCCGTCAGCGGCTGTATGGTGATCCGGCGCAACCTCAGCCCTCCGCCAGCGTCTGCATGAGCGGCAGGAAGTCGGGGAAGGATGTGGCGATGGGGCGCGCATCGTCGATCGTCACGGGCTGCTGCGCGGCAAGACCCAGCACGTAGAAGCTCATGGCGATACGGTGGTCGAGATGGGTGCGGACCGTGGCCCCTCCCGGCACGCCCTCCGCGCCCCGGCCATGGACGATGAAGATGTCCTCTCCCTCCTCCACCGTGACGCCGCAGGATTCCAGCCCGCGCGCCATGGCGTCGATCCGGTCGCTTTCCTTCACCCGCAGCTCACGCACCCCGCGCATGACGGTCCGGCCTTCCGCAAAGGCGGCGATGGCGGACAGCACGGGGAATTCGTCGATCATGGAGGCCGCGCGGTCCTCCGGCACGTCCACGCCCTTCAACGCAGAGAAGCGGACGCGGAGATCGGCGACCGGCTCCCCCCCCTCCTCACGCTCGTTCTCGAAGGCGATATCGGCCCCCATCTCGACCAGCGTCAGGTAGAAGCCGTCGCGCGTCGGGTTGCGGCTGACACCGGGGACCCGGATATCCGACCCTTCCACGATGAGCGCGGCAGCCACGGGAAAGGCGGCGGAGGACGGATCACGCGGCACCGCGACGGTCTGCGGGCGCAACTCCGGCTGCCCGGTGAGGATGATCGCCTGCCCCTCTGCCGTTTCCTCCACACGGAGGGTGGCGCCGAAGCCGCGGAGCATCCGTTCGGTGTGATCGCGCGTCGGCTCCCGCTCGATCACGACGGTTTCACCGGGCGCGTTCAGCCCGGCGAGCAGCACGGCGGATTTCACCTGCGCCGACGGCACGGGCAAGGCGTAGCGCACCGGCACCGGATCCCGTGCGCCAAGGACGGTCATCGGCAACCGCCCGCCCGCGCGACCATGCGCCACCGTTCCGAACAGCGCCAGAGGATCCGTCACCCGCGCCATGGGACGGCGGCGGAGGCTCGCATCCCCGGTGAAGGTCGCAACGATGGGCGAGGTCGCCATCGCGCCCATGATGAGCCGCACCCCCGTCCCCGAATTGCCGCAGTCGATGACATTCTCCGGCTCGGCGAAGCCGCCGACGCCCACGCCGTGCACGCTCCACGCGCCTTCGCTATGGCGGGTCACTTCTGCCCCGAAGGCCCGCATCGCCTTTGCCGTGTCGATGACATCCTCGCCTTCCAGAAGGCCGCTGATCCGCGTCTCGCCCACGGAAAGCGCCCCGAAGATCAGTGCGCGGTGGGAGATGGACTTGTCCCCCGGCACCGTCGCCTTGCCCCTGAGCGGGGCGGAAGCGCGGACGACAAGCGGGACGGGCGAGGCTTCGGCAGTCATGGGGGATCCTCCGTGGTCTGGCCGCCTCATAGCCGAACTGACCGCGCCGGTCTATCTGGGGTCTATCTGGGCCGCTACAGGCGGCGGAAGGTGAGGTAATGCGGCACCCGCCCCTCGCGGAGCGCCTTCTGCTCATAGCGGGTGGAGTGCCAGTCGGACCACGGCTCCCGCCAGTCGGACGGACCTTCGGCCAGCCATTCGAAGCCCGCCTTCGGCACCTCCTCCAGCGTCTGGCGCACGTAATCGGGAATGTCCGTCGCGACCCGCAGGATGGCCTGTGGCCGCAGCACCCTGTGGAGCGGCGCAAGGAACTCCGGCGTCACGAAACGACGGCGATGGTGGCGCTTCTTCGGCCAGGGGTCTGGGTAGAGCAGGAAGGCCCGCGCGACGGAGCGGTCGGGCAGCACATCGAACAGGTCGCGCACGTCGCCCGGATGCAGGCGGAGGTTGGTGACACCCGCCTCCCGCACCTTGCCAAGCAGCATCGCCACACCGTTGATGAAGGGCTCGCAACCGATCAGCCCCACTTCCGGGTTCTGCGCGGCCTGATGCACGAGATGCTCGCCGCCGCCGAAGCCGATCTCCAGCCAAACCGGCCGGTCCCCGAAAAGCTGTGTCAGGTCCAGCTCGGCGCGCTCCGGGTTCTCCTCATGGGTCACGCCGGGAAGGCGCAGCTGGCCCAGATCCTCGCTGAGATACCCTTTCTGGCTGGGCCGCAGCGTCTTGCCATGGCGACGGCCATAGAAATTGCGCCAGGGACGGTCGGCACCCGCGGCGGAATCGCTCTGGTCGTCAGTCATGAAAAGGCCCCGGTCGCTGATACCGGGGCCTCTTCGCGCGGCAGGGCCCGCGCGTCAAGCAAAAGGGGGTCAGACGGCGCGCTTCAGCGCCTCCACCAGATCGGTCCGTTCCCAGCTGAAACCGCCGTCATTGTCGGGTTGGCGCCCGAAATGGCCATAGGCGGCGGTCCGGGCATAGACCGGGCGGTTGAGCTCCAGATGATCGCGGATGCCGCGCGGCGTGAGGTCCATGACCTGCGCGACGGCACGTTCGATCTCCGCCTCATCCGCAACGCCGGTGCCGTGGGTATCGACGTAGATGGAAAGCGGCTTCGCCACGCCGATGGCATAGGAGAGCTGAAGCGTGCAGCGCTGTGCAAGCCCGGAGGCGACCACGTTCTTTGCCAGATAGCGCGCGGCATAGGCGGCGGAACGGTCCACCTTGGTCGGATCCTTGCCGGAGAAGGCACCGCCCCCGTGCGGCGCGGCGCCGCCATAGGTATCCACGATGATCTTCCGCCCCGTCAGCCCCGCGTCCCCATCCGGGCCGCCGATGACGAAAGTGCCTGTCGGGTTGACCCACCATTCGGTGTTCCCCGTCAGCCAGCCGTCGGGGAGCACCTCGCGGATGTAGGGCTCCACGATGGCGCGGATGTCGTCGGAGGTCTGATCCTCGCTCGCGTGCTGGGTGGAGAGGACAAGCTGGGTCACCTCCACGGGCTTGCCGTCCTCGTAGCGCAGCGACAGCTGGCTCTTGGCATCCGGGCGGAGGCTCGGCGCCTCACCGGATTTGCGCGCCTCGGCCAGACGGCGCAGGATGGCGTGGGAGTAGAGGATCGGCGCGGGCATCAGCTCCGGCGTCTCGTCCACCGCATAGCCGAACATGATGCCCTGATCCCCCGCCCCGTCCCGGTCGACGCCTTGGGAGATATGGGCGGATTGCTCGTGCAGGTAGTTGTTCAGCTTGAACGTCGCCCAGTGGAACTTGTCCTGCTCGTAACCGATGTCCTTCACGCAGGCGCGCGCGATGTCCTCGATCTTCTCCATGTAGCTGTGGAGCTTGTCCTTGTCGGACAGGCCCACCTCGCCGCCCACCACGACGCAGTTCGTCGTGGCAAAGGTCTCGCAGGCGACGCGGGCATTGGGCTCTTCGGTGAGAAAGGCATCAAGGACCGCATCGGAAATCCGGTCGCAGACCTTGTCGGGGTGACCCTCCGAAACGGATTCGGAAGTAAATACGTAATTCTGTCGGGACATCGGGAAGCGCTCCATTAAGACAACCCCGTCACGCCAGGAAGCCGTTGTGACGGGTGCGATGCCAAGCCGTAGCGGCGGCGGCGGCGGAGTTCAATCTCTTTCTCTGCGCCGCAACAAAAGCAGGCCCGCTCCAGCCACAAGAATGAGGCCCGCCATGGGCAGATCGCCCATACGCGCATAGGGTGTGGGCGGCAGGGCCGCGGGAACGCTGCCGTCCAGCGTGCCCTCCACGTTCAGCGGCAGGGCAGAAACGATCGCCCCCCTCGCGTCGACGATGGCCGACACGCCGGTATTCGCGGCGCGGATCAGCGGCAGGCCCTGCTCCACCGCGCGGAGCCGCGCCTGCGCCAGATGCTGATAGGGGCCGGAGAGGTTGCCGAACCACGCGTCGTTCGTGACCTGCAGGATCCAGTCCGCCCGGTCGGGCGCGCCGCGAAGGTCCTGCGGAAACACCGCCTCGTAACAGATGAGCGGCAGCACCTTTCCCAGCGGGCCAAGGTCGAGGATGGCCGGCCCCGGTCCCGGCGAATATCCGCCCCCCTCCCGTGCGGCGAGACCGTGGATCCCGAACCGCGCCGCGATGTCGCCGAAGGGGATATACTCGCCGAACGGGACGAGGTGGTGCTTGTCGTAAAGCCCGGTAACCTGTCCCGCTCGATCCAGAACCGCGAGAGAGTTGTAGTAGCGCCCGCCATCCCCGCGCTGCACGCCGAGTGCGACGGGACGGCCCCCGGAGGCCTCCGCGATCATCGCCAGAGGCTCGGCGGCATCCTCCAGCAGCCAGACCAGCGCCGTCTCCGGCCAGATCGTGAGGTCCGGTGGAGGATCGGCGGGCGTCGCCGTCTGTTCGAGCTGCTGGCGGAACTGCGGACCGATCAGCGTCGGATCCCATTTCAGATGCTGCGGAATATTGGGCTGGACAAGACGGACATGGATCGGCGCCGCCCGCGGCGGGAGCGGCTCCGCCAGCCGTGCAAGGCCACCCGCCCACAGCAGCCCGATCACGACCGCGCCTACCACCGCGCCCGGCAGACGCAGCACAAGCGGCAGCGCGGCGAGAAGGGTCGTGAGAAGGGTCAGACCCACCGGCCCGACATAGGCCGCCGCCTGCACCACCGGCGTGTCGATCCAGACGTGCCCGATCAGCGCCCAGGGGAAGCCGGTCAGCACATAGCCGCGCATCAGCTCGACCGCTGCGAAGCTCACGGCGAGCGCGACCGGCCGCGACCGGCCCCGGCCAAGTCCCCAGCCGACCCCTGCTGCCAGCGCCCAGAACAGCGCCATGCCGGTGGCCAGAAACACCAGCGCGAACGGGGCCATCCAGCCCTGCCGCGCGGCATCCACCATGAAGGGTTCGACGATCCAGAAAAGCGCCGCGGCGAAATAGCCCGTGCCGCCCATCCAGCCCCGCCACAGAACGGTGCGGAGGCTCTCGCCCCCCGAGATCTGCGCCATCAGCCACCACAGCGCCGGCAGGGCCACCCACCACAGGCCAAGCGGCGCCTGGCCCGATGCCATCAAGGCACCGGCCAGCAATGCGGGAAGCGCCCCGCGCAGGGCGGGCCGAAGCATGAGCCCTCGGGCCGGATGACCAGCCAGCGCCGCCCGGCCTTCGGTCATGCTATCCGGCCGCAGCCGCCGCCGCGGCGGGCAGACGCAGGCGAAGCCGCTTGATCCGGCGCGGTTCGGCGTCGATCACCTCGAACACCGCACCGCTTTCATGCTCGATCTCCTCGCCCTCTGCGGGAACACGGCCCGACAGCATGAAGACGAGGCCGCCGACCGTGTCGATCTCCTCATCCTCCGTATCGGCAAGCTGCATGCCAATGGCTTCCTCGAAGGCCTCCAGCGGGGCGCGGGCTTCCACGATCCAGACGCCGGGACGCTCCTGCAACCACAGCCGACCCTCGACGATGTCGTGCTCATCGTCGATCTCGCCGACGACTTCCTCCAGCACATCCTCGAAAGTCACCAGCCCGTCCACGCCGCCGTATTCGTCGATCACCAGCGCAAGATGCGTCCGCTCCGCCTGCATCTTCTGCAAGAGGACCGAAAGCGGCATGGAAGGCGGCGCATAGATCAGCGGGCGGAGAAGCGGGCGGAGGTCGAACGGCCCGGTATGACCGTTGAACCCGTAGCGGAGCGCCAAGTCCTTCAGCAGCAAAAGGCCCATCGGCCTGTCCAGCGTCTGCTCGTAAACCGGCATGCGCGAGAAGCCATGTTCCCGGAACACCTCGACCAGAGCGTCCTTGTCGATGTCCACATCGACCGCGACGATCTCTGCCGCAGGCACCATCACATCCGACAGGCGCATGGTCCTGAGTTTGCTGAGTCCGCCGAAGCCCGACCGCGCCACACCTGCTCCGGCAGAGTTGCGCGCCGCGTCCTCGGCATCGTTTGAGAGAGCATTCAGGATGCGGCCGAAAAAGCCGCGCTGTGAATTCTCTTCGGAGTCCTGCGCGCGGTGCGCCGCGCTAGAAGACCCATCGACGGAATCGCCCATTGTTCCTTTCCAGATTGCGAGGGCCTGTGCCCCCGATCAAGCATATGGGTCAGATATGCCCATCGTGGCAAGTATCCTGACCTCAAGTCCTTCCATCAGGGAGGCATCGGCCTCCCTCACATGGTCATATCCAAGCAGGTGCAAAATACCATGAATGACCAGATGCGTCACGTGATCCTTGAGCGGTATGCCCTGTTCCGCCGCTTCGCGACCGCAGGTTTCCCAGGCGATGGCGATATCGCCCAGCTCCTCCGGGCCATCCGCATCGCCGGGTTCCGGCCGGTCGGGCGCGCCGCCATCTTCCTCCGCGCCCCTCTCCTCGGAGGGCCAGG
Source organism: Haematobacter genomosp. 1 (assembly GCF_002196855.1). Lineage (GTDB taxonomy): Bacteria > Pseudomonadota > Alphaproteobacteria > Rhodobacterales > Rhodobacteraceae > Haematobacter. The sequence continues at coordinate 18,255 of NZ_NIPW01000058.1, read as the reverse complement.
AGAGCACATTGGTGGGCTGTGGCTTGCCGCGGAAATCAGCGTTGAGCACCGCGATCCGCGCATCGTCGCAGCCGAGGACGCTGATGAGAAACCCCTCCCCGCCGAGATCCAGCAGGGCCAGCACCCTTTCGGCCGCAGTTTCGGAGATCGCAGGGAGGTCGATCTCCTCCCAGCGATCATCCTCGATGATCGTATCGACAAGCGCCATGCGCACCCGTGCGGACAGAAGGGCGCCGCCCGCCCGGACGGGTCAGCCCGCCTCGGACCGCTCATACGCCTCGATGATACGGGCGACAAGCGGATGGCGGATGACATCCTGCGCGGTGAAGTAGTTGAAGGACACGCCCTTCACCCCCGCGAGAATCCGCTCCGCATCCGACAGACCGGAGGCGGTGCCGCGCGGCAGGTCCACCTGCGTCCTGTCGCCGGTAATGACCATGCGGGAGCCCTCGCCCAGACGGGTGAGGAACATCTTCATCTGCATGGTCGTGGCGTTCTGCGCCTCGTCCAGCACGACGAAAGCGTTGGCCAGCGTCCGCCCGCGCATGAAGGCCAGCGGCGCGATCTCGATCCGCTTCTCCTCCAGCATCTTCTGCACCTGCTTGGCAGGCAGGAAGTCGTTCAGCGCGTCGTAGAGCGGCTGCATGTAGGGGTCGACCTTCTCCTTCATGTCGCCGGGCAGGAACCCCAGACGCTCGCCCGCCTCAACGGCGGGACGGGAGAGGATGATCTTGTCCACATGCCCGCCGATGAACATGGTCACGCCCACCGCCACGGCGAGATAGGTCTTGCCCGTCCCCGCCGGACCGATGCCGAAGCACAGCTCGTTCTTGAACAGGTTCTCGACATAGGCCTTCTGGGCTTCGGTCCGCGGCTCCACGTGCTTCTTGCGGGTGCGGATCTCCATCGGCGTGCCGTGGAACATCTCGAACTGGGCGTCGCCGCCCCGCGCGAAGGTCTGATCGCCCATGCGAATCACGGCGTCCACGTCACCGGGCTCCAGCGGCTTGCCGGATTCCAGCCGCGCATAGAGGGCGCGGAGCGCGGCCGACGCGGCATCCCGCGCGCCTGCTCCCCCCATCACTGCGAGCTGGTTCCCCCGTCGGAGGATGTGCACCCCGATCTTCTGCTCGATCCGCGCGATGTTCCTGTCGAACTCTCCGCACAGGTCGATGAGCAGCCTGTTATCGGGAAATTCCAGAAGCGTTTCCGAAACGTCTTCCGGGCGGGGCGGGGGTGTCAGCGCGCTGATGCCCAATAAGGACTCCTATGGCAAAGGGTCGCAAGGGGATGGTGCCAAGACGCCCGGCTTCACGCAAGCGCGCTTTGGCTCCCGCAGCGAAAAAACGCCATGCACTGCGGCATGGTTCCCGCAAGCATCGCAATCAGGCGACAAGTTCACCGGCGAGGGAGTTCGGTCCGGCCGCCACGATCCGCACCCGGGCCAGCGTTCCCGGGGCGGCGTCCGTCACGGCGTGGACGGCGTGAAGATAGTCCGACTTGCCGACCATCTGCCCCGGCATGCGGCCCTTCTTCTCGAAAAGCACGCTCACCTCGCGGCCCACCATGGCCAGCTGCGCCGCCCTCTGCTGCGTGGTCAGCAAGGCCTGAAGCCGCTGGAGCCGGTCGTCGGAGACATCGGCAGCCACGGGCGGACGATCCGCGGCAGGCGTGCCGGGACGGGAGGAATACTTGAACGAGAATGCCATGCCGTAGTTCACCTGCCGCACCAGCTCCATCGTGGCCTCGAAATCGGCCTCCGTTTCACCGGGGAAGCCCACGATGAAATCGCCCGACATCATCATGTCGGGGCGGGCGGCGCGGATGCGGTCGATCAGCCGCAGGTATCCCTCGGCGGTGTGCCGCCGGTTCATCGCCTTGAGGATCCGGTCGGAGCCAGACTGCACCGGCAGGTGGAGATAGGGCATGAGCTTCTCGACCTCGCCATGCGCGGCAATGAGGTCGTCGGACATGTCGTTGGGGTGGGAGGTGGTGTAGCGGATCCGCTCCAGCCCGTCGATCTCCGCCAGTGCACGCACCAGCCGGGCGAGCGACCAGTCCCCGCCCTCCCCCCCGCCGTGATAGGCGTTGACGTTCTGGCCGAGCAGCGTGATCTCCCGCACGCCGCGCTCCACCAGATCGCGGGCCTCCCGCAGGATGCGCTCCGCTGGGCGGGAGACTTCGGAGCCACGGGTATAGGGCACGACGCAGAAGGCGCAGAACTTGTCGCAGCCCTCCTGCACCGTCAGGAACGCCGCGGGCGGGCGGTTCGGGAGGGGGCGCCTGGGCAGATGCGCGAACTTGTCCTCCTCCGGGAATTCGGTATCCACGGCGCGGGCGCCCTGCTCCACCTTCTCCATCATGGCGGGCAGACGGTGATAGGTCTGCGGCCCGACCACCAGATCGACCAGCGGCATCCGCCGCATGATCTCCTCGCCCTCCGCCTGCGCGACGCAGCCCGCGACACCGATCTTCAGGTCGGGCTTCGCGAGTTTCAGCGGCTTCAGACGGCCAAGGTCCGAATACACCTTCTCCGCCGCCTTCTCCCGGATATGGCAGGTGTTCAGCAGAACCATGTCCGCCTCCTCCGCCACTTCCGTGGTGACATACCCCTTCGCCCCCAGCGCCTCCGCCATGCGTTCGCTGTCATAGACATTCATCTGGCAGCCGTAGGTCTTGATGTAGAGCTTCTTGGGCGTGGCCATGAGAGCTACTCCGGGGCGAACGGTGAGGAAGGGCGTCTGCTACACCGGAACGCCCGAAATCGCAACAGAGGGGTGAGGCGGCACCTGCAACGGTGCCCCTTCCGGAAGCAGCCGGCTGTCACTTTAGGCTGTGAGGCTGTGAGGCTGTGAGGCTGTGAGGCTGTGAGGCTGTGAGGCTGTGAGGCTGTGAGGCTGTGAGGCTGTGAGGCTGTGAGGCTGTCTGCCGACCGAAGCGTCAAGCCGCATAGCCGGAAATGGTTTGGCGCAGCCTCATCGCGCCCTGACATGAGAAGCCGTCCATCGCCAACCCGTCCATCACAGTCAGCGGCGCTTCCGCCGACCATGACACCCGAAAATGAAGTCAGTCCCGACGACGGAGACGGATCACGACATCCACGCGGCTCACCTCCATGCCCTCCGGCACTTCGGGAATGCGGGCGATCTCAAGCTGATCGGCGGGAGCGTCGGACAGGGATGCGGTGTCTTCCCAGTAGAAATGCGGGTGATCGTCGATGCGGGTGTCGAAATAGGACTTGTTCCCGTCCACCAGCACTTCCTGCATGATCCCCGCCTCGCAGAACGCGCGGAGCGTGTTGTACACGGTGGCGAGGGATACCTTCTCCCCGCTGTCGAGCGCGGCGGCATACAGGCTTTCAGCGGTGACATGCCGGTTCTTGCCGTCTCCGACCAGCAGGGCGGCAAGCGCGACACGCTGCCGCGTGGGCCGCACGCTCCCCACCGCGAGCCAGCGGCTCCCCCGGTCAATTGCGTCGGCTGACATGTTCTGGCTGGCTGACATAAGGCTTCTCCTGCCCTTCATCTAAGCCCCGTGCGACACTTTTGCAAACCCAAATCCCAATGCAACAAGGTCTCCGGCTGCGGAAGCCGGGGCGTGGACTTGCTTTGGCGGCAGGCGCGGTGATAGAGGGAGGCAGCCCAGATCAAGGACAAAGGACGCCTGCACCCCATGCCGGACTACCCGACGAGCTTCGACAAGGAAGGTCTTCTTCTCTGCGCACGAGGGGAGCTGTTCGGACAGGGCAATGCCCAGCTTCCCGAACCTCCCATGCTGATGATGGACCGCATCACCGATATTTCGGCCGATGGCGGGCTGCACGGCAAGGGTCACGTGGTGGCGGAATACGACATTCACCCCGACCTTTGGTTCTTCAAATGCCATTTCGTCGGCGATCCGGTGATGCCGGGATGCCTCGGCCTCGACGCGCTGTGGCAGCTCACGGGCTTCAACCTTGGCTGGCGCGGGATGCCCGGTCGCGGTCGCGCGCTGGGTGTTGGAGAGGTAAAGTTCACCGACATGGTGACGCCCGCCACCCGGAAGCTGACCTATCTCGTTGATTTCACCCGCGTTATCGACCGCAAGCTGAAGCTCGGCATGGCCAATGGCCGGATGCTGGCGGACGGCAAGGAAATCTACAACACTACCGACATGAAGGTCGGACTCTTCACCGACTGATACAGGGGGAGGACCAGCCATGCGCCGGGTCGTCATCACGGGACTGGGCATCGTCTCACCGCTCGGCAACAATGCCGGTGAGGTCGAAGCCTCCCTCCGGGCCGGGCGCTCGGGCATCGTCTTTGCACCGGAATATGCCGAACGCGGCTTCCGGTGCCACGTCCACGGCATGCCGCAGATCGTGCTGGAAGACCACATCGACAAGCGGAACCTGCGCTTCATGGGCGCAGGCGCGGCCTACAACTTCCTCGCCATGGAACAGGCGGTGAAGGATTCGGGCCTGCCGGAGAACGAGGTGTCGAACGAGCGCACCGGCCTCATCATGGGGTCGGGCGGATCGTCCACGTCGAACTTTCTCACCGCCTTCCAGACGGTGATCGAAAAGGGCGGGCCGAAGCGCATGGGGCCGTTCATGGTCACGCGCTGCATGTCCTCCACCAACTCCGCCACGCTGGCCACGCCCTTCAAGATCAAGGGCGTGAATTATTCCATCACCTCCGCCTGCTCGACCTCCGCCCATTGCATCGGCAACGGGGTGGAGCAGATCCAGATGGGCAAGCAGGACGTGATCTTCGCCGGCGGCGGCGAGGAGGTCCACTGGACGCTGTCCTGCCTGTTCGACGCGATGGGGGCGATGTCGTCGAAATACAACGACACGCCGGAACGCGCATCACGCCCGTTCGACGCGGCCCGTGACGGTTTCGTCATCGCGGGCGGCGCGGGGGTCGTCGTGTTGGAGGAACTGGGCCACGCGCTGGCCCGCGGCGCGAAGATCTACGCCGAAGTCACGGGCTATGGCGCGACATCGGACGGCTACGACATGGTGGCCCCCTCCGGCGAAGGCGGTGAGCGGGCCATGCGCCAGGCGCTCGCCACCCTGCCGGAAGGGCGCAGCATCGACTACATCAACGCCCATGGCACCTCGACCCCCGTCGGCGACGTGACGGAGGTGCAGGCCGTCCGCCGCGTGTTCGGGGAAGGCAAGGTGCCGCCGATCTCCTCCACCAAGTCGCTTGCCGGTCACAGCCAAGGCGCGACGGGGGCGCATGAGGCGATCTATTCGCTGCTCATGCTGAACGGCAGCTTCATCGCCGGCTCCGCCAACGTCGAAAACCTCGACCCCGCCATCCATGCGGGTGAGATCGCGACGACAGGGCGCGAGAACGTCGCGCTCGACAGCGTGCTGTCCAACAGCTTCGGCTTCGGCGGCACCAATGCCACGCTCGTCATGAGCAAGTACCTGGGGTAAACCATGGCCGGATTGATGACGGGCAAACGCGGACTGGTGATGGGTGTCGCGAACGACCACTCCATCGCCTGGGGCATTGCCAAGGCGCTTCATGCAGAAGGCGCCGAGCTGGCGTTTTCCTACCAGGGCGAGGCATTCGGCAAACGGGTCGAGCCGCTGGCCGCCTCGCTGAACTCCGAATTCCTGATCGACGTGGATGTGCAGGACGATGCTTCGCTCGACGCCTGCTTCACCCGGCTTCAGGCGGAATGGGGGCAGATCGACTTTCTTGTCCACGCCATCGCCTATTCGGACAAGAAGGAGCTGACCGGCCGGTTCATCAACACAAGCCGCGAGAACTTCAAGACATCGCTGTCCATCTCCTGCTTCAGCTTCATCGACGTGGCCCGCCGCGCCGCGGCGCTGATGCCGGAGGGCGGGTCGCTCATCACGCTGACCTATCAGGGCTCGACCCGCGTCACGCCCTATTACAACGTGATGGGCGTGGCCAAGGCGGCGCTGGAAAGCTCTGTCCTCTATCTGGCGAACGACCTTGGTCCGCAGGGCATCCGGGTGAATGCGATCTCTCCCGGGCCGATGCGGACGCTGGCCGGCGCGGCCATTGGCGGCGCGCGCAAGACCTACCGCTTCACGGAGGAGAACGCCCCGCTCCGCGCCAATGCCACGCTTGAGGCGATCGGCGGCACGGCGGTCTATCTGCTCTCCGATTATGGCGCCTGCACCTCGGGCGAGATCATTCGCGTCGATGGCGGCTTCCATGCCATAGGCATGCCTCAGCCGGAAAACCTCTGACAGGGGGCCGCAGCGCGGCGCCCCTTCCGTCCCGCCCGCCGCTGTGCCAGTCTCCTCCCCGCATCATGGGGAGAAGCGGCATGACGACATTCAAGGCCTCGGACGGCGCGGAAATCCACTACACCGATGAAGGCTCCGGGCTTCCGGTCCTCTGCCTGTCGGGCCTGTCGCGCACGGGGCGGGATTTCGACTATCTCGCGCCGCATCTGCCCGATGTCCGCCTGATCCGGCCCGATTACCGCGGGCGCGGGAAATCCGCATGGACGGGCGAAAAGACCTACACCGTTCCACGCGAATCCCGCGATGCGGTGGAACTGCTCGACCATCTGGGCATCGACAGCGCGGCGCTCATCGGCACCTCTCGCGGCGGGTTGAACGGGCTGTTTCTTGCTGCGACGCAGAAGGCGCGGCTCCGGGGCCTGTGCCTCGTCGATGTGGGGCCGGAAATCGCGAAACCGGGGCTGGACGCCATCTTTGCCTACATCGGCCGCAATCCGAGGTGGAAGACCTATGCAGAGGCCGCAGAGGCCATGCCCTTCGTCATGACGGGCTTTGCCGATGTCCCCGCCCACCGCTGGGAGGAGGAGGTCCGCCATCACTACATCGAAACGCCCTCGGGGCTGGAGATCAACTACGACCCCGCGCTTCGCGACGCGTTCCTCGCCGCCTTCCAGGGGCCGCCGCCTGATCTGTGGCCGCTGTTCGACGCTTTGGCGGGCCTGCCGGTCGCTTTGATCCGCGCGGCCAATTCCGATCTCCTCACGCCGAAGATGGCGGAGGACATGCGGGCCCGCCGCCCCGACATTCTGTTCGGCGAGGTTCCCGACCGGGCCCATGTGCCCTTCCTTGACGAACCCGTCTCTCTCGCCATCGTCCGAGCCTTCCTGAAAGCATGCCAATGACCTCCCTCTCCCTCATCGAAGCCGCCCGCTCCCGCTTCCCGGCCGAAGTCCGGCGCACGCCCCTCCTCTCCTCCCCGTTCATCGACGAGATCGCGGGGCGGCGGGTGCTGGTGAAGGCGGAATGCCTTCAGCACACGGGGTCGTTCAAGTTCCGCGGGGCCTGGTCGGCTATCTCCGCGCTGCCGGAGGTCCAGCGCGCGAGTGGGGTTCTGGCCTTTTCCTCCGGCAACCACGCCCAAGGGGTTGCGGCGGCGGCGGCAATGCATGGGGTTCCGGCGGTCATCATCATGCCCGCCGACGCCCCTGCCCTGAAGATCGCCAATACGCGCGCCTACGGGGCGGAGGTCGTGCTCTATGATCGCGGCGGCAACCGCAGCCGCGAGGAGATCGGGCTGGAGATCTCGACCGCCCGGAACCTCACCCTCGTGCATCCGTTCGATGATCCGCAGGTGATCGCCGGTCAGGGCACCGTGGGGCTGGAGATCGCGGAACAGGTGGCGGAGCTCGGCCTGACCACCGCGGATGTGATCGTCAACTGCTCCGGCGGCGGGCTGACGAGCGGCATCGCCCTGGCGCTGGAGGCGAAGGCGCCGGGCCTGCGGGTGCGGACGGCAGAGCCGGAGGGCTTCGACGATGCCGCCCGCTCCGTCGCCTCCGGCAAGCGGGAGCGCAACCTGAAGCTCACCGGCTCCATCTGCGACGCCATACTGTCACCGGAACTGGGACAGAACACGTTCCCGGTCATCAAGCGGCTCTGCGGACCGGGGCTGGTCGTGTCGGACGAGGAGGCCCTCTCCGCCATGGCCGAAGCCTTCATCCGTCTGAAGCTCGTTCTGGAGCCGGGCGGCGCGGCATCGCTTGCGGCAGCGCTCTACCGGACGGATGAGATCGAGGGCGATACCGTGATCGTCGTCGCCTCCGGCGGAAACACCGATGCCACGATGTTCAGCCGCGCCCTTGCCAAGGCGGTCTGATGCGCGATGGGCTGATAGATGCGGGCGGCGCCACGCTCTACTGGCGTGAGGATGGCGCGCCGGAGGGGGCGCCGCTTGTCCTTGCCCATGCGCTCGGTCTCGACCACACGATCTGGGATGCCGTGGTGCCGCTTCTGCCGCCCGAGTTGCGGATCATTCGCTATGACCTGCGGGGGCATGGCCGGTCCTCCGTGCCGCCTGCTCCCTATGGGATGGGCGCGCTCGTCCGCGATGCGGAGGGCTTGATGGATGGGCTGGGCCTGCACGACGCCATCTTCCTCGGCCTGTCCATCGGCGGAATGGTGGCGCAGGGGCTGGCGGTGAAGCGGTTCGATCTGGTGCGCGGGCTGATCCTCTCCAATACAGCCGCACGGATCGGAGGTCCGAACGTGTGGGAGCGGCGGATGGAGACGGTCCGCCGATCCGGTCTTTCGGCGCTGGCCGATGAGACGATGGCACGCTGGTTCTCCCGTGCCTTCCGGGAGGAGGGGCTGGACCTGCCGTGGCGTGCCAACCTGCTGGCCACGCCGGTGGAGGGCTATCTCGGCTGCTGTGCGGCATTGGCGGGTGCCGATTTCTACACGACGACGGCCTCGCTCACCCTGCCAACCCTTGCCGTGGCAGGGACGGAGGACGGCTCCACGCCGCCCGATCTGGTTCGGGAAACCGCCGATCTGGTGCGCGGTTCCGACTTCGCGCTCATCAGGGACGCAGGGCACCTGCCACCTGTGGACCGCCCCGCCGCATATGCCGCGCTGATCGCGACCTTTGCCGCGCGCATTGCTCATGCAGGCCCGCGCGAACCGCAGATCCGGGCTCACAGCCACCACGACCACGACCACGACCACGACCACGACCACGACCACGACCACGACCACGACCACGACCACGAGGATGGGCGCGGCAAGAACGGTCCGCAAGGCCATCGCGAGGGATGACGCGGTTCGTGCTGGTCCACGGCGCCTGCCATGGCGCATGGTGCTGGCGGGCGGTGGAAGCGGCGCTCCGCCGTCGGGGCCATGAGACGCAGGCCATCGACCTTCCCTGCCGCGGAGAGGACCACACCCCCGCGCGGGAGGCGACGCTCGCGGGCTTCGCCGAACGGGTGGCTCGAGCGATGGAGCGGCCCTCCGTTCTGGTGGGGCATTCCTTCGCGGGCTTTCCGATCACTGCGGCGGCGGCGCTTGTGCCGGACAGGATCGAGCAGCTTGTCTATGTCGCGGCCTATGTGCCCGCACCGGGACGATCGCTTCGGGATATGCGCAAGGCGTGGCCGGACCAGCCGCTTCGGGGCAGCTATGTCATGGCGGAGGATGGCGCAGCCTTTACCTTTCGCACCGAGATGGCCGGACCGCTTTTCTATCACGACTGCGCGCCGGAGATCGCCGCCGATGCGGCTGCGCGGCTCTGCCCGGAGCCTGTCGCCCCGCAGGAAACGCCGATACCGGATACGGATGCCGCGACTGCGCTGCCGCGCCGGTATATCCTCTGCACCGAAGATCGCGCTATACCGCCCACGTTTCAGGCGGCGATGGTGCACGACTGGTCGGAGACCGTGGTCATGCGGCTGGCGACCTCCCACTCGCCGTTTCTGTCGAAACCCCACGCCCTCGCGGAGCTGCTCTGCTACGAGATGTAGAGACAAGTCGATATAATCCGGCGGTTGCAATCCCTTGCCGCATGGGGTTTACCCTCTGAGATGCGATTTCTGTCCCTCCTCATCCTCGCCCTCCTGCCTGCGGCAAACGTCGCGGCGGAGCCCCGTTCGCTCGCCTATCTTTCCGCGGAACGGTCGGCGGGAAGCACCTATGGCGGTGTGGGACTGATGGGAACGTTCAATGGTCTGGACAGCTCCGGCCCGGTTTGGACGGTCGAAATCGGTCGCCCGGACGACGGCGGCACGCGCTTCGCCATTGCGGGGGGCTGGCGTTTCGTCGGGCATGGCGCCTATCTCACGGCCCTGGCCGGAGTGGAACAGCAGGATGATGCGAACCCGCTCGGCGCGCTGGATTTTTGGTGGGACAACTGGGATTGGATGACCAGCTTCCGCGGGCAATGGGTGAAGGACACGGATCGCAACCTCCGCGCCGCAACCGGCTTCAGGCTGGGCGGGAGCGGGCCATGGTTCGGGCCGGAAGTTTCGGACACATGGCAGGGAAGCCGCTTCGGCCTGCATGCGACGGGCATACCGCTGCCGCTCGCGTCTGAAAGCCGCATTTCCGCCGGTCATGGCAAACAGGGCAACTACGTGGAGCTGTCGCTCTGGCGGCGTTTCTGAAGACGGTTCACAGGCGGGACAGGCCCCAAAAGACATCCTCGGGAATTGTTTCCGAAAAGCGGCGCGGCTCGACCGTAAGGGCGACCCGACTCTGGGTGACGGGATGCCAGGGCTGTCCGACGCCATCTGGTGATGCGGCAGAATGCGGGCAGCGTCACCGTTTTTCCTTCGCCGTTTTGCGTTGTCGATAACAGGGGTGCGCATCCGACCGGCTGTGCCTCCCAGTCGCACCAAAATGGGATCAGCGGAGCGGGATGACATCCACCGCCTGTCCCGAACTCTGGCCACCCGCTGTACGGAGCGCGCCGCGAACGGGGGAGACATCGGCATAATCGCGCCCCCGCGCGATGACGATATGGTCCTCGCCCACCACCATCGCATTGGTGGGATCGTAGTCGCGCCAGCCCATCTCGTGCCCGCACCAGGCCCGCACCCAGGCATGCATGGCATCCGCCCCCTCAAGCCGGGGGGCACCGGGCGGCGGTTCGGTGCGCAGGAAACCCGAGACATAGCCCGCCGGAATTCCGATCCCGCGGAGCGCGCCTATCATCGCATGGGCAAAGTCCTGACACACGCCGCGGCGTGCGGCGAATGCCTCCAGCACAGGGGTGTCCACCTCCGTCGCCTCTGGATCATAGATCATGTCGCGGTGGATCGCGCGCCCCAGGGCCATCACCGCTTCCCATGCCGTCGGATCAGGCAAGGGCAATGCGCGCCCATAGTCGGCAAGCGCGGCAGCGCGGGGAACACGGGCCGAGGGGCCCAGAAAATGATGCGGGGAGTCCGGCCCCAGATCGCGATGCTCCACCACCTCCCGCGCGATATCCGCAAGCCGCGGCGAAACGTCGAGCACGGCGCCCTGCGGCAGCCGCTCCACCCGCGCATCGAGACGGAAGCATGTCTCCTCCACCAACCCGTCGAAGGCCAGTTCGATCACCCTGTTGCCGAAGAAATCCGTCCGCTCATGCCATTCCGCCGGTTGAGGATCGACCGACACGCGGCTTTCCTCCACGCGCTGCTCCCCGGCAAGCTGAAGCGGAACGATGCGGAGCAGGTGCCGCCCGGCCTCTGCCCCGCCCTCATAGACATAGTCGAGGCTCATCTTCAGCTCATAGCGCATGCGGCCCCCTGCTCAGATCAACCATTTCCGCCCGATGAGAACGGAAATTTCCCCCAGACCCTCCGCCACGACATCAAGCGCGGGGCCGGTCAGTTCCTCCGGCGTCGCGGTGGCGACGCGGGTGCGCAGGCGCAGAACCGCCCGCTCCACCTCGCCCATCGGCGCATTGCCCTGCCCCCGCCAAAGCACGCCCATACGCTCCTGTATCAGGTCGAGCTGATAAAGCACCGCGCGGGGGTTCAGACGGTCCAGCGCCAGCAGGTCGATGACGGTTGCCCGGTTTGCCTCTGCGGCGAAGCGACTGCGGTGGGTCATCACGCTGTCACCGACCTCCACTGCGACATCGAGCGCGCCTTCGGGCGCCGTCTCATCCGCCAGAACGGCGAGCAGCCGCGCGGTTCCCAGCGCACGCTCCAGCGCTCGTCCGGTGGAGAGGAAGCGCCAGCCCATCGTATGATACATGTTCTCATGCACCAGCCCGGAGAAGCCGGTGATCTTGCGGAGCAAGACGCTCATCCCGCGCGCGCCGTCATCGCCGGGTTTCAGCACGCCTGCCAGCCGCCCCGCAGTGCCGTCCAGATCGGTCAGCGCCATCCAGCCATCGACGGAGAACCGGTCGCGCACATGGCTCGCCGCCGTCAGCGCCCCGCGGAGCATGTCGCGAAGTCCGGCGGGCACGCCCGCGCCCGGCTTTGCACCGCGATCCTCAAGACAGTCGCCGATCAGCGCCTGCAGCGGCGCGTCCTCCTCCCCCGTCTCGGCCACGCGGGCGTGCCAGGCGCGCAGCAAACGGACCGTCGTTTCCGCACGCTCAACATAGCGGCCCAGCCAGTAGAGATTGTCCGCCGCACGCGCGGGAAGCAGTGGAGCCTGCCGCCGAAATTCAGCCACGCTCGGCCGCTGGATCATGGTATCGGCTTCGACCGGCGCATCGGCCACCACCCAGACATCCGCGACGGAGGCCCCCTGACGGAGCGCGACGGCCGTCGGATCCTCCGACGTGCCGATCCGGGCAAAGCCGCCGGGCATGACCGTCCAGCCCTCCGCCGTCCGCGCCAGATAGACGCGGAGGCTGTAGGGCCGGGGCACCAGCCGCCCCTCCACCAGCGCGGGCATGGTGGAAAGGTGCACGGCCTCCTGCCCCACCAGATCGCCGCCGCCCGCCATGATCCAGTCGTCGAGCGACGGCTCGGGCGGCGTCCCCCGGAACCGGCCAGCGACGGCGGCCTCCGCTTCCAGATCGAAGAACAGCCGGTTGGAGAGCGCGGGGGAGATCGTCATCTCGTCCGCGTGGCGCCGGACGTGATCCCGCTCCGCCGCCTGCCCGCACCACCACGTGGCGATGTTCGGCAACAGGAGCGGCGCACCGGTCATCGCCTCGGCAATGCGCGGCAGGAAGGCGAGGAGCGCCCGCATCTCCACGACCCCTGACCCGAGAGCGTTCACCATCGCGAGGTTGCCCGCGCGGATGGCGCCGATCAGCCCCGGCGTACCCAGACGGGACGCCTCGTTCAGTTCCATCGGGTCGGTCCATGCCGCGTCCATCCGCCGCCAGAGGACGCTGATCGGGCGCAGCCCCGCCACCGTGCGGATCAGGAGCGCGCCGTCCCGCACCGTCAGGTCATCACCCTCCAGCAGGCTGAAACCGAGATAGCGGGCGATGAAGGCATGTTCGAAATAGGTCTCGCTCATCGGGCCGGGGGTCAGGATGCCGATGCGTTCCTCCTCCCCGCCCCGCAGATCCATCAGGCGGTCGCGGAAGGCGCGGAAGAACCCGGCGAGCCGGTGGACATTCTGCTCCGCGATCGCATCCGGGAAGGCGCGTCCCGTGGCGATCCGGTTCTCCAGCGCGAAGCCCGCGCCGGAGGGCGCCTGCGCCCGGTCGCTCAGCACCCACCAGTCGCCATTCGGGCCGCGTCCGAGGTCGAAGGCAAGGAAATGCAGGAAATCTCCCGATTTCGGCGTGACGCCGACCAGCGGGCGGAGCCACTCCGGGTTGGCCGCCACCAGCTCCGCCGGCAGGTGCCCCTCCCGCACCAGACGGTTGGGACCGTAGAGATCGGCCACCAGCGCTTCCAGCAGGTTCGCCCGCTGGATCAGACCCGCCGACAGGGTGCGCCATTCGCTCTCGGGTAGCAGCAGCGGCACGGGGCTGAGCGGCCAGTCGCGGTCGGCCGCATCGGCCGTGCCGTACTGCCGATGGAACACGCCCGCATCGCGGAGATACTGATCCGCCCGCGCGCCCCGCGCACGGATCTCCTCCTCCGTCATGAGGGAGAGACGCTCCATGAAGGGGCGCCAGACCGGACGCACCCGGCCCCCGGCATCGAGCAGCTCGTCGGGAACGCCGGCCTTCGGCCGATAGCCGGCAAGAAGCCGGGCTAGCGCATCTTTCGCGACAGGGACGCTTCGGCTTCCCATCCTAAAGCCCCGGCGCCCTCCGCAGGTCGAGCGTCATCGGATACTCCCGGTTGGGCGCTTCGGCAGGCGGCATGTAAAGGCCCGGAGTGTGGCCCCGCGGCTCGAACCGCGCGAGACGGCGGGCCTCGGCCTCGTTGCCGTTGACGGGGAAGGTATCGTAGTTCCGCCCGCCGGGATGCGCCACATGATAGGTGCACCCGCCCAGCGCCCGCCCCGTCCATGTGTCGAAGATGTCGAGCGTGAGCGGCGCATTGACCGGCAGCACCGGATGCAGCGCCGCTGCAGGTTGCCACGCCTTGAACCGGACCCCGCCAACGGCAACGCCGCTGGTCCCGACGGGTGTCAGCGGCACGCGGCGCCTGTTGCAGGCCACCACGTAACGCCCCGGATCGGAGGTCGTCAGCTTCACCTGCATCCGTTCCACCGAACTGTCGGTATAGCGGACGGTGCCGCCGATGGCCCCGGTTTCACCCAGAACGTGCCACGGCTCCAGCGCCTGCCGGAGTTCGAGGTGAACGCCCTCGTATTCCACCTCTCCCGCGAAGGGGAACCGGAACTCCTGCTGCGCCTCGAACCATTCCGACCGCATGGGGAAGCCATGCCGGTCAAGGTCGCGGAGCACGTCCAGAAAATCCTCCCAGACGAAATGCGGCAGCATGAAGCGGTCATGCAGCGTGGTGCCCCACCGCACCAGCTCGCCCGTGACCGGCGAATGCCACAGCCGGGCGATGAGCGCGCGGATGAGCAGTTGCTGGGCCAGCGACATGCGCGGATCGGGCGGCATCTCGAAGCCGCGGAACTCCACCAGCCCCAGACGCCCCGTCGGCCCGTCGGGGGAATAGAGCTTGTCGATGCAGATCTCCGCCCGGTGGGTGTTGCCGGTGACATCGACCAGAAGGTTGCGCAGCAGCCTGTCCACCAGCCATGGCATCGGCGCCTCTCCCTGCCCGGGAGGTGGCATCTGGGCAAGCGCGATCTCCAGTTCATAAAGCGCATCGTGCCGCGCCTCATCGATCCGCGGGGCTTGTGAGGTCGGCCCGATGAACAGGCCGGAGAACAGATAGGAGATGGAGGGGTGCCGCTGCCAGTGCAGGATGATCGAGCGCAGCACATCGGGGCGGCGCAGGAATGGGCTGTCGAGCGTCGTCGCCCCGCCGACCACCACGTGATTGCCCCCGCCTGTGCCGGTATGCTTGCCGTCGATCATGAACTTGTCGGCGCCCAGACGCGTCTGACGCGCCTCCTCATAGACGCCCTCGGTAATGGCCACACAGTCCTCCCAGCTCGCGGCGGGGTGGATGTTCACCTCGATCACGCCGGGATCAGGTGCGACGCGGATGACGTTCAGGCGGCTGTCCTGCGGGGGGGTGTAGCCCTCGATATGGATGGGCAGCCCCATGCGGGCCGCCGTCGCCTCTGCCGCCGCCAGCAGATCGAGGTAGTCCTCCACCCGCTCCGTCGGCGGCATGAACACGCAAAGCCGTCCGTCCCGCGGCTCAACAGAAAGGGCGGTCCGCACGACACCCCCCACCTCCCCCGAGGGTGCGGGCGGAACGACATTCTCCCGCGGCGTGCCGGTGAAACGCATCACAGGCTGCTGGCGCCGGGCGCGGTCCACCGCATCGGTAACCGGGAGGGGGTCGCGCGGGATCGTCGGATCGGCGGGGTTCACATAGGGGAACTGCGAGGGCGAGACATAGGGCAGCGAGCCGAGCGGCAGGCGGTAGCCCACGGCGCTGTCCCCTGGGACGAGGAACAGATTACCCCGCCGCGTCCGCCACTTCTCCGAGAACCAGCGCCGCCCGGCCCGCGCCTGCCAGCTCTGGATCGGCAGCACATAGCCCGAGGGTGTCGTCAGGCCCCGGTCGAAAACCCTGGCGATACGGTGGCGCTCCTCCGGGTCCTTGATCATGGAGTTCTGCGGGGTGACGTTCTCCGGCAGGCGTGCCTCCCGCACCATCCATTCGGCGGGGTCTTCATAGGCGGGCATCACATTGTCCGAAGGCACGCCGAGTTCGGTCGCCATGACTTTAAGGAACTCTTCTGCCTGCTCCGGCGTGGCCCCCGTCTGCTCCCCTTCGGGCGCGATCAGCGCGCCATCGCCCCAGAGCGGCCTGCCATCCTTCCGCCAGTAGAGCGAGAAGGTCCACCGCGGCAGCGTCTCGCCGGGATACCACTTGCCCTGCCCGTAGTGCAGAAATCCGTTCGGCGCGAAGCGGTTACGCAAGCGGCGGATGAGCCTGTCGGCCAGCACCCGCTTCGTCGGACCGACGGCGGCGGTATTCCACTCCGCGCTCTCGAAATCGTCGATGGAGACGAAGGTCGGTTCACCCCCCATCGTCAGACGCACATCCCCCGCGGCAAGCGAGGCATCGACCTTGCGGCCAAGGTCGTTCAGCGCGCTCCATGCCTCTTCCGAGAAGGGCTTCGTGATGCGGGGATGCTCCGCCACGCGGGTCACGCGCATGTCGAAGTTGAAATCAACCTCCGCATAGGAGGCCAGACCGGAGATCGGCGCGGCATTGCGGAAATGCGGCGTGGCGGCGAGCGGGATATGGCTCTCCCCCGTCAGCAGGCCGGAGGTCGGATCCAGCCCGATCCAACCCGCGCCGGGCAGATATACCTCGCACCACGCATGCAGATCGGTGAAATCGACTTCCGTGCCGGAGGGGCCGTCCAGTGCCTTCAGGTCCGGTTTCAACTGGATCAGATAGCCCGAGACGAACCGCGCCGCGAAGCCCAGATTCCGCAGCGCCTGCACCAGCAACCATGAGGAGTCGCGGCACGATCCGAGACCGCTGGCAAAGGTTTCCTCCGGCGTCTGGACGCCCGGCTCCATGCGGATGACATAGCCCACCTCACGCGCGACGCGGGCGTTGAGACCGACGATGAAATCCACCGTCCGCTGCCGTTCCCGCGGCACGCCCGCCAGAAACGCGGCAAGCAGCGGCCCGACAGGTTCCGGCGCGCGATAGATCGACAGATCGGCCTGCACATCCTCCGGGTAGTCGAAAGGCCAGGATTCCGCGCTTTCCTCGACAAAGAAGTCGAACGGGTTATAGACCGTCATGTCCGCGACCAGATCGACCTCTATCTTCAGCTCGGTCACCGGCTCGGGAAAGACGTAGCGGGCGAGCCAGTTGCCGTAGGGGTCCTGCTGGTAGTTCACGAAATGTCGGTCGGGCGACACCCTCAGAGAGTGGGATATGACCCGCGTGCGGCTGTGCGGAGCGGGACGCAGGCGGATCACCTGCGGTCCGAGAATCACCGGCCTGTCATAGCGGTAATGGGTGAGGTGATAGATCGCCGCCTTGATTGCCATGGTCTTGCCCCCGTCCCGCGGCTTCGCCGTCATGTCGGGGAAACCGTTTCACACTTTTCCGGGTCGTTCCAGCCTGTTGCGGCCAGCCCCGCCAAGCTGCCCGCGGAACGTGCAGAGACGGCGGCGACCGCCACTCCCTTGGGCGAATATATCCCGGCGCCCCCCCCAAAAGCGGCGCGCTAAGCCACCGATGGTCATGGAATTGCAGGCCCCCGACGCTCAACAGTCTTTCAGAGAGCGGGAGCGGGCCGGGGTCTGGCGTGCGAAGCCCGCCGTCGCGCTCCGCGGTCAACACGCACCGGCTGCAACGTATGTGAAACCCGAGCGGGCAAGCAGGACAAGTCGCGCATTGCGCAGAGATGGCAGAGCGAAGCCCTTGGCAGGCTGCTGAAAAAGTTCAGACGTGTCGTTTCCATGCTCTGGAACTCAACCCGGGAATGACCCGAAATGTGTAGATTTCCGGCTGAACTTCACCAGACTGCGAACGATCTCCGCTCCAACGCGGAGCCGAAAGTCTTTTTTCGCGACCTGCCAAGGCTCTCTTGCCAAGGCGTTGGTGGGGGCGACGGAGCCATGAAGGGCAACCCATAAAATCTCTCGAAAAACGCAAGTGCAAGGCACAGGTCCGCTGAAGAAGCCGGGGATGCAGAGCGATCCTCGCGCCATGCGCGCGGCTTCCCTGCCCCACCGTCTCCAGCAGGAGCGATGCGTAGTCCCATGTCGCTACCGACACCTCTGGGGCGAGCACGGCCATGTTGACAAAACTCGGCGCCCGCGTTGCGAGCCTGCCTCTTGCATCCAGCTTGTGGCGGAGAGCGTTTCCCGATCAACCGCGTACTGTCGGGTGCTTTCACCCCGAAACACAAGCAACCAGTGTTTTAGCGGGCTGCTGAACCGGAGCGGCAATCGCTCGCAACCTTAGGAAATCCAGCCGGAAATCTACACATTCTGGATAAGACTTCCCGAACTCCAGAGCATAGGCATGAGACTGGAGAACTTCTTCAGCAGCCTGCTAAGG
>NZ_NIPW01000057.1 GCF_002196855.1 Haematobacter genomosp. 1 | reverse complement strand
CCGACCTGCCGACCTGCCGACGATGCGGCTCGCGCGTCCTGTGGGCCTGTGCAAGAGGAAATGCCTCAGACCCGCTGGCCGCGCGGCCGCCATTTCGCCCCGGCGGGGAAGTCGCGTGCGGGGTTGGCGTTGCTTGCGCTCACGCCGCGCCGCCAAAGGTCGCGCACGCTGCCGTCAACCTCTGGATGTTCCGCCAACCACAGGCGGATCTCCCGGGCGGCCCCCGCCTCGGCACCCGCCCACAGCACGCCGCTGTCAGCCGTCTCCCGGAGCGCGGGGAGCAGCGCCGGAACCTGCCGGAGTTGCATGCCCTGCGGCGCATTCTCCAGCGGCGGGCCCTCGCCCTCCAGCAGCACCACCCCGCGCGCATCCGGGCGCAGCACCTCCAGAAGCCGCTGGATCACCGGCCGGGCGGCGGCATCGCCCGCCAGCGTCACGGTCTCCGCCGCGCGGAGCGCAGGAACAGCAGGCTCCGTCTCCGGGCCGGAGAGACCGCAACGGTCGCCCTTGCGCGCCCAGCGGGCCCATTCCGCACCGGCCCCACCGCCGCCGTGCAACAGGATGTCCAGCTCGATCCGGCCCGCCTCCGGTTCAACGGTGCGGATCGCATGGCGACGGACAGCCGGGCGCCAGGCGGGATCGACCGGCAGCGGCAGCCCGTCCGGCCCCGCCTTGGGCCAGCGCGGGGCCATGCCCTCGGGCGGGAAATGGAACCGGCCATAGGGCGCCGCGGGATCGGCGAAGCGCGCAAGATCAGTGCCGGTCAGCATAAAGCGCCGCCAGTCCCCCATCCGCTCCACCCCGGCGACGGTCATCTCGCGGAAGTCCGCGTAAAGCGTGCCTGCCTCCGCCGCGCCGGTCCATCGGATCACCGGATGCTCCGTTACGCAGAATTCCAGCAGGTGAGAGGCGATGAAATCCACCATCTCCTCCATGCCCGAGCGGTCCGGCGCGCGCGCCTCCACCTCCACCCCGTCGGCTGCGGGCCGGAACAGCGCCTCTCCCATGGAAAGCCGCACGCGGAGCGCCTCACCCTGCCGCTCCAGCGTCACGTCCTGCTCGCGCAGGTGCCCGGCAAGCGCCTCGATAAGCGGCAGGGGGTCGGAGAGCGGCACATGGGCGATCGCGGTGAACATCGCATTTCCTTTCCATCGGGCGGGTGGTCCCGGACAGCGAACGCGCATTCCCGGCGGCTCCCGGATATTGAGATAGGCATGCAAGGAACGGAAAACCACGGTCATGCCGGTTCCGCCTCACGGCAAGAAAGGACAATCCGATACCATCGCCCGGCTTTCCGGTAGAATTTCCCCAGCCATCGTGTGGCAACAGAACCTTCTTCCGCTCAAGGCAGCTCTGGGCGGCACCTGTCCGCCCGGCACCCGCGCCGCAGGCGGCCCGCCGGTCTTGCCAAGCCGCGCCGCCGCGCAGACATGGGGGGCAAGGCACCTGCCACCCGAACCCATCAGCGGAATGACGCCATGAAACTCCTCTCCCTTACCGCGCTGGCCGCGATCGGCTGGGCGGCGATCGCCACGGCCGGGACACCGGCCTTCGGCCCGCTCGTCACGCCCGCCGAACTGAACACCGCCCTCTCCGGTGCCGATGCGCCCACGGTGCTCGACATACGGGAGGCCGCCGCCTACGGGCAGGGCCATGTCCCCGGTGCGATCTCCGCCCCCTATGCGCTGTTCCGCGGACCGGCGGACAACCCCGGCCAGCTCGTGCCGGAGGACGTGCTGCAGGAGCGCTTCCGCGCGCTGGGGCTGAAGAAGGACCACCCCCTGGTCGTCGTGCATCAGGGCAAGGACGACAGCGATTTCGGTGCCGCCGCGCGCGTGTACTGGACACTGAAATCCTCCGGCATCAGCCCGCTCGCCATCCTGAACGGCGGTCAGGGCGCATGGGCGGCGGAAGGGCTGCCGCTGGAGACCCGCGCCAACACGCCCACCCCCTCCGACATCGAGATCACCTTCTCCCACCGCTGGCTCGCCGACACGCAGGATGTCGCCGCCATCGTCGACGGCAAGGAGAGCGCCCGCCTCATCGACGCCCGTCCGGCCGCGTTCTTCAAGGGCGATCAGGCGCACCCGCAGATGACCCGGCCCGGCACCCTGCCGGGGGCGGAGAACGTCTCCCATTCCGTCTGGTTCGATGGCCCGACGACCGTCACCACCCCCGCAGGGGCCGAAGCGGTGCTCCAGAAGCTCGGGCTGAAGCGGGACGAGGAGATCGTGGCCTTCTGCAACACCGGGCACTGGGCCGCGACCGACTGGTTCGCGCTTTCCGAACTCGCCGGGCTCCCCGATGTGAAGCTCTATCCCGACAGCATGGTCGGCTGGTCGCAGGGCGGCGGCGCGATGGAGAACACCCCCGGCCTGCTCCAGAACCTGCTGAACCAGATCCGGTCGAAGTGATGACCACCGCTTCCGGCCATCTGGAAGGCGCCTCCTCCCCCGCCGGGGAGGGGGCGAAACGCCTTCTGCTCATCCTCGCCGCACTGGCGGCGGTCTTTGCCGTAGCGCTGTTTGCGGGCGCGCGATACGGGCTGCTGCTTGCCATCGGGCTGGGTTTCGGCATCACGCTCGAAGGGCTGCACTTCGGCTTTGCCGGGCCGTGGCGTGCCATGATCTTGCGGCGGGAGCCTGCCGGCCTTCTGGCGCAGCTTCTGGCCATCGGCCTTGTCGCTCTCGTCGCCTTCCCCCTCCTGCAATCCCATCCGGGAGAGCTTGGCGGGGCGGAGGCGCCCATCGGCTGGGCGATGGTCGGCGGGGCCTTCGTCTTCGGCGCGGCGATGCAGGTGATCCTCGGCTGCGGCTCGGGAACGCTCGTCAATGCGGGCAGCGGCAACGCGGTGAGCCTCGTGGCCCTGCCCTTCTTCTGTCTCGGCAGCTTCTTCGGGGCCGCGCATCTGCTGTGGTGGACCGATCTCGGTGCGCTGCCGATCATCGTGCTCCGCGGGACAGGCGGTCTGCTGGTGACGCTGGGCCTGCTCGCCGCCGTGGCGCTGCTGGTCTTTCTCCTCGGCAAGCCCGGCACGCGCAGACTGCCGCCCCGGCTGATCGTCGCGGCGCTCCTGCTGGCGGCGCTGGCCGTGGCCAACCTCGTCGTCGCGGGCCAGCCCTGGGGCGTGGTCTACGGCCTCGGCCTCTGGGCGGCGAAAGGGGCTGTCGCCCTCGGTGCGGACCTGTCGGGCAACGGCTTCTGGGGGGCGCCGGGGAATGCGGCACGGCTTCAGGCAAGCATCCTGACCGATGTCACCTCGCTCACCAATATCGGCATCATCCTCGGCGCGTTTCTGGTGGCTGCGTGGCGCAGGCACGGCCTCTCGCAGCCGCTACCGAAACTGCCCGCCCGGGCCTGGGGCGCGGCTGTCGTGGCGGGGCTGCTGCTCGGCTATTCCTCGCGCCTCGCCTTCGGCTGCAACGTGGGGGCGTTCTTCTCCGGCATCTCGACGGGGAGCCTGCATGGCTGGGCATGGTTTGCGGCGGGGTTCGCAGGCTCCTGCCTCGGCGTGAAACTGAGGCCCCTCGTCGGGCTGGAGGCCCGCAGATGACCCGCCGTCTTACCGCAGGCATCGTCATCGCCCTGCTCGCGGGGCTGCTGTTCTTCGACCACGCGACCGCCGCGCTGAACCCCTACAAGGCGCCGCCCGTCATCGCCCTCGGCTCCGGCGTGGTGGCGACGGGGGGCTTCTGCGGCGCGCTTCCGCAATAGCGGCGCGCGCCCGCCGCGACGATCCCGCCGCAGTCCACCCCGCGATCACTCGGCAATGAGGGGGCGCGCCGCCCCCTCCGCCACCCTGAGCGCATCGGCATAGGCCAGCGCCACCATCAGCCCCCGCCGCCCGCCGTTGATCACCACCTCCTC
Source organism: Haematobacter genomosp. 1 (assembly GCF_002196855.1). GTDB lineage: Bacteria > Pseudomonadota > Alphaproteobacteria > Rhodobacterales > Rhodobacteraceae > Haematobacter. The sequence continues at coordinate 16,626 of NZ_NIPW01000057.1, read as the reverse complement.
CGCCTCCGCCTCCGCCGTCGCCTCGAACGCGACCGGCACCCGGCGCTTCTGGCCAAAGGGGCTGATCCCGCCGGTGTGAAAGCCGGTCAGCCGCTCCGCCTTCTCCGGCGGCATCATATGGGCGGATTTCCCCCCGAACGCCGCCGCCACCCGCTTCATCGACAAGGTCCTGTCCGACGGGATGACGGCGCAGGCGGGCTTGCCGTCCACCTCCACCATCAGCGTTTTCAGAACCCGCTCGGGCGGCACCCCGATGGCTTCCGCGGCATGCAGGCCGATCCGGTCCTGCCCGGCGACGTAGTCATACTCGATCGTGCGAAAGGCAACGCCGGCATGTCTCAGCGCCTGCGTCGCGGGGGTGGCTGTACTCATCGTCTGCTCCGTTCTGCGGGCGGAGCCTAGCGTGCGGCACAGGGGCGGAAAAGCCGTCTCAAGCCCCTTCTCCCATTCGCATCCGCAGAAAATCCTTGCCATCCCGCCGATCTTGGGGAGGATGCGCCCCCAACACGACGCCTTCCGGGGGGAGAAAGGATGAGCGCCACACCACAGACGCCCGCACCGCAGGGCGGCATCCGCCGTCTGACGCCGAGCGACATCCGCGCCCGCAAGGGCGGCACGCCCGTTGTCTGCCTCACCGCCTATACCACCCCCATGGCCCGCCTGGTGGACAGGGAGGCCGACCTGATCCTCGTGGGGGACAGCGTGGGCATGGTGCTCCATGGCATGCCCTCCACCCTCGGCGTCACCATGGAGATGATGATCCTGCACGGGCAGGCGGTGGCGCGCGGGGTGGAGCGGGCGGCGCTGGTGGTGGACATGCCCTTCGGCAGCTATGAGGAAACCCCCGCGCAGGCCTTCCGCAACGCCGCCAGGATCATGGCGGAGACCGGCGCGCAGGCGGTGAAGCTGGAAGGCGGTCTCCACATGGCCGAAACCGTCGCCTTCCTGACGGCGCGCGGCATTCCGGTGATGGGTCACGTCGGCCTGACACCGCAGTCCGTCAATGCGCTGGGTGGATACCGCGTGCAGGGCCGGGGCGGGGATGCGGCCCGCGTCCGCGCCGATGCCGCCGCCCTGACACAGGCCGGGGCCTTTGCCGTGGTGCTGGAGAAGGTGCCCGCCGCGCTGGTCGACACGATCACGGCAGAGATCGCGGTTCCCACCATCGGCATCGGGGCCAGCGCAGGTTGCGACGGGCAGGTGCTGGTGATCGACGACATGCTGGGCCTGTTCGGCGATTTCCGCCCGAAGTTCGTCCGCCGCTACGCCGAGCTTGGGGAGAGCGCCGCGGAGGCGATCGCGCGATACGCAGCCGACGTGCAGGCGCGCCGTTTTCCCGCGCCGGAACATGTCTTCGCCAGCGAGCTTCCCGCCACGGGTGGATCGGGCAAGGCCGCGTCATGACCCCTGCCCTCCCTCGCCGTGCGATGCCTCGCACCGGGCGGCAAACCGGGCCTGCCCGCTGCCGCCCCGCGATGGCCGTCCCTATGTCCTCGACGCCACACGACGGACACGCTTTGTTGGGTCCCTCGCCCCGCCGGGCACGGCAATCGGCTGAGAAGGCGCTCCGCCCGACCCGCGGAAATCGCGACACCGCCGGCGCGATACGCGTTTCCCCCCGCTTGGCAAAGGTTCGCCCATGACCATCCTCCGCCGCACCGCCGATCTCCGTTCCCGCGTTGCGGGCTGGCGCCGCTCGGGAGAGACGGTGGCCGTCGTCCCGACCATGGGCGCATTGCATGACGGGCACCTGAGCCTCGTCCGCGCTGCCCGGGCGGTGTGCGAGCGGGTTATCGTCACGATCTTCGTCAATCCCCGGCAGTTCAACAGCCCGGAGGATTACGCGAAATACCCCCGGACGGAGGAGGCGGACGCCGCCCTTCTCGCCCCCTATGGCGTGGACGTGGTCTTCGTGCCGGAGGTGGAGGAGATGTATCCGCCGGGCTTCGCCACGACCGTGTCCGTCACCGGTGTCACCGAGCCGCTGGAGGGCGCGCATCGCCCCGGCCATTTCGACGGGGTGGCGACGGTCGTGACCAAGCTCCTCACCATGACCGGGGCCGACCGCGCCTTCTTCGGAGAGAAGGACTGGCAACAGCTTCTCCTCGTCCGTCGGCTGGTGGGGGACCTGAACCTGCCGGTGGAGATCGTGGGCTGCCCCACGGTGCGGGAGACCGACGCCCTCGCCCTTTCCTCCCGCAACCTCCGTCTTTCGCCCCGGGAACGCCAGATGGCCTCAGCCCTGCCGGAGGCCCTTGCCGCCGTGGCGCAGGCGGTGGAGTCGGGTGCCCCCGCTGCCCCGGCGCTGGAGTCCGCGCGAAGGCACCTCGCCGACGCGGGTTTCGGAGAGATAGAATATCTCGACCTGCGCGATGCGGAAACGCTCGGAGAAGCCCGCCACGGAGCCCCCGCACGGCTTCTCGTCGCCGCATGGGCGGGCAATGTCCGCCTCATCGACAATATGCCGGTGACACTTCCGGCCCCGCTGAACCAATTGCAGGTCCGGCAGGCGTAAAGACCGTCAGACCGCGCAGCTGTCATTGCGAGCGGACCAGCGGGTTCTTTGAGCCGCCGGTCCGCTCGCCCTGACCGGGTCAGACGGTTACTTGGTTTCGGATTTGTCGGATTTGTGGAAGACCGATTTGAACTTTTCCTTGGTCTTTTCCCACTTCTCCTCGCGTTCGGCCTTACGGTCGGCCTTCTTCTCCTCGCGCAGCACACGGGCGGCCTCGTCCGACGCCGCTTCCGCTGCGGATTCCGCGCTCATGATCTCCGACAGCGTCGCCTCGTAGTTGTAGCGGACCAGCACACCGTCCGTGGTGACGGCGAGATTGTCGAGGATTTCCGGCGTGCTTTCCTCGATATCCACGAGGATACCCGTCTTGCCGGGCGGCAGCGCCGCGCTGATGGCGCTCAGAACGGAATCGTCATCAATCTCGTTTCCGGTATCGACCAGCGAACCGAAGAGCGCCCCCGTCGAAAAGCCGAGCAGCACACCAAGCGGCCCGCCCAGAATGCCGATGAGCGCACCACCGCCAAGCGTGCCTTCGCCGCCGATATTGGTGCCGCCATCGCGCAACGTGACGCGACCGTCACTCTAGCGATAGACCACAGCGGCCTGATTGATCCGATCGGGGTCCTCTCCCTTGAGCTTGGTAAGCGCCTCATACGGCTTGCTGTCGTCGAGCCAGGTCACGAGAACGATATTACGAGTCATGTTCTTCTCCATCTGCTTGCTGCAAAAGGTAGAAATCGCGCCCTTCACCGAAAATACGGAGGCGCGCCCGTACAGCTAATTCGCTTCCACCGCTTGGCAATGCACCGCTTGTGGCGGAAAGGCGGAAAGGCGGAAAGGCGGAAAAAAAGTATAAGGCGCCGTGCCGACGATATACCGTCCTGAATTTCCCGCGGAACAGGCCCAGGACTGACCGACCCGGACCGCCTGATCAAGGTGGCTTTCCGGTGGTGGCCGCTGTGGCCACCAGATCGTCGTCGCAACCTGTCTGATGCCGTTAGATATTTCTCGCGTTATCAAATAGATAGCCGTGTCTTTCGTCAAACCGCGTTGCAATCGGTAAAGGGCATGCGCTATCCTTTTTGTTGGGTAGATAGTGTGTCAGCAATGCCGAAGATTGTTCCCGAACTCTCCGCCTTATGCGTGAAGCGCCTGCAGCACCCGGGACGAGGGCGCAACGTCCTGTTCGCTGTTGGCGGGGTATCAGGCTTGCTCCTGCAGATTACACCGGCCGGTAGCCGTTCTTGGATCTTGCGCACCACCATTGGCGGCAAGCGGCGTGACTTGGGCCTAGGCGGTTATCCCGACGTGACGCTCGCGCAAGCGCGGGAGCGGGCGCGAGAGAGCAAGGACAAGATTTGGCGCGGCATCGATCCTATCGAGGAAAGGAAGGCCCAGCGGGCCGCTCTTGTGGTCGCTCACAAGCGCGGCCTGACGTTTGCAGATGCCTTTGAGAAGTACACGGTCGCGAAGCTAGCTGAGTTGGCCACGGATGCTGACCGCACCCGCTGGAAATCATCGATAGAGAGGCACGCCCTGCCCCATGTCGGCGACATGCTGGTAAATGACATGACGGTGCAGGACATGCTCCGGGTGCTTCATCCAATCTGGATTGAGAAGACGGACACAGCATCTCGTGTTCGTTCGAGGATCGAGGCCATCCTGTCCTGGGCGAAAGTGGCCGGGCATCGCACTGGCGACAACCCGGCGCGATGGAAGGGCAACCTCGACGCACTCCTGCCCAAACCGGGAAAGGTTGCAGACAAGGCCAATCATCCGACCGTATCCCTCAATGAGGTGGCTGGCTGGTTTTCGACCCTGCGTGAACGAGAAGGCATAGCCGCGCGGGCTCTGGAACTCCTTACCCTTTGCGCTGCCCGATCCGGCGAAGTGCGCGGAGCAACTTGGGACGAATTCGACCTGGATGCTGGGCTTTGGACGATACCCGCCGCCAGGATGAAAGCCGAACGAGAGCACCGAGTGCCTCTGGTCCCGGCCGCAGTCGAGATCGTGAAGGCCATGCCGAGGATGGTGGGCTCTCCATATGTCTTCGCCGCTCCCCGCGGCGGGCAGCTATCGGACATGACGATCAGCGCAGTCATGCGGCGGATGCAAGCGACCGCGGAGGCGCAGGCCGAAAAGGTCGGGGGACCCGTCGAGAAAGCGGGTTGGCGCGATCCTCGCTCCGGGCGCCCAGCTGTGCCGCATGGTCTCCGATCAACGTTCAGGGATTGGGCCGCTGAGCGCACAGAGTACCCCCGTGACATGGCAGAGATCGCTTTGGCACACGCCGTGGGTTCGGAAGTGGAGCGGGCTTATCGACGCGGTGACATGCTGGAGCGGCGACGCGCCATGATGAGGGATTGGGCCTTGTTTCTCGGGGTGAAGAATTGACCTCCGCGAATGACAGTGATGACAGTAAAGGGCAGGAAAGGCTTTTGGCGTCACTCCTTGAAGTACGTCGCCGATATGACGCCAAGGCCGACGACTGGCAATACGGCCTATTGCGAACTCTTAGAGAACACCTTCGGGAAATGGGGGTTGACCGGAGCCTTATCGATCCCTTGCAAATCATGCTTATGGACAACGCGGACACGACCTTTCTTAAGCGAAAAAGGGCTCAGGGTAGGATCGGCACGACGAAGCCAAGCAGAAAGGTTTACCCTCTTGCCTATGCAGCGGCTGCCGTATCGATTTTGAAGGACAAGCACGGTGAGGACCTCCAGGATGCTTTGGCAGAGGTCGCGCGAGCGTCGGGTATATCCAAATCCCAACTCAAGACTTTCCGCGACAACTTGAGCAGAGGTGGAGATCGAATACCGAAGGCGGCCGCCGGAATGTATCGAAGCGTCTACGATGAAATGCGCGACCTCACCTACCAACCATCTGAGATTCTGATTGCGGTCAAGGGCATCGGAAGATTTGTAGGTTAGGCTGATTTAACCTCACAAAGGCGCTCCGCCATTTTCGTCTGCATCCGTAGTTCGTAACAGGATGCGACATGTTCTCGACCCATACTCAGGAGACCGTCGTTGGTACCGGCCCCTCCTATGTATCTGACCAGCATCTTGCTGGCCGATATTCCGTCAGCCGACCGACAATTTGGGCATGGCTGAAGAAAGACCCAAGCTTTCCAAAGCCAGTGAAACTTTCCCCCGGCTGCACTCGCTGGCGTCTCGATGAAATCGAGGCGTGGGAGCAGTCGCGCGCGGCGGCCTGAAAGGACTGATCATGATTCCCGAAATGGAAACCCCGCCCGCCGGTGGCACGGCGAACGGGGCGAATATCAAAGATGGAGAGCTTTCGATGCAGACTATCACGTACCACCATTTCCCCGCAACAGCCCATCATCTCCGCTCAGTTCTGATCGCACGTCGCTTCGGACTGGCCGATCATCTCGCGGCCAATGTCGCCGATCTTGTATTCGCGGGAGGCGCAGCATGACAGGCGCTGTTTATCGCACCCGCACGATAAAGCGGGAACGTCGTACAGCGGCGGCCGTGGAGCAACTGGACAACCAGATCATAGGCGTACTGGCCGAGGACCATCCGCAGAGCGTCCGGCACGTGTTCTACAGGATGACGGACCCTCGCTTGCCGGAGCCGGTCGAGAAGTCGGAGCGTGGATACCGCCACGTCCAGGACCGGGTGAAGAAGCTTCGCCGTTCGGGTCGGGTGCCCTATGGCTGGATCGCAGACGCAACTCGTCGCGGCTATCATACCGACACGTTTGGCGGGACCGCGGATTTCCTGAGGCGGGTGTCCAGCCTCTATCGTGCCGATCTCTGGGCGCAGTCGTCGGTCTACATCGAGGTCTGGTGCGAAAGCCGTTCCATTGCGGGGGTCATTCAGGACACCTGCGAGGAGCTGGCCGTGAGCTTGTACCCGGCCGGCGGGTTTTCCAGCATCACCCTCGCATATGAGGCGGCAAACTCGATCAACTACCACTGCCAGGATGCACGTGAATGCGTCGTATTTTACGTCGGCGACTATGATCCTGCCGGAGTGCTGATCGACCAAGCGCTGGAGCGGGAACTCCGTGAACACCTCGATCCCGCCATCAGGATGTCGTTCATCAGGCTCGGCATCACCGAACGCCAGATCAGGGAATATGACCTGCCGGGCAAGCCGAGGAAAGAGACCGACCGTCGCGCCCTGCACATCCGCGAGACCGTGGAGGCGGAAGCGATGCCAGCCCGCCTGCTGCGGGAGCTGCTGCGGGAGCAGATCGAATTCTTCCTGCCAGCCGGGGCACTCCACGCGGTCAAGGTCGCGGAGCAGTCGGAGCGCGAACAGATCGAGCGATTGGCTGAGATACTCGGAGGTGAAGCATGAACGCCCGCTCGAACTCTTCTTGGTCCGGCATTCCTCCGGCCGCGCGCCTTCGGCTGTGCCGAGCTGAAACCTTGTGTCTGGCCATCGGCGACTGCGATCCAGAAGACGCAGCAGCGATCTGTGCCGGGTTCCTGGATCGCATACGCTCGCCCGGACCGCAGCATGACGCATTCGGCTTCGTCTATGGGGAAGCGACGTTGTGGGCGGAAGCCGCCCCACCGCATGAGGTCGCTGCCTATGGACTGGCCGCGCTCCGCAGCCTTCAATCCCGCGCGCTTGGTCTCGACACTCGAAAGCGGTTGTTGGCGGCGCTGTGGTCCACGCTGCCTCCAAAGGAACGTGCAGCGTTCCTAGCCACCGTGAATACAGGAGGCCAAGCATGACCAGCTGGTCAGAAATCATGCAGGCTGAGGCAGAGCGAGTGGCTGCTAGCTCTGAGAGCCCCGTCGCCGATCTAAACGCGATGAAGGCGGAGGCCGAGCGATTGGCGAAGCTGGAGCCACTGGCCTACGAGGCCGAACGGGCGACAGTGGCGAAGGCACTGGGCATCCGGGCCTCTGCGCTGGATGCTGCGGTGAAGACCATCCGGCAGGAGGGGGAGGAAGACAGCGGCGCCGATCCATTTGAGGATGTGGAGCCCTGGACATCGGCCGTGAACGGGTCCGCGTTGTTGACCGGGATCCAGTCCGCGATCCTGCGCTTTTTCATCCTGCCAGAGCATTCCGCTCCGCTGATGGCGGCATGGACGCTTCATGCCTGGGCACACGATGCGGCCGATATTTCGCCGGTCTTGGCTTTTGTCAGCCCGGAGAAGCGGTGCGGCAAGACCACCGCCCTCTCGATCATTGGCGCACTGACACCGAAGAGCATGCACGCGGTGAACATCTCTACGTCAGTGCTGTTTCGGGTGATCGAGAAGTACGCGCCGACTGTCCTGATCGATGAGGGGGACACTTTCCTCGCTGAGAATGACGAACTGCGCGGGGTGTTGAACGGCGGCCACAACCGTCTCTCCGCCTATGTTTGGCGCTCGGTCGGCGATGACCATGAGCCGCGTCGGTTCAAGGTCTGGTCGCCGAAGTGCATCGCCATGATCGGCCAGTTGCCCGACACGTTGGAAGACCGGGCACTGGTGGTTCAGTTGCGTCGCAAGCAACCAGGCGAGGTGGTCGAACGCTTCCGCGCCGACCGGATCAATGACTTCCTCCCGCTACGCAGGAAGGCGGCCCGGTGGGCCAAGGACAATGCCCTGCGTCTCGCTGATGCAGATCCTCATGTGCCCGACGAACTGAACGACCGGGCGCAGGACAACGCGCGTGCCATCTGTGCCATCGCCGATGCGGCTGGGGGCATCTGGCCGAAAGCGATCAGGTCTGCCCTGATCGGGGCGGCGGCACAGGCCGACGATGAGCCGCAATCGGCCGGCGTTCTGCTGCTTCGTGACATTGCCGAAATCCTTGGCGGCTGGAAGGGAGAGCAGATCAGCAGCAGCGATCTGGTGGTGGAGTTGTGCCGCATGGAGGACAGCCCCTGGGCCGACTGGCGGCGTGGATCGTCCATCACTGCACGCGGTGTCGCGAAGCTCCTCAAGCCGTTCGGTGTCAAACCGAGACGGGATCGGATGGGGAGCTGCTACGTACTCGCGGACTTCGCGGACCCGCTGCAACGATACCTCGCGGACCACCCCGAAAAAGCTGCCACAAGTGCAACAAGTGCCACAGCGCCGCTAAGCGTCATCGAAAAATCAAGTAAAAACAATGGTGATGGCACTTGTGGCGCATGTGGCACATACGAGAGCGTGGCAGAACGCAAGTGCCACACCGACGTAATCCGCGCTGTCGTTGACGAGCATCATCGCGACCTCGAAGGCCCGGAGGCGTGGAAATGACCATCCACCCTTCGTCCACATTGGACATGGAGAAGCTGCGCAAGGTCCGGGCGCTGATGCTGGGCGGCAAGACCGAAGGGGAACGGCTCGCTGCCAGGGGAAGAGCCGAGGTGCTGGCAGCGCGCGCCGGGGTGACGCTGCAACAGGCGCTGTCCAAACTGGACGCCGCGAAGCAAGCCGCGCCGCAGTCGGGCAATCCCTTCGCTGGCTTCGCGGATTGGATGGAGGAGAAGGAACCGGGCTACAAGGCCGAGCAAGCCCGCCGCCGCGCTGATCGGGAGGCCAACCGCCTCGCCCGGTGCAAGGAGCTCCTGGCGGAGTACGGGTCGGAAAAGGCGGTGTTCGTCCCGACCGATCTGGAGAAGCGCCTGCGCCGCGCATTGCTGCCGCTGCGCGAGGGAGGGGACAGCTTCAAGGGCTGGGTGGCAGGCAACCCCACACCGGCCATGTGGGCTGCCATACAGGCGGCTGCACCTCTGCCCGATACCCTGCATGGCATCTGGGCCGAACATGCCGCCTGGGAGAAGTTGGTGACGGACCGCATCACCTTCGAACCATACTATGATGCCCCGGCCCATGTCCGCGCCCGACAGGCCGCGCTTGAGCGACACATGGACCGGACGCCCGCGCCGTCCATCGAGGGGATGCGTGCCCGGCTGGCATGGTTGGCGCATCTCAATGACCGGGGGTTCACCCGAGACATTCACGACGATGAGGCGATGATTGCCACGCTGCGCGCCGACTTCGAGGCTATAGCCGCAGGGGTGCAAGGCATGTGCCAGACCCATACACCCGCCCAGCGCCCGGCCCAGCGCCGCGCAGCCGTGCTGGATCTTCTGACAACCGAACCGGGCCTGTCGGATCGGGAGATTGCGCGGCGCGTGGGATGCAGCCCGCAGACCGTGGGCAACTGGCGCAGGCGGAAAGCGGAGGATGGGCGATGACCGAAGTGCCCGACTGGTTCGCCGCGGCCATCGCGGAAGTGCTGTCCCCGCTGGAGACGCGATTGGAGCGGATCGAAGCCACGCTCGCAAACCGGCGGGCTGTGCCGCCGGAGCGCGATCTGTTGCAGCTTCTACAGCATCAGACCGGCGCCGACTGGTTCACGGCGGCGGAGGTAATGCGGGACGGGTCACCGGAGTTGCTCAATGCTCTCGATCAACTGGCCATTGGCTCCGCCCGGGCCTTGGGCAAATGGCTCCGCCGGAACGAGGGCCGGGGCGTGGAGCGGGGGAGCGAAGAACGCAGCGGCTGGCAGTGGCGGGTTGCGGGTTTCGCTCCGGAAATCCGCCTGCCCCGTGGAGCCGAAGATCCACATCTGCGATTCTTCGTTCAACGCAAAACAAGGGGTTGAGCATGGGCTACCTGAAACCTTCTCCCGACGCTGATCTGGAGGCCTTCGCCTGGGTCGTGAAAGCGCAGGCATCGCAGCAAGCCGGGCTTGGCGGGCTCGTCGGCGCCCCCGAGCGGTCCCTGCTGATCGCGAAGGCAGCTGTCACCGCCGGACGAACCACAAACCCGCAATGGGCGGGTGCGCTGGCCGACTGGTCCGGTCTAACCACCACGTTCATCCAGTCGCTGCGTGGTCGGTCGATTTTCGTGAGCCTTCTCGAAGATGACCTTGGCATGACCCGCGCTCCGATGCGGACACGAGCGGCTGCCGTGACCCTCCGCCTGCCTGCCGGAGTGAACGGCGAAGGCCTTCCCATTCCGGTCGGGGCCTTCACGGTGGCAGGCGCGGTGCTCCAGCCGTTCAAGGCCGTGACCCTGATGGTGATGACCTCCGAGATGATCAGCGCCAGCGGCGATGCCGGGCTCGCTCTCCTGCTGAGCGAGATGCAGACGGCCGTGAGCGAGGCGCTGGATGCCGAGTTCCTGCTGCGCGCCGTGACGGGCGCTATCGCTACCTATACGTCTTCCGGCACCACGGCAGTCCAGATCACCGCTGATCTCCGCAAGCTCCTGACCGCGGTCAACGGAAAGCCGGGCGCGAGCATCGTCTTTGCCGCCGGGCCGGACGTGCTGAATGGGCTGGCTACGACCACCACGACGACGGGCGCGCTGGCCTTCCCGACCGTCACGCCACAAGGCGGCGAACTGCTGGGCCGTCCGGTCTTCGTCAGCACGGGACTGTCCAGCACGCTCCTGGCCCTCGATGCCCGAGGGTTTGTCGGCGACATTGGCGAGATGGAGCTTCATTCCAGCCAGAACGCCGACGTCGTGATGGATGATGCGCCGCCCAGCGTTCCGAACGCCTCGTCCGTCCTGACCAGCATGTGGCAGACGAACAGCACCGCATACAAGGTCATCTCTTATGCCGCGGCACAGCGGGTTCGCGATGATGCCGTTGCGAGCATCACCGGCTTCGAATTCGATCTGTGAGGCTCGCCATGACCACAGAGGAAGCCACCTTCGCCGCCTGGAAGAAGTGGGACGCGGAACAGCCCATGATCCCCGCGGAACTGGCGCTGCTCAAAGTGGACGCCGCCGGCAATCGCCTGATCCCGAGTGTCAAGGCCGTGGTTCCTGCTCCCGCGGCTCCGCCGACTCCCGCCCCGAATCCGATCACTCCGTTGGTGCCGCCGCCGCTTAACGTGACCCCCGTGGAAATCCCGGCGTGGAATCCGACCCTGAACCAGCAGGAACGTGCCGCCCTGCACAGCCAGGTCGCGAAGGACATGGTGGAAACGACATTGATCCGCGTCGCCGGCATGCTCGGGAAGACGGTGGCGCAGCTGCGGAAAAGCTTGGGCGAGGAACTGATTGCCCAGAATACCCACCAAGCGGAAACCGTCATCACGCTGCAGTGGCAGGGGCAACAGATCGCCGCGCTGGAGGCTCGCATGGCAACCTTGGAGGCGCATCCTCCGCTCACCTACGTGGGCACCCATGAAGCAGGCAAGTCCTACCGCAAGGGCGAAGCTGTGACTGCCAACGGGTCGCTCTGGGTCGCTCAGCGGGACACGGACGGCACTCCTGGTACCAATGATGGTTGGAAGCTCGCGGTCAAGCGAGGCCGCGACGGAAGGGGTGGAGGCTCACATGTCTGAACAAATTAAAGCGCTGGATGATCTGCTGGTGGAGGCTGTTCTTGGCCGAATGCTGGGAACCGCCCGGCTCCTGCACCAACGCGGCCTCTCCCGCGACCAGATCAACGCGGCGTTGAAGCCCATGCTGGTGGAAGAGGAAGAGCGACGGAAAGCCATCCGACGATGGGCTGTGGAGGGCCTGGCCGAGCCGCGGTTCTAGGGCGGTGAGGACAACACTGGAGCGGACGTTCAGACCGAGGACGAGCCAGCGGAAGCGATTGGCGTCGCTAGCATCCAGATCGTGCCGGAGGCGGGATGATGGATCACCAGTCTTTTCCACTGTCCGCATCGGGCGGGATTGCGGCGCGCGTTGCGGTAGGGATGTCTCCCGAGGCGCGGACAGCTCACAATTTTCAACGGTTGTGCGAGGAGGCGACGGAAGTCGGCATGAGCGCCGGATGGATTGCCGAGGCTGTTCCGACATACGAGGCCATCGCGCGACTGTTTACCGCCAGTGAGATGGTGGCGTTCTGGCAGCGGCAACTCCGTCTGGAGCGTGAAAGGGCAGAAAGCGTTCCGGGCCCCGGCTGCACGTTCTCTGATGGGGTGGATGACGATGGCTAAGCTGCGCACCATCAGGCCCAAGGTCGCCAAGCTGGCTCCCATGCTGCTGGCGCCCCGCGTCATTGCCGAGAAGCAACGCCTCGCCGAGCGGGATGAAACGAACGACTGGCGGAAGTGGTATTACAGCGCCCGCTGGCAAGCTCTCCGAGAAGAGGTTCTGCGCGATGCCGCATACACCTGCCAGAAGACGGGCATCCTGTTGATGGGCAAACACCCGGCGCCCGATAGCCCGGTGGTCGATCACATCGTGCCGCACCGGGGAAACCCTGACCTATTCTGGGATCGGAGCAACCTTCAGGCTGTCAGCAGGGCATTCCACGACAGCATCAAGCAGGCCATCGAGAACGCCGAAAAAACCGCCGCCATCCATCCCAAATGGCTGAAGCCCTCGCTGGTGCCGCTCACCATCGTCTGCGGCCCACCTGCCTCCGGCAAGAGCACCTATGTGCGGAACAGTAAGGGGCCGGACGATCTCGTTATCGACTTGGACGTGATCGCCTCCGACATCTCCGGGGAACCCCTGCGCGGCTGGAACCGCAGCCGATGGCTGAATGCCGCGCTCTACCGTCGCAACAACATGTTGGGCGATCTGGGGGGTCGTGGAGGCGATTGGCCTGCCGCATGGCTGATCGTGTCCGAGCCCAAGGCGCGGCATCGCGATTGGTGGGCCGTTACCCTGAAGCCGCAGCAGATCGTGGTGATGGAGGTGCTGGAGACGGAATGCATGAGGCGAGCGGCCGAAGACCCAGGGCGAGACTTGCTTGCGACAGAGGCTGCGGTGACCCGGTGGTGGGTCGAGTATGATCGCCGCATCGGTGACGTGCGGGTCACGATCTGAGGGCGCCCCTGTCAGCATCGGGGGGGGGTGGTCTAGGCCAGACGGCCGTTCTGCCGCCAACCCGCGCTCCCAACTTATTCAGAGATTTTTTCCTCCTGTATGAATTGGAACCCTGCGCACTCGCCAGATGATCGAGGGATGACTCATGCAAAATGCCAATCAAACAAGTGGTTTCCGGCCTCCGACGTCAATGACACGGCGGGAGAAACAGCTGTTCAACCGCGTGCAAAAGCTGCGGAAGTCGCGGGAACGGCCGCTGACAGAGGGCGAAATCCCCGTCCTGATTGATTACGTCCGCACCATGACGCGGATCGAAGTGTTGAGCGCCATCTTTGCGGAGGACGACCGCCGGATGCGCTCGAACCGCAACGATGCGGCGACAAAGGCCCGCCTAGTGGCCACAGCGCGGCAGATCGACGCCAGCACCAAGCTGGCGCACGGCATGTGGGAGAGGTTGGTGAACGCACCTGCGGCAGCGGCATCTTTATCGTGATGCCGCCCCGCCGGTCTGGCGCTGGCCGGAGCTGCTAAGGGCGTCATTGCCCTTACGTTAGGGGTGCTCGTCCACGTAGCGGGCCGCCGTCGCCCGAATGCGGTCAGAGTAGTCGTAGATGTGGTCGAGGCTTTCGACGAGGACGCGCTCTTCCTTGTCGCCGTCGAAGAGGCCGATGTATTTCACCGCCCTGTTGAAGTGGAGGCGGGCGAGCGGCTTCCGGTTGTTGTTGTCGACCAGGATGGCGCAGTAGGAGCGGGCATCGCGCATCACGACACGGGAGGGTTTGATCACCTCGCGGGCGATGGCCTTGCAGATCATGTACCCCTCACGCTCTTCTTCGGTTGTGATGATCTCTTCTTCGGGATCGACTACCACAGGCTCCTCATGCGCCTGTACTGTCGCGGCAAGGGCGGTGGAAAGCCGAGTGGTGACGGAATCGCGAATCACTTCGCGAAACGCTGCCTTCACCAAGCCGGTGAACTGATCCCGAATTGCCGAAGTGAACCTGCCATCGTAAAGGCCGGCCGAAACCATGCGGACGAACTCTTCCGGTGGATCCTCGATCACCTTGGAGATTTCCGACTTCAGCGCGGACGTGTATTTCAGCCTTTCGGCCGTCGCGAGGATGCCGCCGACGTCGAACCCTGACTTCTCGAACTTGCGCAGTTCGACCAGCAAATGAGGCTGTATCTCTGCCAAGTCGAAGGTGAGGAAGGGACGAGTGTCGAGTTTGTTCGGCTCTTCAAGGTCGGTGTGGAAGTGGAATGTCCGACCGTTGGTCAGGACCGCGAATTTAGCGGAAGTGACCGTGAAGTAGCGGAAAAGCTGCGCCAAGTGAACCTTGTCGAGATTGGTCGTGATAGGCTTGCACTCGACAAGTATACGAATTTCGCCGTCGAGTTTGATTGCGTAATCGACCTTCTCGCCCTTCTTGCCGACAGCATCGGCGGTGAATTCCGGGACCACCTCATTGGGGTCGAATACGTCGTAACCGAGGGCGTGGAAAAAGGGGAGGACGATGGCGGTTTTGACGGCTTCCTCGGTAGCCATCGCACTGGAGTGAGACCGAATGCGGTCCGACAACATCGCCAACGCTTTATCAATCGACATGATTACTCCTGATTCCAATTGCCAAGATCGTGGATCTCGCCCGGAGCTTGAGTCAAGCGGTTAGCATGAAGGCAGGCATATATGACGACGGCGAGGGAACCGTGCTACGTTTTTCTCGTCGGCGTGCATAGCAAGCGCTGCCATTCGATCTGGAGTGCCAGGCGATAGGAAGCTGGCTAAGCACAAGAGATCTGGCCGGATTGACGGGCTGGAGGTGCTAGTTATACCGCTTGCGGTGGCCGGTCAGGCGGAATCGGATGCGCTCCCCGCATGACTGACGGAGTTGATTCCGCAAACTTAGCTTTGCGGCACTCAATATAAAAATGCGTTTGCGCCAGAAACTCTTTCCTGGCGGGCTCGATTACGAGCAAATCGTATCTTTCGGGCCAGATATGTCTTAACAAACATAACATAAAGTTTCCGACGTCGGCGATCTGGATTCCTGAAATATAGCGTTCATTTTCTCCTGTTAGTTGGGAGAATAATGCCAACCCATCTTCTTCGCCCTCATTGAAAGAGATTTCTATAGCAAGATCAATGGCAATGGGATTGGGATGCGCGCCAAAGCTTACAAATTGATCGTATAGGCGACGGTAGCTTTTCAGCAGGTCCGGAGATACACTTCGAAGGGCATCTTCGGCAGCTTTAGCCCCTCCTTTTCGGAATTTGTCTTGTTGGGACCTGCTCTGGTGCCTAGCTCGCCACGTTCTTTTCCATTCTGGCGAGAGCTTAAAGAGATGTGCGTAGATCATCGCTTCGATAGTGAGGCGCAGGATCGCCGGTATTTGATGAGTGTTCCCTGTGATTGACAGTAGAGTGGCGGTTCTCCAACTAGAATAAGCGAAATTACAAAGGGCGAGAGAGGTAAAGCCCTTAGATTTGTGCATCCCAGAAAAAAATTTGGAGAGTGCTATATCACCTTGCAGCAGAAATAAGGGCGTCGGAGCGTTTAGGTTGTATCGGACCGACGCGAGGTATTCATCGAGACTATTGTGGGCTGGCATGGTTAGATTTTCCTTAGCCGCACACCAGCCCCACCGCCGTTTTCGGGGATGAACTCGACGCCGGCGGCCTCAAGGGCGGCACGCATCGCATCCATCGCCTGACCGGAGACCACTCTTCGTTCCTTCTCGAAGTCGATCACCGTCGATTGCCCGAGGCCGGCGGCTCGCGCTAAGTCGATCTGCGTCATGGAAAGAAGGCCGCGAGCTGCCCGGCTTTGTGCTGGCGTCATGTTTCAACGTTTTTCATTGACGGATGCGGCACCATGCCTTATCAACGTTATTCGTTGATACCCTAGCATGCATCATTCCGCAACGGAGCCTAGAATGCCGAACGTCAATTCGGCAGCCGCCACCGGCTTGCCTTCTGCCACCCTTGCCGAGATCCACGACCTGCTGACCCTCGCGCTCGACGCGACAGAGAAGCCCTTCGGTTACTCCGACTCGGAACGGGATGGCCGCTCCTACACCCGCCGCGCTCGGGCGCGGATCACGGCAATCCTCGAATCTGCCGCGCTCTGATCCCTCGCTCCCCTATGGGGGCCTGCTCTGACCATCGACCATCGCTCTAGAAAGGAGCCCGACCATGCGTAACCCCATTCCGGGGAACGGCCCCGGCTTGCCCGCTGCCGCCTTGCACGAAATCCACGACTGCCTCGCGCTGGCGCTGGATGCGACCGAAAGCCGCCACCCGCCGCCGCAGCCGATCCGGGAGGCCCGGAGCTACCTGCGGGCCGCGCTACGCCACACGCGCACCTGATGAACGGGGATGCGGCATGACCATGCGATAT
>NZ_NIPW01000006.1 GCF_002196855.1 Haematobacter genomosp. 1 | reverse complement strand
GCGGGCAGCGGGCAGCGGGCACAGGATCAACCATGCCCGCGGCCGGGACAAGCCCTCAGACGGTTGCCAGCATTCCCTTTTCGCGGGCCAACTCGGTCATCCGCTTCTGGAGCTTCTCGAAGGCGCGAACCTCGATCTGCCGGATACGCTCCCGGCTCACGTCATACTGGCCGGAGAGATCCTCCAGCGTCACCGGCGCTTCGGACAGCCGGCGCTGGACGAGAATGTCCTTCTCCCGGTCATTCAGCACGCCCATCGCTTCCTCAAGCAGTTCGCGTCGGGCCTCCAGTTCATCGCGTTCGGCAAAGTCGGAAGCCTGATCGGCATCCTCATCCTCCAGCCAGTCCTGCCACTGCGTCGCACTGTCACCTTCGGAACCGATCATGGCGTTGAGCGAGGCATCGCTGCCGGAAAGACGACGGTTCATCGCGATGACCTCATCCTCCGTCACGTTGAGGTCATGGGCGATCTGCTTCACATTCTCCGGCCGCAGGTCCCCCTCCTCAAGCGCGCCGATGCGGGCCTTGGCCTTGCGCAGATTGAAGAAGAGCTTCTTCTGCGCCGAAGTGGTGCCGAGCTTCACAAGGCTCCAGGACCGCAGGATGTATTCCTGAATGCTCGCGCGGATCCACCACATCGCATAGGTGGCGAGGCGGAAGCCCTTCTCCGGCTCGAACCTTTTCACCGCCTGCATGAGACCCACATTCGCTTCCGAGATCACCTCGGCCTGCGGCAGGCCATAGCCGCGATACCCCATGGCGATCTTTGCCGCGAGGCGCAGGTGGGATGTGACAAGCTTATGGGCGGCGCCAGCGTCCTGATGATCCACCCAACGCTTGGCGAGCATGTATTCCTCATTGGGATCCAGCATGGGAAACTTGCGGATCTCCTGAAGGTAGCGGTTCAGCCCCTGCTCCGGGCTGGGGGCCGGAAGATTGGTATAGGTTGCCATCGCATCTCCCTTCTTGCCCCTGTCGGGCGGGTTCCGTCCGGGGGCAGCAAGATATGGTTACCGGGCCCGTCATGTTCAAGACCCCGCTTCACTTGCCCTATTAACGCAGGAAGGTTGGCGTTTCGTTCCAAAAGCAGCGATGTTTCGCGAGTCTCACGCCGATGTGCGCAGCGTTACAGCACCGGCCCGAGCGTCGCCATGGCGCTGTTGAGCAGACGGCGCGGCAGCGACCATGCCCGAACCTCCTCCAAGGTAAGGCGGTTGCAGTCCGCAAGCCAGTCTTCCTGCCGCGCGCGGAGCGCCAGGTTCAGGTCGGGCGAGAAGACCAGAACATTGTTCTCATAGTTGAGGTCGAGGCTGCGGCGATCCATGTTCGCCGATCCGACCAGCACCGCGTCATCGTCGATGGCCATCGTCTTGGCGTGCAAAAGCCCGCTGCGGTATTCGTAGATCTCGATACCGGATTCCAGCAACGCCTCATAGTAGCTCTGACTGGCCCAGGCCACGAAGCGGCTGTCGTTGCGCGCGGGGAACAGAATACGGACCCGCACTCCGCGCATGGCGGCGGAGCAAAGCTCATCCTGCAGCGGTTCGTTGGGCACGTAATAGGGCGTGGTGATTGTCAGGTCCCGCTGTGCCGCGCCGATGGCAAGCTGAAAGCTGTCGGAGACCGCGTGCGGATTGATGCGCGGCCCCGTGCCATAGGCGATCGCCACCTCCTCTCCTTGCGGGGGCGGCAAGGGCGCGGACAGGAGCGGTGACAGATCCTCTCCCATATGGGTCAACCAGTCCGCCGCGAAGATCATCTGAAGCTGCCGCGCCACCGGGCCTGCTCCACGAAAGAACACGTCCACCCAGGGCGCATAGCGCGGCTTCACACGGAAGGCCGCGTCGGCACAGTTCTGACTGCCGAACCAGCACACATCACCGTCGATCACCGCCACCTTGCGGTGGTCGCGCACGTCGATGCGGGAAATGAACATGCGAAGAAGCGGTTGCGATGTGGGAAAGGCGACGCCCATCGTCGCGCCGGCCTTCTCCATCCTGCTCCAGACCGCGGAGGACAGCATGGCGCGGGAGCCGAAAGCATCCACCATGACGCGGCAGGTCACACCGCGACGCGCGGCGCGCTCCACGGCCTCGGCGACCCGGAGCCCATTGTTGTCGGTCAGCCAGATGTAGAACATCAGATGCACATGGTCCGTCGCCCCGTCGATGTCGGAGACGAGACCCGCGACCGCATCATCACTGTCGCGGGTCAGCAGGATGCTGTTGCCGCCAACCGCCTGAAAGCCGTTCACCGCACTCACCCGCTGAAAGCTGGAGACGAGCCGTTCGGGCAGCACCGGTGGCGGATCGGGCGGTGGCATCTTGGGTAGAACCCGGATGGCGTGTTCCATCCGGGCCAGAGTCTCCCGCCGGATCGTCACTTCTCCGAAGAAGAAATAAAGCACCATGCCCAGCAGGGGCACGGTACCGACGACCATGATCCAGGCGAGCCGGGCAGCCGGTTGCCTGTCCTTGCGGATCAGGACACGGGCAATGACTGCCGCCTGAGCGAGAAAAAGCAGGATGAGGGGGAAATAGCTCTGCATGTCACTCCCCATGTCATTCCGCGCGGTTCTTTGAATATATGGCGTGGCCGGGGATGGTGGCCAGCCATACCCACGCGATGACGAAGCGGCAGTCTCACTTCACGGTGTGACCTTGCCGACCGGCGCGAAGACGCAGGACAGGTGGCGACCGGCAGCAGTGTTCGAGGCAGCATCCTCCCTTGAGCAAAAGCGCAGCGGGTGGTGCGAACGCGTGGTCAGCCGCGCAGGAGGGCAACCAAAGTTGCCATATCTTCCGGCAGCGGCGATTCGAAGGCAAGCTCCTCGCCGGTTACGGGATGCGTGAAGCCCAGCGTCGCCGCGTGGAGCGCCTGCCGCGGAAAGGCATCCACTGCTGCAGCGATCTCGGGCCCCAGCGCGCGCGCAGAAGCCTTGCGCCGCCCGCCATAGACCGGGTCTCCGACCAGCCCGTGCCCCGCATGGGCCAGATGAACGCGGATCTGATGGGTCCGCCCGGTCTCCAGCCAGCAATCCATGAGCCCGATGACGGGCGGCTGGCCAAAACGCTCCTCCAACCGGGCGCGCGTCACCGCATGGCGGCCGCCGGTGAAGGTCACGGCCTGACGCTGACGGTCGGTGCGGTGGCGGTCGATGCCGGTCACGATGCGCAGGATGCCCCCCGGCTCGAACCCCACGCCCCGCACGCCCCGGAGCCGCGGATCGGCCGCGTCGGGAACTCCATGAACCAGCGCGCGGTAATGGCGGTGGACGGTATGCGCCTCGAACTGCCGGGCAAGGCCGTGATGTGCGCGGTCGGTCTTGGCGACGACGAGCAGGCCGGATGTCTCCTTGTCGATCCGGTGGACGATCCCGGGACGCCGCGCGCCCCCGATGCCGGAGAGGCTGTCACCGCAATGGTGGAGCAGCGCGTTCACCAGCGTCCCGGAAACGGAGCCGGGCGCGGGGTGGACGACCATGCCCGCGGGCTTGTCCACCACGATCAGGTCATCGTCCTCCCATACCACGACGAGGGGGATCGCCTCCGGCAGCGTCTCCAGCTCCTCCGGCGGGTCGAGCAGGATGGTGATCTCCTCTCCCGCCGCCACGCGGGCGGAGATGTCGGTCAGCGCCTCCTCCCCGCGCCGCACGGCGCCGGCGGCAATGAGCCGCGCGAGGCGGGAGCGCGACAGCGCCTCCCCCTCTGGCACGTCGCGGGCGAGCGCCTTATCAAGGCGCGCGGGGGGCTCCTCTCCGATCAGAACCGAGAGAACCCTGCCCGATGGCGCTGAACTGGAGGCCGACATGGATGATGCTCCCCCCCCGGAGGCGCTGCCCCCGAGCCTGCGTTTCCTGAAACTGCTGGTCACCGTGCTGACGGCGACGCTGATTATCGGCGTCATAACGATCGTCGCGCTGCTTGTCACCCGCCTGCCACGCGCCGCCGCACCGCTGCCGCTGCCGGAGACGGTCACCCTCCCCGATGGAACGACCCCGATCGCCTTCACGCAAGGGACGGACTGGTATGCGGTCGTGACGGCAGAGAACGAAATTCTGATCTTCGACCGTGCGACAGGCGCCCTGCGGCAACGGGTGGAGATCCGGCCCTAGCCACAGGACCGGCTCTGGCGCACAAAAATCCTGCACAAGCGAAAGTGAAGATCCGCCGCCCCACCATCTTTGACGTTGAGTTTCCGGGCAGAGACTGCTCCCTTGGTAAAAAAGACAAGCGGGGATGGTAGCCATGCGACGCGGACTTCCGGCACTTCTGGCGGCGACCCTCACGGTGAGTCTCGCGGTGATCCTGACAGGGGGCATCGCCAGCGCAGGAACGCCCTTCACCATAACGACGGGGGAGGAAGGCGGCAGCTACTACCCCATCGGCCAGACCATCGCCACCGCCGTCTCCGGCCCTGAGACGGAGGCCGACTGCCCCGACCCGATGGATTGCGGCGTTCCGGGGACAAGCGTCGAGGCAACGACCTCCACCGGATCGGTCGCGAATGTGGAGGCGCTGGCCAGCGGCAAGGCGAATTCCGGCATCGTGCAGTCCGACGTGGCAACTTGGGCGGAAACGGGCACCGGGCTGTGGGAGGGGCGGCAGGCGGCCACGAACCTTCGCGCCATTGCCACGCTGCACAGCGAAAGCATCCATCTCGTCACCCGCGCCGACAGCGGCATCCGCTCTCCCGCGGATTTGAAGGGCCGCCGGGTTTCGCCGGGCGAATCCGGCTCGGGAACGGCCTTTGACGCGCAACTGGTGCTTTCCGCATGGAATGTCCCGCAGGAGGAGGTCACACTCACGCCCATGGCCGCGCGGGATGCCGCCGCGCAACTGGCGGCCGGGGAACTCGACGCCTTCTTTTTCGTCGGCGGCTTTCCCGCGCCCTTCATCGCGGCACTGGCGGAAAAGACGCCGCTGGCGCTCGTCCCGCTGGAAGGGTTTCCGGCCGAGGCATTGGCCGTCGATCTCGGTTTTCTGGGAGAGGGGGTGATCCCGGGTGGCACCTATGCGGGTGTCGAGGAGGATACCCCCACCCTCGCCCTCGGCGCGGTCTGGGTCACGCGGGCCGAGGAGCCGGAGGAACTGGTCTATGCCCTGACCCGCGCGCTCTGGAACGACAGGACAAGGACCGCCCTGGACAAGGGTCCGCCGCAGGGTGCCGACATCTCCATCGAAACCGCGCTCGACATGCTTCAGATCCCGCTTCACCCCGGAGCGGAGCGGTATTACCGGGAAGCGGGTCTGCTGGAATAGGAGGCGGCCCGCCGCCTCTGCCGCGGAGAGGGAAAGCCTGGCGGCCCGGCAAGAGAAATGCATCGTTCCGGCGATACGCCCCGCCACGATCTAACAGGCTGTCGGCAAAGGTTTTCAGTTCTGCGCTGGAGCGCAAAATCTGACGAAATCCAGCCGGAGATCTGAACATTTCGTGTCATTCCCGGGCCGATTTCCAATTTCCCGCCTATGGGTGCGGCGCTCCCGACCTTTTCGCCAGCCTGCCAGGTCAGTAAAGCCGCCCCCCGAGCGGCACGTCCTGATCCGGGGCGATCAGCACCACGCCGCCCGTGCCATCGGGCACACCCAGCACCAGAACCTCCGACATGACCTTGCCGATCTGGCGGGGTGGAAAGTTGACCACGGCCATCACCCTGCGGCCCAGCAGCGATTGCGGCGTATAGTGATCGGTAATCTGCGCGGAGGAGCGTTTCTCGCCGATCTCCGGCCCAAGATCGACCCAGAGCTTGATGGCGGGCTTGCGCGCCTCCGGGTAAGGCTCGGCCCGGACGATCCGGCCCACGCGGATATCCACCTTTGCAAAATCATCCCAGCCGATCTCCGGCGCCCTCCCGCCGCTCATCGGGACAGCTCGCGGGAGCGGTCGGCGGCGGCTTTCACCGCGCGGCGAAGGAGCGGCGGGAACCCGGCCTCCTCATCCATGAGCACCTGAAGCGCGGCGGCGGTGGTGCCGTTCGGGCTGGTGACATTGATGCGAAGCTGGGAGGGCGCCTCGCCGCTTTCGATGGCCAGCGCACCTGCGCCCGCGACGGTCACCTTGGCAAGCCGCAAGGCAAGCTCGGGCGGAAGGCCCTCTGCCTCCCCCGCCGCCGCCAGCGCCTCGATCAGGTGGAACACATAGGCAGGGCCGGAACCGGAGACGGCAGTGACCGCATCCATCTGGCCTTCCTCCTGCAGCCGCACGGTTTCGCCAACGGCGGAGAGCAGGCTTTCGGCCAGCGCAAGGTGTGTCTCCGTCGCCGCCCCGTTGCCGATCAGCGCGGTGATCCCCCGCCCGATGGCGGCCGGTGTATTCGGCATCGCCCGGATGATCGGCGTCGCCGCGCCCAGCACGCTTTCATAATGGCTGATGGGCGTGCCCGCCGCGACGGAGACGAACAACGTCTCCCCTCCCCCAAGCGGCTTCAGGACGGGCAGTGCCTCCGCCATCATCTGCGGCTTTACGGCAATGAGCACGATGGCCGGCGCGGGCGGCAGGTCACTCCCCAGATGGACGCCCGTCTCCTTCAGCCAGTCGGAGGGGCGCGGGTCGATGACCGTTACACCCGACGGCGCCAACCCGCGGTCCAGCCAGCCTTCCAGCATCGCAGAACCCATCTTGCCGCATCCGAGCAGCACGAGGCCGCGCGCCGAAAGCTCATCCATCTTCATTCCGCCGTCTCCATCAGTCAGACGGCGCAGAGACTAGGCGCGACCGTAAGCCTCGGCAATGGCGACCTGCAGGGCCTCCTTCGCGCTGCGGTCGCCCCAACCCACAAGCTGGAACGCCGGATAGTAACGCTCCGCCGCCAGCACGGACGTGGCGATCATCCTGTCGATCTGTTCGGGCCCCGCCACCTGCCCGCCGGTCAGCACGAGCCCGTAGCGCCAGACCATCAGCCGCTGCTCCGCCCAATAGGCGAAGGCGCCCGTCCAGCATTGATCGTTCACGCGGTTCAACAGGTCGTGCAGATCCGCGGACCGGCCCTCCGGCGGATCCATCTCGAAGGTGCAGAGCAGGCGCAGCACCTCATCCTGCGGGGACCAGGCGAGCGTGATGGAATAGCTCCGCCACTGCCCCTCCACCGTCATGGCGATCTGATCCTCCGCCACACGCTCGAAATCCCAGTCGCGGTATTCGGCCAACGTTTCCACGATGTCGATCGGGTGGATTTCCGTGCTGTCGATGAAGTCCTCGGATAGCGACATGGCCCGACCTCTCTTGATTGGCCTTGGGGAAGAGACCCCACAAGACGCTGGGTGTCCGACAAGAAGGAGCGGGGAAGCCTGCTCTTTCTACCAGATATGGTGCGGTCAATGACCCATTCTGTAAAGCGATATTTCGGTGACAGTCGTGGATGAACCGCAAAATCCTGTGGGTAAGGCTATGGATAGGCAGAGGTGGAAAGAGGGAGGAAAAATACCCCCGGACGGGTGCCGGAATCCGGCCGGTCGAGGGGAATCGCCCCTCAGACCATGAAGCCGTCATGAAGCCGGCCCAGCGCTTCTCCTGTGGCAGAAAAAGCCGGGCATCGGCCCGGGCCTACGCCGAAAGCCAGAAAACCGGTCCGGTCACGCGCCGAAACCTGCGGTTTCCGGGGCGCGCCCTTCAACAATGAGGGGAAGATTTCCGCCGCAGGGGAAACCCGGCATGTTTTCTGGCAGGCTGCTGGGAGCGGCTTCCGCCATGCCACCGCGATCTTGCAGGAGTGCCGTCGCCGACGTTCTGTCAGAAAGGGCGCGCCTCACAACATGGCTGCCCGATCGGTCAATGTCGCAATGCAGGAAGGGGATGTGTTCGCAAAGCTGCGAACTGCATCGCAGGGCCACCAGCCGGAAGTTGGCCAGGGTATTGTACATCGGTCAGACCTTCGCCGCCGATGAATTCCGTGGGAAAGGACGCCGAACCGCCTCCTCATGCCCGCAAGGCCACGCGCCGCGGGCGCGTGACATCAGCATTCCGCAACGGCGGCGGTCAGGCGTCCGGCGCGCCGGTGTTCGGAGGCAGTTCAGGCTCCGCACGTTCGGCCGCCTCCGCGAAGCGGGCCTCCAGAGCGTCGAGCCGCGCCTTGAGCGTCGCGTTTTCCTCGCGCGCCTTCTGAGCCATGGCGCGGACCGCGTCGAATTCTTCCCGCGTCACGAGATCACGATCGGCAAGGAAACGATCAACCCAGCCCTTCATGGCTGTCTCGGCCTCCGACCGCGCGCCCTGCGCCACGCCCATGGCGTTGGTCATGAGCTGCGACAGATCGTCGAAAATGCGGTTACGGGTCTGCATCCGGGCCTCCTTGACAGGTTTCCCTTATATGGACGCGCGCGCGCCATGCACAAGCCATGCGCCGACGATAGCCCCGCCACCCCGCCGATCCGGCGGCGAAGCCACGCATGTCGCGCGCGTCACCTTGACTTGCCGCGGACAAGCGGGAAGGAAGGCCGTCATGCAGGCCGTGCTCCCCTTCCCCGACATTTCACCGGAGATCTTCTCCGTTACCATTGGCGGTTTCAGCTTCGCGCTCCGCTGGTACGCCCTTGCCTATATCGCAGGGCTCCTGATCGGATGGCGGATGATCGTCGCGCTGGTCCGCAGACCCGGCCTCTGGCCACACGATACCGCACCGATGACGGCGGAGCAGGTGGAGCGGCTGCTCACATGGATCATCTTCGGCGTGCTGCTGGGCGGGCGGCTTGGCTTCGTGCTGTTCTACCAGCCGGGCTATTATCTGGCGCATCCGGCGGAGATCCTGCGCGTGTGGGAGGGGGGCATGTCCTTCCACGGCGGGCTGATCGGCGTGACGCTGGCTGCGCTCTTGTTTGCGCTGAAGGAAAAGGTGCCGCCGCTGTCGCTCGGCGATGCGCTGGCCGTTGCGACGCCTCCCGGGCTGATGCTCGGGCGGATCGCCAACTTCATCAATGCCGAGCTTTGGGGTCGCCCCTCCGACCTGCCGTGGGCGGTGATTTTTCCCGGTGCCGCCGCGCAGGACTGTCCCGGCTGGAGCCTGCCCTGTGCCCGCCACCCCTCGCAGCTCTATGAGGCGCTGATGGAGGGCGCGATCCTTGGCGCGCTGCTGCTGTGGCTTGCCTGGCGCAAGGGCTGGCTCAAGGCGCCGGGACGGCTGATGGGCGTCTTTGCGGTGGGCTACGGCATCGCGCGGTTCATCGTGGAATTCGTCCGTGTGGCGGATCATCAGTTCATCGGCCCGGGCAACCCGCTGGGCCATGCGGTTCAGTTCGGCGGCGGCTGGGGACTTTCCATGGGGCAGCTTCTGTCGCTGCCGATGATCGCGCTCGGCCTGCTGCTCATCCTCCGGGCACGGGCGCGGTGACGCCGCTCGGCCGGAGGATCGCGCTCAGGATCGCCCGGACGGGGCCAATAACACTTGCCGATTACATGGCCGAATGCCTGCTCGACCCGCAATACGGCTATTATACCACCCGCGACCCGCTGGGCCGGGGCGGCGACTTCGTGACCGCGCCGGAGATCAGCCAGATGTTCGGAGAACTGCTGGGCCTGTGGCTGGCGCAGTGCTGGCTGGATCAGGGCGCGCCCGCTCCCTTCGCATTGGCGGAGCTCGGGCCGGGGCGGGGCACGCTGATGGCCGATGTCCTCCGCGCGACGCGGGGCGTGCCGGGCCTGCACGAGGCGATGCGTGTCTGCCTGATGGAGGCATCCCCCACACTCCGCGCGGCCCAGGCGGCAGCGCTGGCCGGCTACGACCCCCAATGGCACGACAGTGTGGCGACGCTTCCCGAACTGCCGCTCTTCCTGCTGGCCAACGAGTTTCTGGATGCTCTCCCCATCCGTCAGTTCCACCGCCACGCCGCAGGCTGGCAGGAGGTGATGGTGACGGAGGAGGACGGCCGCCTCGCCTTTGCCCTCTCCCCGCCCATCCACGTCTCTCTGCTGGCTGACCGGATCGCGGATACGCGGCCCGGCGATATCGTCGAGCTCTGCCCGGCGCTCCGCACTGTTGTGGGAGAGGTGGGCGCACGGCTGTACCGGCATGGCGGCGCAGCGCTTTTCGTGGATTACGGCGGCTGGCATTCGCGGGGGGACACGCTGCAGGCCGTGCGGAACCACGGCTTCACCGACCCGCTCGCCGAACCCGGTCTGGCAGACCTGACGGCACATGTGGATTTTGAGGCCGTGGCCCGCGCCGCGCCGCCCGCCCGTGCGACCGGAATGGTTGAGCAAGGCGCGTTTCTCGAACGGCTCGGCCTTCATGCGCGTGCCCGACAACTCGCGCAGGGGATGAGCGGAGATGCCCTCCTCATCCACCGGGCGGCAACGGAGCGCTTGACCGCAGCCGATGCGATGGGAACTGTGTTCAAAGCTCTCGCCCTCTATCCCCAGACTGCCCCCCTACCCCCCGGATTTGCCGCATGACGCTCGACCCGATCACCTCTCCTGCCCTCGCCCCCCTCAGGCACGGCTTCTTCACCCGGAAGGGAGGCGCGTCATCCGGCATCTTCCACGGGCTGAACTGCGGTCCCGGCTCCAGCGATCTGGCGGAGGTTGTCGCGATCAACAGGGCCCGCGCCGCCAAGGCGCTGGCGCTGCCGGCGCAATCGCTGGTGACGCTGGCGCAGGTGCATTCTCCCGATGTGGTCGTGCTGGACGCGCCGCCGGAGGCGCCGATCCGCGCCGATGGCATGGTGACCCGGACGCCGGGCCTCGCTCTCGGCATCCTCACCGCGGATTGTGAGCCGGTGCTGTTCGCGGACCGGCAGGCGGGCGTGATCGGCGCGGCCCATGCAGGTTGGCGGGGGGCGCTGGAAGGCGTGCTGGAAACGGTGCTCGACCGGATGGAAACGCTGGGTGCCCGGCGGCAGGATACGGTCGCCGTCATCGGCCCAACGATCAGCCAGCGCGCCTACGAGGTCGGCCCGGAGTTCTTCTACACCTTCACCGATGAGGACCGCGCCTATTCCCGCTTCTTCTCGCAGGGAAAGGGCGACAGGATGATGTTCGACCTGCCGGGCTTCGGCCTCCACCGGCTCCGCGAGGCGGGAATCGGTGCGGCGGAATGGACGGGGCATTGCACCTATTCGGACCCGGAACGGTTCTTCTCCTACCGCCGTACCGTCCATGCGGGGGAGGCAGACTACGGCCGCCTCCTCTCCGCCATCCGGCTGTAGCAGGCTGTAGCAGGCTGCTGAAAAGCCTTATGGGTCCGTTTTGAAAGGGAGAGCGTTTACAATCCGGCGGAATCCCGCCGGAAATCTACATGTGTCGGATCATTCCGAGGCCGATTTCCTGTTCCATGAAGCATGGGCATGACGCTTCAGAGCTTTTCAGCAGCCTGTTAGCCGCTCCGCCGGATCACGCGGCCCGCGGCGGCGCAATTCAGGCCAGCCGCTTCAGCCGCTCCTCCAGTACCTCGAAAGGCACGCCCGGTTCGTCCTTCGCACCCCGGATGACCAGTGATGTCTTGACGCTGGCCACGTTCGGCGCGGCGGTCAGATCACCGGTCAGGAAGCGCTGAAAGCTGGTCAGATCGGGAGCCACGCATTTCAGGATGAAGTCGATCTCACCGTTCAGCATGTGGCATTCGCGCACCAGCGGCCAGTCCTGACACTGACGCTCGAAGGACTGCAGGTCCTTCTCCGCCTGGCTCGTCAGGCGCACCATGGCAAAGACCTGCACCTCGAAGCCCAGCATCTGGCCATCCACCTCGGCATGGTAGCCGCGGATAAAGCCCTGTTCCTCAAGCGAACGCACGCGGCGCAGGCAGGGCGGCGCGGAAATGCCGACACGGCGCGCAAGCTCCACGTTCGTCATCCGCCCGTCGGCCTGCAGCTCCGCGAGAATCATCCGGTCAATCTGGTCGAGTTTCTCGCCTGCCATTGGCGGCTCCGCTCCATCTGATGCGTAAAAGGGGAGGCCGGGGCAAGATTGTTGCCCGACGCCGGTGGGGATGTATTCCCCTATGGCGGACAGGGCAAGCCTTCCGGGCAGCGATCGCGCTGCGTCACTCTCCCGCCCGAACGGCGGCTTCCGTCGCGCGCCCGGAACGCTTATATCCCCTATCCGACAAAGATGGAGATCCCCATGGCCGACACCCGTCATACCCGTGTCCTGATCATCGGCTCCGGCCCGGCCGGCTATACCGCCGCGATCTATGCCGCGCGGGCGATGCTGGAACCCGTGGTGATCGAGGGGCTGCAACCCGGCGGCCAGCTCACCATCACCACGGATGTGGAGAACTGGCCCGGCGATACCGCCGTGATGGGGCCGGACCTCATGCTCCGTATGGGCGATCACGCGCGCGAGATGGGCGCGGAAGTGATCCCGGACATGGTGTCGCAGCTCGACCTCCGCTCCCGCCCGTTCCGCGCGGAAACCGACAGCGGGCAGACCTTCACCGCAGACTCGGTGATCCTCGCCACAGGGGCGCAGGCGAAATGGCTCGGCCTGCCGTCGGAGGAGACGTTCAAGGGCTTCGGCGTCTCCGCCTGCGCGACCTGCGACGGCTTCTTCTACCGCGGCAAGCATGTGGTGGTGATCGGCGGCGGCAATACCGCCGTTGAGGAGGCGCTGTTCCTGACGAACTTCGCCAGCAAGGTCACCCTCGTCCATCGCCGCGATTCGCTCAGGGCAGAGCGGATCATGCAGAACCGCCTTTTCGCCAACCCGAAGGTGGAGGTGCTCTGGAACCGTGAGGTGGAAGAGATCCTCGGCACCACGGACCCCCTGGGCGTGACCGGTGTCCGGCTGCGCGACGCGGTGACGGGGGAGGAGCAGACAGTGGCCTGCGACGGCTTCTTCGTGGCGATCGGCCACCACCCTGCCTCGGAACTGGTGAAGGACCAGCTCCGCCTGCATTCGGGCGGCTACGTCTGGGTGGAACCGGGCAGCACGCAGACCTCCATCCCCGGCGTCTTCGCCGCGGGCGACCTGACGGACCACACCTATCGGCAGGCGGTGACCTCGGCCGGCATGGGCTGCATGGCCGCGCTTGATGCGGAGCGCTGGCTCGCGCAGCAGGGCGAGGCGGAGCCGGTCACCCCGGACCTCGGGCTGGGAACCATCTCCAACGACATGCCCGCCGATGTGACGCAAGCAACGGGCAGAGTCGCGCGCCCCGCGGAGTGAGGGCCAGCGCAGGACGAATAGTCCAAAAACAGCGTTGCGCATTTCGGGTTTTGAGAAAATTTTTCTCCCGACCCGGATGGAAAAGGCGGATCATCCGCCTTTTCGCAATCACCCTCGTCTGTCCATGCTTGATCGGAAGGCCAGCACGGCTCTAAAGCCCCGGCACGCCGCGATTTCCCCGCGGCGGGGAAAGCCGAGGGACAGCATGAAAGATCTCGTCGCAGACGCCTCCGTCGCGCGCATTGCCTATCAGGACAACCATTCGCCGATCCGGGAGCTTTATGCCGCTCCAGAGGATGTCCCGGCGCTGAAAGCCCATGCTGCGGGCCTTCTGTCCTGGGATCTGACGCCGCGACAGCTCTGCGATTTGGAGCTTCTGATGAACGGCGGCTTCGCGCCGCTGGAGGGCTTTCTGGACCGCGCCGACTACGACAGCGTGGTGGAGACGATGCGGCTGGCCGATGGCCAGCTCTGGCCGATGCCGGTAACGCTGGATGTGTCTCCGGCCTTTGCGGAGCATATCGCGCAGGGAACGGAAATCGCGCTTCGCGATGCGGAGGGCGTGATCCTCGCCATTCTCAGGGTCAACGACAAATGGTCGCCTGACAAGGTGCGTGAGGCAGAGCATGTCTTCGGCGCGAACGACCCCTCGCACCCGGCTGTCGCCTATCTCCACGATATCGCGGGCGAGGTCTATCTTGGCGGGCAGATCACCGGTCTTCAGGCCCCGGCGCATTACGATTTCCAGTCGCGCCGCAAGTCGCCCAACGAACTCCGCGCCCTGTTCCGGGAACGCGGCTGGAACCGCGTCGTGGCCTTCCAGACGCGCAACCCGCTGCACCGCGCGCACCAGGAACTGACCTTCCGCGCCGCGCGGGAAGCCGGGGCGAACTTGCTGATCCACCCCGTCGTCGGCATGACCAAACCGGGCGACATCGACCATTTCACGCGCGTGCGCTGCTACGAGGCGGTGCTGGACCAATATCCGACGGAAAGCACGGAGCTCAGCCTCCTGAACCTTGCCATGCGAATGGGTGGCCCGCGGGAGGCCGTGTGGCACGGCCTGATCCGCCGCAATCATGGCTGCACGCATTTCATCGTCGGCCGCGACCATGCAGGTCCGGGCAAGAACGGCAAGGGGGAGGATTTCTACGATCCCTATGCCGCACAGGATCTGTTCCGCACCCATGCGGATGAGATCGGCGTGACGCTCGTCGATTTTCGCCAGATGGTCTATGTGGCGGAGCGCGGCCAGTACGAGCCTCGTGACGAGGTGGAGGATGGCGCGACCATCCTCAACATTTCCGGCACCGAACTTCGCCGTCGTCTGCGCGAGGGTCAGGAGATACCGGACTGGTTCTCCTTCCCTTCCGTCGTGACGGAACTGCGCCGGACCTCTCCGCCCCGGTCCAAGCAGGGCTTCGTGGTGTTCATGACCGGGCTTTCCGGCTCGGGCAAATCAACCATCGCAAATGCGCTGCTCGTCAAGCTGATGGAGATCGGCGGGCGGCAGGTGACCCTGCTGGACGGCGATCTGGTGCGCAAGCACCTGTCGTCCGAACTGGGCTTCTCGCGCGAGCATCGGGACATCAACATACGCCGCATCGGGTTTGTGGCCTCGGAAATCGCCAAGAACGGCGGTATCGCCGTCTGCGCCCCGATCGCGCCCTATGCCGCGACGCGGCAGGCCGTGCGGGACATGGTCGAATCGCACGGGACTTTTCTTGAGGTCCATGTCGCGACGAGCCTGGAGGAATGCGAACGGCGCGATCGGAAAGGGCTCTACCAACTCGCCCGCGCCGGAAAGATCGCAGAATTCACCGGGATTTCCGACCCTTATGAGACACCCGGTTCGCCAGACCTTCGGATCGAGACCGAAGGTCGGGACGTCGCCGAATGTGCGTCCCAGATTCTCGAAAAGCTGACGGGTCTGGGTCTTATCCGGCACTGAACAGCCCCGATCGGGGGATGTGGACCCGATTTTCGGGCGGCGCCTTGCCAGCGCCGCCCGTATCCTTTTGGCGGGCGGGTGTTGCACGCCGGACGCATTCTTATGAATTGCTCAATGTCTTGCGCGGACAGTCGGTTTTAGGAACCAACGCGGGAACTCTCCTGCCTGTCTTGGCGTTCCAACTGAAATCCAATGGCGTCATTGACCCGTGGTACAACGAACAAAGGTCGGATCGTGCCAGCTACAACCTCGGAAGCATTCGGCCAGAAGAATTTCATGATCGTCCTTCGGCAGGCACGGACGGCGAGCGGAAAGGATCGCGATGAGCAGCGCGATTAGTGGCAAAATGTTGAGTGGAAAGAATATTCTCATCGTGGAGGACGAAGCCATATTGGCGCTCGACCTCACTTTCGTGATGGAAGACATGGGGGCGAGCGTGATCGGCCCCTGTCACCGCCTCAGACGCGCGCTCGAAGTGCTGGGTCAGGGGCAGATCGACGGCGCCATCCTGGATGTCGATCTGGCAGGGGAAGCGGTGTTTCCGCTGGCCGACGATCTGGTGCTGCGGCACGTTCCCATTGTGTTTCACACCGGTCGGCACAATTCCGGCGAGCTGACACGCCGCTACAAGGGTGCTGCGGTCTGTGCCAAGCCCACGCAGCCCGAGAATGTCGCCCTCACCCTCGCCGCATTGATCGAGAACGACATGGAAATCGCTCCCGGTTCCTCCGGTCATTGAGGGTCCAATAGACAAACGGCCCCCGGGTGCTTGCGGGGGCCGTTGTCATTGTTGATCAGTGCGATTTCAGTGAACGCTCACAGGGGCGAGGTTATTCTCCCGTGCCAGCGCAAAGGCGATGCGGCGATCCCGCACGAGCGCGAGACGCTCGCCGTCCTCATCATAAAGCGCATAGAGCTGTTTTGCGCCCAGCGCCTGTTCCTGGACGATTTCCGGCAGCTCGGACACTTCGACGGGGCGGACATAGACGATGCGTTCCGCGCCAGCTTGGGAAAGTTCAAATTCCGCGTCCATGATGTCCTCCTTCAACTCTTGTTGATTTCGATGGTCCGGACAACCGATTCCGGGCGGCTCCGCGCAAGGTCAAGGTGCAGCAGCCCGTTCTCCAGGCTGGCGCCCCGTACCTCCACGCCCTCGGCAAGGACAAAACTCCTCTGGAACTGTCGGGCGGCTATACCACGATGAAGGAAGACGCGTTCTGCCGGCTCATCGGCCTGACGGCCCCGAATGACGAGCTGGCGGTCTTCCAGCGTTATAGACAGATCCTCATCCCGGAAGCCCGCAACGGCGAGCGTGATCCGGTAGGCGTTCTCACCCGATTGTTCGATGTTGTACGGCGGATAGCCGTCATTGCCGTTTTTCGCCGTCCGCTCCACCAGCCGCTCAAGCTGATCGAAGCCCAGAAGATAGGGGTGGGCGGCAAAAGTCAGTTTCGTCATCGTGGCAAGTCCTTGAAAAGCGACGTTGCTTGGAGTCCCGGAGATCGGCGACCCTCAGGTTTGAATATGGGGCGCACTTTCCGCTCCCGCAAGTGCTGCGGCTTTGCCTTCATGGCTCCGCCCCGCTATATTCGGCCTCCCAGGCCAGTCGCACGGATGTCAGGATGAACGCTCCGCAGGAATTCGAGACGGAAGAAGCCATGCGCATCAGGCTTGAGCTGCTGAAGCGCGAGCACCGCGATCTGGACGCGGCGATCCTCGCACTGGAGGAGACCGGCCGCAGCGATCAGCTTACCCTTCGCCGCCTGAAAAAGCAGAAATTGCTGCTGAAGGACCGCATTCAGCGCTACGAAGACCTGCTTACCCCCGACATCATCGCCTGAAGCCCCCGGGCGAGGTTGCCCGCCGCCACGTGATGGCTATAGTCCCGCGCCATCAGACGGGAGATCGGGATGGACTTTCAGGTCGGCATCATCATGGGCAGCCAGTCGGACTGGCCGACGATGCGCGAAGCGGCGGCGGTGCTGGATGAGCTCGGCGTGGCTTACGAAAAGCGCATCGTTTCGGCACACAGGACGCCCGACCGGCTCTGGGACTATGGTCGCACAGCCGCCTCGCGCGGCTTGAAGGTCATCATCGCGGGTGCAGGCGGCGCCGCGCATCTGCCAGGCATGATGGCGTCCAAGACGCGGGTGCCGGTGATCGGCGTGCCGGTGCAGACGCGGGCGCTCTCGGGCGTGGACAGTCTCTATTCCATCGTGCAGATGCCGAAAGGGTATCCGGTGGCGACCATGGCGATCGGAGCGGCAGGCGCGGCGAATGCCGGCCTTATGGCGGCAGGCATACTGGCGCTCGGCGATGCAGCACTTGCTGCCCGCCTGGACGCCTGGCGAGAGGCACTTTCCGCCTCCATTCCCGAGGAGCCGGTTGATGAGTGACGCACTTCCCCCCGGAGCCGTGATCGGCATTCTTGGCGGCGGTCAGCTTGGCCGCATGCTTTCCGTCGCGGCCGCGCGGCTGGGGCTGCGATGCCATATCTACGACCCCGCGCCGAATCCGCCCGCCGGTCAGGTCGCCGAGCGCGTGACGACCGCCGCCTGGGAAGACCGGCAAGCGCTGGTGGCCTTTGCCGGCTCCGTCGATGTGGTGACCTATGAGTTCGAGAATGTGCCGACCGCCTCTCTCGACACAATCGAGGCTATCCGCCCGATCCGCCCCGGCCGCCGGGCCTTGGCCATCAGCCAGGACCGCATCGCGGAAAAGGACTTCCTGACATCTCTGGGCCTCGTCACCGCGCCCTACCGTCGTGTCACGACGCGGGACGATCTGACGCAGGCGCTGGCGGAAATCGGCACTCCTGCGATCCTGAAGACAACCCGCCTCGGCTATGACGGCAAGGGGCAGGCCCGCATCCGCAACCCGGAGGAGGCCGATCATGCCTTTACCGCCATGGCAGGGGCGGAGGCCGTGCTGGAAGGTTTCGTCAGTTTCAGCCGGGAGGTGTCGGTCATTGCCGCGCGTGGGCTCGACGGTTCGGTCGCCGCCTACGATCCGGGGGAAAATGTCCACCGGGACGGGATATTGCACACCACCCGCGTCCCCGCCACCCTCAGCCCGGCGCAGAGAAGCGACGCCGTTCTGGTTGCGGCGCGTATCCTGAATGCCCTCGACTACGTGGGCGTGATCGGCGTGGAACTGTTCGTCACCGAAGCCGGGCTGCTGGTGAACGAGATCGCCCCCCGCGTCCACAATTCCGGCCACTGGACGCAGAACGGCTGCGTCATCGATCAGTTCGAGCAGCACATCCGCGCCGTCGCGGGCTGGCCGCTGGGCGATGGGCACCGGATCGCGGATGTGGAGATGGAGAACCTGATCGGCGACGATGTGCTGCGCGTCCCCGACCTTTCCCGGCAGGCCAATACCGCGCTGCATCTCTACGGCAAGTCCGAGGCGCGGCCGGGTCGCAAGATGGGGCATGTGAACAGGATCATTCCGGCGGGGCGCTGAACAGCCCGCCCGGGCCGGTGGTGAGGCTGCGGAGCGCCGCGCTGCCGGTCATTGCATGATCGAAGGCGCCGGTTTCAAGGAACCGTATCGTCTCGGCGATCACCAGCGGGTTGTTCATCATGAATGTATGCGTGACGTGCAGCACGATATGATCGGTCATACCTGCCACCTTTGTGCTCTCAACCGAAACCTTTCCATCATCCGGCCCCTCTATCAGCGATGAGAAGATCGGATTCAGCGACCGGTTGCCCGCGATGATGCCAAGCGGAAAATCCACCGGCGGCAAGCGGTTCGGCAGGCTCTCCGGGCCGGTTCCGAGCTCCATGCCTGCGGGGCCGTTGATATAGCGGAACAGCTCGAGGCCCGCAAATTCGTCCACAATCTCCGACCCGCCGTTGGGAGGCGCCAGCATCACGACGCGCCCCAGCCGCTCGGGCCGGGACTGCGCGAACCATGCGCGAAGCAGGATACCGCCCATGGAATGGGTGACAAAGCTCACCTCCGCCCCGCCGCAGGCGGCAACCGCGGTATCGACATCACCCAGAAGGGCCTCCACCGGCGCGTCCGTGGAAGGATAGCTGGAATTCACGACGTGGTAGCCGCGATGCTCCAGCGCCTCCTCCATCAACAGAAAAGACGTCTCTGTCCGCGCCAGCCCGTGCAGCAGCACCACGCAGTCACGGTCTCGCCCCGGCTCCTGCGCACCGGCACAGGCGGGGGGCAGCAGACAGAAGACGAGGAGGAGAGGGAATCGCATCCTTCGACGCTAGCAGCGCCGGAATATCTTGGCGACAGTCGTCCGCTCCGGCTGATCCCCGGGCGATCCCAGCCCGCGCCCGACAGTCACCCGATTGGCCTCCAGCGGGCCGAAGTGTCATGCCTGTGCGCCGGAGATTGGAGAATCAGCTCCTGAATGAATGCGAAATGTGCGGCCTTCCGACCGGACGGTGCCAAGTTGCGAACGATTTCCGCTCCAAGGCAGACCTGAAAGCCATTTTCAGCTGCCCACCAGGAGGGGCCGGAACCTAGAAAAGGCTTTGGGATGAAGCAATCTGGTGAGAACGGGAGCACCCCTGCCCCGCTTCCAGAACTTTCTTTGCATCAAACCAAGAAATTTTAACTTGCCCACTCGCAATTATTTCCCCAACACTTATATACGACCGGCATCTATGCTTTTCGAACCTGTTCCTTTCGGCTCAGCTTTCGATTTTCAGCTTTGCCGGGTCGCCGCCTCCTGCGGGCGACATCTATGATAAGGAAGTATTACGATGGCCAATGGCACCGTAAAATGGTTCAACTCCACCAAAGGCTTCGGCTTCATTCAGCCCGAAGGCGGCTCCAAGGACGTGTTCGTCCACATCAGCGCGCTTGAGCGTGCGGGCCTCCGCGGTCTCAATGACGGCCAAGCCGTGACGTTCGATATCGAGCGTGACCGCAATGGTCGCGAATCGGCGACGAACCTCTCGCTGGCCTAAGCGTCCAGTCTCTACCATACCAAGGCGGGACCGGCGACATGCCGATCCCGCACCTTCATGGACTGCCTCGACATCAAGGATGCGGGCGATCCACCTTCCAGAAAGAAGTATATTTTGATCGAAATTAACTGGGGTGAACCCCTGTCTTTTGTCACGTCTCCCGACGGCGACGTGCAGAAATTCAGCACCATCGAACAGGCAAGTTACTGGCTGCGCCGCAAGTGGCCGATATCCGACGACGCGCGCCAGCAGGCTGTCGATCAGCTTGATGCGGCAATGGACTGCATGGTCTCTGTCGGCACGGCGCGTCGCGCGTTCATTGCGGCGGCACGGAGTGCTGGCTTCGTATCGGAAAACCTGGTTGCCGGAGCGCGACGGCACAACGCCTGAGTGAACGTCCGGCTTACTTGACCTTGCGGGGCTTCTCCCGCCCCTTGCCGAGGGTCAGTTGCCAGACTTCGTCTCCCTCGGCCGCTTTCGGTGCCGGGCGCGGGGCGAAGTTCCTGCCTTTTCCCCACTGTGCGTCGTCATAGACATCATCGAAGAT
Organism: Haematobacter genomosp. 1; assembly: GCF_002196855.1. GTDB lineage: Bacteria > Pseudomonadota > Alphaproteobacteria > Rhodobacterales > Rhodobacteraceae > Haematobacter. The sequence continues at coordinate 175,669 of NZ_NIPW01000006.1, read as the reverse complement.
CGACTTGCGGGCAACGTGTCGTGCACCTGCCTTCGCGGTCCCTGCCTTCGCGGTCATGAAAAACTCCTGATTTTGCTGGTTGGCGTTGCTCTGGCCGGGGACAAGGCTGGAAACCGGCTACCCTTTCGGCAGTTCGCGTAACGCTTGAACATTAGGGTTACAGGTAGCGCTCCCTGACGAATTGCAACGCACTCCTGTCGATGGGTCCGGGCGGGCTTCAGACAACGCCCGTCCGCCCATAGGGTCATCCGAGCCGGGAGGGGCTGGGCAACTCACATTGCGCTAAGGACCGGCTCCCGTCCGGCGGAGCCGCAAGCGCCACGAGAAGCGCGTTGGACGTGTCGATCAGCGCCTCGAGATGAGTTCTGGCGTCCGGGCTGAGGCCCTCAACCGTCGCCTCGAGAAAGCCCTTCAGGAACTCGTTAATGTTCCGCACATGAAGAATGAGCTGCAAATCCGCGTCGGATTCCATGAATGCACCTGAAAAATACCTGATGCAGCACAGCCCGAACCGGAGCTGTTTGCAATCCAGGCAAACGCATGGGTGCCATGCGTTCTCAATGTGCTGTCGCGGCGGGCAGGGTTTCGTCCCTTTGCCGGGATACCGACGTTCGGACGAATGCCGCAACGACGAGGATACCTCCCGGGCACAATCTCTGCCGGTGATTTCCATCACCCGCAGGTCCGGAAACACAGAGATATGGAAGGGTTAAGCCGCGACCATCGATATCAAGTGCTGACTATCGGCGACCACCGGAGCCCCGTTGGGGGGCTTCTGGTAGCGGAGGAGGGATTTGAACCCCCGACACAAGGATTATGATTCCTCTGCTCTAACCAACTGAGCTACTCCGCCGAAGTGGCGCGTAGGTATTCCAGCCCCGGTGGCGCGTCAAGCCCGGGTGCCGCTTTTTTTGCAGTTCCATGCCGTCGGCGGTATCTTTCCTCCGCCTCACTGCGATATGGCGGGATTTTGCCCGTCGCGACCTTTTCACGGATCGAATCCCGGCCTACAGCGTTAGCCGCCAAAGGGTTCCGCTTTCCGAACCCTGATTTTCATTCGGAGAGATCCCATGCGACTCACGCTAATTGACGGATTTCGCGGGTATTTCCTGCTGTTCATGATGATCGCGCATGTTGCGCCCATCGTGAACGCGCCCATCGGGGTTCTGACCCACCACTCCATCGGCTGGGTGGAGGACGCGCAGGGCTTTGTCTTTGTTTCCGGGCTGGTGGTGGGGCTTGTCTATGGCAAGATCCTCCTCAAGCGCGGGTATGAGACGATGACCAGCAGCATCTGGTCCCGCGTCCGCAAGATATACGCTTATCAGGCCGCGCTGATCGGTGTGTTTCTCGTGGCGGCGCTGGTGTTTGCGGCCTTCGCCGACGTTCCGGCCATCCTGTCCTCCTATGCGCGGGAGCCGGTATTGTTCACGCTTGTCTCGCTGCTGCTCGTCGGTGGTTCGATGCATATGGGCATCCTGCCGATGTATGTGTTCTTCATGATCGCCACGCCTTTCGTGCTCTGGGCCTTCAAGACGGGGCGTGGGCCGGTGGTGCTCATCACATCCGTCCTGCTGTGGCTGGGCGCGCAACTCGGGCTGACGGACATCCTCCAGCCACCGATAGAGGGTGCGCTGCGCGAGATGGGCCACCCGGTCAACATCGGCATCTATTTCGACGTTCTCGGCTGGCAGGTACTGTTCTTTGCGGGGCTTTATCCGGGCTATCTCATGGCGAACAAGACGCTGTCGCTCGAGTTCCTGAAGAAGCCCGCCTATGAGCAGGTGTTCTTCGTCGGACTGGTCGGGTTCACCGCGCTGGCGGTATTCGACATCGCGGTGCGCCAGCACTGGTTCGGGCCGGATTACAGCAACACGCTCTACTGGACGTCCGACAGGGCGATGCTCGCGCCGATCTATGTGGTGGCGTTCTTCCTCGACCTGTTCCTGATCGTCTGGCTGATCTCGGCCGGGCAGGACAGCAGCCTCCGGTGGATCAACAAGGCCTCGGTCTTTGCCAACTGGTTCTTCACCCGGCCCTTCCTGACGACGCTGGGGCGGCACTCGTTGCAGGTGTTCACCATCCACATCCTCGCCGTCTATGTGATCGAGATCTGGGCGGAGGGCCGGGACGTCTCCGCAATGACGGCGAACATCATCGTGCTACTCTCGCCCCTCCCCCTCTACGTCACCGCGTGGATGCATGAGGAGATCAAGCGCAAGCGCGCTGCGGCTGCCGTGGTGTGAGAATGAATGGGCCGCCCTTGCGGCCCGGCAGTCAAAGCGATCAGGGCCGCCCGTAAAGGCGGCCTTTTTCCGTTCAGCCGCGCGTGGCCGCTTCCACCGCGTCGACGACGCCCGAGACGACCGTCTCCGTCAGCGTATCATCCTCGCTCTCGGCCATCACCCGGATCAGGGGCTCCGTGCCGGACTTGCGGATGAGCAGCCGACCACGGCCATTCAATGCGCGTTCCGCCTCCGCGATCGCATCCCGCACGCTTTTGAGGGCAAGCGGCTCCTGCCCCGCCGTGTAGCGGACGTTCCGCAGCAACTGGGGAACGGGCGTGAACTGGCGGGCGAGCACGCTCGCCTTCTCGCCCGTATCCGCCATCGCGGCGAGAAACTGCAGCGCCGCGACCAGCCCGTCCCCCGTGGTGGTGTAGTCGGTCATCACGATATGGCCCGACTGCTCTCCGCCAAGGTTGAAGCCGCCCTCCCGCATCGCCTCGACCACGTAGCGGTCACCGACCGGCGTTCGCTTCAACGCGATGCTCCGGTCCGCGAGGTAGCGCTCCAGCCCGAGGTTCGACATGACCGTCGCCACGAGCGTCTCATGGGCGAGCGTGCCGCGCTCCTGCATCCGCCGGGCCAGCAGCGCCATGATCTGGTCGCCATCGGCAATCGCGCCCTGTTCGTCGATCAGGATCACCCGGTCGGCATCACCGTCAAGCGCAATGCCAAGGTCAGCCCCCTCGGCCAGCACGCGCCGCGCCGCGGTTTCGGGGTGGGTGGAGCCGCAGTTGGCGTTGATGTTGAACCCGTCGGGCGACACCCCGATGGCGATCACCTCCGCCCCCAGCTCCCAGAGCACCTCCGGCGCGGCGCGATAGGCCGCACCATTAGCGCAGTCCACCACGATCTTCAGCCCGTTCAGCCGCCCCCGCCCGGGAAAGGTCGTCTTGGCATATTCCACATAGCGTCCACGCCCGTCGTCGATCCGCTTGGCCCGCCCGATGTTCTGCGGTTTGGCCGGCAGGATTTCCCCCGCCACCATCGCCTCGATCTCCGCCTCGGCCTCATCGGACAGCTTGAAACCGTCAGGGCCGAAGAACTTGATGCCGTTGTCCTGATGCGGGTTGTGGCTGGCGGAAATCATGATCCCGACATCCGCCCGCATGGAGCGGGTGAGGAAGCCCACCGCAGGCGTCGGCACCGGCCCGAGCAGCAGCACGTTCATGCCGGTGGAGGTCAGCCCCGCCGTCAGCGCGTTTTCCAGCATGTAGCCCGACAGACGCGTGTCCTTGCCGATCACCACCTGATGCCGGTTCAGCCCGTCGCGGCGGAAATAACGCCCCGCCGCCGCGCCAAGACGCAAGGCCATTTCGGCGGTCATCGGGTAGGTGTTGGCCTGCCCCCGTACTCCGTCCGTGCCGAAGAGCTTGCGTGTCATTCTTCCGTCTCCCAACCTCTGCCCGTCATGGCGCGCCACAACCGCAGCGCCTGAACCGTCTCGGCCACATCATGCACGCGCAGGATCTGCGCCCCCTGCCCGGCGCAGGCAAGAGCCACGGCGACCGATCCCGGCATGCGCTGGCGAGGCTCTGCCGCACCGCCGATCGTGCCGATGAAGCGCTTGCGCGAGACGCCGAGCAGCAGCCCGCAGCCCAGCCCGTGAAACAGCGACAGCCCCCGCAGCAGCGCGACGTTCTGCTCCGCCGTCTTGGCAAAGCCGATACCCGGGTCCACCACGATCCGGCTGCGCGGAATACCCGCCGCCTCCGCCCGCAGGACGGCGGCCTCCAGCCAGTCATAGACATCGGCAAGCACATCGTCATAGGCGGTCAGGCCATTCATCGTCTCCGGCGTGCCCCGCGAGTGCATGATACAGAGCGCCGCGCCCGTCTCCGCCACCGCAGCCGCCATGCCCGGGTCGAAGTCGAGACCTGTCACGTCGTTGACCAGCGCCACCCCCGCCGCGACCGCGACCCGCGCCACGACCGCCTTCCGCGTATCGATGGAGAGCGGCACCGCCCTCCCGGCGTTCAGGGCGGCGATCACCGGCTCGGTCCGGGCGATCTCCTCCCGCACAGGCACTTCGGGGGCGCCCGGACGGGTCGACTCTCCGCCGATGTCGAGGATCTCCGCCCCGGCGGCGATCATGCTGCGGGCATGGCCCAGCGCGGCGTCCGGGGTATCGTGGCGCCCGCCGTCGGAGAAGCTGTCGGGCGTGACGTTCAGGATCCCCATCACCACCGGATGGTCGAGCTGAAGCCCCCCCACCGGCGCACGCGGTTCTGTAAGCCGTACCCGCATCTCAGACGGCAGATCACGCGCGGGAAGCAGGCTCCTCGGCCCGCCCCGCTCCCACATCTCCACCCGGTCGAACCAGAGCGGGCCGCCCGCCAGCGGCAGCGCCGCCTCCGGCATGGCAGGGTCGCTCATCACAATAGGACGCCAATAAGTCATGCGGTTTCTGTGGCGGAAAGCAGCTCTGGAGGCAAGAGCTAGGCCGGTCGGCGCGTAACGGCGACCGGTCCCGACGGCACCGAAAGACCCTCCGGGGCGATGATCCGCTCCGCCCCGTGCCGTACCGCCAGCCACAGGCCGAGCGCACCGGGATCGTCCGGCGCGGGGAGACCCTCCCCACTCGCATCCAGAAGCATCTTGGCAGGCGCCCAGACCGTGGGCCGCCCCTGACGGAGCGACCAGTCCATCTCTGTGCGGGAAGCCACGACGGAAAGCCGCGGATCCGCCGCGGCGATGAGCCAAGCCGCCTGATCGAGCGCGAGGAGGTCAATCCGCCATTGCGCCGCCGGGCTGGCCGCAACGGGGCGTTCTCCCGGAAGGCCCGGACAGATCACCACGGCCTCTCCGACCCCGCCCAGCAGCTCCGGCGTGCGCGCAGCTTCCCCGGCGGTCACCAGCAGCAGGGCAAAGGCGGGAAGCGCACTCTCCGTCCGGGTTTCCTCCCCCGGCGTCCGCATGATCTCCACCCCAAGCGCGCCAGGCCCGCGGTCGAGCTTCTGGATGCGGATGAAGGCGCGCCGCGCCAGGCGATGCGACAGGATGCGGTCCGCCACGCCCTCTGCCAGCGTCTCGAGCAGGTTGACCCGCCCCTCCGCCAGTTCATCGCGCACGGCCTCCGCCAGCCGGTCGTAGGACAGGATGTGATCCACGTCGTCGTCGCTGCCCTCCGGCCGGGCCGCGACCTCCACCACGATGTCGAACCGCAGTCGCTGCCGCCTGCCCCGCTCCTCCGCAAAGGCGCCGATATCGGCCTCCACCACATGATCGCGCAGACTGATCCGGTCGAGCGGCGGGTCCGACGCTGTGGCCGCCGCGCGGGCCTCCGGGTGAGCAAAGGCGAGGCGGGTTTCGTCGGTCATCGGAGGCTCCTCGCGCGGCATCTGCAAGGCACCGATCCTAAGACGATGCCGCCGAAGATGCCAGCAATGCCGTTCGCGACCTCAGTCCCGCCCTCAGTCCACTGCCACGCGTTGCGTCGCGCCGGGCAGCCGGTAGAACAGATGGTCGCCGATGAGGGTGGTCCGCGCCATCTTGCGCGACCAGCCCGGCTTTACATGGACCGTGTGAAAGAAGGTCGCGCCATAGGTGAGCTGGCGCGGAGCACCGTCCAGCATCAGCCGCGCGATCTTGCCCGCGCGCTCATACGCCTTCCGTTCCGCAATATGGTCGGGCGTGCCGTCGCACATGAAGGAGAACTGACAGCCCTGCTTCACCACACCACAGATGGAATTCGGCCATTGCCGGTTTTCGACGCGGTTGAGGATCACCTCCGCGACGGCGAACTGTCCCTGCAACGGCTCACCGCGCGATTCGAAATAGACGGCCTTGGCCAGACAACGCCAGTTCGCATCGCCATTCGCCTTGGGCTGGTCGTCCAGCCAGTTCGCATCGTAGCGGACACGCATCTCTCCCGCCGCGGGGGCAGAGACGGCTTTCACAAGCCATGGATCGACGGGCCTTCGCACATCATCCGCTGTATAGTTCGCATCCTGCGCTCTCGTCGCGGTTGTCGCCGCGTCGGTAAAGGCGGTCGCCGGTGATCCCAAGGCCAGAGCCAGAGCCACCGCGATACCCCGTCCTGTCCTGGTCATCCCATTCCCCGACTGGTTTTCATTCGCGCCCCGAGGGGGCATGAGGAGGGGAATTAGGCGGCAATCGCAGGGGCGGTCCACTCACGTGGCAAAAATGCAACGCTTATCGGCGGAACCCCGCCGATAGTTTTCTGCAAATAATATGAGATATTTCCGATACTAAGCGGAAACTTCTAGATAATTACCTGCGCTTCCACTTCTCTAGCGCAAGATGAGCAGCCGTCAGTCTCGCAACCGGAACACGAAACGGCGAACAGGAAACATAATCGAATCCTGCCGCACGACAGAAGGAAATCGATTCGGGATTGCCTCCGTGCTCCCCGCAGATGGAGAGGGTGAGATCGGGATTCACCCGCTTCCCCCGCTCCGCGCCGATCAGCAGAAGCTCCCCCACGCCTTCGGTGTCGAGCCGATGGAAGGGGTCTTCGGGATACACGCCCTGCTGGACGTAAGTGCTCATGAACCGTCCGGCGTCGTCTCGAGACAGGCCATAGGTCATCTGCGTCAGGTCGTTGGTGCCGAAGCTCAGGAAAGCGCTGTGCTGTGCAAGATCGCCCGACCGGAGCGCGGCACGCGGCGTTTCCACCATGACCCCGAGCCGGAAATCCAGCGGCACGCCCATGCGGGCTTGCACCAGCGCGGCGACGGCGTCGATCCGGGCCTTCACCAGTTCCACCTCTCGCTGAGCGGAGACGAGCGGGATCATGATTTCGGGCACGACCCGCTTGCCGCGACGGCCGATTTCCAGCGTCGCCTCAAAGATCGCGCGGACCTGCATGTCGTAGATCTCGGGCATCGCAATGCCCAGCCGCACGCCCCGCAGACCCAGCATCGGATTGAATTCGGTCATGGATTCCACCCGCCGCGTGACTTCCGACAGCGGGCGATCCAGCGCTTCGGCCAGTTCGCGCATTCCGTCACGGGTCTGGGGCAGGAACTCATGCAACGGCGGGTCGAACAGACGGATGCAGACGGGGTGGCCGTCCATGATCTCGAACAGCTCGACAAAATCATCGCGCTGCATGGGCAGCAGACGGTCTAGCGCCTCGGCGCGGTCCTCGGACCGATCGGCGAAGATCATCTCCCGCATCACGGTCAGACGGCCTTCCTCGAAGAACATGTGTTCGGTGCGGCACAGGCCGATGCCCTCCGCCTCGAAGACACGGGCCATGCGGGCGTCGTCGGGCGTGTCGGCATTGGCGCGGACACCGATATCGCGCACCGCATCCGCCCAGTGAAGCAGGCTGTAGAACGCGTCGTCCAATGCCGGCTCCAGCAATCCGGGCGCACCGGCCAGCGCCTCACCGCGCGTACCGTCTATCGTGATCACATCGCCTTCGTGAAAGATGCGCCCGTCCATCGCGGTAAGGGTCCTGTCCCGCGGGTTGAACCGGAGAGACGAGGCGCCGACGACACAGGGAAGGCCAAGCCCCCGTGCGATGACCGCCGCGTGGCTGGTCATGCCGCCACGCTCCGTCAGGATGCCCTTCGCCGCATGCATGCCGCGGACATCCTCCGGCGCCGTTTCGCGGCGGACGAGGATGCAGGCTTCCCCACGCGCGGACATGGCCTGCGCCGCCATCGCGCTGAAGACGATACGACCCTGTGCGGCACCGGGGCTGGCGGCGATACCCTTGACGATCACGTCGCGTTCGCCCGCGGGATCGACCTGCGGGTGCAGGAGTTCGGAAAGCGCGCGGGGCTGGATGCGCAGAAGCGCCTCCTCCCGCTCGATGACGCCGTCCTCGGCCAGCGCCACCGCGATGGTAACCGCCGCGCGCGAGGTGCGCGCGACCTTCAGCGCGTCCAGAACGTGCAGATGGCCGTTCTCAATGGTAAACTCGATCTGCATTTCCTCACGCAGACCCTGACGGCTCACCGCGCCCAGCCGGATCAGTTCGTCGAAGGGGCCGGGGCAAAGCTCCTCAAGCGAAGGACCGCGCGGATCGCGGGTCAGGTAGAGCGAGCCCTCGCGCCGTGCCAGCGCCTCCCGCCCCTGACTCTGACTGAGGTAGCGACCGGTGATCCGCGGCTTGCCCGTGGTGCTGTCAACGAACTGCATGACACCGGAGCCGGATTCCGCCCGGCCCAGACCCAGCGCCATGGCCTGCACGACAAGACCAAGCCCCGCATCCACCGGCGCGCCTTTCGCCTGCCGCAGCAGCCGCGCCGACGTGCCCTCCCACGCCCGCGACATGGAGCGGAGCACATCGGCGAGCTGCCGTTCCGCCTCTTGCGGAAAGGGTTCGTCGGTCTCGTCCTCATAGGCGCGCAGCGCAAAGCGCAGCGCCTCCGCCGTGGGCATGTCGGTCTCGAACATGTCGGGGTCCAGGCGCGCAACGTTGACGGCATAGGCCTGCACGAAGCGGAGATAGAGCGCATCCGCCGCCTCCCGCCCATGGGTTTCCGACAGCGCGTTGTGGCACTCCTCGCCCATGCCGATGTTCAGAACGGCGGAGGGCCCACCCCATTCAGTATTCTCTGGGCTGGGCCGGACGCAGATAAGCTGCCCCGGACCCAGCAGATCGGTGAGCGCGGAAGCATCCAGCGGATAGCCAGCCGCCAGCGCCCGCACCGCATCGAAGGAGAGCGCCACCGTCGGCGGAACCGGCATCTGCAGACGCACAAGCCGCTGGAGGCATTTCGCCCGCCAGCCGTGGCTCTGGACGGCGATCGTCGCCGTCGGCGTGATGGAGACGAAATCCGTCACTTTCTGCACCGCAGCAATCCCCCCTTTTACATATCCGCGCTTGCCGATCCGACAAGTCCGGCCATCCGAAAATTGCCGCGACGCAGCGTCAGCCTTCGATGCGGTGCAGGTCGGCCACCCGCGTGCAGATGGTGCGGATCCGGTTCAGCAGGTTCAACCGGTTTCTCCGCAGCACCTGATTCTCGGTATTGACCTGCACCGCCTCGAAGAACGCGTCGATCGGCTGGCGGAGGGCGGCTGTCGCCGTCATCGCGGCGGCAAAATCCCCGGACGCCAGTGCCGGCGTGATTTCCGCCTCCGCCCTGTCCAGCGCGGCAAAGAGCGCCTTTTCCTCGGGCGCTTCGGCATATTTCACGTCCGGCCCGAAGGAATATTCAACGCCGTCCTTCTTTTCCTCCGCCGTGAGGATGTTGTTGGCGCGCTTGAACCCCTGGATCAGGTTCTCGCCATCCTCCGACTTCAGGAAGGCAGCGACCGCCTCCGCCCGCTTCACCAGCAGCGTGAGATCATCGTTGCCCGGCATTGCGAGGCAAGCATCGATCACGTCATGGCGGATGCCCTGATCCCGCAGGTAAACCTTCAGCCGATCATGGAAGAAGGCGAGCAGATCGCCCGCCAGCACCAGCGCGCATTCCTTCTCCACCCGCTCATCCGAAAGATCGGGTGCGCCCGCATCCTCCGGCATCGTCGCCGCCATTGCGGTGCGGCTCCGCCGGATCGGCGCCAGCAGCGACTCGAGCAGGTTCAGCCGCAGCCCGTTCGTCAGCACGAGCCGGATCACCCCCAGCGCGGCGCGGCGGAGCGCGAAGGGATCCTTCGAGCCCGTGGGTTTCTCGTCGATCGCCCAGAAGCCGGTGAGCGTGTCCAGCTTGTCCGCCAGCGCCACGGTGACGGAGACCGGCTCCGTCGGAACCTCGTCGGAGGGCCCGAGCGGCGAGTAATGCGCTTTGCAGGCATCGGCCACCGCATCGGGCAGGCCGGCAGCCCGGGCATAATAGCCGCCCATCACCCCCTGAAGCTCCGGGAACTCCCCGACCATGGCCGATTGCAGATCCGCCTTCGCGACCCGTGCAGCCTCCGCCGCCAGATCGGGAGAGGCGCCCGTCACCGGGGCCAGTTCCCGCGCCAGCGCCTCGATCCGGCCGATCCGGTCGGCCTGCGAGCCCAGCCGGTTGTGGAAGGTGACATGGGCCAGCCCCGCGGCCATGCCCTCCAGCCCCTCCGCCTTCACGGTGCGCAGGTCGTTTTCCCAGAAGAACCGCGCATCCGACAGGCGGGCGCGCAGCACCTTGCCATTGCCCTGAAGGATGGTCGCGCCGTCATCCGCCGTCTCCCGGTTGGCGACGGTCACGAACTTCACGATCCGGCCCGCCTTGTCGCGGACGGAGAAGAACTTCTGATGCTCCTTCATGGAGGTTTGCAGCACCTCCGGCGGCAGGGTCAGGAACTCCTCTCCGATCGGGCCCATCAGCACGACCGGCCATTCGACCAGCCCCGCGACCTCCGCCAGAAGGCCCGCATCCTCCACGATCTCCAAGCCCTGCGCAAAAGCCATCTGGGCGGCGTCGTTGCGGATGTGATCGGCCCGTTCGGCCGGGTCGAGCATCACCTTCGCGGCCTTCAGCTTGGCGGCGTAGTCCTCGAACCCCGTGACGGCAAAGCGGCCCGGCGCCATGAAACGGTGGCCTTCGGTGATGGCGCCCGCCTTGATCCCGTCCACCGCGAAGGGCACGATCTCCGCTCCCGCCTCGCTGGTGAGCAGACATAGGATCGAATGCAGCGGACGCACCCAGCGGAGCGACCCGGAGCCCCAGCGCATGGATTTCGGCCAGGGGAAGGTGCGGATCGTGCGCTCCACCACCTCCGCCACGATCTCCGGCGCGGGGCGCCCGGGCTTTTCGACCACGGCGAAATAGACCTGCGCCTTCTTGTCGGCGCGGATCTCAAGCTGCTCCTGCGTCAGCCCCGTAGCGCGCAGGAAGCCCTCGATGGCCTGCGCCGGTGCATCGACCCGCGGCCCCTTGCGCTCCTCCCGCACGGCGCGGCTCTCGGCGGTCAGGCCGTGAACCGTCAGCGTGAGCCGCCGCGGCGTGGAAAAGGCCGCAGCCCCGGCATAGGTCAGCCCAGCCTCCACCAGCCCGTCGGTGACGAGCTTCCTCAGATCGTCGCGGGCCTTGGCCTGCATCCGCGCCGGGATTTCCTCGGAGAAGAGTTCAAGGAGCAGGTCTGGCATCGGTCTCTCGCGCGAAAGTCGGGTTGATTTGCTGCCAGGCATAGGCCCGGCCGTCGGGATAGAGGGCAATGACGCGGTCATACCCTTCGGAATGCGCCGCGCCAAGGAAAGCCTTCGCCGCGCCGGAGGCAAGCGCCGCGCCGATGGCGGGGGCGTCGAAGCAATCGAACCAGCGCGGCGCGATCAGCGGCTCCGCACCGGGATAGGGGGCGAAGCGCTCCACCTCCTGCGCCGTCAGGCGGGTGCGGAAACAGGCGCGGAACCGGATAGGGGAGGAGGAGGCATCGATGGCGCGAAAGTCACTGACCGCCAGCGGCTCCACCTGCCCGTTCCGGTCGGTCAGCGTGAGCGCGGCTTCCGCCTCCGGCACGTCGCGATAGAAGGCATAGACCTGCAACCAGTAGATTGCGGCGCCCGCGATGAGCGCCGCGCCGATCAGTATCCCGCCGACGAGCCTGCCATTCACGCCGCTTCCCCTGCTCCGCCCGCCTCTGTCGTGACGAAGGCATCGGCACATTTCTTGGCCAGCGCGCGCACCCGCCCGATATAGGCCTGCCGCTCCGTCACGGAGATCACGCCGCGGGCGTCCAGCAGGTTGAACAGGTGGCTGGCCTTGATGCACTGGTCATAGGCCGGATGCGCCATGACGATCCGACGGCCTGCCTTGTCCACCTCCGGGGCGGAGAGTATGCGTTCGCACTCCGCCTCCGCGTCCTCGAAATGCCGGAGCAGCATCGCCGTATCGGCCTGATCGAAGTTCCAGCGGCTGTATTCCTGCTCCGTCTGGCGGAACACGTCGCCATAACTGAGCGGAATGGGCGCGGCGGGGTCGTTGAAGGGCATGTCCATCACGTGGTCGATGCCCAGGACATACATGGCCAGCCGTTCCAGCCCATACGTCAGCTCGCCCGAAACGGGCTTGCAGTCATGGCCGCCGACCTGCTGGAAATAGGTGAACTGGCTCACCTCCATCCCGTCGCACCAGACCTCCCAGCCCAGCCCCCAAGCGCCCAGCGTCGGGCTTTCCCAGTCATCCTCCACGAAGCGGATGTCATGGAGCGCCGTGTCGATGCCGATGGCATCGAGCGAGCCCAGATATAGCGCCTGAAGATCGGGCGGCGACGGTTTGATCAGCACCTGATACTGGTAGTAGTGCTGAAGCCGGTTCGGATTCTCACCATAGCGGCCGTCCGTCGGGCGGCGGGAGGGCTGCACATAGGCCGCGGCCCAGGGCTTCGTTCCCAGCGCGCGGAGCGTGGTTGCCGGGTGGAACGTGCCCGCGCCGACCTCCATGTCATAGGGCTGCAACACCGCGCAGCCTTTCGCGGCCCAATAGGATTGAAGCCGCAGGATGATCTCCTGAAAGCTCCGGGGGGTGGTTGCGGGTGCCATGCTGCCTCCTGAAAGGTCGTCATCTCCATAGGCGCGGGGCGCGGGGCGGTCAACGGCAGCCCCCGTTTTCGCGGATGCGAAATGGCGGCGGGCGCGCTAATGTCGCCTCCAAAGCCGGGAACACGGCAGAAGAAGGGGCAGAGATGCGGATTTTTGTGGTGGCGGCATGGGTTATCGCTCTCGCTCTCGTGCTGGGCCAACCCGCCCGGGCCGAGGATGCGGTATGGATCCAGATCGAGGCCCGCCCGGCCGAGGCGGAGGCACTGGATCGGGCGCATCTTTGGCAGCGGGAGTTTCCCGATCTGGCCGGCTTCCTGCTGCCCACCGGCTGGCACGCGCTTGCCATCGGACCGTTTTCCCGCGCGGAGGCGGAGAAGCGGCTGGCGGAGCTGCAGGGCGAAGGCCGGGTTCCGCATGACAGCTACCTGATGCGCGGTGCGGCCTATGGCGCGCGCTTCTGGCCGCAGGGCGTACGGGCCGAGGCGCAGGCAATGCTCGCCGCCAGTCCGCCACGCCGCCCGGCGGCGCCCACCGCTCCGACCGGCCCCGATAGCGCGCGGCGGGCGGAGAGCCAGCTTTCGCTGGAGGAACGCAGGGAGACGCAGACGGCGCTGGCATGGCTCGGCCTTTATGACGGTAGGATCGACGGGGCTTTCGGTTCCGGCACACGGGCCGCCCTTTCCGCATGGCAGCGCCTGAACGGAGAGCCGGAGACAGGCTCGCCCGGCCCCGAAAGCCGTGCGGCCCTTGTGGCCCGCTACCGCGCGCAGGTGGCCCATCTCGGCATGACGGAGGTCACCGAAGGCCCCTCCGGGATCCGCGTTACCCTGCCGCTCGGGCTTTTGGCGTTCCGGGGTTATGAGCCGCCCTTCGTACGCTATGCGGGCGACGACGGGGTGGAGGTGCTGCTCATCTCCGCACCGGACGGCCCGCTGACACGCACCTTCGAGGCGACAGAGACCCTCGCCCTTCCCGGTGGGCGCCTGAACAGCTTCGGACCGGAGGGGTTCACCCTCAGCGCAAGAGACGGCAGCCGCGCGGCGGAAGGAGAGGCCCGGCTCGAAGGCGATGTCATCAAGGGCTGGATCGCGGTCTGGCCGCTGGACCGGGAGGCGGAAATGAAGCGTGTCGTGGCGGAAATCCGGCGCAGCTTCCACCCCCTGCCCGGCCGCGCATTGGACCCCACGGCGGGCAGGATGGGCGAAGCGGATCGCGCGGCCCTGCTGGCCGGGGTGGACATCGGCAGGCCCACGCGCCGTGCCACCGGCTTCCGGCTCGATGCGGCAGGGCGTGTGGCGACCGTCACGGAGGCCGTGGCCGGCTGCACCCGGATCACCGCGGCGGCGGAGGGCTTAGCCCCGGCTACGATGGTGGTTGAGGAACAGCGCGGCGAGCTCACCATTCTGCGGCCGGAGGGCCAGATGGCACCCGGCCCCGTCGCCCCGCCTGCGGGCGCGCCGCTGAAGCCGCTGGGAAGCGGAGAGATCGTCGCGGCGGGCTATGGGGCGACGCCGGGCGGGGCGCGGGCTGCGATCCTCAAGGGGCGCTACAACGGCGAGACGGATGGGCGGGCGCGGCTGGCCCTCCGCACGACGCCCGGGGACGCGGGCGGGCCGGTGCTCGACCGGACGGGTGGCATCCTGGGAATGCTGCTGCCCGCGAGCGGGCCGGGGGCCGTCGCACGCGCCATCCCTGCCCGCGATCTGCCGCTGGAAGGCGCCGCCTCGCCGGTTACGCTGGAGCCGGAGGCGCTGGCCACGCTGGCCCGCGCGATCACGCTCCGCATCGCCTGCTGGAACTAGCAGGCTGCTGGAAAAAGTCGTGGGTTCACCCGGCCCTGCGCTGAGAAGCAGAAAATCGGTCCGGGCACGAGCCAAGACCTGCGGTTTCCGGGGAGATCTTCACCCATGTAGGAAGGATCTCCGCCCAGGAGCAAACTCGGAACCCTTTTCAGCACCCTGCTAGCCGCGCCAGAAGCGGGGCATCAGCAGCACGAATACCGCGATAAGCTCCAGCCGCCCGAGCAACATTCCGAAGGTCATCAGCCATTTCGCGGTGCGCGGGAAACCCGCCACCGCCCCGCTGGCCTCCACCTCCGGCCCATAGACGGTGCCGACATTGGCGATTGCCGTCCAGGCGGCCGTCATGGCGGTGCGGAAATGCAGCCCGCAGACCGACAGGCCAAGCGTCAGCACGCCGAGGCTCAGCATGAATATGGTGAAGAACAGGATCACCGAATTCAGCACATCCGAATCCACCACCCGTCCCTCCAACCGGACGGGATGCATCGCATGGGGGGAGTTGATCCGCAGGATCTGGCTGCGGATTGCCTGAAAGAGGATCAGGAAGCGGAACACCTTGATCGAACAGCCGGTGGAGGATGTGCACCCCCCGACCAGCCCCGCCAGAATGACCACCGTCAACGGAAACTGCCCCCAACTGGAGGCATCCGCCGTCGTCAGACCCGTGCCGGAGAACAGCGACACCACGTTGAAGGCACTCTCCTGCAACGTCTGAACAACGGGCGCGCCGGAGACCAGCGTGCGATACAGAAAGACCAGCATCACCGCGTAGAACAGCCAGCGGAGATAGGCCCGGACCTGCACGTCCCGCCAGAGCGGCGTCGGATCCCCCCGGACGAGCTGGATGTAGCGGATGAACGGGGTGGAGGCGATGATCATGAACACCACCGCCGCCCATTGCGGCCCCGGGCCAAAGCGCGCGAAGCTGTCGTCGTAGCTGGAAAATCCGCCTGTGGAAACGGAGGACAGCGCCATCACCGTCGCATCATAGGCCGAAAGGCCTAGCATGCGGAAGATCACGATGAAAGTGACCGTCAGCACGATGTAAAGCCGCAGAAGTGCGCCCGCGATGTCGATGGCCCGCGGCAAGACCTTGCCCAGCGTGTCGAACCCTTCGGAGCGGAAGAACTGCATGCCCCCCACGCGCATCACCGGCAGGAAGATCATCGCCACGATGACGATGCCGAGCCCGCCCATGCCGTTCATCATCGCCCGCCACAGGTTCGTGCCCTGCGGCAGATCATCCAGCCCGACGAAAACCGTGGTGCCCGTGGTGGTGAAGCCGGACATCGCCTCGAAATAGGCATCCGTCAGGTTCGCATGGGGTGCGCCGATCATCAGCGGCAGCGCACCAAAGAACGGCAGCACGATCCACGTCCCCGTAGTGAGCAGAAAAGACTGGCGTATCGTGAGGCCATGCCGGCTCTCTCCCCGGCAGGCAAGCGCCACGAGAGCGCCGGTGAGGACGGTGACAATCGCGCCCTCCGCGAACGGCCGCCAGTGCGGCGTGCGGAGCGCCACCTCCAGCGCAAGCGGCGCAAGCATCGCCAGTCCAATGACGGCGACCAGCAGACCGATGATGTATCCGACAGGTCGCACGTCCAGCATGGCCGTAGCTTCCCGGAGGCGCGCCCGCTGTCAAGACCAGTCGTCGCGGTCAGCGGTCAGCGGTCAGGCTGTGATGGCCGGAGGCCGGTGTCCGGCCGGGAAGCGGAGGCGTGGCGGGTTTTGTAAGAAGCCGTGACTTCGACGCGGTGAAAACGCCGGCCCGAAGCCGGCGACCTGCCGCGGTGGAGGAAGGCGCTACCCGGAAAACGGCCCGATGGCTGTGCCTTGGACGCAGCAGGGCTGGCACAGGCGGGCTCGCATCGGCCGATGGCCATCGCAGCGCCTCGGGAAGCGGCTTGCCCATGCGCGGCGGGGGGGCAGGACGGCAGGAAAGCCTTACCCCGAATGATGCAGCGTCGCCAGAAACCGCGGGTCCACGCTCCGCTGGGCGAAGGTCGGCCCTTCCGTCAGGATGGAGACCGCATCGTGGCTGTGCAGGCTCTCCTGATGACTTGCCGCGACCCGGAAATCGCCGATCCGCGCATCGCCCAGCAGCCGCTCCGCGAAGGAACGCGCCGCATCCTCCACGAAGATCGGGTTGGCGGCGTTCAGCTCCGCGAAGGCCTGCTCGTCCTCGCGCTTGACCATCACCTGCGTCTCCGTCGGCACGGCGGCGCGGCAGATGTCGATCAGATCCTCGAACCACAGCGTCCGCCCACCCGCCAGCGCCACGGAAATCCGTGCGACCGAACGCTGCGAATGCGGCGTCGCAAGCTGCCCCCGCACCTGGCGCGCGTGTTCGGACAGCTCAAGCGAGCAGGGGCAGGTGGAGGAATAGACATAGTCGAGATGCACGAACCGCTCCCGCCGCCCATCCGTTTCGATCATCTCCAGCGCGATGTCGTAATACTGGTAGCCCTCCAGCCCGGAGCGGAGCGCCTTTACCCTTGCCGGAAAGGAGAAGCGCATCATCAGCCGCGCGTCGCAACTGCCCAGATCGGCCTTGTAGTCATCCAGCACGGAGGACATCACCTCGAAGCTGAAGCTCCGTTCGGCATGCGCGTAGAAGCTGCGCATGATGCGGGACATGTTGATGCCCTTCTTGCCGGAGGCGAGGCTCACCGTGCCGGTGACGGACGTCTCAAGGCTGATCTCCCCCCCCGCGCGCAGCCGGTAACGGATGGGCAGGCGGAAGTTGGAGATGCCGACCTGCTGGATCGGCCGATGCGCCCCCACGATCAGGCTGGACGGGCCGTTCTGCAAATCGGGCAGCGTGGCGCGATAGGCCTCGTCGGCGACGAAATCCGCCGGATAGCTGCGGTTGAGGTCGGGATAGTTCGCGACCTCGCGCCCCGGCAACAGGCGCGCGATGGCGGGGTCGAGCGTCGCGACCTCCTCGGGCGTGGCGAGCGCCGCCCAGCTCCGGAGCAGATCCAGCGCGGCTTTTGCCTTCTCCCGGTCAGGGGCGGCGGGCGTGAGGTCGGGTTTCGTCGGCGCGTTCATCCTGTGGCTCCGGATCGTTGTCTCGGCGCGCGGGGCCCGCGCTGGCGTCTGTTCTGGCATAAGGTCTGACACGCGCAGCATCGGCTGCGGGCCTTTCCCGTGTCAGCAAAATGGGGCGCGGGCAGGCCGATTTCCAGCCCGGCCCACCCCCATACCAAGGTCGTATCAGGCCGCTTCCAGTGCCTTCATGACATCTTCGATCAGGTCCTGCGTATCCTCCAGCCCGATGCTCACCCGCACCAGCCCCGGCCCGATACCCGCGACAGCACGCGCCTCATCGGTCAGGCTGGAATGGGTGGTCGTTGCCGGATGCGTCACAAGGCTCTTGGAATCACCGAGATTGTTGGTGATCGTGAAGATCTTCAGCGCGTTGAGGAAACGGAACGCCGCCTCCTTCCCGCCCTTCAGGTCGAGCGCCAGGAGCGTACCGCCATTCGGCATCTGCCGTGCGGCGAGCGCATGTTGCGCATGATCGGCAAGGCCGGGGTAGATCACATGGGCCAGCTTGCCGTGCCCCTGGACCGCCTCGGCGATCGCCCTGGCGGAGTCGGCGGCGGCGCGCACACGAAGGTCCAGCGTCTCGATCCCCTTGAGCATCACCCAGGCGTTGAACGGGCTCATCGCGCCGCCCGTATGCTTCAGGTAAGGCTCCACCGTCTTGCGGATGAACTCCTTGGAACCGAGGATCATGCCGCCCAGACAGCGCCCCTGCCCGTCCACATGCTTGGTGGTGGAGTAAACGACGGCATCCGCCCCGAGCGCCACGGCCCGCGACTCGAGCGGCGTGGCAAAGACGTTGTCCACCACGACCAGCGCCCCCACGCGATGCGCGATCCGGGCGATACCGGCGATATCCATGACCTCGAGTGTCGGGTTGGAGACGGATTCGAAGAACACGGCCTTCGTTCCGGGACGCACTGCGGCCTCCCATTCCGCAAGGTTCGTGCCATCGACCAGGGTGACCTCCACCCCGTAACGACCGAGAACGTTGTTGAGGATATAGAGGCAGGAGCCGAAAAGCTGCCGCGCCGCCACGACATGATCCCCCGCCTTGAGCAGCGACACCAGCGCGCCGTTGACCGCGGCCATCCCCGAAGCGGTGGCGAAGGCGTCCTCCGTCCCCTCCGTCGCGGCCATCCGTTCCTCCAGCATCCGCACGGTCGGGTTGCCATAGCGGGCATAGATGAACTCGTCCGGCCCGGTTTCGATGAACCGCGCTTCCGCCTGTTCGGCACTGTCGTAAACGAAGCCCTGCGTCAGGAAGATGGCCTCGGCGACCTCGCCATACTGGCTACGCCGGGTGCCCGCGTGAACCAGTTTCGTGCGGCTGTTCCAGTTGTTCATTCTTCACGTCTCCAC
This sequence comes from Haematobacter genomosp. 1, assembly GCF_002196855.1. Taxonomy (GTDB): domain Bacteria; phylum Pseudomonadota; class Alphaproteobacteria; order Rhodobacterales; family Rhodobacteraceae; genus Haematobacter. Next base: position 156,785 of record NZ_NIPW01000006.1, on the reverse strand, counting down.
GTCTCTCGCCCGGAACGGGTGTCGGAGACCGGGAGCGGATCCGCGGATGACCTACACCTCTTTAGCGGCTTGTTTAACGTGGCCCGCAATCCGGTAACAAATCGCCACGCCCGTTCGGATAAGCCTCCCCGGCTGCGACGTCAACACCTGCCGGGCGGGCTTGCATCGGATAGACGGCGCGCGCAAACATTCTCGAATCGAAAAAGGAGCGTGAGTCATGCCGGGACCGATCCAACTCTTCTACTGGCCCACCCCCAACGGCTGGAAGATTTCCATCGCGCTGGAGGAGATGGACCTGCCCTATGTGGTCAAGACCGTGAACATCGGCGCAGGGGACCAGTTCAAGCCGGAGTTCCTGGAGATCTCCCCCAACAACAAGATGCCCGCCATCATCGATGAGGACGGGCCGGACGGAAAACCCGTGTCCGTGTTCGAATCCGGTGCGATCCTGCAATACCTCGCCCGCAAGACCGGCAAGTTCTACGGCACGACGGAGCGGGACAGGCTGACCGTTGACGAATGGCTGTTCTGGCAGGTCGGAGGACTCGGCCCGATGGCGGGTCAGGCGCATCACTTCCTGAAATACGCCCCCTCCATGGATCCGCCGAACGACCTGCCCTATGCTAAGGACCGCTATCGCAAGGAGGTCGCGCGGCTTTACGGCGTGCTGGACCGCCAACTGGCCAAGGCGGAATTCGTGGCGGGGGATTTCTTCTCCATCGCCGACATGGCGATCTGGCCCTGGGCCATCGGCTGGGAAGGCCAGCAGCAGACGCTGGACGACAAGCCGAACCTCGCCCGCTGGCTGGAGACCGTGGGCAAGCGGCCCGCCGTGAAGGCCGGCCGCGCCATCGCCGCCGACCGGAAGACCGACATCGCGCAGGACCGCAAGGCGCAACAAGTGCTGTTCGGCAAGCGCGACTGACCCTTCCGCGGCCGGGGATCTGGGGGCCGAGTATCACAGCGCTGGCGATCAGCGGGCCGCGGATCTGAAGGCCGAGTATGAGAGGGCCGGGGAACTGAGCGGCGATCAGAGGGCCGGGATCACTCCCCCGGCTCTTCCTCCCGCACCGCGTAACGCTCGAACAGCTTGCCCTGCGTGATGAAGAAGGCAAAGACCGCGAGCGTCAGGCCGAAGGTCTTGAAGTTCACCCAGACCTCGGTGGAAAGCATCCGCCAGATCACCTCGTTCGCGACCGCGATGAGCAGGAAGAACACGAAGACGCGGCGGGTGAGGATCATCCAACCCTCCTCCCGCATCGGCACCACCTCATCCATCAGGAAGCGGAGGTAGGATTTGCCCTGCAACAGCCCCACCCCCAGCACACCCGCGAACAGCAGGTAGATGATGGTGAGCTTCATCTTGAAGAACCGCTCGTCGTTCAGCCAGACCGACAGCCCGCCGAACACGGTCACCAGCACCAGCGTCAGCACCTGCATCCGCGACAGATGCCCCGTCAGCGCCCAGAGGATCGCCGTGCAGACGATCATCACCGGGATGAAGGCCGCCGTCATCAGGATGAAGCCGTCATAGGACGTGCCGCCGATGACGAAACTCTGGTCCTTGATCCGCATGTAGCCCACGAAGAACAGCAGCACCGGCCCAAGCTCCAGCGCGAGCTTCAGCCACGGGTTGATCTTTCTCACAGCCATCGGCACCTCCGTTCGGGCGGCAAATTGCGCGTTCGGGCGGGGCAATGCAACGTCAATGCACCGCCCCCACCTGCACAAGCACGGCACCTGCGGCGATAAGCAGCATGAGCGCCGTGCGCGCCGGCCCGACCTTCTCGCCGAGCATCAGCCATCCGATCAGCGCGGCGAAGGCGGTCGATGTCTCCCGGAGCACCGCCGCCTGCCCGACATCGCCGATCCGCGTGGCGATCATGATGGCGCCAAAGCTGAAGAACGCCGTCACCGCCCCGATCAGGCCGAGCCTGATGAGCGAGCGGGCCTCTCCGGGCCGGATGGGATACCACCTGCGCCGGATGACGAGCGGGAAGCTCAGCCCGTCGATCAGAAAGAACCACGCCAGAAAGGTGAAGGGATCGGCGGTGGAGCGGATCCCGAAGGCGTCATAGGTGGTGTAAAGCGCGACGAACCCGCCCGTCGCCACGGCAAAGCCCAGGGCGGACACCAGCGTTTCGCGGTTCAGGACGATCGTCCGCAGGTTGTAGAAGGCAAGCCCGAAGATCGCCCCCACCAGCACCAGAACGCCTGCGAACTGCAAGGGCGCGAAGACCTCCCCGAAGAACAGATAGGCCCCGAGCACCGCAAAGAGCGGCGCTGCGCCCCGCACCACCGGATAGACGACCGTATAGGCGCCGCGGGCATAGGTCGCCGCCTGCAGGAACTTGTAGGCGAGGTGAATGACCAGCACCCCCGCGAAGATCGGCCACATGTGCGGCTCAGGCCATGGCACGACGAACAGCGCAAAGGGCGCGGCCATGGCCGCCGCCGTCAGGTCGATCACCGCGCGCGATTTCCACGGGTCCGCCCGCTGCCCCTTCTGCAACGCGCCGAACACCGCATGGAGGAGCGCGGCCAGAAGCGCGAGCCCCATGGAGATCTCCTGGCCGAGCGGCGTTCCCGCGATGCTGACGAGCCATTCGCTCATCGCCACGCCGGGAACCGCAACCGGCTCCCCCCGCTTGTAGCAAAGGGAAAAAAGGGGGCGATCATGCTGGCCGTGCTGAAGGAAGAACTGTCCGCGCCATTCGAGGCATTTCCGATGGAGGTGGCGGTTCTGCGGTTGCTGGCCGCCGTGACCTTGGGGGGTCTCATCGGTTTCGAGCGGGAGATGAAGGAAAAACCGGCCGGGCTCCGCACGCATATGATGGTCGCGCTGGCCGCCTGTCTGTTCACCCTCATGGCCTTCGAGATGGTGCAGGTGGAGGCCAAAGGCAGCGGCGCCTCCATCCAGGCCGACCCGATCCGCGCCATCGAGGCCGTGACGGCGGGTGTGGCCTTCCTTGCTGCGGGCACGATCTTCAGCCAGAGGGGGCGGGTCAACGGGCTGACGACGGGGGCGAGCATGTGGCTCGCGGGGGCGGTCGGCCTTGCCTGCGGGGCGGGGCGCATCCCGCTTGCCGCCCTCGCGACGCTGGTGACGCTCATCGTGCTTTGGCTCGTCCATCTCGCTTCGCGCCGGATCGGGGCGGTGGAACGCGGTGACCGCGCCTGATCTTCCTTCGACCGTCGCTGTCGCGCGCATCGGCGCGGCATCGGACGCTGGCCGTCTTTCACCGGTCAGCCTCTCACCGGCCAGCGGGCCCGGCGGCTCCCGGATGGCGCGGGAGGGCGATCACGCCTCCGCCCCGGTCAGGGCGCGCGCGAAATCCTCCGGGTCGAACGGGGCGAGGTCGTCTATCTGCTCGCCCACGCCGATCGCATGGATCGGCAGGCCGAACTTGTCGGCCAGCGCCACGAGCACGCCCCCGCGCGCCGTTCCGTCAAGTTTGGTCATCACGAGGCCGGACACATCGGCAAGCTTTCGGAACGTCTCCACCTGATTCAGCGCGTTCTGCCCGGTCGTCGCATCAAGAACGAGAACGGTATTATGCGGCGCGGAGGGGTCCTTCTTGCGGATGACCCGCACGATCTTTGCCAGCTCCTCCATCAGGTCGGCGCGGTTCTGAAGCCGTCCGGCGGTGTCGATCATCAGCAGGTCCGCGCCTTCCGCCTCCGCCTTGGTCATGGCGTCAAACGCGAGGCTCGCCGGGTCCGATCCTTCGGGCGCCGTCAGCACCGGCACACCGGCACGCTCCCCCCAGACCTGCAACTGCTCGACCGCCGCTGCGCGGAAGGTGTCGCCTGCGGCAATGACCACCTTCTTGCCCGCTGCCCGGAACTGCGAGGCGAGTTTGCCGATGGTGGTGGTCTTGCCGGATCCGTTCACGCCGACGATCAGCACCACCTGCGGTTTCTTCGGATAGAGCGGCAGGGGCCGCGCCACCGGCTCCATGATCCGGGCGATCTCATCGGCCAGCGCCGTGCGGATCTCGCTGGCGGACATGCGGCGGCCCATACGTCCTTCGGCGATATTGGCCGTGACGCGGAGCGCGGTCTCAACCCCCATGTCAGCCTGGATCAGCAGCTCCTCAAGGCTCTCCAGCATCGCGTCATCCACGACGCGGCGCGGCTCCTCCACCCGCGCTTCGCGGCTGAACAGCCGGCCGACCAGACCGGGCCGTTCCGGCGGAATGGAAGCGGGCGGCTCCGGCGCCACATCGACCGGCAGGACCGGCGTCGCGGCAAGCGGCAGGGCGGGCGGCGCGGAAGGGGATGTCTGCCCGGCAGGCTGGGTTTCTGCCTCCGCGGCCGGAGCCTCTTCCACGAGGGCATCGATCCCCTGCTCGATCCGGCTCGATGATCGCGTGAGCCGTTCCTTGAGCTTGCTGAAGAAGGACATGGGCACTCTCCCCGCGATTGCACCGGCGATTTCACTGGGCCTTTCGGCTTTTCTCTCAGCTAAAGCAGACGGGCGTCAGTTGAAAGACCCGCACCCCCCGAAACCAGCCCGAAGGCTCTTTCCCCTCCCGTTTCGGAGCGTGAGCGGCTAGATAACCGCTATGACCGACGCTTTCCTCCCCCGGCTCCGTGCCGCAATCGCCACGCTGCCACCCGCACAGCGCGTCGCGCCGGTGGCGGTGGATGGCAGGCGCTACTGGGTGAAGCGGCGGGAGCATTACGACAGCCTGAAGCTCCGGCTGCAGAAAGGCGATGCCGCGCGCGCCTTCGAGCGGGAGCGCCGCGCGCTTCATGATCTGGGCCGGCTCGGGCTACCGGTTCCGCCGGTGGTCGATGAAGCGGAGGATTATTTCGTCACCCCCGACAGCGGTGTGCCGCTGGCGAAAATCCTTCGCGACAGGCTTCTTGCGGAGGAGGAGCGGATGGCGGCCTTTCGGGCCGCGGCGCGCGCGCTCCATGCCTTCCACGCAGCCGGAATCGCGCATGGACGCCCGAACCTGCGCGACATGCTGTGGGACGGGAAGCGCATCACGCTCATCGACTTCGAGCGCTATGCCCCCCGCAGGAACCGCCGGATCAACATGGCGCTCGATCTGCTGATGTTCGTCTTTTCCGCCTATGTCGCGGCGGAGGGCGAGCGCCCGGAGATCGACGCCGCCATCGCGGCCTACCGGGAGGAGGACAGCATCGGACTGTGGCCTCTGGCGGGGCGTATCGCGCGTATGCTGGGCTTTCTGACGCCACTGACCGCGCCGCTCCGCAGGCGCAGACCCCGCTCGCGCGAGCTTGCCGCCCTGCCGCTGACGCTCCATCGTTTCAGCGCGGAGACGTGAGGAAACAGGGACTGGCCAGACGCCGGTCGATCTGTCACCGTTCGGAGGTGCCCCCCACTTCGGAGGTGACCCCGACGAGGTTCCGATGCGCCTTCTGCTCTCCGCTCTCGCCCTTGGCCTTGCCGCCCTGCCCGTGCTCTCGGCCACGACGGCCGAACGGCCCATGTCGGCAGAGGCGTTCGAGCGGTATTCGACGGGCAAGACACTGACCTATGGCGCGAACGGCGCGCCCTATGGCATCGAGCGCTATCTGCCGGGGCGGCAGGTCGTCTGGGCGTTTGTCGGGCAGGAATGCCGCTACGGCCAGTGGTATCCCGCCGGGGACGAGATCTGTTTCGTCTATGAAAGCGATCCGCTTCCGCAATGCTGGGTCTTCTACGCGACGCCGGGGGGCCTCCGCGCCCATTTCAGCGGGGATCCGAACGGGGAGGATCTGGTGGAAGTGAACCAGAGCAACGACAACATGCCCTGCCCCGGGCCGAAGGTGGGAGCCTGAGTCCAGCCACCGGACACTGGCCTTGCGAGCGGACACTGGCCCTGCGAGGTTCCGTCTCATCCTCTGCCGGACGGATGACCGGTGCCGGAACTCCCCGCCTGGAATGACTGCGCTGTCACCGGTCGGTCACGCGCCGCTTGCGGCGGGCTGCGCCCTCCCCTAGCCTCCCGCGCGAAGAGGAGAACGACATGACCAGAACCCCCGGTTTCGACACGCTGCAAGTCCATGCGGGCGCGAACCCCGATCCCGCGACCGGTGCCCGTCAGGTGCCGGTCTATCAGACCACCGCCTATGTGTTCCGCGATGCGGATCACGCAGCGGCGCTCTTTGGCCTTCAGGAGGTGGGCTACATCTATTCCCGCCTGACCAACCCCACGGTCAGCGCGCTTCAGGATCGGGTGGCGGCGCTTGAGGGCGGTGCGGGCGCGGTCTGCTGCTCCTCCGGCCATGGCGCGCAGATCATGGCGCTGTTCCCGCTGATGGCGCCGGGCAGGAACGTTGTCGCCTCCACCCGGCTCTACGGCGGAACGGTGACGCAGCTTACCCAGACGATCAAGCGGTTCGGATGGTCCGCCAAGCTGGTGGATTTCGACGATCTGGACGCGCTGCGGGCCGCGATCGACGAGGACACCCGCGCGATCTTCTGCGAATCGATCTCCAATCCCGGCGGCTATGTCACCGATATTCCCGCAGTGGCAAAGCTGGCGGATGAGGCCGGGCTGCCGCTCATCGTGGACAACACGCTCGCCACGCCCTGGCTCTGCCGCCCCATAGAGATGGGCGCGACGCTGGTCGTGCATTCGCTGACGAAATACATGACCGGCAACGGCACGGTCACGGGTGGGGTCGTGGTCGATTCGGGCAAGTTCGACTGGTCGGCGTCGGACAAGTTCCCCTCCCTCTCCACGCCGGAACCCGCATATCACGGGCTGAAGTTCCACGAGGCGCTGGGGCCGATGGCCTTCACTTTCCACGGCATCGCCGTCGGTCTGCGTGATCTCGGCATGACGATGAACCCGCAGGGCGCACATTACACGCTCATGGGGATCGAGACGTTGAGCCTGCGCATGGCCCGGCACGTGGAGAACGCACGGAAGGTCGCCGCCTGGCTGGAGGCCGATCCCCGCGTGGAGGTCGTGACCTATGCGGGGCTGCCGTCCTCCCCCTGGTATGAGCGGGCGCAGCGGATCACGCCCCGTGGCGCGGGCGCGCTGTTCACCTTTGGCGTGAAGGGTGGCTACGAGGCCGGGGTGAAGCTGGTGGACAGCGTGAAGCTGTTCAGCCACGTGGCGAACCTTGGCGATACGCGTTCGCTCATCATCCATTCGGCCTCCACCACGCACCGGCAGCTCACCGATGCGCAACGGGAAGCCGCAGGCGCCGGGCCGAATGTCGTTCGTCTGTCCATCGGGATCGAGGATGCCGACGACCTGATCGCGGATCTGGATCAGGCCCTCAGCGCCGCGGTGGGGTAACGCCCGGGCAGCCAGCGCAAACGAAAGGCCCGGACAGGTTGTCCGGGCCTTTTCCCTGTGTCGCGCATCCTTGTATCGCGGGGCCTACTGTCCCAGACGGAAAACCATCGTCACATTCGCGTTCACGCTGACCTCACCCTCTGCCAGCGGGACGCCCGCGCCGCTGTCTGCGCTCATGCGCATCATCGGGCGCGGCTGCTGGCCGGTGAAGCTTTCGGTCAGCGACTGAACCGGGCCGAGCGCGACGCCCGCCGCCTCCGCATAAAGATGCGCGCGTGCGATGGCATCGGCGACGGCGGCCTTGCGCGCGGCATCCGCGTTGGGTTTGGGATCGGACAGCCCGAACCGCAGCCCCTGGAACGTGTTCGCCCCGTTCTTCACGACGGTATCCAGCACGCTGCCCAGCTTGTTCAGATCCCGCACCGTCACGCTCACGTTGTTGGCGGCGACAAACCCCACGACCTTCGGCTGGCCCTGCTGCGGCTGCTCCCAGCGGGGCCCGAGCGTCAGGTCGGAGGTCTGCAAGTCCTTGGCGGCAATTCCGGCCGCCTTCAGCGTCTCAAGCATCTTGGCGGTCGCGGCGGTGTTTTCGGCCAGCGCCGCATTCGCGCTATCCCCCAGGGTCTCGACCCCCAGCGTCACGGTGGCCATGTCGGGGCGTGCGCTGATCTCTCCCTCTCCGTTCACGGTAATGGTCGGATAGGTCATCTGTGCCTCCTGCGCGGCAAGCGGCGTGGCCGCGAACGTCATGAGCATGGCGAGAGTGGTGAACCGCATGATATGCCTCCTTTTTCCTCTGCTGTGGCGGGGCGCCGCACCGCTGACAAGTGAACTCTCCGTGTTCCTACCCCTAGCGTGCGCGATTTCCCGCTATACCCCATGCTGATGCCACTGCATAATCGCAGCGGTCCGTCTTTCGTGGTAGGTGCGTTCCGATGAAGCCCAGTTTCACGCTCGAACTTGCCGCCGACGGCATCCGTCTTTTCCACCGCACGCCGCTTGGCTGGCGAACGGTCGGGGCCGTCGGTCTGGGCGATCCCGACCTCGGCCAGAAGGTCGCGGCGCTCCGCAGCACCGCGCTTGGCATGGAGCCCGGCGTGCTGACGACGCGTCTTGCGATCCCGAACGACCAGATACTCTATACGCGCGTCATGGCCCCCGGGCCGGATGCCGCCTCCCGCCGCCGCCAGATCCGCGCGGCGCTGGAGGGGATGACCCCCTATGCGCCGGAGGAGCTGGTTTTCGACTGGACCGGCGACGGGCGGGAGGTGCAGGTCGCCATCGTCGCGCGGGAGACGCTGGAGGAGGCGGAGGCCTTCGCCGCCGATAGCCGCTTTGCGCCGGTGGCCTTCGTGGCGATACCGCCGCAGGGCCAGTTCAATGGCGAACCGTTCTTCGGCCAGACCCATCTTGCCCCCGCGCTGCTCGGCCCGGAGGAGCGGGTGGAGCGTGAGACCGTACCGATGCGCCTTCTCGACCGGCGTCCTGTTCCGGTGGAGCCGAAACGGCCGGCCGAGGCCGCGCCGACGGCTTCGTCCCCCGGGGGGGCGAAGGGGTCGGTGCAGGGCTCCGAGGCGATGGCGGTGGATGCGCCGGGCTCTGTCGGGGTTCTGTCCGACCATGTGGAGGAGGGACGGGAAACCCACGCCCCTGCCCCCATGGCGGCCGAACCACCGCCGCTCGATGCGGATGTGGCCGCCCTCGCCGCTCCAGCCGCCACTGTTCGGCCGACCGCGCCGCGCCCCGATCTGCCCCCGCAGGAGAGCGTCCGGCATGTCAGCCCGCCGCTTCAGGGCGCCGCCAGCACGTCCCCTGCGACGGATGCGAAGAACACCCTGCGTGCGCCTGCCAGAGAGCGGACACGCATGCGGCGCGGACTGATGCTCGCCCTTGGGCTTCTGGTGCTTATCCTGCTTGTCCTGCTCGGGTCCGGCCTGTTTCTGGGTGACCAGCGGACGAGCCGCGCCGGTCAGTTCGGCCTTGTCAGTGCCGCGCACGCCGGCACCCTCGCCGCTCCGACCCGCCCTCTGACGGCGCAAGCGGCGGAGGCGGAGACCCTTCGTGGGCTGCTTGCACGACACCGTCCGGCCATGCTGGGAGTGGCTTATCCGGTCGGCCCGCGCCTCGCACTGACGGAAGCACCGCGCCGCCGCACGGGGGCGCAGATCGACGCCACCCGGCCGAAAGCGCGACCCGGCTCCCGCCCGATAGCCGCCGCACCGGCGGCACCCCGGAACATGGCCAGCAACGATCCTGCCCCGAAACTGTCCTCGCATCGTCCGATGCCGAAGCCCGCAGGCATTGCCGCGCGTGGCCAGGCTGCAGCCGAGGCAGAGAACCCCCCCGTCGCGCTCGCCGTCGATCGGCCCCGTTCGAGACCAAGGAATTTCGCACCCGCCATCGCGGTCGCCCTTGCCGCAGCCGTGGCGGAACCAGCCGCCCCGGCGCGCGCCGCCGTCGCGGCCCCTCCTCAGCCGCAAATGACGCCGCCGGTCATTGCTGCGGCGCGCCAACCGGTCGTGACCAGAAGCCCTCTGGCCGCAGCCACAGAATCTGACGATGAACCGGAACCACAGGTCGTGACACCCAGAATCCCCACCCGAGCCTCCGTTGCCAAGCAAGCCACCATCACCAAAGCGATGAACCTGCGCGATGTTAATCTGCTTGGCGTGTTCGGCACATCGTCGAACCGCCGCGCCCTCGTTCGGCTATCCAACGGACGGTTGCAGCAGGTGAAGGTGGGAGACCGGTTCGACGGGGGTCAGGTGGTGGCCATCGGGGCAAGCGAGCTTCATTACGTGAAGTCGGGGCGTGGCTTCGTGCTCGCCATGCCCAAGACCTGATCAGCTCCGCGCGAGCAAACGCCGCAAGGCCTCTGCCACAGCCGCCGGATGCGTGATGGGCGCCATATGGCCCGCGCCCGGAATCGCCACGACCTCCGCATCGGGAAGGTGCGCCGCAAGCCGGTGCACGATCTCCGGCGCGAGGGGCGCGGATGCGGCCCCATGGATCAGCGTTACGGGCCGGGCCAGCCCCTCCAACCGCCCCGGTCGGAGCAGGCCTGCGGAATCCTCGGACAGCGCCGCCGATGTCGCGGGAATCACCTCGATACGATCGACGATGTAGCGCTTCATTCGGTCGGGCAACCGCTCCCATGCCATGCCCGCACCCCAGCGCGACATGAAGGCGCGGGAGGCCTCTTCCCTGTCGCCCCGCCCCCAGGCCTCTGCAAAGGCCCGGTTGTCAGCTACGGGTCCGCCACCCGTCACCGCGGCGAACAGCACCGGCTCCACCAGGGCGAGGCTCCGCACGAGTTCAGGGGTCTCCAGCGCCAGACGAAGAACAAGCGTGCCGCCGAGCGAGTGGCCGACCAGATCGACCGGCCCGCCCCTGCCCGCCGTCAGCACCGAACGACGTAGCGCATGCGTCGCGACATCGTGATAGTCGCCAAGGCCGGGGGCCCACCGCCAGCTTCGCCCGTGCGAGGGCAAATCCACGGCAGTCATCGCGCAGAGGTCATCCAGATCAGCAGCGACACCGCTCCACGCTCCGCCATGGGCGAGCGAGCAATGCGCCAGAACGACTGCCCGCGGGCCGCTGCCCCAGCTTCGCGTGGCAAGCGGCGCTCCGCGGTCCACCATGTCGGCCACTACAGCCGCCCCGACAGATGCGCGTCGAGGTCGGAGAGCCGGTCCTGCCCCCAGAACATCTCCTCGCCGACTATGTAGAAAGGAGCGCCGAAGACGCCCCGGGATACGGCTTCCTCCAGATTTCTCGCATAGGTTTCCGCTCCCACCAGCAGGCCCTTGTCGGCCAGTGCGGCGTCAAAGCCGTGGCGGGAGAGTTCGTCGCGGATCACGTCATCCTCCGCGATGTTCCGCTCCTCCGCCCAGCAGGCGGCGCAGAACCCGTGAACGAGACCTCCCAGATCGCCTCCGCCAGCAGATTGCGCCGCGATGATCGCATAGGCGGAAGGCGCGGCGTTCACGGGCCAGAAACGCGGCTGGAGATGGATCGGCAGCCCGGCCTTCGCCGCCTGCCGCCGCAATTCCTGCAACCGGTAGGCCTGCCGCGCCGGGTGACGTTGCGGCAACGCCAGCCCGCCCGTGCGGGGGAACAGTCCGCCGAGATCGACCGGTTTATAGGCGATGGTCGCGCCGTGGCGGGCGGCGATCTCTTCCAGGCGCAGGCCCGCGAGGTAGGTATAGGGCGAGGCCGTCGAAAAGAAGTAGTCGATCTGCGTCATGAACCGTCCCCCCGCGTGTTGGCGCGAGCGTAGCCCGGTGATAAGCGGTGTCAATATCGCGAATCCGGCCTCCCGCCGATTGTAGCAAGGATCCCGTCATGGCTGCCATGAATGAGCCGAAACTGATCTCCGGCAACGCCAACCGCTCGCTCGCCTCCTCCATCGCACGTCGCATGTCGATGCACCGCGGCATGACCGTCGGGCTCGTCGATGCGCGGGTGGAGCGCTTCAACGATCAGGAAATCTTCGTCGAAGTCTATGAGAACGTCCGTGGCGAGGACATGTTCATCATCCAGCCGACCTCCAACCCGGCGAACGACAACCTGATGGAGCTGCTCATCATCACCGATGCGCTCCGCCGCTCCTCCGCCGGACGGATCACCGCCGTGGTCCCCTATTTCGGCTATGCCCGACAGGATCGCCGCACCAAGGCGCGCACGCCGATTTCCGCGAAGCTGGTCGCCAACCTGCTGACCGAGGCCGGGATCGAGCGCATCCTCACGCTCGACCTGCATGCGGCCCAAATTCAGGGCTTTTTCGACATCCCGGTGGACAACCTCTATGCCGCCCCGGTGTTTGCTCTGGATGTGGAGCACAATTTCCGCGGCCGGATGAACGAGATCACCGTGGTTTCGCCCGATGTCGGCGGCGTGGGCCGCGCGAGGGAGCTCGCCCAGCGGATCGGCGCCAACCTCGCCATCGTGGACAAGCGGCGCACCAAGCCGGGTGAGGTCGCCGAAATGACCATCATCGGTGAGGTGGAGGACCAGATCTGCCTTATCATCGACGATATCTGTGACACGGCCGGAACGCTGGTGAAGGCGGCTGACCTGCTTCTGGAGAATGGCGCGAAGGAGGTCCACGCCTATATCAGCCACGGGGTGCTGTCCGGCCCCGCGGTGGAACGGATCACCAATTCCGCCATGAAGAACCTCGTCATCACCGATTCCATCGAGCCGACGGCGGCGGTGAAAGCGGCGCATAATATCCGCATCGTGCCCACCGCGCCGATGTTCGCGCAGGCGATCCTGAACATCTGGAACGGGACATCGGTGTCCTCGCTGTTCGACACCAATACGCTGGTGCCGATCTATGAGGGCATGTATCCGCGCTGACGGCGCGGCCTTCGGGAGAGGGATCGGACCTCGCTTCGGCGCGGTCTTTTTCATGCCGGTGAAAGGTTTTTATACCGGCGAAGGGCTTTCATGCCGGCGAAGGCTGGCGCATGAAAAAAGCCGGCATCGCTGCCGGCTTTCCCGCATCTCATGGAGCCGCCGCTCAGTGGCGGATCAGATCCTTCAGCGCCTTGGTATCGGCGACCAGCTTTTCCGTATTCGCCTTTTCCTCGGGCGGCGCGCTGTCGGCAAGGCTCTCAGCCTCGAGCACCAGTTGGTCGATCACGCTGGAGGTCACCTCCGTAATCGGGATCGCCTTCTCCGCCAGCACAGAAACCGCGCCCGCGTTGATCTCGGCAAAGCCCCCAGTAACGACGAAACTCGCCGCGCCTTTCGGACCTTCGACCCGGACGATGCCGGGACGAAGCGTGAGGATCAGGGGGGCGTGCCCCGGCATGGCCGTAAGCTCTCCCTCCGATCCGGGGATGGTGACCGCCGTGGCGGCAACGGATGTCAGCATCCGCTCCGGCGCCACGAGGTCGAACTGCATCGTATCGGCCATGTCAGCTCCCTCAGGCCGCGGCCGCAGCGAGACGCTCGGCTTTCGCCTTCACTTCCTCGATGTCGCCGACCATGTAGAAGGCCGCTTCCGGCAGGTGATCGTATTCGCCCGCGACGACCGCCTTGAAGGAGGCGATGGTCTTGTCGAGCGGAACCTGCACGCCGGGCGAACCCGTGAACACCTGCGCCACGTCGAAGGGCTGCGACAGGAAGCGCTGGATCTTCCGGGCGCGGGCCACGGTCAGCTTGTCCTCCTCCGACAGTTCGTCCATCCCGAGGATGGCGATGATGTCCTGCAGCGACTTGTAGCGCTGAAGGATCCCCTGCACGGCGCGGGCGGTGTCGTAGTGATCCTGCCCCACCACCTGCGGATCGAGGATCCGGGAGGTCGAGTCGAGCGGGTCCACCGCCGGGTAGATGCCCAGCTCCGAGATGGCGCGGGACAGCACCGTCGTGGCGTCGAGGTGGGCAAACGACGTCGCAGGTGCCGGGTCGGTAAGGTCGTCGGCCGGCACGTAGATCGCCTGCACCGAAGTGATGGACCCGGCGCGGGTCGAGGTGATCCGCTCCTGCAGCGCACCCATGTCGGTGGCGAGCGTCGGCTGATAGCCCACGGCGGAGGGGATGCGGCCCAGCAGCGCCGACACTTCCGAGCCCGCCTGGGTGAAACGGAAGATGTTGTCGACGAAGAACAGCACGTCCGAACCCGACTGGTCACGGAACTGCTCCGCGATGGTCAGACCGGTGAGCGCCACGCGGGCACGGGCACCCGGCGGTTCGTTCATCTGGCCATAGACCAGCGCCACCTTGGACTCTTCGAGCTTGTCGATGTTGATGACGCCCGATTCGATGAACTCATGGTAGAGGTCGTTGCCCTCGCGCGTCCGCTCACCCACGCCGGCGAACACAGAATAGCCCGAGTGCACCTTGGCGATGTTGTTGATGAGTTCCTGGATGAGCACCGTCTTGCCGACGCCCGCACCGCCGAAGAGGCCGATCTTGCCGCCCTTCGCATAGGGGGCCAGCAGGTCGATGACCTTGATACCGGTGACGAGGATCGCCGATTCCGTGGACTGGTCCTCGAAGTCGGGCGCAGGCTGGTGGATGGCGCGGCGCTCGGTCGCTTCGACCGGACCCTTCTCGTCGATCGGCTCGCCGATGACATTCAGGATGCGGCCGAGCGTGCCGTCGCCGACGGGCACCGAAATCGGTGCGCCTGTATCGCTCACCGGCTCGCCGCGGACGAGGCCTTCCGTCGCATCCATCGCGATGGTGCGCACGGTGTTCTCGCCAAGGTGCTGAGCCACTTCCAGAACGAGGCGCTTGCCGTTGTTGGTCGTCTCCAGCGCGTTCAGGATCGCCGGGAGCGCGCCGTCGAACTGCACGTCCACGACAGCGCCGATGACCTGCGTGACTTTGCCTTGTGACATTGGTTACTCCGGTCGTTAGAGCGCTTCGGCGCCCGAGATGATTTCGATAAGCTCTTTGGTGATCGCAGCCTGCCGGGAGCGGTTGTACTGGATCGTGAGCTTGTTGATCATGTCCCCCGCGTTGCGGGTCGCGTTGTCCATCGCGCTCATCCGCGCACCCTGCTCCGAGGCTGCGTTCTCAAGCAGCGCCGTGAAGATCTGGGTCGCGATGGAACGCGGCAGCAGATCGGTCAGGATACCTTCCTCGGACGGCTCATACTCATAGAGCGACGAGGCGGATGTGGCGGGCGTTTCCTCGAACGAGGCGGGGATGATCTGCTTCGCCGTCGGCACCTGGCTGATGACCGACTGGAAACGGTTGTAGAAGATCGTCGCCACGTCGAATTCGCCGTTCTGGAACCGCGTCATGACCTGACGCGCGATGTCGTGGGCGTTGACGTAGCCGAGTTTCTTCACCTCCGACATATCGACATGCCCGACGAGATACTGCCCGTAGTCGCGGCGGAGCTGTTCGCGCCCCTTCTTGCCCACGGTCAGGATCTTCACTGTCTTGCCCTGCCCGATCAGCGTGTCGGCACGGAGCCGCGCCAACCGGACGATGGAGGAGTTGAAGGCACCGGCAAGGCCACGCTCCGAGGTCATGACGACCAGGAGGTGGACCTTGTCCTGCCCCGTTCCGGCGAGCAGCCGCGGCGCGCCAGGCGAGCCCGCGACCGACCCGGCGAGGCCCGCGATGACCGAGTTCATCCGCTCCGCATAGGGGCGGGCGGCTTCGGCGGCTTCCTGGGCGCGGCGCAGTTTCGCCGCCGCGACCATCTGCATGGCCTTGGTGATCTTGCGCGTCGACTTGACGCTGCTGATCCGGTTCTTGAGGTCCTTTAGGCTCGGCATCTATCCGTCCCTGCTCCCCCGCCCTTAAGCGAAGTCTTTGGCAAATTCAGTGATCGCGGCCTTGATCTTGGCTTCGAGCTCGTCCTTCACCTTGCGGTCGTTGACGGTGATGTCGTCGAGCAGCGCGCGGTGATTGGTGCGCAGATGGCCCAGCAGGCCCTTCTCGAAGGCACCGACCTTGCCAACCGGGATCGAATCCAGGAAGCCATGCGTCCCCGCATAGATCACGCAGACGATCTCCGCGTTGGTCAGCGGCGAATACTGCGGCTGCTTCATCAGCTCCGTCAGGCGGGAACCGCGGTTCAGCAGCTTCTGCGTGGAAGCATCGAGGTCGGAGCCGAACTGGGCGAAGGCCGCCATCTCGCGATACTGCGCGAGTTCCAGCTTCACCGGGCCCGCGACCGATTTCATGGCATTGGTCTGAGCAGCCGAGCCGACGCGCGACACCGAGAGGCCGGTGTTCACCGCCGGGCGGATGCCCTGGTAGAACAGTTCCGTCTCAAGGAAGATCTGACCGTCGGTGATGGAGATCACGTTGGTCGGGATATAGGCCGACACGTCGCCCGCCTGGGTTTCGATGATCGGCAGCGCCGTCAGCGAACCGGCGCCAAAGGCATCCGACATCTTCGCCGAGCGTTCCAGCAGACGGGAGTGGAGATAGAACACGTCGCCCGGATAGGCTTCGCGTCCCGGCGGACGGCGCAGCAGCAGCGACATCTGACGGTAGGAAACGGCCTGCTTGGAGAGGTCATCATAGATGATGAGCGCGTGACGGCCGTTGTCGCGGAAGAATTCCGCCATCGCGGTCGCCGAATAGGGCGCGAGATACTGCATCGGCGCGGGATCGGAAGCGGTCGCGGCGACGACGATCGTGTATTCGATCGCACCGCTCTCCTCGAGCTTCTTCACCAGCTGCGCCACGGTCGAGCGCTTCTGCCCGATGGCGACGTAGATGCAGTAGAGTTTCTTGGATTCGTCGGAACCGGCAGCCTCGTTGTAGGACTTCTGGTTCAGGATGGTGTCGAGCGCCACGGCGGTCTTGCCGGTCTGACGGTCGCCGATGATGAGCTCCCGCTGACCGCGGCCGATCGGGATCATCGCGTCGATCGCCTTGAGGCCGGTGGCCATCGGCTCGTGCACGGACTTCCGCGGAATGATGCCGGGAGCCTTCACATCGGCCACGCGGCGCTCGGAGAAGTTCAGCGCGCCCTTGCCGTCGATCGGGTTGCCGAGACCGTCGAGCACGCGGCCCAGCAGCCCCTCGCCCGCGGGCACGTCCACGATGGATTTCGTGCGTTTTACGGTGTCGCCCTCGCGGATGCCGCGGTCGTCACCGAAGATCACGATACCGACGTTGTCGACTTCGAGGTTCAGCGCCATCCCCTGGATGCCGCCGGGAAACTCGACCATCTCCCCCGCCTGCACGTTGTCGAGGCCATAGACCCGGGCAATCCCGTCGCCAACCGACAGGACGCGGCCGATTTCCGCCACTTCGGCTTCCTGGCCGAAATTCTTGATCTGCTCTTTGAGGATCGCGGAGATCTCAGCAGCTTGGATACCCATTATCCGACCTCTTTCATTGCATTCTGGAGTGCCGAGAGCTTCGAGCGGACCGAGGTGTCGATCATCTTCGAGCCCAGCTTGACGACAAGACCACCGATGAGCGTGTCATCCACGGTCGTATTGATCAGAACCTTGCGCCCGTCCGCCTTGGCGGTGAGCACGGTTTCGAGACGTTGCACCTGATCCTCGGTGAGCGGCTGGGCGGAAATCACCTCAGCAGTCACCTCGTTCTTGGCGCGCTTGATCATGTCCCGAAGCTCGGTCACGAACTGGGGGAGCGTGAACAGCCGCCGATGATCCGCCATGAGGCCCAACGTGCGCGACATCACATCCGTGAGACCGGCCTTGCCCGCGACGGCCATCACCGCATTCTTCTCCGCGTCGCGCGAGTAGAGGGGCGAGGTAATCATGGTTCGGAAATCGGCGCTTTCCTTAAGAATCGCGTCGAGAGTGCCGATATCGGCCTCCAACGCATCAAGCGCGTTCTGCTCTTGTGCCAGTTCGAAGACGGCCGTCGCATAACGCGCGGCGATACCGTATGAAATCGAAGCAGGTTCGGCCACGTCCACCCTTCCGATGCTGTGACCCCTCACCGGCGCAGTGCGGGAAAAGCACGCGGGTCCGGGGCCGTCCAAGGCGCACGCACGGCGCGGCCCAAATCCGGGGTTGCGTGTAGCAGACCCCTTCCGCGCTCGCAACCGTGTTGGGCCGAAGGAGACACCCACAAAAGGCTTATTTCGGGCCTTTAGCGCCAACATCTGGCAAGGTTGCCACAGCTCTGTGCAACCTGTGACTTAAGCGGGCTCCGCGCCTGCGACGGGACCGGGCTGGGTTGCCCCCTCCAGCACGCGGAGCGGCCGGCGGACCATCTGCCTCAGGCCCGGACGGGTGGGGGCATAAACCTGCTTCGACGCCTCCACGATATGTACGCCGCCCGAAAAGACGGACGAAAGCCGCCGCCCCGTCCCCTCCCAGAAGTCTGAGGTGCGCAACCAGAATCGCCGGGGAGATGGCGGGGTGTAAAGCGAGGTGACGTAGCGTTCGGGGGTGAAAGCGTGGCGCTTGAGCTGCGACTCCAGCTGGCGGAGCGAATAGGGACGGCCGAAACCGAAGGGCGTCGAATCCGTCCGGGACCACATGCCGGACCGGTTGGGCACGACGAAGATCGCACGCCCCCCCGCCCCCAGCACCCGCCAGCACTCCTCCAGAAGCTCGGACGGGTAGTCCGTCGTCTCCAGCCCATGGAGCAGGAAGAGCTTGTCCGCGATGCCGGTGGGGAGTGGCCACTGCGTCTCCTCGCAAAGCACGGAGACGTTCGCCTCCCCCCGCGGCCAGGACATCACGCCCTGCTGACCCGGCATCAGTGCGACAATCCGACGCGCCTTGCCCATGTAGGGTCGCAGAAGCGGCGCGGGAAAGCCGAATCCCACCACCGTCTGGCCCTGAGCCTCCGGCCAGAGCTCAAGGAAGCTCTGCCGCAGGCTCCGCTGCGCAACCCGGCCGAGGCCGGTGCGGTAATAGAAATTACGCAGTTCCAGCGCGTCCAGGTGCATTGTCTCCGCGGTATCAGCGATTAGCTTGGCCATGACCCGCAAGATAGCCGAGCCGCAAGGAAACACCATGACCCTCGACATCGTCACCATCCCCTGCCTGAGCGACAATTACGCCTACCTGCTGCACGACACCGCGACCGGCGACACTGCCGTGGTGGATGTGCCGGAGGCCGCGCCGATTCTCCGCGCCCTTGAGGAGCGGGATTGGCGGCTGGGCACGATCCTCCTCACCCACCACCATCCCGATCACGTTCAGGGGGTCGATGAGCTTCGGGCCGCCACGAAGGCCCGCGTGATTGGCGCCGCCGCCGACCGACACCGGCTCCCCGCGCTCGACACTGCGGTGACGGAGGGCGACACGGTCCGGGTCGGCGGGGAGGACGGCCGGGTGATCGATGTCTCCGGCCATACCGTGGGACATGTCGCCTTCCATTTCCCGCAGACAGGGGCGCTCTTTTCCGCAGACAGCCTCATGGCCTGCGGCTGCGGGCGGCTTTTCGAGGGAGCGCCTGCTATGATGTGGGAAAGCCTGACGAAGCTCATCTCATTGCCGCCCGAAACGCGCGTCTATTCCGGCCACGAATACACGACGGGCAACATCGCGTTTGCGCTAACCATTGAACCTGAGAACGGAATGCTTAGATCGCGACAGACCGAGGTGGCGGCTCTGCGTGCGCGAATGCAACCGACCGTACCCTCGACGCTCTCGGAAGAACTCGCGACCAATCCTTTCCTGCGGCCCGGCGAGGCCGGCATCAGACGCCAGCTCGGGTTCGGGAGCGATGCAGAAGATGCGGAAGTTTTTGCCGAAATCCGGCGCAGAAAGGACGCATTCTGAGCGATTCCGGGACGACCGGTCATCCGGTCGGGACATGGGAGGAGCCTTTCCGATCACATTTGTCGCAACTGCGCGCGGATCGGGCGGAATCTCACAGAAAAAACTTGAAGCGCGGCCTCGAACACCGAACTTTAAGGATATGGGGACACGGTTGGAGCGGGGTCCGCCCCACCTCCGACCCTCAAGGACAGGAGCACGGCCCGTGCCTTCTTTTTCGACCACCCTCGAGCAAGCAATCCATGCTGCGCTGGCGCTGGCCAACGCGCGGCGCCACGAACTCGCAACGCTGGAGCACCTGTTGCTGGCGTTGATCGACGAACCCGACGCCTCCCGGGTGATGAGGGCCTGCAGTGTCGATCTTGAGGAACTCCGCCGGACGCTCACCGACTTCATCGACGATGATCTTTCGACCCTCGTGACCGATATCGAAGGCTCGGAGGCGGTGCCGACCGCGGCCTTCCAGCGCGTGATCCAGCGTGCGGCGATCCATGTCCAGTCCTCCGGCCGGACAGAGGTGACGGGGGCGAATGTCCTTGTCGCGATCTTTGCCGAACGCGAATCGAACGCGGCCTTCTTCCTGCAGGAGCAGGACATGACCCGTTACGACGCGGTCAATTTCATCGCCCATGGCGTGGCCAAGGATCCCTCCTTCGGCGAGACGCGCCCGATCACCGGAACCAGCGATCATGAGGAGGAACAGAACACGTCGTCCCAATCCGGTTCCACCTCGGGGAATTCCGGGGGTGAGTCGCGCGAATCCGCGCTTGCGAAATATTGTGTTGACCTGAACGCCAAGGCGCGGAAGGGCGATGTCGATCCGCTGATCGGCCGGGAGGGGGAGGTGGAGCGCTGCATCCAAGTGCTCTGCCGCCGCCGCAAGAACAACCCGCTTCTCGTGGGGGATCCCGGAGTCGGCAAGACCGCCATCGCCGAAGGACTCGCCTGGAAGATCGTCGAAGGGGAGACGCCGGACATTCTGGCCTCCGCCACGATCTTCTCGCTCGACATGGGCGCGTTGCTCGCCGGAACCCGCTACCGGGGGGATTTCGAAGAGCGCCTGAAAGCTGTGGTCAAGGAGATGGAGGATCACCCCGACGCGATCCTGTTCATCGACGAAATCCATACGGTGATCGGCGCGGGCGCCACCTCCGGCGGCGCGATGGATGCCTCCAACCTGCTGAAGCCCGCGCTTCAGGGGGGGCGGCTGCGCTGCATGGGCTCCACCACCTACAAGGAGTTCCGCCAGCATTTCGAGAAGGACCGGGCGCTGTCGCGGCGTTTCCAGAAGATCGACGTGAACGAACCGTCGGTGCCCGACACGATCAAGATCCTGATGGGCCTGAAACCCTATTTCGAGGAGCATCACGACATCCGCTATACCGCGGATGCCATCAAGACGGCCGTGGAGCTGTCCGCGCGCTACATCCATGACCGGAAACTGCCCGACAAGGCGATCGACGTGATCGACGAGGCAGGTGCCGCTCAGCACCTGCTGCCCGAGTCACGCCGCCGCAAGACGATCAACGCCAAGGAAATCGAGGCCGTCGTGGCCAAGATCGCCCGGATCCCCCCGAAAAGCGTCTCCAAGGACGATGCAGAGGTGCTGCGCGACCTGGAAAAGACCCTCAAGCGCGTGGTCTTCGGTCAGGACAAGGCGATCGAGGCGCTCTCCTCCGCGATCAAGCTGGCCCGCGCGGGCCTGCGGGAGCCGGAGAAGCCCATCGGCAACTACCTCTTCGCGGGTCCGACCGGCGTCGGCAAGACGGAGGTCGCCAAACAGCTCGCCAATACGCTTGGCGTGGAACTGCTGCGCTTCGACATGTCGGAATACATGGAGAAACATGCGGTTTCCCGGCTGATCGGCGCGCCTCCGGGCTATGTCGGCTTCGATCAGGGCGGCATGCTGACCGACGGCGTGGACCAGCATCCGCATTGCGTGCTGCTGCTGGACGAGATGGAGAAGGCGCACCCGGATGTCTACAACATCCTGTTGCAGGTGATGGATCACGGCAAACTCACCGACCACAATGGCCGGCAGGTGGACTTCCGCAACGTGATCCTGATCATGACCTCGAATGCCGGGGCCTCCGAACAGGCGAAGGCGGCCATCGGTTTCAACCGTGACCGTCGCGAAGGTGAGGATACGGCAGCCATCGAGCGGACCTTCACGCCGGAATTCCGCAACCGTCTGGATGCGGTGATCTCCTTCGCACCGCTGCCGCGTGAGGTGATCCTGCAAGTCGTTGAAAAGTTCGTTCTGCAACTCGAAGCCCAGTTGATGGACCGTGGGGTGCATATCGAACTGACACCAGCCGCCGCTGACTGGCTGGCCGAGAAGGGTTACGACGACAAGATGGGCGCGCGTCCCCTGGGTCGGGTGATCCAGGAGCACATCAAGAAGCCGTTGGCGGAGGAGTTGCTCTTTGGTCGGCTCGCCAAGGGCGGCGTGGTCAAGATCGCGGTCAAGGACGACACCATCGCCCTGGAGATCGAGGAGCCGTCGCGCCCCCGGCTCACGGGCAACAAGCCGCCGCTTCTGACGGCAGAGTAAGCCGGATCTTCATGAAAGGCCCCGCTGTGCGCAGCGGGGCCTTTTCTTTGCTGCGCTTGGCAGGCTGCTGAAAAAGCCCTGAAATGTCCTGTTCCGCAAATCGGGAAATCGGCTCCTGGATGATCAGAACCGTTTGAATTCTTCTTTGGATTGCGAACGATCACCGCCTCAACGCAGACCTGAACGCCTTTTCAGCAGTCCGTGGAGATGTCTAAATCTCCCTTGGTGAGGATCCGCAGCGCAACACCCTACACGACCGGCACTTTCGTGAAAGAAGCGCTATCTTGTTGCTGGCGCGCGCCTCCAAACGTCAGGCCCACCCGAAATCACCCCCACGGGTTCAACGCTCGGTCAGTTTCAACTCGATTCGGCGGTTCTGCGCCCGCGCTTCGGGTGAGTTGCCGCTCGCGACGGGGCGAAATTCACCAAATCCCGTCGCGGCCAGACGTTCGGGTGGGAATCCCAGATCGTTGACCATGTAGCGCACGACAGACAGGGCTCGGGCCTGACTCAGCTCCCAGTTGTCGCGAAACTGTCCCGTCCCCGACAGGGGCGTATCGTCGGTATGGCCATCCACCCGAAGGATCCAGTCGATGCCCGGCGGAATTTCATTCGAGATATCCTTCAGAATCGAGGCGACCCCGGCGATCTGCGAGCGTCCTTCGGGCGCAAGGGTATCCGAACCCGGCTGGAACAGCACTTCGGAAGAAAAGACGAAGCGATCCCCCACGATCCGCACGCCATCCCTTCCCTGCAGAACATCGCGCAGCTTGCCAAAGAACTCCGAGCTGTAGCGTTCCAGCCGTTCGGCTTCCGCCGCAAGCCGGGCCCGCTCCGCCGCTTCGAGTTCCGCCCGCCGCCGCTGTTCTTCAGCGACCTGCGCCAGCGCGACGTTGAGCTGACCCCCAAGCGTTTCGATACGCACATCCGCCTCACGCGTCTTCTCGCCGGAGGCATCGAGCACGGCCTGCAAGGAGCCGAGTTGTGCGCGCAACGCCGCCACCTGTTCATTCAGGGCGGCAAGCCGGCGGGCATCCTCGGCTCCCCGTGCCTGCTGGCCTGCCAGCGCGGAATTGGCGGCGGCAAGCAGACCCGCGCGCCGCTCGGCTTCGGTGAGTTCCCGCGTCGCATCCGCCTTCGCCGTGTCGCGCGCGGCTTCCGCGGCGGCGAGCAGGGTCAGCGTTTCCTCTGCCCGTTTGCGCTGCTCCTCCAGGGCGAGGGTCATGGCCGTCAGTTCCGCGTCGGCATTCTTCAACCGCTCACGAAGCGCCGCGGCGGCCTCCGACTCCGTCAGGCGCTGGACCTCCGCCTCCGACAGGCGGGCCGCATCCGCCTCTCCCTTTGCCCGAAGATCGGCAACAAGCGCCTCCAGCGCCTCCCGCCGGGCAGCCGCCAGCCGGGCGGCCTCCTGCCCCGCATCGACCTCCTGCCGGGCCTGTGCGAGCGCGAGATTCAGCGCCTCCTGCGCGGACAGAAGCTCCCGCTTCTCGCCCTCCGCCGTTGCGAGCGAGGTCTGCGCCCGATCCCGCGCTGCGATCAGCGCGGCGACCTGCGCCTCGAAATCGGTGATACGGCCAGTCGCAGCGTCCAGTGCCCCCTGCCGCTCCGCCAGTGTGCCTTCAAGCACCTGCCCCCGGCGTTCGGAAATGTTGAGTGCGCGCGACAGTTGGGCCACTTCGCCCGTCAGCGCCTCCAGCTCGGAATCCTGGCTGCTCACCCGATCCTGCAACACGAACATCACGATCATGAAGATCGACAGCACGAACATGATGACCATGAGGAGCGAGGTCATCGCGTCCACGAAACCCGGCCAGACGTTGGTTTCAAATCGTGTGCGCCCGCGCGAGAACGCCATCACCCCCTCCGCTGGTCGGAGCCTAGACCCCGCACCGCCGATGCGAGTGCGGCAAGGTCGCTGCGGAGATCATAGAGCGTCTCCTGCCGCCCCGCGGACAATTCTTCGAGAATCTTCAGAAGCTGCACGTCCATGGACCGCAGCCGCATACGGCTTTCGGCATCCAGCGCGCCGGTTTCCTCACGCTGGGCAAGGGCGCCGACCAGCCGCTCCTGCCCCTCCGTCAACCGGGTGAGCGCGCCCATCGTGCCCGCCTCCCCCTCCAGCTTGCGGGTCAGGCGATCCACGGATTCGGCCAGCAGCCCGATACGCTGGTCGAGCAGGCTCCGCCGCTGCTCCGCCTGTGCGTAAAGCTGGGTCAGTGCATCCATCTGGTCCGACAGGTGGTCGATCAGACCCCCCACGGCCTCCTGGCTGATGGAGCCGTCGTCGCCGGAGGCGATCCCGATGCGCGTCATGGAGGAGAGCCAGTCCTCAAGCTCGCTGTAAAAGCGGTTCTGCCCGTGGCTGGCAAAGATCTCCAGAAGCCCGATGACCAGCGACCCCGACAGGCCGAGCAGCGAGGATGCAAACGCCGTCCCCATCCCGCCAAGCTGCGAGTTCAACCCCTGCATGAGCCGGCCGAACACCGCGAGGCTCTCCTCCCCCGGCTGGGGGCTGAGTGCGCCGATGGTCCGCACGACCGCGGGAACCGTCGTGGCGAGGCCGAAGAAGGTGCCGAGCAACCCCAGAAAGATCAGCAGGTTGCCAAGATAGCGGGTGATGTCCCGCATCTCCTCCATCCGCGCGCCGACCGATTCCAGAATGGAGCGCGCGGAGGTTGAGGAGAGCTGAAGCCGCCCCGCTCCCGGCGTGCGCTGCCCCAGAAGCGTGGCAAGCGGCACCAGCAGCTTCGGCGGGCGGGAGGCGACGTAGCCCGGGCGGTTGTGCGCAAATCCCTCGATCCAGTTCACCGCCGCCATGAGCTGACCCACCTGCCAGAAGCAGGCCACCACCCCGACGACGAACACGAACAGGATGGAGCCGTTCAGCCAGACGTTCGCGCGGAAGACCTCCGACACCTCCCGGTGGATCATCCACGCGCCCGCCGCGACCAGCAGCAGCGCGATGACCATGAACAGAACCTGCCGGACCGGCTGGGAAAAAACGGTATCAACCTCTCGGGTCGGGCGGTTCATTGCAATCCGTTCACATGACGTTCGATTTCGGGGGAGAATGACGTGCCCGGCCCGCGATGCCAACAGGCAAGACGGCTGATGCCGCGGGCCATTACGCCGCCGTTGCAGAATAGCCGGTCAGCGAACCTGACGCTTCTCCAGCTTGCGCGCCAGCGTCCGGCGATGCATCCCCAGCCGCCGCGCGGTTTCCGAGATGTTGAATCCCGTCGCGACCAGCGTTTCGTGGATGCGTTCCCATTCCAGCGTCTTGATGGAGGAGGGCTGGGTGGACAGCTCCACCCCCGGATCCCCTGTTCCGCGCACGAAGGCATCGAGGATTTCATCGGTATTCGCGGGCTTCGTCAGGTAGTGGCAGGCGCCCAGCTTGATCGCTTCGACCGCTGTCGCGATGCTGGCGAAACCGGTGAGGACGACGATCTGC
Organism: Haematobacter genomosp. 1; assembly: GCF_002196855.1. GTDB lineage: Bacteria > Pseudomonadota > Alphaproteobacteria > Rhodobacterales > Rhodobacteraceae > Haematobacter. The sequence continues at coordinate 131,312 of NZ_NIPW01000006.1, read as the reverse complement.
ATCTCCGGGTCACGGCGATGAAGGTGATCGACACAGACAAGGCCCGAGCCGCCGGAAAGCTTGAGATCCACCACGGCGCGGGCCGGCCGATGCGCCGCGAGCACCTGCTCCAGATCCTCCATCCCGTGCGAGTGGAAGACGGTCATGCCGCGCCGCTCCAGCGATTTCTTCAGGGTCGCCGCAAAATCGGGGTCATCCTCGATCAGAAGGATCGTCTCCTCCGTCCCACTCCCCGTCTGACCAGTCTCCGTCATTGTCATCCTCGTCCTCGGCGCTGAGGAGATGCAGGGGCAACCGCAAGGTCACTTCCGCCCCGCCCTCCGGCCGGTTCCCGGCGGATACCGATCCGCCGAGCTTGCGTATGGCGTTCACCACGAGGAACAACCCCAAGCCACGCCCTTGCCGTCCCTTGGTGCTTTGATAGGGCCGGCCGAATTCGTCAAGCATCTGCGATGAAAAACCCTGACCGCGGTCCGTGACACGAAGCAGCAGCATCGCCCCCTCCCGCCGCACGTCGAGGCCGACCCAGTCGGGCGAGGCCTCCACCGCATTGTCGAGCACGTTCATCACGATCTGCCGAAGCGTCGCATCGGATACGATGCCCACATCTTCGCCGAAATCGTTGTGACGCTCCAGCATGACGCCGGGATGCGCGGATTGCCAGTCGCGCGAGATGCGGGCAACGAAGCTGTGAACGGTGGTCAGTTCCGTTCCCTCGCCCCGCGCGGCGCCGGAGGTCATCAGGATGCCGGTGATGATCGCCTTGCAGCGATCGACCGAACTGCGCATCGTCTCGATCTCCTGCTGGAGTTCGGGATCGTCGGAGAGCTTTGGCATCCGCCGCCAGTCCCCCAGAATGACGGAGATGGAGGCAAGCGGCGTAGAGAGTTCATGCGCCGCACCGGAGGCCAGAAGCCCCATGCGGACGATGTGGTCCTCCTCCGCCGCCTGCTGGCGAAGGCGGGCCACGCGGGCATCGCTCTGCCGCAGGTTCGCGGCGACCCGCGTCAGGAAGGCGACGACAAGCACCGCATCCAGCGTAAGACCGACGAACATGCCCGCGACGTAAAGCTTGAAGAAGGACGGTCCGTCCGGGGGCAATCCCAGCGGCCGGTGCAGCACGATCAGCAGCGCAAAGAGGCAGCTCGTCAGCGCGACGAGAAACCACCCCGCCGGAGGCCGGAGCATCATCGCCCCCAACGCCACCTGCACCACGTAAAGCGTGACGAAGGGATTGCTGGCCCCGCCGCTGAGCGCGAGCTGCGCCGTCAGCGCCAGCACGTCGAGCGTCAGCGCCATGAACACCACGCGCCCCGGCACACGCTCCGCCCGGCGGAGCCAGAGGATGGTCGCGGCGTTCAGCAGGACGAGGCAGGCCACGACCGCCGACATCGGCACGAGCGGCAGTTGCACCCGCAGGAACCACGCGGCAAAGGCGATGGCGACGATCTGGCCAGCCACGGCGATCCAGCGAAGCTGGATCAGCAGCCACATGTTCTTGCGCGCGGTGGGCGGGCTGGCGGCGGGCGGCCTCACGCCCGCCTCCGCCTTCCGGCTTCATGCCGCAGGACGAAGATCGTGCAGCCCGCCATTCCGATCGCCAGCGCGAACCATGTCAGTGCATAGCTGAGGTGGTTGTCGGGAAAGCGCACGACGGTCAGTCCGCCGACCGGCAGGCCGCCGGGGTTCGGCGTGGCGTCGGCGTCGATGAAGTAGGGGGCAACCGTCCCGCTCAGGCTGCGGGCAGCCGCAATGGCCGACACGTCGCGCGAATACCAGCGGTCGCCCGCCGGATCGTTGGACCGCAGGAACCCGCCCCCCGGTTCCGTCAGTCGCAAAAGCCCGGTGACCGTGGTGCGGCCCGCGATCTCTCCCTGCTCCCGGCTGGCCGCGTCCCGCCGATCGGAGGGGACGAAGCCCCGGTTCACCACGACCGTAAAGCCCTGATCGGTCGCAAGCGGGGTCATCACCCAGAAACCTCCGCCCAGAGCGGTCAGCGCCTGCACCAGCGTCTCGCGGCTGTGATCGAAGGTGCCGGTGACTGTCACGCGGCGGTATTCGTCCGTATCGGCGCCGACGGGCCAGGCCTCCGGCCCGGGTGCCGCGACCGGAGCGGCATGGATGCGGGCATCCACCCGCGCCACAAGGCCATGCTTCCATGCCCGCCGCTCCACCTGCCACCAGCCGAGCGCGAGGAGGCACACTGTCAGCACGAGACCGATGGCGGCGATCACCCCCATCCGCAATGGCGAACGGGGCGCCCTTTCGGTATCGCCCCGTCCCGGTTCCACGTCATGACCCTTGGCGGTCACATCGTGCTCATGTTGTGCATCTCCGGCATCATGTTCGTGTTCAGGTGATACATCACCCACAGCGAACCGGAGAGCGTGATGATCACCAGAATAAGGGTGAAAATCAGCGCCAGCATCGTCCAGCCGCCCTGCGACCGGGTGTTCATGTGCAGGAAGTAGATCATGTGGACCACGATCTGCACCACGGCAAAGGCCATGATGACAATGCCAGTCGTCCGCGGGTTGGGGATCACCTCGCCCATCACCAGCCAGAACGGGATCGCCGTCAGGATGACCGACAGGATGAAGCCGGTCATGTAGGATCCGAACGAGCCGTGATCCTCCTCCTCATCCGGGTGATCGTGGAGGTGCTGCTGGTGCGACCCCTGCGTCGCGTGCGCGGTATGGAGAGGCGTGTAGTCTTTGCTCATCTCAACATCCCCATAAGGTAAACGAAGGTGAAGACCCCGATCCAGATCACGTCGAGGAAGTGCCAGAACATCGACAGGCAGGTGAGCCTGCGACGGTTCGCGGCGATCAGCCCCTTCCGGCGCACCTGCGTGACCAGCACCACCAGCCAGATCAGGCCGATGAACACGTGAAGACCGTGCGTGCCGACCAGGGCGAAGAAGGCCGACAGGAAGCCCGACCGCTGCGGGCCCGCACCCAGGTGGATCATGTGGTGGAACTCGTAGAGTTCGATGCACAGGAAGGCCAGCCCGAACAGCCCCGTCACGATCAGCCAGTTGATGACATGGCGGCTGTGCCCCTTCACCATCGCCAGCATCGCGAAGCCGTAGGTGATGGAGGAGAACAGCAACATGGAGGTGTTCAGCGCCACCAGCGGCAGGTCGAACAGGTCGCGCGGACCCGGCCCGCCGGCGAAGTTGCCACCGAGCACGCCGAAGCAGGCAAAGAGCACCGCGAAGATCAGGCAGTCGCTCATCAGGTAGATCCAGAAGCCGAGCATGGTGCTCGCGCCTTCGGGATGCTCATGCGGGTCGAGATCGAAGAACTCCGGCGCCTCGCCCGCGGTCTTTGCAGTCATGGTTGTCATGGAACTGTCTCTCCAGGCTCAGGCTCGGGCTCGGGCGAGCTGCCGCGTCCGGTCCGCTTCCGTCGTGCTCACGTGCGCGGCGGGAATGGTGAAGGTCTGGTCGTAGCGGAAGCTGTTGGCGATCGCGACCCAGAACACGCCGACGAGGCAGAGCGCGGCCAGCCACCAGATATACCAGATCATCGCCAGACCGAGCACGGTGCTGAGCCCCGCGATGATGATGCCCGCCCCCGTGTTGCGCGGCATAAGGATATCGCGGAACCCTTCGACCGGGCGGCGGTAGCCCGCCTCCTTCATGTCCCACCACGCATCGAGATCGCGCACGACAGGCTGGAAGGCGAAGTTGTATTCCGGCGGCGGCGACGAGGTCGCCCATTCCAGCGTGCGCCCGTTCCAGGGATCACCCGACACGTCGCGAAGCTGATCGCGCCGCAGGATGGAAACACCGAACTGGATGAACATCGTCAGGATGCCGAGCGCGATGAGCGCCGCACCGACCGCCGCGATCTGGAACCAGATCTGCAGCGAGGGGTCATCGAACACCCGCATCCGCCGTGTCACCCCCATGAGGCCGAGGATGTAGAGCGGCGTGAAGGCGATCCAGAAGCCCGGCACCCAGCACCAGAAGGATACCTTGCCCCAGAACGGGTCGAGCTTGAAGCCGAAGGCCTTGGGCCACCAGAAGTTCATCGCCGCGAACAGGCCGAACAGCACGCCGCCGATGATCACGTTGTGGAAGTGCGCGACGAGGAAGAGCGAGTTGTGCAGCACGAAATCCGCCGGCGGCACGGCCAGAAGCACGCCCGTCATCCCGCCGATCACGAAGGTCAGCATGAAGGCGATGGACCACATCATCGGCAGTTCGAACCGGATCCGCCCCTTGTACATGGTGAACAGCCAGTTGAAGATCTTCGCGCCCGTCGGGATGGAGATGATCATCGTGGTGATCCCGAAGAAGGAGTTCACCGACGCGCCCGACCCCATGGTGAAGAAGTGGTGAAGCCACACGAGGTAGGACAGGATCGTGATGACCACCGTCGCATAGACCATAGACGTATAGCCGAAGAGCCGCTTGCCGGAGAAGGTGGACACCACCTCGGAGAACACGCCGAACAGCGGCAGGATCAGGATGTAGACCTCCGGGTGGCCCCAGATCCAGATCAGGTTCACATACATCATGGCGTTGCCGCCGAGATCGTTGGTGAAAAAGTTCGTCCCCACGTAACGGTCGAGGGTCAGCAGCGTCAGCACTGCCGTCAGCACCGGAAACGCCGCGACGATCAGCACGTTGGTGCAGAGCGAGGTCCAGGTGAAGACCGGCATTTTCATCATCGTCATACCCGGCGCGCGCATCTTCACGATGGTCGCGATCAGGTTGACGCCGGAAAGCAAGGTCCCCACACCCGCGACCTGAAGGCCCCAGATGTAGTAATCCACCCCGACCCATGGGCTGTAGGTGATCCCCGACAAGGGGGGATAGGCCAGCCAGCCGGTCTGGGCATATTCACCCACGAACAGCGACACCATGGTGATGATCGCCCCGCCCGCCGTCATCCAGAACGAGAAGTTGTTCAGGAACGGGAAGGACACGTCCCGCGCGCCGATCTGCAGCGGCACGACATAGTTCATCAGCCCCGTGACCATCGGCATGGCCACGAAGAAGATCATGATGACCCCGTGCGCGGTGAAGATCTGGTCGTAGTGGTGGGCGTTCAGATAGCCCTCCGATCCGCCGAAGGCCATGGCCTGCTGGATCCGCATCATCACCGCATCGGCAAATCCGCGAACGAACATGATGAGGCCCAGGATCATGTACATGATCCCGATCTTCTTGTGGTCCACCGTGGTGAACCATTCCTTCCAGAGATAGCCCCACAGCTTGAAATAGGTGAGCGCGCCGAGAAGCGCGATCCCGCCTATCGCCACCGCGACAAAGGTCGCGACGACGATTGGCTCGTGCAGCGGCAGGGCCTCCCAGGTGAGGCGGCCGAAGATGAATTCGGAGAGCGGCATACCAAACATCGGTCAGTCCTGTCTCAGAGCGCGGAGGGGCGGGCGGCGTCTGCCTCCGCTTGCGAAGTGGGCGCCGTGAACGGCAGGAGCGAGGGCTGCGTCAGGCCATGCCCGCGGAACGGCGTCCGGGTGCGGACCTGCTCGGGCAGTTCGGCCGCAGCCAGCGGGCCGCCGAAGGCAAGCTTTGAGTCTTCCACGGTGCAGAATGTCTCCACAAACGAAGGCAGGCCGCCGAAGACGGTCGCCTGACGCATCGGTCCGTCGGCATCGAAGGGACGGACGTTCAGCGTTCCGGCCAGACCCGCCCCGCCCCGTGCGTCGATGGAGGCCATTTCATTCATGCACATCCGCCCCGGCTCCACGCACATGTTGAGAATCAGGCGATAGAGATCGGCATCGACCGACTGGTAATGCGTGGCGGGGTTGTTCTCGCTGGGTTTGACGAGGTCGAGATAGGTCGCGCGGTCGAGCGTCTGGCCGCTTTCGCGCACCTGCTGAACCCATTGGTCGTAACCCGCGTCGTCAAGCCCGTGGAAGGCGAATCGCATGTGGGAGAAGCCGTGGCCGCTGTAGTTGGCGGAGAAGCCCTCATAATCGCCTGCATGGTTGATGACGGCGTTGAGCTGCGTCTGCATCCCGGGCATCGCATAGATCATGCCCGACAGCGCCGGAATGTAGAAGGCGTTCATCACGGAGGTGGCGGTGATCTTGAACCGGATCGGCCGGTCCACCGGCGCGGCGAGTTCGTTCACCGTGGCGATCCCCTCTTCGGGGTAGATGAACAGCCATTTCCAGTCCATCGCCACGACCTGCACCTCCAGCGGCCGGTGATCGGCGGCAAGCGGCCTGTCCTTGTCCAGCCGGTCGAGCGGCCGGTAGGGGTCAAGCAGGTGCGTGCCGACCCATGTCAGCGCACCGAGGCAGATGATGATGAGCAGCGGCGCCGCCCAGATGACGAGTTCGAGCTGGGTCGAGTGATCCCAGTCCGGCTTGTATTCCGCTTTCCGGTTAGATTCGCGGTACTTCCACGCGAAGAAGATCACCAGCGCCATCACCGGAATGATGATGAGCAGCATGAGCAGCGTGGAGATCACAAGCAGGTCCCGCTGCCGCATCGCAATATCGCCCGCCGGTGACAGGACCACCGGCTTGCACGCTGCGAGAAGGAGCGGAACGAGGATAAGGGGGACGAGGCGCGCTGGTTTCACGGGCTTTCCCATCATCTGGCAAGGAAACTAGGGGGCGATCCGGCTGGGCCGGAAGATCGGGCGTTGGATTAAAGGCTCTGCCGCAGGTACGACATTGGACAATTTGCCCAATGCCGCAGGTGCAGCCGTCGGCTCTATAGAGACGCCGCCCCGTGCCAGTGGCGCGGAGTGCGCTATCATGCACAACTTATATCAGATGCAGGAAGAGGCGAGGTCCAGCATGAGCAGCACCGCAGCCACGGGAACGCCGGAGACGACGGCGGAACGCGACGCCCGCGCCATCCACAAGGATGGCGGTCATGACGTCTCGCCCAACGAAATCGCCATCGGCGTCATCATCGGCCGGATGTCGGAATTCTTCGACTTCTTCGTCTATTCCATCGCCTCCGTTCTGGTCTTTCCAGCGGTGTTCTTTTCCTTCGCCGATCCGCTGACGGGCACGCTGCTGTCCTTCGCGGTCTTCGCGCTGGCCTTTGTCGCGCGTCCCATCGGCACGATCCTCTTCATCCAGATTGACCGCGCCTGGGGACGGGGAGCAAAGCTCACGCTCGCCCTGTTCCTGCTCGGAACGGCGACCGTCTGCATCCCGCTGATTCCCGGCTATGCCACCATCGGCTACTGGTCGATCCTGTTCCTTGCCGCCTTCCGCTTCCTGCAGGGGATCGCGCTCGGCGGGGCATGGGACGGGCTGTCCTCGCTGCTCGCCATGAACGCGCCTCCCGGCAAGCGGGGCTGGTACGCGATGCTGCCGCAGCTTGGCGCACCGCTCGGGCTGATCGTGGCGTCCGCGCTGTTCGCCTATCTGGTGCTCAGCCTCTCCACCGAAGATTTCCTGAGCTGGGGCTGGCGCTATCCGTTCTTCGTCGCCTTCGCGATCAACGTGGTGGCCCTGTTCGCCCGCCTGCGCATCGTGGTGACGCCGGAATACGAGCGCCTCTTCGAAAGCCGCGACCTGCAACCCGCGCCGGTCGGCAATACGCTGAGCGCGGAAGGGCCGCGGATCATCCTCGGCATCTTCACCCCGCTCGCGAGCTTTGCGCTCTTTCACATGATGACGGTGTTCCCGCTGTCCTACGTATTCCTCTACACGGAGGAACCGCCGGCGGACTTCCTCATCATCCAGGTGATCGCGGCTGTTGTGGGCGTCGGTGCCGTGCTGCTGTCGGGTGTGCTGTCGGACAGGATCGGCCGGGGCAACCTGCTCGCCCTCGCCGCCATCGGTATCGCGGTGTTCAGCGTCGTGGCGCCGGCCTTCCTTGGCGGGGCGGAGACGGGGGAGCTGATCTACATGATCGTCGGGTTCGTGCTGCTCGGCCTGTCCTTCGGCCAGTCCTCCGGCGCGACGGCGGCGCGGTTCGATCCGACCTATCGCTACACCGCGTCCGCCCTGACATCCGACCTCGCCTGGCTGTTCGGCGCCGGATTCGCGCCGCTGGTCGCCCTGGCGCTGGTGCATTGGTTCGGCCTGTGGTCGGCGGGCGCCTATCTGCTCTCCGGCGCGATCTGCACGCTGGTGGCGCTCCGGGCGAACCGGCAGCTCGAATTCAAGAACTGAGCATCGGGCCTTCCAAAATTAAAAGGGCCGCTCCCCGGAGCGGCCCTTCTTCATTTCGGCCCGGGAGCTCAGCCCTTTTGCGCCGCCTCGCCCTGTGCCCGCGTCTGGGCCAGCGTCGCGCCGGCAGAGAGCGCCTCCGGGTCCAGCACGAGTTCGATCATCGCAGGCTTGCCGGAGGCCGCCGCGCGCTCAAATGCCGCCGCGAAATCCTCCGTCCGCTCCACCCGCTCGCCATGCCCGCCATAGGCCCGCGCCAGCGCCGCGAAATCAGGCGAGGCCAGGCGCGTGCCGCTGACCCGTCCCGGATAGGTCCGTTCCTGGTGCATGCGGATAGTGCCATACTGGCCATTGTTGGCGACGATGGTGATCGGGGTCGCGCCATGCTGCATCGCGGTGGAGAACTCGTTCAGCGTCATCTGGATATCGCCGTCGCCCGCCACGCAGACCACCCGCCGCCCCGGATGTTCGAGCGAGGCGGAGATCGCCGCCGGGAACCCATAGCCCATGCTGCCCGACGTCGGCGCCAGTTCCGTAGGGAAGCCGCGATAGCTGTAGTAGCGATGCAGGAAGGCCGCGAAGTTGCCCGCGCCATTGGTCAGGATCGCATCGTCGGGAAGCGTTTCCGCCAGCCAGCCGATCACCTGTTCCATCTTCACCGCACCGGGGGTTTCCTTGGGCCGGGTCCAGCCCTCGAAATCCGCGCGGAGCGCCTTGGTCCAGCCCTCCCGCACCGGGTTCGGCGCTGCGTTCTGGCGGGCGAGGGCGGCGATCATCGCGGGCGCCGTCGCGACGACCGCGACATCCGGCCGCCAGACATGACCGAGTTCGTCCGGGTCGGGATGGACATGCACGATCCGCGGTCCCGGCGCGGCCGGGTCGAGCAGCGTGTAACCATTGGTGGCCGTATCGCCCAGGCGAGAGCCGAGGACGATCAGCAGGTCCGCCTCGCCCAGACGCGCGCCGAGCTTCGGGTTCATGCCGACGCCGAGATAACCCGCATAATGCGAATGGCGGTTGTCGAGCCTGTCCTGCCGCCGGAAGGAAGTCGTCACCGGCAGGTTCTGCGCCTCCGCGAACCGGGCGAGATCCACCGCCGCCTGAGCCGACCATTGCGACCCGCCGACGACGAGGAGCGGGCGCTCCGCCCCCTCCAGCGCCGCCATCACGGCAGCCACATCCGCCTCGGCAACCGCGGGGGCGCGCGGTTCGGCAGGGGCCAGATCGGGCACATCCGCATGGCCGGCCAGCACATCCTCCGGCAAGGCCAGCACCACCGGGCCGGGCCTGCCGGAGACGGCGAGCCGGAAAGCGCGGGAGACATATTCCGGGATCCGCTCCGTCTGATCGATCTCGGTGGCCCATTTCGCCAGCGGACCAAAGACGGCGCGGTAGTCGATTTCCTGAAACGCCTCCCGGTCGCGGTCGCTACGGGCGATCTGACCGACAAAGAGGATGAGCGGGGTCGAATCCTGCCGGGCGACGTGCACCCCGGCGGAAGCATTGGTCGCCCCCGGCCCGCGGGTCACGAAACAGACGCCCGGCTCGCCCGTAAGCTTGGCATAGGCCTCCGCCATCATGGCCGCGCCGCCTTCGTGACGGCAGACGATATTCTCGATCCCGCTGTCGTAAAGCCCGTCAAGGACAGCCAGAAAGCTCTCCCCCGGAACGGAGAAGACGCGCGTCACCCCCCGCGCCTTCAGTTGGTCCACAAGGATCTGTCCGCCGTGCCGCATGGGTGCTCCCTTCCGTTCGGGCCGCACAGTGCGACAGCGGAGGCGAGGGGGCAAGTGTTGGAAATGTCTCCCGGCGACGGAAGGGGATAGCCGCCGATGCCGGGCTTGCCCTGATCCGCATGGGGAACTTGGCGCGGAGCGAGGGGGCTGCGCCCCATCCGCCCCGGGATCACCTCAAGGCGCGCGCCCGCGGCGGCGGCATCGCACGCGGCGACATCGACCATGCGCCATGTCTACCCGGCCCGCCAGGCGCGTCAGAGGTTGGCCTCGACCCGGAAGCCCGAAGGAATGCCCTCCTCCCGCCCCTCCAGCACGAGGTCCGCCATGACCTCGGCCACCTTGGGCGCGATGCCGAAGCCGATCTTGAAGCCGCCGTTTGCGATGAAATGATCCGCCCGCCCCGGCCAGGGTCCGAGCATGGGGGACCTGCTCCGCGCACGCGGCCTTACCCCTGCCCAGCACCGCACCACCGGCGCGCCCTCCAGCGCCGGGCAAAGCCCGACGGCCCGCGCATGCAACTCCGCGAGCGCACCGTCCACCCGGTCGGGCACATCGAACTCCCGCTCGGAAGTGGATCCGACAGCCACCGTGCCATCGGCATGGGGCACGATATGAACGCCTTCGGTGAACACCTGCGGGCGCTCCGCCGCCGGAAGCGCGAGGGTCAGCGCCTGCCCCTTCACGCCCCCGCCCACCTTCCGGTCCAGCGCCAGGGACAGCGCCGCCAGCCCCGTCCAGCCGGTGGCCCAGACCACCCGGCCATAGGGCGCGCCCTCCCGCCGCACATCGCCCCCCCGGGCGATGATCGCATGGGCCAGCGCCTCGCAAGCTGCGGCGGGCAGGATGCGGGCGGTGAGGGTATCCTCCACCACCTCGACCACACCGGGGGGGAGCCAGTCGCCTTCGCCAGCGGAAACAGGGCGCACACGCCAGCTCGCCGCCCCCGTCCAGAGCGCTTCGGCCGTGGCCTCCCGCGTGCGGGCCAGCGTCGCGGCCTCCGCGCTCATGAGCGGCTGGATACGCCCCGTCCGCCCATAGCCCGGATCGCGGCCGGAGGCCCGTGCCACGCCCGCCCACCAGGTCTCCGCCATCAGCAGGCTGTCGAGCTGGAACTGCTTCTTTTCGTTCCACGTCTCCGGCACATGCGGTGCAAGCGCGCCCACCACGCCGCCCGACGCTCCGGCCCCCACACCCGACGGGTCGATCACCCGCACCTTGGCTCCGCGTTCCAGACAGGCCCAGGCGATGGAAAGCCCGAACACGCCCGCGCCGTAAACCGTCACATCCGTCATGCCCTGCTCTCCCCGCTTGTGTGTCGTGCCGCTCTGTTCTAGCCCCGGAACAGCCTTGAGGACCATGCCATGCCGCACACACCTTCCGACACGGCCCAGATCGACTGGCGCGACGGCGGCGTGCCGGTCGCCCGCCGCTTCGACGACCCGTATTTCTCGCTGGGCGACGGGCTGGCGGAGACGCGGCATGTTTTCCTTGGCGGCAATGATCTGCCCGCGCGGTTCCAAGACGGCTTCCACATCGCTGAGCTGGGATTCGGCACCGGGCTGAACCTGATCGCGACCGTTCTGGCATGGCAGGCGGCGGACCTTCCCGGCAGCTTCCGCTTTACCAGTTTCGAGGCCTTCCCGATGCGCGCGGATGACATGGCCCGCGCGCTCTCCGCCTTCCCGGAGGCCGCGGGCATGGCGGAGCCGCTGCTCTCGGCATGGGCGGGAGGGGAGCGCCGCTTCCCCCTCGGCCCGGCGGAGGTGGAGATCGTAGAGGGCGATGCGCGGGAGACGCTGCCGCTCTGGACGGGGCGGGCGGATGCGTGGTTCCTCGACGGCTTCTCCCCCGCCAAGAACCCGGAGCTGTGGAATGAGGCGCTGATGGTCGCCGTCGCCGCTCACACGTGTCCGGGCGGCACCTTTGCCACCTATACGGCTGCGGGACATGTGCGGCGGGCCTTGCAGGCGGCGGGATTTGCGGTAGAGCGCAGAGAGGGATACGGACGCAAGCGGCATATGACCGCTGGTCGTCTGCTCACACCCTGAAGCGGACGCTGACCAGCCATGGCACAACAGAACACCCGTCTCGGCATCGTGCTGATGATCTGCACGACCTTCGTCTTTGCGGTGCAGGACGGGATTTCGCGCCATCTCGCGGGCGAATACAACGTGCTGATGGTGACGATGATCCGCTACTGGTTCTTCGCCGCCTTTTGCGTGGCGCTGGCGGCGCGGATGCCGGGCGGCCTGCGCCGGGCGCTCCGGCCCGCCTATCCGAAGCTCCAGATCCTCCGCGGCCTGCTCCTCGCCTTCGAGATCTGCGTGATGGTGCTGGCCTTCACCCTGCTGGGGCTGGTGGAGACGCATGCGATCTTCACCGCCTATCCGCTCATCGTCGCGGCGCTCTCCGGCCCGATTCTGGGGGAGAAGGTCGGCTGGCGCCGCTGGGCCGCGATCGCCGTGGGTTTCCTCGGGGTGTTGGTGATCCTGCGGCCCGGACATCACGTCTTTTCGGCAGTGGCACTGGTCCCGTTCATCTCCGCCACTTCCTTTGCGATCTACGGGCTTCTGACCCGTTACGTCGGCCAGAAGGACAGCGCGGGCGTCAGCTTCTTCTGGACGGGAACGGTGGGTGCCGTGGTGATGACGGCGGTGGGCCTGCCCAATTGGCAACCGATGAGCGCGCCGGATTGGGGCTGGATGCTGCTTCTGTGCTGTGTGGGCGTGCTCTCCCACTACATGCTGATCCGCTGCTACGAGGTGGCGGAGGCGAGCGCGGTGCAGCCCTTTGCCTATTTCCAGCTTCCCTTCGTCGCGGTGATCGGCCTGACGATTTTCGGCGAGACGCTGGCATGGAACCTGGTGATCGGCGCGGCCATCGTGGTCGGCGCCGGGCTGTTCACGCTCTGGCGGGAACGGAAGGTGGCCGCGCGGGCCGCCGCCGCCGCACGGGCAGAGGCCGCGATCACCTCCCCCTGAAAGGGGGCGGATGGCGCGCGGCTCTGCCTGACTGGGGTCCGGTTCACAGGCGTCATCGCGCGGCTGCGCCCCCGCACTCGCACCATTCGAAATGCCTTCGAGAGATGCCGCCGCAATGCCAAGCCGCCTTTGCTCCGGCGCAGGCGGATGGATGGGTCCGCCCCTGACGGAACCGCCCGGACCTGCGGGACCGGACGCCCGTTCCAGCGCAACTTGCCCGCTCTACCGAGACTTCAGATCCGCCGTGGGGCGCAGTTCCACCGTCTTTCCGGCAAGCCGCGCGCGATAGATGGGGAGTGCCTCCGCCACGCGCATCACGTAGTTCCGGGTTTCGGTGAACGGGATGCTCTCGATCCAGTCCACCACGTCCACCTCACGTGAACGGGGGTCGCCATAGGTCGCGATCCATTCCCGGACCCGCCCCGGCCCTGCGTTGTAGCCCGCCGCCAGCAAAGCCACGGAACCGCCGAACTCCTCCTGCAAATGGGCGAGATAGGCGGCGCCCATCCGCGCGTTGTAGGTCCAGTCGCTGGTGAGCTTCTGCGGCGCGAAGGCCACGCCCAGCTTGCGCGACATCTGCTCTGCGGTGCCGGGCATGACCTGCATCAGCCCGCGCGCGCCAGCGGAGGACACGACGCCCGCGTCGAACTCGCTCTCCCGCCGGGCGATGGACAGGGCCAGAGCCCGCTCCACCGGCAGGTCGAGCCGGGCGAGTTCCATCGTGGGGAAATAGGCGCGCGGCAGCACGATGGAGCGGGAGGCCGCCTCCTTCGCGACCAGAAGCGCGATATTCGGCTCCCCCTTCGCCAGCGCCGCCTCCCCCAGCTGCGCCAATCCGCCCGCATCGAGCGAATCGGCGAGCGCGATGTAGAACCGCTTCGCCTGATCGCGGGCCCCTGCCGCCTGCAAAAGCTCTGCCGCCTGAAACCGCGAATCGCGGGTGAAGGGAGCGCCACGCCAGTCGGGCACCTTGGCCGTTCCTGCCAGATCGGTCTTCATGGGCTGGCCGATCCGCTCCGCCGCGAGCTGGCCATAGAAGCCGGTCTGGAACTCGGCGGCCAGCGCATAGGCCGCTCCGGCGGCCTTGCGATCGCCCGCAGCTTCCGCCGCGCGCCCTTCCCAATAGGCTGCGCGCCCTAGGCTGATGGGAGAGTTCACCGCCGTCCGCACATTGCGGAAATGCGTCATCGCCTGCCGGGGATTGTTGAGCCGCTGCAGCGCGATATAGCCCGCGAGCCATTCGAGATCGGCGTAATCCGCGCCTTTTGTCAGCCCGTGCTGCGAGGCCAGCCGGTAGGCCAGCTTGGTATCGCCCAGCCGCATCTCCCGCCGTGCAAGCAGCGCCCGCCGCTCCGCCCAGATCTCCGGCCTGCCGAGCGAGGCGGGGCTGCGGTCCAGCCCGTCGAGATACAGTGCCGCCTCCTCATACCGGCTCTTGCGCATCCGCCAGGCGAACCGCTCCCAGGCAAGACCCGGGTCCGACTGCGCCCTGTCGGGCACCGCATTGATGAAACCGTCCACCCCCGGCAGATCGCGTCGCAGGGCGATCCGCGCGCGCGCCAGCGCCTGCCAGTTCCCGTTGACCAGCGGCAGCATCCGCTCCGCATCCGTAAACCGTTCGCGCCAGAGCATGTTGTCCAGCCGCTCGACATGATGCTTGGCCAGCAGCGCGGGCCAGGCGGAGATCAGCGCCGCCTGCTCGCTCTCGGTGAGCGGCAGTTCCCGCCAGGCGCGGGTGACGACCGCCGCGGCCTTGTCCGTCTGCCCCTTGGCCTTCCAGGCCGCGCCGAGCGCCAGCGCCCCCTGCCCGGTCAGCGGGCGCTGCGTCCCGAAGAAGCCGATCACCCGGTCCGGGTCGGCGCCCGGCGGAATGGCCGCCTCCCCCCGTCGCCGCACGAGGTCTATCCCCGGCCAGTCGCCGTGCCGCGCCACGAAGGCGGTATAGGCGCCGAAACTCCCTTCCCCCTGCCGGAGCCGGAGCCATTCGATGATGTCCGCCGCGATGGGCCCGGATGTCCGGGCAGAAGCCTGCGCGGCGTCCCAGTCCTGCCGCCCGGCCGCGTCCAGCGCGGCGGCGAGACGGTTCGCCGGACGCTGCTCCGCCGCGGCCTGGGCAAAGGGCGCGGCGAACGAGGCCAGCAGAAAGGCCGCGGCAACGGCGGGGACGAGACGGGACATGTGACGGAACCTGCTTCTTGTTTTGCCGGGAGTGTAGCGATGCGAGAGGCGTCCTCCAACTCACAATAGGGCCAGTTGGCAACCGCTTCCGCGATGATTAAAAGGCGCCCGAAGGAACCGGGCCGGAAGCCCAAGGAGGTGCACGATGTTCAAGGGGTCTCTTCCAGCTCTGGTCACGCCGTTCAAGGACGGAAAGCTTGATCTCGCCACGCTCGAAAGCTTGGTCGAATGGCATATCGCGGAGGGGTCGAGCGGCCTCGTCCCCGTCGGCACCACTGGTGAAAGCCCGACGGTCACGCATGAAGAGCATGGCCGCGTCATCGAGGAGGTCGTGCGCGTCGCCCGTGGCCGCGTGCCGGTGATCGCGGGCGCCGGCTCCAACGCGACGGCGGAGGGGATCGACCTGATCCGCCACGCAGAAGCCGCAGGCGCCACGGCGGCGCTCGTCGTGACGCCCTACTACAACAAGCCCACGCAGGCGGGCATGGTCGCGCATTTCACCGCGATGCACGACGCTTCCTCCCTGCCGATCATCATCTACAACATCCCCGGACGCTCCGTGGTGGACATGATGCCGGAAACGATGGGCGCGCTTGCGAAGTTGCCGCGGATCGTGGGCGTAAAGGACGCGACCGGCCGGATCGAACGGGTGTCGCTCCAGCGGCAGTTCTGCGGGCCGGACTTCATCCAGCTCTCGGGCGAGGATGCGACGGCGCTCGGCTTCAACGCCCATGGCGGCGTTGGCTGCATCTCCGTCACGGCCAATGTAGCCCCCCGGCTCTGCGCCGAGTTTCAGGCGGCGACGCTCGCAGGCGATTACGCCAAGGCGCTGGACTATCAGGACAGGCTGATGCCGCTGCATACCGCGATCTTCCTTGAGCCGGGCGTGGCAGGGGCGAAATACGGCCTGTCGCTGCTCGGGCGCTGCGCGGAGGAGGTGCGCCTGCCGCTCACCCCGCTCACCGAAGGCACCAAGGCCGCAATCCGCGCGGCGATGGAGCATGCGGGGCTTCTCTGAAGCAGGGTGCAGGGCGCATTTCCGCAACGCCATCGGGGGGGTTGACCCCCCGATGTGCGGCAAGTGAGTGGACAGGGCCCTCCCTCTCCCCTATCTGACGGCGATCATGGCCCAGAAATCCGATCCCAACTCCAAGCTCATCGCCGAGAACCGCCGCGCGCGGTTCGACTATTTCATCGAGAGCGACCTCGAAGCCGGTATCATGCTGACGGGGTCGGAGGTGAAATCCCTCCGCCGCGGTCAGTCAAACATTGCGGAAAGCTATGCGAATGTGGAGCAGGGGGAGCTGTGGCTCATCAACTCCTATATCGCGGCCTACAAGGAAGCCGGGATCTTCGGACATGAGGAGCGGCGGCGGCGCAAGCTCCTCGTCTCCCGGCGGGAACTGTCGCGGCTCTGGAACGCCACCGCGCGGGAGGGGATGACCATTGTTCCCCTGTCGATGTATTTCAATGACCGCGGCATCGTGAAGCTGAAAATCGGCATCGCCAAGGGCAAGAAAGTCGCCGACAAGCGCGAGACCGAAGCCAAGCGCGACTGGAACCGGCAGAAGCAGCGCCTTCTGCGGGATCGGGGCTGACGGAGACGTCCGGGGCCAGCCGGGCCTGATGTGACCGACCTACGGCATTTTGCTAACAGGCTGCTGAAAAGTCCTGAAATGTCATGCCTCTGTGCCGGAAATCGGAAAATCCGCCCGGAAACGCCCGGAAGTCTATAGATTTCCGGCTGGGTTTCGTCAGATTGCGAACGATTTCCGCTCCAACACTGGCCAGAAAGCCGTTTTCAGCAGCCTGCTAAGGCGCGACGTCCGCGCGCCAGCGGGCCTGATCCGGCCCGCAACGGCTTTGCAGCGCAGCGCCCTCCTGACCACTCTTGCCTGTCCCGCCCTGCGGCGTCATAACCCGCTCCATATAGGGAGAGCGCGATGCAGGACGATCCGAAAACCCTTGTTTCCACCGGTTGGGTCGCGGCGCGGCTGGATGATCCGGCGCTGAAGCTGCTCGACGCCTCGTGGTACATGCCGGCCGACAAGCGCGACCCCAAGGCCGAGTTCGAGGCAGCCCACCTTCCCGGCGCTCGCTTCTTCGATATCGACGCGGTGAGCGATCCGGCCACCCCCCTCCCCCATATGGTGCCGCCTGCGGAGGATTTCGCAGCGGCAGCGGCCGATCTGGGCCTCCGCAAGGGCGATCAGGTGGTGGTCTATGATGGGGCGGGCCTGTTTTCCGCCGCGCGGGTCTGGTGGCTGTTCCGGCATATGGGCTTCGACCGGATCGCCGTGATGGACGGTGGCCTGCCGAAGTGGCGGGCGGAAGGGCGGCCGGTGGAAAGCGGTCCCGCGACCGTGGGGGGCGGGAATTTTCAGCCCCGCCCTGAAACCGATCTTGTCCGCAACGCCGCCGAGGTTCTGGCAAGCGTTGAGAGCGGCGCGCCGAACATCGCCGATGCACGTGCTGGCGAACGCTTCCGCGGCGAGGTGCCGGAGCCGCGCGCCGGTCTGCGCTCCGGCCATATTCCGGGCGCGCGGAATGTGCCCTTCAAGACATTGCTGAACGCAGACGGCACCATGAAGGAGATCGAGGCGCTCCGCACCGTCTTCACGGCTGCGGGCATCGACCTTGACCGCCCCGTCATCACCAGCTGCGGCTCTGGCGTGACGGCGGCCGTGTTGAGCCTCGCGCTCGAACGGATCGGCAATCAGGGCCACGCGCTCTATGACGGCTCGTGGACCGAATGGGGCGGCAGGGAAGATCTCCCCGTCGAGAAAGGATGAACCCGTGCTTTCCAATCTGAAACCGCAGCCCGCCGACAAGATCCTCCACATCACGCAGCTTTTCCGCGCCGATCCGCGGGCGGAGAAGGTGGATCTCGGCGTTGGCGTCTACAAGGATGCGACGGGCCATACGCCCGTGATGCGCGCCGTCCGCACGGCGGAGAAGCGGCTGGCGGAGACGCAGCCGACCAAGGCCTATACCGCGCTGGCGGGCGACCCCGCCTATCTGCTGGCGATGGGCGAGCTCGTGCTGGGCCGCGATCGCCCGCTCGACCGGATCGCGGCGGCGGCAACGCCGGGCGGCACCGGTGCGCTGCATCAGGCGCTGGAGCTTGCCCGCGCGGCGACACCGGGGGCTACGCTGTGGATACCTGAACCGACTTGGCCCAACCATCCGTCCATCGCCCGCCATCTGGGTATCTCCCATCGCGGATACCGCTATTTCGACCCCGTCACGGGTGAGGTGGACGAGGCGGGGCTGCTGGCCGATCTCGCGGGCGTGGCGGAGGGCGATATCGTCCTGCTGCACGGCTGCTGCCACAACCCGACGGGCGCCAATCCCACTGCCGCGCTGTGGGATCGCATCGCCGATCTGCTGGTGGAACGGAAGGCCGTCGCGCTGGTCGATATCGCTTATCAGGGCTTCGGCGACGGGATCGAGGAAGACGCGGCGGCGACGCGGCTTCTGGTTTCCCGCCTGCCGGAAGTGCTGGTGGCGGCGAGCTGCTCCAAGAACTTCGGCCTTTATCGCGACCGGGCCGGGATCGTGTTCGCCGTCGCGGCGGACAAGACGGCGCGTGATCTCACGCAGGACAATCTCGCAGCGCTGAACCGGGTGAACTACTCCTTCGCCCCGGATCACGGCGCGCGGATCGTGACGATGATCCTCGAGGACGAGACGCTCCGTGCCGATTGGGAAGCGGAGCTTCGCGACGTGCGGGAGGGGATGCTCGAACTGCGGCAGCAGCTTGCGGCGGCGCTGCGGACGGCGACCAATTCCGACCGGTTCGACTTCGTCGCCCGCCATCGCGGCATGTTCTCCCGTCTCGGGCTAACGCAAGCGGAGGTGCTGCGGCTGCGGGAGGAGTTTGCCATCTACATGGTGGATGACAGCCGCTTCAACGTGGCCGGGCTCAACGCGGAAAGCGTGCCACGGCTGGCATCCGCCGTCGCAGAAGTGCTGCGCGAGACGACGGTGGCCTGAAGATGACGGTGGCCTGATCCGTTTGCTGCTCAGGCTGTCCTGAGCAGCTTCCTTCCCCTGCGGGCGCTGGCGAAATCCTCCAGCGCCTGTCCGAAGGCCTCGAAAAGCGGGCGAGAGACAGGATCGTTCGCGGCGTTCCATTCGGGATGCCATTGGACAGACAGCGTAAACCCCGGCGCATCCTTCACGTAAAGCGCCTCCGGCGTGCCATCCGGGGCATGGCCGTCGATGACGATACGCGCGCCAGGACGGTTGATGCCCTGCCCGTGAAGCGTGTTGGTCATCACCTCGTCCGTGCCCATCAGCCGTTGGAACACGCCGCCCTTGGTGAACTTCACGATATGGCGGAGGGCAAACTTCTCCTCCAGCGTGCCGTCGGGGGGCATACGGTGATTCATGCGGCCCGGAAGGTCTCTGATCTCCGGGAAAAGGGAGCCGCCCATGGCGACGTTCACCTCCTGAAATCCCCGGCAGATACCAAGGAAGGGCTGCCCGCGTTCCACGCAGGCCCGCACGAGCGGCAGGGTGATGGCGTCTCGCTCCCGCTCGAAACTGCCATGGGCCTCGGTCGCTTCCTCACCGTATTCGGAAGGGTGGACGTTCGGCCTGCCACCCGTCAGGAGGAAACCGTCGCAGGCTTCCATCAGATCATCGACAGAGACCAGTCGCGGATCCGCGGGAACCACCAAAGGCACGCCCTGCGACACCAATGCCACGGCCTCACTGTTGATGACGCCACCCGCATGGCCGCGATAACGACCCTCGATATCAAGATAATTGCCGATGATTCCCACAACCGGGCGTGACATGATTTTTCCCCGCTTTTGCGACCAATGTATGAACTCCGGTCGCAAAAAAGAAGCGGTCATCGGCTTCACGGGCGCCAAAGAACAGTCAACTGCCCGAAACGAAGGCAGAATACACGGGATCAGTTCTGCGGTTGCGGCTGAACGGGCACTGCAGGCTGCGTTACCGTGCCTGCGGGGCCGGACTGGCCGGGTGTTCCGGTTTCGCCGGATGTCGGCGCGCCGGGCGTTACCGCGCGCTGAGTCGCGGGCGGCGTCTGATCCTGAACCGGCTGGCCTGTCCGACCGTCGATCTGAACATCGGCCCCATCGGGTCCGGGCGCCGTGGCTGTGTCCCGTGCAAGCCAGAAAAAGATGATACCCACCGCGAATATCACAACCAGCATCATGCCGATCAACGGGCCGCGGTGGCGACGGGTCTGCTTCTCGATATTCGCGTTCGGTGCGGACATGGGTTTCTCCTGCCGTGGCGTCGTTGGACGAGAGGTCCGGCGGACGGGTTGCACGCCTCTCCTTCCCTGCCTAACGTTCTGCTCCCGGGGAGGTTCCCCGCGCCTGCGGAGAGATAGATGAAAGACACCGCGCCGACGCCGGTCTTGCTGAGCGATTACCTGCCGCCCGCGTGGCTCGTCACCCATGTCGAGATGACGTTCCGCCTTTCGCCGCATGCCACGCGCGTCATCTCGCGAATCGCCTTCAGCCCGAACCCGGCGCGGGAGGGGCATCACGACCTCCGGCTGGACGGAGAACACCTGTCGCTGATTGCCGCGCGGATGGACGGCGTGCTGCTCGATGTGACGCCCGATGACCGCGGGCTGACGATTCCGGCGGCGCGGCTGCCGCGGACCGCCTTCCTGTGGGAGTCGGAGGTGGAGATCGCGCCGGCTGCGAACACCGCCCTCGAAGGGCTTTACATGTCGAACGGCATGTATTGCACGCAATGCGAGGCGGAGGGTTTCCGCAAGATCACCTTCTATCCCGACCGTCCCGATGTGATGGCGACCTTCCGCGTACGGATCGAATCGGACATGCCGGTGATGCTGTCGAACGGCAATCCGGTCGCCTCCGGGCCGGGCTGGTCGGAATGGGACGACCCCTGGGCCAAGCCCTCCTATCTCTTCGCCCTCGTCGCGGGTCAGCTTGTCGCGCATCGGAGCAACTTCACCACCCGCTCAGGGCGGGAGGTCGCGCTGGCCATATGGGTCCGGCCCGGGGATGAGGATCGGTGCGCCTACGCGATGGATGCACTCAAACGCTCCATGGCCTGGGACGAGCGGGTCTATGGCCGCGAATATGATCTGGACGTGTTCAACATCGTCGCGGTCGATGACTTCAACATGGGTGCGATGGAGAACAAGGGGCTGAACATCTTCAACAGCCGCTACGTGCTGGCCAGCCCGGAAACCGCGACGGACACGGATTACGAGAATATTGAGCGCATCATCGCGCATGAGTACTTCCACAATTGGACGGGCAACCGCATCACCTGCCGCGACTGGTTCCAGCTCTGCCTGAAGGAGGGTCTGACCGTCTTTCGCGACCAGCAGTTCTGCCGCGACGAACGGTCGGAGCCGGTGAAGCGGATCGAGGAGGTGATGACCCTGCGCGCCCGCCAGTTCCGGGAGGACAACGGTCCGCTGGCGCATCCGGTGCGTCCCGAAAGTTATGTGGAAATCAACAATTTCTACACCGCCACCGTCTATGAGAAAGGCGCGGAACTGATCGGGATGCTGCGGCGGCTGGTGGGAGAGGAGGGCTACCGCAAGGCGCTCGACCTCTATTTCGACCGGCTGGACGGGCATGCCGCGACGATTGAGGACTGGCTCGCGGTCTTTTCCGAAGCGACGGGGCGGGACCTGACACAGTTCAAGCGCTGGTATTCCGACGCGGGCACCCCCCGGCTGAAGGTAAGCGAACGCCATGAGGGCGACCGCTACACCCTGACCTTTGCCCAGCAGACGCCGCCTACCCCCGGCCAGCCCGAGAAACCGCCGCGTGTCATTCCGGTGGCCCTTGGTCTCTTGAACCCGAACGGGAACGAGGTGCTGCCGACGACCGTGCTGGAGGTGACGGAGGCGCGGCAGAGCTTCACCTTCGACAATATGCCCACGCGCCCTGTTCCCTCCCTTCTCCGGGGCTTCTCCGCCCCGGTGATTCTGGAACGGGAAACATCGAGCGAGGAGCGGGCCTTCCTGCTTGCGCATGATACCGATCCGTTCAACCGCTGGGATGCGGGCCGCGCGCTGGCCAAGGATGTTCTCGCCCGCATGGTGACGGAGAGCGCGACGCCCGGCCCCGACTATCTCACCGCGCTTGATCGTGTGGCGCGGGATGAGGCGCTTGACCCGGCGTTCCGCGCCTTGGCCCTCCGCCTGCCCTCGCAGGACGACATGGCGCAGACACTTCATGATGCGGGTGTGACCCCGGACCCGGACCGCATACACACCGCGTCGCAGCGGTTGACACTCGCCGTGGCGGAGGCCCTCGCCCCTACCCTGTCACGGCTTTACGAGGCGATGGACGTGCCCGGCCCCTATACGCCGGACGCGCGGACGGCCGGCTGCCGTGCGCTGCGGCTGACGGCGCTTGGTTTCCTCACGCGGCTCGACGAGGGGCAGCGCGCCGCGCGGCAGTTCGCAGCAGCTGACAACATGACCGAGCAGCTCGGCGCCCTTGCCGCCCTGCTGGATATCGGTCGTGGGCAGGAAGAAGTGGGCCGATTCCACCGGCAATGGGCCGGGGACCGGCTCGTCATGGACAAGTGGTTCAGCCTCCAGCTCGCCCATGCCGCGCCGGGGACAGCCGTGGAACTGGCGCAGACTCTCGCCGCGCGGGCCGATTTCGACTGGAAGGTGCCCAATCGCTTCCGGGCGCTGGTAGGCGCACTGTCAGGCAATCACGCGGCCTTCCATCGGTCGGATGGCGCGGGCTACCGCTTTGTGGCGGACTGGCTTTTGAAGGTGGATCCGCTGAACCCGCAACTGGCCGCGCGCATGTCCACGGCGTTCGAGACATGGCGCCGGTATGACGCGGACCGGCAGGGCCTCGCCCTTGGCGAGATGCACCGCATGATGGCGACGAGGGGGCTTTCGCGAGACATGCGCGAGATGCTCGATCGCATGGCCGAATGAACATCCGCCCTGCCGCTCAGGCCGGGCGTTTTCCACTCCTTCCATCCGAACGGGGCAAAAGCGGTATCCCGTTCGCAAACGACGAGGAACGGGGTTACCCGGTCAGCGGCGACACTGCCCGTGACATGCGAAAGATTGCGGGGGAATCAGCCCCGCAAGAACGGCAGCGGCCTTTGCGGCCTCAGACCTGACAGTAAGCCTGGGTGCGGGTCCATTTGGAGATCTGGGCGCGTTTTGCCGGATCGTGCATCGGACCCCAATCCGATACCACTTCGGCAACGCCAGCCCGATCGGCCTTGCGCGCCGCGATCTTCACCGCGCAGGCGAGATTGCTCGCCCCGTCATAAAGACCGCTCGCCGTCTCCTCACACCCGACGTAACGGGCGGTTGTGGGAGAAATCTGCATCAGACCGAGGTAGCGGCCACCACCGCCCTTGGCCTCGGGGTTCCACGTGCTCTCATACCGCGCGATGGAGGAGAAAAGCCCGGTCCAGAACGCGCTCCGCTCCTCGGTGGACGCAGTGCGATAACCGGGGCAGAAATCCTCCACATCATCCGGCACGGCGGAAAGCAGGACCGCCCCCTCCGCCTTCAGCGCATTGAGTGTGGATTTTGTCCATTTCGTCGCCTCCGGCCGGTGGTCCCATTGCGCAACCGGGAGTGCCGTGGGCACTTCGACGGATTGGGGCGTGGAACAGGCGGCAAGCGGCAGCATCACCAGCGCCACAAGGAGGAGACTGCGAAAGGACGTAACAGGCATTGGACCGTGGGCGCTGCACCGAACCAGATCGTCCGGCGCGCGGACCCTGCGATGGAACCGGTCCTGCCTGCAACCATTTGAAAATCCTGTCGGCGGTCAACCGCCGACACCCCGGCCACGGTGGCGGATCCCCGCCACCGCACGCGGTTCAGGTATGGGGTCAGGCCGCGCGCTGATGTTTTCCTTCCCTGACTTCCTCAACGATCTTGGCCACGAACGGCTCCAGATCATCGGGGGAGCGGGAGGTGATGATGCCCTGATCGGTAACCACAGCGTCGTCCGCCCAATGGCCGCCGGCATTCTTCATGTCCGTCATGATCGACTTGTAGGAGGTCACGTTGCGCCCGCGCACGGCATCGGCCTCCACCAGCATCCACGGCCCGTGACAGATTGCGGCAACGACCTTCCCTTCCCGCACGAAGGCCTTGACCAGATCGACAGCACGCCGGTTGGTGCGCAGTTTATCGGGATTGATGACGCCGCCGGGAAGAACGAGCGCATCGTAATCGCTCTCGGTCACCTCCTCCAGTTCGCGATCGGCCTTGATCTCGTCTGTCCAGTTGCCGTCCTTCCAGCCGCGGATCGCCTTGCCTTCCGGGGTGACGACCTCGACCTGTGCGCCACGGTCACGCAGTTCCTTCAGCGGCACCTCAAGCTCCGACTGCTCGAACCCGTCGGTGGCGAGAATGGCGATGCGGGCTTTCCTGATATCGGTCATCGGGGACTCTCCTTTCGTTTGTCCCTCTCTAAACGGGCCCTGAAACGAGAAGTTCCTGCACGGGACGGCCTCAACGACCGCTTTTCCCCTTGCACATTTCCCCCACCTTTCGTGTAACGCGAAGATCCCGAGACCAAGGAGGCCAAGATGCTGGACACAGTCCCCGCCCCGCCCGAACCCAAGGTGATCCACGGCGCGACCGGCGAATGGGAGTTGGTCATCGGGATGGAGATCCATGCGCAGATCGCGTCTGAGGCCAAGCTGTTCTCCGGCGCTTCCACCGGCTTCGGGGCAGAGCCGAACAGCCACGTGAGCTTCATCGACGCGGCGATGCCGGGCATGCTGCCGGTGCTGAACGAATTCTGCATCCGTCAGGCGGTGCTGACCGGCCTCGGCCTCAAGGGGAAAATCAACCTGCGTTCGGCCTTCGACCGGAAGAACTACTTCTACCCGGACCTGCCGCAGGGCTATCAGATCAGCCAGCTCTATCACCCGCTCGTCGGCGAGGGCGAGGTCTGGGTCGAGATGTCCCCCGGCATCGCGCGGCGCGTACGGATCGAGCGTATCCACGTGGAGCAGGACGCGGGCAAATCCATCCATGACATGGATCCGAACATGTCCTTCGTGGACCTGAACCGTACCGGTGTGGCGCTGATGGAGATCGTCTCTCGCCCCGATATCCGCGGGCCGGAGGAGGCAGCCGCCTATGTGGCGAAGCTGCGCCAGATCCTGCGGTATCTGGGCACATGCGACGGCAACATGCAGAACGGCAACCTGCGCGCGGATGTGAACGTCTCCGTCTGCCGGCCGGGGCAATACGAGAAATATCAGGCAACGCAGGATTTCTCGCATCTCGGCACCCGCTGCGAGATCAAGAACATGAACTCCATGCGCTTCATCCAGCAGGCCATCGACTACGAAGCCCGCCGCCAGATCGCCATTCTGGAAGACGGGGGAAAGGTCGATCAGGAGACCCGTCTCTACGACCCGGACAAGGGCGAGACCCGCTCCATGCGGTCGAAGGAAGAGGCGCACGACTACCGCTACTTCCCCGACCCGGACCTGCTGCCGCTGGAGATCGAGCAGGAATGGGTCGATGACATCGCCGCCGCGATGCCGGAATTGCCCGATGCGAAGAAGGCGCGTTTCATCGCCGATTTCGGCGTGACGGATTACGATGCCGGCGTTCTCACCGCCGAGACGGAGAACGCGGTGTTTTTCGAGGCCGTCGCCTCCGGCCGCGATGGCAAGCAGGCCGCCAACTGGGTGATCAACGAGTTTTTCGGCCGGCTGAACAAGGAGGGGCTGAGCATCTCGGATAGCCCGGTTTCAGCCGCGCAACTCGCCGGGATTCTCGACCTGCTGGCGAATGAGACCATCTCCGGCAAGATCGCCAAGGATCTGTTCGAAATCCTCTGGACCGAAGGCGGTGACCCGGCGGAGATCGTCGAATCGCGGGGAATGAAGCAGGTGACCGACACCGGCGCGATCGAAGCCGCCGTTGACGAGATCATCGCTGCCAACCCGGCGCAGGTGGAAAAGGCCAAACAGAACCCCAAACTGGCGGGCTGGTTCGTCGGACAGGTGATGAAGGCGACCGGCGGCAAGGCCAATCCTGCGGCGGTAAACGCGCTGGTTGCCCAGAAGCTCGGACTCTAGGCCGAACCCGCGGGTCCTGGCCTGCGGGGGCGCTGCCCGGTACCGTTAGCGGCTGCGGGAAACGTCCTGAAGTGTCATGCTTAGGTGCCGGAAATCGGAAAACGGCACGGAAATATATAGATTTCCGGCTGGAATTCGTCAGATGGCGAACGATTTCCGCCCCAATAGAGGCCAAAAAGCCTTTTTCAGCAGCCTGTTAGCGGGCTGCTGAAAACATCCCGGGGGTGCCCTCACGCGGAGATCACCCCGGAAGCCGCAGGTTTTGGCTCATGGCCGGGCCGATTTCCTGTCCTTCAATGGATCTCCGCCTTTATTTATCAGTCTATCAAAGCGGGGCGATCCCGGACCTGATCGTCACCGACAGAGCATTCAGACGTCTCCGCCTTGGCAAGAAGGCCGGATGGCAGCTACCGGGGGCAGACTGCTGACAATTTTCTCTTTGGATCATGTGCCAAAAAGGAAACGGCGGCCTAGGGCCGCCGTTCCTCGCTACGTCGCGGGTAGTCTTCCGAAGCTCCACGTAACGGATCCGCTCCCCTGCCGTTACGCTCCACTCTCGGAGTCATGCCCCGACGCCGCCTATCGCGACAGTTACCCATCGCGACTTCTTTACTGCTCCCGCGACGCTATCCGGGTGAGCGAAGCGGGAGCTGCAGATGAAAGTGACGACAAACATCACCTTCACCCAGATGATCCGGCGAGCCTCCCAACACGCCCGATCATCGCGTTCATGGGTTTCATTATTGCTTAACTTGAGAGCATTTCAACATGATTCGTGTCGTCTCAGTGAACATTTTAAGAAAATTCTTTCCTCACCACGTGTTGGCCGTCACAGCCCGCCCACGCCATTCCATTTCAGCTTGAAACTCGCGCAAGGCGGACACATCTGCTAGCCTACGCGGCCCAAGGCGCGCCTCGTCGCGCGTGATTCACGAACGAGGAACGTATGTCACGGTACGAGTACAAGGCGCTTCCCGCCCCGTCCCGCCCCGCAAAGATCAAAGGGGTCAAGCGGCCCGATGAAAAGCTGGCTGCCACCGTTTCCGACGTCATGAACAGGATGGCGGCGGATGGGTGGGAATATCTGCGGGCCGACACTCTGCCCCTCGAAGAACCCCGCGGCCTCCTGTCCCGGGCGCGGAGTTCCTTTCAAACCTTGCTGGTCTTCCGCAGGCTTCGCGAGGGAGCGCCGGCCATGCCCCGGGAGATTGCCCCCGCCGCGCGGCCCGACATCCGCATGGTTCAGCGCCTCTGGGGCCGCGAGAAGCCCGAGTCGCAGGCTCCTTCCCTGCCTCCGGCGGAGCAGAAACCCACGCTGGTCGCGAGCGCACCCGAGGGATCCACGCCGCGCATCGTCGCCGATCGGCCTACGGATCCCGGACAGCCATAGCCCTCAGCCATAGTCCTCAGGCGGAGAGCGTCAGGCGGAGAGCGTGGATCCGGGCGATGAGGTCCGGCCCCAGTGCCGAATGAACGGCCCGGTGCCGCTCAAGGCGCGAGAGCGGGCCAAGATCCTCGGCTTCCATCGTCACGGCAAAATGCGTTTCTCCGCCTTCCCGCCAGCCGGAATGGCCGCGGTGGCTTTCGCTCTCATCCTCCACGGACAGGCGCCGCGGGCGGAAAGCCGCCTCAAGCCGGGTCTGGATTTCGTCAGTAACCGCCATTTTTGATGTCAACCCCTTCAATCGCGCTGCAAAAACTCTAAACTCGTCGGCCCGAGTCGAAAAGGTACCCCCATGTCAAACCGCCCCCCTTTTGAGTTCGACATTCGTGTTTCGACGGACAAGAAGCGCCGCACGCGTGGTCGGCGGGGCATGTCCGGCGCATTCGAAACCTCACAGCGGGGCTGCGACCATCCGGGATGCACGGAAGCCGGCCAATACCGTGCCCCGAAATCACCCGACCACCTCGACGAGTATCTCTGGTTCTGCAAGGAGCATGTCAGGGAGTACAACCTGAAATGGAACTTCTTCTCCTCCACCACGGAGGAGGAGTTTCAGCGCATGATGGACAGCGACCGGGTATGGGGCCGGGAAACGAAGCCCTTCGCGCAGCGCACCGAAGAAGCGAAGGCCTGGGCGCGGCTTGGCATCGACGACCCGTTCGAGGTTCTTGGGGAGAAGGCCACGCAATCCAAGGCGCCCACCTCCGGCATCACGCGGAAGCTGCCGCCGACGGAGCGGAAGGCGCTGGAGATCCTTGAGGCCAAGGACCATTGGAGCCGTCTGGAAATCCGCAAGCAGTACAAGAGCCTCGTCAAGGATCTGCACCCTGACATGAACGGCGGCAACCGCTCCGACGAGGACCGGTTGCAGGAGGTCGTCTGGGCCTGGGACCAGATCAAGGACAGCCGCCACTTCCGTGACTGAGGTTCACGCCTGCGGCGGCTGTCCGTTGGAGGCGTGCAGCCCGCCATCGACGGGGATGATGACGCCGTTCACGAATCGCGCATCCTCTGACGCGAGAAAGGTGATGACGGCGGCAACATCCTCCGGCTCCCCGACACGACCCAGCGGGATCCGCTCAAGGAATTTCTGCACCAGCGCCTCATCGCCCATCATCTCTTCGGTCATTCCGGTGCGGGTAAGCGCGGGAGCCACGCCGTTGACGCGGATACCCGAATCCCGCGCGTCCAGCGCCAGCGCACGGGTCATGTTGCTCACCCCGCCCTTTGCCGCGTTATAGGCGAACATGCCCCAATCGCCGCCAAGACCGGAAACGGAGGAGGTATTGATCACCGACCCCTGTGCCTTCTCAAGCTGCGGCCAGGCCGCACGGCTCATCAGGAAAACGCCGGTCAGATCGATGTCGATGACCTTGCGCCAGTCCTCAAGGCTCATTTCGTCTATGCGTCCGGTCATGCCGACCCCGGCATTGTTGACGAGAACATCGATCCCCCCGAAACGCTCCACCGCTGCATCGGCGATGGAGATGACATCCGGCTCGCGGCTGATATCCCCCGCAAAGGCAAGGGTTCTTGCCTGGTCCATGCCCTTTGCCGCCCCTGCCAGCGCCTCCACCTCGCGGGCGACCAGAACCACGTTGGCGCCCTCCTCAGAAAAGCGCCGTGCAGTGGCGAGCCCGATGCCGGAACTCGCGCCCGTCACGATAACCGTCTTGCCGTCGAAGCGTGCCATGGGTGATCTCTCCGTTTCATTCCGGGCCACGAACGCCCGTCGGGGGAGAAACGGCTGCCACCGCGCGCTGTTCCGTGACGGGGGTGCCCTTGTTCTCCCCGCATGGTCCGTTATGCTCCGCCCGGTCTGGGGCAGGGAGCCTCGAAAGCGCAGGGCAGAACGATGGACGTGAATGCGAAACCCACCGAGGAAATCTCGGTCCGCGAAGTCTTCGGGATCGACAGCGACATGGTGGTGAAGGGTTTCGCCGAAGCCACCGACCGCGTGCCGACGCTCGATCCGACCTACAAGTTCGACCCTGACACGACGCTCGCGATTCTCGCAGGTTTTCAATACAACCGCCGTGTGATGATCCAAGGCTATCACGGCACGGGCAAATCGACACATATCGAACAGGTGTCCTCGCGGCTCAACTGGCCCTGCGTGCGGGTCAACCTCGACAGTCACATCAGCCGGATCGACCTGATCGGCAAGGATGCGATCAAGCTGAAGGACGGCAAGCAATACACCGCGTTTCAGGAGGGCATCCTGCCCTGGGCGCTCCGCAACCCGACCGCCATCGTGTTCGACGAATACGATGCGGGCCGCGCGGATGTGATGTTCGTGATTCAGCGGGTGCTGGAGACGGACGGCAAGCTCACGCTGCTCGACCAGAACGAGGTGATCACCCCGCATCCGTATTTCCGCATCTTCTCCACCGCGAACACGGTGGGTCTGGGCGATACGACCGGCCTCTATCACGGCACCCAGCAGATCAACCAGGGCCAGATGGACCGCTGGAGCCTCGTCGCCACGCTGAACTACCTGTCCCACGATGCGGAAGTGGCGATCGTGCTGGCCAAGAACCCGACCTACAACACGGAAAAAGGCCGCAGGATCATCAGCCAGATGGTGACCGTGGCCGACATGACCCGGACCGCCTTCATGAACGGCGATCTGTCCACGGTGATGTCCCCCCGCTCCGTCATCGCCTGGGCGGAGAATGCGCGGATCTTCCGCTCCGTGGGGTATGCCTTCCGGCTCACCTTCCTCAACAAATGCGATGAGTTGGAACGTCAGACGGTGGCGGAGTTCTACCAGCGCTGCTTCGATGAGGAACTGCCCGAAAGCGCGGTGTCGATGAGCCTCGCCTGAGGCGCAACGGAACAGCAAAAGGCCCCGGGCTCAGTCCGGGGCCTTTTGCTTTGGGCATTCGGGAAAGGCTATTCGTCCAGCAACACCGCGGCATCCGTCACCCGCGCGAAATCCGCCTCAAGATGCGCCATGGTCACATCAAAGATCGTGCGCGCCGACAGACCGGCAGCGGGCAGGCCAAAGCCGATCACAGCATCCCGCGCGACCGTCATGTTGAAACCGAGGTCCGCCCCCGCCCTGACGGTCGAATTGACGCAGAACCCGGCCACGGCACCGGTCACGACAAGGTCCGAGATCCCTTTCCCTTGCAGGTAGCGGGCGAGATCTGTCGAGGCAAAGCCCGAGGATGTGGTCTTCAGGAAAACCGGCTCGCTCTTCCACGCATCGTCACAAGGCATGGGCGCGTGGCCTGAGGCGCCGGGATGGAACGGTGAGGCGGGATCAGCATCGCGGTGCCGGACATGGACAACCGGCCAGCCCTTCTGGCGAAAGGCATCGGACAGCGCGGCAATCCGAAGCGGCGCATCGGGATTGACGTGATCCGCACCGGAATCGATCCGGTGCTGCATCTCCATCTGCATGTCGATGACGATCAGGGCCTTCATGGGCGAGACCTTTCTTCATGCGGCCGGCATAGCCGCGAAGGTGGCGCGCCCGCCAGTACCGAAAGGAATCGCCCCGCCGCGATCCGGGACGGGGCGACCACACCGTCAGGCGGACCGCGCCGCCATCGTCGCCTTCGCCCACCAGGCCATATCGTCGAGCAGACCCTTGGCGGAGGGCTCCAGGTGGGCAGAGATGGTGGACATTTCGCCATTCTGGCCAAGCGGGGACACGGCAAAGAAATCGCCGCCGCCGATATGCACCGCATTGCGCACCGGCACCATCTGCAGCTCCACCCCGATGCCGCGCAGATGCTCGATGGCCCGCGCAGCCCCGACGCCGCCATAGCCGACCGCGCCCATCGGCTTGTGGACCCACTCCACATAGGCCTGATCCAGCGCGTTCTTCAGGGATCCACTGACCGAGTGGTTGTATTCCGCCACGACGAAGATGTAGCCGTCGAATTCGGCGATCTTCTTCTGCCATGCCACCGCCTTCGGGTCCTGCGACGGGACCCAGGCGTTGCTGGCGACCTCATGGAAGAACGGCAGGTCATAATCCCGCAGATCCACGAGTTCGACCTCGAGATCGTCGCGTTGACCGGCGATTTCCATGAACCACGCGGCAGGCTTGTCCGCGAAGCGGGTGGGGCGCGTCGATCCGATGATGACGGCGATCTTCGGCTTGGTCATGTCACACTCTCCAAAGTTGACAGAATTTCCTTTAGTGACCGGCGAACTGTCGCCTTGCCGCCCAAAGAGCGCAAGACGGCACCTGTACGTAACCGAGGCGCGGCATGGAAACCGCCGTGATCTGCCCACCGGGCCTTGCCGCGGGACAGACGCAGTGCTTTATCTTTGCCATGAGCAAGCGCAACGACAACCCCGCCGATCCGTTCAAAAAGGCCCTGGCCGAAGCGACCCGCACCATGGCGGCGGACCGCGATCTTGCCGTAACCTATTCGGTCGATCCTCCCGGCCAGACGAAGGAGGGGGTCAGGCTGCCGCAGATTTCCCGGCGGGTGACGAAGGACGAGGTGCTCCTCGCCCGTGGCACCGCCGATGCATTCGCGCTCCGCCATCGTTATCACAATACCGGAACCCACGCCCGTTACCTTCCGCAGGGTGATATGGCCCGCGATCTCTACGATGCCATGGAAACCGCGCGGACGGAGGCCATCGGCGCACGGGAAATGCCCGGCACGGCCAAGAACATCGACGCCAAGATCGGCCATGAGGCAGAGCGGAAGGGCTACGGCCAGATCCGCGATGCGGCGGATGCGCCGCTGGCGCAGGCCGCGGGCTATCTCGTCCGTCACCTCGCGACCGGGCGGCCGCTGCCGCCTGCTGCGGCCAATGTGATGGGCCTGTGGCGGGATTTCATCGAGAATCAGGCAGGTGGGCAGTTCTCCAACCTTCAGGACGTGCTGGCGGATCAGGCGGCCTTTGCGCGTCTGGCGCGGCGGGTGATCTCCGATCTCGGCTATGGCGACCAGCTTGGTGACGATCCCGACCTCGAGAACGAGGATGAGGAAGACAGCGCCGAGACCGAAGACGATCAGGACGCGCCGGAGAGCGAGGGCGACGATCAGGAGCAGGGCGAGGAGAACGAGGCCAGCCCCGAACAGTCGCAGGAGCAGCAGCAGGACGCCGCCGAGGCGCAGGTCTCCACCGAACACGACGCCGATGGCGAGATGACCGAGGAGGCGGAGATGCCGGACGGCGAACCGCCGACCGACCCTCCGCCCCCTGCTCCGCATTCGGAAGCCGATCCCGGCTACAAGGTTTTCACCACCGCCTATGACGAGGAGATCAAGGCGGAGGAACTGGCCGATCCGGCGGAACTGGAACGGCTGCGCGCCTATCTGGACCAGCAGCTCGAACCGCTGAAGGGGGCCGTGTCCCGGCTGGCCAACAAGTTGCAGCGCCGCCTGCAGGCCCAGCAGAACCGCTCCTGGCTGTTCGATCTGGAGGAAGGCACGCTCGATGCCGGGCGGCTGGCCCGCGTCGTGGCGAACCCCACGACGCCGCTCTCCTTCAAGCAGGAGAAGGACACCGAATTCCGCGATACGGTCGTCACGCTGCTGCTGGACAATTCCGGCTCCATGCGCGGGCGACCCATTTCCATTGCCGCCATCTGTGCCGATATCCTCGCCCGGACGCTGGAACGCACGCAGGTGAAGGTGGAGATCCTCGGCTTCACCACGCGCGCGTGGAAGGGCGGGCAGAGCCGGGAAGCGTGGCTGGCCGCAGGCCGCCCGCCGCAGCCGGGACGCCTGAACGACCTGCGTCACATCATCTACAAATCCGCCGATTCGCCATGGCGGCGCACGCGCGAGAATCTCGGCCTGATGATGAAGGAAGGGCTGCTGAAGGAGAATATCGACGGTGAGGCGCTCGAATGGGCGCATCGGCGGCTGGCCGGTCGGCCGGAGGTGCGCAAGATCCTCATGGTCATCTCCGACGGCGCCCCGGTGGATGATTCCACGCTCTCCGTGAACCCGGCGAATTATCTTGAGAAACACCTGCGCGACGTGATTGCCATGGTGGAACGCAAGAAGGCGGTGGAGCTTCTCGCCATCGGCATCGGTCACGACGTCACACGCTATTACAATCGGGCCGTCACGATCACCGATGTGGAGCAGCTTGCGGGCGCGATGACGGAGCAACTGGCCGCGCTGTTCGACGCCGATCCCCGGGCGCGGGCACGGGCGAAACTGCCCGGCGCCGGCGGGCGATTCGCCCGTCGGGCCTGATGGGCGCCCCACCCCTGGTGAGCGGCTGCTCATAGCCGACGCTGTCGTCCGGTCCCACGCCTGCGATGGAGTTGCGCCCCGCTCTCGTCTTGTCCGCGCCGCTGGCGCCGCGCTAGACAGGGACGCGTCGGTTGGAGGCGCGGTCAGGCCGGGGGAGTCCCATGTTCCAGAGTTTCGATGCGCCCACGTCGCCGGAGCAGGGTCCGCCCCGGCTCGCCGCACTGCGCAAGCTTCTGGCGGAGCGGGGGCTCGACGGGTTCATCGTGCCGCGCGCCGACGCCCATCAGGGCGAGTATGTCGCCGATCATGACGCGCGGCTGTCATGGCTCACCGGGTTCACCGGCTCGGCAGGGTTCGCGATCGTGCTGCCTGAAATCGCGGGCGTGTTCATCGACGGACGCTACCGCGTGCAGGTGAAGGCGCAGGTCGCCCTCGACAGCTTCACCCCCGTTCCGTGGCCGGAGACAAAACCCGGCGACTGGATACGCACACATCTGTCGCAGGGGCGGGTGGCCTACGACCCCTGGCTGCACAGCCGCGACGAGATCGACCGGATCGCCACCGCGCTGGCCGGATCCGGGGTGACGCTGGAGCCGACGGAGAACCTTGTTGACGCCATCTGGCCCGATCAGCCCGCCCCGCCGCTTGGCCGGGTGGAGGTACAGCCGGAGGCGCTGGCGGGCGAGACAAGCGCGGCGAAACGTGCCCGCCTCGCCGCGGCGCTGAAGGAGGCCGGGCAGAAGACCGCGATCCTCACCCTCGCCGACAGTATTTCGTGGCTTCTGAACATCCGGGGCCGCGACATTCCGCGCAACCCGGTCGTCCATGCCTTTGCCATCCTTGGCGATGACGGGCGGCTCCGGCTTTTTGTCGATGAGCGGAAGCTCGACGCGGATCTGCGCCGTCATCTCGGGCCGGAGATCAGCGTGGAACCGGTGGAGGACTTTGCCCCCGCGCTGGACGGCCTGAAAGGCCCGGTCCACGTCGATCGGGCCTCCGCGCCCAAGGCGGTGTCGGACCGGCTCGCCGCTGCGGGTGTGGAGATCGTCTGGGCGCCCGATCCCTGCATCCTGCCGAAAGCCCGCAAGACCCCCGCCGAGATCGCCGGAACGGCGGAGGCGCATCTGCGCGACGGGGCGGCCATGTGCGCGTTCCTCGCCTGGCTCGACGCGGAAGCGCCGAAGGGGACGCTGACGGAGATCGCCGTTGTCTCCGCGCTCGAAGGCTTCCGTCGCGCGACCAATGCGCTCCGGGACATCAGCTTCGACACGATCTGCGGCGCAGGTCCGAACGGCGCCATCGTGCATTACCGTGTGACCGAAGGCACGGATCGTCCGGTGAAAACCGGAGAGCTTCTGCTGGTCGATTCGGGCGGGCAATATGTGGACGGCACGACGGACATCACCCGCACCGTCGCGGTCGGACAGGTGGGAGAGCCGGAGAAGCTTGCCTTCACGCGTGTGCTGCAGGGCATGGTCGCCATTTCTCGCGCCCGCTGGCCGCGCGGATTGGCGGGGCGCGATCTGGATGCGCTGGCGCGGATGCCGCTCTGGCTCGCCGGGCAGGATTACGACCATGGCACAGGGCACGGGGTTGGCGCATTCCTCTGCGTGCACGAGGGGCCGCAGCGCATTTCCCGCATCTCGGAAGTGCCGCTGGAGCCGGGCATGATCCTGTCCAACGAGCCGGGCTACTACCGCGAGGGCGCCTTCGGCATCCGCACGGAAAACCTGCTGGTGGTTGAGGAAGCCCCGACGCTTCCCGGCGGAGACGACCGGGCGATGCTCTCCTTCCGCACGCTCACCTGGGTGCCGATCGACCGACGGCTGATCCTGCGCGACATGCTCTCGCCCGCGGAACGCTTCTGGATCGACGCCTATCACGCGGAAGTGCTGGAGCGCATCGGGGAGCGCGTCAGCCCGGAAACGCTGGATTGGCTGCAGAGGGCGACAGCCCCCCTCTGACCGTCAGGGGGAGAGCAGCGCCCGCGCCGCATCGCGCGCCGCATCGGTCACCACATCGCCCGCGAGCATGCGGGCGATCTCGTCCACCCGCGCCTCCGCGCCGAGCGGCGTGACCGAAGACAGCGTCATGCCGCCCTCTACCCGCTTTTCCACCCGCCAGTGCTGCGCGCCATAGGCCGCGACCTGCGGGGAATGGGTGACAACCAGCACCTGCGCCCCCTCCTCCGCCAGACGGTGGAGACGGCGCCCGATGGCATCGGCGGTGGCGCCTCCCACGCCCCTGTCGATCTCGTCGAAGATCAGCGTCTGCCCGCCTGCCTGCCGGGTCAGCGACACTTTCAGCGCGAGGAGGAAACGCGAGAGTTCGCCCCCCGATGCGATCCGGTCCAGCGGACCCGCCGGTGCGCCGGGGTTCGTCGCCACTGTGAAGGTCACGGCATCCCGTCCCTCCGGGCCGGGATCGCCCTCCTCCACCAGCGTCGTGAAGACCGCGCGCTCCATGCGAAGCGGGCGCAGCTCCTCCGCCATGGACAGGTCGAGCCGTGTCGCGGCCTCCTGCCGCCGGGCGGTGAGCGCGCGGGCGGCGCTGTCATAGGCAAGGCTCGCCGCCTCCACCTCCGCGGCGGCGCGGAGAAGCGCCTGATCCCCCTGATCCACGGCAGCCAACCGCGCCCGGATCGCCGCCGCCAGCGCGGGCAGGTCGTCGGCCAGCACCGCATGTTTGCGCGACAGCGCCCGGATGGCGAACAGCCGCTCCTCCACCGCTTCCAGCGCACCGGGATCGAAATCCAGCACATCCAGACAACGCTCCACCCCGGACTGCGCCTCCGCCAGTTCGGCAAGCGCGCGCCCCAGGGCGGCGACGGTCTCCTCCAGAACCCCCTCCACCTTGTCTGCGGCCCCCTCCAGCCAGCGGAGCGCATCCGTCATCGCGCCCTCTGCCCCCTGAAGGCCGAGCGCATCGCCCGCACGGGCCACATCGGCGCGGATGCGTTCCGCCCCCTGCATCATGCGGCGGCGGGCGTCGAGATCCGCCTCCTCCCCCACGTCCGGGGAGAGGCGCTCCAGCTCCGCATCGGCATGGCGCAGGAACTCCTCCTCCGCCTTGCCCGCCGCAAGCGCGGCAGTCGCGGCAGCCTCCGCCTGGCGCGCAGCGGCAAGCCGCCGCCATGCGATGCGGACTGCCTCCACCTCCGACGCGAGACCTCCGAAATCGTCCAGCAGCCGGCGATGCCCACGGGCGTTGAGCAGACCCCTGTCATCATGCTGGCCATGCAGCTCCACCAATGTCTCCGACAAGGCGCGAAGCAGCTCACCCCCGGCACGGCGGTCGTTGATCCACGCGGTCTTGCGCCCGTCCGGCATGTTCACGCGGCGGAGGATCAGTTCGCTGTCGTCCGGAAAACCGGCCTCCGTCATCACCGCCCGCGCCGGGTGCCCGGGGGGCAGGTCAAAGACCGCGGTCACCTCTCCCTGTGCCGCACCCTGCCGCACGAGCTCCGCCCGGCCGCGCCAGCCCAGCACGAATCCCAGCGCGTCGAGCAGGATGGATTTCCCCGCCCCCGTTTCGCCGGTCAGCACGTTCAGGCCCGGATGGAACGTCAGCTCCAGCCGGTCGATGATGAGAATGTCGCGGATATCCAGCCCGCGGAGCATGGTTCCCCCCAGCCCGCGCGGCCCGTCAGAGCCACTCGCCGCGGATCGTCTGCCGATAGATTCGCGACAGCCAGCTATCGCCCCGCACTTCAGGCTCCAGCCCGCGGCCGCGCAGGAGCGCGTAGCTGTCCTGATAGAACGGGCTGGACTGGAAGTTGTGCCCCAGAATCGCCGCCGCCGTTACCGCCTCGTTCTCGAAGCCGAGCGCGAGATACGCCTCCACAAGACGGTGCAGCGCCTCGGGCGTATAGGTCGTGGTCTGGTAATCCTCCACCACCACCCGGAACCGGTTGATCGCGGCGGTGTAATGCCCCCGGCTCAGGTAGAAGCGACCGATCTCCATTTCCTTCGCCGCAAGATGGTCGAAGGCGAGGTCGAACTTCATCATCGCCGATTTCGCATATTCGCTGTCGGGATATTTCTCGATCACGTCGCGGAGCG
Source organism: Haematobacter genomosp. 1 (assembly GCF_002196855.1). Taxonomy (GTDB): domain Bacteria; phylum Pseudomonadota; class Alphaproteobacteria; order Rhodobacterales; family Rhodobacteraceae; genus Haematobacter. Next base: position 93,536 of record NZ_NIPW01000006.1, on the reverse strand, counting down.
ATTGAAGCGCCTGGAAGGTCAGCCCCTGATCGCGGCCAACGGCCTCGATCTGATCGTAATAGCTCAGCGCGAGAAGATACTGGGCATAGGCCGCATCCTGATCGCCGGGATAGAGATCGACGAACCGCTGGGCCGCACCGCGCGCGTTCTCATAGTCACGCGCCTGATGGTAGGAATAGGCCTCCATCACCAGCGCGCGCTTGGCCCATTCGGTATAGGGATAGAGCCGCTCGATCTCCGAGAAGTAATGCGCGGCGTCCTTCGGCTTGCGGTTTGTCTCAAGCTCATACTCACCGCGCTGGTAGATCTGCTCCGCGGTGAAATTATCCAGCGGCACGTTCGTCCCCGAACCGCCATTCCCCGAACAGCCCGCGAGAATCGTCGCCAGCATCATCGACCCGACGAGAATCGCTCCCCGCTTGCAGCCTGCCATGATCCTGAACCTCATTCACTGCCCCACGGGCGATGCGCTTCCCGGTCTGCCAACCCCTTTTCGGGACGTTGCAGCCCGTTTCGCCGCCTGTTTCCCGTTGGTCCTAACATAGAAAAATCCGGGGCGCAAAACGGCAATCGACCCCCGGCGTCGCGAGGGTCGAAAGCGTGATCTTCGGGTTCAGATGAGAACGGGCACGTCGGTGCGGCGCACACCCACACCCGGCAGCTTTCCGCCCGTGACGCCTTCCGCCACATCGACCATGCGATAGGCGAAGGGATCGGCGAACAGCGCCCGGAGCAGCTTGTTGGTGAGCGCATGACCACCGCGTTGCGACGTGTATTTGCCAAGGATCGGTGCCCCTGCGAGCGCCAGATCGCCAAGCGCATCCAGCATCTTGTGGCGGACGGCCTCATCCTTGTGGCGCAGTCCGCCGGGGGACAGGACCTTGTCATCGTCAAAGACGACAGCATTCTCATAGGTGCCACCAAGCGCCAGACCATTGGCCTGCATCCGCTCTACATCGTCCTGACGGCAGAAGGTGCGGCTGTCGCACAGTTCCCGCACGAAAGCGCCGTTCGACATGTTGAGCGCCTTTTCCTGACGGCCGATTGCCGGCTCGGCGAAGTCGATCGTGAAGTCGATCTCCAGCATGTCGGCCGGATCCAGCCGCGCCCATGCCGCGCCATTGCGCACTTCGACGGGCTTCAGGATGCGCAGCGCGCGCACCGGCACCGCAAGCTCGCGCAGGCCGCGGGACAGGATACCCTTCACGAAGGGCTGCGCCGAACCATCCAGAATCGGCACTTCCGGCCCATCGACCTCCACCAGGGCGTTGGTCACGCCGCATCCGGCGAGCGCCGCCATCACGTGTTCGATGGTGGAGACCGACGCGCCCGAGCGGTTGGCGATCAGCGTGCAGAGTTTCGACGGCACCACCGCATCCCAGCGGGCCGGGATCAGGTTGTCCCCTTCCACATCTGTCCGGCGAAACCAGATCCCGTATTCGGCGGAGGCGGGATGGATCGTCATGCGCACAGGACGGCCGGAGTGGAGACCCACGCCGGTGAACGTCACCTGAGATTTGATCGTCGTTTGCACTTCGTTCATCCTTCTACACGCCGGGATCACAAACGCCTGTTTGCGGTCGATCCGACAAGCATGGAGGTAAGGGCTTGATATCCAGACCTCAATTCACTCTTTGCTACCTCGTGTAACAGAGGGCGTTACACACCGCACAAACCTGCCGAACAAGCGGCGCCCGTTATCTAAACAACTGAAAACAAAAATAAAAAGAGAGCCGAATTGCTTCGACCCTCTCAGGTTTTGTTCACGAAGTTTCTTGGTTTATTCAGTTTGCCTGACGCCGCAGGAAGGCCGGAATCTCGATCCGCTCCTGCTCGGGCGACATGTTCGGCTCTTCCTCGTAACCCGAAACCTGCGGCTGCTGGCGGGGTTGTTGCGGCGCGGGGCGCTCCGCCGGAGCGGCTGCCTCACCATGCCCGGTCATCCGGTTGATGAAGGAGCTGATCCCCATGCGCGGACGTTCTGCCGCCGGGGCGGGTTGAGCCTGCTGCGGGCGCTGCGCCACGGGGCGGGCGGCCTGCGGAGCGGGCGACTTGCTCACCGCGGCATGAAGACGGGCGAGCGTCTCCTCAGAAGGGGTGCCCGCGGGGCGCGCACCACGGGGAGCGACGAAGGCCGCGGGATCGTCATTGACCGGATAGTTCCGCGCAGCCTGCGGCTGGTAGGCGGGTTGCGGCTGATAAGCCGGCGGCGGCAGGTCGTCCGCCTCCTCATAGCGCTGCTGCGGTTCCTGCCGAGCCGCATAGGCATCGAAGCTCGGCTCCTGCGGCTGGCGCTGCGGTTGCGATTGCGGAGCCGGACGCGGTGCCCGGGCAGCGGGTTGCTGAACCGGTTGCTGGGACGCGTGGAACTGTTGCGGCTGGGGACGCTCCCGCACGGCGGGCTGCTGCGGGACGAATTGCGGCGTGTGCTGGACGGGCTCAGCCTGCGCCTGCTGGGGCGCGAGCGGCGCGGCAAGGCTGCGGCGCGGCACGGGGAGTTCATCGGCCACGGGAGCGGCGTCGATACCGGTCGCCACGACGGAGACGCGGATCCGGCCCTCCATCGTCGTATCCAGCGTGGAGCCGACGATGATGTTGGCGTTCTGATCGACCTTGTCGCGGATGATGTTCGCCGCTTCGTCCAGTTCGAACAGCGTCAGATCGTAACCGCCGGTGATGTTGATGAGGACACCCTTCGCACCGTTCAGGCTGATCTCGTCCAGCAGCGGGTTGGCGATCGCCTTCTCCGCGGCGTGGATGGCGCGATCTTCGCCCTCTGCCTCACCGGTGCCCATCATGGCCTTGCCCATCTCGTCCATCACCGCGCGAACGTCGGCGAAGTCGAGATTGATGAGACCCGGACGCACCATGAGGTCGGTCACGCCCTTCACGCCCTGATACAGCACATCGTCGGCCATCTGGAACGCTTCGGTAAAGGTCGTGCGCTCATTGGCCAGACGGAACAGGTTCTGGTTCGGAATGATGATCAGCGTATCGACGACCTTCTGGAGGTTCTCGATCCCCTCCTCGGCCTGACGCATCCGCTTGTTGCCTTCGAACTGGAAGGGCTTGGTCACGACGCCGACCGTCAGCACACCCAGTTCACGCGCGGCCTGCGCGATGATCGGCGCGGCGCCCGTTCCGGTGCCGCCGCCCATGCCTGCGGTGATGAAGCACATGTGCGCGCCGGCGAGATGGTCAACGATCTCCTCGATCGTCTCCTCGGCCGCGGCGGCGCCGACGGGAGGACGCGCACCGGCGCCCAGACCTTCCGTCACCTTCACGCCCATCTGGATGCGTGCGGTGGATTTCGACTGCTGGAGCGCTTGCGCGTCGGTGTTCGCGACGACGAACTCCACACCCTCAAGCTGCTTCTCGATCATGTTGTTGACGGCGTTACCACCTGCCCCGCCGACGCCGAACACCGTGATACGCGGCTTCAGCTCTTCCTGGTCGTTGACCGTCAGGTTCAATGTCATGGTTCTGGTCCCGCCTGCCTGTGCCGGCTCATGGCCGATTTTTTCCCGCACGTTACCTAAAGGCTACAGTGTGTGGCAGCGAAGGTCACGAAAAAAACGCGGTTTTCCTACAAAATCTGGCCTGCCGCGCAGGGGCGGCAAGCGGGATTTCGCCTACGACGCAGGATGTAGCGGTTACCAGTTCTCGCGGAACCATTTGACCGCGCGGCGCAGGGAGCGCGCCGGATAGCGACCCATCGGGATATCGAAATCCCACCACTCGTCCTGCGGGTGAGTCGCAAAAAGGCACAACCCCACGGATGAAGCGAAAGCGGCACCCGTGGCCGCCTGCGGCAGGCCCTGCACGCGGAGCGGACGGCCAAGACGCACCTGCTGGCCCAGGATCCGCGCGGCCAACCCGTCGATCCCCGGCATCTGGCTGCATCCGCCGGTCAGCACGATCTGCCGGGAGGGGAGATGCTCGAAGCCCGCAGCGTCGAGACGCGCGCGCACTTCCTCCAGTATCTCCTCCATCCGCGGACGGATGATGCCGATCAGCTCGGAGCGGCTGACGGTCCGGCGATCCTTCTCCCAGTCGCCGGAATCGCCGCCGATCTCGATCATCTCGCGGTCATCGACGCCTGTTGCCACGACGCCGCCGTGGAAGGTCTTGATCCGCTCCGCGGTGGCCAGCGGGATGCGCAGGCCCTGCGCGATGTCGGAGGTGACATTCTCCCCCCCCATCCTCACGCTGTCGGCATAGATCATGTGGCGCTTGAGGAAGATCGACAGCCCGGTGGCGCCGCCGCCCATGTCGATACAGGCCGCACCCAGCTCCTGCTCATCTTCCACCAGCGCCGACATGCCGGAGACATAGGCGGAGGAGGCGATCCCCGCGAGTTCCAGATCGCAGCGCTTGATGCAGTGGAGGAGGTTCTGCACCGCCGCACCCTCAACGGTCAGAAGGTGCATGTCGCAGGCCAGCCGCCGCCCCATCTGGCCGCGAGGATCGGCAAGGCCGGAGCGGTGATCGAGCGCGAAGTTCACCGGCTGGGCGTGCAGCACCTCGCGCCCATGACCGATGGGTGGCACCTCGCAGGCGGACAGCACCTGAGCCACGTCTTCCTCGGTGACCAGACTGTCGGAAACCTCCACCTCGCCCGCCAGCCCGTAGGAGCGCGGCTCGCCTCCGGCAAAGCAGGCGATGACATGGTCAACCCGTACATTGGCCATCTTCTGGGCGGCGGTGACGGCGGTGCGGATCGCGCGCTCCGTCTCCTGCATCGCGGCCACCTCACCGTAGCGCACGCCGCGGGAGCGGGTGGTGGCAGCGCCGATGATGCGGAAGGAGGACTGGCCGGCCATCGGCCCCACTCCATCCTGCTCGCGGAAACTGTCCGGCCCGTCGAACCGCAGCACCACGCAGGCGATCTTGGAAGTGCCGATGTCGAGAATCGCCACGACTCCCCGCTGCATGGCCGCCCTGCGCATGTTCCGCATCGCACGTTGCGATTGATAGAGGTCGGTCAATGCAGGGCTCCCTTGGTCTGGCGTGTATTGCGTGCGGTGAGGCTTGCCCCCTGCAGCGCGGCGATGGCTTCTTCGGAAAGGCGGAGGGTCGGGCGACGGCCGATGCGCATGTCCACGACCGTCACGTCGCGATCCAGCAGATCCTCCGCCTGATCGAGCGCGATGACGCGTTCCAGCGCGGCGACGGCATCCTGCTCCGGCAGCATGATCTCCTGCCCGCGGTCGAGCACGAGGTTCCAGCGCCGCTCCCCGATGCGGACAAGACCGCGGATGCGCGTGCGCAACGGCTCTGCCGCGGCAAGCAGCCGCATCGCTTCCGGCACCACGTCCTGAACACCCGGACCGGCGATCAGCGGCAGGTCCGGGCGGTCGATGCGGTTCTCCAGCCCGGCCACGCGGTGGCCGGCCTCATCCAGCAGCACGAGGTCATCGGCATTCCGCCACACGACGATCGGCAGACGTTCCGTCACCGCGACTTCCAGCGTCCCCTCCGGCCGCACCCGAACATCGGCGCGGCGCACGGCATCGAGCCCTTCGGCCCGGGCGCGAAGCGCGCTCAGGTCGAGCGCCAGCGACGAAACAGGAAACTGCATGGCCAGCCCGGAACGGATCGCCTCCTCCGTCTCCGGCGAAGCGCCGCTCACCGTGAGACGGACGAGCTGCAACTCCGGCCGGCTCTCGATTCGGGCGCGGATGTCCTGAACGACACCCGCCACCTGCGCGCGGCGATCCGCGTTGGAGAACCAGATGCCAGCCACCGCGGCGACCAGAAGCACGGGTACACCCGTGCGTATCAGGCGGCGGTAAAGCGGGGTCAGCCAGATCCGCTGAAGGCGGTAGGCGATACGGGATGGGGCAGGATCGCGGCGCATCACCGATCGCACGAGGCATCCTCCACGATCCACCGGCACAGCTCCGGGAAGGAGATGCCCCGTGCCGCCGCCTGCTCCGGCGCAAGAGAGGTGGGGGTCATGCCGGGCTGGGTGTTCGTCTCCAGAATGACCAGCCCCGCGACCCCGCGGGAGTCGTCCCAGCGGAAATCGGAGCGGCTGATCCCCCGGCAACCCAGCACCCGATGGGCACGGAGCGCATAGTCGAGACAGGCATCCGCCACGTCGGCGGGAATATCGGCGGGCACCACGTGACGCGACCCGCCGGGGCGGTACTTCGCGTCGTAATCATACCATCCCTCGGTGATGATATCGGTCACGGCCAGCGGCTCAGCCCCCATCACCGCGACCGTCAGATCGCGCCCGGGCACATAGGTTTCCAGCATCATCGTGCCGGAGACGCCGGTCAGCGCGGGAGGCCCGTTGTTGGCGGCTGCAACGATATGGATACCGACGGATGATCCTTCGTTATGGGGTTTGACCACATAGGGCGCGGCCATCACGTGACGTTCGCGCACCTCCTCCGCCGTGGCGAGGCAGCTTTCGACCACAGGAAGGCCGGCGACGGCAAAGGCGGCCTTGGCCCGGATCTTGTCCATCGCCAGGGCGGACGCCAGAACGCCCGAATGGGTATAGGGGATCCGCAGCCATTCGAGCAGGCCCTGAACGCAGCCGTCTTCCCCCCAGCGGCCATGCAGGGCATTGAACGCGACATCAGGGCGAATGGCATCAAGGCGCGCGGCCAGATCCGGCCCCGCGTCCACCTCGACCACATCGTAACCCGCCACCCTCAGCGCGCCGGCGCATTCACGCCCGGAGACAAGCGATACCTCCCGCTCCGCGGAAGGCCCACCCATCAGTACCGCCACCTTGGGGGCTGCCCTGCTCGACATGCCCCACCGCCTCGTCCGGGCTTTCGCCCTGTTATCAGGGGGTTGTCCCCCTTTTGGTTATTGGCCAGCCCAACAGGCCGTCAACTGCCCGCCGGTTTTCCGACGCGCATGATTTCCCATTCTAGCCACAAACCGCTCGATTGGAACACCCTATTTCGGACCTCCTCGCCCAGCCCCTCCAGATCGGCGGCATTCGCCCCCCCGGTATTGACGAGGAAATTGGCGTGTTTCGGGCTCATCTCCGCCCCGCCCCGCCGCGCGCCGCGCATGCCCGCGTCGTCGATGAGCTTCCACGCCTTCATCTCATGGCTGTCGTCGGCACGGCCCGTGGAGCTTGCACCTGACGGATTGCGGAATGTGGAACCGGCCGTCCGCTCCTTCACCGGCTGGGAGGCATCGCGGCGGGCGACCTGCTCCGCCATCAGCGCCTCCAGCGCCGACGGGTCACCGGCAGGCGCACGGAAGGTGGCGGAGACGATCACCGCGCCCTCGGGCAGAAAGGTCTCCCGATAGCCGAAGGCAAGCGCCTCCCGCCCCAGAACCACCCGATCGCCGTTGCGCAGGATCGCCTCCGCACTCACGAAACGGTCGGCTACATAGGTGCCGTAGCAACCCGCGTTCATCCGCACCGCACCGCCGATGGAGCCGGGAATCGTGCGCAGGAACGTCAGATCCAGCCCCTCGGCGGCGGCCCTCCGGGCCACATGGGCATCGAGAGCGGCCGCCCCCGCCGTGACGGTGCCGTCCCCCGTCTCGATCCCATTGAACCCCCGGCCCAGTCGGATCACCACACCCGGAATACCGCCATCCCGCACGATGAGGTTGGAACCGACGCCGATGGGAAAGACCGCAATCGCCGGAGGCAGCGCGGCGAGGAAGCCGGAGAGATCCTCCACATCCGCGGGCTGGAACAACCAGTCTGCCGGACCGCCGACGCGGAGCCACGTCAGATCCGCCAGAGGGCGCGAGGGGGTGAGCGTGCCGCGCACGGCGGGAAGGGGAAGCGTGTCGGTCATGGCGATCCCATAGCGCGACATGCCCCGCCGCTCAACTCATCCGTCAAGGCGGCGACGCGGCGGCCGCTGGGTCATCGCCATGACGGTCATGCCGATCCCGAGCGCGACAAGCCCCAGCACCGGCCCGCAGGAATGGGTGAGGAGGCCCAGCACCGGAATGCCCGTCGCCAGCAGCACCAGCACGACCCGCCGCCGCCCCCGCCAGCCACGCCGCGCCAGCACGGCCGCCAGCAGGAGCCACAGGGCAGACAGCAGGAAGGAGAAGGTCATATCGCCATGGCTGCGGCCATCCCCCTCAGGCCCGCGCGCGAAGCGGCGTGACGCGCGCCCCGCCCTGCCGGCCTTCCAGACGCGCGGGCAGGCCATGCGCCCAGCCGGAGATGGAACCTGCACCCAGCAACACCACCATGTCGCCGGGGCGCCCCTGCTCCCGCACCAGCCGGGCCAGATCGTCCTCGTCCAGAATGGCGCGGGCATGACGGTGGCCATGCGCGATCAGCCCTGCCACGAGGTGATCGCGGTCGGCACCTTCCACAGGCTCCTCGCCCGCGGAATAGACATCGGTGATGCCCACCACATCAGCGTCGTTGAAGCAGGTGCAGAATTCTTCGAACAGGTTGTGCAGCCGGGAATAGCGGTGCGGCTGATGCACGGCGATCACGCGGCCCTTCGTTGCCTGACGCGCGGCCTTCAGCACAGCGGCGATCTCCACCGGATGGTGGCCGTAATCGTCGATGATGGTGACGCCGTTCACCTCGGCGACCTTGGTAAAGCGCCGGTTCACCCCGCCAAACGCCGCCAGCGCCGTGCGAATCTCGTCCTTCTTCATGCCCAGATGCCGCGCCACGGCGACGGCCGCCAGCGCGTTCGACACGTTGTGCTCCCCCGGCATGGGCAGGGTGCAGCCCTCGATCAGCCCGCCTTCCTCGTTCTGGAGGAGGATGTCGAATGCGGCGGTCCCGTTCTCATACCGCAGGTTCATCGCCCGCACGTCGGCCTGCGCATTGAAGCCGAAGGTTACGACCTTGCGATCGGTCACACGGCCCACCAGCGCCTGAACCTCCGCATGATCGGTACAGCAGACCGCGATGCCGTAGAACGGAATGTTGGTGACGAAATCGTAAAACCCCTTCCGCAGCGCGTCGAAGGTGCCCCAGTGCTCCATATGCTCCGGGTCGATATTGGTCACGATGGCGATGGTCGCCGGAAGCCGGTTGAAGGAGCCATCCGATTCGTCCGCCTCCACGACCATCCACTCGCCCGCGCCCGCCCGCGCATTGGAGCCGTAGGCGTGGATGATGCCACCGTTGATGACGGTCGGATCGAAGCCGCCCTTGTCGAGCAGCGTCGCGACCATCGTGGTGGTGGTGGTCTTGCCGTGGGTTCCCGCCACGGCGACGTTCGAGCGCAGCCGCATCAGTTCCGCCAGCATTTCCGCCCGGCGCACGACCGGCAGGTTGCGCCGCCGCGCCTCCTCCAGTTCGGGGTTACCGCGCTTGATGGCAGAGGAGATGACAACCACCGCCGCCTCGCCGATATTCTCCGCCCGCTGCCCCTCAAAGAAGGTCGCTCCCAGCCCCACCAGCCGGTCGGTGATCTTCGACGCCTTGGCGTCCGATCCCTGCACGGTGTAGCCGAGCGTCATCAGCACCTCGGCAATGCCCGACATGCCGATGCCGCCGATGCCGACGAAATGGATGGGGCCGAGTTCGAGCGGCAGCTTGGTGGCAGCGTTCATCGGTTCTTTCCTTTGTTGGCGATCGCTTCGACCAGGGTGACGAGCCGTTCCGTCGCATCGGGGCGGCCTTCGCCCCGCGCGGCATCGGCCATGGCCTCCGCACGGGCAGGGTCCGACAGGACCGACGCTATCTGCTCCGAAAGCGCGGCAGGCTCAAGCCGGGATTCGGGAATGACGATGGCGGCACCTGCCTCGGCCAGCCCGCGGGCATTGGCGGTCTGGTGATCCGCAGCGGCAGCGGCAAAGGGGATCAGCAGTGACGGCCGGCCGATGGCCGCGATATCGGCGACCGACGAGGCGCCGGAGCGGGAGATGACAAGCTGCGCCTCCTCGATCCGCCGGGGCACGTCGGTAAAGAAGGTCTGCACCTCGGCCACCACGCCCGCCTTGCGATAGGCCTCCACCACGCGGGGCAGATCCTCCTCCCGTGCCTGGTGGGAGACCGAAAGCCGGGTGCGGAGCCGCTCCGGCAGCCGGGCAATGGCCTCCGGCACCACGTCGGACAGAACGCGCGCGCCCTGACTGCCGCCGATGACCAGCAGATGGATCACCCCCTCGCAAGGGGGGATATAGGAAGCGCCGACCTTCTCCCGCACCGCCGTGCGCACAGGATTGCCGGTATGCACCCCCTCCACCCCTGAAGGTAGGGCGGTGGGCCGCGTGCCACAGGCCACGGCATCGACCCGCGAAGCAAAGGCGGTGTTCACCTTGCCCAGAACGCCGTTCTGTTCATGGATCATGCGCGGCAGACCAAGCAGCCAGGCAGCCCCGAGCGCCGGAATCGTCGGATAGCCGCCGAAGCCCACCACAACGGCGGGCCGGTCGCGGCGAAGGGCCCGCGCGCTTGCCAGAACGCCGCCCAGAATGCGGAACGGGGTCGCGGCCTTGGCCAGCGGACCTCCGCGCGCGAAGGTGGCAGAGCTCACCTCCTCCACCGGAACGGCCTGCGGGAAACCGGCGGTGTAGCGCGCGCCCCGCGCATCGGTGGAGAGCTTGACCCTCCAGCCCTTCTGCACCATCGCTTCCGCCAGCGCCTGGGCGGGGAACATGTGCCCGCCGGTGCCACCCGCCGCGATGAGCAGGAGCGGTGATGCCTCGCCGGCGGCCATGGATCAGCGCCCCTTCGTCAGGATGTCGCCGATCCGCCCCTGCGGCCGGGTCCGGGTGAAGGCGAGCAGCGCGCCCACGACGATCCCGCCCGCGATGAGCGAGGAACCGCCATAGCTCACGAAGGGCAGCGTCATGCCCTTGGCCGGAAGCATCCGCACCGCGACGCCCACGTTGATCATCGCCTGCACCCCGAACAGGCAGGCAAGTCCCGTCCCCGCGAGGCGGGTGAACATGTCCCGCTCCCGCGTCAGCCGGAACAGCGACCGTACGGTGATGAGGCAGAACAGCCCTATGATGCACAGCACGAGGATCAGGCCGTATTCCTCCGCCGCGACGGCAATGATGAAGTCGGTATGCGCATCGGGCAGCGACCATTTCACTTCGCCCTCGCCCACGCCCACGCCGAAGAAGCCGCCTTGCTGGATGGCGTTGGTGGCATAGCCGATCTGGGTGCGCGGGTCGATCTCGGCGGTCAGGAAGCCGTCGATTCGGCGGGCGAAGTGCTCGGAACCTTCATAGGCCACTGTCCCGCCGAACCCCACGATCCCTGCGACGATGAGCAGGAGCGTCATCGGTGCGCCCGCCACGAAATACATCACGCCCCAGGCGAACAGGATCAGCGCGGCCTGACCGAAGTCCGGCTGCATGGCCAGCATCCCGACGACCGTACCCGCAATGAGGAGCGACATCGTCTTGCCGGGCGGGCCGTTCGGATCCTGCCCCGCCGCCATCAGCCAGGCGCAGAGGATGACGAAGCCGGGCTTCAGGAACTCCGACGGTTGCACGGATGCGAAGCCGAAGGAGAACCAGCGGATCGCCCCCTTGCCGAAATCCGTCCCGAAGAACGGCAGCAGCGCCAGCGCCAGAAAGGCCCCGAAAAAGCCGATCACCCCGGCGCGCCGCACCATTTCGGGCGACATCATCGAAACGATGAACATCGCGGCGATGGCGATGCCGCCGAAGAACATCTGACGATTGACGTAATAGAACGGGTCCAGCCCGTTGCGCGCGGCCAGCGGCGGAGAGGCGGCAAGGCCCAGCAGCAATCCCACGCCGAACAGCAGCAGGATGGCCGAAACGGCCCATTTGTCGATGGTCCGCCACCACCGCGGGAGTATAGGCTCACCGGCCCGAACGGGCGCAGTGCCGTAGACCATTTCCGTCATGGGAAGACTGCCCTCTGCCCTATACGCCCGGTTTCGCCCGGGTCTGATGCGGTAACCTAGCCGAAACCGTGGTTTCGCGCCAGCGTCAATACACCCGCTCCCCTGCCACGCCTGCGTGAGCGGGCGCGAGCGACAGGCTTCTCCCGAAGATCCAGCCTTCCCACAGGTGAACGTCGTCCAGCGCGGGCACCTCCGCCCTGCCCTTCCGTTCCACGAGGTCGATCATACCGCACAGGCCCACCACGGCGTCGAAGCGATCCTCCGCCGTCCTGTCTGCACCGAAACCCTGGGTGAGTGCGGTGAGAAGTTCGGTCGAGAGCCTTGCGCCCAGACGCTCCGCCCAGCCAATGACGCGGGCGGCCACCGTGGCCCGGTCGGCCTGCCGCCGCTTGCTGAAGCGGCCCTCCGGCATGAACTTCAGACGGCGCATCGCCTCCGCCGGATAGGTTTCCGCGAGGATGAAGGGCCGCTCCAGCATCTCCGTGCCGCGATCATAGGGCCAGAGCGCCGCACCGGCCCGGCGCGCGGGCAGGATGACCCGCATCCAGCCGTCCAGCGCGGCCTTGCCAACCTGATTGGCGCCCAGCGTCCAGAAAAGCGGCGCGGCAGGCCTTTCGTCGGTCGCACGGTCACAGCACCGGCGTAGATCATCCATCCGCTCGGCCCCCAGCGCGCGGATGAGATCCTCCTGCCGGCGCCCGCCGGGCCGGTGCGGATAGAAGGGACGCTTCACCGAAATCTCATCGCTTTCTGCAGCGACGCACAGGAAGGCCGCCCAATCCTCCTCAGCCAGCGCGTCCAGCAGCGTTGGGAAATCGCGAAACCCCGTTTGCCGGCCGTAAAAGGCCGGAACGCCGATGGGAAAGTCGAACCCTGCGATCAGACGGCCCGCGCGGGAGGTGCGGAGCAGATCCGTGGCCTCCAACCCCCTCACCGGCGGGTGAAGCGTCCAGACCCCACCCTCACGCGCCGCCCGCGCCTGCCACCGCTTTTGCACAGCGACGCTCCAGTCCGCATGGATGATCGTTTCCACGGCAATCACCCTCGCCGGAAATACAGGGACGTGGCGTCGGCTGCTGCATCACCGAAAATGCGAATGGTCTGGAACACCCGATTCGCTGCAACGTTTGCAGAGGGAGGCCCAAGCTTCAACCGGAGGCCCGCCATGATCGAACTCGCTTTCATCGCCTGTCTGACCGCCGCACCCGCGCTTTGCGAAAAGAAAAGCCTGCTGTTCATCGAAGTCACGCCGCTCACCTGCATGATGAGCGCGCAGCCGGAACTCGCCCGCTGGGTGGACAGCCATCCGAAATGGCGGATCGCCCGATGGCGCTGCAACACCGCAACCACCGAAAAAGAAATCTGAGCCGGGGTCATGCGGGAGGCAGGGCGCGGACCAGTTCCATGAAATGTTCGCCGCGTTTCTCGAAGTTCGGATATTGATCGAAACTGGCCGCAGCAGGCGCGAGCAGGACGGTATCTCCTGCCTCTGCCTCCTCGGCCGCACGGGCAACGGCACGGTCCAGCGTTTCGCAGATTTCATGCGGCGTCTCACCGATCTCGAGCGCGAAATCCCGGGCGGAATGGCCAATGAGATAGGCTTTCACGACAGGCCCCAGCAAGGGCTTCAGCATCGTGATGCCGCCGTCCTTGCCCAGCCCGCCGGCGATCCAGCGGATACTCGGAAAGGCGGCCAGAGCCTTGGCCGCGGAATCCACGTTTGTGGCCTTGGAATCGTTGACGAAGGTCACGCCCGCGCGCTCCGCGACGATCTGGCTGCGGTGGGGCAGGCCCTCGAAGCTCAGGAACGCCTGCTCGATCACGCGCGGCGCGATACCGAGCGTGCGCGTCGCCGCATAGGCCGCACAGGCGTTCTGGTGGTTGTGTGTGCCCGGAAGACCCCTGATCCTGCGCAGGTCGATGGAGGCGACCTGCCGCCCCTTGCGCCATTCCGACAGGAAACCGCGGCGGGCAAAGACGCTCCACCCCTCCCCCTCCAGCTTCCGGGCGACGGAGATGCGGATCACCCGATCATCCGCCGGGCCCTGCGAGAGCTGGTTCGCGAGGAACAGCCCTTCCGTCTCATCGATGCCGATGACGGCGCGATCAGGGCCGCCCTCTGCGAACAGTCGGCGCTTCGCGGCAAAGTAGCCGCCCATGCCGCCATGCCTGTCCAGATGGTCGGGCGAAAGGTTCGTGAACACGGCTATGTCGGGCGTGAGCGCGCGGGCAAGCTCCGTCTGATAGGAAGACAGCTCCAGCACGATCACCTCCCCATCCACCGGAGGCTCGATATCCAGAACGCCACGGCCGATGTTGCCCGCCATCTGCGTCGGCCGCCCGGCGACGGTCAGGATGTGGTGGATGAGCGCCGTCGTGGTGGATTTGCCGTTGGACCCGGTCACTGCGATGACACGCGGCGGCTGATCGTAGCGCGCCCAGTCCGCTTCGCCCCAGGACCGGAAGAACAGGCCGATATCGTTGTCAACCGGCACCCCCTCCATCATCGCGCGCGCGATGATTCGGTTGGGCTGGGGGTAGAGATGCGGGATGCCGGGGCTGACCACCAACAGCGAGACGCCCTTCCAGGCGCCCTCACGTGTCAGATCATGCAGGGAGAACCCCTCGGCCTCGGCGCGGGCGCGCGATTCCGGGCTGTCGTCCCACAAAAGCGGCTCCGCGCCGCCCGCGATCAGGGCACGCGCCGTCGCAAGGCCAGACCGGCCCAGCCCCAGAACAGCGATGCGCTGCCCCTCAACCCCCCTGACCGGTATCATGTCCCGCCGCTCCTGCTTTTATGCGCCGCTCCGTATCGCCACGAACGGCTGCTTCGTTGTCATCTCCGATTACCGCGCGGAACTGGCGGATGCCACGGCAAGATGCATCCTGTCCGGGGGGAGCGGCCTCCCGCCGGTCGCTTCCCGGACACGGCCCGGACAGCAACTCTGCGCGAGTCATCGCTCGCCATGCTTGTGTCTTTGCATCATTTGGGTAGGTTACGGAAAAATCGCAGTCAGGGGATACCTCATGAAATACCGTCTCGTCTTCGCCTTTTCCGCCCTCGCCCTCGCCGCGGCATGCAATCCGACACCGCATCAGCAGCGCCAACTGGAGTGCGGGATCGGCACCGTGGGCGGCGCGGCGCTTGGCGCAGCGGCGGGCAACGCCTTCGGGGGTGGCAGCGGCCGCACCATCATGACCGCCGCCGGCGGCGCGGCTGGCGCCATGGGTGGCCAATCGGTCGCCTGCCGCTGATCGCAAGCGGCCGGCAAGTCAGCCGCGAGACTCATTCCCAGAGGCGGCGATCAGCCGCCTCTGTTGCATTGCGGGACGTCGTTGCGCACTCCGTTCCTGGGCAGTGATGCGGCCGAGCCCCGGAGCCGGTTCACGAACTTCAGGACCTGTCGAGCTCCCGTTGCAACGCGGCCTCTCGCGCAGCAGCCTCCCGCTCGAAAAGTCGCTGGACACAACTTGCCTCATCGGACGACCCACGCAGGAAGCCCAGCTCCTCACATTGGTCCGCCGCGTCGCTGATGACCACCTCCGGCGGGGTCGCCGGTGTCCGCGCGCAGGCACTGCAGAGGAGAATCAGGGCAATCAGCCTCATGTATTCTCTCCCAGAAGCGGCCCGGACAGGCGCAGCGCGCGCCGCCCCTGCAGCTGGCCCAACCGCCCCTCCGCTATGTCGCGCCCATCTGAACCGACGAGGCGGACCGCCTCGAGCGAGGCGCCGTCCAGCGGCAGGACCATTCCCGGCCGCAGGCTCGTCGCCGCTCCGAGCGGCAGGGTCAGCCGGGCGAGCCGGACGTCGAAACGCAGCGCCGCGCGGGAGACCTGCGCCTCCAGCCGCCGCGACCATTCCTCCGCGGCGAGCATGGGTTGCGGCAGCGCGGGCACGGCATCCACCCGGGCGCGCTCCATCTCCGGGATGGCCAGCAGCAGCACCGCGCGGCGCAGGCCAAAGCCGAAGGACAATGTGAGCCGGAGCGTGCGATACGTCCGGTCCTCCATCATCAGGTCAAGAGGCCGGGGATCGTCGAGATAGGAGCCGTAGCGGAAGCCCGCCACGTCCCGCAGCCCGGATCCGGCAGGCAGTTCCGCCATTTCACTGATGAAACTGTCGATGAACTCAGCCGTCAGCACGGCGTCCGTCGCAGTCGGTCGCCGTACCTGTGGATCGGCAGCAATCAGACGGCCCGTCATCCGCGCTTCGACCACGGAAGCAAGTCCCGGCAAGCTCAACGCGGCAAGTCCCAGCGCCTCCTCCGGGCCGGGGAGCAGACCGAAGAACGCGGGCGAGGGCAATGCATCCAGCAGTTCCGTCAGCCCATGGCGGCCATCCTCCACATTTTCCACCACCGCATCGAGACCCTCCACCTTCCGCGCCGCGCGGAGCAGCGCAAGCCGGGTCGCCCGCTCAGGCGTGGGAGGAGCCGCCTTTCTTACCGCGCGCGCGGAGGCCTTGCGCCGCAGTACCGAATCGCCTGTCGCCATCACGCATCCCTTCGTCACAGCTGTACGATGCCCGAAACAGGTTTATGGAAGGTTGATGCGACGCCCGGTTCCCGCCCGGATCGGCAGCACCGCCGGACCACGGCGCGGCAGCATGACACGGAACGCCGCCCCCGACTGGCCGGGGAGATAGGAGAGCGTGCCCCCCAGTCGCTGCATCACCTCGCGCGAGATGGCCAGCCCCAGACCCGCGCCTCCCGCGCGATTGCCGTCGGTGACTCGGTAGAACTTCTCGAAAATGAGCGCCCGGTGACGTGGCGCAATGCCCTGACCGTTGTCGAGGAAGTCGATCGCAAGCCGCCCGCGCGGCAGGGGCGTCACCTCGATCCGCAGCGTGGGAACCGCCGCGTCGCAGTATTTCCGCGCGTTGGAGATCAGGTTGATGAAGACCTGCGTGAGCCTGCCCGCATCGGTGACGATCTCCGTCCCCTCCCCCGCCGGATCGCGGTCGAGCCGGAGAAGCGGCCCCGTACCTCCCGCCTGCGCCGCGGCAAGCGCGGTGTCGATGAGATCGCCCAGCCGCACTTTTTGAAGGTCGAGCTGCACCTCGCCATGTTCCAGAACGGAGAGATCGAGAAGATCGTCCAGCAGCCGCGTCAGCCGCGCGGATTCAGCGGCCATGATCCCGGCATAGTGCCGCTGC
This sequence comes from Haematobacter genomosp. 1, assembly GCF_002196855.1. GTDB lineage: Bacteria > Pseudomonadota > Alphaproteobacteria > Rhodobacterales > Rhodobacteraceae > Haematobacter. Next base: position 76,580 of record NZ_NIPW01000006.1, on the reverse strand, counting down.
CGCTCCGGCGGGAGGTCGCCTTCCTCTGCCAGTATCTGCGAGAATGCCCGGATGGAGGTCATGGGCGTGCGCAACTCGTGACTGATCTGACCGAGAAACGCATCCTTCTGCACGGAGAGGGCCGTCAGCTTTTCATTGGCGGCGCGAAGCTGGCGGGCCGTACGGGCCAGTTCCTCCGACTTGGTTTCGAGCTGGCTGGAATATTCCATGATCTGTGCGGTTTCGTTGGCGACCGCCATCAGATCCTCCACCGTCACCAATGCGCGCCCGGCAAGCTGCGCGAGCATTGCATGCGCCGTGGCTGCCCCCACCGAACCGGCGAGGCGCCGCTCCAGTCTGCCAAGAAATTCGGGCGTGGTCTCCGGCAGAAGGCTCGACTGCCCCTGCGCCGCCGCCTCTCTGGAAAACAACTCCTGCGCATCGTCCCGCCCGAGTATCCGCTGGGCGAGCACCAGAAGCTCCTCCGCCTCTGCCCCGCTCCGCCGCCAGCCGCCGGGGGTGGCGTCCGCTTCGAAGGCGTTAACGAACTGAACGCCCTGAAGACGCTCGATCGGCGTGGGAAAGGTCAGGAGCGACACCAGAACATACGCCAGCGTGTTCAGCAGCATGGACCAGAAGAGCGCGTGCAGGAGCGGGTCCAGCGTATCCATCCCCAGCAGATGCGTGGGACGGAGCCATCCCCAGCCGAAGGGTCCGGCCGTCAGAAGCCCGGCGGCCCAGCCCGGCGCCAATGTGGGCAGGAGCAGGCAATAGGCCCAGAGTGCCGCGCCGATCAAAAGCCCCGCCATGGCCCCGGATCGCGTGGCCCCCCGCCAGCACAGCCCCCCGACCAGCGCGGGCAGCACCTGCGCGGCCCCCACGAAGGAGATCAGGCCGATTTCGGACAGGGCGGCGGCCTCGTTCATCATGCGGTAATAGACGTAGCCGAGGGCGAGCACGCCAAGGATCGACAGCCGCCGCGCGGTAAGGACGACGCCGCGCAGATCCTCGCTCACGCCCGGCCGGATGCGGAGCCAGAGCGGCGTCACGATATGGTTTGACACCATCGTGGCAAGCGCAATGGCCGCGACGATGACCATGGAGGTGGCGGAGGAGAAGCCGCCCAGAAACGCCAGCATGGCGAGCCATCCCTTGTCGAAGGACAGGGGCAGGGTCAGGACGAAAAGGTCCGGGTTGGAGCCTGCGGGCATATACTCCAGCCCGATCACCGCAATGGGCACGATGAACAGGCTCATCCCGAGCAGGTAGAGCGGAAAGGCCCAGCCCGCCGTGGCAAGGTAGCGCTCGTTGGTGTTCTCCACCACCAGCACCTGAAACATGCGTGGCAGGGTGAAGATCGCCGCCCCTGACAGCAGCGTCAGCCCCGCCCAGCGGCTCGGGACGAGCGTGCTGGCGGCCAGCGGCGAGGTTTCGATGCGGCGATACATGTCCACGGGCCCTGCCGCCACGAACCATACCACCCAGATACCGACGGCGATCAGCGCCACCAGCTTCACCACCGCCTCCACTGCGATGGCCCCGACAACCCCGTGGTTCTGTTCGTTCGCGGCGATCTTGCGCGTGCCGAACAGGATGGTGAAGAAGGCCAGCCCCACCGCCACCCAGAGCGCGGTGCCGGAGCCGGAGGCTGTCCACTCCTCCGGCACGTCCGCGGCAAAGACCCCGAAGGACAGCGTGACGGACCGCAGTTGCAGCGCGATATACGGCGTGGCGGCGGCGACGGAGATCAGCGTGACCATCACCGCAACACGGCTCGACTTTCCGTACCGGGCGGAGACGAGGTCCGCGATGGAAGTCACCCGCTGCTGCCGCCCGATCCGTACGAGCTTGCGAAGGAGAAGCCACCACCCGGCAAACACCAGCGTCGGCCCGAGATAGATGGTCGCGAACTCCAGCCCCGAGCGGGCGGCATAGCCCACCGCGCCGTAAAACGTCCATGCTGTGCAGTAGATGGACAGCGACAGCGTATAGACGAGCGGCGAGCGCAACAGCCGGAGCCGCCCGGCCTGCGCCTGCCGCTCCGCCCAGAAGGCGACGAGGAACAGAAAGACCACATAGGCCAGGCAGACGAGCAGCAGGAGTTTGAACGGGATCACGGCGCCGCGTCTCCCGCCAGTGTTCGCGGCCCGGCCCGGCCCCTGCGGCATGGCAGGGCAGCCGTCATGGCTCCGGGCCTTCGGGCGGCTCCCCCTCGCCCCCCGTCAGCCGTGCAAGGCGGCGGGACATGGCGAGGGCGGCCACAATCAGCAGCAACCACACGGCAAAGACGTAAAGCCCGACAGCCGCCAGAGATGGCTCTGCCCACAGAAGCGGGAGCAGAAACAGCATCAGGCCCACCGCGGGCAGCACGCGCGCCGCGTCCACCACGCGCCGCATCCGGTAGGTCTGGCGGGCGAGAAACACCGGCTGCTGTGTGCCCCGCATGGTCTATCCTCCCGCCAGATCGCGTACGGCGGCAAGCATGTCGGCATTGGAAAAGGGTTTGGCCACGAAGCGGCTTGCCCCGAGCCGCTCCGCCAGCTCGCGGTCCTTCAACTGGCTACGCGCGGTGAGCATGAGAACGGGGATGGCGCGCGTCGCCGGATCGTCACGCATGTCCTTCAGGATGTCGAAGCCGGAGCGGCCGGGAAGCATCACGTCAAGGATGACGAGGAGCGGGCTGCGCGCAAGGATCGCGGTCATCGCGCTCGCCCCGTCCGCATGGGCGGCGACCTCCCAGCCGTCGCGGGCGAGGATATAGCGGATCGCTTCGGCGATATGGGGTTCGTCCTCGATGAGAAGCACGTCTCTCCGCATGGCGTGCGCCCCTCCCCCGGTCGCGGCTTGCGTTTTCGCGACTATCGCGGAAGGGCGAGGGCCTGTCAAAATCCCCCGTGGCTAAATTCCGGTGCAGATCACGGGTCAGGTGAGTTGCGTCAGGATCGACGGCTCTCGCCGCGCGATGCAGAACGCGCGCGGGCAGATGCGGCAGCCGGTCCCCACCGGAAGCGGCGGGCCGCTCCCCTCGTCCGGGAGAAGCAGCATCGCCGCCTCCACCACCTCTCCCGCCGCGAAACCGTCGGGCCAGCGTCGCTCCGCCGCCGCCCATACGCGGAAGACCCGTGGCGACCGGCCCGCCATCTCCACCCGCGCGCTGATGGGTTCGCCGGGGCGCGACAATGCACGGTAGATCGGCCATAGCGGGCAGCCCGCCCCGAAACGCGGCAGCGGAAAATCCGGCAGCGGCCTGCGGAAGGTCAGCGTGCCGGACGCATCGCACATTACGAAGCCGACCGTCTCAAGCAGCACCCCTGCCCGCCGCAGAACCGCGGTCGTCGGCACACCGAACCGGGCCGCGAGGCGGGTCGGGTCGGGCGCTTCGGCCCATAGGGCCCGAAACGGATGTTCCGGCATGAGGCGTGCATCCTCCCGGTAGCGGGCAAGGTGCCGCTCCGCCAGCAGCCGCGCGGAGGCGGAGACCCCCGTCAGATCCCGCGCCTCAAGAAGCCGCGCGGGATCTTCATCCCCTTCCAGCGAGGGAAAGCGATAGCCGCGCCCCTCCAGCCAGTTCTCCACCTCCTCCTGCGGCGAAGCGAGACCCGTCCGCTCCTCCGGCACGCTGTCGAGGTAATCGACCAGTGCCTCCGCCGCATGGGCCACCCGCTCTGAATCGCTGCGCAGGTTGCCGTGGAACCGGGAGCGCCATGCCGGGTCTATATCCTCCGTCTCTGCAAGGATCTCCGCTGTCGTGCGGATGGAGGTGATTGCGGAAAGCACCTCATGGAGCGCGGTGGAAAGGTAAGGGTCATGGGCGAGACGGTCAGTCAGCGTCTCCACCGCCCGCTCCAACCCCTGCACCTGCCGCGCCTGAGAAGCGAGCAGGCCCGCCCAGCCGGGAAAGCGTCCGGCGAATTCCTCCAGCCGGTCGATTTCCGTCCCGCTCTCCGCCCCTCCGGCAGCAGCCAGTCGCAGGCCGTCGATCACGCGGGCCTCCCCCCCCTCGCTCAACGCGGCCGTCTCCGTGCCGAGCGCATGGGCGATGCGGTCCAGCAGATCCTCGCTCACCCGGCGGCGATTGTGTTCGATGAGGTTGAGATAGGAGGCAGACACCCCCGCTGCCCGCGCAAGCTCCGCCTGTCGCAGCCCGAGGAGCCCCCGCCGCTCCCGGATGCGGCTGCCGAGCAATGACCGTCGCGCCATTCCGTCCCCCCGAAACGCTGCCCCGCCGCAAGGATGCGCGGCGGGCACCGCGGAGGCAAGCACCCCCCCGGCGTGCTCCCCTCGGCGTGCTCCCCTCGGCGTGCTCCCCTCGGCGTGCTCCCCTCGGCGTGCTCCCCTCGGCGTGCTCCCCTCGGCGTGCTCCCCTCGGCGTGCTCCCCTCGATCACGGCTCCCGCAGAACGGGAACCGTGATCGAGGGCGTGAGGTGGATCACATCACGCCAGCACCTGATCCCGCGGAAGAAAGCCGGTGGAGAGGAGGCTCACCCAATCGTCGAATCCCTGTCTTCGCGCGCAGGCGATCATCTCCCCCGCGTCATAGGGGACGAGGCGGAAGTTCACATGCCAGCCCTGCGCCCCTTCCTCCAGCACTGCGTAGGAGGCATGGGGAACCCCCGCTTCCACCCGATGCGGCAGGGGCGTGTCGTCGGTGTAGCCCGGACATCCCACGCTGCCGGGATTGACCGCGAGCCGGCCGTCCGACAACCGCACCGCGCGGGGCAGGTGCGTGTGCCCGCAAAGCAGCAACCGCTCCGTCAGCCCATGAGCGGAGGCCTCCGCCTCCTCCAGCGTCGCGGGCCGCATCCCGCCCCCGCCCGCCACACGGTGCAACCAGTAGGTCACGTCGTCGCCGGGCGTGGCATGGCAAAGGAACACGCCCTCCGCCACCCGGCAGGGCGGAAGACCGCCGAGCCAGGCGCGCGTCTCCTCATCGATGAGGGGCGCTGTGACATCCTCCCAGCTCGACCCTGCCCGCCGCTCCGCCAGCCAGCGGTCATGGTTGCCCCGCACGGTCGGCAGGTCGAGCGCCATGAGCCGCCGGGCTGTCCCCACGGGATCGAGCGGGCCGGAAAGGCAGTCGCCGAGATTGACCACCTTCTCCACGCCCAGCGCGGCGATATCGGCCAGCACGGCCTCCAGCGCGGCGCTGTTGCCGTGGATGTCTGCGATGGCGGCCAGACGGCGCATGACTCAGTTCAACGCCTTGTCGGTCACCGCATGGGTCCAGGCGCCCACCGGCTCCTTCGAGATCACGGGATCAGAACCGCCGCCCAGCAGCGTCTTGACCGTCCGCTCGTAATCGGCGGGATCAAGCGCTCCGTTGGAACCGGCGGTCAGCTTTGCCACCTCGGTCATCATGCGCTTCTGGTGGGACTCGGTCTGGGCGCCGGTTTCGTCGTATTCGAGCACGATCATCGCGGCGTCCTCGGGGTTCTCCTCCGCCCATTTCCAGCCCTTCATGGAGGCGCGGACGAATTTCGCCATCTTCTCCACGAACGCCGGGTCGGAGAGCCTGTCCTCCATCACGTAAAGCCCGTCCTCCAGCGTGGCAACGCCCTGATCCTCATACTTGAAGGTCACGAGCTGCTCCGGCGTGATACCGGCGTCGATCACCTGCCAGTATTCGTTGTAGGTCATGGTGGAGATACAGGCGGCCTGCTTCTGAAGAAGCGGATCGACGTTGAAGCCCTGCTTCAGCACCGTCACCCCCTGCGGCGAACCGTCGGTCGGGATGCCAAGATGCGCCATCCAGCTCAGGAACGGGTATTCGTTGCCGAAGAACCAGACGCCGAGCGTATGGCCGGGAAAATCCTTCGGCGTCGCGACGCCGCTTTCCTTCAGGCAGGTCAGCATCATGCCGGAGGTCTTGTAGGGCTGGGCGATGTTGACGACCGGCGTCCCGCCCTCCCGCGCGGCGAGGGCGGAGGGCATCCAGTCCACCATCACGTCGGCCCCGCCTCCCAGCAGCACCTGCACCGGCGCGATGTCCGGCCCGCCGGGGCGGATGGTGACGTCCAGCCCCTCCGCCTCGTAAAAACCCTGGTCCAGCGCCACGTAATACCCCGCGAACTGCGCCTGCGTGACCCATTTGAGTTGCAGCGTGACCGCATCGGCGGCCATCGCGGCCCCCGCACTGCCGGTGGTGGCCAGCGCCGCCGCAAAAAGCATCTTCTTCATGTCGAACTCCCTGTTGCCGCGGTGTTTCCCGCGATTTCCCGTTCCAGATTTGCCACCTCCCCGCCTCGTTGAGAAGCGGGGACGCAGGCTCCCTCTCAGCCGCCGCGCTGGGCGGGGTGCCAGAAGGTCACCGCGCGCTCGGCCAGAGCGACGAGGCCATAGAAGGCTGTGCCCGCCGCCGCCGCGACCGCGATCTCCGCCCAGACCATGTCGAGACGCAGGCGGCCCACTTCAGTGGAGATGCGGAAACCCATGCCGCGTGTGGGCGAGCCGAAGAATTCAGCCACGATGGCCCCGATGAGCGCCAGCGTCGCCGCGATCTTCAACCCGTTGAAGATGAAGGGCATCGCCGCGGGAACGCGCAGTTTGGCCAGCGCCTGACCATAGCGCGCGCCATAGGTCCGCATCAGATCCCGCTGCATGGGTTGCGTGGCGCGAAGCCCCTCCATAGCATTCACGAGCACCGGGAAGAACACCATGACCACGACGACCGCGGCCTTGGACTGCCAGTCGAACCCGAACCACATCACAAGAATGGGGGCGATCCCGATGACGGGAAGGGCCGCCACGAAATTGCCGATCGGCAGCAGCCCACGCTGAAGAAAGGGGGAGCGGTCGATGGCGACGGCAGTCAGCAACGCCACCGCGGAGCCTATGACCCAGCCGGTCAGCGCGCCCTTGAGGAAAGTCTGGACGAAATCCTCCCGCAGCAGGGCCGCATTCTGCCAGACCGCCAACCCGATAGCGGAGGGCGGCGGCAGGATCGCTCCCGGCACGCCGAGGCCGCGCACCACCCCCTCCCACAGCACAAGGACCGTCACACCGAACAGGAGCGGCACGACGATCCTGACCCAGCGGCGGCGGGCAAAGCGCCCGTTCGCCAGACCGACGTTCACCGCCCAGGCTGCGAGCCAGAAAAGAAGCGCACCGATCAGCCAGCCTGACACACGCCCACCCTCCCTATGCCGGGGCGCGGCAAGACCGGGGCATCGAACCCCGGCCTTTCCGGCTGCCGCATGCGAGCGGTGAGGACACCGATCACCTCGCAAGCCCCATGTTCCCCAGCACTACGCGCTGAACAAGACTCACCACCGCCACAAGGAGCGCCGCCAGCAGGGCTGCCATGAAGAGCGCAGCCCAGATCTGAACCGTCTGTCCGTAGTAAGAGCCGGAGAGCAGCCGCGCGCCTAGCCCCGCCACCGCGCCGGTGGGCATTTCGCCGACGATCGCGCCCACGAGGGCCGCCGCCGCCGCTACCTTCAGCGCCGTGAAGAACCACGGGAGAGAGGCCGGGAGGCGGAGTTTGACGAACGTCTGGAAACCGCTGGCTGAATAGGTGCGCATGAGGTCGAGATCCGACGCCTCGGGGCTTCGCAGCCCCTTGGCCATGCCGACCACCACCGGGAAGAACGACAGATAGGCCGCGATCACCGCCTTCGGAAGCAGCCCCGACACCCCTACCGAGTTCAGCACCACGATGATCATCGGTGCAATGGCGAGGATCGGTATGGCCTGACTCGCGATGGCCCAGGGCATGACGCTCATCTCCATCGCGCGGCTGTAAACGATGCCGATCGCCAGCAGCAGCCCCGCCGCCGTGCCGATGGCAAAGCCCGCCAAAGTCGCGGAGAGCGTGATCCAGGCGTGATAGAGTAGGCTGCGCCGGGACGTGGGCGCAACCCCGGCCACCGTCCGCCACAACTCCGCGGCGACCTGATGCGGAGCGGGAAGTTTCGGGCGATCCTGCCCCATCGTATCCCGGATCACTTCCGCCAGCGTCGGGGTCGTTCCCGCGCGCGCGGCCTGATCATAGGTCCAGGTGGCATTCATCCAGACCGCCGCGACATACCAGACGGCAATCAGCAGCGCGACCAGCACCGCGACCGGCAGGACGGAGGCGCTACGCCCGGTCATCATGCCGCCGGTACCGCAGGCCGCTCCGCCCGATGCCATGCTCCCGCCCATCGTCTGCCGCATGCTTCCTGTGCCGAAATCGCGCCTCGCTTGCCCCGGCAGTGGCTTGCCCGCCGCAGGATTTTAGCCGGCCGGGAAGGGGAGCCGTTGAGGTGGCCGCACCGGGCCCGCTCTCCCGGAGGACAGCCTGCCTCCTGAAGGGCGTGGTGGCCGCGGAAGCCTTAATGAGAACCACCTTGCCGGTCATGACGGAACCCTCGGAAAACATCCGGCCTCCGAACGCAATCTTTTCGCGCGGATGAAGCCGGCTCTCTGGACCTGCGGTGCCCACCGATAGAGCGGCGGGACGGTCTCGCGGACGCTCAAAAAGCATCGCTATCGTCCCCCGCCGATAAAGCGGCCCTCTGGACCTGTGGTGCACCGACGCAGCGGCGGGACCGTCCGACGGACCCTCAAACGGCATCGCCATGCCCCGCCCGCAGCCCCTCACGAACACGGTGCGCGATCTCGATGAACTCCCGGCTGTCGCGGATGTCGAGCGGCCGTTCGCGCGGGAGCGGGCTTTCGATGACATCCGTGATCCGCCCGGGACGCGGCGACATGACCACGATGTGGGTGGAGAGAAATACGGCCTCCGGGATCGAGTGGGTGACGAAGCCCACCGTCTTGCCCGTGCGGGCCCAGAGCGCCAGGAGTTGCTCGTTCAGACGGTCGCGTACGATCTCATCCAGCGCGCCGAAAGGTTCGTCCATCAACAAGATATCCGCATCGAAGGCGAGCGCGCGGGCGATGGAGGCGCGCTGCTGCATGCCGCCCGACAGCTGCCAGGGGTATTTCCGCGCGAAGCCGCCAAGCTCCACCATATCGAGGACGCGCGCCACACGCTCCCGCTGCTCCGCGCGCGGAAGGCCCATGATCTCCAGCGGCAGGCGGACATTGGCGGCGATGGTCCGCCACGGATAGAGCCCGGCCGCCTGAAAGACATAGCCGTAGGAGCGCGCCCGCCGCGCGGCATCCGGCGTCATGCCGTTGACGGACAGCTCGCCGGAAGTCGGCTCCTCCAGCCCGGCGATAGCACGCAGGAAGGTGGTCTTGCCGCAGCCGGAGGGACCGATGAAGGAGACGAAGTCTCCCTGCCGGATGGTGAGGTTCACATCCTTCAACGCAACGACGGGTCCATCCGCCGTAGTGAAGGTCAGGCCGAGGCTCTTGGCGGCGATCACGGGCCGCGGTTCACTCATGGCCGCTCACCTGCCGGAACGGCGTCGGTGGCCGCGCGGAGCAGCGCCGCTTCCACTCGGACCGGGTTGGGCGCCTGTGCCGCTGCTCCTCCGTCCGGTCTTGCGCCATGCCGCGCCGGATATTCCGCGGCAGCCGGAAAGGCCGTGGCTCGATGCCGCGGACTTTCCGACGCCCGGCAAGCGGTTCCGCTCATACGGACCTCGTGATGCCGCCGTCCACGCGGATGTTCTGTCCGGTGATGTAGCCGCCCCCGGGAGAGGCAAGGAAGGCCACGGTCGCCGCGATCTCTTCCATATGGCCATAGCGACCCATGGGGATCCGCGCCCGGGCCGCCTCCTTTTCCGGCAGGCTGTCGATGAAGCCGGGCAGAACGTTGTTCATCCTGACATTGTCGCGGGCATAGCGGTCGGAGAAGAGCTTGGTGAAGGCCGCCAGCCCCGCCCGCGCCACGCCCGAGGTCGGAAACGCCGGGTCGGGTTCGAAGGCCGCGAAGGTGGAGATGTTGATGATCGCGCCACCGCCCTGCGCCACCATGATGGGCGTGACCAGCCGAGTAGGGCGCACCGCGTTCAGAAAATAGGTGTCGATCCCCCGGTGCCAGTCCTCGTCCGTAAGGTCGAGGATATCGGCCCGCGGCCCGTGTCCCGCGGAATTCACCAGCACATCGACCCGTCCCCAGCGCGCCATGGCGCCATCGACGAGCCACGCGACATCCTGCTGCGACTGGTTTGAGCCAGTGATGCCGAGGCCGCCCAGCTCCTCCGCAAGCGCCTCTCCCTTGCCTGAGGAAGAAAGGATGCCGACCGCGAAGCCGTCCTTGGCCAGACGCCGGGCCGCCGCCGCACCCATGCCCGATCCGCCCGCAGTGACGAGAGCGACCTTCATCATCGCCCCCCGAGCCGCGCGCCAAGCAACGTGGCGAGCGCCATGGAGCCTGCGACAATCGCCATTGAGCGGACGGGGTGGCGGTAAATCCACCAGGCGGATTTCATGTAGGCGGAGGGCAGGTGCGACGGGCGGCGGGCGGGTTGTGTCATGTCATACTCCGGTTGCTGGGATGGGCCCGCGGGCGACGGCGCGGGGTTCGGTCAGTTCCTTCCAGGTGGAGAGCGCGCGGCTGACCGGCCCTGCGGGCGGACGGTCCACGAAGCGGCCGTGTCCTTCCGCGGGACGGAGCGCGCCCTCCTCCGCCATCACGCGCCCGCGGGAAAGCACGAAGCGCGGCAGGCCCCGCACCTCCATCCCCTCGAACACGTTGTAGTCGATAGCGGATTGCTGCGAGGCGGCACTGATGGTCTTGCCCCGTTTCGGGTCGATGACCACCAGATCGGCATCCGCACCGACCAGAACCGCCCCCTTCCGGGGATAGATGTTCAGGATCTTGGCGATATTCGTGGAGGTCACAGCCACGAATTCGCTGGGCGTGAGCCGCCCCTGCTCCACCCCATAGGTCCAGAGCAGCGCGAGACGATCCTCCACCCCGCCGGTGCCATTGGGGATCTTCGTGAAATCGCCCAGCCCGGTGCGCTTCTGCGCGGTGGTGAAGGCGCAGTGATCGGTCGCCACGCAGGACAATGTCCCCGCGGCCAGCCCGGCCCACAACCCGTCCTGATGCGCCTTGCTGCGGAAGGGCGGCGACATCACACGCCGGGCGGCGTGGTTCCAGTCCGGGTTGGCATATTCGCCTTCGTCCAGCAGCAGATGCTGCACCAGCGGCTCGCCCCAGACGCGCTTGCCCTGCATCCGTGCGCGCCGGATGGCCTCATGCGCCTCCTCGCAGGAGACGTGGACGATATAGACCGGCACCCCCGCCATGTCGGCGATGACGATGGCGCGGTTGGCGGCCTCCCCTTCCACGGCGGTCGGGCGGCTGTAGGCATGCGCCTCCGGGCCCGTATTGCCGTCGGCCATGAGGCGCGCCTGCATCTGGGCCACGATATCGCCATTCTCGGCATGGACGAAGGGGATGGCGCCCAGATCCGCGCAGCGGCGGAAGGAGGCGAACATCTCCTCGTCATTCACCATGAGCGAGCCCTTGTAGGCCATGAAATGCTTGAAGGAGTTGATGCCGCGTTCCGTCACGGCCTTCATCTCCTCGAACACCTGCTGATCCCACCACGTGATCGCCATGTGGAAGGAGTAATCGCAATGCGCCCGCGCGGATTTGTTGTCCCACATCTTCAGCGCGTCGAGAAGCGACTGCCCCGGCTCCGGCAGGACGAAATCCACCGTCATCGTCGTACCGCCAGCCAGTGCCGCGCGGGTGCCGCTGTCGAAGTCGTCAGCGGAATAGGTGCCCATGAAGGGCATCTCGAAATGCGTATGCGGGTCGATCCCGCCCGGCGCGACATAGCAACCCGTGGCGTCCAGTACGGTGTCGCCCGACAGGTCAGGCCCGATGGCGGCGATGCGCCCGCCCTCCACCAGAACATCGGCCCTGTAGCTCAGATCGGCGGTGAGGACGGTGCCGTTCTTTATAACGGTGGTCATGGGAACTCCCTCCTTCCGTCATCATGTTCGATCGCCAGATCCCGGTTCAGGATCGCACTTCCCTGACCTGCGGAGGCGCCGTTCGGCGCAGCACGGATGCCGCCGCCGGACGTCACGCGCAGCCAGTTTGCGGCATCCTCGATCAGCCGGAATTTCACGGCGGTGCCGTCCCTGTTCTTCCTGCCGCCGTTCGTCCTGCCAGCGGGCGGAAAGCATTTGTAGCCCGGCAGCGGGTCGAGGCGGCCCTTCATGGGCTTCGCCTTCCGCCTGGTGCGGGCACAGACTGTTCTCAAACGACAACCTCCGCGCTTTTCAGGACCGCGTGGAGCAGCACGTTCGTGCCCTTCTCCGCCCATTCCGGGGTGATTTCCTCGGCCTCGTTATGGCTCACGCCATCCTTGCAGGGGCAGAAGATCATCGTGGCAGGGGCGACCTGTGCGGCCCAGCAGGCATCGTGACCCGCGCCGGAGACGATGTTGCGGTGGCTGTAGCCCAGTTCCTCCGTCGCCTCGCGCACATTGCCGACCAGCGTTTCGTCGAATGTCACCGGCTCGAAATGGCCGACCGCCTCCACCGCGCAGCCGACGCCCAGACCCTCGCAGATCGCCGCAGCCTCCGTCTCGATCCGGTAGCGCATGCGGGCAAGCTTTTCGGCGTCCGGCGTGCGGAGATCCACGGTGAAAACGACCTTGCCGGGGAGGACGTTGCGGGAGTTCGGGAAGAACCGCGCCTGCCCGACACCGGCCACCGCACCGGGTTGCTCCTCCATCGCGATCCGCTGCACGCTCTCCAGAATGCGGCCGAAGGCGAGGCCCGCATTCACCCGCATCGCCATGGGCGTGGAGCCGGTATGCGCCTCCCGCCCCTCCAACGTGAATTCCAGCCACCAGAGGCCCTGACAATGGGTGACGACGCCGATATCGACATCCTCCGCCTCAAGGATCGGACCCTGTTCGATATGTAGCTCATAATAGGCGTGCATGCGGCGCGCACCGACCTGCTCATCGCCCTTCCAGCCGATGCGCTCAAGCTCCGCGCCATAGGTCAGGCCATCGGCATCGGTGCGGCTGTAGGCATGCTCAAGACCGATCACGCCGGCAAAGACACCGGACGCCAGCATCGCGGGGGCAAAGCGCGCCCCTTCCTCATTCGACCAGTTGGTGACGACGATCGGATGCTTCGTGCGGATGTCCAGATCGTTCAGCGTGCGGATCACCTCCAGCCCGGCAAGCACGCCCAGCACACCATCGAACCGCCCGCCCGTCGGCTGGGTGTCGAGATGGGAGCCGACATAGACCGGCAGCGCCTCCGCATCCGTGCCGGGGCGGGTCGCGAACATCGTGCCCATCGCATCGACACCCATCGTCAGTCCCGCAGCCTCACACCAGCGGGCAAAGAGCGCGCGTCCCTCGCCATCCGCATCGGTCAGCGTCTGGCGGTTGTTGCCGCCCGCAACGCCGGGCCCGATCTCCGCCATATCCATCAGACTTGTCCACAGCCGCGCGCCATCGACCTTCAGATTCCCGGCTGCTGCCGTCATAGTCCGTCCTGCCTGTTCTTCCGCGCGCCTGTCCGGCAGCACACAGCGGACGCTATCAAAGGCCGGAAGACAGTCAACCCGGCCCCGGCGCCCGTTGCCGCTTCTCTGGCGCAAAGCCGGAGAAACGCCTATCATCAAGGCAACAGGAGATCGCGATGAAGCCAGAGGGCACGGTCCGCCCCGCTCGCAAGACGCGGATACAGCGCAAGAATTCCGACGCGATCCTTGAGGCCGCGCTCGACCTCTTCTCCCAGCAGGGGTTCCGGGGCACCACGCTCGACGCCATCGCGGGGGCGGCGGGGCTGTCGAAACCGAACCTCCTCTATTACTTTCCGTCGAAGGAGGCGATCTATCTCACCCTGATCGGCAGAATGCTGGAAAGCTGGCTCGACCCGCTCCGCGCGCTGGATCCGGCGGGGGAACCGGTGGAGGAGATCCTCGCCTATGTCCGCCGCAAGCTGGAGATGAGCCGCCAGTTCCCCCGCGAAAGCCGGTTGTTCGCCAATGAGGTTCTGCAGGGTGCTCCACATATCGGCGGGGTGCTTGCGGGGGCGCTGGCCGAACTGGTGGAGGAGAAGGCGCAGGTCATCGCCCGCTGGTCCTCAGAGGGGCGGATCGCCGTGGTCCACCCCAAGCATCTGATCTTCTCCATCTGGGCAGAGACGCAGCATTACGCCGATTTCGACGTGCAGGTGCGCGCGGTGCTCGGCCCGCATGAAAGCGATCCCTTCCCCCCGGCGGAAGCCCATCTCGACCTGCTGTTCAGAAAGCTGCTGCAACCATGACCGATACCCTCCATGACGTGCCCCGCGATGCCTTTGTCCGGCATCTGCGCGACAGCCTCGGACAATCCGCGCGGTTGCGCCGGGAGCGGGGCTCCGCCCTCCTGACGGTCGAGGACAGTCCCGAACCGGGGGTGGAGAGCCACGCCACGCTTGGCCTCTCTGCCCTTCCGCTGCGGCTGGATGACGGCACCACCGCCGGTCACGGGGCGGAGATCGTGCTCGCCTCCGTCGTAGGTGAGGAAGGCGCGGGACTTCTGGCCGATATCGCGCAGCAGGTCGCCGACCATGGCAAGGCGCTGGTGCCTGACATGATCCTGACCGATGCGCTGAAGGGGCGCGCGGGCATCGCGCCGCATTTGCGCCATGTCCTCCTCTCCGCGCCTTTTCTGTGGAACACGCCGCCTGCGCCGCTTCGCCTGCCCGAACGGCTGGTGCTGTTCCTGCAGGCCATCCCGATCAGTGAGGCGGAGCGGGCCCTGGCCTTGCAGGACGGTGCAGAGCGGCTGGAGGATCTGCTGGAGCAAGCCGAAGCCGACGTACTCGATTTCGAGCGCGAGTCGGTGGTCTGAAGGCTGCTGAAAAGGGCCTTCAGATTTCCATTGGAGTGGAAACCGTTCGTAATCTGAGGAAATCTGGCGATCTTGGTCCAGTCCGCCGTCGATTTTCCCGATTCCAGAGCCTGCGCCGGACACTTCAGACCTTTTTCAGCGCCCTGCCGGAGGGCGCGGCCCGTGGGCCACGCCCCTTCCCTCAGCGGCGGCGAAGCCGCAGGCCGGCCGCTGCGGCGATCCCGCCCATGAGCAGGAGGCCCGCCGCGGGCAGCGGAACCGCAGAGGGCGGCGGGAGGCTGCCTTCATCAAGCAGCGCGTACTTCACCTGACCTCCGGCGACCAGATATTCGCCAAAGCCATCGCCCCAGAAGGAGACGGTTCCGAAGCTGCCGGTATCGTCAAAAGCCGCGACGAAAATCTCATAGACGATAGAGCCGTTTCCATCCTGCGACGGAAACTGTCCTTCGGACGGGTCCAGTGCGCTTCCCACAAGGATCGGAGCGCCGCCGTCAAACGAGATGTAGAGGTTCGTCGGGAGGAAGCAGCAGGTCGCCCAGTCGCCCACCTCGAAACCGAAGGCGTTGACCTTGTCCTTGAAGGTGAAGGTGATGCCGCTTCCGAAGGCCCCCAGTCCCGGCCCCGTTCCCGCCGGGCTGATGCCCAGCACCTGACCGGAGAGCGTGCCGTAAGTGGTGGAATAGAGCGTGCCGCCATCATTCTTGGTGATGGTGTAGTCGCCCCTGTCGATACTGTCCGACGCATAGGGAAGATCGTCGAGGACATCGTTCTTGACCACGCCATCCGCCGCCGCGACCGTTGCATCGAACTTCTGCTTGCCCGCCTTGACCCCGTCATAAACCGTCAGGGTCGTGGCTTGTGCCATGAGAGTGGACATGGCGAGCGCACATGCGCCCATCAAAGCTAACTTCATAAAAATCCCCCAATAAAATAGGCTCTTCGACCAAAATTCTGAGCCAACAGAAAGCAAAATCGCTTTCTTTTGGAAGATTAACCATGTTTTGACCGAAAGGCCAATAAAATTGCTGCGGGCCTTTGCCCCGAAAGCGTGCATGAGCGCGCTTTCGCGCCGCTACGATGCCCGCTTTAAACCGCGGGCCGTGTCGCATATAAGCGCGTCCAAAGGCCGAACGTCCTATCGCCGCACGAAGAGGAAGAGCATGACGAAATCCACGCGGGAGGCAGATGTCGCGTTCATCGAAGCGCTGGCAGAAATCCTGAACAAGAGCGACCTGGCGGAAATCGCCGTGAAACGCGACTATGGCGAGGATGACAGCCTCGACGTGCGCATCTCGCGCCAATCGACGGTGACCTATGCGCCCGCGCCGCAGGCGGCGTACGCGGCCCCGCTCGCAGTCGCACCGGCCGCACCGGCGGCCCCACAAGCGGCCGCGGTCGAGGATCCTGCCCAGCATCCGGGCGCCGTGACCTCCCCCATGGTCGGCACCGCCTATCTCCAGCCCGAACCCGGCGCGCAGCCGTTCGTGACGATCGGCGCGCAGGTGCGCGAGGGGCAGACCGTCCTCATCATCGAGGCGATGAAGACGATGAACCATATTCCGGCGCCGCGGGCCGGGACGGTCAAGCGGATCCTCATCGAGGACGGCACCCCTGTCGAATACGGCGCGCCCCTCATGATCATCGAGTGAGGCGGGAATGTTCGAGAAGATCCTGATCGCCAACCGGGGTGAGATAGCCCTTCGCGTCGTGCGCGCCTGTCAGGAGATGGGTATCCGCTCCGTCGCCGTGCATTCCACGGCCGATTCCGACGCGATGCATGTCCGCATGGCCGATGAGAGCGTCTGCATCGGGCCACCCCCCTCCTCCGAAAGCTATCTCTCGCCGCTCGCCATCATCTCCGCCTGCGAGATCACCGGCGCGGAAGCGATCCATCCCGGCTATGGCTTCCTGTCGGAGAACGCCAGCTTCGTGCAGATGGTGGAAGATCACGGCCTGACCTTCATCGGTCCGCGCGCCGAGCATATCCGCATCATGGGCGACAAGATCACCGCCAAGGAAACCATGCGCGCGCTCGGCGTGCCCTGCGTTCCCGGCTCCGACGGCGGCGTGCCGGATGTGGAGACGGCAAAGGTCATCGCGCGGGAGATCGGTTATCCGGTCATCATCAAGGCCACTGCCGGCGGCGGCGGGCGCGGGATGAAGACCGCGCGGAGCGAGGAGGATCTGGAGATCGCCTTCCGCACCGCCCGCTCCGAGGCCAAGGTCGCCTTCGGCAACGACGAGGTCTATATCGAGAAATACCTCGAAAAGCCCCGTCACATCGAGATCCAGATTTTCGGCGACGGCAAGGGCCAGGCCGTGCATCTGGGAGAGCGGGACTGCTCGCTCCAGCGCCGCCATCAGAAGGTGCTCGAAGAAGCCCCCGGGCCGGTGATCGACGCGGAAACCCGGGCGCGTATCGGGGCGATATGCGCCGATGCGGTTGCCAAGATCGGCTATTCCGGTGCGGGCACCGTCGAGTTCCTCTACGAGAATGGCGAGTTCTTCTTCATCGAGATGAACACCCGGCTTCAGGTGGAGCATCCGGTGACGGAGGCGATCTTCGGCGTCGATCTGGTGCGGGAGCAGATCCGCGTGGCCTCCGGGATGCCGCTCTCTTTCGGGCAGGACGATCTGGTCATCAACGGCCATGCCATCGAGGTGCGGATCAACGCCGAGCGGCTGCCGAACTTCGCGCCCTGCCCCGGTCTGGTGAAGATGTTCCATGCACCGGGCGGTCTGGGAGTGCGGATGGATTCGGCGCTCTACAGCGGCTACAAGATCCCGCCCTACTACGACAGCCTCGTCGGCAAGCTCATCGTGCATGGGCGCGACCGGGAGGAGGCGCTGGCGCGGCTGCGCCGGTCGCTGGGCGAGCTGATCGTGGACGGCGTGGATACCACGGTGCCGCTCTTCTACGACCTGATGGGCGAGCCGGATATTCAGGCCGGGAATTACGATATCCACTGGCTCGAACGCTGGCTGGCGCAGGCCTATGCCTGACCGGGGAGCGGCAGGCACCGAGGTCCTGCCGCTCGCGCCGGAGCTTCTGCTCCGTGCCTATGCCGCTGGCCTGTTTCCCATGGCGGACAGCCGTGAGGCGACGGAGCTGCGCTGGATAGACCCTCCGCTTCGGGGTGTCTTTTCACTCAACGACTTCCACATTTCCCGGTCATTGGCGCGCCGCATCCGCAGCGGCCGCTTTCGCGTGACCGCGGACCGCGCTTTTGCTGCCGTCATGGAAGGCTGCGCCGGACGGGAGGAGACATGGATCAACGACCAGATCATGTCGGTTTACGGCGCACTGCACCGCGCGGGCCACGCCCATTCCATAGAGGTATGGGAGGGGGAGATGCTGGTCGGAGGGGTCTATGGCGTGACGCTGGGGGCCGCGTTCTTTGGGGAGAGCATGTTCTCCCGCCGTACGGATGCCTCCAAGATCGCACTGGCCTATCTGGTGGACCGCTTGCGCGCCGGGGGTTACGTC
Source organism: Haematobacter genomosp. 1 (assembly GCF_002196855.1). Lineage (GTDB taxonomy): Bacteria > Pseudomonadota > Alphaproteobacteria > Rhodobacterales > Rhodobacteraceae > Haematobacter. The sequence goes on along the minus strand of NZ_NIPW01000006.1, from coordinate 58,396 downwards.
CTGTTCGACACGCAGTTTCTGACGCCCCACCTCGCCAGTCTCGGCGCCATCGAAATCCCGCGCGCCACCTATCTGAAGCAGCTGCACGCCGCAATCAGGAAGGATGCGAGCTTCGAGGCACCCGGAGACATCCCCGCGCCGGAGGTTCTGCTCTCCCGTCAGGCGCAATGAGCCGTCAGTTGGTGCAGCGGAGTATCCACACGTCGTAGCGGGAACTTTCCAGCGCGGAGAGCGCCGGGCTGTCGGCGATCATCCAGCCCGCGAATACCGGGCCGCTGGTCTGGAGCGAATCGACGATCGTCAGATGTGCGTAAGCGTTGGAAGCGGGGTCGGCGCTGGGATAGCGGCATTCGTCGAGCGTGATGGAAAGCCGCCCTTCCGTCTTGGTTTCGCCGCGACGAAGGGGAATGTCCCGTGTCTCGCCGGAGACCTTGTCGAGCCAGCGAACCATGCCTCCCGTTGCGGAAGACACCGGGACAGCCCCGGCGCTGCCTGCCGAGACCGCAAGCAAAGCCGCCACCAGGAGCGCGCGCCCGCCCGTCATTGACCCGCAGGCGCCGGAGCGGGCTCTGTTTCGACGGGGGGTGCCCCCTCTGTCGAGGAATGCTCCCCGGCTTCACCGCCACCGCTCAGCGCATCGCTGGCGGAGCCGCCGACAAACTTCATGAGTAGCGAAATAAGGCTGACCGACCCTTGCGTATCGACGATCTCATCGCCCGCGGCGAGGTTCATCGGCATCCCGCCCGGCACCAGCTCCATGAAGTTGCCGCCGAGCAGCCCTTCGGATGACACGAGCAGCGCCGTATCCTGCGGGAGTTCCAGCCCGTTCTGCACGGAGATCGTCATATCGGCGAAGTAGGTCTGCGGGTTCAGCGCAAGACCGGTGACCGACCCCACCCGGACGCCCGCGAGCCGTACATCGGTGCCGACGGCGATACCCTCGGCCGAGCGGAAGCTCGCATGCAGATCATAGCTGCCGCCCGCCCGATGCAGGCCGATTGTGCCCGAGGAATACAGCAGGAAACCCGCTGCGACGACAAGAACAAGTCCGCCAACCAGAACTTCGGAGATCTTCGTTTCCGCCATCTACCTACTCCGGCTGCCACGCCTCGTAATCCCGCCGTTCGGCAGGTTCGGGCCGCAGCAGCGATCCCGGCGGCACGTAGGCGAGCGGCGTGCCGGTCAGGTTCTCCTGATGCGGCTTTTCCCAGGTCTTGCGGGCCAACGGCGCCTGTTCGGGGGTCTTGTCCCAGGTGTGGTGCAGCCAGCCATGCCAGTCGGGGCTGATACGAGAGGCCTCTGCCTCACCGTTGTAGATGACCCAGCGACGGCTGCCGTCCTTGTTGCGGTAGAACACGTTGCCCTGATCGTCCTCACCGACACGGATGCCGTTACGCCAGGTGAAGACCTGCGTTCCGATGGTCTGGCCATTCCACCAGGTCAGCACACGTTTGAGAAAGTCCATCCGTCCCTCCGGGCCTTGCCTGCCCTGATATGGCCCATCCCCGCCACGACGTCCAGTCGTGACGGGACGGACAACCTCAACTCCGCGTGCCGGAGAAGCGGCGTTCCCAGTCCTCGCGGTCTTCATCCGCGATCTTGTTGAACAGCACGTCCGGCACCTCGAAGGCATGTCCGGGTTTCAGCTGCGTCAGCGCCTCCGCCAGATCGTCGGGCCACACCCCCTCCATCGTGCGGAGCGAGGCCAGCATCCGCGCCGAGGTATCGGGAATGAACGGCGCGGAAATGACGGCATAGACCCGGATGAGGTTCAGCGCGAGCCGGGTGATCGCCGCCGCCCGCTCCGGGTCCGTCTTGACGGCAGTCCAGGGCGCGGCCGATTGCAGATACTCGTTGCCGGCCACCCACATGGCGCGCAGCTCGGAGGAGGCCTTGCGGATCTCCATCTGCTCCATGAAGGTCTCATAGGCGCGAAGCCGGGTGGTGAGTTCGGCGATCAGCGCCTCCTCCTGCGGGCCCCAGTCACCGCCCTCCGGCACTGCCTCCCCGAACTTGGAGCGGCAGAACTTCGTGACACGGGACACGAGGTTGCCCAGCACATCGGCCAGATCCTTGTTCACGCTCGCCTGGAAATTCTCCCAGGTGAACTCGCTGTCGGAATTCTCCGGCGCATGGGAGAGCAGCCACCAGCGCCAGTAGTCGGCGGGCAGGATCGACAGCGCCTGATCCATGAACACGCCGCGGCCCTGGCTGGTGGAGAACTGGCCGCCGTCATAGTTCAGGTAGTTGAACGACTTGATGTAATCGACAAGCCGCCACGGCTCGCCCGACCCCATGATCGTCGCGGGGAATGACAGCGTGTGGAAGGGGACGTTGTCCTTGCCCATGAACTGGAAGTAGGTGACGTCATCGCCGCCCTCGTCCAGCCGCCACCAGCGCCGCCAGGCACTGTCGGGCAGGCCCTGAGCATCGGCCCATTCCGCCGTCGCGGCGATATATTCGATGGGCGCGTCGAACCACACGTAGAAGACCTTGCCCTCCATCCCCGGCCAGTCCTGGTCGCCCCGCTTCACCGGCACGCCCCAGTGCAGGTCGCGGGTGATGCCCCGGTCCTGCAACCCGTCGCCATCGTTCAGCCATTTCTTAGCGATGGAGGTGGTCAGGATCGGCCAGTCCGTCTTGGAAGCGATCCACTCTTCAAGCCGGTCGCGCATCAGGGACTGGCGGAGGTAGAGGTGTTTCGTCTCCCGCACTTCCAGATTGGTGGAGCCGGAGATGGCGGAGCGCGGATTTATCAGATCGGTCGGGTCGAGCTGCTTGGTGCAGTTCTCGCACTGGTCGCCCCGCGCCCGGTCATAGCCGCAGTTCGGGCAGGTGCCCTCGATATAGCGGTCGGGCAGGAAGCGGTTGTCATCGATGGAGAACACCTGCCGCTCCGCCACCTCGGCGATCATGCCGTTGTCGGCGAGCTTGCCGGCGAAATGCTGCGTGAGCTTGCGGTTGCGCTCTGAGGACGACCGTCCGAAGTGATCGAAGGACAGCCGGAAGCCCGCGGCAAGCTCCTTCTGCACCTCATGCATCTCCGCGCAGTATTCTTCCACGGGCTTGCCTGCCTTGGCCGCGGCCAGTTCGGCGGGCGTGCCGTGTTCATCGGTCGCGCAGATGAACATGACCTCATGCCCCCGTGCCCGCATGTAGCGGGCAAACAGGTCGGCAGGCAGCTGCGAGCCCACCAGATTGCCCAGATGCTTGATCCCGTTGATGTAGGGGATTGCAGAGGTGATGAGAATACGGGCCATGCGCGTCTTTCCTGTCGGGCCTGCCAGATTGCCTGCCGCTTTGCTTGCCGGTCTGCGCCCCCTTTACCGCAGGCTCCCGGCCTCCGCCAGCGGTCAGGCGCGAAGGGATTGCGGAACGGAGGGACGCGGCCTATGGGATGAAATGTCGCAGGTCATCGTCCGCCGCGCGTCATGAAGGGGGTGCAATGGACTTTCTCTCCTCCAGCCTCGCAGTGCTGTTTCAGGTGATCGCCATCGACCTCGTGCTCGCCGGGGACAACGCGGTGGTCATCGGGCTGGCCGCCGCCGGTCTTCCTCCCGATCAGCGGCGCAAGGCCATCTTCATCGGCATCATCGCGGCCACGGTACTCCGGGTGATCCTCGCGACGGTGACGACGCAACTTCTGGAAGTGGTGGGGCTGATCCTCGTCGGGGGGCTCCTGCTCCTCTGGGTCTGCTGGAAGATGTATCGCGAACTCCGCACGCCGGAGGAGCACGAGATCGCCGCGCATGAGGCGCTCGGCGATGCGGACCTGACGGGCGAGGGTCAGGTGGGCGAGCGTGCTCCGCGCAAGACGCTGGGGCAGGCCGTCCGGCAGATCGTGATCGCCGACGTTTCCATGTCGCTCGACAATGTGCTGGCGGTCGCGGGCGCCGCGCGGGAACATCCGGGGCTGCTTGCCCTCGGGCTGGTGTTTTCGGTGGCGCTGATGGGATTTGCGGCCTCGCTGGTGGCGCGGCTGCTGCATCGCTACCGCTGGATCGGCTATGTCGGGCTGCTCATCATCCTCTACATCGCGCTCGACATGATCTATCGCGGGGCGATGGATGTCTGGGCCGTGGCTGAAGCGACGGGTGTCTGACAGGCTGTTGAAATGCCCTGAAGTGCCATGTTCCCGCTCTGAACTCCGGGAAATCGCCCTCCGGAACTGTGTGGATTTCCGGCTGGATTCGGCGGATCGCGCATGATTTCCGCTCCGGCGCAGCAGCCTCTCAAGCGCGTACCGCCGGAGGGCAGGAGCGCCCTGATGGCACCATAATTCGGCGATGACCGGAGGCGATCCCTGGCATGCCGCGGAAAGCAACATTCCGGGGTTGCCCTTGGGCGGGGATCTTTCCCCCATCGTTGAAGAGCGCCCCGGAAACCGCAAGTTCTGGCTCATGACCGAACCGATTTTCCGACGTTCGGCGTAAGCCGGGGATAGATGCCCGGCTTTTCCGCAGCCTGCTGGACAAATCCGGGCATGGGAGGGCGGGAGCGCCTGCCCCCCCGCGCTCCGCGTTCAGTGCGCCTCCGCCCAGTTGTCGCCCCAGCCCGCATCCACCACCAGCGGCACGGAAAGCTCGACGGCAGGAAGCGCTGCCTCCTCCATCACGGCACGAACGCGCCCGATCAGTTCCTCCACGGCGCGATCCTCCACCTCGAACACCAGTTCGTCATGCACCTGCAGAAGCATCTTCGCGGGCAGATCGGCGATGGTCTGCGGCACGCGGATCATGGCGCGGCGGATCACATCGGCGGCGGTGCCCTGAATGGGCGCGTTGATCGCCGCGCGGCGGGCGAAACCTGCCGTCGGCCCCTTGGCGTTGATCTCCGGCGTGTGGATCTTGCGGCCGAAGAGCGTGCGGACGAATCCGTGCTTCTTCGCGAATTCGATCGTGCCGTTCATATACCCCCGGATGCCGGGAAACCGCTCGAAATAAGTGTCGATGAAGCGCTGCGCCTGATCGCGCGGAATGCGCAGGTTCCGGGCGAGGCCGAATCCCGAAATCCCGTAGATCACCCCGAAGTTGATGGCCTTCGCCTGCCGCCGAACCATCGGGTCCATGCCTTCGATCGGCACCCCGAACATTTCGGAGGCGGTCATCGCGTGAATGTCCAGCCCTTCATCGAAGGCGCTGCGCAGTTCCGGGATCTCCGCCACGTGGGCAAGAATGCGAAGCTCGATCTGGCTGTAGTCGAGGGAGACGAGCTTGCAGCCCGGCTGGGCCACGAAGGCCTCGCGGATGCGCCGCCCCTCCTCCGTCCGCACGGGGATGTTCTGAAGGTTCGGATCGGTGGAGGCGAGCCGCCCGGTGTTCGCTCCGGCGATGGAATAGCTGGTGTGCACACGGCCCGTCTCCGGGTGGATATGGGTCTGAAGCGCGTCCGTATAGGTTGATTTCAGCTTGGAGAGCTGGCGCCAGTCCAGCACCCGGGCGGGCAGGTCATGGCCTTCCGCGGCCAGATCCTCAAGGATGTCCGCCCCCGTTCCATAGGCGCCGTTCTTGCCCTTGGAACCGCCGGCAAGGCTCATGCGCTCGAACAGGATCTCGCCGAGCTGCTTCGGAGACCCGACATTGAACGGCTCCCCCGCAAGTTCATGGATCTCCGCTTCCAGCCCCGCCATCTTCTGCGCGAAAGCGTTGGACATGCGCGAGAGCGCGTCGCGGTTGACGAGGATCCCCGCCATTTCCATCCCCGCCAGGACCGGGACGAGCGGGCGCTCCAGCGTCTCATAGACCGTGGTCACCCGCGCCCTGTGCAACTGCGGCTTGAACCGCCGCCAGAGCCGGAAGGTGACATCCGCATCCTCGGCGGCATATTTCACCGCCTCCGCGACCGGCACGCGGTCAAAGGTGATCTGACTCTTGCCCGAACCGATCAGCGACTTGATCGGGATGCACTGGTGCTGAAGATAGGTGTCCGCCAGCACATCCATGCCGTGATTGTGCAACCCGGAATTCATCGCGTAGGACATCAGCATCGTGTCATCGATGGGGGCGACATCGATGCCGTAGCGGCGCAGGATCTTCAGGTCGTATTTCACGTTCTGGCCGATCTTGAGGATCGCGGCATCCTCCAGCACGGGCCGGAGCGCATCGATCACCATGTCCAGCGGCAGTTGCCCCTCCGCCAGATCGGAACCGCCGAACAGGTCGCCCTCCCCCACCCGGTGCGACAGCGGGATATAGGCCGCGCGGCCCGGCGCGGTGGCCAGCGATATGCCGACCAGATCGGCCCGCATCTCGTCAAGCGAGGTGGTTTCCGTGTCGAAGGCCACAAGCCCCGTGTCGCGAATCTCGGCGATCCACGCCTCCAGCGTGTCCATGTCCCGGATCCATGTGTAATCCGCGGGCGTGAAGGGCGGCTCCTCCATCGCCTCCGCCGGCTCCTCATCGGCGGGCGGCACATCGGAGACCGCGGGCGGCAGGATGCCCTTCCGGTCGGCAATGCGCTTCGTCAGCGTGCGAAGCTCCATGCGGGCGAGGAAGTCCATCAGAACCTCCGCCTCCGGCTCCTGCACTTCCAGCGTCGCCAGATCGCAGTCGAGCGGCATGTCGCAATGCAGCTCCACCAGCCTGCGGGAGATGCGGATCTGCTCCGCGTTGTTCAACAGCGTCTCGCGCCGCTTCGGCTGCTTGATCTCGCCCGCCCGCTCCAGCAGCGTCTCCACATCGCCATATTCCTGGATGAGCATCGCCGCGGTCTTGATGCCGATGCCGGGCGCGCCGGGGATGTTGTCCACCGAGTCGCCCGCCAGCGCCTGCACATCCACCACCTTGGCGGGCGGCACGCCGAATTTCTCCTCGACCTCCTCCGGGCCGATGCGGCGGTTCTTCATCGCGTCGAGCATCTCCACCCCGTCGCCGACGAGCTGCATCAGATCCTTGTCGGAGGAGATGATGGTGACCCGTCCGCCCGCATCGCGCGCCCGGCAGGCCAGCGTGGCGATGATGTCGTCGGCCTCGTATTCCTCGATCTCGATGCAGGGAATGCCGAAGGCGCGGACCGCTTCGCGGGTGAGCGGGAACTGCGGGCGCAGATCCTCCGGGAGCTCCGGGCGGTTCGCCTTGTAGAGCGGGTAGATGTCGTTGCGGAAGGTCTTGGAGGAATAGTCGAAGATCACCGCCAGATGCGTTGCCGCATCGGCGGAGCTGCTGTTGCCGTCCACATATTTGAACAGCATGTTGCAGAACCCCGCGACCGCACCGATCGGCAGGCCGTCCGACTTCCGGGTCAGCGGCGGCAGGGCATGATAGGCGCGGAAGATGAAGGCGGAGCCGTCGATCAGGTGCAGGTGATGCCCCTTGCCGAAGGGCATCGCCCCCGTGCCGCCTGCCGTATCGTCCTTCGCCATATCCGCCTCCATCGCCGTCAGGCCGTCCTTTTACTCCGGCGGGCGGCGGGATGCGAGGGCCGGCGGAACCAGCGTCGTGCCTTCCGGGCCGGTCAGTGCGCGTCGGGCACCGCGTTCGGGTCGAGCACGAAGCGCTTGTCGCAGTAGCCGCATTCGACCCAGCCCGGCTCCTCCGGGATCGTCAGCCATACCCGCGGATGGCCGAGCGCGCCTTCGCCACCGTCGCAGGCGATGCGGCGGGAATGGACGATTTCCGTTTCGGGGGCTTCGATGGTCATGCCTTGGCTCCGCTCGTGGCTCAAACTGGTCGGCTCAGCAGGTGCTGCTTATCTGCCTCACCCCCGCCCAGCAAGGGGGGCGCCGCAGGGTTGCGGTTCAGGATAGCCGCGCATCCCGCCTGCGGGCAAGCGGCGCATCTCTTGCGCCACGTCGCTTGCCGGGGTGCTCGGGCCTCTTTCCGCAGGGCCGGCGCATCAGGGACGACGGCCTGCCTCCCGCGACAATGGCTGCCCTGCCCGGTCGATCCGAAGCTGGTAGCAGGTGTTGCGCGCCGAACGCACGTGCAGATAAGCCACCGCCGCGTCTGAGAGAAGCTCTGCCGCCCGCTGGGTCAGGCCGGACGTGGCGACGACCTGCCCCGTCCCGTAAACGATGCGATGATCGGCGCTGTAGCCGCGCAGGATATAGTCGGGGGAGGAGAGGATATCCGGCAGCGCCCCGCTGTCCGGTGCCCGCTCGCAAGCGGAACAAAGGAAGATCGGCCCGGTTTCCGCATAGGGTTGCAGCGCCGGAAACGGCCGCCATGCGAGCGTGAGGTAGTCGCGCCCCACCGGAATGTGGCGCAGGCAGTGGCGGCAGGGCAACGAGCCTTCCGCCGCGCGGCGAAGCTCGGGCGGCAGGTCGTAGGCATCCCGCCCGCCCTCGCGCAGGCGAGCGACGTGGGGGCCGGGAAGCGCGGAGAACAGGACCATGGCAGGCTCCTTTTTCCGCACCATCGCCTGTCGGGGCACAGACCCGCCACCCGGATCCTGCGCAAAGGACCGTCCGGCCCCGAGGCCGCACAGACCTCAACGCGCCGCCGCCCCGCCGGCGGGTTCAGTCCCGGGGCAGCATCCGGCCCAGTTGCCGCCCGCCCAGAATATGCACGTGGAGATGGGGCACTTCCTGATGGCCATGCACACCAGCGTTGGTGATCGCGCGAAAGCCCATGCCGCCGTCCTTCGTCTCGACCTTCGTCATCTCGCAGACCTTGCCGATGGTGCGGTTGAAATCGAGGATCTCCGCATCGGAAGCTTCCTGCGTGAAATGATCGAGGCTCGCGTACGGCCCTTTCGGGATCACCAGCACATGCACCGGAGCCTGCGGCTGGATATCCGCAAAGGCGAGCGTGTGTTCGGTTTCGAGCACCGTCTTGTTCGGGATCTCTCCCCGAAGGATCTTCGCAAAGATGTTCTGGTCGTCGTAAGCGTAGCCCACTGCCGTCTCCTGCCCTGGTGTCGCGACTCGCCGTCTGCCTAGCATGGCCCGCGCGGGGAAGTCAGCCCGGTCGATCGAACTGACAGGAGTCGCATGGCGATCCCTCCGCTGGAGCAGACGCACGGATGTTCGGCGCGCGCTCGACACCGGGGGTCGCGGGGGGCGTCCCCCGCGCCGCCGAAGCTGCGCGCCGATCAGGCAGAGGCGGACCCGTGCCCCGGGGTCACAGCCATCCGGCCACAATCCGAAGCGAGAACATCCGGGCCTGCGTGATTGCCGGGAGCCGCGCAGCTCCGCGACATGGCACATGAGAGTGCCTTGACCTCGCCGCCCCGGGGCGTGCGTCATCCGGCAACCGAACGGCTCGCATATGGTCCGCTCGCGGACATGTCAGCCGCTCACGGGGTGCATTCCAGCCGTAGGACCCGTGCATTGTCCGGTTGCGGCCCTGCCGGACAGCCGCGCTTGCGTGCAGGGCGCATCGGGCGCTACATCTGACCGCGCATCTGACGGAGCCCCTATGTCCCTCCCCCTGAACCCCCGCATGGCCGCCACCTTCCCTCCCCCGGTGATGGAGGCCCGGCGCTGGCTCTCCGGCGTGGAGTTCCCGCCGGACCGTCCGCTCATCAACGTGAGCCAGGCAGCCCCGGTGGAGCCGCCGCCGGAGCCGCTCCGCCGCGCCATCGCAGAGGCCTCGCTGAACGACCCCGCAGCCCATCTCTACGGCCCCGTGCTCGGCATGCCGGAGTTGCGTGAGGAGATCGCGACGCAATGGTCCGCTGCCTATGGCGGAGAGATCCGGGCCGCGCAGGTCGCCATCACGCAGGGCTGCAATCAGGCGTTCACCGCCATCATGTCCACGCTCGCGGGCGAAGGGGACGAGGTGATCCTGCCGACACCATGGTATTTCAACCACAAGATGTGGCTCGACATGCAGGGCGTCGCTGCCGTGCCGCTCGCGACCGGCCCGGGGCTGATCCCGGAAGCCGAAGCCGCGGCGCGGCTCATCACCCCCCGGACGCGCGCCATCGTGCTCGTCTCGCCCAACAATCCGGGCGGGGCGGAATATCCGCCCGAAACCGTCCGCGCCTTCTTCGAGCTTGCCCGGGCGCGGGGCATCGCGCTGGTGCTGGACGAGACCTACCGGGATTTCGACGCCCGCTCCGGCGCGCCGCACGACCTGTTCGCCGATCCCGACTGGCACGACACGCTCATCCACCTCTACTCCTTCTCCAAGGCATACCGGCTGACCGGCCACCGCGTCGGCGCCATCGTCGCGTCGGAGCGGCAGTTGGCGGAGGCGGAGAAGTTTCTCGACACCGTGGCGATCTGCGCGGGCCAGCTCGGGCAGCGCGGCGCGCTCTGGGGCATGCGGAACCTCGCACAATGGGTTGCGGGCGAACGGGCGGAGATCCTCGACCGTCGCGCCGCCATCGTGGAAGGCTTCCCGCGGCTGGAGGGATGGAAGCTTCTCGGCTGCGGTGCCTATTTCGCCTATGTGGAGCATCCCTTCACCCTCCCCTCCGATCAGGCGGCCCAGCGGCTGGTGCGGGAGGCGGGCGTATTGCTGCTGCCGGGCACGATGTTCATGCCCGAAGGCGATGCCTCCGGCGCACGCGCCTTCCGCATCGCCTTCGCCAATATCGACCGCGCGGGTATCGGCGAGTTGTTCGGACGGTTGTCGCAGGTTGCCATGTGATGCTTGCCCGGCCCCGTTCCGTGCCGTAGGAAGCCCCGGACCAGCAGAGGGATCCGCGCATGGCCAAGTTTCGGAGCAAGGGGGCAAACGTCACCATCTGGGTGCTGATGGGGCTGCTCATCTTCGGTCTGGGCGGGTTCGGCGTCACCAATTTCGGCGGCGGGGCGACGGCTGTCGCCACGGTGAACGGGCGTGACGTGACCGCCAACGACTATGCCCGCGCGCTGGAGCAGCAACTCCGCACCTTCTCCGCCCAGTCGGGCCGGGCGCTCACCCTGCGGGACGCGCAGGCCATGGGTCTGGACGCGGCAGTGCGCAACCAGCTCGTCGGGCGGGCGCTCATCGATGCGGAGCTGGAACGGATCGGCCTTTCCGCCGGAGATCAGGAAGTCCAGCGGCAGGTGCTCGCCATCTCCGCCTTCCATGGTCTGGACGGCAAGTTCGACCGCCGTGCCTATGCCGACGGTCTGCGCCGTGCCGGCTACACGGAGGCCGAGTTCGAGCGCACACTCCGCGACGACGCCGCCCGCGGTGTACTGCAGACGGCGATCGCCAGCGGCGTGGCCGAGCCGGGCACCTTTGCCGACACCCTCGTGCGTTATCTGGCGGAGACGCGCTCCGCCACGCATATCACGCTGACCGACGCGAACCTTTCCACGCCGGTGCCTGAGCCGGGAGAGGCCGAGCTCACCGCATGGTATGACGCGCACAAGGATCTCTACACGCTGCCCGAAGCGCGGCGCATCAGCTACGCCTGGGTAACGCCCGATACACTCGCCCCGACGGTCGAGGTGAGCGATGCCGCGCTGCGGAGCGCCTATGACCAGCGGCAGGAGGAGTTCGTCCAGCCCGAACGGCGGCTGGTCGAGCGCATGGTCTTCGGCTCGGACGCTGAGGCTCAGGATGCAAAGGCGCGCCTCGACGCCGGACAGATCACGCGGGACGGCCTGCTCGCGGAACGCCGCATCACGGCGGCGGACATCGACCTTGGCGATGTGGCGGAGGCCGAACTGGGCGCTGCGGGGGCCGAGGTGTTCGCGCTGTCGGCTCCCGGCGTGGTCGGACCGCTGCCCTCGGATTTCGGCCCGGCGCTCTACTGGATGAACGGCATCCTCGAAGCCCAGAACATCACCTTCGACGAGGCGCGGGACCAGCTTCGCGGCGAAGTCGCCGTGGAGGAGGCCCGCCGCCAGATCACGGCAGACACCCCGAAGTTCGACGACCTGATTGCCGGCGGCGCGACGGTGGAGGAGCTGTCCCGCGACACGATCATGGAGGAAGGGCGTATCGACTTCCGCCCCGATTCGGAGGACGGCCCCGCCGCCTATCCGGAGTTCCGTGACGCGGCCCGCACCGTGCAGAAGAACGACTTCCCCCGCCTGATCCAGCTTTCCGATGGCGGTCTCGCCGTGCTGCGGATGGATGAGATCCTGCCCCCGCAGGCGATCCCCTTTGCCGAAGTTCGGGATCGTGTGGCGGCAGACTGGCGTCACGATGCCGTTCAGAAGGCGTTGGAGGCGGAGGCCGCGACGCTGGAGAGCCGTCTCGCGGCTGGCGAGGCGATCACCGCGCTTGGCCACCCCGCCGCGAAGGTGGAGGCGCTCCGCCGCGACTCCGTGGTGGAGGGCACTCCCCCCGGCTTCACGGAGGCGGTCTTTGCCCTGCAACCGGGCGCCCGGCAGACGGTGAAGGGCGACGGGATGATCTCCCTTGTACAGCTCGACAGCGTGAATTCCCCGGATGCGAGCGATCCCGATGTGCTCGCCCTGCATGACGGTCTGGCCCAGCAGGGCGGACAGGCGCTGGCGCAGGACATGTTCGACTATTTCTCCACCGCATTGCACTCGGACGCGAAGATCAGCTTCAATCAGGCTGTCATCAATTCCGTGCATTCCCGCTTCCCGTGAGGCAGACGTGGCGCTTATCCCCTCCTTCGACGCTTTCGAGGCCGGCTGGAACGCCGGCCGCAACCAGCTCGTCTATACCCGGCTCGCCGCGGATCTGGACACGCCCGTCTCGTTGATGCTGAAGCTCGCCGAGGCGCGGGCCGACAGCTTCCTGCTGGAATCCGTGACTGGAGGAGAGGTCCGTGGCCGGTTCTCCGTCATCGGGATGAAGCCTGACCTGATCTGGGATTGCCGGGGAGAGGAAAGCCGCATCAACCGGCAGGCGCGCTTCGACCCGGCCGCCTTCGAGGATCTGCCCGGCTCCCCCCTGGAAACGCTGCGCACGCTTATCGAGGAATCGCGGGTGGAGATGCCCGCCGACCTCCCCGCGATCGCCTGCGGCCTGTTCGGCTATCTGGGCTACGACATGATCCGGCTGGTGGAGAAACTCGGCACCCCGGGCCCCGACCCGATCGGCGCCCCGGATGCGGTGATGATCCGCCCCTCCGTCATTGCCGTTCTGGACGGGGTGAAGGGGGAGGTGACGCTCGTCTCGCCGGCATGGGTCTCCTCCGGGCTGAGCGCGCGGGCCGCCTATGCGCAGGCGGCGGAGCGGGTGATGGACGCGCTCCGCGACCTCGACCGCAGCGTGGAGGGTGACAACCGGGTGTTGCACGAGACCGCCCCCGTGGGCGAACCCCGCTCCAACTTCACCAAGGAGGGCTACAAGGCCGCCGTGGAGAAGGCCAAGGAATACATCCGTGCGGGCGACATCTTTCAGGTGGTGCCGGCGCAGCGCTGGACGCAGGATTTCCGCCTGCCGCCCTTTGCGCTTTACCGGAGCCTGCGGCGCACCAACCCCTCGCCCTTCATGTTCTTCTTCAACTTCGGCGGTTTCCAGATCATCGGGGCCAGCCCGGAGATTCTCGTCCGTCTCCGGGATGGGGAGGTGACCGTCCGCCCCATCGCCGGCACCCGCCCCCGTGGTGCCACGCCGGAGGAGGACCGCGCGCTCGAAGCCGATCTGCTCGCCGACCCGAAGGAGCGGGCGGAGCATCTGATGCTGCTCGATCTTGGCCGGAACGACGTGGGCCGCGTGGCGCGGGTGGGCACCGTCCATCCGACGGAGAAATTCACCATCGAGCGCTACAGCCACGTCATGCACATCGTCTCCAACGTGGTTGGTCAGCTGGCGGAGGGTCAGGATGCGCTTTCCGCCCTTCTGGCGGGGCTGCCCGCAGGCACCGTCTCCGGCGCGCCGAAGGTGCGGGCGATGCAGATCATCGATGAGCTGGAGCCGGAGAAACGCGGCGTCTATGGCGGCGGTGTCGGCTATTTCTCCGCCAATGGCGAGATGGATATGTGCATCGCGCTCCGCACCGGGGTGCTGAAGGACCAGAAGCTCTATGTTCAGGCGGGGGGCGGCGTGGTCTTCGACAGCGACCCTGAGTCCGAATGGATGGAGACGGTGAACAAATCGCGCGCGCTCCGTCGCGCGGCGGAGGATGCGGGGCTTTTCGTGCGCCGCGGCAACGGCTGACACCGCGGTCGCGGGTGCGAAGACGACGGGTCGGCTGGAATCCTGCGGGATCACGCTGCCGCGGCGCACCTGGGGTGCTCCCGGATAACTGTCTCCCGCAGGGATGACCGCAGATGAGCGGGCAGGAGCGAGGGGGGCCTCTCCCTCCGGCCATCCCGCGCTCATCGCATGATAGCGGGGGAGCCCCCTCCCGGCGCAACTCGCCTCTGGCAGGCTGCTGAAAAAATCAGGCATATCCCCGGGCTTGCATTGGAAATCCAGAACATTCTGCCCGGCCACGCCAAAGCTGGCAGTTCCCGGGGCGTTCCTCAACAATGCGGGAAGGATCACCGCTCCAGGGCAACCGCGGAATGCTTTTTGGCCTGTGCTGGAGCGGAAATCGTTCGCCATCTGACGAAATGCAGCCGGAAATCTTTATATTTCCGGGCGTTTCCGGGCCGATTTTCCGATTTCCGGCACATAGGCCCGACACTTCGGGACTTTTTCAGCAGCCTGTTAGGGGTGGATCTCCGCCCGCCTTGCGTGTCTGCTGCGATGGACCAAGGAAAGGACATACCATGCAGACCAGACCGCTCGGCCGGACCGGCATCGACATCGCGCCGCTCGTTTTCGGTGGCAACGTTTTCGGCTGGACCATCGACGAGGCGCAGAGCTTCCGCGTTCTCGATGCCTTCGTGGATCATGGTTTCAACGCCATCGACACAGCCGATGTCTATTCCCGCTGGGCCGAGGGCAATCAGGGCGGCGAATCGGAGACGATCTTCGGACGCTGGCTTCAGACCCGCCCCGGCCTGCGTGACAGGGTGAAGATCTTCACCAAGGTCGGCTCCGACATGGGAAAGCCGGGCCACAAGGGGCTTGGCGCGGCCTGGATCATGGAGGCCGTGGAGGATTCGCTCCGCCGGTTGCAGGTGGAGCGCATCGACCTCTACTTCTCCCACTTTCCCGATTCGACCCCGCATGAAGAGACGCTGGAGGCTTATTCCCGCCTGCTGAAAGCGGGCAAGATCGGCGCCATCGGCTGTTCCAACTTCGACGCAGGTCAACTGCGGGCCGCGCTGGACGTGGCGGCGGCGGAAGGTTTGCCGCGTTACGGCGTGCTCCAGCCGGAATACAACCTTTACGACCGGGAGAAGTTCGACGGCCCGCTCCGCGATCTGTGCATCGCGGAGGATATCGGCGTGGTCTGCTACTATGCGCTGGCCTCCGGTTTCCTCAGCGGCAAGTATCGCAGCGAGGCCGACCTTGGGCAGAGCGCGCGCGGCGGCAAGGCCAAGGCCTACCTGACGCCCAAGGGGCTGCGTATTCTCGACGCCCTTGATCGCGTTGCGGAGGCCCATGGCGCGCAGCCGGCGGAGGTCGCGCTCGCCTGGCTGATCGCCCGGAAAGGCGTCACCGCGCCCATCGCCTCCGCAACGCGTGAGGAACAGGTCACCAGCTTCGCCCGCGCGGTGATGATCGACCTGAAGCCCGAGGAAGTCGATCTGCTCACCCGCGCGGGGGAGTGAGCCTCGCATCCCTCCCGCGCCTGCCGTTGCTGCGCATGGCCGAGGCAGCGGCGGGTGGCGTGTTCACCTGAATGCGCAAGGCGCGCTTCCTGTTCGGGGAGGGGCCTGCAATCGTCAAGCCCGCAGGGGTTGCGGGTTGGCTGGCGGCCCGAGCGCGCCTATATCGCCAGAGCGGCGCCGATATCATTGAGTTCGCGCTCCGGCAGGCGAGAGAGCGCCTTGCGGAGCGGAAGCGCGTCGTTGCAGCTTTCAGGGCGCTGAACGCCCGGAGAACAGGCGGGGGCGCGGCCAATGGCGACCCGCGCCGACGCATTCGGCGCGACGCCGGAGAACCGCATCGGGTGTATCGTGGGCATGTCTGATTTACGGGCGGCACATGGATCTGAGGCGGCGCAACCACGCGCCAGCCTCGACCCGTTCCCGTGAGCGGCTCACCCACCCCGGGGCCTCCCCCGACATCTGTAACGGTCCGCAGGGTTCTTCCGCGGCAGCGCTGGCCGAGGGGGCTCGATGCCCCCGAGACCAGCCCTCCCCTCACCGGTGGTGCGGGGAGGCCCGCCTCACCGGCGGCGTTGTGCCGGGATGGTCTTCCCGGGGGATTTGCCGTCCGGCGCCGGGAGGGTATCGGGACGCTTGCGCGACTTCTCCCCATCGACGACCTTCTGGGCAAGGTCGCGGGCGATGGCGAAAGCGCCCTTGATCTTGTCGCCCTCCTTCGCCCAGTCGCGCAGGATGACCACCTTGTTGTCCTTGATCCGGGCGGTATTTCCCTCGGCATGCAGGAATTCCACCAGCCCGGCGGGATTGGCGAACTTGTCCTTGTGGAACTGCACCGTGCATCCCTTGGGCCCGCCGTCCAGCCGTGCGATTCCCGCACGCTTGCAGAGCGCCTTGATCCGCACGATGAGCAGGAGTGTGTTCACCTCCTTCGGCAGCGGACCGAACCGGTCGATCAGCTCGGCTGCGAAGCCTTCCAGTTCCACCTTGGTCGTCAGCGTGGAGAGCCGCCGGTAGAGGCCCAGCCGCACGTCGAGATCCGGCACATAGTCCTCCGGGATCAGTACGGGCACGCCAAGGTTGATCTGCGGCGACCAGTCGCCGTCGTCTGTCAGCCCGTCGATCTCGCCGGAGCGGAGCTTCTGGATCGTTTCCTCAAGCATGGACTGGTAGAGTTCATAGCCCACTTCCTTGATGTGGCCCGACTGCTCCTCTCCCAGCAGGTTGCCCGCCCCCCGCAGGTCCAGATCCTGGCTCGCCAGCGTGAAGCCCGCGCCGAGGCTGTCCAGCGACCCGAGCAGCCGCAGCCGCTTCTGCGCGGCCGGCGTCAGCGGCGCGCGGGGTTTCGTCGTCAGGAAGCAATAGGCTCGCGTCTTGGAGCGGCCGACCCGTCCGCGGATCTGGTAAAGCTGGGCCAGCCCGAACATGTCCGCCCGATGCACGACCATCGTGTTGGCGGTCGGAATATCCAGGCCTGATTCGACAATGGTGGTAGCCAGCAGCACATCCGCCTTGCCGTCGTAGAAATCGTTCATCCGCTGGTCGAGATCGCCCGCCGCAAGCTGCCCGTGGGCGACGATATAACTCACCTCCGGCACGTGCTCCTTCAGGAACGTCTCCATATCCGGCAGGTCGGCGATGCGGGGAACCACGATGAAGGACTGCCCGCCGCGATAGCGTTCGCGCAGCAGCGCCTCCCGGATCGTCACCCCGTCGAACTCCGACACATAGGTGCGGATGGCCAGCCGGTCCACCGGCGGGGTGCCGATGATCGACAGGTCGCGCACCCCCGTGAGCGACAGTTGCAGCGTGCGCGGGATCGGCGTCGCGGTGAGCGTCAGGACGTGGACATCCGTCCGCATCTCCTTCAGCCGCTCCTTGTGGGAGACGCCGAAATGCTGCTCCTCATCGATGACCATAAGGCCGAGGTTCTTGAACCGGACCCCCTTGGCAAGCAGCGCATGGGTGCCGACGACGATGTCGATCGTCCCGTCTGCCATCCCCTCCCGCGTTTTCGCCGCTTCCTTGGCCGGGACGAACCGCGACAGTTGCCGCACCGTGACGGGGAAGCCGCGGAAGCGGTCGGCGAAGCTGCGGTAATGCTGACGGGCGAGCAGCGTGGTCGGGCAGATCACCGCGACCTGACCACCGCCCAGCACCGCGGCAAAGGCCGCGCGGATCGCCACCTCCGTCTTGCCGAAGCCCACATCGCCCACCACCAGCCGGTCCATCGGCACCCCGGCCTCCAGATCGTGCATCACATCGGCGATGGCGGAGAGCTGATCCTCCGTCTCCTGATAGGGGAAGCGCGCCTCGAAGCTTTCCCAGATGCCATGCGGCGGGTCATAGACGGGGGCGGAACGCAGGTGGCGCTCGGCGGCGATGCGCATGAGCTTTTCGGCGATCTGGCGGATACGCTCCTTTAGCTTCGCCTTCTTGGCCTGCCAGGCGCCGCCGCCCAGCTTGTCGAGCAAACCGTCCTCGTGCCCGTAGCGGGAGAGGAGTTCGATGTTTTCCACCGGCAGGAACAGCCGGTCGCCGCCCGCATATTCGAGCGCGATGCATTCATGCGGCGCCCCCATCGCGGTGATGGTCTCCAGCCCGGTATAGCGGCCCACGCCGTGCTCCACATGCACGACCAGATCGCCGGGTGAGAGCGACTGCGCCTCCGACAGGAAGTTCTCCGCCTTCCGCTTGCGCTTCGGGCGGCCCACCATGCGGTCGCCCAGCACGTCCTGTTCGGAGATGACGGTGAGACCCGGGGCCTCGAACCCCTGCGCCAGCGGCCAGACGGCAAGGAACAGCCCGCCCTTGCCCTCCGGCACGTCGCGGATGTCCTCCACATCGCGGGAAGCGGTCAGGCCCTGATCCTCCAGCAGCCCCTTCAGCCGCTCCCGCGGGCCTTCGGAGAAGGAGGCGATGATGACCTGACCGTCCTTGCGCCGCGCCCGCACGTGATCGGCCAGCGCGCCGAACAGGCTCACGCTTTCCTGTTGCCGTTCGGGGGCGAAGTTCCGGCCCACGCGCCCGCCCGCATCCACCACGCCCGGCCCCGGCGCCTGCGGCAGCGGCGAGAGCTGCACGACGCGGTGGCCCGCCACCGCCGCCTCCCATGCGGCATCGTCCAGATAGAGCAGGCCGGGCGGACAGGGCTTGTAGACCGAGTCCGTCCGCCCCTTCTGCACCATCGCCTCGCGACGGGCATCATAGGCGTCGTCCACCGCTTCCCACCGGGCGAGCCGCGTAGGCGTCGCCTGGTCGTCGAGCATCACGCCCGCATCCGGCAGGTAGTCGAAGAGCGTTTCCAGCCGCTCGTGGAAGAACGGCAGCCAGTGTTCCATCCCCTGATGCCGCCGCCCGGCGCTCACCGCCTCATAAAGCGGATCGTCGGACCCGCCCGCACCGAATTCCAGCCGATAGTTCTGGCGGAACCGGGTGATGGAGGCATCGTCCAGCACCACTTCCGACATGGGGGCAAGCGCGATCCGGTCGAGCTTGTCGGTGGTCCGCTGGGTCGCGGGGTCGAAGCGCCGCGCGCTTTCCAGAACGTCGCCGAAGAAATCGAGCCGTATCGGCCCGGTGTCCCCCGGTGGGAAGATGTCGACGATGCCGCCCCGCACCGCGAAATCCCCAGGCTCCGTCACCGTGGGACTTTGGGTGAACCCCATGCGGGCGAGGTAGGCCCGCAAGGCCATCTCATCCACCCGCTGCCCTACCTTGGCGCTGAAGGAGGCATCGCGCAGCAGATCGCGCATCGGCAACCGCTGCGTCGCCGCGTTGAGCGTGGTGAGCAAGACGAAGTTGCCCGGAACGCCCCGCGCCAGCGCCGCCAGCGTCGCCATGCGCGCCGCCGTCACCTCCGGGTTGGGGGAAACGCGGTCATAAGGCAGGCAGTCCCATGCGGGCAGGTCGAGCACCGGCAGACCGGGGGCGAAGAAGGCCAGCGCGCGGCGCATCTCCTCCATCCGCCGGCCGTCGCGGGCGACATGGATCACCGGACGGTTCTGCTTTTCGACTTCACGGGCGAGCAGGCGTGCGTCAAACCCCTCCGGCGCGCCGCCGAGGGTGACTGTCTGGCCTTTGGGGCGGGTCATGTCATCCATTTTCGGGTGAGGTAATCACGCATGCGGCGAAGTCAACTGCCAAGGGCCGAGACCGTCAGGTTCCGCCACATTCCCCAGAGCGCCGTGGCAAGAATGAACACGATCCCGAAGCACTGGACGCGGAAGCGCTGCCAGAACAAGGCGGAGCGCAGATTCTCCCCCGCCAGCCCGCGAGACAGGATTTGCTGCGCCGTCCAAAGGTCCAGCCCGCGCACCAGCGTCAGCGGCAGGATGAGCAGGAACAAGGCCTGCCCCAGCTCGATCCCGTAGCCCCAGCCCGCGATCAGCAGCGAGGAAAGCAGGAAGAACGCGGTCGCGACGGTCAGCAGCCCGAGGGCCGCATGGCGCCGCACAAGCCGCAGGGCGGAGAGCCGCGAGGCCTCCTCCAGCTCCGCCATGCTGCCCGGCCGGTCGGCATGGGCGGCAGCGATGACATCCACCGGCACCCCGGCCACCCGCTGCCCGAGGAGAAACCACATCACGGCGAGCATCACCCAGAACCACAGGCTGGAGAACGACCGGACGTCTATCAGTCCGGCCAGCATGGAATACCAGTTCAGCACGTCGCTTGGTCTCGCCTCTCGCCTGTTGCCGCACCGTATCGCTGCGTTGCCGCGAATCCTACCCTTGAGATGGACGGTTCTCCGTGGCAGGCAAGGCGCAGCCAGAAGGAGAGCCGTCATGCCAGCCACCCTCGCCGCCTATCCCGCCACGCGCCTGCGCCGGCTTCGGCGCTCCGCGCAGATCCGGTCTCTGGCGCAGGAGAATACGCTCGCGGTCGGCGACCTGATCTGGCCGATCTTTTTGCGTGACGGCTACGACGTGGCGGAGCCCATCGCCTCCATGCCGGGGGTGGAGCGGCTCTCCATCGACCGCGCCGTGCGGGCGGCGGAGGAGGCGGCAACGCTCGGCATCCCGGCGCTGTGCCTCTTTCCCTACACCGATGCCGATCGCCGCACGGAAACCTGCGAGGAAGCGTGGAGCGACGAGAACCTCGTCAACCGCGCGATCCGGGCGATCAAGGCGGAGGTGCCGGAAATCGCCATCATGACGGATATCGCGCTCGACCCCTACAATGCCAACGGGCACGATGGCTTCGTGAAGGACGGTATCATCGTCAACGACGAGACGGTCGAGGCGCTGGTGAAGATGGCGCTGGCGCAGGCGGATGCCGGGGCGGATATCCTCGGCCCTTCCGACATGATGGATGGCCGGATCGGGGCGATGCGGGCGGCGCTGGAGACCGCGGGCCATCAGGACGTGGCGATCCTGTCCTATTCCGCGAAATACGCCTCGGCCTTCTATGGCCCGTTCCGCGATGCGGTGGGCGCCTCGGGGCGGCTGGTGGGCGACAAGAAGACCTACCAGATGAACCCCGCCAATGCGGAGGAGGCCCTCCGCCTTGTCGAACGCGACCTGGCGGAGGGCGCGGACATGGTGATGGTGAAGCCGGGGATGCCCTATCTCGATATCTGCCGCCGCGTCCGCGACCGTTTCGGCGTGCCGACCTTCGCCTATCAGGTGTCGGGCGAATACGCGATGCTGGAGGGCGCGATCCGCAACGGCTGGCTGGACGGCGACAAGGTGATGGTGGAGAGCCTGATGGCCTTCAAGCGCGCGGGTTGCCACGGCATCCTGACCTATTTCGCCCCGCGCGTCGCGCGCCTGCTTGCCCCGAGCTTCTGACCGGGGAAGGGGCGCAACCGGGCAATCCTGCCGCCTGACGGGGTTGTGATTCCTCCCGATCGCGGCCGATGCGGCGGCAGGGGTGACAAGCCCTGTCTCGCAGGATAGCCTTCCGGCCCAACCGGAGCGCCGCATTTGCGGCGGGCCGAGACAACCAACGCCGGTCAACGGTTCTCGAAAGGGGCAGCAGATGGTCCAGATTTCCCGCAGGGGCTTCTTCATCGCGACGGGCGGCGCGGCGCTTGGCCTCACGGCGGCCTGCGGGAACGGGGTGGGCACGGCCAATGCCCAACGCATCGATGCCCGCGTGGACGCGACACGCGACTTCCTGTTCAGCCGCTATCCCGGCACGGTCGATCTCGCCGCCAAGGCGCAAGGTGTGCTCTACATCCCCCTGATGACAGAGGCGGGCTTCGGCTTCGGCGGTGCCTACGGTCAGGGCGCGCTTCGCATCAACGACGTGACGGTGGACTACTACTCCGCCACCAAGGTGTCGGCCGGGTTGCAGATCGGCGCACAGCAATATGCCCACGCCCTGTTCTTCATGACGGAGCAGTCGCTCGGCCAGTTCCGCGCGGGAGAGGGCTGGGCCGCGGGCGCGGACCTCAAATACGCGGTTTTCGATCAGGGCGGCAACCTCGGTCTCGACACGACAACGGCGCTGGCGCCGGTCATCGCGCTGGTCTTCGGACAGGCGGGGCTGCTGGTCGGCGCGACCCTCGCGGGCACGAAATACACCCGCATCATCCCCTGACCCTTCGGATCTCTTGACGGCGACGGGGCGGCTCGGGCATCGGACAGGAGCCAGTCCCAACCCGGAGGCCCGTGAGGCATGGAAAAGCTTATCGAACGCGGTCTGTTCGCCAGCCGCTGGCTGATGGCGCCGATGTATATCGGTCTGGTCGGTGCCCTGCTGCTGCTCCTGTGGGGGTTCGTGAAGGAACTCATCCACCTGTTCTCGGATATCGGCCATATCACGCAGTATGACGTGATCCTCGGGACGCTGGCGCTGATAGACCTGACGCTGGCCGGGAACCTCGTCCTGATCGTGATCTTCTCGGGCTACGAGAACTTCGTCTCCAAGATGAACATGGACGGACATGAGGACCGCCCCGAATGGCAGGGGACGGTCGATTTCTCTGGCCTCAAGCTGAAGCTCATAGCCTCCATCGTGGCGATCTCCGGCATCCATCTGCTCAAGGTGTTCATGGATGTCACCTCGACCTCGCCCGAGCAGATCCGCTGGATGGTCATCATCCACCTCGTCTTCGTGATTTCCGGCGTTCTGCTGGCGCTGATGGACTGGATCACCGTAAAGGCCAAGCCGAAGAAGTGAAGGGGCCTGCCGGCCCCCTCCCCCTCACGCGAAGTCGAGCACCACGCGGCCGTCGATCTGCCCCTTTTCCATCCGGGAAAAGACGTCGTTCACCTCTTCCAGCTTCGCGGTGGAGGTATGGGCGTGCACAAGCCCGCGCCCCGCGAAATCCAGCGACTCCGCCAGATCGAGCCGGGTGCCTACGATCGAGCCGCGTACGGTGATCCCCTCCAGCACCATGTCGAAGATCGGCAGCGGGAAATCCCCCGGCGGCAGGCCGTTCAGCGCGATGGTGCCGCCCCGGCGCGCGAATTTCAGCGCCTGCTCGAACGCCTTGGGCGACACGGCCGTCACCAGAACGCCATGCGCGCCGCCGATTTCCTTCTTGATGGTGGCCACGGGATCGGTGGTCTTTGCGTTGACCGTCACCTCCGCCCCCAGTTCGCGGGCGAGTTTCAGCTTGGAGTCGTCGATATCGACGGCGGCGACATGCAGCCCCATCGCCTTGGCATATTGCACAGCCATATGGCCCAGCCCGCCGATGCCGGAGATCACCACCCATTCGCCCGGGCGCGTGTCCGTCATCTTCAGGCCCTTATAGACGGTCACCCCGGCGCAGAGCACGGGCGCGATCTCCACGAAGCCCACCTCCTTCGGCAGATGGCCAAGATAGTTCGGATCGGCCAGCACATATTCCGCAAAGCCGCCGTTCACGGAGTAACCGGTGTTCTGCTGCAACTCGCACAGCGTCTCCCAGCCGCCCAGACAGTGCTCGCAATGACCGCAGGCGGTGTAGAGCCACGGCACGCCCACCCGGTCCCCCTCCTTCACGGCCGTCACGCCCTTGCCGACGCCAACCACGTGACCGACGCCCTCATGCCCTGGGATGAACGGCGGCTTGGGTTTCACCGGCCAGTCGCCATGCGCGGCGTGGAGATCGGTATGGCAGACGCCGCAGGCCTCTATCTTGACGAGCACGGTGCCCGGCGCCACGTCCGGCACCTTTGCTTCCTCGATGACGAGCGGCTTGCCGAACTCCCGCACGACGGCGGCTTTCATGGTCTTCTGCATGACGTCTCCTTTGGCAATGAAAAACCTCCACGCCGTGGGGGACGCGGAGGCGTCTCAGGTTGGGAAATGGGGGGCGGACGGGCGCGCATGGAAGGCGGCCCGTCCGCAGCGCCGATCAAGGTGTGGAGGGGAAGGCACCCGGACCGGAACCCTCTTGCGGCAGCGGGCCAAGCCGGTCCGCGCCGAATGGAGGAACAGGCTCCCGGCCGCGCCGGAAGCCCCGAGGGGATCAGAAGAAGCCGAGCTTGCTGGCGCTGTAGCTCACCAGCATGTTCTTGGTTTCCTGATAATGGTCGAGCATCATCTTGTGCGTTTCGCGCCCGATGCCGGACTGCTTGTAGCCGCCAAAGGCCGCGCCCGCCGGATAGACGTGGTAGCAGTTTGTCCACACCCTGCCCGCCTGGATCGCGCGCCCCATGCGATAGGCGGTGTTCCCGTCGCGGCTCCATACGCCCGCGCCCAGACCATAGACCGTGTCGTTGGCGATCTCGATCGCCTCATCCGCGGTCTTGAACGTGGTGACGGACACGACGGGCCCGAAGATCTCCTCCTGGAAGACCCGCATCTTGTTGTTGCCCTCAAAGACCGTCGGCTGGATGTAGTAGCCGCTGGACAGATCACCGCCGAGCTTGGCCGCGTCGCCCCCCGTCAGCACCTTCGCGCCCTCGCGCTTGCCGATGTCGAGATAGCCCATGATCTTCTCGTACTGCTCGGCCGAAGCCTGCGCCCCGATCATGGTGGAGGGGTTCAACGGGTCGTCCTGCGTGATCGCCTGAACACGCTTCAGCGCCTTCTCCATGAAGCGGTCGTAGATGGACTCGTGCACCAGCGCGCGCGACGGACAGGTGCAGACCTCCCCCTGGTTCAGCGCAAAGAAGGCAAAGCCCTCCAGCGCCTTGTCAAGAAAACCATCGTCCTCGTCCATTACGTCGGCAAAGAAGATGTTGGGCGACTTGCCCCCCAGCTCCAGCGTGATGTTGGTCACGTTCTGCGCGGCATAGCCCATGATGAGCTTGCCGACCTCGGTGGAGCCGGTGAAGGCGATCTTGGCGATGCGCGGGTTTTCCGCGAGCGGCTTGCCCGCCTCCGTCCCCAGCCCGTTGACGATGTTGACCACGCCCGGAGGCAGCAGATCGCCGATGATCTCGAACAGCACCATGATGGAGGCCGGCGTCTGCTCTGCCGGCTTCAGCACCACGCAGTTCCCGGCGGCCAGCGCGGGGGCAAGCTTCCATGCACCCATCAGGATCGGGAAGTTCCACGGGATGATCTGGCCGACAACGCCCAGCGGCTCGTGGAAGTGGTAGGCGACCGTATCATTGTCGATCTGGGAGATCGTGCCTTCCTGCGCCCGGATGCAGCCCGCGAAATAGCGGAAGTGATCCGCCGTCAGCGGAATATCCGCAGCCATCGTCTCGCGCAGCGGCTTGCCGTTGTCCCAGGTCTCGGCCGTGGCGATGGTCTCAAGGTTCTGCTCGATCCGGTCGGCGATCTTCAGCAGGATGTTGGAGCGTTCGGTGGGCGAGGTGCGGCCCCAGGCATCCTTCGCCTTGTGCGCGGCGTCGAGGGCAGCTTCGATATCCTTGCCGTCCGACCGGGCAACTTCGCAGACGACCTTGCCGGTCATCGGCGAGATATTCTCCATGTAGCGGCCCGACTTCGGCGCGACCCACTCTCCACCGATGTAGTTTTCATAGCGCTTCTTGAACGGAGACTTGTGATGCTGCTCCGAATGGGTCTGGGTGTCTGCCATGATTTCCTCCTGTTCGTCGGCCCCTCCTCGGGCCGTCTAAAGGAGAGTTTAGACATTCGGATGCGCGATGAAGCCCCCGCCGTGCCATGCTGCGCCTGCAACTGTCTCACCCGCGATACAGTTGCGCGGCGAAGTCCTCAGGAAACCTGCACGCCGAATTGCTTCATCTTGCGATAGAAGGTCGCCCGTCCGATACCCAGTTCCCGCGCTGCGGCAGAGACATTGCCCCCGGCGCGGTGCAATGCCCGCAGCATCTCCGACCGGGCCGCCTCATCCAGTCCGCCAGGGCTGTCCTCCCCCAGAATGTCGCTGGCGGGGCGCCGGGCAAGGATGTCCTCCTCCGTCAGGCCGAAGCTCCGCCGTGCCGCGCGCGTCGCACCCAGGATCAGGTCATCCCGATCAACCGCGAACAGGATCGGGCCGGTGGTGTCACGCCCCTCCAGCGTCAGGATCCGGGCGGTGACGAAAGCTGCCCGGAACAGTTCGCGCTCTATCCGTCGCGCGGCATCGACGACGGCCAGCGAGACGAGCCGCGCATGGCCCTCCGTCAGGTCCCCCCGGACGGAGGATACGTCGATCACAGCGGTAAGCTGCCCCTCCGGGCCGAAGACGGGCGCGCCCATGCAGGAAAGCTGCGTATGGGTCGCGCGGAAATGCTGGGCGCGATGGATTATGACGGGGCGGCGCTCCGCAAGGCAGGTGCCGATCCCGTTGGTCCCCTCCTCCGACTCGCTCCAGTTGGCGCCAGCGACGAGACCTGCGCCGGAGAACCACGCCTGATCCGAACTGCGGGTTCGATCGTCGATCACCAGCCCGTCGCCATCTGTCAGCAACACGGCGCAGCCCGCATCGAGCGCGGCCCCCGCCAGACGGTCCAGCACGGGTGCGGCGATCCGCAGGAGCGGGCCGACCCGCTCCCTCCGGTAACGGAGCGCCGCGTTTTCCAGACGGCCCACAGCATGACTTTCCGCCGGGTCCAGCTTGTGATGAACGAGGGAGCGGCGCCAGGAAGCCGCAACCGGAGATCGCGCGGCTTCGCCCGATGCGGCGACCGCCATCACGTTCTCCACATGTCCCCTCTCGAATTGCGAGAACATTCCAGCCTCCACTCTGTCCTGTCTCCACAAGGGAGGATGGCTCAGTCGGGACCATGTAGCAATAAACTTGTCGTCAACCGAAACGTGAACGGGAGGCGCTCGTCCCGACCGGGGTTACTCGTCCCCCGCCGTGTCCCTCTCCGTCACGTCCCTCTCCGCTACGTCCCTTTCCGCCGTGCCAGTCTCGTCCGTACCAGTCTCGTCCGTGCGCCGTGAAGCGCCGCGGAAGCCCGTCGCCACGACAAACTTCTCCGAACTGTCCGACCGGCTGGCCGGCGGCTTCACATGGGCGACCTTGCGGAAGTTCTGCTTCAGCAATTGCTGCAATTCCGCCTCCGCCCCGCCAGCCAGAACCTTGGCGACGAAGGTGCCGCCCTCCTCCAGCACGTCGAAGGCGAAATAGGCCGCGGCCTCGCAGAGCGCCATGATGCGCAGGTGATCGGTCTGCTTGTGCCCAGACGAGGCTGCCGCCATATCCGACATGACCACATCCGCCTTGCCCCCGAGCCAGCTCCGCACCACATCGTCCGCCCCATCGGAAAGGAAGTCGAGCTGGTGCAACTCCGCCCCCGCAATGGGTTCCACCTCCTGCAGATCGACGCCGAGGACGGTGCCCTGCTTCTTCCCCCCGCGATCGCCGAGCGCGTTTACCCGCGTCACCGCTACCTGGCTCCACCCGCCTGGCGCACAGCCGAGGTCCACCACCCGCGCACCGGGCACGAGGAAGTGGAACTTGTCGTCCAGCTCCAGAATCTTGAACGCTGCGCGCCCGCGGTAGCCTTCCCGCCGGGCGCGCTGCACGTAGGGGTCGTTCAACTGCCGCTCCAGCCAGAGAGTGGAGGAGAGCTTGCGCCCCTTGGCGGTCTTGACCCGAACGCGAAGCTCGCGCTGGCCGCGGCCGGATGTTCCCTTTTCCGTCGTCATGTTCTTCCTCGTCAGAAGCCGTCCGTCAGCACGCCGTCGGCCGACATCTGGGCGTAGAGCAACCCCTCCCTCAGACCGCGATCCGCGACGGACAGCCTGTCCGTCGGCCAGACGCGCATCAGCGCCTGCAGGATGGCGGAGCCGGACATGATGAGCGCGTGGCGGTCGCGCCCGATGCGCGGATCCGCCCGCCGCCCCTCGGGGCCGAGCGTCAGGTAGTTGCGAATAACCGAATCGATCTGGGCAGAGGTCATCCTCAGCCCATCGACCTTGTTCCTGTCATACCGGCGCAGTCCAAGGAAAGAAGCGGCAACCGTCGTGACCGTCCCGGACGTGCCGATGATCTGGAACCCCGCGCGCGGATTTTCCGCGTTATAGGGAGAAAAGCTCGCCAGGTTCTCCTCGAAATGCCAGCTCATCAAGGCGAAGCGGGCAGCATCGTCTTCCACATCCTCGAACTGGTCGCGGAGCGTCGCCACGCCGAGCGGCACGGAAATCCAGTCCACCACCTTGGCCGCCGGACCGCGCTGCGGCGCATTGAAGCCCCGGTGAAGCCGCATGATGGCGGCGGGCCTGTCCGCCCGCGGCACCTGCGACAGGTCGATCCAGACAAGCTCCGTCGAGCCGCCGCCGATATCCACGACCAGCAACTGCTCCGTCCGGTGTGACACGAGCGGCGCGCAGGAGATGACGGCAAGCCGCGCCTCCTCCTCCGGCGGGATTATTTCGAGGCTGAGACCCGTTTCCGCCCGGATCTGCCGCAGAAGTTCCCGCCCGTTGCGGGCACGCCGGCAAGCCTCGGTCGCGACCAGCCGCATCTTGCGGACGCGGTGCGTCTCCAGCTTGCGCTGACAGATGCGCATCGCCTGAACGGTGCGCGCCATCGAGGCACGCGACAACCGGCCGGAGGCTTCAAGCCCCATGCCCAGCTGAACCGCTTTCGAAAAGCTGTCGATGACATGGAACTGGTTGCCGCGCGGTTCGGCCACCAGCATCCGACAGCTGTTGGTTCCAAGGTCGAGCGCGGCATAAAGCTCGCCCGTCTCGGGGGTCTTGGCGGCGGTCGGTTCGACCTCTACAGGGATCGCGCCCGCAGCCTGTGGACGCATGGGCGTCATTTTACGCCCTCCGGGTAACGTGTTGCGTCCAAGCTAATCACTGGCAGCCCCCTCCGCAAGCACGAGCTTCCGCTAGCGGGTCCGCCGGGGCGCTGCTAGCATCCCGTCATCCTGTTGGAGGAAGACATGTATAAATCCATTCTCGTCGCCATTGCCCTCGATCACGGAGATGCCGCAAAGGCGCTGCTGGACCGGGCGAAACAGCTTCTGGAACCCGGCGGCACCATCCGTGCGGTGAACGTGGTCGAGCCGATTCCCGCCTATGTCACGGCCGAAATCCCGCCCGATCTGTTCATGAACCAGAGCGGCCGCGCCGAGAAGGACATGCACGACCTGCTTGCGGGCTACGAAGGCGTCGTGCCGGAGATCCGCGTGGGCGGCGCGGCGGCAGAGATCATGGCCGCGGCGGAGGAACATGGCTCCGACCTCATCATGATCGCATCCCACAAGCCGGGGTTCAGCACCTACTTCATCGGCTCGACCGCGGCACGCGTCGTCCGCCATGCACAATGCTCGGTGCTTGTCAGCCGCTGACCATGAGGATTTCCCCAAGGATTGAGGCGATCACCGCCGCCGGTGCCGACGGCTGGGAGATCTACTACCGCACACGGGAGCTGCTCGCGCGGGGAGCGGGTGTTGTCGCTCACCATCGGAGAGCATGACACCAAGACCGACCCGGTGATTCTGGAGGCGATGCACCAGAGCACGCGCGCCGGAAACACCGGCTACGCCTTCGGTCCGGGCAATCCCGAGCTGCGGGCGGAAGTGGCGGCGCGGGTCGCCGCGCGGACGGGCGTTCCGACCGGGCCGGAGAACGTCATCATCACGCCGGGCGGGCAGGCCGCGCTCTTTGCCGCGCATATGGCACTGCTCGACAAGGGGGATCGCGCGTTGCACGCCGATCCCTATTATGCCACCTACCCCGGCACGATCCGGGCGGCAGGCGGTGTTCCGGTGGCGGTCCCGACCCGCTCCAGCGACGCCTTTCAGCCGAAAGCGGAGGACATCCTTGCGCGGGCGGATGGCGCAAGGACGCTGCTCATCAACACGCCGAACAACCCGACCGGTGTCGTCTATGACCGGCCCACGCTGGAAGGAATCGCGCAGGCGGTCACGGATGCCGATCTGTGGCTGATCTCGGACGAGGTCTATGACACCCAGATCTGGGAGGGCGAGCATCTCTCGCCCCGCGCGCTTGCCGCGATTCGGGAGCGGGTGCTGGTGGTCGGCTCCATGTCGAAAAGCCATGCGATGACCGGCTCGCGGCTGGGTTGGGTGGTGGCAGAGCCGGAGGTGATCGAGGCGCTGGCAGTTCTCGCCACCAACACGACCTATGGCGTTGCCCCCTTCGTGCAGGATGCGGCGCTTCACGCGCTGCGCCTCGGGCCGGAATTCGAATCGCGGATCGCGGAGCCGTTCCGCAGACGCAGGGACATCGCCACGCACCTCATCGCGGGTCAGAGCGTAGTGCGGCTCGTCCCCTCCTCAGGTGCGATGTATCTGATGCTGGACATCCGCGCGACCGGGCTTTCGGGCAACGACTTTGCCGGGCGGCTTCTGGACGAGGAGCGCATCGCCGTCATGCCGGGGGAGAGCTTCGGTGCGGCGGCGGCGGGGCATCTGCGGGTGGCGATGACGATTCCCGACCCGGCTTTCGAGGAGGCCCTCGGGCGGCTTCTGACGTTTGCCGCGCGTATCGCTGCGTGAACCGGCAATAAAAAAGGCGGGCACAAAGCCCGCCTTTTCCGTTCGACCCGTCAGGATCAGAACTTGTAGGACAGCTTCGCTTTCAGCGTGTAGCCGTCGATATCAACGCGGCTGCCGTCGAAGTCGCTGTAGTCGTGGTAGAGAGCTTCCACGCCGACGACCCAGTTGGTGTCGTAGAGGTAGTCCGCGCCCACACCGGCGACCCAGCCGTTGTCCTTGTAGTCGTCACGGCCGACCGTGAACTCAGTGCGCGACCAGCCGGCGGTGCCGTAGAACAGCCAGTTGGCGGGAGCGTAACCGACTTTCAGTTTGGCAGCATAGCTGTCGCCCTGGTCGATGCTGCTCCGGTCGGCATTGGTGCCGCTCACGTCGGAGAAGTCATAGGTGAGTTCACCGCCGACGACCCAGCCATTGGTGAAGCCGTAGTTGTAACCGGCGTGCAGACCGTAGACCGCGCCGTCGGAGTCACCCCAGCCGCGACCGGCCGAGAAATCACCGTAGCCAACCTGAGCACCGCCGTAGAAGCCGGTCCACGGGGAAGCAATGGGGGCCACATAGGTGACGGGAGCCGGCGCCGGCTCGATAACCGGGGCGACCATGTTGCCAGCGAAGGCCGCCGGGGCGGCGACGGCGCTAACCAGAGCTGCAAGAGCAAGTTTTTTCATAAGATATACTCCATCTCCTCGAACCGCGCTGAGGCGGCGTCCGACCGGGTTTATGTCCGATCGTTGCCGTGCCATCTATCGCCGCAGAAAGCGGTTTCAAAGGGGGGCTCACGCGAGCGTGAGTATTTTCTATGAAGCGACGGATTTCTAAACGTTTATTTGGCCGTTTTTGGCCCAGAATCGCTCACTTTTGCCGATTTTCGTAATAAACTGCGACAGGCCGATGTATATGTGTCACAGTTCCATGAAATTATAATGACGTACCGTAATAAATCTTGCGCAAGACGTCACTCTTTCAAGGAAATTACCCTGACATTCTGGCCGCGAGCCGTCAGCGCGATTTCTCCACGGCATAGCCGAAGGGCATCTTCGCCGAAGACTTCATTTCGCCAACCCTTGAGTGCCGGCACATCGCGACGCCCGGCCGCAATCGCATCGAGATCGGCCGCGGTGGCAATGAGCTTCTGCGCGACGCCGGCATCCTCTGCCTTGGCCTTCACCAGAACCCGAAGCAGATCGGCCAGCGCCGGATTGACGTTGAGCTGCTCCCGGCTCTCCTCGACATGCGGAAGGTCTTCGGGCTTTCGCGTCAGCCCCTGACGCACCGAAGCCAGAATTCCCTCCGCCACCTCGCCCCGCCGCGCTTCGCGCTGCAGCAGGCGGGAGCGGCCCAGTTCTTCGGCAGTCGTCGGTTTGGTGGAGGCGAGTTCCAGAAGCGCGTCATCCTTGTAAACACGCGATCTGGGAACATTGTGGCCCTGAGCATATTCCTCCCGGAATCGCGCAAGCTCGCGCACGACAGCAAGGAAACGGCCCGAATTCGTTCGCGTCTTGACCCGGTGCCAAGCCTCCTCCGGCCGTACGACATAGGTTTCGGGGTCAAGAAGAACGGCGATCTCCTCCTCCACCCATTTCTGCCGGCCGGTATCGGCAAGCTGCTGCGCCAGCACCTCGTAAATGACCCGGAGGTGGGTCACATCCGCGATCGCATAGGTCTTCTGCGCAGGCGTCAGCGGGCGGCGGGACCAGTCGGTGAAGCGGGAGGTCTTGTCGAGCGACTCATGCGCGATCTTGCGCACCAGCGTCTCGTAGGCGACCTGCTCGCCGAAACCGCAGACCATCGCAGCGACCTGGGTATCGAACAGGGGTTTCGGCAGAACATTGCCCTGAACGAAGAATATCTCCAAATCCTGCCGCGCGGCGTGAAACACCTTCACGATGCTCTCGTCACGGAAAAGGTCGTAAAGCGGCTCCATCGACACTTCGCCCGCGATGGGGTCTACCAGCACCGCCTCCCCGGTCTTTCCGGGCAGCGCCAGCTGGACGAGGCAGAGCTTCGAATAATACGTTCGCTCACGCAGGAATTCCGTATCGATGGCGATATAGGGTTGCCCCTTCGCCCGGTCGCAGAAAGCGGCCAGTTCTTCGGAAGTGGTGAGTGTCTTTACAGTGGTTTCGGGCAAGGACTCTGCCATCGCGAAAATTTGACTGTCCCGTCATAGGGAAAAGCCGGCGGAAAGAAAAGTCCCGGAAAGATTTATGCTTGGGCGACGGCGGTCAGAGCCTTTCCGACGTCTCCGCCAGCATTATCGGAGAGCGGTCGCCCGCCGCATAACGCCGCAGCACCGCCGGGTAGAGAATATGCTCCTGACCGAGGACACGGCCCGCCAGCGCCTCCGGCGTATCGCCCGGCAGAACGGGAACGCGCGCCTGACCAAGTATCGGGCCGTTATCCAGCACAGCCGTCACTTCATGAACGGTGCAACCTGCTTCCTGATCTCCCGCCGCAATGGCGCGCGCATGGGTGTGGAGGCCGGGATACTTCGGCAGGAGCGAGGGATGGATGTTGAGCATCCTCCCCTCGAACCGCGCCACGAAGTCAGGCGTCAGCACCCGCATGAAACCTGCAAGGCACAGGATATCCGGCTCCGTCGCGAGAAGAGGCCGGAGGAGTTCCGCCTCGAACGCCGACCGATCTCCCTTGAAAGGCCGGTGATCCACGGCAGCCGTGGGCACGCCAAGCTCCGCCGCACGCAGCAGTCCCTGTGCTCCCGGATCGTTGGACGCGACCAGCACGGGCCGCGCCGGGTGATCCCCCGTCATGCTGCGCACAAGGGCCACCATGTTGGACCCCCCGCCAGAGACGAGGATCGCGACCCGTTTCACGCCAGCGCGCCCCGGTAGCTCACGCCCTCGCCCGCGGTGACCGTGCCGAGACGGAAGACGGCTTCGCCCTCTCCCTCCAGCAACGCGGTCAATGCCTCCGCCCGGTCGGCGGCCACGGCGAGGATCATGCCGATGCCGCTGTTGAAGGTGCGCAGAAGCTCCTCCCGCTCCATACCGGACACGTCCGACAGCCAGCGGAACACCGGCGGCAGCGTCCATGCGGCAAGATCGATCTCCGCGCCCAGACCTTCGGGAAGCACGCGGGGCAGGTTTTCCGTGATGCCGCCGCCGGTGATATGCGCCGCGGCATGAAGACCGCCCGCCTTCCGCGCAGCAAGAACCTGCTTCACATAGAGACGCGTCGGGGTCAGCAACGCATCCCCAAGCGTGCCCTCGCCAAACGGCGACGGCGCATCCCAGCCCAGCCCGGACATCTCCACCACCCGGCGGACCAGCGAGTAGCCGTTCGAATGCACGCCCGAGGAGGCGAGACCGAGCAGGACATCGCCCTCCCTCACCCCCTGCGGCAGGTCATCGCCCCGCTCCATCGCTCCCACGGCGAAACCGGCAAGATCAAAGTCGCCGCCGTGATACATGCCCGGCATCTCCGCCGTCTCTCCGCCGATCAGCGCACAACCGGAGGCGGCACAGCCCTCGGCGATGCCTTCGATGATGCGGGTCGCAGCGTCCAGCTCCAGCTTTCCTGTCGCGAAATAGTCGAGGAAGAACAACGGTTCCGCCCCCTGGCAGACGAGGTCGTTCACGCACATGGCGACGAGGTCGATACCGATGGTATCCACCCGGCCCGTGTCGATGGCGATGCGAAGCTTGGTGCCCACGCCATCCGTCGCCGCGACCAGAATGGGGTCGCTGTAGCCCGCGCCCTTCAGGTCGAACAGCGCGCCGAACCCGCCCAGCCCCGCCACGGTGCCGGGCCTGTTGGTGCGTTTCGCCGCGGGCTTGATCCGCTCGACGAGCGCGTTTCCAGCGGCGATATCCACGCCTGCCTCAGCATAGGTGAGACCGTTCCGCTTCTGCGGGTCTGTGGTCATCTGCGCCTCCGAGATTCGTCCGCGCGACCGATAGACGATACGCGGGCTTTCCACAACGCTTTCGGCTCAGTTGATGGTTGCGGGAACCGGGAAGCATCCGGGCGGGTTTGTCGGCAGCAACTTTTTTCGGAGGATAAGATGATCCTGAATGGAAAATCCGCAGTTTTTGGCGCCCTGCTGGCGCTCGGCCTGAGTGGTGCCGCCTTCGCGCAGGGCACAAGCCAGAATGCCGTTTCCGCCGCCGACAGCGCGGCCCCCGGCCCCTACGCGGGTTGGCCGGTTCTTTCAAAGGAAGGAATTCCGGTCGGTCGCGTGACCTATTCCCCCGAGGCGGTGGACGGCAAGCTTCCTTTCATCGTGGTCTATGGGGAAGACGGCTCGAGCTTCCGTGTCACCAACGGTGTGGAAATGATTGGACCGGATTCGATCGTGCTGACCATTTCCAAGGCGGTGATCGACAGTTCCGCCAGCGACAACTTCCGCAACATCGTCGTGCAATGAACTGGTGGAGGGCGCGCAGGAGCCCTCCTTCCCCCTTGACCCGGACGGGCCCGCCACCTAGGCAGAGCGTGGCGGGCCTGTAGCTCAATGGTTAGAGCAGGGCGCTCATAACGCCTTGGTTGGGGGTTCGAGTCCCTCCGGGCCTACCACCCGCTCCAGTCCCTGCGATCCTTGGTCACCAGACCTGTCGGTCACATGTCGCTTCCCGCCGCCCTGCCAAAAGTCCACCTGTCATGGCCTGAGCAAAAAGAACCTGCCACCCGCTCGACCACGGCCATGATTTTGCAGGAGCGGGATAGCGCCGGCATCGGCCGCATCAGCCCTGCGCTGAGGTTCAAGATCGCTATGAAAATTCAGGTAAATTTAATGGTGCTGTGAGAGAGGATTGAACTCTCGACCTCTCCCTTACCAAGGGAGTGCTCTACCACTGAGCTACCACAGCAAACCGGTCCGGGTGGGATATTGTGCTTCCCGGAGTGAACGCCGGCTGATTAGTCGGAAATCCGCAGGGGTGCAAGGCCAAACTGGACGGATTGCGACGCCTGCGATAGAGACGGCACATGACCCGGCAAAACAGTGGCAAAAGCGGTGGCAAAGCCGCTACGGAACGCGAGGAGCGGTTGCGCGCGGCGCTCAGGGCGAACCTTGCCCGGCGCAAGGCGCAGGCCCGCGCGCGCGCTGTGTCGGAAACGGAAAACCCGCAGGACGCGGACAGCGACCAAACCGGCACAGACCGGCAGGAATGAGGCGAGCAATGGATTCGATCCTGATCACTGGCGGGACACCGCTGAACGGCGCCATCCCGATCGCGGGGGCTAAGAACGCTTGTCTTACGCTGATGCCGGCGACGCTGCTGTCGGATGAGCCGCTGACGCTCACCAATGCGCCGCGGCTCTCGGACATACACACGATGACGACGCTGCTGCAATCGCTGGGCGCGGAAGTGACCCAGTTGCAGGGCGGGCAGGTTCTGGCGCTCTCCTCCCACGACATCACCAACCTCACCGCGGATTATGAGATCGTGCGCAAGATGCGCGCCTCCATTCTCGTGCTCGGGCCGCTGGTGGCGAGGTATGGGCAGGCCGTTGTGTCCCTTCCAGGCGGCTGCGCGATCGGGGCGCGGCCTGTCGATCTGCATCTGAAGGCACTGGAGGCCCTTGGGGCGAGCCTCGACCTGAGGGACGGCTATGTCCATGCCGAGGCACGGAACGGGCTGAAGGGCGCACGGATAGATTTTCCGCTCGTCTCCGTGGGCGCTACGGAGAATGCGCTGCTGGCGGCGACCCTGGCGCGCGGCACGACAGTCATCACCAATGCGGCACGCGAGCCGGAGATCGTCGATCTCGTCCATTGCCTGCGGCGCATGGGCGCACGGATCGAGGGCGAGGGCACATCGACCCTGACGATAGAGGGTGTGGACCGCCTCTCGGGCGCGACCCATCCCGTGGTGACGGACCGGATCGAACTCGGCACCTATATGCTCGCGCCGGCGATTACCGGCGGCACGGTAGAACTGATCGGCGGGCGGCTCGACCTCGTCGCCTCCTTCGCGGAGAAGCTGGACGCGGCGGGGATCGAGGTGCAGGAAACCCAGCGCGGTTTGAAGGTGTCTCGCAGGAACGGCCGCGCCCGCGCCGTGGATGTCACGACAGAACCCTTCCCCGGTTTCCCGACGGACCTTCAGGCCCAGATGATGGCTCTCCTCTGCACGGCCGAGGGAACGAGCGTGCTTGAGGAACGGATCTTTGAGAACCGGTTCATGCATGCCCCCGAGCTTTCACGGATGGGCGCGCGCATTTCCGTCCATGGCGGTACCGCCACGGTTACAGGGGTCGAGCGTCTGCGCGGCGCCCCGGTGATGGCGACCGATCTGCGCGCCTCCGTCTCGCTGATCCTTGCCGCTCTCGGAGCGGAAGGGGAGACGGTGGTCAGCCGGGTCTATCATCTCGACAGGGGGTATGAGCGGGTGGAAGAAAAACTGCGCGCCTGCGGGGCCCGTATCGAACGCATTACCGGAGAACTCCGTCGTGACGAGGCCGCGGAATGACCGACGCCCGGTTTGAAGACGGCGCGCCGCGCCAGCCGCTGAACCTTGCCGCTGTGGATGGCGATGACGTAACGGTCATCTCGGCGCTGTTGCAGGATTCGGTTCTGCCCGTGACGGAGATGCGCTGGCAGCCTGCTCAGCGCCGCTTCGCGCTGCTGGCCAATCGTTTCCGCTGGGAAGATGCAGCGACCGCGGAGCAGCGCAACGCGCCCGAGCGGGTGCAGAGCCTCCTCATCATCGACGATGCGCTTCGGGTGGCGACACAGGGGCTGTATCGCGGGGACACGGATGTCGTCCTGTCCCTTCTCACGCTTGCGTTCGAGCCGGCCGAGGATGGCGCGGGGCGGATCACCCTGACCTTCGCGGGCGACGGAGCCATCGCGATCGATGTGGAATGTGTCAATCTGCGCCTGCGCGATGTGACGCGACCCTATCTCGCCCCGTCCCGAACAGTGCCGCGCCACGCCGACTGACAGGCTGTATTACCGCGCGTCTCCTGCCTTGCCGAGCGCCTTGGGGGCCGTTGTCGCTGCGACAGCAGGCCCCGCGGTCAAGCGCGCCTCCGGGTCAGACGCGGGGAGGCGTTTGTAACAAACCTGCCGGTCGCGGGACTTTGTCGCCGGAAGTATCCGGCTGAAGCGCATGAGGGACATGGCGGACGGTCCGGTTTCGACACCGGAGGAAGGTCTGCCGGGCAAGGCGCTCCAAGCTCCAAGGCCATGAAAAAGGGCGACCCTGACGGCGCCGCCCTTTTTCATCGAAGCACCTGCGATCAGATCGCGCGTTCGACCATCATCTTCTTGATCTCGGCGATCGCTTTCGCCGGGTTCAGGCCCTTCGGGCAGGTCTTGGTGCAGTTCATGATCGTGTGGCAGCGATAGAGTTTGAACGGATCTTCCAGCCCGTCCAGACGCTCGCCCGTCGCCTCGTCACGGCTGTCGATGATCCAGCGGTAGGCATGGAGCAGCGCTGCCGGACCGAGGTATTTGTCGCCGTTCCACCAGTAGCTCGGGCAGGAGGTGGAGCAGGAGGCGCACATCACGCATTCATAGAGCCCGTCGAGCTTCTTGCGATCCTCGATGGACTGGCGCCATTCCTTCTGCGGGCGGTTGGTCTTGGTTTCCAGCCACGGCATGATGGAGGCGTGCTGCGCGTAGAACAGGGTGAGGTCTGGGATCAGGTCCTTCACCACCAGCATGTGCGGCAGCGGATAGATCTTCACCGTTTCGCCATGCACCTCGTCCAGCCCGTAGATGCAGGCCAGCGTGTTGATCCCGCCGATGTTCATCGCGCAGGAGCCGCAGATCCCCTCGCGGCAGGACCGGCGGAAGGTGAGGGTCGGATCGACCTCGTTCTTGATCTTGATGAGCGCGTCCAGAACCATCGGGCCGCACTTGTCCATGTCGAGGTAATAGGTATCGACGGACGGGTTCAGCCCGTCGTCCGGGTTCCAGCGGTAGATCTGGAACTTGCGGACGTTCGTCGCGCCTTCCGGCTTGGGCCAGGTCTTGCCGGTGCGGATCTTGGAGTTCTTGGGAAGTGTGAACTGGACCATGCTGTCCTACCTTGTCGTTGTCTTGCTGGCGCCGTGAAGCGGCCGGGCTTGCTCGAACGATGACACGGGCGCCCCGGTCATGGCGTAAGCTCATAATAGGGGCGGGTCGGGTAAAGGCCGCCCGAACGCCGGACGACGCAGCTCGTATAGACCTCGTTCGGATCGCGTCCGCGGAGGTAGTCGGAGGTCACACTTATACCGACGCTCGTGCCGGTCGAGACCCGCCGTCCATCCGTGCCGAGACCGAAGGCCACATGCCCGCGCGGGCGGACCGCATCATAGGCCTGGCCCGCACACTGCCGCTCGGCCGCGTCGAGCGGGATCGGCCCGCAGGCTGCCAGCGCCGCCAGAAGCGGCAGCATGGCGACCGGAGGGGAGATCCCGCACCGCATCAATAGACGCGCGCTTTCGGCGCGATCTTCTTCAGCGGGATGCCGCCTTCGGATTCCGGCGTCAGCGGATCGAGGTGGACCGGACGGTAGTCCAGCGTCACCTTCGTGCCGTCAACCCAGGCAAGGCTGTGCTTGCGCCAGTTCGCATCGTCCCGGTTCGGCCAGTCCTCATGGGCATGGGCGCCACGCGATTCCTTGCGCGCTTCCGCCCCCACGATGGTGGCCAGCGCGTTCGGCATCAGGTTGGTGAGCTCCAGCGTCTCCATCAGGTCGGAGTTCCACACGAGGCTGCGGTCCGTCACCTTGATGTCGGCCATCTTGGCCGCGACCCTGTCCATCTTCTCCACGCCTTCGGCGAGCGTCTTGTCGGTACGGAACACGGCGGCATCGGCCTGCATCGTGCGCTGCATCTCAAGCCGCAGCTCCGCCGTCGGGACGGAACCGTTGGCGTGGCGGAAATGGTCGAACCGGTCGAGCGCCTTGTCGATCGAGGCCTTGTTGAGCGGCGGGTTCGCGTCCTCGGGCTTCAGCAGCTCGCCAGCCCGAATCGCCGCCGCGCGCCCGAAGACCACGAGGTCGATCAGCGAGTTGGACCCCAGCCGGTTCGCCCCGTGGACGGAGGCGCAGCCCGCCTCGCCCACCGCCATCAGGCCGGGGAAGATCGCGTCGGGATTGTCCGCCGTCGGGTTGAGCACCTCGCCGTGGTAGTTCGTCGGAATGCCGCCCATGTTGTAGTGCACGGTCGGCAGAACAGGGATCGGCTCCTTCGTCACGTCCACGCCGGCGAA
The DNA here is from genome assembly GCF_002196855.1 of Haematobacter genomosp. 1. Taxonomy (GTDB): domain Bacteria; phylum Pseudomonadota; class Alphaproteobacteria; order Rhodobacterales; family Rhodobacteraceae; genus Haematobacter. The sequence continues at coordinate 18,990 of NZ_NIPW01000006.1, read as the reverse complement.
GATGCGCGCCGATTCCGAGATGCCGGGAAGCCGCTCGTGCAGCGTCTCCGGCGGCAGGTGGTTCAGGTGCAGGAAGATGTGGTCCTTGTGCTCCCCCACGCCGCGGCCCTCGCGGATCTCCAGCGTCATGCAGCGCGATACCACGTCGCGCGACGCCAGGTCCTTGTAGGTGGGCGCGTAGCGTTCCATGAACCGCTCGCCCTCGGAGTTGGTGAGATAGCCACCCTCGCCCCGCGCGCCCTCGGTGATGAGGCAGCCGGAGCCGTAGATACCGGTCGGGTGAAACTGCACGAATTCCATGTCCTGCAGCGGCAGCCCGGCACGGGCCACCATGCCGCCGCCGTCACCCGTGCAGGTATGCGCGGAGGTGGCGGAGAAATAGGCGCGCCCGTAGCCGCCCGTCGCCAGCACGACCATCTTGGAGGAGAAGACGTGCATCGTGCCGTCATCGAGCTTCCATGCCAGGACGCCGACGCATTGCTTGCCGTCTTCCGACATGATGAGGTCGATGGCGAAGTATTCGATGAAGAATTCCGCCTTCTCCTTCAGCGACTGGCCGTAGAGCGTGTGCAGAATCGCGTGCCCCGTCCTGTCTGCCGCGGCGCAGGTGCGCTGCACGGGCGGGCCTTCGCCGAATTCCGTCGTGTGACCGCCGAAGGGACGCTGGTAGATCTTGCCCTCTTCCGTGCGGGAGAAGGGCACGCCGTAGTGCTCAAGCTCGTAAACCGCCTTGGGCGCCTGCCGGGCGAGGTATTCCATCGCATCGGTGTCGCCAAGCCAGTCCGACCCCTTCACGGTGTCGTAGAGGTGCCACTGCCAGTTGTCCGGCCCCATGTTGGCAAGGCTGGCGGCGATGCCGCCCTGTGCTGCGACGGTATGGGACCGCGTCGGGAAAACCTTGGTGATGCAAGCCGTGCGGAGCCCCTGCTCGGCCATGCCGAGCGTGGCGCGGAGCCCGGAGCCGCCCGCACCCACGACAACGACGTCATAGGTATGGGTCTCGTAAGGATAGGCTGCCATTCTTAGCTCCGTTGGCTCAAAGCGCGAGGCGGATCAGCGCGTAAACGCCCGCAGCCGCCGCGGCATAGCTGATGAAGGTGGAGAGCAGGATCAGGATCTTCCGCGCGTTGCCGTCGGTGTAATCCTCGATCATGATCTGCGCGCCTTCCTTGAAGTGGATCAGACCCACGATGAAGGTCAGGCCCGCGACGATCGCCGGGAAGGGGCGCGCGTAATAGGCGGCGACTTCCGCATAGGGGCGACCGAGCATCGGGCCGAAGGTGAAGATGAAAAGCGGGATGAGGAACACGAGCGCCATGCCCTTGACCTGCATCTGCCAGTGGTGATGCGTGCCGGTCTTGGCGGAGCCGAGCCCTTCGGCCTGCTTGCGGGACGTCAGGTAACGCATGTCGGGCCTCAGACGATGATCAGGGTAAGGAGGGTGAGGACAACCGTGCCCGCCAACATCGCGTAGCCGATTTTGTAGGCGGTCGGGATATCCATGCCGCGTGTGGTGTTGTCCCACCACACATGCCGCAACCCTGCGAGGAGGTGATACCACATCGCCGCCACCGACAGCGTCATGATGAGGTCGCCGAACCATGAGGTCAGGAACCCGTTCGCCCGGTCATAGGCTTCCGGCCCGGACGCAAGAGCGACGAACCACCACACGATCAGAACGGCGGTGACGATCAGGCCATTGCCCGTGATCCGCGTCATGATCGAGGTGAATGCCGTCAACTGCGGGCGATAAATCTGGAGGTGGGGCGAAAGCGGGCGATTACCGCGCTCGACATCGGCCATGACGTTCTTCTCCGTACTGGCGGCCCGCGGGCCGCGCCGCCCGGGGTCTGGCTTTCCCAAGATGTGCGGACCGGTCAACCGGGCCTCATCCGGGCATGAATAGCCGATTTGCGGCCCATGTCACGCCCATGCTGGACCCCGTTTCCCCTATTACGCAGCGAAGCGCCAGAAAAATCGCAGATATGTGATCACGGCGCAGTTGCTGTGATCACATTTGGAGTCACAACCGACGGTCAATACTGGCCAAGCTTCATTTCGGGGGTGTAGGTTCCCTCAACCTCTTTCACCACCGCCTGACCACAACGCATTATGCCGTTGGTCCCGTCAAAAGCGTAAGTCGGCCCGCCATGCAGCTCCCACCCTGCGTTGAGAGCCGCCGTCACCTTGTGGCAAAAGGTAGAAGTGTCGTCATCGCTCAGAAATCTGTAGAGTTTCATGGTGTCCCTGTTTCAATCGCGTGCGGCGATGACAGCCGCGCGTGCAAGCAGATCGCGCGCCGTTGCAACATGCAGATTTTCCACGATCCTGCCGTCCACGACGGCCACGCCCCGCCCTTCCGACTCGGCCTCCTCCCAGGCGGCGATCTGCCGGGTGGCCAAGTCGATTTCCTCTGCGGAAGGCGCGAAGATCGCGTTGGCGATGGCGAGCTGGCCGGGGTGGATCAGCGTCTTGCCGTCGAAGCCCAGGTCCCTGCCCTGCTCGCATTCCCATGTCAGGCCCTGCTCGTCCCGGAAGGCATTATAGACCCCGTCCAGACAGATCACCCCCGCCGCGCGTGCTGCGAGCACGATGCCCCCGAGGGACGGCAGCAGCGCGAGCCGGTCCGGCCGGTCCTTGCTGCGGAGTTCCCGTGCGAGATCGTTCGTCCCCGCGATCAGGCCGGCGGTGGAGGGATGCGCCGCGATCGCGGCGGCATTCAGAACACCGGCAGGCGTTTCGATCATCGCAAAGATCCGGGGGCGGTCGATTCGCTCCAGCATCTCGGGGCCTGAAACCTTCGGCACGACGAGACCGTCCAACGGCACGCCTTCCAGTGCAGCGAGATCGTCCGCCCCCCATGGCGTATCCAGCCCGTTGATTCGGACGAGCCGCGTCCGGTCGCCGAAACCGCCCATTTCCAGAGCATTGGCAATGGATGTGCGCGCGGCCTCCTTGTCCGAGGGGGCGACCGCGTCCTCCAGATCGAAGATCAGGGCATCGGCCTCAAGCTCGCGAGCTTTTTCAACGGCGCGGGCACGGCTTGCAGGCATATAGAGAGCCGAGCGCCACGGGCGGGTCAGCAGGTCCATGGGTCATCTCCTCGCAGATCGGCGCCACGATGCGGGAAGACCAGCCGCTCCGCAACCCGCGTCAGCCGTGAAGCCCCTGCCAGATCAGCCGCAGCGAGATAAGCAGCAGCGCCCATGTGACCAGCCGGTAGAACAGCGCGGTCGGGATGATCTTCACGAGCTTCACACCAAGGAAAACCGCCGCCGCCGCGGGCAGCAGGAGCACGGCGGCGATATGCAGATTCTCTCCCGAAAGCTGGCCGAGCAGGTAATAGGGGATGAGCTTGATCGCGTTCACATAGGCGAAAAGCACCGTCGTCGTGCCCGCAAACACCGCCTTCGGCAGGCCGAGCGGCTGGACATAGACCTGATAGGGGGGCGCGCCCGCATGGCTGACGAAGCTGGTGAAGCCGGTAAGCAACCCCCAGAACAGGCCAGGGCCCGTCCGCGCCGGCCGCGCCACCGGAGTCGCGGCCCGCCGCAGCAGCATCGACGCCGCGAAGGCCGCTCCGATCAGCCCGATTAACAGCGTGACGATCCACTCCGGTACGCTGCTCGCCGTGGCCCCGCCGAGCGCGACGCCAAGCGTGGCGCCGGCGGCCAGAATCGCGACCACGCGCCGGTCGAAGGCGCGGCGATAGGCCCAGAGACCGAACATGTCGGAGACGACGAACACCGGCAGCAGCACCCCCGCCGCCATGACGGGCGGCAGAACCAGCGCCAGAATGGGAACGCCGAGCATGCCGACGACCGGAAGCCCGCCCTTGCTCATGCCGACGAGCATGGACGCCAGCACTGCCAGCGCCCAGAATCCAGCCCCGTGTTCCGCGATGATCGACACTCTCTGCCCTCTTTCCTTCCGCTTTAGCGCAAACGGTGTGCGCCGCAAGCTTGCGCGAGGGGGCCGGAGGGCTTACCCATCGCGCCGTCAACAACCGTTTGGAGACAATTCCATGGCCAGACCCAAGATCGCGCTCATCGGCGCGGGGCAGATCGGCGGAACGCTCGCCCATCTCGCCGCGATGAAAGAACTCGGTGACGTCGTCCTGTTCGACATCGCGGAAGGCACCCCGCAGGGCAAGGCGCTCGACATCGCGGAATCCGGCCCCTCCGAAGGGTTCGACGCGGTGCTCAAAGGTACCAACACCTATGAGGACATCGCAGGCGCCGATGTCTGCATCGTGACCGCAGGCGTGCCGCGCAAGCCGGGCATGAGCCGCGACGACCTTCTCGGCATCAACCTGAAGGTGATGAAATCGGTCGGCGAAGGCATCAAGCAATATGCGCCGAACGCCTTCGTCATCTGCATCACCAACCCGCTCGACGCGATGGTCTGGGCGCTGCGCGAATTCTCCGGCCTGCCGCACGAGAAAGTCGTGGGCATGGCGGGCGTGCTCGATTCCGCCCGCTTCCGGCACTTCCTGTCGCTGGAGTTCAATGTCTCCATGCGCGACGTGACGGCCTTCGTTCTGGGCGGCCACGGCGATACGATGGTTCCGCTCGCCCGCTACTCCACCGTCGCCGGTATCCCGCTGCCCGACCTGGTCGCAATGGGCTGGACCACGCAGGAGCGGCTCGACAGCATCATCCAGCGCACCCGTGACGGCGGCGCGGAAATCGTGGGCCTGCTGAAAACCGGCTCCGCCTTCTACGCCCCCGCGACCTCGGCGATCGAGATGGCGGAAGCCTATCTGAAAGACCAGAAGCGCCTGCTGCCCTGCGCCGCCTATGTCGACGGCGCCTTCGGTCTGGACGGCTTCTACGTCGGCGTGCCGACGGTGATCGGCAAGGACGGGATCGAAAAGATCGTGGACATCAAGCTGACCGCCGACGAACAGGTGATGTTCGACAAGTCGGTGGACGCGGTGAAAGGTCTCGTGGCGGCCTGCAAGAACATCGACAGCTCGCTGGCCTGATCGTCTTGTCATCGGATGGCCGCTTCCGACTCACCTCGGAGGCGGCCATCTGCATTTTGTGATCACACGATTTTTCCTTGTGATCACATAAGGCGGATTTTGGCTGGCTGCTTCGCGGTTGCCCAGCCTTTCCCTTTCCCCTGTCCGCGGATCGTGCCAAAAGACCGCCCAGTCGGCCCGGTTCGACGACCGGGACGGGAGAGGACCGAACTCAGCAGAGGAACCGGTGAGAGAATGAACATCCACGAATATCAGGCCAAGAAGCTCCTGCGCGACTACGGCGTGCCGGTCTCCGATGGCCGCGCCGTGTTGAAGGCCGAAGACGCGAAGACCGCCGCAGGCGAACTGGGCGGACCGCTCTGGGTCGTCAAGGCGCAGATCCACGCGGGCGGCCGCGGCAAGGGCAAGTTCAAGGAGCCGGAAGCCGGCGAAAAGGGCGGTGTCCGTCTGGCCAAGTCGGTCGAGGAAGCGGCCGAACTCGCCAAGCAGATGCTGGGCCGCACGCTGGTCACGCACCAGACCGGGCCGGCCGGCAAGCAGGTCAACCGCATCTACATCGAGGACGGTTCCGACATCAGCCGCGAGCTTTACCTCGCGCTGCTGGTGGACCGGGTGACCTCCCGCGTGTCCTTCGTCGTCTCCACCGAGGGCGGCATGGACATCGAGGAAGTGGCGGCCTCCACCCCCGAGAAGATCCTGTCCTTCTCCGTCGATCCGGCGACCGGCATCCAGCCGTTCCACGGCCGCAAGGTGGCCTTCGCGCTGGGTCTCGAAGGCAAGCAGGTCAAGCAATGCGTGGACCTGATCGGCAAGCTCTACAAACTCTTCGTCGAGAAAGACGCGGAGATGGTGGAGATCAACCCGCTGATCGTCACCACCGACGGCGACATGAAGGCGCTGGACGCGAAAGTGGGCTTCGACAACAACGCCCTCTACCGCCACGCCGACATTCTCGCGCTGCGCGACGAGACGGAGGAGGATCCGAAGGAACTCGCCGCCTCCAAATACGATCTGAACTACATCGCGCTCGACGGTGAGATCGGCTGCATGGTCAACGGCGCGGGCCTTGCCATGGCGACGATGGACATCATCAAGCTCTATGGCGCGGAACCGGCCAACTTCCTCGACGTGGGCGGCGGCGCGACGAAGGAGAAGGTGACGGAAGCCTTCAAGATCATCACCTCCGACCCGAACGTCAAAGGCATTCTCGTCAACATCTTCGGCGGGATCATGCGGTGCGACATCATCGCGGAAGGCATCATCGCCGCGGTGAGGGAAGTGGGTCTGCAGGTTCCGCTGGTCGTGCGACTTGAAGGCACCAACGTCGAACTCGGCAAGAAGATCATCGCCGAGTCCGGCCTGAACGTGATCGCTGCCGACGATCTGAGCGACGCTGCTCAGAAGATCGTGAAAGCGGTGAAGGGGTAAGGAATGTCCGTTCTCGTCAACAAAGACACCAAGGTCATCTGTCAGGGGATCACCGGTTCCCAGGGGACCTTCCACACCGAACAGGCCATCGCCTACGGCACAAAGATGGTCGGTGGCGTGACGCCGGGCAAGGGCGGCACCGAGCATCTCGGCCTGCCGGTCTACAACTCGGTTCTGGAAGCGAGGGAACAGACCGGGGCAGACGCCTCCGTGATCTACGTTCCGCCGCCCTTCGCGGCCGATTCGATCCTCGAAGCCATCGACGCGGAGATCCCGCTGATCGTCGCGATCACCGAGGGTATCCCGGTGCTCGACATGATGAAGGTGAAGCGCGCCCTCGCCAACAGCAAGTCGCGCCTCATCGGGCCGAACTGCCCGGGCATCATGACGCCGGGCGAGTGCAAGATCGGCATCATGCCGGGCAACATCTTCAAGCGCGGCTCAGTGGGCGTCGTCTCCCGCTCCGGCACGCTGACCTACGAGGCGGTGAAGCAGACCTCCGACGTGGGTCTCGGCCAGTCCTCCGCAGTCGGCATCGGCGGCGACCCGATCAAGGGGCTCGAGCACATCGACGTGCTGGAAATGTTCCTTGCCGACCCGGAAACCGAGTCCATCATCATGATCGGTGAGATCGGTGGTTCGGCGGAAGAGGACGCCGCGCAGTTCCTCGCCGACGAGAAGAAAAGGGGCCGCTGGAAGCCGACCGCCGGGTTCATCGCCGGGCGCACCGCTCCGAAAGGCCGCCGCATGGGTCATGCCGGAGCCATCGTCTCCGGCGGCAAGGGCGATGCGGAATCGAAGATCGAGGCGATGAAGTCCGCGGGCGTCATCGTCGCCGACAGCCCTGCCGGTCTCGGTGAGGCCGTTCTGAAGGCCATGGGCAAGTAACGCCCCCTCGCGGGGCCGGCCCACGGCCCCGCCTGCGCCCCGGAAGGGCGCCCATTCGCCGGAGGCCGCATCCTCCGAAACAGGTGAGCATCATGGGCTTCGCAGAAGCTGTCCGTTCATGCCTGAGGCAATATGTCGGTTTCCGGGGTCGCGCACCGCGCTCGGAATACTGGTGGTTCGTGCTTGCGCTGACGATCGCGGGCATGGTCGCATCCCTGATCGATGCGATGCTGTTCGGAGCCACCGTTTCCACCGGCGTCGCCACATCCACGCCGCCTCCCCCGGTCGAGGGCTATGGTGCCTCCGCCTGGGCCACGGCCGAGAACGGGCCCGTTTCTTCGCTGCTCGGGCTGCTCGTCTTTCTGCCGCATCTCGCCGTCATGATCCGACGGCTGCATGACACGAACCGCTCCGGCTGGTACGTGCTTGCCCCGTTCGCCATCGTGGTGATCGGCCTCCTTGCCATCGCCGCCCTGTTCAACATCGCGCCAACGCTCGCCGGACTGGCCTGGTTCGTGATGTTCATCGCCGCCGTTTTCCTGCCGCTCTACTGGCTCATCCAGCGCGGCACCGCCGGGCAGAACCGCTTCGGCCCCGACCCGCTTGAGGTAAGACAATGACCGACCAATCCCCGAACGACGTGTTCCACGCCTCGTCCTTCCTGCAGGGAGCGAACGCGGATTACGTGGAGCAGCTGCAGGCGCGCTATGCCACGGATCCGAATTCCGTGGATGCGAGCTGGCAGGCATTCTTCAAGGCGCTGGGTGACGACAAGCAGGATGCGCAGCGCAATGCGGAGGGCGCGAGCTGGACCCGCAGCGACTGGCCCCCGCTTCCCAATGACGACCTGACCGCCGCGCTTACCGGCGAATGGCCCGTCGCCACCCCCGCGAAGGAGGCAAAGGCCGCCGGTCAGAAGATCGCCGAAAAGGCCAAGGCCCTCGACGTCGAGGTGTCGGATGCCCAGATCCGCCGCGCCGTGTTGGATTCGATCCGCGCGATCATGCTGATCCGCGCCTATCGCATCCGGGGGCATCTGGCCGCCGATCTCGACCCGCTGGGCGTGCGGCAAAGCGCGGATCACCCGGAGCTCGACCCCGCGTCCTACGGTTTTACCGAAGGCGACATGGACCGGCCGATCTTCCTCGACAACGTGCTCGGGATGGAGCACGCCACGATGCGGCAGATCGTCGATATCGTGAAGCGGACCTATTGCGGCACTTTCGCGCTGCAATACATGCACATCTCCGACCCGGAGCAATCCGCCTGGCTGAAGGAGCGGATCGAAGGCTACGGCAAGGAAATCACCTTTACCCGCGAAGGCCGTCGCGCGATCCTGAACAAGCTGGTCGAGGCGGAGGGTTTCGAGAAATTCCTCCATGTCAAATACATGGGCACCAAGCGCTTCGGCCTTGACGGGGGCGAGGCGCTCATCCCGGCGATGGAGCAGATCATCAAGCGGGGCGGCGCGCTCGGCGTGAGGGAGGTGGTGATCGGCATGCCGCACCGCGGCCGGCTGAACGTTCTGGCCAACGTGCTGCGCAAGCCCTACCGCGCGATCTTCAACGAGTTTCAGGGCGGCAGCTTCAAGCCTGACGACGTGGACGGCTCGGGTGACGTGAAATATCACCTCGGCGCCTCCTCCGACCGGACGTTCGACGACAACACAGTCCACCTCAGCCTGACCGCGAACCCCTCGCACCTCGAAGCGGTGGACCCGGTCGTGCTGGGCAAGGCGCGCGCCAAGCAGGACCAGCTTCACGATCAGGCGGAACGCGTGGCCGTCCTGCCGATCCTGATGCATGGCGATGCGGCCTTTGCCGGTCAGGGCATCGTCGCGGAATGCTTCCAGCTTTCGGGCATTCGCGGCCACCGGACGGGCGGCACCATCCATATCGTGGTGAACAACCAGATCGGCTTCACCACCGCGCCGCATTTCTCCCGCTCCTCGCCCTATCCGACCGACATCGCCCTGATGGTGGAAGCGCCGATCTTCCATGTGAACGGCGATGACCCGGAGGCGGTCGTTCATGCCGCCAAGGTGGCGACCGAGTTCCGGCAGAAGTTCCACAAGGACGCGGTCATCGACATCTTCTGCTACCGTCGCTTCGGTCACAACGAAGGCGACGAGCCGATGTTCACCAACCCGGTGATGTACACCCAGATCAAGAAGCACAAGACCACGCTTCAGCTCTACACCGACCGGCTCGTCGCCGACGGCCTGATCCCCGAGGGTGAGATCGAGGATATGAAGGCCGCCTTCCAGACGATGCTGAACGGAGAGTTCGAAGCCGGTCGGGAATACAAGCCGAACAAGGCCGACTGGCTGGACGGACGGTGGAAGAACATCAACCGCGAGGGGGAGGACTACCAGCCCGGCGACACCGCGATCACGCCGGAGACGCTGAAGGATATCGGCCACGCGCTCACCACCGCACCGGACGGGTTCGAGATCCACAAGACCGTCACCCGCCTGATCGACGCCAAGAAGCAGATGTTCGAGACGGGCGCCGGCTTCGACTGGGCGACGGGCGAGGCGCTGGCCTTCGGTTCCCTGCTGACGGAAGGCTTTCCGGTCCGTCTGTCGGGGCAGGATTCGACGCGCGGCACCTTCTCGCAGCGGCACTCCGCCTTCATCGACCAGGCGACGGAGGAGCGTTACTATCCGCTCAACCATATCCGTGAGGGGCAATCCCGTTACGAGGTCATCGATTCGATGCTCTCCGAATATGCGGTGCTGGGCTTCGAATACGGCTACTCGCTCGCAGAGCCGAACGCGCTGACCCTGTGGGAGGCGCAGTTCGGCGACTTCGCCAACGGCGCGCAGATCATGTTCGACCAGTTCATCTCGTCGGGCGAATCGAAATGGCTGCGGATGTCCGGGCTCGTGATGCTGCTGCCGCATGGCTACGAGGGTCAGGGCCCGGAGCACTCCTCCGCACGTCTGGAGCGGTATCTTCAGCTTTCCGCGCAGGAGAACTGGATCGTCGCGAACTGCACCACCCCCGCCAACTATTTCCACATCCTGCGCCGCCAGCTGCACCGCACCTTCCGCAAGCCGCTGGTGATGATGACGCCGAAGTCGCTGCTCCGGCACAAGCTCGCCGTCTCCACGGCGGAGGATTTCACCACCGGGTCCAACTTCCACCGGGTGCTTTGGGACGATGCGCAGAAAGGCAACTCCACCACGGAACTGGTGGCGGACGAGCAAATCCGGCGTGTCGTGCTCTGCTCCGGCAAGGTCTATTACGATCTGCTGGAGGAGCGGGATGCGCGGGGCATCACCGACGTTTACATCCTGCGGCTCGAACAGCTCTATCCGTTCCCGGCGCTCACGCTCGTCCGTGAACTGGGCCGGTTCAAGGATGCGGAAATCGTCTGGTGCCAGGAGGAACCGAAGAACCAGGGCGCCTGGACCTTTGTCGAGCCGAATATCGAATGGGTTCTGACCCGCCTCGGCTCTACTCATCAGCGGCCGCGCTATGTCGGCCGTGCGGCCTCCGCCTCGGTGGCGACGGGCCTTTCCAGCCAGCACAAGGCACAGCAGGAAGCGCTCGTGAATGAAGCGCTCACGATCGAAGGATAAAGACTAATGACCGTTGAAGTCCGCGTCCCCACGCTGGGGGAAAGCGTCACCGAAGCGACCGTGGCGACCTGGTTCAAGAAACCGGGCGACAGGGTCGCGGCTGACGAGATGCTCTGCGAACTGGAGACCGACAAGGTGACGGTGGAGGTTCCGGCCCCCGCCGCCGGGACACTGGGTGAGATCGTGGCGAAGGAAGGCGAAACCGTCGGAGTTGACGCGCTGCTGGCGACGATCAGCGAGGGTGCCGGCGCCGCCGCATCCACGCCCGCGCCCGCCGCCAGGCCTGCAGAAGCGAAGGCTGCGGAAGCGAAGGCTGCCGAGGCCAAGCCGGCCAGCACCGGCGGCGAGCGTGTCGAAGTCAAGGTCCCCGCTCTGGGCGAAAGCGTGACGGAGGCGACCGTCGCGACCTGGTTCAAGCAGGTGGGCGACAAGGTCTCCGCCGACGAGATGCTGTGCGAACTGGAAACCGACAAGGTCTCCGTCGAGGTTCCTGCCCCGGCTTCGGGCGTGCTGGTCGAGATCCTCGCCGCTGAAGGCACCACGGTCGAGGCCGCGGGCAAGCTCGCCGTGATCGCCTCCGGTGCGGGCGCCGCTGCCGCCGCGCCCGCTGCGGCTGCCGCACCCGCCACCACGGCCGCGCCTGCCTCCGGTCGGAGGGATGTGGAGGATGCACCCTCCGCCAAGGTCGCCATGGCGGACGCGGGCCTGTCCCGTGACGCCGTGACCGGCACCGGGCGCGATGGCCGCATCATGAAGGAAGACGTGCTGAAGGCGCTGGCCAACCCGCCCGCCGCCTCCGCCGCGCCTGCCGCCGCCCCTGTCGCCCGCGCGCCGGTCGCTGCGGATGACGTGGGCCGCGAGGAACGGGTGAAGATGACGCGCCTGCGTCAGACCATCGCCCGCCGCCTGAAGGATGCGCAGAACAGCGCCGCCATGCTGACCACCTATAACGAGGTGGACATGTCGGCGGTCATGTCGCTGCGCAATGAATACAAGGAGCAGTTCGAGAAGAAGCACAAGGTGAAGCTCGGCTTCATGTCCTTCTTCACCAAGGCCTGCGTCCATGCGCTTCAGGAAGTGCCGGAAGTCAACGCCGAGATCGACGGGACGGACATCGTCTACAAGCACTTCGTCCATATGGGCGTGGCCGTGGGCACGCCGAACGGGCTCGTCGTGCCGGTCGTGCGCAATGCCGACCAGATGTCGTTTGCACAGATCGAAAAGACCATTGCCGAGCTTGGCGCCAAGGCGCGGGACGGCAAGCTCTCCATGAACGACATGCAGGGCGGCACCTTCACGATCTCCAACGGCGGTGTCTATGGCTCGCTGCTGTCCTCGCCGATCCTGAACCCGCCGCAGTCGGGCATCCTCGGCATGCACAAGATCCAGGAGCGCCCCGTTGTGGTGAAGGGACAGATCGTCATCCGTCCGATGATGTATCTGGCACTGTCCTACGATCACCGTATCGTGGACGGTCAGGGCGCCGTGACGTTCCTCGTGCGCGTCAAGGAAGCGCTGGAGGATCCGCGCCGCCTGCTGATGGATCTCTGACGACCCCGGCGCCTCCGGTCCTGTCGGGGGCGCCTTCCTTCAACCTGTGAGGCTTCGATGCAGCTCATCTGTCACGCCGACGCTCCCGACTACACCGCCTGGAAAGCCGCGTTCGACTCGGAGGTCGAGAACATCGAGGCAGCCGGCCTGTCCACGCTCCAGATCTGGCGCGGCGCCGATCAACCCTCCCGGGTCGTCGTGCTGTTCGAGGTGCACGACCGCGGGCGGGCGCAAACGTGGCTGAGCAAGCAAAACGCGCTCGGCACCGGCTTCACCAGCACAGAATTCGTCGAAACGGCGTGACCCTCACATGACCCCTGAACTCACGGTCCTCGCGCTCGCGGCGCTGTTGCAGGCAGTTCAGATCGGGCTGGCCGCCGTGGCGATGAACCGCGATATCGGGCCTGAGTGGAACGTGGGACCACGCGACACCCAGCCCGATTTCTCCCCCCTGACCGGTCGCCTCCGGCGCGCGGTCAACAACCATTTCGAAGCGCTCTGCTTCTTCACCATCGCGGTGGTCGTCGTCACGCTGTCCGGCGCGGCCACGTCACTCACCGCCCTCTGTGCCTGGATTTATCTGGCGGCGCGGGTGCTTTACATTCCCGCTTATGCCTTTGGCTGGTCGCCTTGGCGGTCCGTCATCTTCGGGGTGGGATTTCTTGCCACCTTTGTGATGATCCTCGCGGCACTTATCTGATCTGGGCGCACGGCAAGAGCGGCGCCCGCAAGGAGTCAAGTTATGGCAAGTTATGATGTGATCGTGATCGGCGGCGGCCCCGGCGGCTATGTCTGCGCCATCCGCGCGGCCCAGCTGGGATTGAAGACCGCCTGCGTCGAGGGGCGGGAAGCGCTTGGAGGCACCTGCCTCAACGTTGGCTGCATCCCCTCCAAGGCGCTGCTGCATGCGACGCATCTGCTGCACGAAAGCCACGAGAATTTCGAGAAAATGGGCCTCATGGGCGCCCATCCCACCGTGGACTGGCCGAAGATGCTCGCCTTCAAGGAAGACGTGATCGGGCAGAACACGAAGGGCATCGAGTTCCTGTTCAAGAAGAACAAGATCGACTGGATCAAGGGCTGGGCCTCCATCCCGGAGGCCGGCAAGGTCAAGGTCGGAGACGAGGTGCATGAGGCGAAGAACATCGTCATCGCCTCCGGTTCCGTCTCCTCCAGCCTGCCCGGCGTGGATGTCGATGAGGAAACCGTCGTCACCTCCACCGGCGCGCTGGCGTTGAAGGACATCCCGAAGCGCCTTGCAGTGATCGGCGCGGGGGTGATCGGTCTGGAGCTTGGTTCGGTCTACAAGCGGCTCGGCGCGGAAGTCACGGTGATCGAGTATCTCGACGCCATCACCCCCGGCATGGATGCGGAGGTGCAAAAGCAGTTCCAGCGCATCCTCGCCAAGCAGGGGCTGAAATTCGTGCTGGGCGCCGCCGTCCAGAAGGTGGAGAAGGGCGCGGCTGGCGCGACCGTGACCTACAAGCTCCGCAAGGACGACAGCGAGGCGACGGTGGAAGCCGATGTCGTGCTCGTCGCCACCGGACGCAAGCCTTACACGGAGGGCCTTGGCCTTGACGCGCTGGGTGTCGAGCTGACCCCGCGCGGCCAGATCGTCACGAACGGCCACTGGCAGACCACCGTCCCCGGCATCTACGCCATCGGCGATGCGATCCAGGGCCCGATGCTCGCCCACAAGGCGGAGGATGAGGGCATGGCCGTGGCGGAAACGATCGCCGGGAAGCATGGCCACGTGAACTACGAGGTCATTCCGGGCGTGATCTACACCACGCCGGAAGTGGCTTCCGTCGGTGCGACGGAGGAAGCACTGAAGAAGGAGGGCCGGGCCTACAAGGTCGGCAAGTTCTCCTTCATGGGCAATGGCCGGGCCAAGGCGACGCTGGCGGCGGAAGGCTTCGTCAAGATCCTCGCCGACAAGGAAACGGACCGGATCCTCGGGGTTCATATCATCGGCCCGTCGGCGGGCGAGATCATCCATGAAGCCTGTGTGGCGATGGAGTTCGGCGCTGCGGCAGAAGATCTGGCCCGCACCTGCCATGCCCACCCGACCTATTCGGAAGCAGTGCGGGAGGCGGCGCTCGCCTGTGGCGACGGCCCGATCCACTCGTAAGAACCGGCTTCACGGTGAAAAGGGCGGCGTCACGGGCGCCGCCCTTTTTCATGCTTCGGCGGCTACCGCAGGTCCGCCCCTTCTCTGCCGCGGCGCCGAAGCCGGTCGCCGCGTGGGAGTCTTTTCATGCCATCGCACGCGGCGATCAACAGGCCGCGGAAAATCCTCGGGCCTCGTGTTCTGCTTCGGAAATCGGAAAAATCGGTCCGCGAATGATCCGAAATATGGAGGTTTTCGGCTGGCTTTCCTAACAGGCTGCTGAAAAAGGCTTTTGGCCTGTGTTGGAGCGGAAATCGTTCGCCATCTGACGAAATTCAGCCGGAAATCCATAGATTTCCGGGCGTTTCCGGGCCGATTTTCCTATTCCGGCGCATAGGCATGACAGGTCAGGACTTTTTCAGCAGCCTGCTAAGACCGCGAATGGTTCCGCCCCAGCGCCGGCCCGAAGACCTTTCTCCGCGGGTTGTTAAGGGTAAAAATCCGGTCAGCCCCGCTTTCCTGCGCGCCCGTCATGCCGTCAGATGGCGCAAGCCCTGCGTGACATCCGTGCGGATCGCGAGCCGCAGTCCGGGATCGTCCCCCGCCTTCAGCGCGGCGATGATATGGCGGTGATAGGGCGGCGCCTCATTCCGCCGGAGCCGACCATAGAGCGCCCGCATCGTCGGGCCGAGTTGCAGCCAGACCGTCTCCACCATGGCAAGCATCGCGGGGGCCTGCGCACGGAGATAGAGGGTCCGGTGGAACTCCAGGTTGGTGCGGATATAGGCCACGGCGTCATGCTTGGCGACCGCCTCCGCATTGGCGGCGTTGATGGTCTGGAGCCGCTCTATCAGCGCCATGTGGGCGCGCGGCAGGGCGCGTGTGCCAAGCTCCGGCTCCAGCAGGGCACGGATGGCCGCAAGCTCCTCGATCCGCTCGTTCGACAGTTCCGGCGTGGAGACCCGCCCGGAGGAGGAGAGCGTCAGCGCACCCTCCGCCACCAGCCGCCGCACGGCCTCCCGCGCAGGGGTCATGGAGACGCCGAATGTCCGCCCCAGACCACGGAGCGTGAGCGACTGGCCGGGCGCAAGCTCGCCGTGCATGACCTGCTGGCGTAAAGTGCGATAGAGCCGCTCATGCGCGGCGGGCGTGGTGTCTGAGGGGCGGATCTGGGGCAGCATGGCGCCAGTGATCCCACCCGGAGGGAGCCGCCGTCAATCCCCTCGAAAGATGTATCGGTGCAGTTCCTGCCCGTGATCGCGGAGCCAGCGGCGGGGGGCCGCATAGCCCGGCATCAGCCGCGCCACCTCCGCCCAGAACGCCGGTGAATGGTCCATATGGACAAGATGCGCCACTTCATGCGCCGCGACATAGTCCAGCACTTCCGGCGGCGCGAGAATCAGCCGCCAGGAGAACATGAGCCGACCATCCGAAGTGCATGACCCCCACCGGGACCGCGTGTCACGCAGCGTCAGTTTCGCATAGCCGCGACCCGCGGCACGCGCATGACGGCTGCATGCCACCTCCAGCCGCTCATGGGCCAGGCGCTTCAGGAAGGCCTCCACCCGTGCCGCCGTCCGCGCCGCGGCCGCCTCCGGCACCAGAAGCCCCCCCGCCCCATCCTCCATGATCCTTGGCACGCGGGCCAGCCGCACGTGGCGCATCCTGCCCTCCACCGGAAGCACGGCGCCCGGAGCGATTCGCACCTCCTGCGGACGGACGGAGAGAACGTCGCGGATCCACCCTTCGCGATCACGGGCAAAGGCCATTGCATCGGAAACCCGCGCCCGCTCCGGCAGGGAGAGCGTGACACGCCCATCCAGCCGGGACACCCGGAGGGAGAATCGGCGCGCACGGGCAGAGCGGCGGAGCGATATGTCGATGGGCGGGCTGCCCGGCAGCACAAGGGATGTCATGCGACGGAGATTAGCCTTGGCCGCGTCCCCGCAAAAGCCCTCCCGCAACGGCCCTCTGGCATTCCCCTGCAGCGTTTCCCATATGCGAAGCCTTGTGCCCGCTGCCCTTACATGGAAAGGCTTTGACAGCCTTCGCCAGCTGTGGCAGTTGGCCCCGATTCACTCGACGACCTGACATGAAAGGGGTTCCCATGCCCAAGGACGAATGGGGCGTCAAACGCCTTTGCCCGCACTGCGGGAGCCGTTTCTACGACCTTCAGCGCGATCCGATGACCTGCCCCGAATGCGGCCATACGTTCTCGCTCGAGAGCCTGCTTGCAGGGCGTGGCCGCGTGATGGCCGCCGATAAGAGCAAGTCGACCATCAATGACAACAATATCGACGCGGATGAAGAGGTTCTCGAAGAAGACACCCCCGAAGCCGATATCGACGACGATCTTCTTGAGGATGACGAGGACGACAACGTCTCGCTCGACGATCTTGCTGACGTGGCAGGGGACGACGAGGACAACTGATCCTTCGGGGTGCGCGGGGGAAATGACAGCAGGGCGGATTTTTCCCCTTGCGCTTCCCCCCGCAGCTGCCTAGAAGCACCGCACACGGGCGGCGACGCCCGGACCTCCGGTGGGGCCATAGCTCAGTTGGGAGAGCGCTTGAATGGCATTCAAGAGGTCAGGGGTTCGACTCCCCTTGGCTCCACCAAATCTACCACCTAGACGTTTGATAATATTGGCATTTTTTGCCGTTGCCTTCGACGCCTCCCACACTTTACCCCACATCACGCGCGAGATGATCTGACATTTCACGATACCGTGTGAGACTCCGGCCCATGCCAGCAACCTCGGGATAGCTATCCCGAAGTCCGAAGTCCGCAGTCTCAACCGCACGAAAAAATCTGCGCGTGGGAGGGGCGCGGGTGTGGCATGCAGACCTGCCGCCGGAATGCTGACTACCCCCCCCACATCTCACACTGCCTTTTTCTGAATCGCGGGTGCACGCGAGAAGCGGGGCGCGGGTGTGACGGGCCGCACTGGCGACCGACCTTAACCACCCCCCTCCGCCGTCGCTTGCGGGAGCGATACCCAGCATCCTATGTGGCGGCATGAAATACGCCCTTGCCCTCATCGCACTACTTGCCGCGCCCGTTGCGAACGCAGCACCTGCCAACATTGCAGGGACCGCTAGCGTCATTGACGGCGACACAATCGAGATTCACGGCCAGCGCATCCGACTGCATGGTATTGACAGCCCGGAGGGGCGGCAGCGGTGCGAGCGCGGAGGCAAGGAAGGCGATGCGGGACAGAGGCCGCGAATGCGCTGGCAGCCCTTATTGCCCGCTCTCCTGTGACCTGTGTCGAGAGGGACGTTGACCAATACGGTCGCGTCGTCGCGGTGTGCGCTGTGCGGGGGATCGACGTGAATCGCTGGATGGTCGCGAACGGCTGGGCCGTGGGATTGGCGCAAGGCACGGAGACGATAGGCTCCCTGCCTCTGCCTCAATGGCAGTGCACCTCGCCGCGCTTCTTGTCCATATGGCAGCATTTGCCCGGTGGGGATGACTTCCTGCACCCGCCGCCATGGGCGGAAACCGGGGTGAAAACTCCAATGGCGAAAACCAGCGCCAACGCGCATGCAAAAACAGATCGAATCAATTCGGTTCCTCATATGTCGCGGGGAACCTAGCGGGCTGTCCACAATGGACAAAGCCCCGCGCTGGGCGGGGCCGTCAGTCTGTGGCAGGGCAATCACGGAGCCGTCTTGGTGGCGCGGTAGGATTGGATAGCTGCCATGAACTGGTTGAGACGGCGCGTCTCCCAGCTCCTGCTTTTGGCTTCCACTGTCAGGCGAAGCGAGTGCATCAGCATTAGTCTTTCGACGGCATCCAGCCCGGCGAGCGCTGCGCGCTCTGGTCGGAAATCCTCTGGGGTTTCATCGCTCATGGCTTCATCCCGGCCAGTTCCATGCCATCGATGCTGGCGCCCATGAACACCTCCGCGAGTTCCAGGGTGAGGGCGACGGCCCATTCCGCGCCTTCCCCCTGACTGGCACCCGTGTTGCTCTCCAGAGCCAGCCGGGCGGCCGTGACGAGGCCGGAGGCGGTATAGGCGAAGCTGACGGCCCGTTCGATCTTGTCGATATGGGCAATGTCGCTGTCGGTAATCATGTCCTGTCCTCCTGTGGATGGGCTTGGGCGTGAACGATGCAGCCGGTGTGGAACACCAGGGCGCGGGCCTCGGCCCAGAGCGCCGGTAGCTCGTTGTGGCTGGGCAACCCGCCCTCCCCACGGTTCGTGTAGGCATAGACCTTCGCCACGAAGTCACGGGCGTTCTCCGCCGGGAGGGTGAGCAGGCTGTCCTCGATTGAGGTCTGCTCATCAAGAAGCCCGTCGAAAGCGGGCGACCCGGCTGGAAGCGCGCGCATGCGGGCGGTCACCTCCAGCCAGCGCCCAAACCACTGCATGACAGGCGTGTCGTCCCGATCCGTCATCACCGCCGCCGTCACACCGTCCACATCGCCAGAGAAC
>NZ_NIPW01000056.1 GCF_002196855.1 Haematobacter genomosp. 1 | reverse complement strand
GCGGCATGACCATGCGATATGAGCCGGAGCTTGTCTCCGAGGGCTGCGAGCCTGCCCGCATTGGCCGGGCATTGGCGATGACGCTCGCCCGCGAGCATGAGCTGGACCTCGCCCCCTGTTCCAGCCCGACAGCGGAACTCTACCACGACGACCAGAAGCTTCACGCCTACGACCGGACGCAGATGCTCCGCGCCGCGCTGGCCTGTCACCGGGCGAAGTCGCTGGACGGGTGCCGCTATCAACTGGCGGAAGCCGTCTGCCGTCTCGACGCCATGCACAGCGGGGGGAGGGTTCCCGACAGCTTCGCCGCAGGAGAGGACTACCGCGCGGCCCTGCGCTGCCTCTATTCCGTGGCCGGGTTTCTCGACGGCCTTGCCGGAACGGATGACTTGCCGGGGCGGGACTGTCTCATGCCTGATGGCCACAATCCTTGGATCCGCGTGGAGGATCGGGTGGCGGCTGTCGAGACGCGGCACGGGGAGGCCCGGTCATGAAGCGCCGCACCCTCGTTGCCATTGCCGCAGCGATGGAAGACCCGACCCGCCGCGAACTATCTCAAAACGGATTTGAGATGCCTTATGTCCGCACGGTCGAGCGCAAGGGCCTGTTCTCTGGCGATGTGGACGG
>NZ_NIPW01000055.1 GCF_002196855.1 Haematobacter genomosp. 1 | reverse complement strand
GTCCGCTCCAGCGTAGCCCTGAAAGCCTTTTTTCAGCAGCCTGTCGGGATTTCGGGCGGGTGGAATCCCTGTTGCACACCGTCCACGCGCCGGGTTTCCTTCGCTGCCCGCTGCCTACGGTCGAAAGGGATCGCGGGGCGGAGGCAGTTCCGCAAGCGCCGCGGCGTAGCAGGGTGCAGGCGGCAGAACGGGGGCCAGCAATGCCTGAAAGGCATGATAGAGGTCGGCCTTGCCGCGATAGATCCGCTCCGTCGGTCTTCCCGCCGCATCCACCTCATGCAGCCAGCCGCCCGCCTGCCGGTCGATCAGGGTGAGGTCGATGTAGTCCCAGAGCCGCCGATACCACGCTTCGAACCGCGGCTCGCCCGTTCGGCGGAGCAGGGTCGCTGCCGCGACCACGGCCTCCGCCTGCACCCAGTGCGCGCGGTTGGCGATGGAGGGACGGCCCTCCCAGTCCAGCGTATAGACCAGTCCCGGCAGGCCGTCGGCCCCCCAGCCGTCCGCCATGGCGGTGTCGAAAAGCGCGACGGCATCGTCCAGAAGCCACCCCGGCACCGCGGCGCCCTGCCGGATCAGCGCCGCCTCCAGTTTCAGCAGCAGATGCGCCCATTCCATCGCGTGACCCGGCGTGGTGCCGAAGGGGCGGAGGTCATCCCACGGCCGGTCCCGGTTGTAGTCGCGGAGCGGCGCCCAGTCGCGCCCGTAATGCTCGGGCAGGCGGTAGCCGTTGGCACGGGCCGCGCCGTGGATGAGACGCGCCGCCACGCGGAGGGCACGCTCCCGCCACAGCGGCTGGCCGGAGATATCGGCCAGCGCGAGCATCGCCTCCATCCCGTGCATGTTGCTGTTGGCGCCGCGATAGTCTTCCTCCCCGCCCCAACCGGGGTCGAAACTCTCGCGCAGTGCGCCTTCCTCCTCCGACCAGAAGCGGGTTTCCAGCACGTCGGCAGCCTCTGCGAGCAGCGCCTCTGCGCCCGCCGCTCCCGCCGCGACGGCAGAGCTTGCCCCGAGCGCCACGAAGGCGTGGAGATAGGCGAGCTTGCGCCCGCCGCCCGCCGCCGTGGCCCACCAACCCCCGTTGCGCTTGTCCCGCAGCGGGCCGCTGAGCGACGCCACACCATGCGCCACCAGCGTCTCCGCCCCCGGCAGGCCCTGCAGCGCCGCCAGCGCGTAGGAGTGCGTCATCCGTGCGGTGATGATCGTGTCAGCCACCGCGCCGGAGGGCACGCGGCCCGCATTGTCGAGCGCGACGAAGCCGTCGCCCACGCGCGAAGGCTTGGAGAAATCCAGCAGCCGTTGGGCTTCCCGCTCCAACCAGCGGCGATGGGGAAGGCGGTCCAGCCAGTCGGGCGGGGTCGGGGATGGGGACATCTGATGCGCCCTCCACGCGCGGGTTCGGGCGCAGTATAGCCACGCCGAAGAGACGGTCCATGCCCGGGTTGGCTGCACGCCGGTGGCCGGGTAGAGGGCGAGGGTTTTCCTCGCAGGATGGCAGGGCTGATGTCGCAACGCGCATGGGGTCTCGCCGCCGCATCAGAGCGGGGCGTTAAAAGGCTGCCCAAAAGGCTTTTTGGCTTGCCTTGGAGCGGAAATCATTCGCACCCGACGAAATCCAGCCGGATATCCATACTTCACTTCAGGGCATTCTCTGGCCGATCCTCCGATTTCCGGCGCAGAGGCATGACACTTCGGGATTTTTTAGCGGCCTGTTAACGCAACGAGGTGTTTCGATGGGACACCGCGTTGCGCGGAAAGGGTTTCGGAGCGGGCTCGCGGAGCCTTTTCGGCATCCGTAGTGCGCTCAGTCCCCGGACGCCCCGCCCAGCCTGCAGCGCAGGGGAGGTTTTACGGCTTCCCGCTGTCTTCCACCGCCGCCGGGCGCACATGTACGTGTCCGGCGGATGTTCCGCGCTCGGAAACCGACGCGACGGGGTTGGCATGCCGCGTGGCGGGGATCACGTGCAGGCTTCCCGCCCGCACGCCGCGCTGGGTCGTCACGGCATCGGCAAAGGCGCGCACGTCCGCCGTCGCGCCTTTCAGCACCACGACTTCCAGACAGTCGTCGTGATCCACATGGACATGCAGCGCCGCAACGGAAAGGTCATGATGGTCGTGCTGTGCCGCGGTAAGCCGCCGGGCGAGTTCCCGCGTCTCATGTTCATAGACATAGGTCAGCGTGGCAAAGCAGTGGCCCTCCGCCTCCTCGGCCACCTGCCGCGCCTCCACCTCCCGCAGGATGTCACGCATCGCCTCCGACCGGCTGGCATAGCCGCGCGCGCTGGCATAGGCGTCGAGCGTGGCAAGCTGCTCCGCATCGATCGTCATCGTTACCCGTTGCATCCCGGCCCCCCGTGCCATTCTTTCGCCCAGTGTAGCGGATGCCACTTGCCGGTTCCACGCCGCTTGCGGTAGGCATTTTTCCTGAAAACATCATACGCCCGGGAACCATGCGCCAGAAGCTTCTCATCGCCCTTTCGGCGGCCCTTGTCCTTGCCGCAGGCATGGCACCGGCGCGAGAGGATCTGGTGCTGGCCATCGGGGGAGAGCCGGAGACGGGTTTCGACCCGATGACCGGCTGGGGCAGCTATGGCAACCCGCTTTTCCAGTCCACCCTGCTGAAGCGCGGCCCGGCGCTGGAGACGCTTCCCGATCTCGCGACCGAATGGCGGCTGTCGGAGGATCGCCGCGTCTGGACGATCACCATCCGTCCCGATGCGCGGTTCAGCGATGGCCGCCCCGTCCGCGCGCAGGACGTGGCCTTCACCTTCCGCACCGCGCGGGAGGCGGCGGGCCCGCTCGACCTCTCCGTAATGGAGGGGGCAGAGGCGGTGGATGACCGGACGCTCCGCATCACCCTCTCCCGCCCGTGGATCACCTTCGCAGAGACATTCTACAGCCTCGGCATCGTGCCGGAGGCGGGCTATGGACCGGGTTACGGGCGCGCTCCCGTTGGCTCCGGGCCATACCGCTTCGTGTCATGGTCGGAAGGCGGACAGCTCATTGTCGCCCGGAACGACGACTATTACGGCAAGAAGCCCGCCTTCCGGCAGATCACCTTTCTGTTCACCGGGGCGGATGGCGGGTTGGCGGCGGCGAGGGCAGGGGCTGCGCAGATGGTGGCCGTTCCCCCCCAGCTTGCCGAGGCGGTCCCTTCCGGCTTCCATGCCGTTTCCGCGCGCACGGTGGACAACCGGGGCATCAGCCTGCCCTTCACCCCCCCGCATGAGGAGTCAGGGCGGCAGGTCGGCAATCCGGTCACCTCCGACCCGGCGATCCGGCGGGCGATCAACCTCTGGCTTGACCGCGCGTTGATCGTGGACGTGGCGCTGGAGGGGCATGGCACGCCCGCCTTCGGCCCCGCCGATGGCCTGCCCTGGGGCGGCGATGCTCCGTTCGCCCCTGACGGGGACGCCGCGCGGGCCACGCTCGATCAGGCGGGCTGGCTTCACGGCCCGGACGGGGTCCGTGTCAGGGGCGGGACGCGTGCGGCATTCGCCATCAACTACCCCGCCGGAGATGCGACGCGGCAGGCGCTGGCGGAGACGGTGGCCGAACTCCTCCGCCCGCTGGGGATCGCGGCGGTGGCGAAGGGGGGAAGCTGGCAGAGCATTGGCCGCGTGATGCATGTGGAGCCCGTGGTCTTCGGCTTCGGCAGCCATTCGCCCTATCAGGTCTATGCGCTCTATTCCGGGCGGTTGCAGGGGGTGGAGTATCTGAACCCGACCTTCTACGCCAACCCGGAGGTGGACGCCTTGTTCGATCGGGCGCAGGCGGCGGAGAGCCTTGAAGCGTCCTATCCGCTCTGGGCGGAGGCCGCGCAGCATTACGGCACCGCAGGGGACAATGCGTGGGCGTGGCTGGTCAACCTCGATCATGTCTATCTCGTCGATGATTGCCTCGACCTCGGCCCCTTGCAGGTGGAACCGCACGGCCATGGCTGGCCGATCACCGCAGGCATCTCCGAATGGCGCTGGACCTGCGAATGATCGGAGGCAAGCATCTCTGTGAGCGTAGGCGTGAGTGGGGCCGGAACCCTGCCGGGGCGACAAAGTCCGGGGGCAATGCGTCGCGACCCCTACGCCGGGGCCAGCCGGCTCGCCCCTCCGCGTGTGGGCCATCGCGGGTCGGCTGGGAGGTGATCCACGCCTCGGGCAGCGAGCCGGGGTGCGGAGCCTCACCGCGCGACCCGTCAAGCGGTGGCGCAGCAGGCGACGGATGGTCCACGCACGAACCCTCCGTCCGCGTGGCGGGAACGATTGGTGAGCCGGAGGCCCGCGCTTTCCTGCGCCGCCATGGCAACGGGCAGCGACCGCTTTCCTGCAGGGTTGCCGGGGGGGAGGCCGGCTCCCGCACGCGCAGGCGCGGCATTGCCGGGAGCCGTCAGGACGGGCGCTCGGAGATCCTCTCCCACGCGCCTAAGGACAGCATTGGGTATCGCCATCGCGACCTGTCAGGACGGGGCTTCGGCAGCGCCGCCCATCTTCGCCGGACCCGCCGCGCCGGACGTGGCGCGGCCTCCTGCCGCCGGACGGCGCGCCCTCCAACCCTCCTGAGCGAGGCCACCCGCCGCCCGATCCTACGCCATGGCAGCCCCGCGTGCCCCCGTCGCGTGGTTCGTGGTGTGGGGTCCCGCGGTGTGGCGTCCCGTGGACAGGTGTCCTGTGTTCAGGTGTTCTATGGACAGGCGTTCAGTGTTCAGGCGCTCCGCCATCCGGGCGTCCGTAGTCCGGGCGTCCATAGTTCGGTCCTCTGTGGTCTGGTCCTCCGTAGTCTGGTCCTCTGCGGTCTGGTTGCCCGTGGTTTGTCACCCAGTACTCTGGCATTCCCGGGTCTGGCACTCCGGAGACTGACACCTCGTGGTCTGGCGTCCGGCAGGCTTGCGGCGCCCGGCGCTGCCTTCCGCCTGTTGCTGCCGCCCAGTCCGGCCCGCCATGACATCGCGTTCTGCTGTCGTGGCCTCCTCACTCGGTTCGCGGAAAGGTTGGCGCGACGATGGGGGGGTCGATGCGCCCCTCTCATCGCCGTTCCAGTCCGTGGCGGTCTTGCGGAGCAGCTACCGGTTCGTGGTCTGCTGACCGCCCGCCTGACCCCCCGCCTGCGCGCCTGCCTGCCTGCCCGAGTGCCTGCCCGGGCCGGAGCAGGCGGCAATCCCGCCGCCGCTTCCGGCCGGTTCAGGGCGGCGATGGAGCGGGCGCCACGCGGAGCAGAGGCCGCGCCGGATGGCGTCCGGGCTCCGTGGTCTACGGCGTGAGGGCGCGCGGTCTCCCCCTCGGTCTCCTTTGGCCGGTCCTGCGGCTGCCTGCGGTGCTGCTGGCTGTGGCACTGGCCGCGTTTCTGCTGATGAATACCTCGCCCGTCGATCCGGTGGATGCCTATCTCGGCCCGGCCATGGCCCATCTGGGACCGGAGCGGAAGGCGGAGATTGCCGCCCGCTGGGGACTGGACCGGCCCGCGGGGGAGCAGTTCCTTCACTGGGCGCGAAACCTGCTCGCCGGGGACTGGGGCTTCAGCACGAGCTTCAACGCGCCGGTGGCCGAGGTGCTGCGCGCAAGGCTCGGCCCCTCGGCATTGCTGGCGGGAGGGGCGTGGCTGCTGTCGGGGCTTCTGGGCTTCGGACTGGCGCTGGTGGCGGCGGGCTGGCGCGGGCGCTGGCCGGACAGGCTGATCAAGGGCTATTGCTACCTGCTCGCCGCAACGCCGACCTTCTGGCTGGCCATGCTGCTCCTCCTGCTGTTTTCCGTCGCGCTCCGCTGGACGCCGGTGTGCTGTGCCGGGCCGATCGGCGTCCCGGCTGAGGAGGTGACCCTTGCCATGCGCCTTGCCCATCTGATCCTGCCGCTCGCCGTGCTGACGCTCTTCGGCGTGGCGCAGGTGGCGCTGCATGTCCGGGCGAAGCTGGTGGAGGTTATGGCGAGCGATCACGTTCTGCTCGCCCGCGCGCAGGGGGCGGGGCGGTGGGATATCCTCCTACGGCACGGCGCGCCCAATGCGGCGCTGCCCGCTATCACCATCCTTTTCGCCTCCACCGGAGAGATCTTCGGCGGCTCCATTCTGGCGGAGCAGGTGTTTGCCTGGCCGGGGCTGGGGCGGGCGACGGTGCAGGCGGGCCTGCAGGGCGATGTGGCCCTGCTGCTCGCCATCACGCTGGTCACCGCCGCCGTGGTGGCAAGCGCGAATACAGTGGCCGACCTGCTCTACCGGCTGGTGGACCCGCGGCTCCACCGGGGCGCCTCATGACTGCCGGGGCGATCACGGGGCGGGCGCGGGCAGCGGTGACCGGGCTTGGAGTGGCCCTGCTGCTGTTCGGGCTGGTGGTGGCATCGCTGTTGCCCGGTCCGGGCGGGCTGGCGGCGGATTTCGGACAGCGGAACCTGCCCCCGTCGCTCGCGCATCCGTTCGGCACGGATGCGATGGGGCGGGACATGCTGGGGCGGGTGGTCAGCGGTCTGGTACTCAGCCTGCGGATCGGGCTGCTGGCGGCGGGCATGTCCGTGGTGATCGCCGCGCTGATGGCCGGTGCCGCCGCCCTTGGTCGCTGGCCGGACAGGGCGGCGGGGTTCGTGACCGATGTCATGCTTGCGCTGCCGCATCTTCTGTTGCTGGTGCTGCTGTCATTCGCCTTCGGCGGCGGCACCGGGGCGGTCATCTGGGCGGTGGCGCTGTCGCACTGGCCCCGGCTCGCGCGGATCCTGCGGGCGGAGTTGCTCCAGCTTCAGGCCGCCCCCTATGTGGAGGCCTCGCGCGGGTTCGGGCACTCCCGCCTGTTCATCCTGCGCCGGCATATCCTGCCGCATCTCGGGCCGCAGATGCTGGTGGGATTCCTGCTGATGTTCCCCCATGCCATCCTGCACGAAGCGGGTCTGACCTTCCTCGGCTTCGGGCTGGAGCCGTCGCGGCCCGCCATCGGCGTCATGCTGGCGGAGGCGATGCGGCATCTTTCGGCGGGGCGCTGGTGGCTGGGGGTGTTTCCCGGGCTCGCGCTGCTTGCCATGGTGCTGGCCTTCGACGCGCTCGGCTCCGCGGCAGAGCGGCTGGCGAACCCGCGGGAGGGGCGAAACTGATGCTGGAAGTGGCAGACCTTTCGGTGACGTTCCGGCGCTACAGCGGCCTTTTCCGGCAGGTGGAGCATGCCTGCCTGACGGGGGTGAGCTTCCGGCTTCGCCCGGGGGAGGTGCTGGCGGTCATAGGCGCCTCCGGCGCGGGCAAGAGCATCCTTGCCCATGCCATCCTTGGCCTCCTGCCCGCCAACGCGGTTCTGCGGGGGCGGGTGCGCCTTGCGGGGCGGGCGACGCTGCTGCCGCAGAGCACCGCGCATCTCGACCCGCTCGCCTCTGCCGGGCGGCAGATCGGGCGCGCTGCGGATCGCGCCGGACGGCGGCGGGCGGTTGCACCGGCGCTGGCAGGG
>NZ_NIPW01000054.1 GCF_002196855.1 Haematobacter genomosp. 1 | reverse complement strand
AACGCCTCCGGTCGGGGCAGCGCGCGCGCCAGATCGCGAAGCCGCTGTCCGCGCAGGGCCACCCCCTGCCCCGCCGCGCGCAGGAGCCGCGCCCCCTGCCCTTCCACCGCCGCGAGCAGGTCCAGCCGCACCGGAACCGCCATCTCGGCAGCCGCGGTCGGTGTCGGCGCACGACAGTCGGAGGCGAAATCTATCAGCGTCGTATCCGTCTCATGCCCGACGGCGGAGATCAGCGGAATGCGGGAGGCCGCGGCGGCGCGCACCACCTCCTCCTCGTTGAAGCCCCAAAGGTCCTCGATGGAGCCCCCCCCGCGCGCGACGATCAGCAGATCGGGCCGGGGAATCGGGCCACCTGTGGAAAGCGCGTTGAAGCCGCGGATCGCGGCCGCAACCTGGGGGGCGCAGTCCTTGCCCTGTACGGCGACCGGCCAGATCAGCACGCGGCGCGGAAAGCGGTCGCGCAGACGGTGCAGGATATCCCGGATCACCGCCCCCTGAAGCGATGTCACCACGCCGATCACCTCCGGCAGAAAGGGGATCTGCTTCTTGCGGGCGGGGTCGAACAACCCCTCGGCCTGCAACTGCGCGCGACGCTTCTCCAGCATCGCCATGAGCGCGCCGACACCGGCGGGGGCCACGTCCTCCACCACCATCTGGTATTTCGACTGCTGGGCGAAAGTGGTGAGCCGCCCCGTGGCCACCACTTCCATCCCTTCCTCCGGCATCACCGTGAGCCGGGAGGCCGTGCCTTTCCAGCAGATGGACGCCAGCGTCGCCTTGTCGTCCTTCAGGTCGAAATAGACATGACCCGTGCGCGCCACCACGACACGCCCCACCTCTCCGCGCACACGGACATGGGAAAACCCGCCCTCGATGGAGCGTTTGACCGCTCCCGACAGTTCGGAGACGCTGAATTCCGGCTCATTCCGGCGGGGCTCATCCCGGGGTTCGGGATCTTCAAACAGGTCGGACACGTCACACTCGCTTGCTCAAGGGGCGCGGCCATCTTAGAACGCCCGCCAACCGAACGGAACGGGCCGAGACATGAACATCCTGATACTGGGCGGCGGCGGGCGCGAACATGCGCTGGCCTGGGCGATCAAGCAGAACCCGAAATGCGACCGGCTCATCGTCGCACCCGGTAACGCAGGCATCGCGGAACTGGCGGAGACGGCGGCGATCGACATTCTCGACGCGGCCGACGTGCTCGAATTCTGCGAGGCGAATGCCATCGACTTCGTGGTCATCGGGCCTGAGGCTCCGCTGGCCGCCGGGATCGCGGATGCGCTGAGCGCCGCCGGGTTTCTGACTTTCGGCCCGTCTGCCGCCGCCGCACGGCTGGAAGCCTCCAAGGCCTTCACCAAGGAGATCTGTGACGCCGCCCATGCACCCACCGCAGGCTATGCCCGCTTTACGGCGCGGGAGGCCGCCCTTGCCTATGTGCGGCAGACCGGCGCGCCCATCGTGGTGAAGGCGGACGGCCTTGCAGCAGGCAAGGGCGTCGTCGTCGCCATGGCGCTCGCGGAGGCCGAGGACGCCATCGAGGACATGTTCGGCGGCCAGTTCGGGGAGGCCGGCGCGGAGGTCGTCATCGAGGAATTCATGGAGGGGGAGGAAGCCTCCTTCTTCATCCTCTGCGACGGGGAGACGGTGCTTCCCGTCGGCACCGCGCAGGATCACAAGCGCGTGGGCGATGGCGATACCGGCCCCAATACCGGCGGCATGGGCGCCTATTCCCCCGCCCCCGTGCTCAGCGCGGCGATCCAGCGGCAGGCGCTGGAGGAGATCGTGAAACCCACCATGGCAGAGATGGCGCGGCGCGGCACGCCGTTTCGGGGCGTCCTCTATGCCGGGTTGATGATCAAGGACGGCCGCGCGCGGCTTGTGGAATACAACGTCCGTTTCGGCGACCCGGAATGTCAGGTGC
The DNA here is from genome assembly GCF_002196855.1 of Haematobacter genomosp. 1. Classification (GTDB taxonomy): domain Bacteria; phylum Pseudomonadota; class Alphaproteobacteria; order Rhodobacterales; family Rhodobacteraceae; genus Haematobacter. The sequence goes on along the minus strand of NZ_NIPW01000054.1, from coordinate 37,792 downwards.
TGATGATGCGGCTCGGGGCGCAGGCGCTGGACCTGCTCCACGCCGCTGCCGAAGGGCGTCTTGCGGAAATGACGGTCGGCTGGGCCGATGACCACGCGCTGACCGTGGTAATGGCCGCAGACGGCTATCCCGGCGATTACGTGAAGGGCACGGAAATCCGCGGGCTGGACGCGCTGCCGTCCGACAGTTCCCGCATGTGCTTTCACGCGGGCACGGTGGAGCGGGAGGGGCGCATCCTTGCCAATGGCGGGCGGGTGCTGAACCTCACCGCAAGGGGCGCGACACTGGCGGAGGCGCGGGAACGGGCCTATGCGATGGTGGAGCGGGTGGACTGGCCGGAGGGCTTTTGCCGCCATGACATTGGCTGGCGCGCGCTCTGATGCGCAGCCTCTGAGACGGCGGGCGCGTCACCGGCGGGCGGAGCGTCGCGTTCCCCCGGAGTGGATGCTACCGATCAATGCACTTTGGGAGCAGAGCGCCGTCCCGGAACGCCGACCCAGAACGCTGACCCACAACGCCGACAATACCCGCAGATCCTGCCGCAAACGCTTGGCGCGACGCGAACGTTAACAGGCTGCTGAAAAAATCCTGAAGTGTCCTGCCTATGTGCCGGAAATCGGAAAATCGGCCCGAAAACGCCCGGAAGTATATGGATTTCCGGCTGGATTTCGTCCGATGGCGAACAATTTCCGCTCCAACACAGGCCAAAAAGCCTTTTTCAGCAGCCTGTTAGAGAATACGGCCAGGCCATAAACCGGTCCGGGCCATCGGCACCATCCGCCCCCGTCACCTGAATCGGGGTCATTTGAATCACGGTCACCCGAATCGCGAAAATCCATGCCCTCCTCGCCCCCGCATCCGGGGTGGAACGGTACGTAGATGATCTGCCCCGATCCCCTGCGTAATCTGCGACCGGCGCGGGCCAGCAAAGCCGACACCGACACCGACACCGACACCGACACCGACACCGACACCGACACCGACACCGACACCGACACCGACACCGACACCGACACCGACACCGAGCCGCTCACATGTCATCGTGGCACAGTCAAAGGCATTCGCTGCCCGCACGCGACGAGAGCCGGGAGACGAGGCCGGTGGATCAGATCTGCTTCTCGGGCATATTGACGACAAGGCCATCCAGCGCTTCCGTCACCTTGATCTGGCAGGTCAGGCGGGAACGGACGGGATCGGGCTGCCAGGCGAAGTCCAGCATGTCCTCCTCCATCGGATCCTTGGCGGGCAGGCGATCCACCCAGTCGGGGGCGACATAGACGTGGCAGGTGGAACAGGCACAGGCCCCTCCGCAATCGGCCTCGATCCCCGGAATGTCGTTATCCCGCGCGCCTTCCATCACGGTAAGGCCGTTCGGCACGTCCACGACATGTTCGGTGCCATTCGCTTCGATATAGGTGATCTTCGCCATCGCGTCCTGCCTGAAGTCCGGGCCGCAGCCCAAGGGGGGAGACACCCGACATAGGACAGGCCGGACGCTTGCACCAGCCCCCGGTCCGGCTCCACACGGGCGGACCCGCTCCGGGAGGACAGCCGCGGAGGTCAGCCCAGCGGTCAGCTCCCGGACGACCGCAAACACCCAGCCGGCCCCCGAGCCCCTGTCCGCAATCGGTACAGGCTGCTGAAAAACTGCTGAAAAAGCATTCCGCGGTCGCTCTGGGGCGGAGATCTTCCCCACATTGTTGGGGAGCGCCCCGGAAACCGCACGTTTTGGTGCCTGACCGGACAGATGTTCCGCATTTCAACGCAAGACCGGATCAATGCAAGACCGGGGGGTGCCCGGCTTTCTCGGCAGCCCGCCAGATGCCCGGGCGGACATGTTCACGGCGCGCGGGGTGCGGCCGCCGCTTCGGCGGGGCGACCGCATGTCCCGCCCGTCACTCCTGTTCGAGCGACCGGACGATCTCGTCCTTGATGACGAGCCTCTTGCGGCGGAGTTCCTCCTCCGCTTCCTCGCTCATCGGGGTGACGCGGGTTTCGGCGAGATGAACCGCGTCGTTCACCTCGTCATACTGTTTCAGCAGCAGGGCAAAGACCGCGTCCTTCGCCTTTCGCGCGTGAATGGCTTCGATCCGGTCGGGGAATTCTTCCTCGAGCGTGTGGGGCGTATTGGACATGACGTCTCTCCTCGGATGGTTCGCTTGTCAGGTAATCGCGTGCGGGCAAAGAGCAAGGCGAACGGATCAGCGGGCCAGCTCGATCTCCGCCCGGAGCCCACCGAAACGGCTGCTCTCTCCAAGCTTCAGCCGCCCGCCGTGGCTTCGCGCGATATCGGCGGCGATGGCGAGGCCAAGCCCCACTCCCGTCCCCCGGTCCTGATTGCGTGACGAATCGAGCCGGGAGAAGGCGCGCAATGCCGCGCCACGGCTTTCCTCGGGAATGCCGGGCCCGTCGTCCTCCACCGTGAAGCACACCGTCCGGTCGGAGATGTCGAGCGACAGCTCCGCCTGCGTGCCATATCGGACAGCGTTGCCGATGAGGTTGTGCAGCGCCCGCTCAACCGCCATCGGGCGGAGCGGCACCGGCTCCATCCGTCCGCGCAGATGGCCGATGGTGACCTTCTGGCCCGCGCGTTCCGCATCCGCCACCACGCGCTCCAGAAGCTCGGCGGGGTCGGTCGGCACCGGATCCTCAAGCGCATCTCCCCGCGCGAAGGCGAGGAAGCTGTCCAGCATCACCTCCATGTCCTTCACGTCGCGCTGCAACTCCTCCACCTCCTCGCTGCCGTCATCGACCAGCGAGAGGCCGAGTTTCAGCCGGGTGAGCGGGGTGCGCAGGTCGTGGCTCACGCCGGAGAGCATCAGGGTCCGCTGCTCGATCTGCCGTTCGATCCGGTCCCGCATCTCCAGAAAGGCCCGCCCTGCGGAGCGGACCTCGGCGGCGCCCGTGGGCCGGAAGCGGACGCTCTGGCCCTTGCCGAAGGCCTCCGCCGCCGCGGCCATGCGCTTGATCGGGCGAAGCTGGTTGCGCAGGAACAGATAGGCCACCGCCGTCATCAGGATGGAGGTGGAGACCATCAGCACCAGAAGCTGGTGCGGGTTGGAGGCGGATACGCGAAGGCGCGTCATCCGCACCTCCATCGGCCCGTAGCGGGTCTGCAACCCGATGCGCACCGCCTTTTCCTCATCCAGCAGATGAACACCGGTGATATTCGGCACCGCCTGCTCGAACGTGGCGGTCACGACCCGGCCGGAGAAATCGATCCAGACACGCTCGTTGGTTCGGGGGGCATTGGGCGCGGGCAGCGTGACACCGAGTTCCAGCGGCCCCATCACCTCGCCCACCCGGCGCTGCGCCTCTTGCAGCGAGGAGGCGGCATTGACCATCGCCGCGACGAAAGTCACCTCGCTCGCCACGCTGCGGGTCATCTGGCGGGTGACACCCTCGAAATGCCGCTGGATGAAGGTGACGGAGACGACGAGCTGGATGGTCACAACCGGCACGATCAGGATGAGCGCGGCCCGGCCATAGAGACCGCGGGGCATCATCCGTTTCAACCAGCCGAAATCCATGCCAGAACCCTAGGACGGGTCAGGGAGAATGGCCAGAGGCTGTGGAGAGGACGGAGATGGACGATTTCAATCCGACGGCGGGCGCGCCCGAGACACTGGCGCCGGGGTTGCGCCGCATCGTCGCACCGAACCCCTCGGCCATGACCTATCGCGGCACGAACACCTACCTGCTGGGTGAGGGGCGCGTGACGCTTGTCGATCCCGGCCCCGACGACGAACGCCACCTTGCCGCGATCCTGGAAGCCCTGCGGCCCGGAGAGCGGATCGAGCGGATCCTCGTCACCCACAGCCATGTCGATCACTCCGCGCTCGCCGCGCGGCTGGCGGCGGAAGTGAGCGCCCCTGTCACCGCCTTCGGCGACAGCGCAGCGGGCCGGAGCGAAACGATGGAGGGGCTGGTCGCGGCGGGCATGTCCGATGGCGGTGAAGGGGCGGATCCGACCTTCGCCCCGGATGAGGAATTGGCCGACGGGGCGGAAATCCTTGCCGGCGGGCAGCCGCTCCGCGCGCTGCACACGCCCGGACATTTTGGCAATCACCTGAGTTTCCTGTGGGGCGGGTTCGTGTTGTCGGGCGATCAGGTGATGGGCTGGGCCACCTCCATCGTGTCGCCGCCGGATGGCGACATGGGGGCCTACATGGCCTCTCTCGACCGGCTGATGCCGCAGGCGGAGGCGGTGTTCCTGCCCGGCCACGGCGCACCGGTCACCGACGCCACCGCGCGGATCGGCTGGCTCCGCGATCATCGCCGGATGCGGGAGCGGCAGATCCGCGCGGCGCTGGAGGCAGGCGAGAGCACCGCCCGCAGCATCGCCGCAACGATCTATACCGACACGCCCGCCCCCCTCATGCATGCGGCGGAGCGCAATGTCCTCGCCCATCTGATCGACCTTGCGGAGCGCGGCGTGGCCCGGCCGGAGGGCGCGATCAGGCCGGACGCCGCCTTTCACCTCTCCCGGAAGTGACCACGGGGGCCGATTCGGGGAAATCTGCTTGACCTTTGCCCGGTCGGCCTGTTGAACCGGCCCTGATTCCAAAGGCACGACAGGTGGAAGTCCGTGATGGACGATCAGAACAAGAACCTCATCATCGCATCCGTCCTGAGCTTCATCGTGATCGTGGTGTGGTTTCTGCTGTTTCCGCCCGCCGATCAGGTGCAGCCGACCACGCCAGATGCGGTGACGCAACAGGTGGAAGGGGTGTTGCCCCCGCCGACAGCCCAACCCGGCACCACGCCGGGCGTCGCTCCCGGCACCGCACCCGGCACGTCCGCGCAGGCGACGCCGGAGACCGCGCCGCGGCTGGCGATCGAGACGCCCCGCCTTGCGGGCAGCGTCTCGCTGGTGGGGGGCCGGATCGACGATCTGGAACTGACCGGCTATCGTCAGACGCTGGACGAGACCAGCCCGTATGTGCGGCTGCTCTCCCCGATCGGCGCGCAGGGGGCATACTACGCGCTCTACGGCTGGGCGCCGGGCGGCACGCTCGACTATGCGCAGATGCCGGGACCGAACACGCCCTGGACGCTGGCCTCCGGCGACAGGCTGGGCGTCGGCGCGCCGGTGGAGCTTGTCTGGGACAACGGTCAGGGCCTCGTCTTCCATCAGAAGATGGCGATCGACGAGAACTACATGTTCACCGTCACCCAGTCGGTCGAGAACAATACCGGGGCGGAAGTGCGGCTTGCCCCTTACGGCATCGTCGCGCGCCACGGGCTGCCGGCCGATCTGCAGAACTTCTTCATCCTGCACGAAGGCGTCGTGCAGATGGCGGACGGCAAGCTGACCGAGATCAAATACAAGAAGATGGCCGACCTGCCCCGCTCCGACCGTGAGGGCGGCGCCCGGGCAGAAACGGTCGATGTCAGCGCCAACGGCTGGATCGGCTTTACCGACAAATACTGGATGACAACGCTGGTTCCCATGCCGGGGCAGAGCTTCACCGCCGTCGCCAAGTATTCCGATCAGTCGAGCGTCTATCAGACGGAGGCCCGCCTCCCCACGCTGACCATCGCGGCAGGGGAAACCGGCAGTTCCTCCACCATGCTCTTCGCCGGCGCGAAGGAGTGGGAAACGATCCGTCATTATCAGAATGACGTCGGCGTTGACCGCTTCATCGACGTGATCGACTGGGGCTGGTTCTTCTTCCTGACCAAGCCGATCTTCTGGCTGCTGCACTGGCTGCACGGTTTCATCGGCAACATGGGCTGGTCCATCATCGCGCTGACCTTCGTGCTGAAGGCGCTGGTGCTTCCGCTCGCCTACAAGTCCTACGTCTCCATGGCCCGGATGAAAGAGCTTCAGCCGGAGATGGAGAAGCTGAAGGAGCAGGTCGGCGACGACCGGATGAAGCTCCAGCAGGGGATGATGGCGCTCTACAAGGAGAAGAAGGTGAATCCGGCGGCGGGCTGTCTGCCCGTGCTGGTGCAGATCCCGATCTTCTTCTCGCTTTACAAGGTGATCTTCGTCACCATCGAGCTTCGCCATGCGCCGTGGATCGGCTGGATCCGCGACCTCTCGGCCCCGGACCCGTCGTCGCTCTACAACCTGTTCGGCCTCCTGCCTTGGGCTGCGCCCATGCACGGGACGCTGATGGCGACGATCTTCCTCGGCATGCTGCCGATCTTCCTCGGCATCTCCATGTGGTTCCAGCAGAAGCTGAACCCGGCGCCGCCGGACCCGACGCAGGCGATGATCTTTGCCTGGATGCCCTGGGTGTTCATGTTCATGCTGGGATCCTTCGCGAGCGGTCTTGTGCTTTACTGGATCACCAACAACGTCATCACCTTCGTCCAGCAATATGCCATCATGCGCAGCCACGGGGCGAGAGTTGACCTGTTCGGGAACATAAAGGCGAGTTTCAGGCGAAAGAAACCCGCCACGCCCGTCGCGAACAAGTCGGCGAAACCGGCGGACAAGAAGCCCGCCAAGAAGTAGGACCGGTATATGGCGACCATCGCCCATCTCTACCGCCACCCCATCAAGGCTCACGGACGCGAAGAACTCGCGTCCGTTCTGCTTTCGGAGGCGGAGTGCCTTCCCTTCGACCGGCACTGGGCCGTGACCCACGGCATGTCCAAGTTCGATACCGGCGCTCCGAGGTGGATGCCCTGCGCGAACTTCGAACGCGGCGCGCGCACGCCTGCGCTGATGGCGATCACCGCGCGGTTCGATGAGACGACGGGGCGGCTCGCGCTCGACCATCCCGACCTTGGCCCGATCGACTTCGACCCCGTGACGGAGGTGGAACGCTTTCTCGACTGGGTGCGCCCGATCAGCCCGGAGCCTCCGATGCAGCCGGTGGCGCTCGTCTCCGCCGGACGGGGGATGACGGACAGCCAGCTTCCGACCGTGTCGCTGAAGAACCTCGCCTCCAATGCCGCCCTGTCGGCCCATATGGGCACGGACCTGTCCATTCACCGCTGGCGCGGCAACGTCTGGCTGGACGATCTGCCCGCGTGGGAAGAGGTGAACTGGATCGGGCGCGACCTCCGCATCGGTTCCGCACGGCTCCGCGTCGTGGACCGCATCGGGCGGTGCAAGGCGACCACCGCCAACCCCGCCACGGGCAAGGTCGATGCCGATACGCTGAAAGGCCTCCGCGAGTTGGTGGGCGTGCAGGACTTCGGCGTCTACGCCGTGGTGCTGGAAGGCGGCACCGTCGGGCCGGGCGACCGCGTGGAACTGACCTGACCGCATTCTGATCGAGAGTTTCCCATGACCGACCTGACCTTTACCCTCGCCCCGGAGCCGGAAGACGCGGCGCGCGAACGCGGGCGTCTGCTTTTCGCCGGACCGGTGGATTTCCTGAAGGGCGTCGTCGCGATGGACGGGTTGCCCCCCGCCGACCGGCTGGAAGTGTGCTTTGCCGGGCGGTCCAACGTGGGCAAGTCCTCCCTCATCAATGCGCTGACCGGCCGCAAGGCGCTGGCGCGGGCCTCCAACACGCCGGGGCGGACGCAGGAGATCAACTATTTCACGGCGGGAGAGGATCACTACCTCGTCGATCTTCCCGGCTATGGCTTCGCCGAGGCTCCCGTCGCCACGGTGAGAAAGTGGCAGGCGCTGCTGAAGGCCTATCTGTCGGGCCGCGCCACCCTCCGCCGCGCCTTCGTACTGATCGACGCACGCCACGGCATCAAGGCGGTGGACGAGGAAATCCTGACGCTGCTCGACCGTTCCGCCGTGACCTTTCAGGTTGTGCTGACGAAGGTGGACAAGATCCTCGGCCCGGAGCGGGAAAAGGTGCTGGCGCAGGTGCGAAAGGCGCTCGCCAAACACCCTGCCGCCTACCCGGAGATCATCGTCACATCCTCTGAAAAGGGTGAGGGAATAGAAACGCTTCGCGCAATCATCGCGACGCTGGAGTAGCAAGACGCGGGTCTTGGCACGCTGCCACGAAACCACTAGGCAGGGCTCGAAGCCTACGGGAGACAGGAATGGTGAGGAAACAGGTGGTCCGCGATCCCATTGCAACCGCGCAGACGCTTTCGGAAGCGCTGCCCTACCTCCAGCGCTACAACGACGCCATCGTGGTGGTGAAGTTTGGCGGCAACGCCATGGGCGACGATGAGGCGATGGCGGAATTCGCGCGCGACATCGTGCTGATGCGGCAAGTGGGCGTGAACCCCGTCGTGGTGCATGGCGGCGGCCCGCAGATCAACGACCTGCTGAAGCGTCTGGGCATCGAATCCCGTTTCGTGCGGGGCAAGCGGGTGACGGACAAGGCCACCGTGGAAGTGGTGGAGATGGTGCTCTCCGGCCTCGTCAACAAGCGGATCGTGCAGGCGATCAATGACGAGGGCGGTCGCGCGGTGGGTCTGTCCGGCAAGGACGACGACCTGATGGTCTGCGTGGCCGATGACCCGGAACTGGGCTTCGTCGGCCGTCCGGTGGAGATGAACGTGCAGGTGCTCCAGGACCTGTTCGCCGCCGGGATCATCCCGGTGGTGGCCCCTGTCGCGACGGGCACCGACGATAACGAGACCTTCAACGTCAACGGTGACACGGCGGCGGGGGCGATCGCGGCGGCGCTGAAAGCTGATCGTCTGCTGCTGCTGACGGATGTATCTGGCGTCAAGGATGCGAACGGCAACGTCCTGACCCAGCTTTCGCCCGAGGATGTGAAGCGCATGACGGAGGAGGGCGTGATCTCCGGCGGCATGATTCCCAAGACCCAGACCGCGCTGGAGGCCATCGAGGGCGGCGTCCGCGCGGCGGTGATTCTGGATGGGCGGCAACCCAATGCCTGCCTTCTGGAACTGTTCACCGAACACGGCGCGGGCACGCTGATCCGCTCTACGGAACCGCGCTTCAAGCCGCGTCGGCGGTGACAACCCGGGCCGAGGTGGCGGAGATCGCGGCCCGGCATCGGCTTGCGATCTTCGGCGGCTTTCGACCGCTGCCGGAGGACGGCCTGCCCGACGGGACCGGCACGCTGCTGCTGCTTGGCCCGGCAGAGCCCGGGTTCTGGCGCCATGTGACGGCAGAGCCGGAGTTCGGCGACGGTCGTCCCGATCCTCTGGACCGCTGGTCGCGGCGGGTCATCGGGCGGATGGCCTGCGATCTCCGGGCCAAGGCGTATTTCCCCTTCGGCGGGCCGCCATGGAAGCCGTTCACCCGCTGGGCGCTGCGCTCCGGGCGTGCCTTCACCTCTCCCGTCACCCTGCTTGTGCATGACACTGCGGGACTGATGGTGTCCTATCGCGGCGCGCTGGCGCTGCGGGAGCCTGTCGCGCTGCCGCCGCCCTCCCCCCGGCCCTGCGATGCCTGTGAGCGGCCCTGCCTCACCGCCTGTCCCGCAGGGGCGCTGACGGGAGAGGGCTATGATCTGGATCGCTGCCACGCCTATCTCGACACGAAGGAAGGGCAGGACAATCTTGCCAGCGGCTGCGCCGTCCGGCGCTCCTGCCCGCTGTCGCAAAGTTACGGCAGGCTCGCCGAGCAATCCGCCTATCACATGATGCAGTTCCATCCTTCCGCTTTTCCGCGGGCAGGATATGATCCCCAATCATGACTCTCCGCCTGATCCTCACCCGCCACGCGAAATCCAGTTGGGGAGACCCGACCGCCGCTGATTTCGACCGCAAGCTCAACAACCGGGGTCAGCAGGCGGCCACGGATATCGGGCAGTGGCTTGCCGAAAGCGGCTATCTTCCGCAGCAGGTCCTCTGCTCCACCGCAATGCGCACCCGGCAGACATGGGAGCGGATGGCCCAGCATCTGCCGGAGCCCGAAGCGCTGCATCTTGTACCGGAACTCTATCATGCGGAGCCTGCTGTGCTTCTCTCCCTGCTCCGTCAGGCGGAAGCCCCAGTCGTCGCTTTGATCGGCCACAATCCCGGGATTGGCGAGTTCGCCCAGCGGATCGTTTCGGATCCGCCGGTGCATCGCGACTTCGGTCGTTACCCCACCGGCGCGACCCTGATCGTGGACTTTGAGGAGGACCGCTGGAAGGACATAGTGCCCCGCAGCGGTCGCACCGTGGATTTCGTCACGCCCCGTGATCTGGAGCGATAGCCGGGTTCATCGGCCTAGGATTCAGTGGCCGAGGATCTGGCTAAGGAACAGCTTAGTCCGTTCCGACTGGGGATTGTTGAAGAACTCCGTCGGGTTGTTCTGCTCCACGATCTGCCCCTGATCCATGAAGATCACCCGGTCGGCCACTGCCTGCGCAAAGCCCATCTCATGGGTGACGCAGAGCATGGTCATCCCCTCGTTCGCCAGTTCGATCATGGTGTCCAGCACCTCCTTGATCATTTCCGGGTCGAGCGCTGAGGTCGGCTCGTCGAACAGCATGATCCGCGGCCGCATGCAGAGCGAGCGGGCGATGGCCACCCGCTGCTGCTGACCGCCCGAAAGCTGGCCGGGATACTTGCTCGCCTGCTCAGGGATCTTCACCTTGTGCAGGAAGTGCATCGCCGTCTCCTCCGCCTCCTTCTTCGGCACCTTGCGCACCCAGATCGGCGCGAGGGTGCAGTTCTCCAGAATGGTCAGGTGCGGAAACAGGTTGAAGTGCTGGAACACCATGCCGACTTCCGAGCGCACCTTGTCGATGTTCTTCAGGTCGTTGGTGAGCTCCGTGCCATCGACGATGATCTTGCCGGACTGATGCTCCTCCAGCCGGTTGATGCAGCGGATCAGCGTGGATTTGCCGGAACCCGATGGGCCGGCAATCACGATCTTTTCCCCCTTCGCAACGGTCAGGTCGATGTCGCGCAGAACGTGGAACTGGCCGTACCACTTGTTCATCTTGACGATCTGGACGGCGATGTCGGACGCGGGCTGCCGCGCGGGCGTGGCGCACATGGGTCTCTCCTAGCGGTGGTCCGTCTTCAGCCGCCGCTCCAGATACAGGGAGTAGCGCGACATGCCGAAGCAGAAGATGAAGAAGCAAAGGCCGATGAAGATGAACAGCTCCCAATAGATGCCGTTCCAGCTCTGGTTGGCCCGGATGGAGTTGGACAGCCCGATCGGATCGAGCAGGCCGATGAAAACGACGAGCGTCGTATCCTTGAACAGCCCGATGAAGGTGTTGACGATGCCGGGGATGGAGATCTTCAGGGCCTGCGGCATGATGATGAGCCGCTGGGCCTGCCAGTAATCGAGCCCGAGGGCGTCCGCCGCCTCATACTGCCCGCGAGGCAGGGCCGCGAGCCCGCCCCGGATCACCTCCGCCATATAGGCGGCGGCGAAAAGCGTCACCATGATGACGACGCGCAGGATGATGTCGAAGTTCGTTCCGGGCGGCAGGAAGTAGTTCAGCAGCAGCGATGCCGTAAAAAGCAGCGTGATGAGCGGCACGCCACGAATGAACTCGATGAAGCCCACGCAGATCGTCTTGACGATGAACAGGTCGGACTGCCGCCCCAGCGCGAGCAGGATGCCCAGCGGCAGCGAAAGCGCGATCCCCGTCACACCGATGATGATGGAGAGCATGAAGCCGCCGAAACTGTTGGAGGGCACGTAGGTCAGCGTCAGAGGCAGAACGGAGGAAAGCCCCGCCACCACCCACTGCTGCGCGAACCCCCACCACAGCAGCGGCACCACCACCGCCGCCAGCAGACCGGTCAGCGTACTGAACCGCTCGCCCAGCCGGAAGGCAGGTATGACCAGCGCCAGCCCGGCCATCACCGCCAGCGGATACCACAGCGTCCCGCCCCACAGCAGCCAATAGGCGACGGCCGGATAGAACGGCGTGAAATACAGCAGCGCCCGCGGCATCCGATTGAAGAGGATCGGCGCGATGGCGACCAGGAGCAGCATCATCGCCAGCGTCGGTCGCCAATAGAGCTGTCGCGGATAGAAGCCGAACAGAAGCTGGTTCCAGCGTTCGCTAATCACCGCAAAACAGGCACCGGTGACGCCGGGACCATAGCGTTCGGCGATGATTTGCCGGCACTCCGTCAGAGAGCTGCCGTGCCAGACGGAACGCGCCAGCCAGGGGCCGACCGCGGCGAGGATCAGGTAACAGATGTAAAGCGCGATCACCGTGAGGATGATGTTGACCGGGCCGGAGAACAGGTTCTCCCGCAGCCATTTCACCGCCCCCCGCTCCCGCGCGGGGGGATGCTCCGGCTCCAGCATATGCTTGCGGACGAAGGAAGTGTCGCTCATCCTATCGCTCCTTCAGCTTGACGGTGCTGTTGTAGAGGTTCATCGCGCCCGAGATCACCAGAGAGATCACGAGATATATGAGCATCATGAGCATCATGGCCTCCAACTCCCGCCCCGTCTGATTGAGGGTGATCCCCCCCAGGGTGGAGCGAAGGTCCATGTAGCCGACGGCAAGTGCCAGAGAGGTGTTCTTGGTCAGGTTCAGATACTGGGAGATCAGCGGCGGAATGATGACCCGCAGCGCCTGCGGAAGGATCACGAGCCGCATCGTCCGCGACGGGCGCAGACCGAGGGCGGCTGCCGCTTCCGACTGGCCGCGTGGCACGGCCAGAATACCGCCGCGCACCGTCTCCGTGATGAAGGCGCCGGTATAGAGCGAGAGGGCGATCCACATGGCGATGAGCGAATCCCGCATGTAGATGCCGCCCTGAAAGTTGAACCCCTGCAGCGACGGGCGGTCGAGGTGAAAGCCGAGCGCATAGAGCACGGCGACGAACGGCACCACGAAACCCAGCAGGCTCTTCCACCAGATGACAGGTCTGCGGCCCGTTGCGTTCTGCACCATCTCCGCATTCCGGCTGAGCGCGCGATGGATCAGCCAGCCGATGACCAGCGCCACCAGCACGGCCAGAAAATTGAGGCTGATCGTGAACGGTCCGAGCGTAAGGGCGCCGAGGCTGCGGTCGAACATCGGCCCGGCGATATAGATGCCCCGGTTGGTGATCGCCATGGTGTCGAACAGCTTCATCGTCGCCGCCGGATTTTCGCCCCTGAAAGCGTTCGGCGCGGGCATGCTCTCGCTGAAAATGGCGAAGACCACGAGGATCCAGATCAGGAGCGGCACATTGCGGAAAATCTCGACATAGATCGCCGCCAGGCGGGAGACGAGCCAGTTGTTGGAAAGACGCAGTACGCCACCGATGACGCCGATGATCGTCGCTGTCACGCAGCCCATCACCGCCAGCAGCAGCGTATTCATCAGCCCGACCAGCAGGGCGCGGCCATGGGTGCTGTCGTTGGTATATTCGATCAGGCGCTGGTTGATGTCGTAACCCGCGCGGACATTGAGAAAGCCGAAGTTGAAATCCTTGCCGAGCGCCCGGAGGTTGTCGACCGCGTTGTGGACAAGCCACGCAGCCCCCGCCATGAACGCCATGAGGAAAATGATCTGTATCGTCAGCGCGCGGTAACGCGTGTCGTAGAGCAGCATGCTCAGACGAAACGTCCCTCGCGGCGGCTGTTCTGTGGTCGTCACCATATTATGGGCTGTCTCCCTGGATTTTGGCCCGGCGCTCTTCGGCGTCGTGGTCCTCAAATCGAAAGGGGCGCCTCCGGTTCCGGAAGCGCCCCCACCGAGATCAGCGGAACGGCGGAGAGTATTGCAGGCCGCCCTGCGTCCATTGCGCGTTCAGCCCGCGCGCAAGGCCGATCGGCGTCGACTCGCCCAGGTGTTTCTCGAAGATCTCGCCGTAGTTGCCCTCGGCCTTGATGGCGCGGTAGGCCCACTGATTGTCCAGCCCGAACATCGCGCCGAGGTTGCCTTCGGTGCCGAGCAGCCGGTTGATCTCCGGGTTGTCGCCCGCCACTTTCGACAGCTCGTCGATATTGGCGGAGGTCACGCCGTATTCCTCGGCCGCTACGAGGGCGTTCTGCGTCCAGCGCACGATGTCGGCCCATTGATCATCGCCCTGCCGCACCAGCAGCGCCAGCGGTTCCTTGGAGATGATCTCGGGCAGGATGATGTGATTTTCCGGGTCAGGGAACGTTCCCCGCATCGCGGCAAGGCCGGAGGCATCCGTCGTATAGACGTCGCAGTTGCCGGCGAGATAGGCCTGCTGGCCTTCGGCCTGCGTCTCGATCGGCTTGGCCTCATAGGTCATGTTGTTGGTCTTGAAATAGTCGGCGAGGTTCAGTTCCGTCGTGGTCCCGGTCTGGATGCAGACGCGCGCGCCGCCCAGTTCCTTGGCCGAGGTCACGCCCATGTCCTTGCGGATGAGGAAGCCCTGTCCGTCGTAGTAGTTGGTGCCGGTGAAGGTGAACTTCAGGTCCACATCGCGCGAGAAGGTCCAGGTTGTGACGCGGGCCAGCACGTCGATCTCCCCGGAAGCCAGCGCGGTGAAGCGGGTCTGGCCGGTGGTCGGGACGAACTTCACCTTCATCGGATCGCCAAGCACCGCGGCAGCCACGGCACGGCAGAACGCCACGTCGAAACCTTGCCAGACGCCGTTCGCATCCGGGGCGGCAAAGCCCGCAAGGCCGGTGTTCGTTCCGCAATTCAGTTCGCCGCGCGACTTCACATCGTCAAGCGTCGCGGCGGAAGCGGCGCCAGCGAGCCCGATCCCTGCCAGCCCGATCCCTGCCAGCGCGCCGAGAAATACCTTCGTTTTCATAGATTACCTTTCCTGATGGTCAGCCCCTTGCGGAGCACTGGCCCCGGAATTCCTCCCGGTGTCCGACGGCGTTGCGAGAACCGCCGCCCAGCAGGCAAATCTTGCGCGGGACGTCCTGAAAACGTCAATAGGATCGTCGTTTACGGACGATGTGCCGCGAGTGGACATCAAACTCACGGTTAAAATGCTTAAAAAATGTGCGAAAAGTTTAATCAGCCCGACGGTAGAGGCTCAGGAATCGGGCGGCATCCAGGAAATCGGTGCGCCGTCGCGCGGCCTGCGCCTCCGCCTGCGCGTCCCTGCCCCAGATCTCGGCCTGCCAGTCTTCATCGAGGCGCGACAGATCCCATGCTTCCTCCGGGGCGAGCCGTCCTTCCGCCACCGCCAACCCGAGGATGAGAGAGCCGCTGAGCGCCACGAGATCATGGAGCGCAGTAAGCTCGAACGGATCGAGCGCCGCCACGCGCGCCTCCAGCCGGGCGAGCGTCGCCTGCGGCTGCGCGTTGAACATTACGCCGACCGTCACGGACAGCGGCGCCGCCAGTGCTTCCTCCGCCCAGAGGAGCAGCGGATCCCAGCGATCGGCCTGCCGCGCCACCAGTTCCGCCGGCGCTTCCGCCCGGTAGGCCAGCAGGTCCGTTCCGCCGTAGTCGCCGACGATCTCCGCCACCGCGTCCCGCTGGCCCGTCACCTTGTCGATCGCGGAATTGGCCATCCGCGTCAGCGGCATCGTCTCCGGCGCGACATGCTCTCTCTGGGCCTCCCACTCCGCAGCAAGCGCCTCGGCAAGCGCCCGGCTCTGCACACGGAGCGGCTGGCGCGCGGGTGTCCGCAGGGGCCGGTCATCCAGCGCGACGCCGTAGCCATCGCCCTCCGCCCGAACGGATGTGGCCTTCCAGAACCGTTTCGGCCGCCACTCGCTCATGCCGCCATCCCTCTCCGCTCCAGCGCATGCGCGAGTTCGGCATAATCGCTCACGATCAGGCCCGCCCCGGCGGCGCGCAGCCGGTCGGGACTGTGATACCCCCAGGTGACACCGATGGTCGGAACGCCCGCGGCTGCGCCCATCTCCATGTCGAAGCTCGTATCGCCGATCATCACCGCCTGTTCCGGCGCAACGCCAGCTGCTGCCAGGGCGGCCTCCAGCATGGCGGGATGCGGCTTTGACGGATGGTCGTCCGCGACCTGCGTCGTCAGAAAATACCGGGTGAGGCCGTGCCCCGCCAGCAGCTTGTCCAGCCCCCGCCGCGCCTTGCCCGTGGCAATGCCGAGCAGCGTGTGATCTTCCGCCGCCAGCCCGTCCAGCACTGCGCGCGCGCCGGGATAGAGGGGGGAGACACCGGGCGCATCGTCACCGTGAAACACGCCGCGATACCCCTCGACCATCCGTGTCACATCGGCCCCGAGTGCCAGCCGCGCCAGCGCGACCGGAAGCGACAGGCCGACGATGGAGAGCGCCTGTTCCCGCGCGGGCATGGGACGCTCGACCGCCGCCATGGCGGCAGCGATACCGGCAAGGATGGCCTGCTGACTGTCCACCAGCGTGCCGTCCACGTCGAAGACGACGAGGCGGAGCGCGGTCATTCCTCCTCCTCCGCAAAGGGGTCGGCAGGCACGTCTCCTTCCGCCCACTGGAAGGTCTTCCAGGTGCGCTGCATATGCTCGGGCAGCGGGGCCGTCACGGTGATGCGCTTGCCCGTCACCGGATGGTCGAAGGACAGCGAACGGGCGTGGAGATGCAGCTTCCGGCTGATATCCCCGCCAAGCTGCGACCCCCAGCCATCGCCGAGGTTCTCCTGCCCCGAGCCGCCATACTTGCCGTCGCCCACGATGGGATGGCCGATCTCCGCCATATGGGCGCGAAGCTGATGCGTCCGTCCGGTGATCGGCGCGAGCGCGACCCAGGAGGCACGGGTGCCGAGGCTCTCCAGCACGGCATAATCGGTGGTCGCGCGCTTTGCGCCCTCCGTTTCCTGCACCTTGGAGGGATGGATGGCGATCATCCGCTCCCCCTCGCCCCGCCCGCCGTGACCCGGCGCCTTGATCAGCCCGTAGCGGATCGTGCCCTTGCGAGGGGCGGGAACGCCCGCCACCGCCGCCCAGTAGATCTTGCGCGTCGCACGGGAACGGAAGGCTTCCGACAGGTCCCGCACCGCCCGGTTGGTGCGTGCGAGCAGCAGCACGCCGGAGGTGTCCTTGTCCAGCCGGTGCACGAGCTTCGGCTTCTCCGGCAGACCGAACTTCAACGCCTCCGCCAAAGCATCGACATGCCGGTCGGCCAGGCCGGAGCCGCCTTGACTCGGCAGGCCCGGCGGCTTGTTGATGGCGATGATGTGGTCGTCCTTGTAGAGCACGGCGCGGCGGATCATCTCCTCGTCGCTTTCGCTGACGCGGGGTTCCGGGGCGCGGCGCTCGGCAGGCGGGGCCTCGGGAATCGGCGGCACGCGGACAACCATGCCGGGGGCAACGCGGCTCGACGCCTTCACCCGGCCGCCGTCCACGCGGATCTGGCCCGTCCGCGCCATCTTCTCGATGGTCCCCTGGTTCAGTGTGGGGAAGTGGCGCTTCAGCCAGCGGTCCAGCCGCTGCTCGCCCTCATCCTCCGCGACGGTAAAGAGTTTCACGCTCATGACATCATGCTCCGCGCAAGGGTCGCGCCTGCGAGAACGGCAAGAAGCGACAGGATGAGAGAACCCGCAACATAGCCCGCGGCGGAGAGCGCCCGCCCTTCTTCCCAGAGCGTCAGCGTCTCCAGCGAGAAGGCGGAGAAGGTGGTGAACCCGCCCAGAAGGCCGGTCAGCAGCAGGGGCCGCAGATGCGCCGCGATCGACATGGCCAACACCCCCATCACGAAGGATCCGGCGACGTTGACGAGCATCGTGCCCAGCGGAAAGCCCGGCACCACGCGGGCCATGCCCAGCGTTGCCGCATAGCGCAGCACTGACCCCGCCGCGCCGCCAAGCGCCACCTGAAGAAAGCTCGTCCAGTTCATCGCGGACCCTTCGCGCGTGGGCCAGCCCGTGTCAACCTTCAGCCCGTGTCAACCTTCAGCCCGTGTCAACCTTCAGCCCGTGTCAACCTTCAGCCGGTGTCACCCTTCAGCCGGTATCAACCTTCAGCCGGTATCAACCTTCTCCCCGCTTCTCGCGCAGGCGGGCGAAATACTCCAGCCGCTTCTTCAACTCCCGTTCGTAGCCCCGCTCCACCGGTTGATAGAGCACGGGACGCCGCACGCCGTCGGGGAAGTAGTTCTGGCCGGAGAAGGCATCCTCCTGATCGTGGTCATAGGCATAGCCCGCGCCATAGCCCTGCTCCTTCATCAGCCGGGTCGGGGCGTTCAGGATATGCTTGGGCGGCGGTTCGGAGCCGGTCTTGCGGGCGAGGCCGCGCGCCTCCTTGTAGGCCACGTAACCCGCGTTCGACTTGGGGGCGAGCGCGAGATAGACGAGCGCCTGCGCCAGCGCCAGCTCCCCCTCCGGCGAACCCAGACGCTCATAGATTTCCCACGCATGAAGGCAGACCGTCTGCGCCTGCGGGTCGGCGAGGCCGATATCCTCCACCGCCATCCGGGTGATGCGGCGGGCGAGGTAGCGCGGATCCTCCCCGCCCTCCAGCATCCGCCCGAACCAGTAGAGCGCGGCATCCGGGTCCGATCCCCGGACGGATTTGTGCAGCGCGGAGATCAGGTTGTAATGCTCGTCACCCGACTTGTCGTATTTCGCCGCCCGCCGCATCAGCCGCTGGCCGAGCTGGCCGGGATCGAGCGGTTCCTTGACCCGCCAGGCCATGACCTGCTCGATCAGGTTCAGCAAGGCGCGCCCGTCGCCATCCGCCATCTCCAGCAGGGCATCCCGCGCCTCCGGGCGGAGTGGCAGCGGGCGGCCCAGTTCCTTCTCCGCCCGCTGGGCGAGGCGCTCCAGATCGGCCAGTGTCAGCCGCTCCAGCACCATGACCTGCGCCCGTGACAGCAGCGCCGCGTTCAGCTCGAAGGACGGGTTCTCCGTCGTGGCTCCGACAAGCAGGATCGTGCCATCCTCCATATAAGGGAGGAAGCTGTCCTGCTGCGCCTTGTTGAAGCGGTGGATCTCGTCAACGAACAGCAGCGTCCCCTGCCCGTTCTGGCGGCGAAGCTTAGCGGCCTCGAACACCTTGCGAAGCTCCGGCACACCGCTGAAGATCGCGCTGATCTGAACGAAGGCCATCTCCGTCGCATCCGCCAGCAGCCGCGCGATGGTCGTCTTGCCGACGCCGGGCGGCCCCCACAGGATCAGGGAGGACAGGCTGCCGGAGGCCAGCATCGCGCCGAGCGGCCCCTCCGGCGCCAGCAGCGCCCCCTGCCCGATGACCTCCGAAATCTCACGGGGCCGTAGCCGGTCGGCCAGCGGGCGCGGAGCCGAGGTTGCCGCCGCCGGCGTCTCCGGGGTGTCGAACAGGTCGCTCATCCCTCAGCTCCGAAAGCGGAGGAGCGCGCGCCGCCCCTCCCGCTCATATTCGATCTGCCAGCGGCTCACCCGCTCCGCATTGGCAGCGCGCAGATCGGCGGTCGTCGCGATCTGTGTCCCATTCACGCTGCGCACGATGTCGCCGGGGCGCAGCCCGAGGCCGAGTGTCTGCTGCCCGACATCGGTGATGACCACGCCGGCAAGCCCGTCGGGAAGCGCCATCTCACTCGTCACGGCGGGGTTGAGATTGGCGACCGTATAGCCTTGAAACGGCCCGCTGGTGAGGGCGACCACGTCCCGCGCCGGGGTATCCGGCGGCGGGATCAGCCGGACGCGGGTCGTCTCCTGTCGATCCTGATGGAGATAGGTGACCTCCGTCTCGGCGCCCACACCCCGCACGGACATACGGAAAATCATTTCGGCCGGCGTATTGACCGGCACGCCGTCAAGCTGAAGGATCACGTCCCCCGTGGACAGACCCGCCTCTGCGAAAGGGCTGCCGGGGGCGAAATCCAGAATGGCCAGGCCCTGGGGCGCGCTCTGTCCAAAGCTCTCCGCCATACCCGCATCCACCGCCTGCCCCGCGATCCCGGCCCAGGGGCGTTCGAACCGGGTCCGCCCCGCTTCCGCCTGCGTGACGACCGCGTGCACCAGATTGGCGGGAATCGCGAAACCGATGCCGCTCGACGCACCGGAGGGGCTGAGAATCGCCGTGTTTATCCCGACGAGCCGCCCCGCCACGTCCACCAGCGCGCCCCCGGAGTTGCCGGGATTGATCGGTGCGTCGGTCTGAATGAAATAGCCCCGCCCCCCGCCGATGCCGAGGTTGGAGCGGGCGAGACCGGAGACGATGCCGCTGGACACTGTCTGCCCGACGCCGAACGGATTGCCGATGGCCAGCACAAGCTCTCCCACCTCCACCTCATCGGAGTCGCGGAGCGCGAGCGCGGGAAGGCCGCTCGCTTCCTTCAGCCTCAGCACGGCGAGGTCGGTCTCCTCATCCGCCAGCAGCACCTCCGCATCGAACTCCCGCCGGTCGGTCAGCACGACACGGATCTGGCTGGCCTCCTTCACGACGTGGAAGTTCGACACGATGATCCCGTCCGCCGTCAGAATCACACCGGACCCCAGTGAACTCTGCACACGCGGCACCTCCCGCCCGAAGTTGCGGAAGATGTCGGCAAAGAACGGATCGATTCCGAAAGGCGTCTCCCGCTGGGAGACGACCCGCTGCGTATAGATATTCACGACGGAGGGGGTCGTGGCCTTGACCACCGGCGCGAAGCTCATCGTGATTTCCGCCGGACTCGCCGGAACCGTCTGTGCCGCAAGCGGCTGGACGGCGAGCAACAGGGCGAACGGGGCAGCAATCATGCGCATCGGGCAATCTCCGGGCTGAGGAGCTTGATATGGAGCAGCGGGCGGGCAGGTTCAACGCGGCGCAGCGGCCCGTTGGCCAGCGCCCGCCCCCGCCCGATGCTCCCGCGCCTCAATGCAGCTTGCCGGCGAAGTTGATGAAGATACACTGGTTCTCGACCCCGTCGATCATGCTGGCAGGACCGGCCGCCTCCATGTCCAGGGCGCAGCGCGCGGCCCAACGCGGCCAGCTCGACGACAAAAGCCCGATGGTCCTCGTGGCCCCCAGCTCTCGCGCGGCGCGGTTCATGCCCGCCACCATCAGCGCATGGACCCGGCGCCGTGCCGCCATCGGCACGGTGTGGCAGACGAAACCGCGCGACACCTCCCAGACATGCGGATCCACAGGGGCTTCGTGATAGAGCAGGTCAGAGGGTATGGACCCCAGCAATCCGCGCTGCGCGTCGCGGATCATGTAGCTGTAGATGCCGCATTTCGCCGTGGTCGGGGTCAGGCGCATGCCGCCCACCACCCGTCCCAGATCGTGAATGGCGATCCAGCGGGAGGCCGGGGTATCGTATTGGTCATACTCCATGCCCATGGCTTCGGGCAGGTTCCATTTGTTCTGGACGATGAAGGACTGGTGGCGGGCGCGCAGCAGATTTGCGAACAGTTCGCCGTGTTTGTGCAGGTTCTCAAAGGAAAGCGTGGTGATCTGCATGGTCGTCTCCGTGGGTTGGGGTAAAGAAATCCGAACCCGCGGCGACGACCCGATGCCTTCCTAGAGCAGCCTGTAATCCTTCGCGCGCTGAATCGCCTCGGCCGTGGTGCGCGCCAACAGGCGCTGGCGGGCGGAATTCAACCGCGCTTTCAAGGCGCTTTCGGAGATGTTCAGCTTCGCCGCAGCCGCCGCATGGCGGTCTCCGGCGGCGATGAGGCGCAGGGCTTCTATCTGAGCGGGGGTGAGACTTTCCGGCGGCTCGGTGATCGCGTGGATATGGCTCACCAGTTCGGCCGCCTTCGCAATCTCTGCATCCGTGAACTCTCGATCGTTCCGTGCGATACCGGCGATTGTCCGCGAGCTTATGGGCCCACAGGCGACGCAGGCGCCGAAACCAAGGCCATAACGCGCCGCTTCCGCCATGATGCCGAACGGATCGATGGTGATCTCGCTCCACCGCGTCGTGCCTTCGGTTGAAAACCCCCAGGCGACAAGCGGATCCCGCAGCGTATAGGCCTGCTCCGTGTACCGATCCGTCCAGTCCTGCGGAAAGGTGCGGAACATGAGCATGGGTGCGCCGAATCTGATGTGCAGCGCGACATAATACCCCACCGGCGCAAGGCGGGCGAGATTGCGAAGTTCGAGCTCGAGGCCTACCGTCAAGGACATGTCTTTTTAGACAAGTTGCCCCCTGCGCCGTCAACTTTAAATTGTGGATCCATCGACCACCGGTCGAAAGGTGTTTCAATGCGATCCATAAGCCCAGACCTCTTTGCAAAACTCATGCGCCTTCCCGCGAATGACCGTTTCGATCTTCTCGAATTCATCGGAGCAACGCCGATGGAAGAGTTGGATCTCGACGAACTGATAGAACAGATCACAACACAGGTCTCAGATATCTCTTCATATGCGAATGATGCATATCAATAATTAATAGACTGAGTAAAAAAGAAAATACCCCGCTCGACGGCGGGGTATCTTAATTCTTGAGAAGAGCCGATATTATTCGGCGTCGGCGAACTCTGCCTCGACGCGCGCCTTGTCGGCAGCGCCCTTGGCAGCGGGATCGCGATCGACGAATTCGATGATCGCCATCGGCGCCATGTCACCGTAGCGGAAGCCCGCCTTCATGATACGGACGTAGCCGCCCTGGCGCTCTTTGTAGCGCGGACCAAGCACGTCGAACAGTTTCGCGACATAAGCGTCTTGCTTGAGCTGCGCGGCAGCCTGGCGGCGGGCGTGCAGATCCCCACGCTTGGCGAGCGTGATGAGCTTCTCGATGATCGGACGCAGTTCCTTGGCTTTCGGAAGCGTCGTCTTGATCTGCTCATGCTCGATGAGCGAGCCGGACATGTTGGCGAAGAGCGCCTTGCGGTGCTCGTGCGTGCGGTTCAGGCGGCGGTATCCGCGGGCGTGACGCATGGTCTTACTCCTTTTGCTTTGTCCGGCGCGGATGCGAACCGCGCTCTCCTTGGGGCGGAATTGCCCATGATTTCCCCGGCAGTCCGGGCATTCGGGGCGCCTCTAGCGAAACGCCCCGCAAAGATCAATCAGAACTGATCTTCAAACCGCTTGGCGAGGTCTTCGATGTTTTCCGGCGGCCAGTCCTCGACTTCCATGCCGAGGTGCAGACCCATGCCGGACAGCACTTCCTTGATCTCGTTGAGCGACTTGCGGCCGAAGTTCGGCGTCCGAAGCATCTCGGCTTCCGTCTTCTGGATCAGGTCGCCGATATAGACGATGTTGTCGTTCTTCAGGCAGTTGGCCGAGCGGACCGACAGTTCGAGTTCGTCCACCTTCTTCAGCAGCAGCGGGTTGAACTCCAGCCCGTCTTCCGCATCCTGACGCGTGGCCGATTCCGGCTCTTCGAAGTTGACGAAGACGGTGAGCTGGTCCTGCAGGATCCGCGCGGCGAAAGCCACCGCATCGTCCGGCGTGACGGAGCCATCCGTTTCGATTTTCATGGTCAGCTTGTCATAGTCAAGCACCTGACCCTCGCGGGTAGGCGTGACCTCATAGGCCACCTTCTTCACCGGCGAGTAGATCGCATCGATCGGAATGAGCCCGATCGGCGCGTCTTCCGGCCGGTTCTTGTCCGCCGCGACATAGCCCTTGCCCGTGTTCACGGTCAGTTCCATGAACAGGTTCGCGCCGTCGTCCAGATGGCAGATGACATGCTCCTTGTTCAGCACCTCGATGCCGTTCGATTCGGAGATGTCGCCGCCGGTCACGATGCCCGGACCCTTGGCGGAGATGGTCAGGCGCTTCGGCCCTTCCACTTCCATCTTGAGCGCGACGCCCTTCAGGTTGAGGACGATGTCCGTGACATCCTCCCGCACGCCCGAGATCGAGGAGAACTCGTGCAGCACGTTGTCGATCTGGATCGCGGTGATCGCAGCACCCTGAAGCGAGGACATCAACACACGACGCAGCGCGTTGCCGAGGGTCAGACCGAACCCACGCTCCAGCGGCTCGGCAACCACCGTCGCCTGACGGGAGGCGTCGGGGCCAGCCTTGACCTCGAGTTGGGTCGGCTTGATGAGTTCCTGCCAGTTCTTGTGGATCATGCAATTGCCTCCATACCTGTCCCGCGGCGCATGAACCGGTTGCCGCAGAACGCCCGAGGTTCAGAATGACGCACTCGGGCCGCGCGAATTTTCGCGCGACCCGAGCAGAATTTTCGGTTCCTCAGACCCGGCGGCGCTTCGGCGGACGGCAGCCGTTGTGCGCGAGCGGCGTCACATCGCGGATCGAGGTGATGTTGAACCCGACGGCGGCCAGCGCGCGGAGCGCCGATTCACGGCCGGAGCCGGGGCCTTGCACTTCGACTTCCAGGGTGCGGACGCCATGTTCCTGCGCCTTGCGGCCAGCGTCTTCCGCAGCCATCTGCGCCGCATAGGGCGTGGATTTCCGCGAACCCTTGAAGCCCATCGTGCCGGCGGACGACCAGGCGATCGCATTGCCCTGCACGTCGGAGATCAGGATTTTGGTGTTGTTGAACGAGGAGTTCACGTGAGCAACGCCAGCGGCGATGTTCTTGCGCTCCTTGCGCTTGATACGGGTCTTGTCGCGAGCCATGATACCCTCCCCTTACTTCTTCTTGCCGGCGATCGGCTTCGCCGGGCCCTTGCGGGTGCGGGCGTTGGTGTGCGTCCGCTGACCGCGGACCGGGAGGTTGCGACGATGGCGCAGGCCGCGGTAGGCACCGAGATCCATCAGACGCTTGATGTTCATCTGAACTTCGCGGCGCAGATCGCCTTCGACGGTCAGGTTGGCGTCGATGTATTCGCGGATCGCAAGCACTTCGGCGTCGGAAAGATCGTTCACGCGGCGCGACGGGTCGATGCCGACGGCCTGCACGACTTCATCGGCGATCTTCGGGCCGATACCGTGGATATAGGTCAGCGCGATCGGAACGCGCTTACCCGTGGGGATGTTTACACCAGCAATACGTGCCACTAGGGCTTCCTTTTCTGTTGCGGTTCCGTAATGCCGGAACCTTTTTTCACAACGCGGGTTTTGCGGTCTGAACCGATCCCCACACGCTCTGACCCGAAGGGCGGAGCAGACCGAAGCCCGCCCGTCAGGACGATTCTCTTGCGAGAGGCTGTGATCTATGGGCTTTGACGCCTCAGGTCAAGAGGCGTCAATGGCAGTTCAGCCCTTGTCAAGCACCTTGCGGACCGCTTCGGAAACTGCTTCCGGCTCATCAAGGCCATCGACGGGAGAGAGCATCTCCTTGGCGTAGTAGTACCCGATCAGCGGCGAGGTCTTCTTGTAGTACTCCATCAACCGCTTGGTCAGGCTCGCCTCGTTGTCATCGGCCCGGCGACGAAGATCGGTGGAGCCGCAGACATCGCAGACGCCGGCCACTTTCGTGGGCTTGGTGACGTCGTGATACACTTCGCCGCAATTGCCGCAGGTGAACCGCCCGGTGATCCGCGACACCAGCGCCGCGTCATCCACCTGCATCTCGATCACCGCGTCGAGGGTCTGCCCCACGCGGTCAAGCATCGCACCAAGCGCATCGGCCTGCGGCAGCGTCCGCGGGAAACCATCGAAGATGAACCCGGAGCCTTCGGTGCCGGTGATCCGCTCCTCGATAAGACCGATCACGATCTCATCGGTCACGAGCTGGCCACTATCCATGACTTCGGCGACCTTGCGGCCCATTTCCGTCCCGGAGTGCCGCGCTTCCCGCAGCATATCCCCGGTCGAAAGCTGGACCATGCCACGCTCCTCCACGAGACGGCGGGCCTGAGTGCCCTTCCCCGCCCCCGGCGGCCCTAGCAGTATGACGTTCATCGCCGGATCGTTCCCCCTTTACGCGCCGCGCCGTTGCGTCTTTTGCCGCGCAACTGGCTCTTCTCGATCAGCCCTTCATACTGGTGCGCCAACAGGTGCGACTGGACCTGAGAGATCGTGTCCATGGTCACCGAGACGACAATCAGCACGGACGTGCCGCCGAAGTAGAAGGGGATACCCATCTGGAACCGCAGGATCTCCGGCAGCAGGACCACGGCCACGAGATAGGCCGAGCCGAGCACAAGGATCCGGTTCACCACGTAGTTCAGATATTCCTCGGTCTTCTTGCCGGGCCGGATGCCCGGAATGAAGCCGTTCTGGTTCTTCAGATTGTCGGCGACATCGTCCGTCTTGAAGGCGACGTTCGCTGTATAGAAGTAAGCGAAGAACACGATCATCGCCGCGAAGAACAGCATGTAGAGCGGCTGACCCGGCCCGAAGTAGGCCAGCAGCCACGACATAACCGGTCCGGTCTGCCCGCCGGAGAAGGTGGCGATCGTCGTCGGCAGCAGCAGCAGCGAGGAGGCGAAGATCGCCGGGATGACGCCCGCCGGGTTCACCTTGATCGGCAGGTGCGAGGAGCCGCCGTCATAGACCTTCATCCCCACCTGACGGCGCGGATACTGGATGTGGATCTTGCGAAGCGCACGCTCCATGAACACCACGAAGGCCACGACCAGCACGACCATCAGCAACACGCCGATGATCACGGCAGGCGAGACCGCACCGGAGCGCCCTTGGCTCAGGAACCGCGCGAGCGCCGCGGGAACCTCGGCGATGATGCCGACGAAGATGATGAGCGAGATGCCGTTGCCGATGCCGCGTGCGGTGATCTGCTCACCCAGCCACATCAGGAACATCGTGCCGCCGACCAGCGTGATCACGCAGGCCACACGGAAGAACATCCCCGGATCGGCGACAAGACCCCCCGCCTCAAGGCTGACCGCCAGGCCCCAGGCCTGAAAGATCGCCAGAGCGACGGTGCCGTAGCGGGTGTATTGGTTGATCTTCTTCCGTCCCGCCTCTCCCTCTTTCTTCAGGCCCTGAAGAGAGGGGATCATCGCGACGAGAAGCTGCACGATGATGGAGGCGGAGATATAGGGCATGATGCCGAGCGCAAAGACCCCCATCCGCCCGAGCGCGCCGCCGGTGAACATCGTCAGGATGCCGCCCAGCCCGGTCTGCGCCTGCTCCATGAAATTGCGCAGCGCTGCTGCGTCAATGCCCGGAACGGGGATGTAGGTGCCGAGCCGGTAAACGATCAGCAACCCGATGGTGAAGAAGATGCGGTGGCGCAGGTCGGTCGCCTTGCCGAGGGTTCCCCAGCTCAGGTTCGCGGCCATTTGCTCAGCAGCAGATGCCATGCCCAGACTCTTTCCGAGACCACGTCTCTTTCATGGACAGCGCCGCCGGCCCGTTGACCGGTCCGGCGGCGCGGAAAAGCTCGTCGCAGGTGTATGCGGCGCGGGCGCCGCATACAACGCCTTATTCGGCGGCGGCGACAGCAACTTTCAGGGAGCCGCCGGCTTTCTCAACCGCCTCGATGGCCGATTGGGACGCGCCGGACACTTCGAGCGCGAGTTTCGCCGTCACGTCGCCCTTCGCCAGAACCCGGATACCGTCGAGCTTGCGGCGTACCAGACCGGAGGTCACGAGGACATCTTCCGTGATCGGCTGCGCGGCGTCGAGCTTGCCGGCATCAACGAATTTCTGGATCAGGCCGAGGTTGACGACCGCGTAGGACTTCGCATTCGGCTTGGTGAAGCCGCGCTTCGGCAGGCGCCGGTAGAGCGGCATCTGGCCACCCTCGTAGCCGTTCAGCGCAACGCCCGAGCGGGATTTCTGACCCTTGATACCGCGACCGGCGGTCTTGCCCTTGCCGGAGCCGGGACCACGCGCGACGCGTTTCTTCTTGCGGGCCGCGCCTTCGTTGTCGCGGAGTTCGTTCAGTTTCATATCGCTTCTCCTTACCGGAATCGCCCCCGAAGCGACTTGGGCGAACACGGCATATGGGTGATTCAGAAAAGGCCCATCACGGACCACCGGCGGCATATACCGGTTGCGAAGGGGTGGATCAAGGCACTTCGCGCTTCCGCCGCGGGATTGTTCACCCGCAACGGCACCGGCCGGCCCCAAAAGCAGAACGCCCCGGTCCTGCGACCGGGGCGTTCTGGCGGCTGACGACTGAGGTCAGCCCTTTTCTTCGACGATCTGCACGAGGTGCGGGATCGAGTTCACCATGCCGCGGATGGAGGGCGTATCCTCCAGCTCACGGGTGCGGTGCATCTTGTTGAGGCCGAGCCCGATCAGCGTACGCTGCTGGCTGGCCGGACGGCGGATCGGGGAGCCGATCTGCTTCACAACGATGGTTTTCGCCATTGTTCCGCTCCTTACGCTTCTGCCGCTTCGGCTTCGGCGCGCTTCAGGATGTCGCCCACTTTCTTGCCGCGACGCTGCGCGACCGAACGGGGGCTGGCTTCCTTCTGCAGACCGTCGATGGTGGCCCGGATCATGTTGTAGGGGTTTTGCGACCCCAGCGACTTCGCCACGACATCCTGGAGGCCCAGCATCTCGAACACGGCGCGCATCGGCCCGCCCGCGATGATCCCGGTACCCGGAGCGGCGGTTCGCATCACGACCTTGCCAGCGCCGTGACGGCCCTCGATGTCATGGTGCAGGGTGCGGCCTTCGCGCAGCGGCACGCGGATCAGGCTGCGTTTCGCCTGCTCGGTGGCCTTGCGGATGGCTTCCGGCACTTCCTTGGCCTTGCCCTTGCCGAAGCCGACACGGCCCCGCTGGTCGCCGACCACCACGAGAGCGGCGAAGCCGAAGCGCTTGCCCCCCTTGACGGTCTTGGACACACGGTTGATCGCCACGAGACGATCAGCGAATTCCGGGTTTTCCTCGCGTTCGCGACGATCCCGGCGGTTCTCACGTTCTGCCATACGGCATTCCTTCTTTCAGGGGGCATGATGGCCCGGCTGATTCAATCCAGGTCGGTGCGGCGGGCCGCATCTCCGGATCATCGAGGCGACGCGTCAGGCGCCGCCTTCACTTCCGTCAGACATACGCCGTGCCCTGAAGGCACGGCGTACCATTTCCGGTCCCTCCCGCGGTGGCGGGAGACGACATCAGAACTTCAGGCCGCCCTCGCGGGCCGCGTTGGCAAGCGCCTTGATCTTGCCGTGGAACAGGAAACCGCCGCGGTCGAAGTAAACTTCCTCCACACCGGCTTTCTTGGCCCGCTCGGCAATCGTCGCACCGATCTTGCCTGCCGCTTCGACGTTGTTCTTGCCGAAGAGCCCCAGATCCTTTTCGAGGGTCGAGGCAGCCGCCACGGTCACGCCCTTCACGTCGTCGATCAGCTGAACGCTGATATTCTTCGACGAGCGGTGGACCGACAGGCGCAGACGCCCATTGGCCTGGGCCCGCAGTTTGTTCCGGACGCGCAGGCGGCGCTTCAGGAACAGCTCTCGCTTTGTGTTCGCCATCTGTTGCGTCCTTACTTCTTCTTGCCTTCCTTACGGAAGATGTACTCGTCTTTGTACTTGATCCCCTTGCCCTTGTAGGGCTCCGGGGAACGCCATTCGCGGATATTGGCCGCGACCTGACCGACGAGCTGCTGATCCATGCCTTCGACAACGATCTCCGTCTGTTTCGGAGCGGTGATCGTCACGCCTTGCGGCACTTCGAAGTTCACTTCGTGGCTGTAGCCCAGCGAGAGCTTCAGGACGTTGCCGGTCATCGCGGCGCGGTAACCCACGCCGTTGATTTCCAGTTCCTTCTTGAAGCCCGTGGTCACGCCCTGCACGAGGTTCGACACCATCGTGCGGGACATGCCCCACTGCGCGCGCGCCCGCTTGGACAGGCCGCGCGGCTGGACTTTCACCAGGTTGTCTTCGACCGTGATCGACACATCGTCGGTCGCGGTGAAGCTGCGCGTGCCCTTCGGGCCCTTCACTTCGATCGTCTGACCGGAAACGGAGGCGGTAACCCCCTTCGGCAGCTCGACCGGTTTTTTCCCAATACGAGACATTGCCTACTCCTCAGAACACAGTGCAGAGCACTTCGCCGCCAACATTGGCGGTGCGCGCAGCCGTATCCGACATCACGCCCTTGGGCGTCGAGACGATCGACACGCCGAGGCCATTACGCGGAGACGGCAGATCGTTCACCGCCATGTACACCCGCCGACCTGGCTTCGACACCCGCTTCAGTTCGCGGATGACCGGAGTGCCCTCGAAGTACTTCAGGCTGATCACCAGCTCGTCGAGACCTTTTTCGGTCGTCGCGCGCTCATAACCCCGGATGTAGCCCTCGTCGCGGAGCACGTCGAGCACCCAGGCGCGGAGCTTGGAGGCAGGCGTGCTGACGGTGGATTTGCCACGCATCTGCGCGTTGCGGATACGGGTCAGCATATCGCCGATAGGATCGTTCACAGACATCGCGACCTCCTTACCAGCTCGATTTCACCATGCCCGGGATCTGGCCGAAGGAGGCCAGTTCGCGGAGCATGATCCGGGACATTTTCAGCTTGCGGTAGTAGGCCTTCGGGCGACCCGTCAGCTGGCAGCGGTTGTGAAGCCGCGTGGCCGAGGAGTTGCGCGGAAGTTCCGCAAGTTTCAGCGAAGCCTTGAAGCGCTGCTCCATCGGCAGCTCCTCATTGGCGATGACGGTCTTCAGAGCCGCGCGCTTGGAGGCGTATTGCGCCACCAGCTTCTCGCGCTTCTTCTGACGTTCGACCATGGATTTCTTGGCCATGTGTTTCAGTCTCCTCGCGCGATCAGCTGTTGAAGGGCATGCTGAATTGCTTCAGCAGCGCCTTCGCTTCCGCGTCGGTCGCCGCGGTGGTGCAGATGATGATGTCCATGCCGAGAACCTCATCGACCTTGTCGAAGTTGATCTCGGGGAACACGATGTGCTCCTTCAGGCCCATGGCGTAGTTGCCACGGCCGTCGAAGGACGAACCCTTGACGCCGCGGAAGTCGCGAACGCGGGGAAGCGCGATCGTGATCAGCCGGTCGAGGAATTCGTACATCCGGTCGCCACGGAGGGTCACCTTGGTGCCGAGCGGCATTTCCTCACGGACGCGGAAGCCGGCGATCGACTTCTTGGCATGCGTGATGACAGCCTTCTGACCGGCGATGAGCGACAGCTCCTCGGCGGCCTGCTTGACCTTCTTGGTGTCCTTGACGGCTTCGCCGACGCCCATGTTCAGCACGATCTTGTCGAGCCGAGGGATCTGCATGTCGTTCTTGTAGGAGAATTCCTCCTTCAGAGCGGCACGCACCGTTTCCTTGTAGAGCGTCTTGAGGCGCGGGGTGTAGTTCGCAGCGTCAAGCATCAGATCGCCTCCCCGGTGGTCTTGGCGAAGCGCACCTTCTTGCCGTCTTCGAAGCGGAAGCCGACGCGGGTAGCCTTGCCGTTGGTGTCCAGCAGCGCGAGGTTGGAGAGTTGGATCGGAGCCGCTTTCGGGATCCGGCCACCCTGGCTTGCCTGCGACTGGCGGGTGTGGCGGATGACGATGTTCACGCCATCGACAACGGCCTTGTTCTCTTTGGGGAGAACCTGGGTGATCTCACCCTGCTTGCCCTTGTCCTTGCCGGTGAGCACGACGACCTTGTCGCCCTTTTTCAGCTTGGCGGCCATCACAGCACCTCCGGCGCGAGGCTGATGATTTTCATGAAGTTTTTCGCGCGAAGCTCACGCACCACCGGCCCGAAGATACGCGTACCGACCGGTTCACCCTGGTTGTTCAGGATGACGGCCGCATTGCGGTCAAAACGGATGGAGGTGCCGTCTTCACGGCGGACTTCCTTGGCGGTGCGAACGACGACGGCCTTGCGAACGTCACCTTTCTTCACGCGACCGCGCGGAATGGCTTCCTTGACCGACACCACGATGATGTCGCCCACGGAGGCATACCGCCGATGCGAGCCGCCCAGAACCTTGATGCACTGCACCCGGCGAGCGCCGGAGTTGTCAGCGACATCCAGATTGGTCTGCATCTGGATCATTGGGTTACTCCCGACCTTTGGGGACGGTTATCAGCCGCCGCCCCAGGGTTTCGATGTATCTGGCTCAAGCCTGAGCGTCGCTCACGACCGTCCAGCGTTTCGTCTTCGAAATCGGCGCGCATTCCTCGATACGAACGCTGTCGCCGACCTTGAACTGGTTCTCCGCGTCATGGGCGCGGTATTTCTTCGACTTCCGAACCGTCTTCTTCATCACGGGGTGCGTGAAGCGGCGCTCGACCAGGACGGTGATCGTCTGATCGTTCTTGTCAGAGGTGACGGTGCCTTGCAGGATACGTTTGGGCATCTCGTGATCCTCAGTTCGCCGCCGCAGCAGCGGCTTTCTGGTTCAGAATGGTCTTCACGCGCGCGGCGTCACGGCGGACCTGCCGGATGCGGGCGGTGTTTTCGAGCTGGCCGGTCGCCTTCTGGAAACGGAGGTTAAACGCCTCCTTCTTCAGTGCGACCAGCTCGTCCCGGAGTTGGTCCGGGGTCTTGCTGCTGAGTTCTTGGGCGCTCATCGCCTTTTTCCTTTCACAATCACCGGACGGCCCCTTCTGCAAGGGTGACCTGCAACCCGGTGGATCAATGAGGTACCGACGATTCCGGGAACCCCGGACTCGCGGATGCGGCTTCCTACAGGAAGAAGGCGGTGGGGGCAAGGAAAAGTTATGCCAGCCGGTCCAGCATCGCCCGGATGGCGTGCGCGACGAGCCCCGGCTGCTCCATATGCACCATGTGCCCGGCATAAGGGATCAACGCCAACGCCGCACCAGGTATCGCCTCGGCGAGGGCAACCGTCTCCTGCCGGGAGACGAGTTCGTCCGCGTCGCCGTTCAGGATCAGCACCGGCAGCGCGATCCGCTCGATGCCCACCGGGTAATTCCCCGGACCACCGTCCAGCCACAACGCCTTGACCAGATCGAAGAGCCGCTTAAAATCGGGCGTGGGGTTTTCCGCCTCATAGCTGGCGACATCTTCCGGGAAGCGGTTGCGCCAGAATTCTGCGGTGAGCGGCAGGAAAAACTTCGCCGCGGCCTCTGGCGGAGGCGGCGCGACACTGCCGCCGATGCTCACAACCCCCGCCAGCGACGGTCCGCGAGCCGCGAGCTCCAATGCGATCACACCACCATCGCTATGCCCGATGACCAGGGGGCGCTCCAGCCCAAGCGCCGAGATCACCGCCACGGCATCGTCGGCAAGGTGCTGATAGGTGAGCCTGCCCTGCCCCAGCAAGGACGCGCCATGTCCGCGCGTATCCATCAGCAAACACCGCGCCTTTGGGAATTCCGCCGCCAGAGGCGCCATCTCCCGCAGCGCGCCGAGACCCCCGTGAAGGAACAGCATCGCCCTTCCCTCAGGAGCACCGCGCTCTGCGATATGCAGCAGCGCCCCGCCAGATGACACCCGATGTTCCATCAGCCCCCCAAATGCAAAAGGCCCCCCGCTCAGGGAGGCCCTTCACTTAATGCAGTGGCGAAGTCTTACCAGTCTTCGCGGGCGATGACGCGGGTCGTGACCGGGAGCTTCATCGCGCCGAGGCGGAGCGCCTCGCGGGCGATCGTCTCGTTGACGCCGTCGATCTCGAACATGATCCGGCCGGGCTTGACGCGGGCGGCCCAGAAATCGACGGAGCCCTTGCCTTTACCCATCCGCACTTCGGTCGGCTTCGAGGTGACCGGAACGTCCGGGAAAATCCGGATCCAGACCCGGCCCTGACGTTTCATATGGCGGGTGATCGCGCGGCGGGCCGCTTCGATCTGGCGGGCGGTGACCCGCTCCGGCTCGGTCGCCTTCAGGCCGAAGGAGCCGAAGTTCAGCAGGAAGCCGCCCTTCGCCTCGCCGTGGATACGGCCCTTGTGCTGTTTGCGGAACTTTGTCCGTTTAGGTTGCAGCATCTCGTTCTACTCCTCAGCGGTCGCCACGCTCACGGCGCGGACCACGCGGGGCGGGACCATCCTGGGACTCGATCGCGCGGCGGTCGTGCGCCTGCGGGTCGTGCTCCATGATCTCACCTTTGAAGATCCACACCTTCACCCCGATGATGCCGTAAGGCGTCGTGGCTTCGGACGTCGCATAGTCGATATCGGCGCGCAGCGTATGCAGCGGCACGCGGCCCTCGCGGTACCATTCGGTCCGTGCGATCTCGGCGCCGCCAAGACGGCCCCCGACGTTCACGCGGATGCCCAGGGCACCCATGCGCATCGCGTTCTGCACGGCGCGCTTCATGGCGCGACGGAAGGACACGCGACGCTCCATCTGCTGGGCGATCGACTCGGCCACCAGTTGCGCATCAAGCTCCGGCTTACGCACTTCAACGATGTTGAGGTGCAGCTCGGACGCGGTGAACTTCGAGAGCTTCTTGCGAAGAACCTCGATGTCAGCGCCTTTCTTGCCGATGATGACGCCCGGACGCGCGGTATAGATCGTGACGCGGCACTTCTTGTGCGGACGCTCGATCACCACCTTGGAAATGCCGGCAGCCTTGCATTCCTTGTGGATGAATTCCCGCATCCTGATGTCTTCAAGAAGCAGGTTGCCGTAGTCCTTGGTGTCGGCGAACCAGCGGCTGTCCCAGGTGCGGTTGACCTGGAGGCGCATCCCAATCGGGTTGACCTTCTGACCCATTACGCTTGCTCCTCGACTTGCCGCACCTTGATGGTCAGCTCGGAAAACGGTTTCACGATCTTGCCGAACCGGCCACGGGCGCGCGGGCGACCGCGTTTCAGGACCATGTTCTTGCCGACGAAGGCTTCCGCGACGACCAGTTCGTCCACGTCGAGCCCGTGGTTGTTCTCGGCGTTGGCGATGGCCGACTGAAGGCACTTCCGCACGTCGATGGCGATGCGCTTGTGCGAGAAGGTGAGGTCGGCCAGAGCCTTGTCCACCTTCTTGCCGCGAATGAGCGCCGCGACGAGATTCAGTTTCTGCGGCGAGGTGCGAAGCATGCGCAGCTTCGCCATCGCCTCATTTTCCGCCACGCGGCGCGGATTCTTTTCCTGACCCATGGCTTACTTCCTTTTGGCTTTCTTGTCGGCCGCGTGACCGTAATAGGTCCGCGTCGGCGAGTATTCACCGAATTTCTGGCCGATCATCTCCTCGGTGACGTTCACCGGGATGTGTTTCTGACCATTGTAGACACCGAAGGTCAGCCCCACGAACTGGGGAAGAATGGTCGAACGACGCGACCAGATCTTGATGACTTCCGACCGCCCGGACTCGCGGGACTTTTCCGCCTTGCGAAGCACATAGGCGTCGACGAAGGGGCCTTTCCAGAGAGAACGTGACATGGCTCAGCGCCCCTTTTTCTTCGCATGCCGCGACCGGACGATATATTTGTCCGTCGCCTTGTTGCTGCGGGTCTTCTTGCCCTTGGTGTCCTTGCCCCACGGGGTAACCGGGGTCCGGCCACCGGAGGTGCGGCCCTCACCACCACCATGCGGGTGGTCGATCGGGTTCATCGCAACACCGCGGACCGACGGACGGATGCCGAGGTGGCGGTTCCGACCGGCTTTACCGAGGTTTTGGTTCGAGTTGTCAGGGTTCGACACGGCACCAACGGTGGCCATGCATTCCTGACGGACCATGCGCAGCTCGCCCGAGGAGAGGCGGATCTGGGCATAGCCGCCGTCCCGGCCGACGAACTGGGCATAGGTGCCGGCGGCACGTGCGATCTGACCGCCCTTGCCGGGCTTCAGTTCGACGTTGTGCACGATCGTGCCGAGCGGCATGCCGGAGAACGGCATCGCGTTGCCCGGCTTCACATCGGTCTTGGCGCCGGCTACGACCTTGTCACCCACGGCAAGACGCTGGGGCGCGAGGATGTAGGCCTGTTCGCCGTCTTCATATTTGACGAGTGCGATGAACGCGGTGCGGTTCGGGTCATATTCGATCCGCTCGACGACAGCCGCCACATCGAACTTCGTCCGCTTGAAGTCCACGATACGATAGAGACGCTTCGCGCCCCCGCCCTTGCGGCGCATCGTGATCCGTCCGGTGTTGTTCCGGCCGCCGTTCTTCGTCAGACCCTCAGTGAGAGACTTGACGGGGCGTCCTTTCCAAAGCTCCGAACGGTCGATCAGAACCAGCCCACGCTGGCCAGGCGTCGTCGGCTTATACGACTTGAGTGCCATGCTTTCTGTCTTCCGTCTGCTTGCGGGCGCGGCCGAATGCCGTGGCCCGGAGGTTATAGGGCTCCGAAGATCCCCGCTGAGTGCACTTTCGGCAATGAAAGCAGCGCTTCTGCTGAAAGCGCGTGGCCCCGGAAGAGTCCGGGGCCACGAGATTCGTGCGGCTACGTATCAGACGCCCGGCTCAGAGGCCAGTGGAAACGTCGATCGTGTTGCCTTCTTCCAGCGTCACATAGGCCTTCTTGATGTCCGAGCGGACGCCGGTGCGGCCGCGGAACTTCTTGACCTTGCCTTTGGTGATGGTGGTGTTCACCGCCTTCACCTTGACGCCGAAGACCGTCTCGACGGCTTCCTTGATCTCGGGCTTGGACGCGTCGCGCCGCACCTCGAAGACCACCGCATTCGCCTCGGAGGCGAGGGTCGCCTTCTCGGTGATGATCGGCTTGCGAATCACGTCGTAGTGTTCGGGTTTCACGCTCATTTCAGGCGAGCCTCCAGAGCTTCGACACCCGCCTTCGTGATCACGAGCGTGTCACGCTTCAGGATGTCATAGACGTTCGCCCCGATGGTCGGCAGGATATCGATGCCTTCGATGTTCCGCGCCGCCTTGGCGAAGTTCTCGTTGACCTCTGCGCCGTCGATGATGAGCACGCGCTTCCAGCCGAGATCCTTCGCGGCCTTGGCGAGTTGCGCGGTCTTGGCTTCCACCAGTTCCGCGGAGTCGATCACCACCAGCTTGCCATCCTTCGCCTTCGCCGAAAGCGCGTGCTTGAGGCCAAGCGCGCGGAATTTCTTCGGCAGGTCGAAGGCGTGGCTGCGGGGCGTCGGGCCCTTGTAGACACCACCGTGACGGAAGATCGGCGCCTTGCGGGAGCCGTGGCGTGCGCCGCCGGTGCCCTTCTGGCGATAGATCTTCTTCGTCGAGTACGACACGTCGGATTTGCCCAGCACCGAGTGGGTGCCGGCCTGGGCCTTCGCCCGCTGCCAGTTCACCACCCGGTGAAGGATGTCGGCGCGGGGCTCGAGGCCGAAGATCTCGTCGGCGAGATCGATCGACCCGGCGGACCCGGCGTCCAGCTTGATCACGTCGAGTTTCATTCCTCGTTCCCCTTCGAGTCAGAGGCCTTGGCTTCGATCTCGGCCGCCTCGATGGCAGCCTGTTCAGCCTCGGCCGCGGCCAGACGGGCGGCTTCCTCTTCGGCAGCCGCCGCAGCGGCAGCTTCCTCGGCAGCGCGGCGCGCGGCCTCGGCATGCGACTTCAGCGCGGCCGGGAGAATGACATTCTCCGGCACCGGCTTCTTCACCGCGTCCTTCACCGTGACCCAGCCGCCAGCCGAACCCGGCACGGCGCCCTTGACCATGATGAGACCACGCTCGCTGTCGGTCCTGATGACCTGCAGGTTCTGCGTCGTCACCCGGACGGCCCCAAGATGGCCAGCCATCTTCTTGCCCTTGAACACCTTGCCGGGGTCCTGGCACTGGCCGGTCGAACCGTGCGAGCGGTGGCTGATCGACACACCGTGTGAGGCGCGCAGACCACCGAAGTTGTGCCGCTTCATCGCACCGGCAAAACCCTTGCCGATAGAGGTGCCGGCGATGTCCACGAACTGACCCGCGAAGTAGTGGTCAGCCGTGATTTCCTCGCCAACCTCGATCAGGTTGTCGGGGCTCACGCGGAATTCGGCCACCTTGCGCTTCGGCGCCACGTTCGCTTTCGCGAAATGGCCCCGCATCGCAGCGGTCGTGCGTTTCGCCTTGGCCGCGCCTGCGCCGAGCTGAACGGCGGTGTAGCCGTCCTTGTCAGCGGTGCGCTGCGCCACGACCTGAAGACCATCGAGTTGCAGAACCGTCACCGGAACCTGCTTCCCGTCCTCCAGGAACAGCCGGGTCATGCCCAGCTTCTTTGCGATCACTCCAGAGCGCATCTTTCGTGCTCCCTCAAACCTTGATCTCGACGTCCACGCCGGCGGCGAGGTCGAGCTTCATCAGCGCGTCCACCGTCTGCGGGGTCGGGTCCACGATGTCGAGGAGCCGCTTGTGCGTGCGGATCTCCCACTGATCGCGGGATTTCTTGTCGATATGGGGCCCACGGAGAACCGTGAACTTCTCGATCTTGTTCGGCAGCGGGATCGGGCCCCGTACCGTTGCGCCGGTCCGTTTGGCCGTGTTCACGATTTCCTGCGTCGAGGCATCCAGGACGCGGTAATCGAAGGCCTTCAGCCGGATACGGATGTTCGTACCTTGCATTTTCATTCCCTCAGGGTTGCGGGCGTGGGGCGGAGCCCCGCC
>NZ_NIPW01000053.1 GCF_002196855.1 Haematobacter genomosp. 1 | reverse complement strand
AATCAGATAGAGTAATAGCAGCAGTAACAACTGTAGTATATCAAACGAACTGATCCGGCAGATCATTCTATCATTAGTGGGGGTATTAATTTTATACAGGAAAATCAATTTATTACAGAATAGGCTATAGCACTAGGAAATAAGACTGTATTAGCACTGTAGTTACTACAGTTGTTAAAGATATGATTACAGCACATGGATAATCAGGGAATAATCAGGTAATACCGGCATTTGAAAAGTGACAGATGGCACCTGAATAACACCCCAGTTTGCACGACAACTATCAAGCCCGACAGCATTCCAAAGCAACACAGAAGCGCTGCGCTCTGAAATGAATACCGGGGTAGTATCCGGTTGGTATTCTCTGGCCTCACGGTGTAGGTTCACCGGGTATGGGGGAAGTTCTTGGCGTAGTAACTGATGGATACCCTCACGGAATTCTCTGCTGGTTTTTCCTAACCCCCCCCCATTTGCCGTACAGGCTCTGGCAGGCCACCTACAGCGGCATCATGTCCACGGGCTACCCAAGGCTATCTCACGCCAAGATGGGCACTCAGCGACGCTCTCAGGGCTTCTCAGGAGCTATACGTGATCATCGGGGCTACCTGACAGGCTATCCTTGATCCAATCGCCGTTTGCCCTGCCTCAGCGCTGAGCAATCGCTGCCTTCAGCGCCTCATCAATCCGACTCTGCCAGCCCTTCCCCTGTGCCTTGAAGTGCTCAACCACCTCAGCACTCAGACGGATCGAAACAGGTACCTTCCTAGGGGCGATCTGTGCACCCCGCATGACCTTCGCCTTGTCGAACTTCGCTTGCCACTCAGGGGTAGAGAGGTCCGGGGCATCATCGTTGAAATCTAGGGGCATAGGCTTTCTGTTCTCGGTCATTGGCTTTCCTCATGCTGATGATCCAGCGTGTGTCGCCACGTGCTGTCCAAACCACCACAAGCATTCTGCTGTTGAGAAACCCGATGGTGATAAGCCGGGTTTCCCCGTAGTCGAACCGATCGTCCTCTGTGGTAAGCGTCGGCCCATCGAACAACTGCCCCACTTCCAGCATGTCCAGCTTGCGCTCTCTGAGCGTTGCTTCTCGCTTTACCGGGTCGCAGTCGATTTCCATGCCTGTATATACAATTTGCTATGCTGTAGTTCAAGCTGATTGTATGTACGATTTGATCACAGGGAATGCTGCCCCTTCCTCTCCCTGCCTGACCCACACCTTCCCCGGTTGTGCTCCTTGGTACGCTCTACAGGTACTTCATTGGTGCACAGTTGGTGACGTTCTACGGGTCACATCCAGCCATCATCAGGCAGGCCGTTCGTTCGATCTGTGGTGTCTTTCTCACGTCCTGCCTGCTGCTGTCAGGCTGCGACCTAAGATCATAAGAGAGTGTGAAAATTTATTGATTTGAAATCAGATACTTGCCGGTGGCACCCTGTTCATAGCTTTGAACAGGGTTGTGTTCATAGCTTTGAACAGGGTCTGGTACACATTTGATCATGCGTGAAACAAATCGTACCAAGTATGGCACACACTCTACCACCTATGAACAGGGGTCTGCTCATGTCCACCCTGCCGGACAAACCCAACAAGAGCCACTTCGTCCAGACCGACAGAACAACACACGAGTCATGGGCCAAACTCACACTAGAGAACCCAAAGGCTTCTGCCTTGCTACATGTCCTAGTAAATCGAGTTGGAGACCATAATGCCGTAATGGCTAGCTATCCGGTATTAGCGGAGATCTCTGGTATGTCGGTTAGCTCTGTTAGGCGCGCAATTGCAGCCCTAATCGAAGGAAAGTGGATAGAAACAGCACAGGTGGGAAAATCAGGAACTGTAAACGCCTATATCCTCAATTCCCGTGTAGCGTGGGTAAAGGCGAGAAATGATCTTCGCTATGCGTTATTTTCAGCTACAGTAATTGCTTCGGAGACTGAGCAACCCAATAGAGATCAGTTGGGGAAACTCCCGCCTCTGCATCGACTTCCAGACCTTGCTCCCGGAGAACAACAGCTACCGTCAGGCGATGGACTTCCTCCACCCTCGGAACCAGCAATCCCCGGACTAGAGCCAGACCTGCCAGCAACACAGCGCAAACGCTAGGAGGCGTAACTTGGGTAATCCAATGGTGTTAACCCCGTACTCCCTCGCGCAACGCTGGGGATGCAGCGCAGAGACAGTCCGACAGATGTACAGAGACGGAGAACTCCCAGGATTTGTCGTAGGAAGAAAGCTCATCCGATTTACCCTTGCCGCCGTGGAGAACCATGAGCGCAAGCAAATGGAACTATACACCGGCGAACAGCAAGAGCCTGAACCTCTGAACCTGCCGCGAACAAGGGCAGCAGACGCCATAATGATCATGCATACGCGTAAGCGGAGGACGCGCCCGTTGAGCTTGGCAAAAACAAAGGTGAACAGTAAACCTGAACAGTCAAGTGAACGATAGGAAACCCCTCAGTGTACACCCTAGGTGAAGCAGCTAAGGCAACCGGTAAGTCGAAGGCTGCTATATCTAAGGCTATCAAATCAGGCAGGATTTCTGCGTCTAAGCAGACTGACGGGGTGTACAAGATCGACCCATCAGAGCTTCACAGGGTTTACCCACCAGTTTCCATTAACAGTGAACCTGAACCACAGGATAACACCGTAGTTTCCACGGAGAACGCCCTACTGATCCGAGAGCTACAGATACGGTTGGAGGTAGCAGAGCAGCGCCTAGCAGAGAGCGACAGCAGGATTGCTGATATCAAGGAAGAGCGCGACCGCTGGCGACAGCAGGCACAGGCGTTACTCACGGACCAACGGGGCAGACCACGCTCGTCATGGCGAGATCTTTGGGATCGCATGCTTAGCCGTTGACTACGGCAATCAGTTAGCTGTTAGCGCCATTGCGAAGCGGATCATCTTGGTGTCCACCTCTCCGCCACGGTCCCTCTAAGTTTATCCGTGCACTCTTACTGAGGTTCGTGCTTACGCCGCACCGCTTACCGATAACCTCTCCCTGATTTTCGATGCGGCGGATGTTACAGGCGGCAGCATACCACGCTTCTGCGCCCTTCATCAGGTAGAGCTTAAAGCCATGCATATTAGGGATCTTCTGGACGCCAACTGTGGTGTGCGTGGGCAGTTCTGCTAGTCCCAATGCTGATTTGATCCAGCGCCGCAGCATCCTTTCAAAGCCCATCTCCTGCCCTGCCTCTACGTGAACACACCAGTGCACGTGCAGGCCGCCTGTAGCTTCAAAAACCCATGCGTAGGTGGGCTGGCCATTTCTAGGCTTCTGGCTTCCCACGGGTACGTAGCGCGACCACTGTGCGAATGGCCCCAATCTCAACCTCTCGAATGCTTTGCTGGCATCTTCTCTTGGGTACCCCAACAACTCCCAGCGGATAGCGACATGGGTATTCAGGGGCCGAGAAATCTTCGCCGCAATTCTTGGCGCATGGAGAAAAGCGGACGCCGAGCGTCGTGCAACGTGCTGGGTTCTTCGTTTGGGGTTTGTCGGACGCAACATCGCTCTGCTCTTTGGTGACCCGTTGTATCGCTCAATTTGGCAGGAGTCACGTCCACAAAGATCTAGATATGGTTGGTTAGATAGATAATGCCACTAGGGCAGGCCCCTGTGTCAGTGACAGGCTACCTCACATCATACTGCCAATAGAATTGGTATTGCATTATGGCAGTATCGGAGACATAACGTATTAGAACCTATTGGCAGTATGGAGTGTCAGCATGAGCGCTGTCGTCGGCTATGCACGTACTAGCACCCAAGAGCAGATTGCGGGGTTTGAGGCACAGAAGAAGGCCCTCACTGACCACGGCTGTACCAAGCTGTTTGAGGAACAAGTCAGCGCTGTTGGAGAGCGTCCAGAACTCCGTGCCTGCTTGGACTACCTCAGAGAAGGCGACACCTTGATTGTCACTAAGCTCGATAGGCTTGCACGCAACGTGACACACCTAGCAGAGATCGTAGACACCCTGACATCGAAGGGCGTTAGTTTGCGCATCCTTGGGCTAGGGCTGGACACAGCAACCCCTACCGGAAAGCTCATGCTGAACATGCTAGCTGCTGTTGCGCAGTTCGAGCGTGAAATGATGCTGGAGCGTCAGCGAGAAGGCATTGCCAAAGCCAAGGCAGAAGGACGCTACAAGGGCAGGAAGCCTACAGCCATGTCCAAAGCAGACAGCATTCGCCAGCTTGCACAAGAAGGCATGACAAAGGCTGCCATTGCTGAACGTCTCGGAGTATCAGAGAGGTCTGTGTACCGGGCTATCAAATCACCTGAATCCAATTTAACATATTGATTTTATTAACTTTATCGAAAAAGCCCCCTTACCCCATTGTGTGTATCAACTGTAGTATCCACTGCTGTAAAAACGGTGTGTATCACTGGAAGTATAAACTGTAGTATCAAATACAGATAATTATATTATCTAGCTGAAGTAATAATCAGTAGTAATACCGACTGTAGTATTAGATGTAGTAACAACTGTGCATATTCAAGCCAAACCGATAGCGGGCTATCGAATGCAATCAACTAAAGC
>NZ_NIPW01000052.1 GCF_002196855.1 Haematobacter genomosp. 1 | reverse complement strand
GGCATGGCGTTGTTGCGCTAATCGGCAGGAGGCCGATCTTCCCCTTTCCCGGGTGACCTTCATCCCACGTCAGTGATCTCGGCGGTGCCGAGAGCATTATATTTGTTCATGATGGCAATTCGGATCTGGACCTCTGCGGTCTGTCGATCCGGGTGGCGGGAGGCGATGCGTTCGCCGAACGCCTTGAGGCAGTTCATCCGCGCCTCGACCCGACTTCGGACGTGGTAGCCGACCGAGCGTTTCCAGTTGGCGCGCCCCAGGCGTCGTGTCTCACGCAGGATGTCGTTGCGGACGCGGGCGGCCGGACAATCCTCTTTCCAGGCGCGACCGTTCCGGCGGATGGGGATGCGCGCTTCGGCCCCACGTTCGACGATCGCCCCATGGCATCGTCTGGTGTCATAGGCACCGTCGGCGGTGACACTGCCGATCTCCTCCTCCTCGGGGATCTGCGCCAACAGGTCTGGCAGCATCGGGCTGTCGCCTTGCC
Source organism: Haematobacter genomosp. 1 (assembly GCF_002196855.1). Lineage (GTDB taxonomy): Bacteria > Pseudomonadota > Alphaproteobacteria > Rhodobacterales > Rhodobacteraceae > Haematobacter. The sequence goes on along the minus strand of NZ_NIPW01000052.1, from coordinate 569 downwards.
GACTGGAGGTGAATTCTACTGCCCGGACATCACCGGTCTGCGCGTCCACGCCAATATGGACCTTGCGCCATTGCCTGCGGCGCGAAGTCCCATGCTTGCGTGCTTGCCATTCACCGTCGCCGCGGAACTTGATGCCGGTGCTATCAACGAGCAGGGTCACAGGGCCGTCCGGACGGCGGTAAGGGATCTGCACCGTAAGCCGGGCCTGGCGCCGGCAGAGCGTGGAGTAATCCGGAACCGGCCAGTCCAACCCTGCCATCTCGATTAGGCTGGCAACCAGCCCGACCGTCTGCCTCAGCGGCAGGCCAAATAACACCTTCAGCGTCAGGCAGGTCTGGATAGCGCTTTCAGAGAAGGTCTCGGGATGGCCACGCTTACCGGTCTTCGCTGCATCCCAGGCCATTGTCGGGTCGAACCAGATGGAGAGCGAACCCCGGCGGCGCAGGGCAGCATTGTAGTCGGGCCAGTTCGTCGTGCGATAGCGGGGAGAGGAAGGCTTCGGCATGGCCCGAACCTAACACTCAGGATTCACGACGTGAATCCGCCTCACCGATAAGTGCAACAATGCC
>NZ_NIPW01000051.1 GCF_002196855.1 Haematobacter genomosp. 1 | reverse complement strand
CAACAAGCTGCGCGATGTCAGCGATGGCATCCGCGAGAACGGTCTCGGCGCGTTGACGGTGGCCGCGCACCCGTCCGCCGCGATTTCCATGATGGCGCCGGTCACCGCGCGCTTCGCTGCACTTCATCCGCAGGTTCGGCTGAAATTGATCAACCGCACTTCGGAAGAAATTCTCAGCTTCTTCCCCGGTACCGGCGTCGATATCGCCGTCTGCGAACTGAACCGGGAAATGCCCGGGGTGCAGACCCGACGCCAGAAGCTGCGCACGAAGGTGGTGCTGCCGCTCGATCATCCGCTCGCCGCGAAACCCGCCCTTTCCCCCGCCGATCTGTCCGGTGTTCCATTCATCGCCATGCCGACCGAACGGCTGATCTCGCATCAGGTCCGTCTCGCCTTTGATGAAGGCGGCGCCTGCTACAATCCGATTGCCGAGGTCGACTTCTTCGCATCGATCTGCGTCATGGTGGCCCAGGGCTTGGGCGTTTCGCTCGTCGACGCCTTCTCGGCTCGGCATTTTGCGCCGCTGGGCCTCACGGTGCGGCCCTTCACGCCAGAGATCCCCTACGAAGTCGCCATCCTTTCCATGCCGAACCGGCCCCAGTCGGTTCTGGTCGATACGTTCCTCGGTCTGCTCGAGGATCACCTTGTCACTGAAGGACTCTAAGATGACCAACTCGCGTTCCGCGCGCCTCGCACGCTATCTCGACATCATCTGTGACTTTGGCGGGCGGCGCACCGGCTCGGACTCCGAACGCGCGGCATCGGAGTGGCTTGGCGCGCATCTCGCCCGCACCGGTGGGCGGGTGGGAATACAGGATGACAATTGGTCTGGTTGGCGTCCTCTTCATGCGTCTGTCGAGATCGACGGCGAAAGTCACAAGGCCTGCGCGTTGCTGAACGTTCCCGCGACTCCCGCGGACGGCCTGATCGCTGAAGTTCTCGACCTGGGCCGGGGCACTCCGGACGACTTCGCAACCCATGCCGACCAAATTGCGGGTCGGATCGTTTTGGTCCAGCACGAGCGCATGTTTTCGGCGACCACGGTTCACCGGAGGATCAAATACACCGAGGCCGTCGATCGCGGGGCGGCGGGTTTGCTTGTCGTCGGGCATCGTCCGGGGAGCACCGTCGCAGGGTCCAGCGGGATGAGCGCGGGAGAGGGAATCCCTGCAGCCGGGATCGCGCCGGAAACCGCGGCAAAGATGATCGCGGCTGGTCGCGCCAAGTTGCGCCTCGGCGTCGAGATGCGCCCCGCGACGGCGCGGAGCCATGTCATCGAGTTTGGCCCGACGTCCGGCCCTGTCGTGCTGCTGTCAGCCCACCTCGACGGTCACGATCCAGGCGACGCTGCGCTGGACAATGCCTCGGGAGTGGCGATCCTGCTTTCCCTGGTCGAAGAGTTCTCGGCCCGCCCTGCCCTTTCGCAAAGATTGCGTTTCTGTTTCTTCAATCTTGAGGAGTGGCACCTGACGGGGTCGCGCAATTATGTGGCCGGCCTTTCGGCGGCCGAGCGCGAAGAGATCGCAGTGAACATCAACCTCGACAGCCTCGGCGTTCCTGGTCCGATGACCGCGCTCACCTCAGGCTTCGAGAAACTGGGGCCTTTCCTGACCGAAGCCTTCGCCACGGTGGGTGAGGAGCTGAATGTTCATCTACCGCTGCAGGTTAACTCCGACCACGCAAACTTCGCTCAAGCAGGTATTCCGGCATTTCGGCTTTTCGGTGGCTTTGATGACCCGCAGTCAACTGCGATGGCGATCCTGAGCGAGGATGATCGACGCGAGATTGTCTCCTTGCCCGATCTTGCGCGGGCCGAGCGGGCAATTATGGCCGTGATTGAGCGAGCCTCTGGGCTTTGTTCGCAGGCTATGCATGGGTAGCCCAATCTCGGCTCGTTTTGGGGTGGCGAAAATCCCCCAATGAGCGGGGATAGTAAAACGCCGCACCATCAAGAGCGTGCTCCGGGTCGAGTGACGGCCGCCTAGACGTTCGCGGCGGTCCGCGGCGGCGCAGGAGGCATTCGTAGCGCAAATTGCCAATTGGCAATTCAGATCGGATTAGCCTCGGCATAGCTGCGGAAGAAGGCGAGATAGGCGCGATCGGCGTCTCGGACAGGCCCCCTGCCCTCGGCCCAAGCGCGCCATTCTGATTCGACGAAATAGATATCATAGCCCGGATGGCGCAGCCGCGCCGTCTCATAGGTCTCGGTCTTCAGCGGCGATCCGCTTCGGGCGACCCATTCGGGGCGCGGCGGCACCGGCGTTTCCACCACAGCATCCGCACGCGCCTTGCGGCCCATCTTGGAAAACTGCAACGCCCGATCGGCGGCCGTCGTATCCCCCGATTTCCGCCACCAGCGCATTTCCACATGGCTGACGGAGCGGCCGGTCTTGATCGGCTGGATCTCCACCATGAAATCCGACAGCGCCGAGACTTCCTGCACCGCTGGGTCGATGGCCCGCAGCTTCAGATTGGACCAAGAGGTGAGTTTGCCCTTCGGCACCCCGAGGATCCCGCGCATGGCGTCCAGAGTGAACCGCTCCGACGCTTTCCAGCGCAGGTTTCCGCGTTTCTGCACCATTTCGTAAAGCGTCAGCGCGTATTTCGACGACAGCGCGAACATCACCTCCCGCTGGAGCCGCGCGAAAACTTGGCTGTTGGCGATGATCTTGCGCAGCCGCGGCGGGATTTCGTATTCCATCAGCCCATCGCGGCGCAGCCCTTCGATGTTGCCGCCCAGAAGCTGAACCCGCTCGATCGCAGCCTCGCCGTCCCAGTTGACAGAAACCTTGACAATGGCGGACATCAGCCGCTCGATGCTCTCACCAATCCGATCGTTGGAATTGTGGCTGCCACGCAGCTGCGACTTGGAGATGACATGGGTTACAGGCTTGTCGATCGCCTCCCAAGCGTTTTCCAAAAGCTGGTTGTAGATGCGCCGGTCGGTCAGCGTCAGCGGCGTCACCTCGACCAGATCGACCAGCTCGCCGGGCTTGATTAAACTTTCGGTGTTGGGCTTAGCGTCCAACGTCTTATAGGATTTTTCCGCCATCGCGCCGCTTACTCGCGTTCTCTTACTTTTGTATAATGATCTCCGTAAGCTTTCCGCCCGTCAAGGCCGGTTTTCCTGTCATCCACCCGAAATGTAAGGCATCTACCGTGGCCTGACTTGCAGCCGCCATTCAACCCATTGCTACAAAATCATTTTTTCGACGGATTTTGACACTGATTCTTGCACCCGGAATGTAAGAACATGCCATCCAAGACGTAAGTCCAGACCACCCGAGAGGTATCGCAAACCCACCCAGAAAGTAACGCGTATGAAAAATAATCTAGTAAAATCAAGAAACACGGCCATGAGAATCTTGAATTATTAAGAATCCAGAACAGAGCTTGGAAGGTCACCAAACAAGAAAAGCACCGCATCTGGACACTGGAACCGAATCGCCCACAAAAGAATGCGGCCTCATCTGCAGCGAAAACCTTACGTATTGGGATAAGCGGCAGACTGCGCGACTTCCCGTTATTCTCCGAGAAGTGCCCGCACATCCGAACTTTACCAAATGGCCACAATGAAGCATGTTGGTGAAAACCACAGCGGAACCATCATGAGCAGCCTAGGCCTGCCGCCGATTGCCCTCGACGACCTCAGCCAGTTGAGCCGAAGCGCCTCGCACGTCATCGAGCGGCTGCGCGAAAGGGTTTTTGCTCCGGAAACCCGCAAGCAGCTCGACCTGCAATTCAACGTGCGCGCGGCTTCCGAAATGGTCGGACGGACGGAGAAGGCCATCCGCGCCGCCGAGGCTGACGGCCGGCTGCCGGAGCCCGCCAAGCATGCCGCCACCGGGCGCCGTCAGGGCTATACGTTGGCACAGGTCAACCAGATGCGGGAGGTGTTCGGCACACTGCCCCATCGCGGGCCCGACGATCCACCGCTAGTCCTGGCCATCCAGAACTTCAAGGGCGGCGTCGGCAAGAGCACGGTGGTGACGCATCTGGCGCAGTATTTCGCGCTGAAGGGCTATCGCGTCTGTGTCATCGACTGCGACAGCCAGGCGTCAACCACCGCCATCTTCGGGCTGAACCCCGATGTGGATATCGATGAGGAGGAGGATACGCTCTATCCCTTCTTCCGCCACGGCGGGCCGAAGACGCTGCATTATGCGCTGCGGGCGACCTACTGGCCAGGGCTGGCGATCATCCCGGCCAACCTTGGGCTTTATGATGCGGAATATGAATTCGCGGCGCGGATGGCGCGCGAACAGGGGTTCATCCTCGACCGGCTGCGCGAAGGCGTGGAAAGCATCGCCGACCAGTTCGACATCGTTCTGCTGGATCCGCCGCCGGCGCTTGGCATGATCTCGCTTTCAGTACTGCGGGCGGCGAATGCCTTGGTGGTGCCGACGCCGCCCAGCAACATCGACTTCGCCTCCACCTCGCACTTCCTGAAGATGATGGAGGCGACGCTTTACGAACTGGCCCAGCACGGGGGCGCGCGGGAATACAGTTTCGTCAAGATTCTGACCACAAAGATGAATGATCAGAAATCGGCTCACCAGGCGATCAAGCGAATGATGGATGCAGTTTTTCCGCAGGACATGCTGAGCGCCGTGCTGAAGGACAGCGCGGAGATCGACAATGCCACTGCCAACCTGGCCACAGTCTATGAGATGACCGGCCCGGCCACGCGGACGGAGACCCATCGGCGCTGCCGGGCCTATCTGGACCTGCTGGGTCGGGAGGTGGAGCTTCTGGCTCGCAAGACTTGGCCCAGCCACCATCAGAGCCTGCGCAAGGAGGGGCTGCTATGAGCAAGCGCCATGACGCCGTTTTCGACGACGTGCTGAAAGACATCGGGGCAGGGGTGACGGCCGCGGACCGGTCCAGCGCCCGGTTCCTCAAGCGTGCGCATACCTTGGGCGAGATGTCGGAGAGGGAGGAAAAGGTTCTTCGCTGGGTTGATCCAGCCCAATGCGTGATGTGGGCGCGCCACAACCGCGCCTACGACTTGCTGACCGCGGAAAATTGTCGCGACCTGATCGATTCCATCCGCGCCCAGGGCCAGCAGGAGTTTCCCGCCATCGTTCGCAGTCTGGATGACGGCCGCTATGAGGTGATCTGTGGCGCGCGGCGGCATTTCGCGATTTCTTGGTTGCGGGCCAACAACTACCCGAATTTCCGCTATCTGGTCGAGGTGCGCGACCTCTCCGACGAAGAAGCCTTCCGCTTGGCCGACATCGAGAACCGCGACCGCGAGGACCTGTCGGATTTTGAACGCGCGCGGGACTATGCGCAGGCGCTGAACCTCTACTACGGTGGACGGCAGAAAGCGATGGCTGAGCGGCTCGAGGTTTCGGAGGGGTGGCTTTCGCGCTATCTGCAACTGGCGCGCCTGCCGGATGCGATCGTACGGGCTTTCGGATCCTTGCGTGACATCAAAGAGTTGCACGCCCGCGCGTTGAGGCCTCTGCTGGCTGAGCCGGAGGCTGAGGCGCGGGTTCTGGCAGAGGCAGCGGTCCTGGAGGCCGCGAAAGGGCAGGGGGTGGCAGTTCCGGCGCCAGAGGTCATTAACCGTCTGAAAGCTGCTGGTCGCCCACCGAAAGTTCCGCCGGAGCCGCTGATCTTTCGCCGCAACCCTCATGAAAGCGGGGTGAAAATGGTCGAGACGGCCCGCAAGATCACGCTGGAGTTTTCGCCCTCCCTGACGGAGGCGGGATTGCGCGCGGCGCTGGACCAGATGTTGGCCCACCGCTACACCAAAGGGTGAAATTGCCAATTGGCAATTTCGCGGAGTGGGGAGGTAGGGAGCGAGGCCAGATGTATCCGCCGGGGTCGCCGCTGCAAATGTCGACGCCCCGGGGAATCCGCAGATGACGGTCGAGCCGCTGAAGTGCCGCTTTCTGAAGAAGGGCGAAAGTTGCGGGCCACGTTCGCAGCTATATTTGGCAAAGAGATTTTCGATCCGGAGCCGGGCGTCGACGGCAGAACGTGCGTAGGGTGCCCGCTCATAACGCATGCGCCCCCCGGGGGGCCGCTATCCTAGGCTCCGTACGAAAGCGCCCCGAACTTTGCTGTGAACTCCTAAAAGTTGCCGATTCCCCAGTCCTGTTTCAGACCCGTCTGCAGTGAAGGAGGGCTGATGATCGAAACGCCATTTGTGGAACGCAGGTTCGAGCTTGATGGCGTACAGTTGATTGTCCGCTTTTTTACGCCATCAAAGGCACCCGGAGGCGAGTTCCAGTGCCGTTATGCCATAGGATGGCTGGAGCGAGAGGTTCGCAGGTATGCATGCGGGGAAGATGGTCTCCAGGCACTGATGCTGGCCCTGCGGACCTTATTGAGAGCGATGCTTATAAGGCCGGGCGGCTTACTGGGTGTGATCAGGCTGATCTTGATCTTGCGCCCACTTGGAGCGTTGGGCCGTTATACGATCCGCCGCCACAGCCATAAGCCTTTTCAGCCTGCTTAGATTCTGATTCAGCGTCGGCATGAGCCGATATGACCTGACCGACTTTGAGTGGCGAGTGATTGAGCCGATCTTGCCCAATAAGCCGAGAGGCGTATCCCGCGTCGCTGCCGAAGACATCAACACGACCATCCCTACGGGCCGCTTGGTTTTTCATGTCTTTGCATTTATCTCCCAGTTCGAACGGGAGAGGATCGTGGAGAGAACCAAAGAGGGGGGAGGCCGCACGCCGGTGAGGACGCGTCGGCGGACGACCTCCGGCGCTTTCGTCTGAGCAGCGGACAGAAGTGGCTCGGATGCGGGACGTGGAGAACCGTTCGCTTCCGGAGATCGCTCGTCTCTTCAAGGTCTTCCCTAAGACCATCCGTCGTGTGCCCGTGTGGGGCTGCTGCAAGGCATAGCCCTACGTAGCTCCAGAGCCAGCCAATTGGGTGGAGATCCGGCTGTTTCAGTCTAGTCCCCATGGATCAGCATCGCCGTTCCGCAGAAACTGGAATTTTCGCTCCTCTTCGACTTCGCACATATACCGCCCGATGCGCCAGTTGCTTATACGGCTGCGCTGTTTGCGCGCGCGGCAATATCGGCGCATCGCGCCATGAGCACCTCGAACGGCTCTGCATCATCGAAGAGCAGCCCATCCTCGACCATGCGGGCATAGTCGTCCTTCAGCGCCTTCGCACCATCGCCGACCGGCACGAGCTGCAAGCCGCCGCTGACAGTCGCTGCATAGTCGATCGGCGTGCGGTCGGCGGCCTTCTCCGTGAAGAACATCGACTTGTGCCGAGCGACAGCGTTCGCCAGTTCACGATCGGCGAAAGCAGATTTCGCGAAGCCGGCTTCATCCAGCCGGACAACATCGTGCCAGTGTCGTGCGAAGCGTTCGCCGCGCAGCCGCTCCTGAAGGCAGAAGACATGGATGGCGGTCGCCTTCTCCCAGAAGGTCCGTTCCGCATGCATGACGCGCGGCCGCGCCGTCGGGAATATCAGTCCATCGATCTGGCTAGCAGCGTCGCAGGACACATCGCGCAGACCCGCCGGCTCGCCCGTCGAGCGGGCGCCGAACTCCAGCATCACGCTGGGCGCAACATAGCCGGACCCCGCCGCGGTTGCCTCATAGTCGATGAAGAGTTTGTCATCCTCGACGCGGAGGGCCGCCGCCAGACCTTCGGCAGCCAGTGCGTTTGCGATCACGGGCTGTACGGTTTCCGCGACCCATCCCGGCAACCGCCGACGGACCTCGCTGGACCAGCGCTTTTCCTCGCTTCGCGTTTCCGGCAGACCCTCGCCATTGTCCCCGACCAGATCGGGCGCAATCGCCCGAATGTCGTAGGTCAGATCAACGTCCTCCGAAAACCGGCGAATGACGTGATAGGCTTTCGACAACGACGTGCCGCCCTTGAACACCAGATGTTCGCCGAGCGGCGCGGCGTAGAGGGTCGCCAGCGCCCACACCACCCACACATCCTTTTCGAGAAGATGGGTGGGACGGCCCGAACGGTCGGCCGCGACACCCAGCGCGTCGCGCCGGTCCTCGGCTGAAAGCTGGAGAAAAACGTCAGCCATACGCTGCCTTTCCGACGCTCTGCGCGAGCCATGTCGGAAGCTGCGGAGCAGCGGCGACAAGTTCGCCAAACACGCCGGGCGGCATCTTCCGCTTCAACATCTTGAGTGCCGCTTCTGCTTTCTCCGGGCCGAGCCACGCGAGCGCCCGGACAGCCTCCCCTGCCGGCCGGTTGGCCAGGGCCAATTGCCAGCGCGGCGCGTGCCGCAATTCCACGACCTGCTTGCCGAGGTGCATCTTTCGGTTGCGCCCGGAGGTCAGATAGACCGAGCGGACGGGCACCTGCGTCGTCAAGCCAAGGGCGTTCGCCGCGGCGAGACCGTTCGAGACGATAATCTCTCCCTTTTGGGTTGCAAGGGCCTCGACAGCCTGCTCGACCGAAGGCGTGCGCGTGCCGAACCGGCTGGCGATGGGACGCAGATAGACGCCACGACCGGCGCGGATGAGCTGCCCGCGCTCCGTCAGGCGAGACAACGCCTGATCCAAGGCCGCTCGGTTTCCGAGGTGAAGCAGGTTCTTGGCGGACACGGGGGCGCCTTCGGGCAAGCCCGTCGCATGCGACAAAATCTGTTCGGTCAACCGTGTCATCGCGTTTCTCCTGTCGGAAAAATATGCGAGTTTCTGACAGTTTTCAAGAGGTCCACGAGAGAGCAAGCCGAACCACAGAGCTCAACGCGCAGGATGAAACGCAGGTCAGCACTTGGCTAAGGCGATTAGAGAACGAGTTGGGACGCCATCGCTCAGAGTGGTTGCGTGACTCCACTCTAGACCGCGCCACGGCGGTACCGCCTGATGCGACTGGGACCGCAAGGCGGTTGCAGCCCGCAATCCAATTCCCTGTTAGCGGGCCAAAAAACCCGTTCATTACACGCGGGATAGGTAAGTTCCGCACAGCGGTACTAAAAAGCTCTTTTCCATAGGTGGCCCGATGAGGTGGTTGATCGGTACGAAGGTTTCCGATCTCCTTCTGGTGCGATGACCGGCGCTACTGAGGAGAAGCGTCGTCTACAGCCAGACAGGAGAATGCATTCGCCCAGGCGCGACTCTTTCCTTCGGGAGGAGCGGACCGGCACTGCGCAGTTGATACCTCGCGATGCCCTGCGCCGCGAGCAGGGAGGAATGTGCACTGACAACGGAACGCTGGAAGAAACGGCCCGCGGGTTCGAACTGGGGGGATTTCGGTCCCGACGACCAGAAGGGCCGCCTGAACCTGCTGACACCCGAACGCGTGCGCGCGGCAGTGGCCGAAGTGCGAGAGGGGCAGAGCTTTTGCCTCAGCCTGCCACTGGACTATCCCGGCGGCAACGCGATGAACGCCAACCGTCATCCGCCGATCCTGCGCCCCAGTCTGCGCAACGGCGGCGTGAACATGAACTACGTCTACAGCGCGCAGAACGCCCATTCGCACGACGTGTTGTCGGATGATCTGGCGATCCTGCACCTGCAGTATTCGACCCAGTGGGACGGGCTGTGCCACGTCGGAGCCGTCTTTGACGTGATGGACGATGAAAACCCCTTGCCGGTCTACTACAACGGCTTCCGCGCCGGGACGGATGTGATCGCCCCGACCCGGATCGAGGATTGCGGCCTGCAGGGCAGGATCGCGCTGCACAGCACCTCGGGGGCCCGGGCGCTGGGGATCGAGAACATGGCCGCCACCGGCGTGCAGGGGCGCGGCACGATGATCGACCTGCGGCGCCATTTCGGCGATGCGCGCACCGTCGTGGGCCACGACCTGCTGATGCAGGTAATCATGGCGGACGGTATCGAGGTGGCACCGGGCGACATGTTGTGCCTGCACACCGGCCTGGCGGACATGATCCTCGACATGCGTCAAAACCCCGATCCGGCCGTCATCCACAGCAGCTGTGCGGTTCTCGACGGGGGTGATCGGACCTTGCAGGACTGGATCCGCGACAGCGGCATCTCGGTCATCGCCAGCGACAACTATGCCGTTGAGAGTTTTCCGGCCGATCTGCCGAACCCCTGCTGCTCGATCCTGCGGCTCAATAACCTGTGCCTGTTCCGATTGGGCATCCATCTGGGTGAACTCTGGCACATGACGCCGCTGGCGGAGTGGCTGGCGGCGCGGGGACGACACCATTTCCTGCTTACCGCGCCGCCGCTGAGGCGAGGCGCTGCGCCAGCTTGAGGGGCAAGGTCTGGTATCAATCCAGCGCTTTCGGGGCGCCTCTATATGTCACCTGACTCGCGCAGAGATCGTTGACCTGTTGGAGGTGCTGGAACAGTTGGTCATCCTGGCGGCGCGCCTTGCGACGCAATCGGCCACCAGCAAGACCCCGCTGTTGCAAATCGCAGTCCAGCTTGGCGATCTGCGCCCGTCGGTCTCAGCGAAATCCAGAATCGGCCCGTCGGGCCATGCCCTGCGCAATGTTTTTTATGTCCGGCTTCTTGAAGCGTCAGGGAACTCAGAATTGATCCGGGCGGTGCCCTTCATCCGGGCCGAGCTTTTGCGCGCCCAAGTCGCCCCGCATCTTGCCATTGAACATCCCTTTGCCCATGCGGCAGACTATCTGGCCATCGCCCAAGCCATCGTGGACGCTCGCGCAGACGCCGCTGCTGAGGCCGTGTCCGCACATTTCCAAGCGACCCGCATTTTTCTGAGTGCAATGCCGGACCACATCTTCGCTCCCACCTAGTTGTTCAGTCCCGGCATCTGGTGGATTGGGTTTAGGATGAATCTGTCAGGCTCTGAAGTCCAGCTCTTGCAGATGTATTCGTATGGGGTGAGCCCCCCGAGCGTCTTGAGCCTGCGCGCGAAGTTGTAGGTGAGGAGGGATCAAATGACAGTCCAGCGGACTGTCGGCCCCGACGCAAGATGAAGTCCGCAAGATGCGTCCGCAGCTGGTCATTGGTTTCGTAGGGGAAGCGTTTGACGTTCAGCGGGAAAACGATCCCCCGGATCGTTTTCTGATCCGCTTCACCCTCCTTGATCGTGCGGTTCATGCCCTCGACCTGACCGTTGGTCAGGGATGGTTGGGCTTGGTCAGCCGGTGTTCGATGCCGTTTGCCGCGCAAATCATGTCGAAGCGCATCGGGCGGGAGTAGACGGTGTTCCGGTTCCGCGGCTGCTCTGCGAACTGGATTCCCCCTTGTCTCTCGGACCATTTATGGATGGCTCCCGCGGGGCAAGGGCCTTTCGTGAGTGTCTGGCTTCTGGTTGGTTGCGGCCATTTATTCGGCATCTGTCTGCAGCACGATGGCTGCGCGCTGATGAAAGTTCGCGTCACCGCTTTGGGTCCCGATCAATGGCACGCGCTTGTGCCCGCGCTCCGGTCCGAACAGGGTATGTCGGCAGTATGTCCGTCAGAGGGCCATCATCCCACCTTGCACCTTACCGTCTCGTCCGGGGCTGGCCGCCCCTGGTTCTCAAGCGGCGCGTGCCGCCTCGTAGCTGGTCCCGTTTCGCAGCAGAGCCCAAACGGTTCTCGCCATCCGGTTCGCCAGAGCGATCGCGGCCTGTTTCGCGGTCTTGCGCTGCAGCTGCTGCCATAGCCAGTCTTCTCCGGGCGGGCCTCGCCGCCGGGCCGTGATGACCCCCATTGCGCCGAGATAGAGCAGCCGCCGCAGATATCGGTTCCCCATCTTGGAAATCCGCCCGAGCTTCTCCTTGCCGCCGCTCGAATGTGGTTTCGGCGTCAGGCCAAGCCAGGCCGACAGGTCGCGCGAGGTGCAGTGTCCTTGCCAGCGCACCAGCGCCTGAATATCCGCCTCGACGAAGTCGTTCTGGCGCAACAGCCGCGTGCCACTTGGGCCCCCCGCGGGAAGATATATCGGACTGATCGCCTGTCGTACCATGTCTCTCGCCTTACGCCGGATACGGGTCTGTTTTTGCCTGTATCATCGCGGGTGACGAGAGGCGTCTGGTAAAATTCGCGCCCTGAGGAACTTGCGTATCATCCGCCGGCTTCGGCAGGTTTTCTGCGGTCAGTTCTTCTGGCGCGACCACGCATCTGCGCCAATAGCGCCATATACTCCTCCCCAACAGAGGCAATATCGAAGGTTTCTGCGCACTACCTCAGCCTTCAATAAGACTCCACATCGTTCCCGATAAGGGACACTTATCGAAATGAATGCAGATTCGCAGGTCGACCGGGCTGAGACGTTCAGCAACTTGTGCATTGGGTCGAACAGTCTCCCGCTCTATTGCAATACGTTGTCAAATTGCGACAACTGCTCCGTCGGAACGCGGGTCGGTCGCGCCTTCGATCAGCCCATCGGGGTGGAGGACGAGAGCACCGGCATGACCCATCATGCCGGAATGCGGCGGAACGATCTCCAGATCATGGCCAGCAGCGCGCAGTGCGGCGATAAGTTCGTCACCCAAGTCCGCCTCGACCTTGAGGTTCGTTGCCACCGTGCCCCAAGTGCGACCCAGCAACCAACGCGGGCGTGTAATGGCTTCCTGCAATCCGACCCCATGGCGAACATGGCGAGAGAACACGACCGCCTGGGTCTGCGGCTGACCTTCGCCGCCCATCGTGCCGTAGCTCATCCGCCGTCCGCAGGCGAGGTCGGCAAATGCGGGGTTGAGCGTGTGGAACGGCTTGCGCCCCGGCGCCAGTCCGCGCGGACCACCCGACCCCAGCTGAAACGAACTGCCGCGGTTCTGCCATGTGAGACCGGTTTCCCCAAGCACCACGCCCGAGCCGAATTCGAAGAAGATCGACTGGATGAAGCTGACCATCGTGCCGTGGCTATCCACCGCCCCGCACCAGATCGTATCGCCGGGCTCGGCCCGATGCGGCCATGGTGCAGCCCGCATCATGTCGATCTTTGCGGCCTCTGCCGACAACGCGCTGATCTGGAGCGGTCCGGCCAGATCTCCGGAAAGCTCCGGTGAACCGATAAGCGCATCGCGTTGGATGAACGCGCGTTTCGTCGCCTCGATCAGGCCGTGAACCTGCGTGAAGCTTTCCGAGGCTCCCTGCTCCAGACGGTCGGAAACCCCGAGGATGGCAAGGGAAGCCATGCCCTGTGTTGGCGCGGGCAGATTGTAGAGGCGGCTGCCGTCGCGCATCGCGACGCTGAGCGGGGTGACCTCGCACGCGTGCCAGCCTGCCAGATCGTCGACCGTGACCATTCCGCCGACCCCGGCCATGTCGCGGGAAATCCGTTCGGCAAGCCTGCCGCGATAGAAGCCATCAAGACCCTCTTCGGCCAGGGTTTCGAGCGTATCGGCCAGCCGGGGCATCCGCATCCGCGTGCCGATCCGCGGCACCGCTCCGGCATCGAGATAGGTTCGGGAGAAACCCGGTACCGGCGCCAAGACCCCAAGATGGGTGCGCGTCAGTTCCTCCTGCGAGCGCGAGACGGCAAAGCCGTCCGTGGCATACTGGATGGCCGGAGCCAGAAGGGTTCGCAGCGGCAGCGGCTGATGCCGTTCGCCGCTGATCTCGCGCGCCAGCTGCCAGCCCCCTACCGTCCCCGCCACGGTGTTCGCAGCCATCACGCCGCGCTGCGGGATCACGTCCAGCCCCGCGTAGCGATCCAGTGTTGCCGCCCCGACCGCAGTACCTGAAGCATCAATGCCGCGCGGCGCCTCGCCCTTATGCGCGACCAGCCAGAATCCGTCACCCCCAAGCCCGGTCATATGCGGATAAACGACAGCCAACGCCGCGGCCATGGCGATCGTCGCTTCGATCGCCGTACCGCCCTGCTCCAGCACGTAGCGACCGGCCTGAGAGGCGAGATGGTGCGGTGCCGTCACCATGCCGCCATAGCTCATCGGGGTCTCGCGCATGGTCAGGCCTCCACGGGTGTAAAAAGATTCAACGCTGTCTGGACAAGTATTGCGGTCAGCACGGGCAGTTCAGCCATTTCGAAATTTTCGTCCGCGCCGCCTAGATTGTAGGCGCTCAGCCCGCAGACCACGCAGTCGAACCCCGCGCGACGCCAAAGCCGCGCGTCCGAAGCGCCGATCCGCAGGTTGGGCCAAGCGGGTGCTTTTCTGACCGCTGCGGATGCGGCGAGCGCCGCCGCGACAATCGGGCGATCCTGCGGGGTGAAATTCGGCTCATAGCGCCGGGTGACGGCCATGCGGACCGCCGGTCCGTGGGGCGCAAGGATGGCTTCGATCCGCGCAAGGATTTCCGCACAGCTGACGCCCTGCGGCAAGCGCAGATCAAGCTCCGCCCTGGCCCGCGCCGCGACGAGATTGGGTGACGTTCCGCCTTCGATCCGCCCGATATTCACCGTCAGCCCATTCAACGCCGCCGCCTCACCGACACCTGCGGGGGAGGTGACATGCGGTTCTGCCGCGGTGATCGTTCCGCGCGCCGGATGATCGCACGGCGTCTCTATCGTCTCAAGCTCCTTCAATGCGTCAAGGATAGACATCAGCCGCACAATGGCGTTTTCGCCCAGATGCTTATGCGCCGAATGCGCCGCCTTTCCGGTCACCTCGATGTCGAGCCAGAGCATCCCCTTTTCGCCCGTGCGTATGATCCGGGGTGAGCCGACATCCGGCACGATGGTCGCGGCACCGGCCCAATCGGGGAAGTCCTCAATCAGAAAGCCCGTTCCACGCTCAGCCATCGCCTCTTCGTCACCGGCAAGCACCAGCGCGGTCTGCGCGGCAATCTCGGGGGCAATCTCGGCCAGGATCGCCATCGCTCCCAACGACGCGGCGATCCCGCCCTTCATATCGGCACTGCCGCGACCGTAGAAGCGGCCACCGTCGATCTCGCCGAACGGAGCGCGTAACCATTCGGCCGGATCGCCCACGGGATAGGTGTCGATATGACAGGAGATGATCAATCTCGGAGCCTCGCGTCCACCGCACCAGCGCAGGATGAGATTGCGGACTGGCGTTTCTCGTTCATGCTGGATCATCAGGTCCGCGCCGAACGACAACGCGATTTCCCCTGCCAGATCCACGATGGCGCGGGTGTCCGAGGGCGGCGTTTCCGAGGGATTGGCAACGAGGGCTTTCGTGGCCTCGATCAGGCGTGGCGTCAGTGCCTCGGCACGGGTCAGAAGGTTGTCGGGTCCACTCATTCGGGCAACAGCAGCAGAAGGATTTCACAGGTGACCGCCGCCGCGAGGAAGGCGGTCATGCCCTTCAGGTCATGGGGCGGGGATACGGTATTTACGTCCGCGCCGACGATATTGAACCCTTCGAACAGCCGGATGAGGTCAAGTCCTTCGCGTGCGGACAGCCCGCCCCAGACGGGAGTGGCGACGCCGGGCGCACAAGACGGATCGAACACGTCCATGTCGAAGGAAAAATACACCGGCCGTTGACCGATCATCGCCCTTATTTCGGCGACGACCGTTTCCGGGCCGCGGTGCAGCAGTTCGCGCAGCGTGACAAGGTTGTAGCCCAATTCGCGGCCGTAGTCGTGCACTCCACCAACCATTGTGGTGCCACGCAGCCCGACATGCCACGACAGCGCCGTGGAAACCCGCTGCTCTAGCGCTGCGAAGGTATACTGCGTGGACGGATCGAGCGGATGGTCAGGATCCGGTCGGTAGGCGTCGGTGTGGCTGTCAATGTGGATCACACACATTCCCGGATGCCGCTGGCCAGCCGCACGAACCAGCGGCAATGAAATCGATCCGTCGCCACCGAAGCCCATAGGTATCGCACCGGCATCGATGATGCTGAGCGCGGCGCGTTCCGTGGCCTCGAACGCGGCCTTGATGCGCGAAGGGGTCAGGCGGACATTTCCGCAATCAACAAGGCCAAGCGCATCGATCAGGTTGATATCGCCACGCTCGGGGTGAAACGGCCGCAGCAGCAGGCTCTCCTCACGGATCGCATCGGGCCCCTGACGCGATCCGATACGAAAGGGATGGATCCCGCAATCGAACGGAACGCCAAGGATTGCAGCCCGCGCGCCCTGAGGGTCTTGGCTGAAGGGCACGCCCATGAAGGTGCGCGGAGCTTGGGTCGTCAGGGTCATGATGATCTCGGGAATGCGGTCGGATGCCGAATGCCGGGCAGGCAGAGAGCGGGCCCAGCGGGGTCAGGGGAAACTGGGGCCTACTTGCTGGCCAGCCTGCGTTCCCAGAGCCGGATGCCCATGGCAAGCGGCCAGCAGATGCAGAAGTAGACTACGGCAACGAAGGTGAATATTTCCAGTGGACGGAAGGTGGAGGAGGACAACTCCATCCCGCGACGCGTGATCTCCGTCACCGAGATCACCGCCCCAAGCGACGAATACTTGATGAGTTGCACGAAATTCGCGGCCAGTGCCGGCAGCGTCATGCGGATCGCCTGTGGCAGGATGATCCGGGAGAAAGTCTGCACATCGCTCAGTCCAACGACGCGCGCCGCCTCGAGCTGCCCCTTCGGCACCGCCTGAATGCCCGAACGATACGTTTCGGCGATAAAGGCGGAGGAATAGACGCTCAACCCGATGATGAGCGCGGTCCACGCGTTCAGGTTGATACCGAAGACGATGGGCAACACGTAGTACACCCAGAGCAACTGCACCAGAATCGGTGTATTGCGGATGACTTCGCCAATGGCGAGACCCAGCCACCGCAACGGACGGAAGCGGGACATGTCCATGACTGCGATGACCAGCCCGCCCAGCAGCGCAAGCACGAGCGTGAGACCCGAGATCACCAGCGTGCTCTGAAGTCCGGACATCAGGAAACTGAAGTTGGCGGGGATGATGTCCCAACGGAAGCTGTAGGTGAACATGGAGGGCTCCGGGAGATAGCTTCGGGCAAGGAACCGGCGCGGCGGATTACCACCGCCACACCGGTTGCGGCATTATTCCGCGACGATTTCGGTCAGACCGTGTTTGGCCGCGAAAGCGTCAAGTCGCCCGTCGAGCTTAATCGTGTCGATGAACAGGTTGATGTAATTCAGCCAGATCTGGTCGCCCTGGGGAACGACATAGGCATAGGGCGTCACGCTGAGCGGTTGGTCCGGCGTGATGATCTTAGCCCAGTCGAATTCGGCCTGCACCTTGATCGCGGTGGGGTAGTCCGACATCACCACATCGGCGCGTCCCGCGATCAGTTCGCCCTCCCGTGTCGCAGGAGGAGAGATCGCCTCGAGCTTGGCTTCCTTCAGGTAGCCGCGCATGAACGGCTCGACATAGGAGCCGAGCGTGGTCACGGCCGTTCTACCCGGCTGGTCGATGTCCGCCCAAGTGTTGATCGGGCCGTCGGCACGGGCGATCGCATAGATCGAACTCTTCAGGTAAGGTTTGGAGAATTCGACGGCCTGTGCGCGCTTGAGCGTCGCGCCGATGCCGAACATGCCGATGTCACACTTGTTCGCTTGAATGTCGGCGATGAAGGTGCCGAACGCGCTCTCGACGATCTCAAGCTCGACACCCAGTTCCTTGGCGAGTTCTTTCGACAGATCGGCATCAATGCCGGTAATCTCGCCGGTGGCCGGATCACGGAACGAGATGGAATAGTACATCGGATACTGACAGACGCGCAGCGTGCCTGATTTCGTAACTTCGATCAGACGCGATTCCTGAGCCGCAGCAGCATTCGGTGCGACGACGGAGGTACCCAGTGCCAGCACCAGTGCCGGCACCGTCGAGAACAGTGAGAGTTTCATGAGGGTCCCGTAAGTTTGGTCGATAGTTGGATTCGAGGGCGATCCTTCAATCCTGGATCTGACGAAGGAAGCGCGCGGCACGCTCGGATCTGGGGTTGGTGAAGAAGGTTTCGGGTTGGGTGTCTTCGACGATGCGGCCCTGATCCATGAAGACCAGCCGATCCCCGACATTCCGCGCGAAGCCCATTTCATGGGTCACGACCAGCATGGTCATGCCTTCACGTGCCAGATCGCGCATCACCTGCAGAACTTCCTGACGCAGTTCGGGGTCGAGCGCCGACGTGGCTTCGTCGAACATCAGGACGGAGGGCTGCATTGCCAACGCGCGCGCGATTGCCACGCGTTGCTGTTGCCCGCCTGAAAGCCGTGCAGGATAGCGGTCGGCCTTGTCCTCCAGACCGACCTTTCGCAACAGATCCATCGCCAGTGTGGTCGCTGCCTCACGCGAAAGACCGCGGACTCGCATGGGCGCCTCGATCACGTTGCCAAGCACCGTCATATGCGGCCACAGGTTGAAGTGCTGAAACACCAGCCCGATTTCGGGACGCACAGCGCGCGCCGCGGCGCGCGCCTGACGCGACCCACGACTGTCAGAGATCACAACCCCCTTGAGCGTCACCTCTCCTGACGACGGCTCCTCAAGAAGAGCCATGCAGCGCAGGAGCGTTGTCTTTCCCGAACCGGACGGACCGATGACGCAGACAACTTCCCCAGCGCGAACATCAAGACTGACATCGTGCAGAACTTCTACCTGTCCAAAGCTTTTCGAGATGCCCCGTGCGGCGATCAGCACATCCGGCAGGGCGCCTTTACATAACATGTGGCGGTCGTCTGCCGGTTCGGGGGCATCAGAGTGCATGGTAAGTATGCCTTATGTCCGTTGTTAGAACTGATCTACAAATGACGATTTCTCTAGCGTCTATTGGATTTTTGTTCATAAATAATTTTTATGGCATGTCTGTCCGGCGCGCCAGCACAACTGCACAATTTTGAGCGCACCTGCATGGATATTAGGCTACTCGAGTCTTTTGTGATGGTCGTGCGGAACGGGTCGTCAACGGCAGCCGCTCGAATCCTTGGCGTGACCCAACCTGCGGTGAGCGGGCAAATCGCACGGCTTGAACGCTCGCTCGGCTTTGACCTGTTTTCGCGACAGTCTGGCGGGCTGGTATTGACGCCGAACGGCAAGCTTTTTCTTTCGGAGGCGGAAAACGTTCTGCGTGCCTGCAACA
>NZ_NIPW01000050.1 GCF_002196855.1 Haematobacter genomosp. 1 | reverse complement strand
CGGGAGGAAATCCGCTTCACGGTGGAGACCTTCAAGGGCGTGGAACTGGTGAATGCCCGCGTCTGGTATCTCCACGCATCCGGGGAATACCGCCCCGGCAGGCAGGGCATTGCCTTCCGTCTGGAGCTGCTGGGCGAGGTGCTGGAGGCGCTGGGCAAGGCCCGAAAGGCGGTGCTGCAATGACCGGCAAGGGAGAGCCCACCAGCGCCGAACTGCTCGCCGCCGCCGCGTCCATCGCCATTGCGGGGCGCAAGCTCATCACCGCCACCGACCGCACCAGCTTCCGCGACGTGGGCGAGACGCTGGACGCGCTGCACGACCATCTGGCGGTTGCCGGTGGGTCGCTTCTCACCCTGGCCGAACGGCTGGGGTGCGAGGCGGAGGTGCGCCGGTTGATTGCCGAAGGACAGGCCCGCGTCGCCGCCTTCCACGCCTTTCGCGGAACGGAGGGCCGGGCATGACGGAGATCCAGCTTCTGGGCCTGCTGCTGGCCTTCCTCGTGCTGGCATGGTGCGGGTGGTTGCGATGACCGAGGCCCAACGCATCACGGCTGCGCTGCAAGGGCGCTGGCACGGCCGCTACGGCTTGGCCTGCTGCCCGGCACATGGCGACCGCCACCCCAGCCTTACGCTGGCAGACGGCCCGTCCGGGCGGCTGCTGGCCCACTGCAAGACAGGGTGCAGCTTCGCGGCTGTGCTCGACGCCCTGCGCGGGCTGGGCATCGTGGAGGGCCGCGGCACGGTTCCGCAGACCGATCCGTCCGAGCTGGCCCTTTATCAGGCGGAGCAACGCCGGGAGGCCGAGAAGCGGAAACGTCAGGCGCTCGCCGTCTGGCGCGAGGCGCGACCGATCGGTGGCACGCTGGCCGAAACTTACCTCCGGGGCCGGGGCATCACCTGCGCGCTGCCGGAGAGCCTGCGCTTCCATCCCGCGTGCTGGCATCCGACCGCGCAGCGCCTGCCAGCCATGGTGGCGATGGTGGAGGGGGCCGACCGTTTCGCGGTGCATCGCACCTATCTGCGGGCCGATGGCAGCGGCAAGGCGGAGGTGAGCCCGGCCAAGGCGATGCTGGGGGCTGTCACCGGAGGCGCCGTGCGAGTCGCTGAGGGCAACGGCGCGCTCGTGGTGGCGGAGGGCATAGAAACCGCTCTCAGCCTCTCTAGTGGGCTCCTGCACGCGCTTGCGACGATCTGGGCCGCGCTCTCCACTTCCGGTCTGACCGGACTGCGCCTGCCGCCCACTCCGGGTCGCCTGACCGTTGCGACGGACGGTGACGCGCCGGGCCGAGCAGCGGGCCATGCACTGGCCGAACGCGCCGCCGCCCTCGGCTGGACCGTCAGCCTGCTTCCCGCGCCGGAGGGGCGTGACTGGAACGACATTCTCACCATGAAAGGGGCCAGCGCATGAACGCGCCCGGCATCACTCCGGCTTTCGCGGCCGAACCCATCCCCTTCAAGGCCGAAGGACCGCAACCCCTCCTGCGGGAGATTCCTCCCGGCAAACCCTATCCCGTCGCAGCGCTCGGTCCGCTCGCGGCGGCCGTGGCGGCGGTGCAGGATGTGACACAGGCCCCTGTCGGCATCGCTGCGCAATCGGCGCTCTCTGTCGCCTCTCTGACGGTGCAGGGCTTCGCCAACGTGGAGACGCTGGGCGGGGATGTGCCGTGTTCGCTGTTCTGCCTGACCATCGCGGAGAGCGGCGAGCGCAAATCCTCCTGCGACCGGCTGCTGATGAAGGGCGTCCGCGACCATGAGCGGGCACAGGCCGACGTCTTCCGGGCCGCATTCTCCGACTTCGAGGTTGCCCGCGAAATCTGGCAGGGCAAGCGCAAGCGGCTGATGACCGAGGCCGCGGCCTCCGACAAGATGAAGGCCACGGCGGCCGAGGCCGATCTGCGCGCCCTTGGGCCGGAGCCGCGCGCGCCGCTCTATCCGAGCCTCACGGCACAGGAACCAACGCTTGAGGGCCTGTTGAAGCTCTACCAGATTGGCCGCCCGGCCTTGGGCCTGTTCTCGGACGAGGCCGGGGGCTTCATCGGCGGCCACGCGATGAACTCGGACAACCGGCTCAAGACCATTGCCGGGCTCTCGCAGCTCTGGAACGGCGACACGGTAAACCGCATCCGTTCCGGGGATGGTGCCAGCGACTATCCCGGCCGCCGGCTCGCCATCCACCTGATGGCACAGCCTATCGCCGCCCGTCCGCTGCTGGCCGACCCGCAGGCATCGGGACAGGGCTTCCTTGCCCGCTTCCTCATCACCGAGCCGCCCAGCGCGATTGGCACGCGGTTGCGGCGGGGGCACAGCGGGGCGAGCGACATGGCCATTGCCGCTTTCACGGCACGCCTGGGCGCCATTCTCGAAACGTCCATGCCGACCGGCGACAATCCGCAGGAACTCACCCCGGTGCGTCTGCCGCTGTCGCAGGGGGCCAAGGAATTGCTGTGGCGCTTCTATTCCACGGTGGAAGCGGCACAGGCCTCTGGCGGGCAGATGGAGCATGTCCGGGCCTATGGCTCCAAGGCGGCAGAGCAGGCGGCGCGCATTGCTGGGGTGCTGACGCTCTGGGCCGATCTGGGCGCGCCAGAGGTCGCCCCGCAGGCGATGGGATGGGGCATCGATCTCGCTCAATTCTACCTGTCGGAAGCGCGCAGGCTGGCCGAGGCCGGGGCCGTATCGGACGAAACCGCCAAGGCGGAACGCCTGCGGAAATGGCTGCTGGAAAGCTGGCCGCATGATGACGTGACGCCGCGCGAGATTGTTCAGTCCGGGCCAAACGCCCTGCGGGAAGGCAAAGCACTCGCTGCGCCGCTCGCGATGCTCGTTAAGGCTGGCCATCTCGCTCCCCTACCGTCTGGGACCATCATTCGCGGCGGCGCACGGCGCGAGGCGTATCGGATCGTGAGGCCCGACCATGTTGTTTGATGTGCAAGCCGCTCTGTCTGAAATTCTCGCGGCCACCCCTGCTACAATCGCTACACCCGCTACAAATCGGCCGAATGTAGCGAAAGTAGTGGATGTAGCGGTGCAGCGGGCCGAAAACCCGGCGTCAGCCCCCGTGCTGCCCTTCACCCCGTCGCCCAGCGCTCCGGCCCCTTCGCGGGATGATGACGACATGTTCCGGCATGGCCGATCCATCGCGGGGAACCCGGTCACATGGACAGGTCGCATCATCCGGCTCGATGACTGGCGCCAGCTTTCGGTATGGGACCGCCACGGGCCAGACGGGCGGTTGTTCTGCGGTATCTGCCGGGCGTGGGTGCAGCCGGACAGCTTCCCTCATTGCCATGACGGAAACGGGGGCGCGGCATGACCGTTCACGCGTTCACATTGGACATGGAGAAGCTGCGCAAGGTCAGGGCGCTGATGGACGGCGCAAAGACCGACGGGGAGAGACGGGCCGCGAAAGCCAAGGCCGAAGTGCTGGCCGCCCGCGCCGGGATGACGCTGCAACAGGCGCTGCCCAAATTGGACGTCGCGAAGCCTGCCGCGCCGCAGTCGGGCAATCCGTTCACGGGGTTCGCGGATTGGATGGAGGCGAGGGAGCCGGGCTACAAGGCCGAGCAAGCCCGCCGCCGTGCTGATCGGGAGGCCAACCGCCTTGCCCGGTGCAAGGAACTCCTGGCGGAGTACGGGTCGGAAAAGGCGGTGTTCTTCCCGACCGATCTGGAGAAGCGCCTGCGCCGCGCATTGCTGCCGCTGCGCGAGGGAGGGGACAGCTTCCAGGGATGGGTGACAGGCAACCCCACACCGGCCATGTGGGCTGCCATTCAGGCGGCTTCTCCGCTGCCCGATACCCTACAAGGCATCTGGGCCGAACATGCGGCATGGGAAAAGCTGGTGTCCGACCGCATCACCTTCGAGCCATACTATGATGCCCCGGCCCATGTCCGCGCCCGACAGGCTGCGCTTGAGCGACACATGGACCGGACGCCCGCGCCGTCCATCGAGGGCATGCGCGCCCGGCTGGCGTGGTTGGCGCATCTCAATGACCGGGGGTTCACCGGTGACATCCACGACGATGAGGCAATGATTGCGACGCTGCGGGCGGATTTCGAGGCCATAGCCGCAGGGATGCAATCGCCATTGGCGGGTGAGCCCCATCGTCCGGGCCATCGCCGCACCGCCGTGCTGGATCTTCTGGCGACCGAACCCGACCTGTCGGATCGGCAGATTGCCCGCCGCGTGGGATGCAGCCCGCAGACAGTGGGCAACTGGCGCAGGAGGGCGGCATGACTCTGTTAGTTCGTGCTGGGCCTGTCGCGCCAATGCCTTCGCCCGCCTGTAACCCCATCTTAGACGCGGGGATGCATCATGCCCGGACCTGACCCATTCGGCCTGTCCTATGACGAGAACGAGCGCGGCCGTCCCGTCATCATTGCCGAGATGTGGACAAGCCGCCTGCCGCCCTTCACGGGCTGCCCCCGAACCCGCCTTGCCCGTGCCCGCGCCGTGCTGGCCAACCTCAAGCGCGATGGCTGGACCTGCCCGCAATGCGGCCGACCCGTGCCGCTCTATCGCCGCGCCGATGCCGTCTATTGCTCCACCGGTTGCCGCAAGCGCGCCATGCGGGAGCGCAAGGCATGACGGGGGCCGAGCTTGCCGCCATCCGCAGGGCTGCGGGGCTGTCGCAGGGGGCTCTCGCCCAGCGCGTCGGCATCGGTCGTCATGCCGTCAGCTACTGGGAGTGCAAGGCTGAGGTGGACCGGAGGGCATGGGCGGTGCTGCGCATGGCCGACGTGCTGACGCTGCCGGATAAATCTGACATCAAACGCGCGCCTGCGGGATGGGTTGAAAGGATGGCGGCACAGGATCGGGCACGGGAAGCCGCCTTCATGGTCCAAGTGGCCGCATGGCAGGCGCGTGACGCCCAGCGCCGCGAGGCACAGCGGGCAAAGCTCCAGGTGCGGTGCAACGCCAGGACGCGGAAAGGCACGCCCTGTCGGTGCAAGTCGGAACCCGGCAAGAAGCGGTGCAAGTTTCACGGTGGCATGTCCACCGGAGCCAGAACGCCGGAGGGGCTGGAGCGCATCCGCGAGGCCCAGCGGCAAAGGTGGGCCCGCTGGAGGGCGGAGAGGGACCGCCGGGAGTGAGTGCCAGTGCCTAAAACCCGCAAGAGATTGCGGGATTTCAAAGGCCACGAATATGCAGGGTTTCACCCATGTTCTGCCGGGATGGGGTTAGCAAAAGTTGACCTGCCCCAAGCGCCGCCTCGTCATGGAGTGTTATAGCTCATCGGAGTTGAATTTTCTCGGGCCACAAGGGATACTCTGCATGACGGGGTTGTCTTCCAAACCGTAGTCCTGGCTCCGGCCAGCAACCGAGGTTCGCGTGAACCTAGCCCCGTCGCCCTCTTTCCTCCGCCTGCCGCAATCGGGCCGCGATACGCGCCCGCGTGGGGATGGGCTGATAGCCCTCCGTGGCCGCTGGGCGACCAATACACGCCCGTGCGCCCGCATGTCATGGGCTGTCAGGGCCTGTGGGGTTCCACCCTAAGATTACCCTAACATCGGCAGCCCGCCCTATGGGGTGTTTGGGGGCTGCCG
>NZ_NIPW01000049.1 GCF_002196855.1 Haematobacter genomosp. 1 | reverse complement strand
GGGTCGAGGCCGCCGAGGCGCAGCTGGACCTGGCCCGGGCCGGGGCCTCGCCCGAGGAACGCGAGGTCGCCGCGGCCCAGGTCGCCCAGGCCGAGGCCGCGCTGGCCCAACGCCAGGCCGATCTGGACGAATTGCGGATCTTCGCGCCCATGTCGGGCGAGATCTCTGGCCGCACGATCGAGCTGGGCGAGAATGTCGGCCCGGGCGCGCCGCTGTTCACCATCGTCGATCTGGACCAGGCCTGGTTCACCTTCAACCTGCGCGAGGATCTGCTGGCGGGGCTGGAGATGGGCGACCGGCTGACGATCCGCATCCCCGCCCTGGACCGTGAGGCCGAGGCCGAGATCACCCTGATCAACGTGCAGGGCCAGTTCGCCAGCTGGCGCGCCACCCGCGCGACGGGCGATTTCGACCTGCGCAGCTTTGAGCTGCGGGCCCGCCCCGTCGCGCCGCTGGAGGGCCTGCGCCCCGGCATGTCCGCGCTGATCCAGCTGGACCGCTAGGGCCATGCTGGCCGTCATGGCGCGCGAGATCCGCCTGCTGCCGCGCCGCCCGGCGCTGGCGGGGCTGGTGATCGTGCTGCCGCTGATCATGTTGCTGGTCCTGGGCGGCATCTTTCGCGCAGGCATTCCCACGGGCATGGCGGTGGCGGTGATCGACCTGGACCGTTCGGATCTGTCGCGGGCCGTCACGCGGATGCTGGACGCGGCGCCCGAGCTGACCGTGACCCATCGCGCGTCCGATCTGTCCGAGGCACGCGCGCTGATCGTGTCCGGCGCGGTGCGCGGCGCGGTGCTGATGCCCCAGAACCTGGAACGCGACATCACCCGGGGCGCGCGCCCCGAGATCGTCACCTTCTACGACAACCAGCACATGAGCGCCGGATCGCTGGTCGCCCGCGGCGCCCGCAATGCCATCGACACGGCGCTGGCGGGCCTGCGCCTGTCGGTGCGCCAGGGTCAGGGAGAGGCGCCCGTGCAGGCCATGGTCGCGCTGCAGCCCATCCCGATGCAGGCCCATGCGCTGTTCAACCCGGCCTTTGATTATGTGCATTTCCTGCTGGCCGCGCTGATCCCCACGGTCCTGCAGATCATCGCCGCCGCCGCGACCGCCTATGCGGTCTCGCTGGATTTCGGCCCGGGGCGGCATCCGCGCGTGCTGATGCGGATGGCGGGCGGCATCCTGCCCGCGATGCTGGGCAAGATCCTGCCCTATACGGTCGTCTTCCTGCTGCTCCTGGGCCTGTCGGACGTGGCGCTCTATGGCTGGCTGGCGGTGCCCTTGCGCGGGTCGCTGTGGCTGATGGCGCTTGGCGCGGTGCTGTTCGTGCTGGCGTCGCAGATGATCGGCGCGCTGGCCTTCGTGCTGTCGCGTGACATGGGCCGGGCGGCCAGCCTGATCGCCATCATCACCGCGCCGGCCTTCGGATTCATGGGGCTGGGTTTCCCGCGCGAGGCGATGTCGACCCTGGCCCAGGCCTGGGGCGCGGCCATTCCCGGCACCTGGTATGTGCAGCTGCGCATCGACCAGTCGCTGCGCGCGACGCCCTTGGACATCTCCGCCATGTCGGTCCTGTGGCTGGCGGTGATCGCGGGCGTGCTGGCCACGCTGATCCTGGCGCAGCTGTCGCGCCTGGCCCGGCAGGAGGTCGCGTCATGACCGCGCTGGCCACCGCCTTCCGCGCCGAGCTGGCCGCCGTGCTGGGCGACCGGCAGGTGCGCATGATCGTCCTGCTGGCGCTGGTCATCTATGCGCTGATCTATCCGCTGCCCTATCGGGCCGAGCTTCTGCGCGATGTGCCGGTGGTGCTGGTCGATCAGGACGGATCGACCGCTTCGGCCGATCTGGCGCGGCGCGTGGACGCGTCGGAGGCCGTTGCCCTGACCCATCTCGCCCCCGACATGGCCGAGGCCACGCGGCTGGTCCATGAACGCCGCGCCTATGGCGTCATGCTGATCCCCGACGGGTTCGAACGCGCCCTGCTGCGCGGCGATCAGAGCCCCGTCGCGCTTTATGCCGATGCCAGCTATTTCCTGATGTATCAGCGCGTGATGCAGGGCGCCGCCGTCCCCCTGCGCCAGATGGGCGCCGAGGTCGAGGCCGGGCGCCTGATCGCCCAAGGCACGCCCCGCGCCGTGGCCACCGCCCAGGTCAGCCCCGCGAACCAGATCGAGGTGCCGCTGTTCAACCCCGCGGCGGGCTACGCGACCTATGTGCTGCCCGCGGCCTTCGTGCTGATCCTGCAGCAGACGATGATGATGGGGCTGGCCTTGGCTGCGACCCGGCGCGGGCCGCTGCCCGGCCATCCGGTCTGGCGGCTGCTGGGCCGGGCGGGGGCGTGGCTGGCCATCTGGGCGGGGCTGCTGCCGGTCTATCTGATCGTGCTGCCGGTGCTCTATGGCCTGCCGATCCTGGGCGGGCCGGGGGCGCTGATGATGCTGGGCCTGCCCTTCCTGCTGGCGGCCGGGTTTCTGGCGCAGCTGGTCGCGGCGCTGTTCCGGCGGGGCGAGGTCGTGCAGGTCGTGCTGCTGGCGCTCGGGATGCCGTTCTTCTTCCTGTCGGGCTTCGCTTGGCCGGTCGAGGCGATCCCGGCCCATCTCAACGCGCTGGCGCAGCTGATCCCGTCGACGGCGGCCATCGACGGGCTGGTGCGGGTCATGCAGATGGGCGCGACCCTGCCCGAGATCGCGCCCATCCTGTGGCATCTGTGGGCCTTGGCCGCGGGGCTGGGCCTCGTGGTGCTGGCGGTCGAGACGGTCAGCCCGTCACGGCCAGCAGCGCCAGATAGAGGACCGACGGCCCCATCAGACAGCCCAGCCCGGTGAAGAAGGTCGCCGTCATCGCGCCATAGGGCACCAGCCGCTTGTCGGTCGCGGCCAGCCCCCCGGCCACGCCGCTGGTCGTGCCCATCAGCCCGCCATAGGCCATGGCCGATTTCGGGTTGTTCAGCCCGATCAGCGGCGCGACCAGCGGCGTGCCGATCATCACCAGCACCGCCTTCAGCAGCCCCGCAGCGACCGACAGGGCGATGACCTCGGAACTGGCGCCCAAGGCGGTGCCGGTCACCGGACCCACGATATAGGTCGCCGCACCCCCGCCGATCGTCGCCATGCTGACCGCATCGGTATAGCCGAAGGCCGCCGCGATCGCCGCGCCCACCGCGAAGGACACCACGATCCCCAAGGCCAGCGCGCTGACCCCCGCCGCGCCGGCCTTGCGGATCTCGCGCATGTCGACGCCGTAAGCGGTCGAGACGATGGCCAGGTCGCGCAGCATCGCGCCCCCCATCAGCCCGATCCCGGTGAACAGCGGCACATCCGCCAGCCCGCGGCTGCCCCCGGTCATCATGCCGCCGATCCAGGCCAGGATCAGACCGATGATGATGGCCACTGCCGATCCGTGCAGCCGACCAGCCGTCAGCCGGTCGGACAGCTGATAGGACAGCCACATGACGCCGCCCACGAACAGGAAGGCAAAGACCAGGCCGTTGCGGGCCAGAACCTCGACGATCAGTAAGCGGCGGCGCCGCCTCACCTGGTTTCAGCTTGACGGGTTGAAGTTCCAGGGCAGCAGGTCGTCGATCTTTGCCTGAGGATGGCTGGCTGCCACCGCTTCCAGGGTTGCCTTGAGGTAGGCGAAGGGTTCGACGCCGTTGACCTTTGCGGTGGCGATCAGGGATGCGATGCGCGCCCAGGATCGGCCACCCTCGTCATGGCCTGCGAAGAGCGCATTCTTTCGCGTCAGCGCGATCGGCCGGATCAGGTTCTCGACGTTGTTGGAGTCGATCTCGACCCGGCCGTCGCGCAAGAAGGTCTGCAACCCGCCCCAGTGACGATGGATATAGGCCAGCTTCTCCCCGAGGCGCGACCTCATCGATATGCGCCGACACTGCAGCTGCAGCCATTCCCCGAATGCGGCGATCAGCGGCGCACTGCGCGCTTGGCGGGCCGACAGCCGCTGGCCCGGGTCCATGCCACGGATCTCGGCCTCGATCCGGTAAAGCTCGGCTATCCGGCACAGGCCCTCGGCCGCGATCTTGGAGCCGTCGCGATCAAAGATCTCCTTCAGTTTTCGCCGGACATGCGCCCAGCAATAAGCGACGGTGATCGGTGCGCCGCCTGTCCGGGACGGACGCGTCAGACGGTTGTAGCCGGTATAGCCATCCAGCTGCAGGGTGCCGTCAAAGCCATGGAGGATGCGCTCTGCGTTTTCGCCCGCGCGGTCGGGCGCATAGGTGAAGACCACACCGGGCGGATCGCCCCCGCCCCATGAGCGGTCATCGCGCGCCAGGGCCCAGAGGTAGCCCGTCTTCGTCCGGCCTCGGCCAGGATCGAGCACGGGTGCCGTGGTTTCGTCCATGAACAGCTTGCTCGACGTCTTCAGGTGCTCTGTCAGCCGATCGACCACGGGACCGAGGTGGAAGGCGGCGGTGCCGACCCAATCAGCCAGCGTGCTGCGGTGAAGCTCGATGCCCGCGCGGGCAAGGATTTGGCTCTGACGATACAACGGCAGATGGTCCGCGTATTTGCTGACCAGCACATGCGCCAAGGCGCCCTCAGTGGGTAGGCCGCCATCGATCAGGTGTGCGGGTGCCGGTGCCTGGGTCACGCCCTCTGCACACCTGCGGCACGCATATTTTGGGCGCACGGTCACGATGACCCGCAGTTGCGCGGGCACGATATCCAGCCGCTCGGTCCGGTCTTCGCCGATGCGGTGCATCTCACCACAGCCACACGGACAGAGCAGACTGCTCGGCTCGATCACGCGTTCTACGCGGGGCAGGCTTTCCGGAAGATGCCCGCGATTGCGGCGGGCGGCCCGGCGCGGGGGCGTGCGGGGCGCAGTCTCCGCATCCTGCCGGGTCTCGGCCTCGGCCAACGCGGTTTCCAGATCCTCGAAAGCCAGCTGACGCTCGTCGTCG
Organism: Haematobacter genomosp. 1; assembly: GCF_002196855.1. GTDB lineage: Bacteria > Pseudomonadota > Alphaproteobacteria > Rhodobacterales > Rhodobacteraceae > Haematobacter. Next base: position 13,937 of record NZ_NIPW01000049.1, on the reverse strand, counting down.
TTCAGCTTCTCGGAGCGTTTGCCATGCAAGACCTGGTTCAGCTCGGCGATCAGATGCTCCAGCCGCCGGTTGGTTTCCTGCAGCGCGTCCCGTTCCCTCAGCACGGCAAGAACAGCGGCGCGCTGGCTTTCGGGGATGGCGGACAGGTCGATGGACGGAGCGGCGGACATGAAGTCATCATACCCTGATCCGACTGTAGTTGAACGCTTTTATTGCATTCAGGTCATTCTGAAACGGCTGGCTTTGGGGTTTCCAGAGGTCGGACCCGCCGCCAGTCGAGGCCGGCAAAAAGCGCCTCGAACTGCGTTCGGCTCAAGGTCATGGCCCCGTCCCGGATGGCCGGCCAGGTGAAGCTGTCGGCCTCAAGGCGCTTGTAAGCCATCACCAGCCCGCTGCCGTCCCAGAACAGGATCTTCAGCCTGTCGGCCGATCGGCTTTCATTCCACATACCAACTGCGTGATTTGCGGATCGAATATCCTTGGCACCCTCTTTACGGGCGGGTTTTACGCGCGCGCGATGGGGGACGCAGGCACGGATCGGACTCTGTGCTGGTCGAGGAACGGCAGGGGTTCTTCCGGACTTTGCCCCCCTGGATGTGCGATGCCGCCTATTGCGCACGCATGGAAAGCGGCCCGCCGGTTGTTGCTCTCGAAGCCTTGCGGTCGCTTGCACAGACACTCGATCTAATGCGTCACGGCCAGCTTGCGTCATCCTGTGGGGGATCGATTCCCGAGGAGGATACGCATGCCCTGCCGACCCCGACCCCTCTCGCAACAAAAGCAAGCGACGCCGAGTCAGCTCTGCCTGGACCTGAACGACAGCCCGAACCGCCCCCCGGCCGCGCCCGCGACACCGGCGATCCTGGAGGCATTGGCAGACCTGCTGCTGATGGCGGCGGGCAAGATTGCGGAGGGCGCAGGTCATGATGCACGCAAAGATCACCGCTGAGCACCTTGCCCGCAGCGCACTCGTCTACGTTCGCCAGTCGACGATGGCTCAGGTGCTCGGGAATCTCGAAAGCCAGAAGCGGCAATACCAGCTGGCCGAAGCCGCCCGCGACACCGGCTTCGCCGAGGTCCGGGTCATCGATGAGGATCTGGGACGCTCCGGCTCTGGTCTGATTGCCCGCCCGGGCTTCCAGCGTCTGGTCGCGGAAGTCTGTGCCGGGACGGTGGGGGCGGTCTATTGCATCGAAGCCTCGCGGCTTTCCCGTAATGGCCGGGACTGGCATCATCTGATTGACCTCTGCGCCTTGACGGGGGCCTTGGTCGTTGACCCGGAGGGGGTCTACGATCCGCGTCAAATGAATGATCGACTGCTGCTGGGGCTGAAGGGCACCATGTCGGAATACGAACTCAGTCTTCTGCGGCAACGTGGGCTGGCGGCCCGCGATGCGAAGGCGAAGCGGGGAGAACTCCGCTTTACCTTGCCGCCTGGGTTCTGCTGGAGCGAGGACGACAGGATTGAGATGGATCCTGATGAGCGGGTCCGGCAGGCCATCCACCTGATCTTCGCCAAGTTCCGCGAGCTTGGCAGCGGTCGCCAGGTGTTCCTGTGGCTGCGCGCGGCCGATGTCCATCTGCCAGTGGTCCTGCGCAACGGTGCCCTGCGCAAGATCGCTTGGCGCAAGCCTGCCTATCACAGTGTGATGCAGGTGCTGCATAATCCGGTCTACGCTGGTGCCTATGCCTTCGGCCGGACCGGTAATCGGATGGCGGTGGTCGAGGGCGAGGCGCGCAAGACCAGCGGCCATCACCGGGCGATCGAGGAGTGGGGCGTGCTGATCAAGAGCAATCACGAAGGATACATCGACTGGCAGGCCTATGAGGAGAACCGCGTCCTGCTGGGGGAGAACGCGCATATGCAAAAGCGAACGGCCCGCAAATCCGGGCGCGGCGGACAGGCGCTGCTGAGCGGCATGGCGCGTTGCGCAAGGTGCGGCCGGATGATGCGGGTCTTTTACAAGACCGGGACCGACCTGTCCCATCGTTACCAATGTCGGGGCGATGACAGCCATGTCGGGGCTGGGCTCTGCATCGGTGCGGGCGGGGGCGGCATCGATGCGGCAGTGACCGGCCAACTGCTCGAAGCGGTCTCCGGCCGCGCCGTGCAGGCTGCCCTATTGGCGGGACAGCAGGCCACCCGGGCACAGGAGGTGGTGCGGCTTGCTGTCGAGAAGGAGCTTGATGAGGCACGATACGCCGCGGAACTGGCCGAGCGGCGATATGAGCATGTCGATCCCGCCAAACGGCATGTTGCGCGCACGCTGGAGGCGCGGTGGAACGCAGCCCTGGAGCGGGTGGCCTCGGTCGAGCAAAAGCTTGCCGCTTTGGGCGCAGAACTCATCGCGAGGCCCGGGGTCGATCCTGATGTCCTCTTGCGGCTCGCCACCGACCTGCCCTCGGCATGGAATGCCGCCGGGACCGATGCCCGCGCGCGGCAGCGACTGGTGCGCCTGCTGATCGAGGAAGTGGTGATCGACATCGATCAGGCGGAGAACGCCTTCGTTCTACTCATTCACTGGATCGGCGGGCGCCACACCGAGGTCAGGCTGGCCCGGCGCCGAACCGGTCGCTTCCCGCCGGGGCCAAAGCGCACTGCTGCCGACATCTTGCGCAAACTTGGCGGGCACTGGCCAGACAGGGAACTTGCCGTGACCCTCAACCGGATGCGCTGCCGCACTGAGGATGACGAGACATGGACGACCGTCCGCGTGGCTGAATTGCGCGACAGGCTCGCGATCCCACCCTATGATCCCGAGGCCGAGGAGGAGAAGACCGTGAGCGTCGATGCTGCCGCCAAGCGGCTCGGCGTCTGCGTGGCATCTGTCCACAAACTGATCCGCGCGCAGATCCTCCCCGCGACACAGATCCTGTATTCCGCCCCATGGAAAATACCGCTGGCCGCGCTCGAAACCGAGGCGGTTCGGATAGGCTTGCAGGAAATAGCCGCGCGCAGGCCAAGGCAAGCGCTTGATAAGATTGCAGACAGGTCCATGACCCTACCCGGATTCTGAAGGAGGAGATGCATTATGAAACGTGATCGGCGCGCTTCGAGCGGAACACAAAGATCGTGCCGGTGAAGGGGTCTTCCGCCAGCATCGACTGCGCCAAGGCTGCCAATCCGTCGTGCCCCTTCCTGAAGTCCACCGGCTTGGTCGCCACCAGGATCCGCATGCCCTGCGACGGCATCAGCACGGCGCGGCTCCAAGAGCACGGACAATCTCGGCCAGCCGAACGGCGGGCGTGTCCGCGGCCAGCTCAAGCCTCACCTCCCCGATAATGATCCTGATCCCCTCGTCTGCAGCGCGCCCGTCGTAGGAATGGACAGCAGGCGGTGTATCGCAAACCACCAGCGAGGCAAAGACCGGCTCTTCGGCCAAGATGGCTGGCAGCACCAGCTTGCCCTGCTTGGCCAGCCGCCGCCACGCCGATACCTGGTTCGGCTGCACTCCATAGTGATCCGCCACTGCGTTTACCGTGGCCCCCGGCTGCAGTGTATCGGCGACCACCCGAGCCTTCACCTCATCCGGCCACCGCCGATGACCAGAGGCATAAATCTCCACGCCCAGGGAGGTGAGAAACGAATTCTTGGCACACATTGCGAAACGCACTCCCCATCAGCCGATGAAAAGGACTTCGCAGCAGCGCGTCAGCCACGCAACGTGGGGTTCAGACGCCGCTTACGATTAAGGATAGATTCCTCTGTCGTCGCCTTAGGTGTGATCTCAATATCCTTCAGAGATACGCTTTTCAGCGATATACCGAAACTTGCGATATACAGATTATGGATGACCTGCCAGATGAACCCACCACCAATCACGAAGGCAAGTAGATTGAACCAATTGGTCATGTCGAACGGACGGAAGTAGGCACCCGTCATGATCGCATCTCGCTTCTGGAATAGATGCCAACAGGCGATGACGCCGATAATCATGAAGAGAGAGGCCAGCATCGACCAACGGCCGGGCGACTGTATCCGCTTAAACCTCGAAAGCGGAAGCCGCTTCGAATCGGCACCGTAGAGCATTTGTTGCAGGATGCTTCGCTCGATCTCCTGCCTGCTCACCTTGCCGTTGAAGGACCCGGCTTCGGGTGGAGCTTCAGGCAGAAACGCTGCCAAGGATATCTGCAAAACTGGTCGCTTATACCCCTTCAAGAAAGACTTGATGATGCTGCTTTTGCCTGATCCGTAGGGTCCGGTGAGGGCAATGTTCATCACACGGGGGTTGTTGGTCGCCTTGGTCAACGCGGCTGAGTACACGCCCGCCGGGTCGGCCTGATCCGTCGGGGCGAGGTCGACGTATCGCGTTCCCGCGCCTGCCTCCTCCGGTTTCCGAGTGAGCCGATCCGCAGCCGTAATAAACCAGCCCGCTAACTTAAATCGATAGTAAGACAAGTTCTTAAAGCCCCCAGATCTGGTGTGACTAAGTACTATGTACCACAGCTTCATGGGTGAGCTACCCAAAGACTGATCTGGAAACACCTATGGTCGCATTTTCAGAGGATGCGGAAGATTATGAGCCCACCCGACGTCGTCGAACTGCGACGTCAATGCGAAGTTTCCGCCCGCAAGGTGCATTGCAAGGCTTAAGTCGCTGCATTGCGCACGAACGGCCGCTGTCGGGATCGCCGCAGTGCAGCAATGGCGAGCGTCGACCGGCAGGTAAGGGCCGAGTTTGCGCTCATGGCTATCCAGCTTCGCCGTCGGCCTTGCCCTCCAGCAACACGATCCTCTCCCTGAGCCGCATCGCAAGCGGGTCCGCGTTCCGCCCGCCTTCAACAATTCTCCTCAGTTCCTCGTGTACGAGATCCATCGAACCGACCCGTCGGCTTGCTGCGATCAGATGTTCTGTCGCCTCGTCAATGTCATGCGGACCGGCATCATAGCCTCGACCCGCAATCAGATGCCGGATGGCGCAAAGTGCAACGCTCGTCGCAAAGGCTGGCTCCTTCACGGCAAAATCCCGCGCCGCGCGCGTGAGGGTCGCCGGGGCCGCCTCACTGTCCTGCGCGCAGTCCAGCGCAATGTCCAAGTAACCGGCGGTCTTGGCCGCGGCGAACCACTTCCCCTTGCGGCCATGCAACGCGATCAGATCCTCGAGAATGCCGCGCGGGTCGGTGTCCGGATAGCGCTTCACCAGATCCCGCCACATCGCCAGCCAGGTGTTGCCCATCGCCGTCGGCAGGCCAAAGCGCCGATAGGCTTCGTCAGGCTGCCCGCGCCGGATCAGCAGCGCCTCGCAAAAGCGGGCAATCTCCTGGCGACCCCAGTTCTGGCGATCATCCTCCATCAGCGCCGCGGCGCGGGCGAGGGCCTCGTCCTCCCGCCCCTGGCGTATGAGCGCCTCGGCCGCGAATTTCTCGTCGAACCAGAGGCGGCTCCTCTTGACCTCCATCAGGGCAAGCAACTCGTCATACCGCCCTGCCTCGAGAAGGCAGGAGAGGGTCAATGTTGCGGTGGGGATGTGAATGAAACGCGCGTGATCTGCCCATGCAGCGAAAACCATGGCAAGATCCCGGTCGGCATGATCGTTGATCAGGGCGGGATACACCGAAATCTCGCCGAACCCATCCGCCAGTGGCGCGAGGTAATCCACGCCATCCTCGGCAATGGCCGTGCGAATGCGCTCCAGCCACTGCGCCCGCACGCCCTCATGCGCTGGCGCGGCAATCAGCACCGGCACGAGATCCCCCAGTGTCCGGCGCACCGCAGTGCCAAGTGCGCCGGAGGAGGTATCGATATGTTCAAAGGCCGGCCAAATTCTCTCGGCCAGGACGATAACTCCCTCGGCGGCGGCCACCGGATCGCTGCGGTTCAAGGCCCGGATCTCTGAACTGGCCGCCTTCAGGCGCTCAACGGCTTTCGCTGTCCCGTGCCAGCTGAAGGCCCCTGCGCGCATACCAGCCCGAAACGCCCATGGATGTGATGGTTTGCGCGCCAACCTGTTCTCCCCGGCCACGCACGGAGACTGCCACAGCCTCTCCAGCGGATAAAGGCATTCTGCCTGAGCAGCTTGCATGCCTTGACGCTACACCGGGTCTGGCGTTGATGACCGGTAAGTGGAAGGAGCCGCCCATGGCCGCAAACGGTGACATCCGAGAGAAACTCGCCAAGCTGGAAGCCCTGTTCGCGCGCGGCGCGACGGCAGGTGAGCGTGCCGCAGCAGGCGCCGCGCGGGACCGCCTGCAGGCGAAACTGGCGTCAGCCTCTGCCAGCGAGCCGGAAACCGAGTTGCAGTATACCCTCCCCGACATCTGGTCGGTGCGGATTTTCGTGGCGCTGTGCCGCAAACACGGGGTCAAGCCCTACCGTTATCCGAGGCAGCGCCGCACCACCGTCATGGTCCGGGTGCGGCAAGCCGAGTTCGAGCGGTTGGTCGCCGAAGAGTTCCGGACGCTGCACCGGGAACTCACCCGCTATTTCAACGAGACGGTCGATCATCTGATCGCCGATGCCATGAACTCTGACGGCGACGACGAGACGCTGGAGCAACGCCAGCTTCCGGGGTGACCTATGATGCTTCGGGGCGGAGCGGTACACATAGCCCGCGGCCTGTCATGCCCCGGGCGCATGTTGCGCGAGGATTCCTGCCGTTTTCAGCACGGCGGCTTCCACGGCCTGTCGCCCCTCTCGAACCGTCCCGAGCGCCGTGAGATCGATCCGGATCGGCTCGGGCGGAGTGGAAGCGGTCTCGCGGCGCAAGGGCGCGCGCAGTCGCGGTGCAGCGGGCACCGGCGCGGACGCGCGTTTTCGGGCCTTCTTCCCCGGAGCCCCAGCAACCGCGCTCAACGCCCGCGACAAACGTTCGACGGTTTCCTCGGTCTCCTTCAGACGCGCCTCGTACTGCCGCTTCTCGGCATCGGGATAGGGATGGCTCCCCGACTGCCCTGCGTGGATCACCTTCAGTGCCGGATCCTCATAGTATTTGATGCGCCACGCCCGGATCGGCATCTGGGCATCGATCACCAGGATCACCTCGTCTAGGTTTAGCCGGCGTGCCTCGTCCTCGTTGAGGAGCGGTGTTTCTTCGGTCCGCTCGGTCACGCTGCGCCCCTCGAAAGGGTTGCGACCCACCGAGCGGGACCGAGTGACCACCCGCTTTGTCGTCTTGCCAACAGCCTGGCTCAGCTCTTCGATGGTCTTCTGGTCAGATGGGGTCAGATAGAGTTTCACCCCGGCGCCGCCTTGCAGGGAGCGGCGGGTATTCTCGCCATAGATCTCGTCCAGCGCCGGAATAGTCTGGGTGACGATGGCGAGGTTGCCGCCATAAGAGCGCAGCGTCTTGATGCTCTCGGCCACGATCGGCATCTTCCCCAGCCGGTCGAACTCATCGAGCATGATCATCACCGGCCAGGGTTCGTCCTTCCCCGGCTCCGCGGCCTGCAGCGAGGCAATCAGATCCGAGAAGAACAGCCGGATCAGGGGGGCCAGCGGCCGGACCATCTCGGATTCCACCACCAGATAGATCGCATGCGGCTGCCGGCGGATGTCCCGGAAGGAAAAATCCGAGGTCGCCGTGGCCGCATCGATCGCCCGATTGTCCCAGGTATCGAGCCCGGAGGTCATCAGAAGAGAGAGGTAGGAGGTCAGCGTGTCATTGTTGGTCGAGGCCATGCGCTCGAAGATCAGCTTTGCCGAGGGGTTCTTCACCTCCTCTGCCCGCTTCATGAACTCCAACTGCTTGTTCCCGCCCGAGGCGGTGATGCGGTAGATCTCGCCGATGGTCGGGTTGCCGCGCTCGAAGGCCAACAGCCCGGCCGCAACGAAGAGGTCGATCCCGCCGGCGAGCAGGCCACTGAGCTTCTCGTTGTCGGTCTGCAGAAACAGTTTGGCGGTCAGCTTCAGCTCCATCTGCTGGCGGTCGGGGTTTTTCAGGGCGGCGATCCGGGCCAGCGGATTGTAGCGATGCGTTGGCCGCTCCCAGTCCGTTGGCGCAAAGCGGAATACTTTGTCCCCGGTGGACGCCCTGAAGCGTGAGGTCTCGCGGAAATTCTCGCCCTTGACGTCAAGGACCACGGCCGAGCCGCGATAGGTCAGAAGGTTCGGGATCACGAAGCCCACGCCCTTGCCGCGACCAGTCGGGGCCACGACCAGGGCATGCGGAAAGGTGCGCGAGACGATGAAAGGCTTTTTCGACTTCGGGGAGCCCATTTTGCCAAGCAAGAAACCCGCGCCCGGCCCGGCAAAGAAGCCGTTTCGCTTCATCTCGGCCCGGCTCTGCCAATGGGTGGTGCCGAAGCTGGTCAGCGCATCGCCCAGCATGGTTGCGGTCAGGAGGAGGGCCGCGAGGCCGGTCCCGAGGATGATGCCATTCACCCAGAGGAAATCCTGCGGAGCCGATGTTCTCAGCCCAAGCCAGTTCCGCGCCAGCAGGGTGAGATCGAAGCTGCGCGTCGAATAGGCATACTGGACAGAAAAATAGATCGTCGCCAGCACATAGCCGATGGCAAACCCGAGCAGGGTCAGAACCACGGCGCCAAGAAGCATACGGCCCTTATCCATGGGTGATCCCCTTCTCGCCATGGGAGAGGGAATGCCTCAGATCCTCGCCGTGGCGCTCTTCCACGATCCGCTCGAGCACCCGGTCCATCGCCGGATCATTGGCATGAACCTCCTTGGCCTCGAGATAGGCCCGCGCCAGCTGCAGCTGTTCGAGCGCATTGGGGGTGATCCGGTCCAGCACCTTAGCATCACCGCGGTGCAGATCATTGATTTCGGCCGGCGTCAGGCGATCATTGACCTGTTCGACAAAGCGTTGCTGCGCCGTGTCAGAGGCCAGATCGACCTTACCATCGGCAGCCTGGCGCAAGGCGGAGGCCAGTTGGGGCGCTGTCACGTCGAGAGAGCGGCGTTCCGCATGAGCCTGGCGGGCGCTGTCCTCAACCTCGGCGATCTTCTCGCTGATTTGGGCGCGGGATGCGCCTTCGGCATGCAGTTGGTTGATTTCCCGGCTGACGGCATCGCGGATCTGGTCCTGTGGGGTTTCGGCCCGGAAGCGCGCCATCTCGCGAACTTCCTCAGTGATCGGACCGAGCCGGATCGATGGATCACGCTGCGCGAGGTCCATATCTCCGGCATGGAGGGTTCGATGTGCGGCCCGAACGCCGGTCGCCGGTGACTGCATGACATCGGTGGCCTTTTCCCAGGCCATGGTTGCCAGTTCGGCATGCTGCGGCGAGCGCTCAGCAAAGCGATCGAAGGCCTCTTTCGCCTCAGCCACCTGCTTTTCGCCATCGCGCCGGGCGCGCGGATCATCGGAGTAGGGATAGCTGAAATCCGTCCGCGTGAACTGGCTGACCAAGGCGCGGAACTCCTGACGCTCGGCCGGGTCGAAGATGTCCGGCTCGCTGCGGGCCGCCACGTTGTCAGCCGAAACGCGATGAGCGGAAATCTCCGACCGCCGCGCCCCCTCTTCCCTTTCCGGCCCTTCCCTCTCCACCTCCTCAACGGCGCGCAGGACACGGGCCTCAGTCAGCACATCGCCCAGCTTGCCATGAACCGCCTCAAGACGGTCCATCGCCTGATCGCGCTGCGCCGTGTCACGCAGATCAAGCTGCTCTTCCTTCGCGATGGCCCGAAGATCCTGCGCCAGCCATTGCTGTTCCAGCGCGGCGTTGCCCGCCCCCTCGCGCATTCGGGCAATGACAGCGTCGCTGTCGATGCCGGTTCCCCGCATGGCCTCAGCAACGCGAGCTTTAAGGTCTGGATGATCAAGCTGATCCCGGTGGGCCTCCACCAGGTTTGGCGCGGCATAGATCCCGTCCCGGGATGCGGGTTCATGCAATGTGTCGGAGCGCTCTCCGAGGGGTTGCAGATGCGAGACCTCACGCAGCACATCGGTCAGTTTGCGCTCGATCACCGGGCGTTCGGTCGCAGAAGCGCGCTCGATCAGTCCTTCGATCTGGCGGATGTTCTGCGAGAACCGATCAATCAGTTGGTCGAAATCATGAACTTCATCAGTCATATACAACACTCCGTCTGACTGTATACGATTACCCCGGGCAAGCACATCCCCGGCCCGGGACAGGGCTTCCGCAACATCGTGGAAGTTCGAACGCGAGGCCTCGGCGGCGAGGCCCCGATAGATCGCGGCATTGCGCGCCACCTCGGCAATGGCGTGGTCAAGGTCAGCCCCGGTCCGCAGGCGCTCCACTGGTGCCCTGCCCTCCTGTTCCGCCTTGCGGATTTCGACGTCGCTGGCCGCACGGGTGAGCACACCCCGGTCCAGCCTCCGCGTGGCCTCGAGACGCAATCCGTGACGCTCGGCCGCCTCGACCATCGCTTCGCGGAAAACATCGTAATTGAAGTGATGATCCTTCCCGAGGAAGAACATCTCACCGTCCTTGCTGCGGCGGTTCAGCACGATATGCGCATGGGGATGGGCGCGGTCTTCATGGATTGCCGCAATGTAATCGAACTGCGCCCCGTCGCCTTCGAAGAACCGCTCACAGATCTCACGTGTGATCTCGCGAACCTCTGATGTGCGGGTGCCGACCGGAAAAGCCATCAGAAGATGCGAGGTGTGACCAAGCTTCGGACTGTGGCGTTCGTTCCACTGGTTCTCGAAGCGCCGCGCCACACGCTCGATCTCAGCGGGCGAAAGCACCTTCTTGCCGTCATGGGTGCCACGGGAATCGAGAATGAAACTAGATTTGGTGGTCAGATAGGTAAGCTGGGAACGCAGCTGCGCGCCCGTATGGCATCCGCCCTGCCGGATCGGTTTGAAGATCGCCGGGGCATGCCCGCGTGCGGCGCGCACCATCTGCGCCCGCCGACCAATGCCACCAGAGGCAGAGCCAGAGACCTTGCTCCAGCCACGGTCAAAGAGCGCCGGGTTGACCGCCCTTACGGCATCAGCGCGGGCCATCACGAGCCTCCCGGATCAGGGGCGCCAGCGCCTTGTCCACCTCCAGCTTGAGGGCAGCCCGCCGGTTGCGGCTCATCTCCTGGACCTGATCCGCGATGGTGAAAACCAGTCCAGCCAAGGCCCGGATCTCGGCCTTCTCCTGTGCTGTCAGGACCGCCTGCTCTGCCCTGACGCGCCCCTCGTTCAGGCGACGGGCGATCTGATTGATGTTGTTGCCCACCCGGTTCATTGCCGCGCCAAGGCTGCGCAGTTCCTCCGCCATGTGCTGATCAGGCGCGAGCAGATCAATGGATGAGAGAACCAGAGCGCGCAGAGCATCGGAACGATGCCCGATACCGCGCACCGAGAGCGCCGCGTCAAACCGGCACAGCTCAGCCGCGCTGAGCCTCAATCCGACCACCTGTGGCCGACTGCCGTTCGAGGCTCGCCGCCCTTGGGCATGGTGAACCGCATTGTAGATCGCCTTCAGGCTGACCCCGAACTGCTGCGCCAGATCGGCTGCGGACACGCCTTCAGACCGCTCTTTGGCGATCATCAGACGCTCCTCTTCGGTCATTCGGCGGGCCGGGGACATTTTGAAGTTAACGCTCCTATTTCTTGCCAAGATCGTACAAGCCCGCCGACTCCCAGCACAAGCGGAGTCGGAACTATGGGCTTGTACTCATTATGAAAAACCGTCCCGAAGGGGCGGTTTCACGTTGTCTGCGGACTGCATCACGCCCCCTGCGATTTGCATCCCGCCCAATGCGAAATGCGCCACGCTCTCTGCGATCTGGAGCATGGCTTCTGTCGTCTGCATCACGCTCTTTGCGTCCTGCATTCTGCGGAGTGGAAAGTGCCGGAAGGGGAATGGGACCTGTCCCACGTCTCCTGTGCCACGTCCTTTGGGAGCTGCGCAATGCGTGCCGCTTCCTGCGATCTGCGCCTTGCGTCCCGCTTGACGCATCCGAGTCAGCACCTTACGACAAAACGGCGTTAATGTTTGCGAGTAACTATTATTGCAGGTGCGCCATGCCGAATGACTCCTTGCGCGTAATCGCCGCCATGGCCCGCAAAGGCGGGTCGGGCAAAACCACGCTGAGCCGCGCGCTGATCAGCGCCGCTATCGCCGCAGGTCGGCGGGTCACGCTGATGGACACAGACGGAACCGATGCGCTCGGGGCCTGGTATGAAAGGGCCGAAGGTGCCGGCTACGGATCACCCCTGCTGACCCGCATCAGGGCGCTCAGCATCGCCGCCATCGAGCAGGAGATCGAGCGGATCTACGACGAGGATCTGGCCGATCTGATCTTCATCGACACCGCTGGTGTCGGCGCGGACTGGTCGGACAGCGTCGCGGTGCTGGCTGATCACATCGTGACCCCGGTGATGCTCTCGACGACCGACTTCAAGGTCGGCATCCAGACCGCAGACTGGTTCGCCCATCTGCGGACCCGTGTGGACGACCCGAGCGCCCTACCCCAGCATCATGTGGTTCTGAACATGGTGCCCGCGAAACCGACCAAGGCCGATGCGGAACTGATCGCACAGGCGGTCAACTGTTTCCCGGTCGTCGAAACGGTTATGATGCACCGAAACGCCTTCAAGGAGATGGATCGGCTTGGTCTGCTTCACGCCATCGCTCTTGCGCGGCAGAATGACCCCAACCCACTGATGAAGCCCCATGCCCGCCCGCTCGTCGAGGCGCTGGAAGAAGCCACCGACATCTTGAACACCATCATCAGCGGCTGAGAGTGACATGGTCCGCAAACGCATCCCCCTCGTGACACGGCCGGATCAGGCCTATTCGTTCAGTCTGTCCCAACAAAACACGACGAACCCGGCACAGACGCGAGACAGAGACGAACCAGCCAGCGCGGCCGAGGCCCGTGCGCCGGCGCAGCCGAGCGCCAGCATCGCATCGGAGGATCAAGCCTCAAGAGATGACTCCAATGCCTCGATCCAAGTCGACGTGCGCGTGAACGCGTTGAAGCACCAGGAACAAGGGCTGGTTGCCTGCGGCATTGCCCCCCGACAGGTGATCCGGGCCGCCCTGCGGAAGGCCGTGAAGAGGTGGGGACTCTCATCGACATATGTCCTCCCATCCAGTGACGGGCGGACAAGTCAGGCAAGCTGGACCGTCAGGACCAGCGTCGCCGTGCCAGCCGCCATCTTTGATCGGCTGCTTGCCGATCAGGATCCGCTCGGGGTCGACAGCCGCTGGTCATTGGTGCGGGGTCAGCTGGAGCCGCTGGTCTGGGCGGAAATCGATGCCCTGCTCGCATCGTTCAGCGACGACTCCGACGACGTCAGTTGACCCGCACTGGATCGGACTATTCAGGCCCTGACGCTGGCTGGTTCAGGATCAGACCGCGCTTGGTAGCGATTGCCACTGCTTGCACCGAGTTCCGCGCCCCGAGCAGATCCCTTATCCGCTCCAGGCGCTTCTTGATGGTCTCGGTGCTGACGCCTTGCCGATGCGCGATTTCTTTGTAGGGTAAACCATTCGCAAGATCAGAAAGCAGAGCGCGCTCTATGTCAGAAAGCGGCCTGGCCGCCTCGACGGCGGCAAGCAGCTGATTGAAGATGCCCTCAACCTCATCCAGCTCGCCGTCTGTCAGTTCCCGGTCCTCCCGGGCGCAGAAAAGACAGCTGAGCGTGCCATATTCCTCAATGCGGCTGCGGGAGACGCCGCAACCATAATTGAGGCCATACTCGCGCGCCCGATCCATGATCAACTTGCTGGCAGGCGAGTAGTTGTCCACCTCGATGTCACTCCATCTGACGCGACCTGAGTGGGTCCGTGCCCAAAGATTGACGGGATCGAACATCGCATACTGCCGCTCAGTGTAAGTCTCGACCCAACGCTCCGGATAGGTGGATACATAATACTCCGGCGTCAGACTGCGAACATGGATGACAAGCGAATACCCCACCGGCGCGATTGCCCGCAAACGGGCGTCCAAATGGGTCATTTCCGGAACAACAGTCCAAACCATTACCCCTCCCGCACGAGAAAATGTGCAGTCCACAAACAGCGATACCAAAAAGGGTAACGGCATGGCCGCGGTCGTGTCTCGGAAGTGG
>NZ_NIPW01000048.1 GCF_002196855.1 Haematobacter genomosp. 1 | reverse complement strand
GAAGGGGGTGTCCACATATGCTTCGCGATGTAAAGGCGGGGCCTGCCCCGCCGACGGAAATCAGTCGGGCGCCGCCATTGCCGGGCCGGAGCGTTTGTGGGCCGCTCGCCCTCTGAGAAGGCCTCGGCGCGGTCCTCTTGCCGAAGGGGGCTGCCTCCCCTGTCTGCCGGGGCAGGAGCGCGCCCTCCCGATCACCCTCGCCGTTCCGGCGGATCAGCGAAGGGTCATGAAGCGGCTGACGTCCTCGGGGGCGAGTTGCCCCCGGACCTGTGCCCGAAGTGCCTCCAGACCGGGCCCCATGAGATCGTCGTTGAAATCTCCCAAAATGGGCGAAAGCGTGATGGCCTCGATCCCGGCCTCGTGTGCCCGGGCGATCAGGCTGTCCCGCGCCCCATCGCCGGCGGGATCGTCGTCGCGGATGATATAGAGCCTGCGCAGAGTTGCCGGGAACAGGATGGCTGCGAGATGTCCTGCCGAGAGAGCCGCGATCATCGGCATCTTGGGCAAGATCTGACGCAGCGAGAGCACGGTCTCGATGCCCTCCCCTGCCGCCATGACATCTTGCGCCTGACCAAACCGGACCGCATTGCCGAGCAAATCCCCCATCGCCTTGCGCGGTGGGTCGAGAGGCGCTTTCGCGCTGCCATCGCGGGTGAGCCAGGTGCGATGCACGCCGGTGAGCTTGCCGTCGAGGTCGGTGATCCTGGCGATCAGCGCGGGCCAGGTCTCGGTCGGTTCCGCGCCTTCCGGGCGGTAGTAGCAGTCAGGGTGGAAGCGAAGGCTGTCCGTGTCGCGCAGATCCGTCAGGCCACGCTTGCGCAGATAGGTGCCGGCCAGCGTGCCCCGGATGGACCTCGACATGCGCCAGAGCCGTTCTGCGGCGTCAGGTGAACCGGAGGGTGCCGGTGCCGATCTGAGCCTTTTCGGCTCCGGTGCCGGTGCCAGCTGCGGCAGGCTGAGGAACCTCCGGGCTTCCTCGGCCACATCAGCGAAGTCGCTGCGGCCAAGGCTTTCGCGGATCACATCGAGCAGATCGCCATGCTCGCCGCTCTGACCGTCAGACCACTTGCCCGCCGCCCCCTTGCCAGAGGTTGGCCCGGTGAGGCGGACGAACATCGACCGCCCCGGTTCATTGCGCACATCGCCGACCTGCCAGTAATTGCCCTGTCTGCGGCCATTCGACAGATAGTGCCGGCACACCGCCTCGGCCTGCTGGCCGAGACGCTGCGACAGATCGGCGGCATCGATGCGAGCCATTACGACACCTCCTGCAGAAAATAACTATACACACTTTTATTGCGCCGCGAGGCAAGTTGCCCTATCTTGAGCGCATGGATCTGGACTGGGACGAAGACAAACGCGCCCGTACCCTGCAGGAGCGGGGCCTCGACTTTGCCGATGTTGCCGCGGCGCGTTGGGATAACGCCCTGACCGCCGAGGATCAGCGGGAGGAATACGGCGAGCGCCGCTTTGTCAGCCTTGTCCCGATCCAGGACCGGCTTTGCGTGGTTGCCTGGTGTATCCGCGGCAAGGCGCTGCGGGTGATCAGCCTGCGCAAGGCCAACCCAAGGGAAAGGAAGCGCTATGAGCAAGAATAAGTCCCTGATCGACAGCGAAGGCGAAGTAGGTGATCTCGGCGACAGCTTCTTCGCCGCCGCCCGGCGTGGACGCCCGGCATTGCTGCCGGGCGACAAGAAGGTTCGCATGAACCTGATGATCGACGCTGACATCGCCGCGAAGTTGAACGAGGTCGGCAACAAGAGCGCCTTCGTCACTGAGGCGCTGCGGAAAGCGCTGGCGGGATAGGTCATCGTGCCGCCTCACGCTCGGTGATGCGGCTGATCGGATATACCGCCAGCAGCTTGCCGAGGATCTCTGCGCCATTCGCGCCGACCGGCACGAAGAAGCGCAGCTTCCAGGAGATGATCTCGCTGAAGAACCCCCAAGCCCGCAGCCGCTCGCGCATCGCCTCCGAGAAGCCGGTCAGTTCGATCCGGTTCGCGCCCATCACCCGCGAGCGGCGCAATTGCAGGCCTTCGGCAAGATCGAGGACGGTCCGCCCGTCGAGCAATGCGGCATAGGCCTGTTCCGGCGTCAGGTTGGACGCCCCGTGCGTGGTGGCATTCGCGGCCCAGTCAGGCGATACTCGGCGGCCGATGATCCGTTCGCCGTCATCGGTCTGCAGGCGATAGACGCGGGTCTCATCCTCCGGCAATCGCTTCCAGACCGGCAGAAGCAATCCCGAGACCACATGCAGCGTGGCATCCGAGAACTCCGGCACATCAGCAACCTCGGCGCGCCACGCGGCCGCGAAGGTCTTTCTGTCAGTCTCAACCCAAAGCGTGTCACTCATCATCCTGAGGGACATGCTGAAGGCTTCCATCGGCCGGATCAAGCGCACACGGCGTTCAATCTCGCCATCGTCAAGCATGATCGAGGTGGTCGGTACCTGCACGGCCGCCCGACCGGACCGGCTGTTGACCAGCAGCACGGCGCGTGGGTCATCCAACTCGCCTAGCGCGGCATCGAGCAGCAGCGGCGTGTTGCGCCGCCGCTCGGTGATGGTCAGAAGACGGGTCTCGGCCCCGGTGCCGGGATGGGCGTAGATCACCTGCCGATCCGTGACGGTGAAGCTTTCGGCCTTCAGGGTCTCGAGACCGAGATCATAGATCCCGGCCGCCATCGCGCCCTCGACTTTGGCCTCCAGCAGCTGCTCGAAGGCGGTGAAGAGAACGCCTTGTAATTCAATGGTCAGGGCCAGCAGCCGGTTGAGGAAGGTGGTGATCGGCGGCAGCTCATCCTTGACGCCGTTCGAATCCATCAGCTTCAGGCCGGTGGCGGATTCAAACCGCTCGAGCGAACAGCCGTCGACCTTGCCGCGCACCAGCAGAAGATAGAGCTGGCGCAGGGCTGCCCGGGCATAGGGGCTTTCGAGATTGTCCTCTGGCCGGAACAGCCCCTGCCCGCCGGTCTGGCGCTGCCCGCGGGTGATTGCCCCGAGCGTGTCGAGGCGGCGCGCGATGGTGCTGAGGAACCGCTTTTCCGCTTTCACATCGGTCGCAATCGGCCGGAACAGGGGTGGCTGCGCCTGATTGGTCCGGTTGGTGCGCCCGAGACCCTGGATGGCGGTGTCGGCCTTCCAGCCCGGCTCCAGCAGATAATGCACCCGCAGGCGCTGATTCCGCGCCGAGAGTTCGGCGTGATAGCTGCGGCCCGTGCCGCCAGCGTCCGAGAAGACGAGGATGCGCTTGCCGTCATCCATGAAGGACTGGGTCTCGGCCAGATTGGCCGAAGGAGCGCGGTTCTCGACCGCCAGACGCGCCGCCGGGCCTTCGCCTTTGCGGACGATCCGACGTGACCGGCCAGTGACCTCGGCCACCATCTCCGTTCCAAAGTGCTGGACGATCTGATCGAGCGCGCCCGGCACCGGTGGCAGGCCCGCCAGATGCTCGATCATGGCATCCCGCCGGGAGACCGCCTCGCGGCTCTCGACGGGCTGGCCATCGCGGAACACCGGCCGCGAGCTGACATTGCCCTCACCATCGCTGAACGGCTCGTAGAGCTGCACAGGGAAGGAATGCTGCAGGTAGCTCATGACATAATATGCCGCGTCCGCGTTATGTAGAGCGCGGTGCTTCATGTCGTTGATATGATGTTTCATTTTGGGATCTCCACTTGGCATAATCATGATGCCTCTGCTTTCAACCGCAGAAGGACACCCCGACATGACCTCCCCCTCCAACTCTCACCCCGGCAGCGCGGCAGCCGCCGGGGCCGCAGTCAGCGGCCAAGCACTTGTTTCCGGTTATCTTGCGGATAATCCCAACTTGTCTGCTGGCGCGCTCAGCGCCGCCCGGCATTTCCTGAAGTGGGTCGCCGACCGGCATATTGCGATCAGGGATCTTGATACTGCGGCGATCAGTCGTTTCGCACGACACCGCTGCCGGTGCGGCCGCTATAGCGCCGCGCAGTTGCGGGACCCCGCTTACATCATCGAGGTCCGGAGGTTTCTTCGCTATCTGGAAGATACCGGCCATGTGGCCATTCCAGACGAGGTTGCCCGGCTTGGCCCGCATTTGGCCGGCTTTTCCGCGTGGCTTGCTGGCCAAGGCTACGGCAAGGTCATCTACAACTCCCGCATGAGTCAGGCGCGGCATTTTGCGGAATGGGCTCTGCAGCGACGTATTCCGGCCAGCCATATCGATAACGACCTGATCGAGCAGTTTGCCCATCACAACTGCCAGTGCGGGATCAAGACCAAACGCGGCAAGCGGGTCGAGGGCACCGGCAATAAGGATCGCCGCCGTGGTGCCCGCGCCTTCGTGTCTTTCCTCAGAGAGGAGGGGATAATCCCAGTGGCCGTGTCCACGGAACTACCGGCCGATCCACGCGTCGCCGATTTTGCCACTTGGCTGCGCCGGGAGCGCGGCGCCACGTCCGAGACGATCAGGCGCTATCAGCAAGAGTTGGGCCGCTGGTTGATGAAGCTTGGATCGGAACCGCAGGGGATCACCGCTGCGGTCATCCGATCGATCGTCCTGGATCAAGGCGAGGACCGCTCCCGATCGTCAGTCCGCATGACCATCACCGTGTTGCGCGCGTTCTTGCGTTTTATGATCGGCGAGGGGTTGTGTGCTCCGTCGCTGCTTCTTGCGGTGCCGTCAGGGGTACGACGCAGGCTTTCGACCGTCCCAAAGACGATCCCGGCTTCGACCATCGAAGAGATCGTCGCGTCCTGCGGCACAGGCACAGCGGTCCAGGTGCGGGACCGCGCCATCATCCTGCTTCTCGCGCGGATGGCCCTGCGGGCTGGCGATATCTGGCAACTCCGCCTCCGCGACATCGACTGGCGCGCGAGCAGGTTGCGATTGCACGGCAAAAGCCGACGTGGGGTGTTTATGCCTTTGCCGCAAGACGTCGGTGATGCACTGCTCGCCTATATCGAGGACGCACGCCCGGTGGTTGCATCCGATGGGGTCTTCTTACGCGTCCAAGCCCCTTTCACCCCATTTCGCTCATCGGCCGAGATCGCCGGTATCGTCTCTCGAGTCCTTTCCCGCGGCGGCTTCGTCGGCCTGCCGACCGGCGCACATGTGTTTCGGCATTCGCTGGCTTCGACATGGCTGCGCGGTGGGGCGGAACTGGATCAGATTGGGGCGGCGCTGCGCCATGCTTCACGCGACACAACCGCAATCTACGCCAAGGTGGATGTCGATCTGCTGGGGGTCGTGGCCCAGCCTTGGCCGGGGTGCGCAGCATGATGCATCGCCATGTCGACCGCTACATCAACCTGCATCGCGCCCTCGGAAAGGGGTTTGCCAATCATGAGAAGTCCTTGCGCGAGTTCGCCGCCTTTGCCGCTGACCGGTCCGATCACCGCGTCACCGCGTCACTTATCCTCGCTTGGGCGGGCAGCGCTGCCACGCCCAATTCAGCGCAAAACCGATATGATCAGGCCCGCGCCTTTGCGATGTTTCTGCATGCAGAGGATGCGCAACATGAGGTTCCAGTGGCAGGATTATTCGGCCGGTCAAGGCACCGCAGACCTGCGCCCCACATCCTTTCGCAAGACCAGATAAGTGGCATCCTGGCGGAGGCGCTGCTGGTTCCGGGCCTGTCCCCTATCAGCCCGCAGACCTATCACACGCTGTTCGGATTGTTGGCTTCGACAGGTCTGCGCATCTCGGAAGCATTGTCCCTGCGTTGCGACGACCTGACGGAAGATGGCCTGATGATCCGCAAGGGCAAATTTGGCAAGAGCCGCCTCGTCCCACTTCACGCCTCGACCCGTGCAGCGTTGGAGCGCTATCTCGATCGGCGGCGCATCGTCCGTGATGCCGGTCATGACCTTTTCGTGCTTGGGCACGGTCACGCACCGACGGCAACGAGAGCACACGTGGTCTTCGTACGGATCGTGCGCAAGCTCGGTTACCGCAATCCGACTGGTCCCGGCCCCCGGCTACACGATTTGCGCCATACCTTCGCGGTTCGGTCCCTGGAGACCTGCGGGAACGATCTGCAGTCGGTCCTGCGGCACATGCGGGCCTTGAGCACCTATCTCGGCCATGTCGATATCGCCAATACATATTGGTATCTCGAAGCCACCCCCGTCTTGTTGCAAATGATCGCGGCAAGGGCGGAAGAGACGTGGATCGGGGGTGCAGCATGACCCCGCTCGCGCCGGATCTGTCGGCTTTCCTGCAGAAGCATCTGCCCGATGAGCGTGGAGCCAGCCAACATACCATCGCCGCTTATGCTCACGCGTTCACACTCTTGCTGCGGTTTGCGGCCACACGCCTTAAACGACAGCCTTCTGACCTTGCGATCGAGGATCTCGACGTCAGCCTGATCAGGGCCTTTCTCGAGCACATCGAAGAGGGTCGAGCTAATACCGTGCGATCCCGCAATGCCCGGCTGGCAGCGATCAAGGCGTTTTTCCGCTTCCTTGAACCAAGGCGTCCAGCCTGCCTCGAACAGGCGATGATGATCAGGTCGCTGCCCGTCAAACGCACCGATGTAAAGCTGATCGACTACCTGACGAAGGACGAGGTGCGCGCCTTGCTTGCGGCCCCAGACGGCAGAGCGCCGGCTGGGCTGCGTGATCGGGCGATGCTTCACCTGGCCTATGCCGCAGGACTGCGGGCGTCAGAACTTCTCGCAGTTCGGATGGACGATTTCCCGCGGGGCTCGTTCGCGAACATCCGGGTGCTTGGGAAGGGCCGTCGGGAGCGGGTGCTGCCGCTCTGGAAGGAGACGCAAGCTGCTATTCGGGCTTGGCTGGCCGTCCGTCCCAACGATGTCGGGCCGGAACTGTTCCTGAACCGCGATGGCGGCCCGATGACACGGGATGGTTTTGCCTACCGGCTCCGTCAACATGTGGCCGTGGCCGAACGCGCGACCCCTTCGATTGCCGACAAGCACGTGACCCCGCATGTGCTGCGACACAGCTGCGCCATGCACACGCTGCAGGCTACAGGTGATGTCCGCAAGGTCGCCCTTTGGCTGGGTCATGCCAGCCTCCAGACGACCGAGATGTACTTGCGCGCGGACCCGACTGAGAAGCTCGCCCTTCTCGAAGCGCACCATGCCCCGCTGATCAAGCCGGGCAAGTTTCGGCCGCCGTCGGACAAGCTGATGGCGATCCTTGCAGCCTCGACCGGCGCGAAGCCGCGGCTATGACCACGGCACCGTTCTGAGTCCTTGACTCGCCATGCATCGGCAGCGTCCTACGCAGGATGGGGCGCTGCTATTCCATCACATATCCAAGCGCGCGGTACCCGGAACGCCGTTTTGCCGCCATTCTGGCAAGAACAGGCACCGCGCTATCCACGTAATCCACGACCAGAACATCTTTCTTGCCGTCATGCTGTCGGTGCAAGCGACCAACATATTGCGCCAGCGTGCCCTTCCACGCGATCGGCATGGTCAGGAACAGGGTATCCAGCCGCGAGTCATCAAAGCCCTCACCGATGTAGCGTCCGGTCGCAAGGATCAGCCGTTCTTCGCGATCCGCGACATTCAACGCGGCGGCGGCGGCCTTCCGGTCCTTTGCCGACATGCCGCCGCGCAGCACGACCAGGTTTTTCGCAAACTTGGAGAACCGCTGCTGCAGATAATCCAGATGGTCTTTGCGCTCGGTCAGCACGATCGGGGACCGTTTCGCTTCGAGCGACTTCAGCACATCATCAAAGATCTGATCATTTCGACCGTCGTCGTCAGCCAGAGCGGCATAGATCGCGGGCATCGATGGCCGTTCCGCCATCGCAAGCACTTCAGGCAGTTTGAACCGCGTGTGACGCTCGCGCGCCCGATGCCGAATGCCGCTCTCAGCAGCCTGCGATCTGGCATGAACCTGATGCCGTACGGGGCCGCATTGCATGAAGATGATGGGATGGTGCCCGTCTTTTCGGGCGACGGTTGCCGACAAACCGACGACATAGCGCGCCTTCGTTCTGCGCGCGACAAGTTCAAAACTCGCCGCAGACAGGTGGTGGCATTCGTCGACGATCAACTGGCCGTAGTCAGCCACGATATCGTCGACCTCGCCGCTTCTCACTAGGCTCTGGATAAGCGCCACATCGATCATGCCTGTCGGTTTCCGCCTTCCACCGCCAATTATACCGATCTGCTTGGGGTCGATCTGAAGGAAAGTCTTCAGCCGCTCAACCCACTGGTCGAGAAGTTCACGACGATGCACCAAAACCAGCGTGTTTCGGGCGCGATGACCAATAAGGGCCGACGCGACGACGGTTTTGCCGAAGGCTGTGGTCGCGGCAAGCACGCCGGTATCATGCGCGGTGAGGGACTCGAAGGCGCGTTGTTGCGGCGGCCGAAGCTCACCAAGGAACCGAACCGTGTTCGGCAGCGGGGTTCCATCGCTGCGCTGGTCGTCCAGTTCTGCCTTCGCACCGTGTTCGGTCAGGACTTCAACTGCCTCATCAAAGCAGCCTCGAGGCAAGGCAATGTGGCGTGGGTGCAGCTCGGCACAGGAGACCACGCGAGGTTTTCCGAAGGTGGGCAGTCGCATCGCTTGAGCCCGATAGAACTCGGGGTTCTGGAAAGCTGCGACCCGTACCAATTGGGCAATCATCGCAGAGGGCAGCCCGGTTCGGTCAATATAGACCTGATCTGCGACTGTCACCTTGATGTTGGGCGGAACCACCACGTCCGCAGGCTTTGTCTTCGGGCGTCGCGACGGCGACATTTTCCACGGCTCGTCAGCGTTTTCATCATCAACCGGCATCCGAACGGCCAGCACCTGACCAGATGCCTCAGCAGCCGCAACAAGATCGGCCACCGCCTCCGCGGACATCCGTGGCAGCGTCGACAGATACGCCCACTGGTCTTCGAATGGCTGAAGGTCTTGATTAAGGAAGACGCTATTGCCGACCTTCCGCGCGCTGTGCTGCAGCGGCAAAGCGATCAGGTTTCCAAAGCCGCCGACAGGCATTGTGTCCTGGTTCGGGAAGAGGCGGTCATAGGATGCAAAGCCGATCTCCGGTCGCCTCTCCATGGTCTCCGTGATCAGCGCCGATCCAAGCTGACGGGCAGTCCGAGCCGATACCGGTTCCCCGAAGAAGATCCAGACATGGCCGCCGTTGCCCGATCGGGATCGTTCAAGCGCCGCAGGCACTCCTTTTGCTCTGCAGGTTTCGAGCAATGCGCCCGCATCTTCCGCCCATGAATCCTTGTCAAAATCCGCCGCCAGGAACCAGCAGGTGTCGTCTCGCAACAACGGATAGACGCCGGCCACGAAGTCGGCCGAAGGGCCCTCGCCGCCGCGAAGGTGTCGTTCAATGACACTGGCATCGGGAGGAATGAACCGCTGATGCTTGCAGTCCCCGCATTTGACAGTTGGCTTTCCGCAGATGCCTCTCACCCATTCATTGAAGCAGGCGGGCGAATAGCCGGCGCGTCCCGTCTTTTGGTTTTCCCATCGCACTGGAAACACGTCCGGGCGGCCAGCAAACAGGCTGCGGAACAGCTCTACCTTCTCGCCCGATGACGATGCGTTCGTGACGGGGGCATTTTCAAATGCAGGACGTTTGGCCTGTGCAGCTATTTCTGCGGTTTCCCGGGCCTCCAGCGCCGAAAGCTCCTGCAAAAGTTGACGTTGTTCCGCATCCAGCTCGGCCAGCCGTGCCCGAACCCTCGCCAATTCTGTTGCTGTGCCGCTTCGATCCACCACCTGTGATTTCCGCCTAGTTGTCCCCTCCCTCCGACCATAACGGCCAAACGGCTCTGCTGTAAGCATGCCTCCGCTTCCGGCGGTTGTGCCGCCGGGGTGAGAGTTGGAGGGGGAGGTCATATCGGGGTGTCCTTCTGCGGTTGAAAGCAGAGGCATCATGATTATGCCAAGTGGAGATCCCGAAATGAAACATCATATCAAAGACATGAAGCGCCGCGCTCTGCATAACGCGGGCGCAGCATATTACGTGTTATCCAGAACTCCGGATAAGACATACTCGCGGGGCGACAGATCCGTGTTCAGATCATTCCATTCCTCGGTGGGAATCTCCGCTAGCCGCCGCTCCATCAGCGCCTCTCCAGTCGAGACGATCTGGATGACGGCCGCATGACCTGCCTCCAGATCCTCGGTGATCGAGCGCAGCAGGGTCGGCGTCTTCATCGAGGTCAGCAGATGGCCGAAGAAGCGCTGCTTGGTGCTTTCAAAGGCCGAGCGCGCTGCGGATTTGGCCTGCCGGTTCAGCGTGCCATCGGAGCCGGTGATATTGGCCGCCTCCATCGCCGCATCGAGATTGTTGTGGATGACCGCGAAAGCACCCGCATAGGAGTCGTAGATCCGGCGCTGCTCCCCGGTCAGCCGGTGCTCGATCAGCTCGTATTCGACCCCGTCATAGGAAAGTGACCGCGCCGTATAGAGGCCTAGCGAGCGCAGATCGCGCGCCAGGACCTCCATCGCTGCCACGCCGCCAGCCTCGATCGCCTCGACGAACTCGCCCCGAGTGGCAAAGGGGAAATCTTCACCGCCCCAGAGGCCAAGGCGCTGCGCATAGGCGAGGTTGTGCACCGTCGTCGCACCGGTCGCGGAAACATAGACCACCCTGGCATCCGGGAGCGCGTGCTGCAGGCGCAGGCCCGCCCGGCCCTGCTGCGAGGCCGCCACATCGCCGCGCTCACCCTTGCCGCCGGCAGCGTTCTGCATGGCGTGGCTTTCATCGAAGATGACCACCCCGTTGAAATCCGACCCCAGCCAATCTACGATCTGGCGGACACGCGAGACTTTCTCACCCCGATCATCCGAGCGCAGCGTGGCATAGGTGGTGAAGAGGATGCCTTCCGACAGGGTGATCGCCTTACCCTGCGCGAAGCGGGAAAGCGGCGTGATCAGCAGCTTCTCTTGCCCGAGGGCCGACCAATCGCGCTGTGCATCTTCGATCAGCTTGTCGGATTTGGAGATCCAGAGCGCTTTGCGCCGCCCCCGCAGCCAATTGTTGAGGATAATCCCGGCCGATTGCCGGCCTTTGCCCGCGCCCGTGCCATCGCCCAGCATGAAGCCGCGCCGGAAGCGGACAGCGCCAGCCGCATCTGGTGCGGCGGCGCTGACCTTGTCCAGGGTCTCGTCCAGCGTCCAGGAGCCCGCGAGATGGTCGCTGTGCGCCTCGCCAGCATAGATCACCGTCTCGAGCTGCGCGTCCGATAGACGCGTGCAGATGTCGGCGGGAAGCAGGGGCCGGTAGGAAGGACGGGGTGGCGCGACCGAGGCCATGGCGGCGGATTGCACGAGTTTGGTCGGATGCGGGGCCGCGCCGGGAATGCGGATCACCTGCAGCGCGTATTCTTCATAGATCGCGTCCGAGAGCCGTGCCGCTTCGGGCGGCGTCCAGTCCAGCGTGTCATAGGCGAGTTCGACGGCATCGGAACTGGTCGATGTAACCCGAGGAGACTTCGTCGCACCGGCCCGAGCAAGGTAGGAGCGCACCGTGCGGGCGGCGGCCGGTGCTGTCGGTGCCGGTGGCCGGGGCAGATCGACCAGGCAGCGCTGCGGCACCTGGGCAGTGATCCAACCGAGCAGGGTCGCGACATCAGGGGCGATGCCGGAAGAGGCCGGGAGGGAGGAAGGATCCTCTGCCGGGATCTTGTCGATCACCGTCAGTCGGGTGTCGAACGTGGTGCCGTGCTTCGCGTAGACCGCGCCATCAATTGCGGCGGTGAAGACCACGCGGCCCTGCTCTTGCAGCCGGATGAAAGCATCGCGCCAGGCCGGAGCCTCGGGGCCGAAGCCCGCACCGGTGATGGTCACCAACCGCCCGCCGGGGGCCAGCCGCGCCAGAGCGGAAGCGATATGGCGGAAGGCGGCATCGGCCACGCGGGTTGTCACATTGGCCAGCACCGAGAAGGGCGGGTTCATCAGCACCACTGATGGCACCACTCCGGCATCAAGGTGGTCGTGGATCTGCGCGGCATCGAACCGGGTGACAGGCTGGGCCGGAAAGAGGGCGGAAAGGAGATCCGCGCGGGTCTCGGCCAGTTCGTTGAGCGCGAGGCTGCCGCCGGCGATGTCGGCAAGGATTGCCATCAGGCCGGTGCCGGCCGAGGGCTCCAGCACGACATCCGCAGGCGTGATCGCCGCAGCGGTGACAGCCGCGAGGCCCAGCGGAAGAGGCGTGCTGAACTGCTGAAGCGCCTGGCTTTCCTCGGAACGCCTTGTATGGGTCGGCAGCAGACCCGCGATTTTCGTCAGCGCCGCGAGACGCGCCTCGGGCGCTGCTGCTTTGCGGAACAGTGCGCGGCCGAATTTGCGCAGCAAGAGGACTGTGGCGACTTCACATGCGTCATAGGCGTCTTTCCAGTCCCAGAGGCCGGAAGCGTCTGAGGCACCGAAAGCGGTTTCCATGACGCCACGCAGAATCGTGCTGTCGATACGCTGGCCGCGTTCGAGATGCGGAAGAAGCGCCTCGGCCGCAGCGAGAATGCAGGGGGCGGATAGAACAGGAGAGGGCGCGACCAGCGCTTGCGCCGTGGTCGCGGGGGACAGATCGTTCATCAGGGAGACCCTCGGGAGAGCAGAGTGCGGGACGGTCCTGGACAGCGCTCTCTCTCAACCGCCCGGAACCTGCCCGTTCCGGCCCCCTCTCGACCTCTCACGTTGAACCGGACAGACTCGTAGCCTCGGCGCGGTCGCCGCGGCACATCACTCGGAGGACCCCGCCTCTGGCGGGTCCTGCGTCAGGGATCTTTGCCCGAAAGGGGGAAGACGGCGCCGCTGGCTTCCGTCCGCCAGGACCTGAGCCCGGTCCCGGCAATGCCGGGAGGCGCCGAAATCAAGACCCCGATCAAGAGGAGGAACTCACTGCCCTCTCGTCGTAAAGAGCCCATCGCCGACACTCAGGCAGACCGCAGCACAGAGGCCGCTCGTTTGTGCAGCGTTAGGCGCGGCCCTTACCAGCCAGTCGAGCCGCACTGTTGCTGCGCGGCAGCATTCTCCGAAGCGGCCACTGGGCACGAGGCGCAGCATTTCGAGTTGCGGAGCATCTGCGGTACGGGCAGCGCAGCATGGCGGTCACGAAGTCACCACCGAAACGGTCGCCCTCGGTGCATTCTGGCGAAACATATGTCGTTTCTATCGTGATTGGAAAAGACGGCACAGCGCAGGCCCAACCGATGTTAACGTTCCTTTGATCAGTTAACGCGAATTCGCAGCTCAAGCCGCAGCGACATTAGTGCTACCAGGCCAGTGATTGCGACCAACAACGCGAACCCGATCGCAAGCTGGATGGAGAGTGCTGTCGCGATCCAGGAGAAGAGGAAGGGTGCCGCCGCTCCGAGCATGCTGCGTATGGCGGCTAGGCGCCCCAGCCGCTGCCCCATGCCGGCCGTCCCGAACAACGCCACCGGCACTGCGCCGCGCACGATGCTCGACAGGCCCTGACCCGCGCCAAAACTGATCGCAAAGCAAACTGCCAGGATCATTGCCGGCCCCGGCAGGAGCAGGAGGGCGAGCGCCGCGGGGATGGCCGCACTGGACACGATGGCGACAAGGAGAGGATGCTGGTTGCGCCACAGGGTGGCGTCCACCACCCGAATGGCGACCTGTGCCGGCCCCATCAGCATGGCAATCAGGTAGGCCGAGCTGCCGAGACCGAGCGACTGAAGTGCGAGGACGAGGTGGACACCCAGGGCCGAGATCGCCATGCCGGTGAGGCCGAAGGCGATCCCAAGAAGGATGAAGGCGCGCCGTGCGGTTCGACCCTCGAGGGGGACGTATCTCTCGTCTGGTTTCGGCCTCTGCTCTTCAAGTGACGTCTTTTCGTTCACATGTGGCGTCGCGAAAATCCAGCCGTGCAGGGGAGCGGCTAGGAGCAGGTGAAGGGCCGCAAAGACTAGGTAGGCCCCCTGCCATCCGACCTCTCCGACAAGCCAACCGGAAAGGGGCCAAAAGAGCGTCGAGGCGAAGCCTGCGATCAGGGTCAGATTGGTGATCGCGCGCCGCGTGTCATTGGGCCTCTTCTGGGCCAGCACCGAAAACGCGGCATCATAGAGGACCGCAAAGCTAAGGAGCTCGATCAGAAGTGTCAGGCCCCCGAATACATAGATGTTCGGGGATCCGGCGATGAGCAGGCTCAGAAGCGCCATCGCCAGGCTGCCCGCGCACATGACCTGCGCCCCGCCGAACCGGTCAATTTGACGACCGAGCACCGGAGAGGCCAGCCCGCCAAGGAGAAGGCCCGCAGACAGGATGCCGAAAAGGACCGGCTCCTGAGCGCCGAACTCGGCCGCTATCGCGGGCGCAAGGATCGGATAGGCGTAATAGATCGACCCGTATCCGATGATCTGCGTGACGCCCAGGGCGGCCACGACCGGGGCTTGCCTCACGTTGCGGCCCCGAGATTCAGGCGGTCATGCAATTTGGCCGCCGCCTCTTTGCGTTCGCTGTAGCGGTCGGTGAGGTGCCCGGAGATGTCCCGGGTCAGAAGGGTGAACTTTACCAGCTCTTCCATCACATCGACCACCCGGTCGTAATAGGGCGATTGCCGCATCCTTCCTGCCGCGTCGAACTCTTCATAGGCCTTGGCGACCGAGGACTGGTTCGGGATGGTCAGCATCCGCATCCAGCGCCGGAGGATGCGCATCTGATTGACCGCATTGAAACTTTGGCTCCCGCCCGAAACCTGCATGACCGCCAGTGTCCGGCCCTGGGTCGGACGGATCGCGCCCATGGAGAGCGGGATCCAGTCAATCTGGCTTTTCATCACGCCGGTCATCGCGCCGTGGCGTTCCGGGCTGGTCCAGACCTGGCCCTCGGACCAGAGGCACAACTCGCGCAGCTCCTGCACCTTCGGGTGATCGGCATCGGTTTCATCCGGTAAGGGCAGCCCCTTGGGGTCGAACACCCGCGTTTCACAGCCGAAATGTCGCAGCAACCGTTCCGCTTCCTGGGTGAGAAAGCGGCTGTAGGACCGTTCCCTCAGGGAGCCATAGAGCAGGAGAATGCGGGGCGGGTGGCTGGATGCGGGGCCGGTCAGTCCCGCCAGAGACGGCAGCTGAACGGCATCGGTCAGGTTCGGCAGTTCGGTCATGCGCGGACCTCCTCAGCCGGAGGCGCGTCCGGGAACCAGCGCCGACCGAGCCGGAGGGCGACATGGACCAGCAGGATCAGCGCGGGCACCTCGACCAGCGGGCCGATCACGGCCGCAAAGGCCACGGGAGAGGCAAGGCCGAAGGCGGCGATGGCCACGGCGATCGCCAGCTCGAAATTGTTCCCGGCCGCCGTGAAGGCGATGGCGGTGGTGCGCGGGTAATCCGCCTGGATCATCCGGCCCATGGCGAAGCTGACCAGGAACTGGATGATGAAGTAGAGCGCGAGCGGCACGGCGATGCGCAGGGCATCCATCGGCAGCGCGACCACATCGCCGCCCTTCAGACTGAACATCGCCACGATGGTGAAGAGAAGCGCCGCCAGGGTGACCGGGCCGATGCGCGGCAGGAAGACGGTTTCATACCAGGCCTCGCCCATGCGCCCCACAAGGATCCGGCGGGTCAGGAACCCGGCCAGGAACGGGATCCCAAGATAGATCAGCACCGCCTCGGTGATCGTCCAGAAGCTCACGTCGATCACGCTTCCCTCCAGCCCGAACAGCGGCGGCAGGACGGACAGGAAGAACCAGGCGTAGGCCGAGAAGAACAGGATCTGGAATACCGAGTTGAAAGCGACCAGCGCGGCCACATACTGGCTGTCGCCACGGGCAAGCTGGTTCCAGACCAGCACCATGGCGATGCAGCGCGCCAGCCCGATCAGGATCAGCCCGGTCATGTATTCCGGCTGATCATGCAGGAAGATCACCGCGAGCACAAACATCAGGACCGGGCCAATGATCCAGTTCTGGATCAGGGACAGGATCAGCACCCGGCGATCCTGGAACACCCGCGGCAGTTCCTCATACCTGACCTTGGCCAGCGGCGGATACATCATCAGGATCAGGCCGATGGCGATCGGGATATTGGTCGTGCCAATCGAAAGGCCGTTGAGCGCGTCCGGCAGCCCGGGCAATACGGTGCCCAGGGCGATGCCGATCGTCATGGCTACGAAGATCCAGAGCGTCAGCCAGCGGTCCAGAAAGGACAGCCGCCGGGTCGGTTGCGGGGAGGACATGGGTAGACTCCGTTCAGGGCGCTTCCGGCAGGACGCGATTTCCATTCGCATCGACCACCGGCTCGCCGTCTTCTTTCGAGAATGCGCCCAGCTGGGGCGGTAAGAGATCCAGCACCGCCTCGGAGGGGCGGCAGAGGCGCACCCCCTTGGGGCTCACTACGATGGGACGGTTGATCAGGATCGGATGTTCCAGCATCGCGTCGAGGATCTGCGCCTCCGTCAGTGCTGGGTCGCCAAGACCCAAGTCCGCGAAGGGCGTGCCCTTTTCGCGCAGCAGCGCGCGCAGCGGGGTTGCCATCCGCGCCACCAGGCTCTCCAGCATGATCCGCGACGGCGGGGTCTTCAGATATTCGATCACATGCGGCTCGATACCGGCATTGCGGATCAGCCCGAGTGTGTTCCGGGAGGTGCCACATTCCGGATTGTGGTAGATGATGACGTCCATTCCCACATCACCCGCAGCAGCTCTGTTTCGCCACGGGTGCGCAGCAGGCCGAAGCGGCCTTCTGGTCATCAAGCCTGCGGTCGCGTGGTTTGCAGCTTGCCGGGCGCGGTGACAGCGCAACGATCACGCGGTCGTCCGCGAGGCTGGGGTAAGCCGCCCGATGCAGCTGCATCGGCCTTACCGCATTACTGACCTCGAAGGTCAGTTTCGCCTGTGGGTCGAGAGAGACATGATCGATCACCTTGCCGATGATCCGGGTGAAAAGCCCTGCGGGCATATGGGCCCGATCCTCGTTGACGTCCCAAAGCTGCACGAAGATCTCCGTCCAGGCCTCGGGGTTTCCGCCGCAATCCAGAGCGCGGAACTGGCCGACCTTCACCTCGGTGACGTGAAAACCCGTTCGCACCTCCTGGCCGTCATAGGTGAAGACCAGGGGCCGATCCTCGACGTTGCGGAGGGCATCGAGAAGCTCGCCGATGGTGATATCTTTCGGGTCGGCCGCGCCGGTCGGCGCGCCGATGTTGCTTTGGACCGTCATTTGCGATACCTATTGATTCGACACTTCTAGGATCGTCAAATAATGGATGAACGTCAAGCGCTCTTGTCCTTCGGGGCCCTGTCTCAGGAAACCCGCCTGCGCATCCTGCGGATGCTGGTCGTGGCGGGGCCGGAGGGTCTGGCCGCTGGCCTGATCGCCGAACAGGCCGGAGTCACCGCCTCCAACGTCAGTTTTCATGTGAAGGAGCTGGAGCGCGCGGGCCTGGTATCCTCTCGCCGCGAAAGCCGATCGATCCTCTATACCGCCGAGTTCGATGCGCTGAACGGCCTCCTGCGGTTCCTCATGGAGGATTGCTGCGGCGGGCGCCTATGCCTTCCCGGTGCGGTGGCCGATGGTTGCGCCACCTCGCAGAAGACCAGCTGAAGTGATCCTGGCATTCTTCCTGGTCGCGCTGATCTACGCTGCGGTGGGTCAGGCCGGCGCCACCGGCTACATCGCGCTGATGGCCATTCTTGGATTGCCGCCACTGGAGATGAAGATCACTGCGTTGGCGCTGAACTTGGTGGTCGCTGCCATAGGGACTTTCATGTTCCAAAGGGCCGCGCAGCTTTCCTGGCGAAATCTGTATCCTTTCGCATTACTCGGCTTTCCGTTCTCAGTGCTTGGCGGGTCCGTGAATCTGGGTGCCGGGGCATATTATCCGCTCGTAGGCACCATTTTGATGCTGTCAGGCCTGCTGATGGCGCGCAGCGCGCTGACCCGCGGAACAACCACAACCCGGGCGCCCGACCATCCGCCATTCGTGCCTGCGCTGATCACCGGTGCGGTTATTGGCTTCATCTCCGGAACAACCGGCACCGGCGGCGGCGTCTTCCTGGCACCGATTATCCTCGCGATGAACTGGGCGGACGCCCGCCAGACCGCAGCCACGACGGCCATCTATAACCTGGTCAACTCGGCTGCGGCGTTGATCGGGGCCTATGCGTTCTGGCCACAAATATCGGGTTCCGCGCCGATCTGGATGGTGGCGGTTGCCATAGGCGGCCTCGCCGGTGCGATGCTCGGCAGTCGGTTTCTGTCTGATAAATGGCTTCGGGTCATTCTCGCGCTTCTACTGGCCGGGTCCGGGCTCAAGCTGTTTTGGTAACGGTGGTGACTGCGGATAGCAGCCGGATCGGCCAGGAGGCACCTGCACCAAAACGCGCCTTGGTTGACATTGCGTCGGCCTACGCAGTTGCTCGGGTCACGAACGTGATCATCGCATCATTCACATGACACACGACTTTTCATCTATCCTTGCAAAATCTTACCCATCATACGATAAAACACTAAAGGGAGTATTTGAATGAATCAGGGCGAAGCTCTTCGTGGGTTTGCAGCTATTGCCCAGGAAACCCGGCTTAGGATCATTCGGATGCTGGTCACTGCGGGTGCGGATGGGTTGGCGTCGGGATCCATCGCTGAAAACCTGGATGGCTCGCCTCAGCGGACATCATTTCATCTGAGAGAGTTGGAGAACGCGGGCTTGGTCCAGAGCCGGCGCGATGGCAAGTCGATCATCTACAGCGCCCGATTCTCGCAGCTGTCATCTCTTGTGGCTTTCCTTATGCATGATTGCTGCCAAGGCCACTGCAAACACTGTGATGAGGCGATCGCCTTGTTAGCCAAGTGCGAAGGCAAACCAACGCGAACAACTCACTGATATATCTTAATTTATATGACCACTGCCCGCCTCTGGCCACGGCAAGGAAACCCTATGCGCGATATTCTGGAACGCCAACAAGTATGGATTTACTTCGCGGCTGTCGGCCTTGCCGCAATCACCGGTATCACTGTGTCAGGCACAACCGCACTGGAAGGCGCGATCAACCCGGCGCTTGCCTTCATGTTGTTCGTCACGTTTCTGCAGGTTCCCTTGCCGGACATCGGGCGCGGGTTCCGGGAGATGCGTTTTCTGTGCGCCCTTCTCGCCGGTAACTTCATCGCCGTTCCGGTGCTTGTATTCCTGTTGCTGCAACTCGCCATAGACGATGCCCTGCTGCGTCTTGGCATTCTCATGGTGCTGCTGACGCCCTGTATCGACTATGTGATTACTTTCGCCCACCTCGGGCGGGCCGATGCGCGATTGCTGTTGTCGTCGACGCCGCTTCTGCTGGTGGTGCAAATGGCACTGCTGCCGATTTTCCTTGGCCTGTTCCTCGGCAGCGAGGCCGCAGACCTGGTGCATGTCGGCCCGTTTATCCATGCTTTCGTTTGGCTGATCGCGGTGCCGCTGATGTGTGCGGGTGCTGTTCAGCTCTGGGCCGCTCGACACGCGGCGGGGCGGCGTGTGAGTGACGGGCTTGGTGTTCTTCCGGTTCCGGCGACGGCGGTGGTTCTGTTCTTGGTCGTGGCGGCGACGGTTCCGGTTCTGGGAGCGGCCAGCCGCCATGCTCTGTCAGCCCTGCCGATCTTCATCGCCTTTGCCGTTCTGGCCCCCTTCATCGGATGGGGTGCCGCACGCATTTTTGTTCTTCAGCCAGCTGCGGGCCGGGCTGTGTCCTTTTCGATCGCAACCCGAAACTCTTTGGTGGTGCTCCCGTTGGCCCTCGCCGTTCCGGGTGCGATCCCTGTGCTTCCGGCCGTGATCGTGACGCAGACATTGGTCGAGCTGGTTGCCGAACTGATATATATTCGTGTGCTTCCGCGCTTCGGCAGGGCTCTAAATCAGGTTCAGCGTCTGACGGACCCGTCTGCAGCTTTTTCCGGGCTTTGGACCAGTCGCTGACGTGCCGAGCTCTGACAGATGGCGCCAAGTGTCCTCAAGGCCGTCAGAGCGTCAACACGGGCCTCGATGCCGGGCGATGAGTGCGGCATCCGTTGGCCTGCCGCATTGGCCGGGCAACAAAGGTCTGGAGCCAGCACGGCCCGCTCGGTCTTCGAAGGAAAAGGATCAACTGCGATCTCACCGCTCAGAAGCCCCAAGCCAAAGCCAGATTTCTGCAGAACCAAGATCATCAAAAAAGGGGCGTTCCGGCAGCCCTGCCGGATCACAGGTCCAAGAGATCGAACGGCGTCCATCTTGACATCTTGCTGCGTGATAAGGCCATGTTCGCCATATGGGGATCCGCGAGCTCCCCACGAGGCGTCAGCTGAAACTCGCGTTCCAATCCCGTTCCATTGAACCCAAGGAGGGAACGCACATGCCTGCGCCTGATGCGATGACCTGCGAAAAACTGTCTAAACTAATCGGCACGCCAAAGGCGCCTGTCGTGCTGGATGTGCGCCGTGATGCCCTGCGCAACGCGGACCCGCGATTGATCGCCACCGCGCGTGCCGTGCCCGAAACCGGGCTTGTGCGCGAGGCGCTGTCCCACCTCGCGCGGGAACTGAGGGGCGAAGCGCCCGGTCGACCGGTTCTGGTCGTCTGTGCTGAAGGGCACGGTCGCAGCCAGGGTGTCGCGGCCTGGCTACGCCATGAGGGGTTGGCCGCCGAATATCTGGAAGGCGGCCATGCCGCCTGGGTTGCGGGCGGGCTGCCGACCTTTGATCCGGCGAAGCTGCCCCGCCCGGACGGAGCGGGCCGCAGTCTCTGGGTGACCCGTTCCCGCCCCAAGATTGATCGCATCGCCTGCCCCTGGCTGATCCGCCGCTTCATCGACCCCCGCGCGGTGTTTCTCTATGTTACGCCCTCCGAGGTTCAGGCAGTGGCCGAGACCTTCGGGGCCGCCCCTTATGACATCGACGGCGTGTTCTGGAGCCATCGCGGCGAGACCTGCACCTTCGATACACTGATTGCGGAATTTGACCTGTCGATCCCGGCACTGGACCGGCTGGCTACGATCGTGCGGGGGGCCGACACGGCGCGCCCAGATCTGGCACCAGAATGCGCCGGTCTTATTGCCGCCTCGCTTGGCCTTTCGCGGATGCATGTCGCTGATCTGGAGCAGCTGGAGGCGGGGATGGCGCTGTATGACGCCTTCTACCGCTGGTGCCGCGACGCTACCGGGGAAACCCACACCTGGCAAAGCCATGGAAAGTCAGCGAAATGACGCCCACATCCGGTTTTCCGACCATTGGCGAAGCCGCCAGAGTCTGGGCGCGCATCGCGGCCCTCTCGTTCGGCGGCCCTGCGGGCCAGATCGCCGTCATGCACCGTGTTCTGGTCGAGGAGAAGAAATGGCTGGGCGATGGCCGTTTCCTGCACGCGCTGAATTTCTGCATGTTGCTGCCCGGCCCCGAGGCGCAGCAGCTCGCCACCTATATTGGCTGGCTGATTCATGGGGTCCGGGGCGCGCTGATCGCGGGCGGGCTGTTCATCCTGCCCGGGATGCTGGCCATCATGGGGCTGAGCTGGATCTATGCGGTCTGGGGCGAGGTGGGCTTTGTCGCGGCGCTGTTCTTTGGGCTGAAGGCGGCGGTGCTGGCCATCGTCTTGCAGGCCGTGGTGCGGGTGGGGCGTCGAGCGCT
The DNA here is from genome assembly GCF_002196855.1 of Haematobacter genomosp. 1. Classification (GTDB taxonomy): domain Bacteria; phylum Pseudomonadota; class Alphaproteobacteria; order Rhodobacterales; family Rhodobacteraceae; genus Haematobacter. The sequence goes on along the minus strand of NZ_NIPW01000048.1, from coordinate 13,086 downwards.
GAAGAACAACGCGATGCGGGGGATCGCGGCGGCGTCCTTCATCGCCATCTTCGCCTTTGGCGCGCCCTTCCCGCTGATCGTGGCGGTGGCGGCCATGATCGGCTGGGCGGGTGCAAAAGCGGGACTTGCAGCCTTTGTCGGCGGTGGGGAGCATGGTGCGGCGGGCAAGGCGCATGTCGCCGATGCTGAAACCTTGCTGGGCGAAGAGGTCTTGCTGCCGCCCGCCGCCCGGGCGGGGGCGTTGCGCGCCGGTCTGGCCATGATCGCGCTATGGCTGGTGCCGGTGGGGGTGCTGGTTGTGCTCGCCCCCGGCAGTGTCTTCACCGACATCGCCACCTATTTCTCAAAACTGGCGTTGCTGACCTTTGGCGGGGCCTATGCGGTCTTGGCCTGGGTCGCGCAGGAGGCGGTCGGAACCTATGGCTGGCTCGAACCCGGTGAGATGCTCGACGGGTTGGGTATGGCCGAAACCACGCCCGGCCCGCTGATTATGGTGCTACAATTCGTGGGCTTCATGGGCGCGATGCGCGAGGCGGGCTGGGCGGCCCCGCTGCTAGCGGGCACCGTGGGCGGGCTGGTCGCCACCTGGGTGACGTTTGCGCCTTGCTTTGCCTGGATCTTCCTCGGAGCACCCTTCATGGAGGGGGTGCGGGCGAACCGCGCTTTGTCTGCCGCGCTGTCAGCCGTCACTGCGGCGGTGGTAGGGGTGATCCTGAACCTGGCGCTGTGGTTCGCCATTCACGTCATTTGGCGGCAGGTGGCGGATGTTCAGGCGGGGCCGGTATCGCTTCAGCTGCCGGTTATGGGCTCGATCGACTGGATGGCGGCGGCCCTGTCGGCTCTGGCACTGATCGCGGTGTTCCGGCTAAAGATTGGCATGGTCCAGGTGCTTGCAGGTGCCGCGTTTGCCGGGATGGCGTTGCACCTTGTCGGCCTGATCTGATCAGATGCACCGTGATCCCTGAGAGTAAAACGATACTCATCTTGTCGTGGTGGCGGGGCGATTTCTGCTTTTCGCCATCATCCCTGTCCCAGTGCTCTGACAAATGGCGGGCATTTCATGGGCGAAACCTCGGCCCATGAAGCTACGGTTACGCCAGAGTTGCGCGGGAATCTGAGGGCAAGAGACTGCAGGATGGACCTCATGCATCCCCCGGGTAGGATGTGCCGCAAACCGAAACATGAAATTGCCGGAACAAAATGGGCACCTCGCAGGAAATGGCGTCGGCCCGCATCGACCAGTTGATTGCACTTCATGGCTTGGCTGCCTTTTGGCCTCCTTTGTTGTTTGGGTCGTCGTGGCGATGCCGCAGCGCGCCCGAAGGGGCGGTGTGCGGCGCTTTCTCCTAGGCAGATTTGGCGGAAGAGGTGGTTTCGAGGCCGGGTGTCGCGTCCGGCTTCAATCGTTGGATGGCGAGCCAGCTGGCCAGTGCCATCACGCCCGAGGTCGCGAGGCAGAGCGGCAGGCCGCCGAACTGGTAGCTCAGGCCAGAAAGCAGCGTTCCGAGAAGACGGCCCGCCGCATTGGCCATGTAGTAGAAGCCCACATCCATGGTGACCCGCTCATTCTTCGAGAAAGCGAGGATCAGGTAGGAATGGACCGCGCTGTTGACGGCGAAAACGAAGCCGAAGATCAGCAGTCCGGTGACGATCGAGGCCGTCAGCCAGATCGCCGGAGCCGGCGAGAGGAAGGCGAGCGCCGCCAGGGCAAAGGGGATCGGCACCAGCAGCCCGGCCCACCGGATCGCGGCGCGTTTCGGATCGGTCGCGGACCTGACGATCTTCGGGGCGAAGCCCTGGACCGCGCCATAGGCGATGATCCACAGTGCCATGAAGCCCCCGATCAGGAAGAAGGCCTCGCGCCGCCCCTCCGCGGTGCCATCGGACAGCACGGCCTGGAAGTAGATCGGGATGCCGACCACGAACCAGACATCGCGGGCCCCGAACAGGAACATCCGCGCCAGGCTGAGGCGGTTGATCAGCGGATCGCGCGACCACACGCTGCTGAATTTTGTGCCTTTCTTACCGACCGGCAGGCCCTTCGGCAGGAAAATGGCCGTGGCGATCAGGATCACCGCCAGGACGGCCGCCATGGACCAGATGGCCACCGCGAAACTCGCAAGGCCAAGGAGCGCCGCGCCCAAGAAGAACCCGGCGCCTTTCACCGCGTTCTTCGAGCCGGTTAGAATGGCGACCCAGCGGAAGAGCCCGCCCTCACCGGATGGCGCGAGCAGTTTCACCGCCGACTTCGACGACATCTTCGCCAGGTCTTTTGCGACACCGCTGGCGCCCTGGACCGCCATGACGAAGGCCACAGATACGGCGACACCCCAGGACGGGTCGAGCTGGGTCAGCGCGGCCAAGGCCGCGATCTGAAGGGCGAGCCCACCGTAAAGCGTTGCGGCCAAGCCGAACCGGGCGGCGATCCAGCCGACACAGAGGTTGGTGATGATCCCCGCCAGCTCATAGAGCAGGAAGAGATAGGCCAACTGGATGGGCGAGAACCCGAGGCTGTTGAAATGCAACAGCACCAGCATGCGAAGCGCGCCATCGGAGAGCATGAAGGCCCAATAGGCGGCGGTGACCGCCGCATAGGCCCGAAGCGGGTTGGAGACGGCGCTTTCGGCCATCACAGCGACCGTGCAACCAGGCGGGCAACGTCCGCCAAACGGCAGGCATAGCCCCATTCGTTGTCATACCAGGCATAGACCTTCACCTGGGTGCCGTTCACCACCATCGTCGACGGGGCATCGATGATGGAGGAACGGGGGTCGTTCAGGTAGTCAGTCGAGACAAGGGGACGGGTTTCATACCCGAGGATCCCCTTCAGCTCGCCCTCCGCCGCGGCGGCGAACAGCGCGTTCACTTCCTCCGCCGTTGTCGGCCGCTCGACCTCGAACACGCAATCGGTCAGCGAGGCGTTCAGCAGCGGCACGCGGACCGCATGGCCGTTCAGCCGCCCCTTCAAATCCGGATAGATCATGGTGATGGCGGTGGCCGAGCCCGTTGTCGTCGGGATCAGGTTCATCAGGGCGGAACGGGCTCGACGCATGTCCTTGGCGGGCCGGTCGACGATGGTCTGGGTGTTGGTCACGTCATGGATCGTGGTGATCGATCCATGGCGGATACCGATGTTCTCGTGGATGACCTTCACCACCGGCGCAAGGCAGTTCGTGGTGCAGCTGGCCGCGGTGATGATCGCGTGCTCGGCAGGATCATATTGGTCATGGTTCACGCCGTAGACCAGATTCACCGCCTCGTCCGATTTGACCGGAGCGGAGACCACAACCTTTTTGACCCCGACCGCGAAATAGGGCGCGATCTTTTCGGCCGTCTTGAAGACGCCGGTGCAGTCGATCACCAGATCAATGCCCAATTCTGCCAAAGGCAGATCTTCGATGCGCTTGGCAGAGGTGAGGCGGACGTGCCGACCCTTCAGGGTGAGGCCGTCCTTATCGTGCCCTACCGGTGTTGCCCACCGGCCATGGACGCTGTCAAACTCGAGCAGGAGCGCATGCTGAGCCGGGTCGCCCACAGCATCGTTGATCAGCACCAGATCGCCTTCGGCGCCGGTCTCGATCAGGTCGCGCAGGGCAAGCTTACCCATTCGGCCAAGGCCGTTCAGTGCAATGCGGGGCATTTTGTCGTCCTCAGAGGTGGGTTCGGCCGATCTCGTCGACCGCTTCCTGGCGCGCGATGCTGTCTAGGTTTTCAAGGGAAAGTGCCGCGAAGTTCGTGATCCGCTTGTTCAGCGTGCTGAAAGCCTCGGCAAATGCCAGGGCCTTCTCAGCGTCATTCCCGGTTGCCTTGACCGGATCCGGAAGTCCCCAATGTGCGGTGATCGGCTGGCCCGGCCAGGGCGCACATTCCTCGTCTGCCGCCGCATCGCAGACGGTGAAGACGAAATCCATGTGCGGCGCACCAGCGGCTTCAAACTCCGAGATGTGCTTCGAGCGGAGCGGTGAAATGTCATAGCCATTTCGTTCGAGTAGCTCGACCGCGAAGGGGTTCAGACTGGTGCCAGGACGGGTTCCCGCCGAGAAAGCCCGGAACCGACCGCCCTCGATCCCGTTCAGGATCGCCTCGGCAAAGATTGAACGGGCGGAGTTGCCCGAGCAGATGAAGAGCACGTTGTAGGGACGCTGGGTCATTTCAGGATCAGCTCTTGTTATGATGAGGTCGCACAGATCGGGGCGCCCGCGGCAGCAGTCGCGCGCCAGAAAATCGACGAGGTTGCGCGCATGGGGCAGCGCGATGCTGTAGAGGATCGACCGCCCCTCTCTGGTCGAGACGATCAGGCCAACGCCCTCCAGATCCGCAAGATAATGGGACAGGGTGTTCTGCTTCAGGCCAAGTGCTTGGGAGATCTCGGTCGGCCGGACAGCCTGAGGCATGTGCCGCATGATCAAGCGGTAGACGGAGAGCCGTCCTGGGTGGCCGAGGGTCGAGAAGATGGCTGAGGCGCTATCAATATCCATACTTCATGAAATATGGATATATCGATTCGACGCAAGCGAAGGTTTTGTGACAGCCAGGCGACCGTGGCCTGGGACTGATTCCTACCTGGACGACTAAATAGTGGCTGGCACCTGGCTGGCCGCTTTCCGCCCGTGACGGGACGCGGGGCATCGTAATCGCCGCGCCGAGCACAGATGGCCGCTATCCCGGGTTTGCTGCAGGTGCAATGCCGCGCACCCGTCAGTCGGCTATCCGCCCGGCGGATTATTTAGACCTCGAAGTGCGTCTTGGTCTGCCGCACCTGCAAGCGGCAGCTTTGTCCGCAAAGCAGCCTACCAAGGCGAGAAATTGTAAAGGCGCCGGTCTTTCGATCGGGGCCTTGTGGTTGGGGGGATCAGTCCCCCCGGTTGCCGTTGGGGCGCGACCAGATCAGGCTGTAGCCCTCGCCGTCCTCGTCGTCGAAGAGGTTCGCGAAGATCGGGTGCGAGAAGCTCGGATCGTCCAGCTTCAGGCCCAGATAGTCCCGGCCCTCGTTCGAGCGCTTCGACCAGGCGGCACCGATCTCCGCGCGGCCCACCAGGATCCGGTGCGAGGGCGCATTCTCGCCCGTGGCCCGCAGGTCCGGGACGATGCGCACGCCCTTGGCCTGAACGCTCAGGGTGACGATTTCGCCGGTGTATTCGTTGCCGGTCTTCTTGAAGGTGCCGATGGTCGCCATTGTCTGTCTCCATTCTCTCGTGTTCGGGCCCGCTCCAGTGCGGCCTCGATGGCGATCGACAGGCCGGGGACGACGGCCGGCGCAGTCCCGCCCGGGACCACGACAGCACAGGCAGGGCTTTCTTGCCTCGCGAGGAATGGGCGAAGCCCAGGGGAAGAAAGTTCGGGCGACGCTGTTGCGCCGAGACGTCGAAGCGCGGCTGCCGCGCTGGTCTTCGGCCAGATCAGCCCATCACAGAGGACGCATGCGAGCGGTCCCGTCCACACCAGAGAGACAGGAGACAGAGGCGATCCTGAAAGAACCGCCAGGAAGATCCGACAGACAACCAACGGCGATGATCACCCAGACTGCGAACAGGCGGGCTTGCGCCCTTCCCCCCGACCTGCGGCCGCGGGCGAGGCAATTCATCAGATCGGATACTGGCCCGGGCCGCCGGATCGGCACATACCGCCCAAGCGCTTGACCGGGAAGAGGGACAGGGCAGAAAGCGCGATCAGAGTGTGCAACCAATCCACGGAACCCACGATCAAAGAGGCCGGAATGAGGGAAAGACTGATCCCTGCACGCCCATGACGACCGGGGGCAAAACGCCAACCGATTGCCGAGATCGAAAGGCCGGGCTGTCCAGAGGCTATCTTGGTGCAGGTGGACTGAGCCAACCGTATGACAGAGCGGACGGCGCCGGGAACGCAGCAGAAGCCGTGCGTGCGACCGCGGCAGGCGCCAGCCAAAGAGAAATACCCTCCGACGCAAGCGTCGGAGGGTGCAGAAGGCTCATGCAAGCATGAGAGGGAAGGCGCTCAGTCGATGGCCTGGAAGATCTCCGCAGCCTCGGGATGGTCGCCTGCAAATTCATAAAGCCGTGCATAGCCCTCGACCAACTGATCAGCAGCATGGTGGAATGAGAGGTGAGAGAAGGCGAACAGCGTTGCGATAATTCCCGCCGCTTCGGCCGAGACCTCGCCCTGCCAGCCGTTGCCGCTACAGGCCATGCGGTAGCGCGCTTTCGAGGTCGGGGCCATGAAGAGCGGCCGCCCGCCCTGCTCATAGAAGTCCCAATGGCCACCGCCGTAGTCCAGCGGGCTCAGGCTATCCATCATGGCATAGACCATATTCTCGGCGACAAGCATTCGGGTCGGCCCGAACAGGTCGGGCAAAAAGGTAGGGCGGCGCTCTTCGGCCACCCGGTCAACAGAAGTCATCGTGCTCATGGGATCGAACTCCTCGGAAAGGGAAAACCTCGAGCCCGGCGGCGCTCTCTTGTCTGCCGCATGGCTCACAGAACTCCCTCCCCCGCTCTGCCTCTCCCCGGCGTTGATTGATTTTGTTCTCTATATGTTCCATATAGAGATTCAACCCGACAAGGGAGATCGACGATGGAACCTGTCTCTCATGCCCTGGCGGTGACGCCGCGCCAGATCGCCTATGCCCGCTCGCTCGCGCTCCGGAACAAGACCCTCCTGCCCTGGGAGGTCCAACAGAATCGCCGCAGTCTCAGCACCTGGATCGAGGCGCAGTCGCGGCTGAAACCTCTGGACGATGGCCAACCCACCTCGAAACAGGTCGCTTTCGCCGAACGGCTTGCGCGGCTTCGGCGGCGCGCCATCCCGGATGAATGCTTCCGGGATCGGCAATTGCTGTCCCGGTGGATCGACAGCAATCGCTGAGCCTGAATCGCGGCCCGGCTGGAAGCTGGTTGATCAGGCCCTCCGCCCGCTCTCCGTGAACGTGTAGCCATTCGCGAGCACTGCCTCATCGACGGCAGCATCGGAAGACAGATAGTCGTATTCTTGTTCGAGCTGCCGGTAGAGCCACCGGGCAAGATCGCGCAGCAGGTCGGTAACAATGCTCTCGGCATCTTCGGTCATGTCCTGACCGACCGGGCTTTCGCGCGTGACAGCGACGTCCATGGTAAAAGCATGATAGGTGCTGCCGCGATGCCGGACATCCGCCTGCAACTGGTAGAAGTTGCGGCGCTGGACCGCCAGGAGCGCATCTGCAATCCGGTGCAGTTCCTGGTCCATTGGCGCGTAGGAGCGAATGGCAGAGGAAGCGCCTTTGTTGAAGGCATAGCTGCCCTCCCACGCCGCCCCATCCCCCTGCGACCAGAACCCGGTAAACCAGATGCGGGGACTTTCGCTGGTGCCTCCGCCCATCAGCCGGGATGTCCGGGCCCGCAGACGGATTCCGAGAATTTCCGCAATGCGCTGGAAGTCCTCGTAGACGGCATCATACCAGTCGTGATCAAAGGCACCCTCACGATACCAGGCCCGGGCATTGTCTTTCGCGGCCTCCGGCAGTTCGTCAAAGCGATAGATCGTGATCTCGATGATCGAAGGCATCACGCAGCCCTCCGCTGCAGAAGCGCAAGCTGCGCCGCATCACGCCAGAACGGATCGACCAGGCGCCCTTCAGCCGCGGCCGCCCGCCTGCGCAAGAGGCTAGCATCGGCATGTTTGCCCATATCGGCGAGATGCTGCGCTTCAGCCCGCTGGCTGCAGGCCAACGTAACCACCGCCCGCGCTTCTGCATCGCTTGCGACGGGTTGAAGCCAGGTCACGCCACCATTTGCAACCTCGCCAGCCAGCACCAGCCCCTGATCGGCATCAACCACCGCAATCAGCTTCGGCGTGAAGCGGAGCGCGGGATCATCGCTACAAGCAACGTCGCCACTTCCAAGGCGCGTTGACACCAGCATCATCGCGTCCACGAGGCTGTCACAGGCGCCGAGGCAAACGCTGCGCTCGAACGCCCATCGCTCGAGCTCGGGATCGAGATAGCGCGCCTCGCCGGTACAGGTGATGGTCAGAGGGGTGCGCTGCGCCAGTCGAAGCTGCGCAAGGGTCTGGCTGATCAGCACCCGCCCGGCGGACAGGAACCCTTCAGTTGAACCTGAATAGGTCATCGCGGTGTCTCCACGACGGGCAGCGGAAGCCTCTCTCCCACCTCATGACCCGTCGCTTTGCCCCGACCCCACCTCTCCCTCTCGGCCGCGCAGCAGACACGCGCAGCCGAGATTGTCGGCATGGCTGGTCAACCAGTTCCATCGGTCAGATCTTGATGCCGCGCGGGATCGATCACGAACCCGAACAGACCGGGTTCATACTCGGCCGCAGGTACAAGAAAGCGGCGGCGCTCGACGCCCGGTCCACGCTTCGCTCCCGGCGTCGCCGTCGTTTCCACGAAGCCGGGAAAGCGATCAGAACTGACCGCCGAGATCACGATCCAGTCCCCTGCATGCTGACGCTCGAAGATCTGGCGATCCCGCTCTAGGGATTCGCCGTGTTGAAGGGCGCGACCATGCATGGCCTCCCAGGCCTCTGGCCAGTGATTGCGCAGCGTCTCATCGGCCAGGCGGCGTTCATAACCCGTGAAGCGATCCGGAAAAGCCTGCGCAACCGCTGCCCATTCGGCATCTTCCTCGTAGAACCCGGAGGAGGATCGCAGCAGCGGATGCACACGGGCATTCTGCTCTGGTGCAAGCTGGAACCCGCCATGACCGGCCGTGGAGTGGCAGAGGACGCCTTCGCCATAGATCGTGGCACCCTGCGAGGAACCCCATGGCGTATGGACACGGGAGACAATCTCACACCTCCCGAGTGCCGCGCGCTCACGCTGATGTTCGGCATTCTCCGCGACCAGAGCGCGGAATGCGGCCTCGTCGACGACATCACCGGAATGGCCGTAGAAGTCATCGCGCCGCCAGGTCTCGAGCGGACGAGAAAGCCGCCAGCCCGTCGCCAGGAAATGCCGCCCTTGCCGTGCCGGCACCATGGCGAAGGCGGTGTCGCCGACACGCGCGACCAGCAGGCCGTCGGCGCTGCGCCCAAACTCGACGACGGGCAGAGGCCGGGAGGGAGAAGCGGGGGTGATCGTAACCGTGGTGTTCATCCTGTGACCGCCTCCACGGCGTCGATGTCTTCGCCATTCAGAACGGCGTTCAGCCATTCATGTGTGCTGATCCAGCCGATGCTCTTGCGTGCGCCAAGGTCGATGACATGCGCCCCGCCACCGAAAGCCTCGACCCTGGGGCGAGAACAGGTATTGGCATAGTCGAACCCCCAGAGGCCGGTGAGGTTCAGCTCTTCGGCAAGGCGCAGCACGAAGTTGATGACGCCCTCGACGTCGCCCTGATCATCATCATGGATCCAGAGTTGCGAGCCGCTCGGCCCGTCTTGCTGGACGAGATCGAAGCCGTTGAACGCAAGCTCGTCGGCATCCGCCTCTTCGGCGCGCAGGCGGTGGAACAGTGCCATCGCCTTGGCGGCATTCTCAGGCGAACCCGCATCGAGCAGGCAAGAGAAATGGGTGAAATAGTCGGCCATGACAGGCTCCTTGTCAGAAATGGAAAACCCGGCGCGAGGCCGGGCCTGGTCGGGATTGCGGAGGGAAACGGTCAGATGACCGAGGACGTGGCGGCCGCATGGGCGGCCAGCATCTGGCGGTAGAACCGCCGCCGGGCGAGCCTGAGGCCGGGATCCTTGCGGATACTGGGGTGGAAGGCACGGGATGCGGCGCGCAGGACTGCGAAACCTGCGGCATCAGCTGTCAGGCCGAGAAGGGGGTAGAACGGATCAGGTGCCGGGGTCGGGGCGGCCTGCGACGGCTCCACTTCGGCCTCGATCTTCGGAGTACGCCCCATCCACGGCTCCGGACGGATCGCCCGTGCCCAGTCGGCGAAGCTCGGGATGTGCCCCAGATCCTCGCGGACATGCTGCTCTCCCACCCATCGCGTCGGGATCACCCGGCCCGAGGACAGCGTCAGCGTCTTGCCGAACACGGTCTCCAGCAGAAAAATTCCTTCGGCATGGTGGCGCAAAGCTCGGTGCCTGAAGTCAGCAAGGATCTGCTTCGAGGCATCGAACCAGGAATGCAACTCGATGTAATCCTCGACCACGCCGCCCCACTTTTTCACCGAGGACAGGGCGTGATGATAGGGATGTGCCATGTTCCCCGCCCTCAAAAGCTGTGGTTGAACTGCTCGGACGAAGTGAACCGCTCGTTGTAGTCCAGCAGGATCGTCCCGGCCTCGGCGTCGAAATGGAACTCGCCGAACGCGCCGTCGCAGTTTTCCCAGCCGCCATGGCAATCCGAGAGGAGGTCATAGGCCAGGGCCTCGACAGCGTCCGAGAGCGACATGCTGCTCGTCGAAATCTCGCTGATGCCCCAGCTGACCTGCGCGAGAGTGAGTTCCGTGTCCGGCATCGGCACCACGGCATCGCCGCGGCGAGCGTCGATATCTTCGACCTGCCCGCTGTCGCCGGCGCCGTCGAAGGTGACGATGATCTCGGTGATCCCGGCGGCGCGCATGGCCGCGAACAGGGCCTTCTTGTTCTGTGCCATTGCGGTGGTGCTGAGCGTCTGATGCGCCAGCTGCGAGGCATCGAACTGCGCCATGGCGGCTGCGAGATTGGCTTCCGGGGATGTTGTGATATCTTGGGTCATCGGACTTCTCCTGAGAGCAAAAGGACGGGTGAAGCCGACCGGCGCTCTCTCTGGGAACGGAAGGCTCGCCCTTCCCGGATCCCTCCTCGACCTCTCCCGCGCCGGGGTCCATCCCGGCTCCTCTGCGCGGCGCGCGCCACTGGCGGGTGATCGCGCGTCCCCGGTGCACGGCGCGGCTCGCCGTGCGAGGCCTGCCCAGAGGGGGTGAGGCGCTTGCGCGCCTCACTGCCAGGGGTCGATCTCGAGGGCGATGAGCGTCTCATCGCCATCATATTCATCGGCGGGCATGGCGGCATGGCTGCCATCGCCGGCCTGAAACACGACGATCGAGACCATCAGCGTGGCGGCGAGGCTGGCGGCGAAAGCGGTGGCATCCTTCTTGGACATGGGACTGGCTCCTGTCTTTGGAGACGAGGGACCATCCCCCGCTCGACAGGCGCCCGAAGTGTCTGATCGGATCTGCAATCACCCTCGGGCGTTCGGCCTTGTGCCGAATCCCCGAGGGCGGCACGCGCGCGTAAGCCGACCCTTTACGGGTTGATTTCAAAGAGACGGATCGGACCAAGGTTTGCGAATGGAAGCGGGGATGGGGCTTTGGCTCTGACAGGGGCCGTGCCCAGTGACGGGATGCCTCCGCTCGCCACCGGCCTCGGAGCAAGATGGGCGCGTTCTTCGTCGTGTTGAAGGCGGTGAAATCCGGTCCGCAAATTGAAGATGAATATTGTGCGGGAGACACTCACGACCGTCGGCCCCGGACATAAGGCCATGCCGCTCACAAGGAATCGGAAAAGACCACGCACGGCGATCCTCGAGGGAAAGGCCCGATACCAGCCAGCCGGCTTCCAGCTCAGACTCGGAAAATACCCCTGCCATTGCTCCAGGCGGGTTGATCAGGCACAAGAGTGGTCATGAGTGATCATATTGGCAGCAAATCCAGCGCAGCGCTTTTCCCGCTGCTGATCGGGACCAGGGCACGCCATGTGCCCGGGTTGCCCGTGCGCTGAGCATGCGCTGACCGCCGGGCAACCCCAGACCATTCCCCTGCAACACATCAGACCGGCACCCTGACGGGGCCGAGGGATTTGTCATGACACTCTGGACTGAACTGGCCCGCGCCTCGACCGAGGTGGGCGACGATATCCTGCTGCGCAAACGCGGCGATATCTATGAGATCCGCTTCAACGGCATCGAGTTGATGTCGAACATCATGTGGCGCTCCGAAGCGGTGTTGGCCGAGCGCAGTCTGTGGCGGCTACGCAGCGCCTCCGAACCGCGCGTGCTGATCGGCGGACTCGGCATGGGCTTCACCCTGCGGGCCGCACTCGATCTCTCGCCCCCGGATGCACAGGTCACTGTCTGCGAGTTGATCCCGGCGATTGCGCAATGGAACCATGAAGTTCTGGCCCCATTGGCCGATCATCCACTGCGCGATCCACGGGTGCAACTGCGGGTCGTGGATGTGATGGATCTGCTTTCCGAAAGCGGCCCGGGATTCGATGTGATCCTGATGGATACCGACAATGGACCGGATTTCCTGGTCCGCGATGACAATCAGCGCCTCTATGGAGAAAGTGGTCTGAACGCGGTTCGGGACGCTCTGCGACCGGGCGGCATTGCGGCCTTCTGGTCCGCTGAAATCTCCGATCCTTTTGAGGACAGGCTCAGCGAGCTTGGCTGGGACTGGCAGCGCGAGGACGTGCAATTGCCCGGCGGGCGGGTGGATGCCTTCCACCATATCTATCTGGCGAGGAAAGCCCGCGTAGGATCGGTGTCGCACCAATCAGCGCGTTCCAGCCGCCTGCCGGACGCGCCGCAACTTGTGCGATGCCGCGCAAGCGGATTGCAGTGAGGCGTCCCGCTGACGATCCCCTGCGATGACGCGAGTCAGTGCTTTACGCAGCAGGAGAAGTATCGGCTGCTGCTGGCCGAGCGCCATTGGGTGTTATGGAAGCAATGCGAAGGCCCCGGCCTTTCGACCGGGGCCTTGTGGTTGGGGGGATCAGTCCCCCCGGTTGCCGTTGGGACGCGACCAGATCAGGCTGTAGCCCTCGCCGTCCTCGTCATCGAAGAGGTTCGCGAAGATCGGGTGCGAGAAGCTCGGATCGTCCAGCTTCAGGCCCAGATAGTCCCGCCCCTCGTTCGAGCGCTTCGACCAGGCGGCGCCGATCTCCGCGCGGCCCACCAGGATCCGGTGCGTAGGGGCCTTGTCGCCCGTAGCCCGCAGGTCCGGGACGATGCGCACGCCCTTGGCCTGCACGCTCAGGGTGACGATTTCGCCGGTGTATTCGTTGCCGGTCTTCTTGAAGGTGCCGATGGTCGCCATTGTCTGTCTCCATTCTCTCGTGTTCGGGCCCGCTCCATTGCGGCCTCGATGGCGATCTAGAGGCCAAGGACGACGGCCGGCGCAGTCCCTCCGGGACCTCGACAGCACAGGCAGGGCTTTCTTGATGATGTGGACACCCCCA
>NZ_NIPW01000047.1 GCF_002196855.1 Haematobacter genomosp. 1 | reverse complement strand
CGTCATCAAGCTCGCGCATCACCAGAAGGCCGCCGTCGGAACTGAGCTGCGTGCCGCGAAATTCCAGCCGCACGCGAGGGTCGAAATCCACCCGATCTGCCCGTTGCAAGCCCGCACCCTCTGGGTGATCCATGAAACGCGCCCATCGCAGCCTTCAACACCATGTTTTATATAGGAAATGTAATGGTCAGGACAGCGAAATCAGCGCCTTACTTGGGAAATGTGGGGTCTGGCAGTCTTCAGGGGGTTCCCAACGCCATCGCGCTCTCCAAGGCGACGATCGGGAATATCCGCCAAAATCTGTTCTGGGCTTTCGCATACAATGCAGCTTTGATTCCTGTTGCAGCGGGAGTCCTCTATCCCGCATGGGGGATCTTGCTCTCGCCCGTGCTCGCCGCCGGCGCAATGGCGCTTTCGAGTGTCTTCGTCTTGGGAAATGCACTTCGCCTGCGTCGCTATGCACCTCCAACTGGCCAGCGCGTGACAGGGAAAATATAATGGCCTTCGTAACCTGGCATCTATCGGCCGAAAGGAGTGCGTGATGAACATTGGTCAGGCTGCCGAAGCTTCGGGCGTGAGCGCCAAGATGATCCGCTATTATGAGCAGACGGGTCTGATCAGGGCTGCGGATCGGAAAAGCTCAGGTTACCGCGACTATTCGGAACAGGATGTTCATGTTCTGCAATTCATCCGAAAATCTCGAGATCTTGGGTTTTCGGTCACGGAAATAGCAGAACTTCTGCAACTTTGGCAGGATCGGAGCCGCCATAGCGCGGATGTAAAAAGGATCGCGCTGATCCAGATTGAACGCCTCAACTCGAAAGTTCAGGAGCTGAAGCAAATGGCAGCTACCCTTGAGAAGCTCGCGTCCTGCTGCTCGGGTGATAACCGGCCTGACTGCCCCATTCTCGAAGGCCTTGAAAAAGCGAGCCCACCGCTTTCGCAAGAGACTCCATCTCTTAAGCATCGCGGTGCCGTTGAGGCACTAAATCAACCAAAAGCATCTTTTCAGGGCAATAGTTGATGAATATCTGTTGCGATCGCAGAATATTTTATTTATCAGGTCACTGAAGTACCAGTTAATGTACTATGCGCGAATGTCGGCCATCAATGATAGTACACCTACGCACGCGCAATCTCACGGATCAGATCATTTGTCTCTGGTCTCGTCGTTTGGTGCCGATAACGAAGAGCAGAAACAGTTCGCGAAATTTCAAGGCCGTCGATGGGTATCGAAACGAGGCCACTGTCTGCTGGAATTGCCGTGGTTGGCAAAATCACCGCGCCTAATCCCTGCCGCGCGAGTTCGACTAACCAATCCACGCGATTTGACCGATAGGCCGCGTAGAGTTCGTGACCCTGGTCTGCACATGTCCGATGCAACGCATCGCGCATTTCGCAATTGGGTCGATCGAGCATGTCAGTTTCAGCGAGTGTCGAAAGAGAAACAGCGCCCCGTTCAGACAACGGGTGCGACTTGGACACCACAACCTTGTAGGACTCGTCATAGAGCTGGTCTATTCGATAGAGGTCTTCGCTGACCGTCGCCGCTGTGACAACGACATCAAATTCACCCTCTCGCAATCCGGCCAGAAGCTTGGAGGCAGACGCCACGATCAACTCTATTTCGGCTTGCGGCAATCGTGTACGGAAGCGTTCCACGGCGGCTGAAATCCGGTTGTGACCAATCGTTTCGCCAACACCGACAGAAATAGGAACCCGCTCTAGTCGCGCGTGGCGGACGGCTTCTGCCTTAGCTGCCTGCGTTTCGTGATACGCTTTCTGTAGTCTTGGCTGCATGAGTTTTCCGAGTGCCGTCAACCTGCATCCCGCGCGGTCCCTGACAAACAGATCACCCCCGAGCTCGTGTTCAAGTTTCTTGATCGCGGTCGTCAGGGACGGTTGGGAAACATTTGAGGCGCTGGCGGCATGGGTGAAGTTGCGATGCTGGCAGACAGCCAAAAAATACCTGATCTGGTTCATCTCCACTGCCACGGTCTCCGTCACTTTCCGCCATGAAGTTCACCATAGCACATGTCTATCAAAGAATAGAAGTTCGGGATTGGTGTCTGAGGCACTCGGCATGAGAAAAGGGTGCATCGAAACCAACCACGACGACCTGTCGATCAGGAGGCGACCATGAAAGCCCAAATTCTCAAGACACTCGCCGCTTTGGCCTTGATCACGACATCTGCACTCGCACAGGAAGCCCCAATGGAAAATCGCACTGCCAGCTACATCGCCATGCCCGCCGCTGAAGGCCAGACCGAAGCATTCGCCAAATTTCTGGCCGGAGCCGCCCCGATTGTCGCGGACAACGAACCAGGCACCGTGCTTTGGTTTGCCTTGCAAGCCGAAGATACGCTCGCGATCTTTGATATCTTCGTGGATGAAGAAGCGCGCAATGCGCATTTCTCCGGCGCTGTGGCCGCGGCTTTGAACCAAAATGCCGAGGCGCTGGTCGCCGGGGGCTGGGACGATGGTGTTGTCGCGAATATCAACAATTCCGATGTCCTGTCGATGAGGGAACCGGTTGATCTCAACTCGGCCACGACAGCCACGTATATCACGCTCGAAGCAGCACCCGGCAAAGGGCCGGAACTGGCCGCCTTGCTGACCGCAGCTGGTCCCATCGTCGGAGAAACCGAACCCGGCACATTGTTCTGGGCGGCGCTGCAGATTGACGAAACATCCTTCGCAATCTTCGACATCTTCGCCAACAATGCTGGCCGTGAAGCACACTTTGCCGGTCAAGTCGCCGGGCTGCTGAAGGAACGGGCAGCGGAGTTGGTCGCTGGCGGGTGGGACGACGGTGTGGTCGCTAACGTCCACAACTTCGACATCCTCGCCATCAAGTAACGCGATGTGACAGGAACAGGAGACGCCTGGTGCAACGCATCAGGCGCTTTGCCGAACGAATTTAGATTCACCGTGAAGCGGTCGTTCGAGTAACTGCAGCGAATTAGCGCTTTGTTCGCATTGCTGACCTCCATCCTTTGCGCAGCGACAGTCCGCTCTCGGCCCATCATGGCTCTTGACGTCAAGAATTAGAGTGCTGTGACGAGCCGCTGTGTCGGCTCGTTGACCATAGCAAACCAAGGCGTGCATGGGCTGCTGCGTCCAATCCGCCCATGTCAGCTCGTGGCCGCTGTGCCCTCGATGAGGTTCAGGAATGCCGACCTGATTTCCTCTGGCAGCGCAAAATATGCCTTAAGAAGTCTATGACGCTCGCCGAGCCGTTGCGGGGGCAAAAATCTTGATAGCTCTCCTTGGCCGTCGGGCGAGTTTAGCATCTCCAGGATCGTTTGCGGGTCTACTTCGAGCGCATTGGCGATCCTTACCAGTCGGTAAATTGTTAGGCTGTTTCGGCCGCTTTCGTGTTTTTGCAGTTGTTGATAGCTGATACCGATTTCCGAGGCGACATCTGCCAGTGACAGGCCGCGTCTTGTCCGCAGCGCCTTCAGCCTGTCCCCGAGTTGCCTGTCAAAACCATCCAGATCGCCGTCCAACTCGGCCCACCCTATACCGGACAGAAGCGAATGCTGCGGTACGCCCCCGCAATCGCTTCCTGACCCATGATCGGGGAGTTGGAAAACCGAACCTGTCCGGTCCCTATGACCTTTAGCACCGGAGCGCCTGGACATACGTCACAGGCTCCCCGACCGCATGGTCAAGGAATCGGCGCCGTTTCGGCCGACGCCAATACCGACAGGTTCAGAGGTTTCCACGCCCCAGGGACGACGCGTGGCGTCCCCAAGGGCAGTGTATCGGTTTCAGGGGGTTAGGAGCAAGATGTTGCGTTGCTCGGTTCCATAGCGCTCTGGTCAGGCGCTAGGGTCTTCGGTCGCGGGGGCAACTGGCGCATCAGGCCCGAGCGCCTCGTGCGTTTTCGACCTGCAAGGTTCCAGTCGTGCCTGGGTTCATCCCAGTTTTGGGTCGAGGTGAGCTGTCGGTCCAGGTAGTCGCGAAACTCTTGTTCGCCGACCCGCAACTTGAATGTGTAGAGCCGATTGACGATTTCGCGCATCAAGTCGCGCATTTCGTCATCGCTGATCCTGGAAACCTCCGACCATGGGATTTGTCGGCCGTTGGCGTCCGTCACGAGCACATCAGAATAGTCCCCTGTATGGCTGACCACTCCCGGGCCTGCATGCAGGGTTTCAAGACACGTATTCCGAACACAGATCAGCGTCATCGCCTTGGACATGACCGAGGCAATCTTGCGCACAAGGTCGTTGGTCATGGCTTCCTCGTCTCGCAATGCGAGCCAGGGCCTGTCGTTCCCCGCCCTGTTGATCAGATAGCGAAATCTTCGAGCGATTTTCCGGAGGCCAGCGCGTCACCGATCCAGCCCGGTTTGCGTCCCCGCCCGGACCAGGTCAGTTCCGGGTTTTCTGGATGACGATATTTCGCTACCGAGGGAGAGCGTTGGCGCGCGGTTGCCGCATCGGCAAGTTCCTCGAACGAATAACCGAGTTCGCGGGCCAACTCATCGACCCTGGCGCGGGCCTCGGCTTTGCGGCGATCTTCAAAGGAGGTGATCGCCTTGGCGACTGACTTTTCCATTTGTTTCAGTTCGCTCAGCGAAAGCGCGTCGAAGTTGATATCGGTCATCAAGGTCCACTTTGTTCTGCAACATTGATAGGGCAGCGTGCAGTGATGGGCAATTCCCCTTTCGGGGACATGGTCAGACATGGTTGCGTGCTCTAATGCTGCCGCATGAGCAGAAGAAGACAGTCTCTGCCTTCCAAGCGCGTCACTGCGCTGCGATCGGTACCTTGGCCTCGGAAACGAGCGGGTAGTCGTAACCGGCCTCTACAGTTTTTGTCTGTGATGGGCGGTGCGTTGTTGCTGGGTTTTATGGCGGTGGAGCGCTTTCCCGCGCATCTCGGCGCGCTGCCTGAATTGACAGCCCGTCGTGTGATTGAGGGGCCTGTCAGTCATATTTGCGATGGCGACACAATTGAGGTGGCGGGCACGCCCGTTCGGTTCGGGTCGTTGGACTGTGCTGAGCGCGGAACAGTGCGAGGCGATGCGGCTACCAGGTGCACTAGCTACGACCGCAGCATCGGGCTGTGCACTTTGCTCGATGGGCGTGACGTGGCCGCACAGATGATCCGGAAAGGATTGTGAGACCGATACTGGTAACGGCAGTCCTGTCGGCTCCAGAGTGAGAGAGCGGGTGGTTTGCCCGTGACGGGTCCGGGCTGGGGGAGAGGCCTCCGGCGGCCCGTCGCGGAGTGACTGTCATGAACAAATTGCAGATTCTGGAACCCGCGCGACCGCCGCGCGGCGGCTATAAGGTGGATGTCAGCCGGGGTGAGCGCAACGGCCGGGTGTCATCCGAATGGTTCAACCGGCCCGATGATGAGCGCTATCTCTCGCTTGATGACCTCTGGGCCTCGGTCAAGGCTCGCTCGGAGCGCAGCACGTCGCGCATTGTCGAGACGGCGAAGATCCATGTCGAGGCCAGCCGCGACAATGCCGAGCGGCTGCAGTTGATCCTGCCGAAGGCGGATGCGCCGTTGGCGCCGACCCATTGGGCCTTTGGTCAGCTTGCCAGCCTGGTCGGGGCGCCGGCGTCGTATCTGCGCCAGCTGCCGGCCCCGCTGGCCGGGATCAATCTGCAGTATGGCCTCTCGGGTCACCGTGCCGAGCAGATCAAGACCTTCGAAACCGAAGACGGCAGGACTGAGCTACGCGCGGTGACCGGCCCAGATTATGGCCGGATCTATGATCATGAGCTGGTCGAGGCCGTGCAACGTATCGCGGGCAATGGCACCGGCGACACGCGGTGGAAGGTGCCGGGCACGCTCGACTGGTCGACCGGCGTCTATAATCCGGACGTCGACATCACCCGCGACACGACCACGCTCTATGCCTCGGATCGCGATGTGTTCCTCTTCCTCGTAGACGATCACAATCCCATCGAGGCGGGCAAGCTGCCCGATGGATCGCCGGATCTCTACTTCCGCGGCTTCTATTGCTGGAACTCGGAGGTCGGGGCCAAGACCCTTGGCATTGCCAGTTTCTATCTACGCGCCGTGTGCCAGAACCGGAACATCTGGGGTCAGGAAGAATTCCAGGAGATCACCATCCGCCACTCGAAATATGCTGCCTCGCGGTTCGCGCATGAGGCTGCACCGGCGCTGACCCGCTTTGCCAATTCCTCACCCTCGGGGTTCATCAACGGGATCAAGGCGGCCCGCCAGCAGATCGTGGCCCGGACCGACGAGGACCGTGTAACCTTCCTGCGCAAGCGCGGGTTCTCGAAGCTGGAGGCGGGCAAGATCATCGACAAGGTCCTGGTCGAGGAGGGGCACCCGCCCGAGAGCATCTTCGACTTTGTTCAGGGGATTACCCGCCTCGCGAGGGACAAGACCCAACAGGACACCCGGCTTGAGCTGGAGGGCAAGGCCAAGAAGCTGCTGGAGCGCGCGGGCTGACACCAGTCGCGCACCCATTCGTCACATCATCACGCGGCAGCCCTACTGCTGGTCCTCGGTTGCCGCGTCCCTTCCCATTCCCGGCCCAAGCGCTCGCGGCGTCATAGAAGCGGGCAGTGGGCTACTCATTCCGGGAGACCCCTGATGCAAACCTTTGACGAAAAAGTGGATACCGCTGTCTATGCCGCCTTCATGGCGCTCGGCCTTCCGGTTGCCACGAATATGGAGCTGGCGATCCGGCTCAACGACTTCATCTCCCAAGAATTCCAATTCGTCGTGTCAGATGATGACGACAACGGGGGCGCAACGCTTGCCGGCGGGGCCGGAGGGCGGGCCGATGACTGAGCAGGAGCAAACCGTCATCCTTGAGGCGCGTGAGATTCTTGCGCGCTATTTCAACCAAAACCCGCTGCTGACCTCCTGGCAGGCTGTGCTGGACTATTGTGCCATCGCGGTTCACCTGGTGTCCGCCCCGAGATGAACAAAGGCAATTAGTGCTCTGCTTTCAATTCTGCCCCTCGATAGAAGAGGAGCACGTCCGTCAATTTTCTCATGCTCCAATTCCAAGATCGAAAGCGTACCTGCAGCACGGGTCAAGAGTTTTTTGCCGCTTATTCGGCCCTATGAAATCGGCCTGTCAATGGCACGTCTTGAGCCATTCGGCGCTTTGGTTCAAAGAGTAGTATCTAAGCCCATTTATGGATCGATCCGTTGCCCGCACCCGCTTGCTTCGTTCTCGACGCGCTAACAGCGAGGCCGCAGATCTTAAGCTCCTTGATCGAGGCGAGCCTTGATGGTCTCCATTTGTTCGATCTCGCTCCTTTGAGCCTCAATGATTTCTTCGCAAAGAGCCAGTAATTCAGCGTCGCTTAAAGAAGCTTCCCGGCACATGAGGATCGCGCCCGAGTGGTGCGGGATCATCGAATCGATGAATTGTTCGTCATCGATCAGGGTTTGGGCGCGTGTGGCGGCGAACGAACCGACTGTCAAGACGACGAAGACGGCGTAGAGGGCGACATTGAGTCCTTTTCGCGGAAACATGCCGGGCATCGTTGCCAGCATGAAGATGCCCATCGGCGCCCACATCGTCACGGCCATGTAGAACATATTGAGATTGTTGTGGAAGTCGTGAAGCCCGTCGATCATCGAGAACATCACAACGTACATAACGACCAGGCCGAGCGCCATGTTGATCCAGAACATCAAATAGGGGCGGCCAGCGCTGTCGTTGGTGTGCTCGTGCTTGCTTGTGTGGGACGGATGAGTCATCTCGTGGCTCCTTTGTTTTCGCTTAATGTCCGAGGCCGATGCCCATGGGCTTGAGTAGCATCCAGATCGCCATGCCAACCATCATCAGGTTCTCCGTTAGCGAGACGAAGCCGAGCGGCACATTGCTGTCACCGCCGACACAAGCGCATTTGAGTTCGCGCTTGTCGATATAGACCGCCTTGAAGACCGATATGGCTCCAACGGTGCCGATGAACAGGGCGACGGGGATCGACAGCCACATGAGCGCGCCGGCCATCATCAGGACGCCCGCCAGCGCTTCGGCGAATGGATAGACGTAGGAATAGCGCACCCAACGTTGCGCCAGGAGGTCGTAGTTCAGGAACATGGTGGCGAATCCCTCCACGTCCTTGAGCTTTTGCAGGGCAAGCAGACACATCGAGATGGCGATGAACCATTCCGCCGCCTCGACGGTGAGAAGGTTCCCGAACGCGGCCCAACTTGCCGCTAGCGCCATTAGCGCAGCCATCGCGAACAGCGCGATCACCGGCGTATAGGTGGTGGCGTCCTTGTCCTTTACCTCCTTGCCGAAGAAGGCGAGAAGATCGTCGTATCCGCCGATGCGCTTGCCGCCGATGAAGGTCTGCGGTGTGGTATCGACGCCGTGCTTTTTCTTGAAAGCATCAACCTCGGCACGAGACGTCAGCTTGTGGTCCTCGACCTGGTAGCCCTCCCGTTGCAGAAGGTCCAGCGATTTGAGCCCCCAGGGACAAGTATGTTCGGTCATGACCATTCGATGGAGTTCGGCATGTTTCGCGGTGGCGGCAGCCATTGCGGTTTCCTCCAGATTCAAAGCTTGGCCTTGGCGAAGATCTCGACCAGCTCGTTGAACTTCTTGCGCTGCTCGGCGGCATCGCCGGACGCAATCGCGTCTTCGACGCAGCAGGCGGCGTGGGATTTCAGGATTTCGGTTTCAACGATGGCCAGCGCGGCCTTGATCGCGTGGATCTGATGCAGGATGTCGATGCAATAGCGGCCGTCCGTGACCATCTGGCCGACGCCGCGCACCTGACCTTCGATCCGACTGAGCCTCGAGCGGAGAGCTTTGGCATTCTTCTGATCCATGAGCTACCGATACCCTATATGGGTATATCAAACACTTCAGCGTGGGCTTGGTTCCCTTCGTTCGCCAGGAACTCTTCCATCGTTGTGATTCCCGAAACATCATCATCTTGAGTTTATTCGTGTCGGGTTGACCTTCCAACGGTTGGAACCCTCATCTTAGAGGGCCAAGCGAAGGAGATGGACATGAAGATCAACACCGGATGGTGGTTCCAAGTACAAAAGCCGAGCTACTGGAGGCGATTGCGACGACATTTGATCGCCTCACCATCGATCTCGCGAGGGGTTCAACTGACCGTGCAAGGGAGGCATCACTCGCGGGGCACGCGGCGGGGACAATGATGAGCCCAGCCGATTTGGTAGCTTATCTGATCGAGTGGAACGATTTGGTGCTCAAGTGGCTGGATCGTGACGACCGGGGCGAGCCGGTCGATTTTCCCGAGGCCGGGTTCAAATGGAATGAACTCGGTCTGCTGGCCCAGAAGTTCTACCGGGGATCATGAGGCTTTGGATTGGGTCAGTCTGTTGGCACGCCTGACCGAGGCCAAGACCCGGCTGGTAAACACGATTTCCGCACGGTCCGACGCCGAACTCTACGGCGGGCCCTGGTATGGGAAATGGACGAAGGGCCGGATGATCCAGTTCAATACGTCTTCTCCCTACGCCAATGCGCGAGTCCGGATTCGGAAGTGGCTCAAGGAGAAGGGCTGAGAGCGATAAAGCTCTCTGCTACAAGGGGAAACCTGTCCATGCAGCAGAGGCGCCTGGTCTGCCTGTGGCCTCACGCCTTCAGCGCGTCTTTCACGGCCTTGGCAGGCGTAAAGGCCAGTTTCTTTGAGGCAGCAATGGTCACGGTTGCGCCGGTGGCCGGGTTGCGGCCTTCGCGTTCGGCGGTTTCCTTGACCTTGAACTTGCCAAAACCGGGGATCGAGGTTTCTTCACCGGCAATGGCGGCGTCGGTCACGGCTTTGAAGACCGCCTCGACAGCGGATTTGGCCTGAGCCTTGGTCAGGCCATTCTCTTCCGCGACTTTGGCGGCGATATCGTTGATCGTGGTCATAGGGGTCGCTCCTGTTAGATCCCGATGACCATGTCAGCTTTGGTGCGCGACCGGAATCGTCAATTTTTGGTCGCGCGGCCGTTCAAGCCGTTTCCTGCTTCTTTACTGCTGGCGGGGCTTCGGCGTGCACTGCCGCAGACGGTGCGTATTCACGCATGCGGCCTATGGTCTGCTGGCATGCCTCATCTGAGGCTTGCAGCGGGGTGCTCGCCAGTTGCCGGAGTGCGCCGATAGCCGCCTCCTTCGATATCGGCTTTCCTGCCCCGAGGGCGATTGTTCCGATCGGCTCGTTCGTCTGCATGAACATTTCCAACCAGGGGCCAACATAATCCGTGCCATTGCCGAGCGGTGAAGCCGCCGTTGGCTCCAGTTCATAGACCATCACGCATTCATCGCTCTTACCGTCTACGGTCGCCTGATAGCTGCCGAATGGGCGGCGCTCCAACATCCAGGACAGCGCGATCATCGGTGCGTTTTCCAGCGCCGCCGGGAGCTCTTCGGCTCTGTTGATCTGCTGCGGCAGCAGATCGGTGTCGAGGCTCCGCCATTGGCTGGTGGTCCCGGAGTAATATGCAAGCAGATAGCGCATTGTCAGCATGCCCATATGTTCTTGTTGTCGCTGGCATATTCGCCCGACCAGGAAGTAGGGAGCGCGTCTTCTGCTCGCAAGGATCTGCGGTGGACCTTGGGCGGGATGCCGCCCAAGGGTATGTCGTCTTGCCTGCACGTACGGCATTAACGCCGTGACAGCAGCCTGCCGAGCCATCCGCTTTTGCCGGTGGCATTGCGCACCTTTGACCGGGGCGACCTGGCAAGAACTTCGCGCCCCGCATCGGTCAGTTGGTAACGCTTTGCGCTTATGACCCTGAAGAGCCCGCGATCCGTCAGGCGCTCGGCGATCTGCTCTGTCTCCGCGTTCTCCTCCGACCCGATCAGCGACAGGATTCCCTCAGGCTTACCCTCCGCGTCGCACAGGAGGTCGAGCCATGAAGATGGCAGGTCATCGTCGGACAACGCAGGGCTCCGGAGATGGAGACGCGTCGGGCGCCGGGTCGATTTGCATCGCAGGCATCCCTGTCCGACCTCAGCGGACGACCAGCACCGGGACCGGGCTGTGTGCCAGAACTTCGGCGGTCTGGCTGCCGAGCAACAGACGACCAAGGCCACGCCGGCCGTGCGAGGACATGCAGATCAGGCTGCAATCCCGCACTTTCGCCGTCTCGACAATCGCCTCGGCAGGTTGGGCATTGGGGATATGCAGAACCTCGGCGACTACACCGATCTTGTCCGCAGCTTCCTTCGCAGTTCTCAGGATGCCATCGGCCAGTTCCTTCTGGCTTTCCTCGAACCCGCCGCTGACCTCGATGGGCGCGACCCATGCCCCGCCCGCGGCCGCTGCATAGATCGGGAAGGCTTCCGTGACGGTGACGATGGTCACCTTCGCGCCGAGGGTCTTGGCCAGCGTCAAGCCGTGGTCGAGTCCCTTGGCGGCGGTTTCCGATCCATCGGTGGAAATCAGGATGTGATGATACATTACCATTCCTTTTGGCGGACAGGGAAGATCTGGCGCATGGCGGGATCGTCTCACTGTTGCACAGGCCAGACCTCCGGCCAAGGAAATCCCGGACAAATCAATGCCCGAGACAGTCATCATGCTCTCAGGCGTTACCGATCTGGCGGGCAGGAGAGGGAGAGAGGGGAGGGGCGTTCCATGACGGGTTGGTAGCCGGAGAGAGGGTCTCCCCGGCGCCCGTCCTCGGAGTATCTGACATGGCCACTGCCGTTCAGAAGATCACCCTGTCGTCCTCGCGCGACATTCCCTTCAACAAGCTGGTGCTGAGCCAGTCCAACGTCCGCCGCGTCAAGGCTGGCGTCTCGGTCGATGAACTGGCCGAGTCCATCGCGCGGCGCGGGCTGATCCAGTCCCTGCACGTACGCCCGGTTCTGGGCGAGGATGGCACCGAGACCGGAATGTTCGAGGTGCCCGCTGGCGGCCGCCGCTTCCGGGCGCTGGAGGTGCTGGTGAAACAGAAGCGCCTCGCCAAAACCGCCCCGGTCCCCTGCATCGTGTCCGACGCAACCGACGATGTGCTCATCGACGAGGTCTCGCTCGCCGAGAACATCGAACGCGCACCGCTGCATCCCGTCGATCAGTTCCGCGCTTTTCAGGCCATGCGCGAGAAGGGCATGACCGAAGAAGCCATTGCCGCCGCCTTTTTCGTCGATGCCAAGGTGGTGAGACAGCGTCTGCGACTGGTCTCGGTCGCGCCGGCACTGCTCGAGATCTATGCCGAGGATGGCATGACGCTGGAGCAGCTGATGGCCTTCACCATCTCCTCCGACCACGAACGCCAGGTTCAGGTCTGGGATGCGGTGAAGGACAGCTGGTCGAAGGAGCCCTACAACATCCGCCGCCTGCTGACCGAAACCACGGTGCGGGCCTCCGACAAGCGCGTCACCTTTGTCGGCATCGAGGCCTATGAGGCGGCGGGTGGCTATGTGCTGCGCGATCTCTTCCAGCAGGACGATGGCGGCTGGCTGCAGGATCCGGTTTTGCTCGACCGGCTGGTGAACGAGAAGCTGAAGGCCGAGGCTGAGACCATCGCCGCCGAGGGCTGGAAATGGATCGAGGTCGCGGTCAGCTTTCCCTACAGCCATGCCTATGGCATGCGGCAGCTGATCGGCACCACGGTCGATCTGACCGAGGATGAACGCACCACCCGCGAGGCGCTGCGCGACGAGTACGACCGGCTCGAGGCCGAGTATGCGCAGGTCGATGAATACCCGGATGAGGTCGATGCCCGGCTGGGCGAGATCGAGAAAATCCTCGGCGCCTTCGAGATGCGGCCCATGATCTATGATGCGGCGCAGATGGCGCGGGCCGGGGTCTTCGTCAGCCTCGATGTCGACGGCACGCTGCTGATCGAGCGCGGCTATGTCCGCGCCGAGGATGAAGCACCGCTGGAGCAGGAGCCCGAGATTGTCGATCCCGAAACCGGCGAGGTGCGGCAGCGCGCCGAACCGGAGGGCCATCATCAGCGCGCGGTGATTACCCTCGGGGGCGAGCCGGCCACTGCGCTCGAGGAGGAGGAGGACGAAGGCGAGGCGATCAAGCCGTTGCCTGAACGCTTGGTGATCGAACTGACGGCGCATCGGACCCTGGCTTTGCGCGATGCTGTCGCCAGCAATCCGAGCGTCGCGATGACGGCGCTCTTGCACCGGCTGGTGCT
Source organism: Haematobacter genomosp. 1 (assembly GCF_002196855.1). Lineage (GTDB taxonomy): Bacteria > Pseudomonadota > Alphaproteobacteria > Rhodobacterales > Rhodobacteraceae > Haematobacter. The sequence continues at coordinate 6,162 of NZ_NIPW01000047.1, read as the reverse complement.
CGACTGCTTCGGCATCCGCAGTTCCGGGAATGCGCTTCAAGCCCGCGTCAGCGAAGTGCATCTGTCGGTGCAGGCTCCGGATCTTGGCGACTCGATCCCGGCGCAGAGCATCGACGAGCGGCACGCGGCATGGCGGGCGGATATCCCGCTCGATGATGGCGACGATCGGCTCTGGGACTGGCTGCACGCTCTCGACGAGGCCAGCCGTCAGGCGCTGCTGGCACATTGCCTCAGCTTCGGGGTCAACGCCCTCTATGAGCGTCCGAACCCCTATGGCGGCAATGGCATCAGCCAGCATGGACTGGACCGGCGCATGCATGAGGCGGATCGTCTCGCGCGCGTGACCGGTCTCGACCTTGTTGAGACGGGCTGGAAGCCGACGGTCGCCAATTACCTTGGCCGCGTGACCAAGGCGCGCATTCTCGAGGCCGTGCGGGAAGGTGTGGGCGAAAGCGCTGCACAGCTGATCGACCATCTGAAGAAGGGCGAGATGGCGACGGAAGCCGAGCGGCTGCTGGCAGGTAGCGGCTGGTTGCCGGAGCCGCTGCGGATGGAGGCTCAGGATGCCATCGCAGATGCAGCGGATGCAGGTGGCGCCGAAGCGGAAACCTTGCCTGACTTCCTCACGGGCGACGGTGAGGACGATGAGCCCGTCGAAGACGAGGAGCAGGTGCCGGCGCAGAGCATCGCTGCAGAATGACCATTCACGAGGGCGGCAGTGGTCGCCCTCGCCACGATCCGCTCAAATCGGCCCGGTCCTTGTGACCGGGCCTTTCTTTTTTGCTTACGCCATTCGGTTATGAGGCATAGGGCGCTACCCCAACTGGGCTAAAAAATGCCGGTGCAGAAGCGCATATCCCCGGTTGGCGACGCAACGCTATGTGTCGAAATCGGTGATGACCGGCTTCGTCAACGCTTTGGCTATCCTGATCTTTCTGGCGCAGCTGCCGGAGCTGGATCCAACAAAAGTGCCGATGCTGACCTATCCACTGGTCGCGCTTGGCCTTGTCATCATCTACCTGTTTCCGCGCCTGACCACCGCCATTCCGTCCCCGCTTGTCACCATCATCGTGCTGACGGCGCTGGTGCTGGCGCTGGATCTTGATGTGCGCAACGTCGGCGATATGGGCGCGCTGCCCGACACATTGCCGGTTTTCCTGCTGCCCGATGTGCCGCTGAACCTTGAGACGCTGGGGATCATCGTCCCCTATGCGCTGGCGGTGGCCGTGGTCGGCCTTCTGGAAAGCCTGATGACCGCCAATCTGATTGACGAGATCACCGACACGAAATCCGACCGCAATCAGGAATGCATCGGTCAGGGGCTGGCGAATTTCGGCACCGGTTTCATCGGCGGCATGGCCGGTTGCGCGATGATCGGGCAGAGCATGATCAATGTGAAATCCGGCGGGCGCGGGAGGCTCTCGTGCGGTTTTGCCGGGGTGATGCTGCTGATTTTCTGTGTCAGCCTCGGCGATTGGGTCAGCCTGATCCCGATGCCTGCGCTGGTGGCGATCATGGTTATGGTGTCGATCGGGACGTTCTCCTGGGCCTCGCTCGGGAACCTGCGAACCCATCCCCGGTCAAGCTCGGTGGTGATGCTGGCCACGGTGGCGGTGGTGATCTGGACCCACAACCTCGCCATTGGCGTGGGGGTGGGCGTGCTGCTCTCTGGCCTCTTCTTCGCGGCCAAGATTGCGCAGCTTTTCCGGGTGACCTCCAGCGAAGACGGCGATACCCGCACCTACCGCGTCGAGGGGCAGTTGTTCTACGGCTCGGTCGAAGATTTCAGCGCCGCCTTCGATTACCGCGACCTACCCGCGCGGGTGGTGATTGACGTGACCCATGCGCATATCTGGGACATCTCGTCGGTGCAGGCACTGGAGGCGGCCGTCGCAAAGTTCCGCGCCGCCGGGGCGCAGGTCGAGGTCATCGGCATGAACACGGCCTCGGCCACGATTGTCGACCGGCTGGGGCAAAAGGACAGGGAAAGCGCGGGCGATATGCTCGCCCCGCAGTGAGGGAGGTGCATCATGTCTGACGAGATACGGATGTCCGAGGCAGAGATCCTCGCGCTGGCGCAGGACTTTCTGGTATCTCACGGGGTGTCGCAGCTGCAGGCGGCGGCCATGGCCGGGTTCCTGACGCGCGCGCAGCGTGACGGATGCCTGTCCCACGGTTTGCAACGACTGCCCGGAACGCGCGACACGATGGCCCATCCGGCATTCAACTTGGGGGCGGTTCCGGTGGTAACGCAGGTGACCCCGGCGGTTTTGCGCGTCGATGAGCGTTTCGGCTTCTCGGCCCTTGCGGCGCAGGCCGGCCTTCCCGCGCTGATCACCAGTGCGCGCAGTCTGGGCATCGCATTCCTGGCGGTCAACAACGGCTTTAACGCGACCGCGCTCTGGCCGTTGGTCGAGGAGATCGCGGCACAGGGTCTGGCTGCGATGTCGATGAACCCGACCCATGACTGGGTGGCCCCTGCGGGCGGCACGCGGCCAGTTCTGGGCACCAATCCACTGGCCTTCGCCTGGCCGCGGACCGGCGGCAAGGCCCCCTATGTGTTCGACTTTGCCACGACGGCCGCCGCGCGCGCAGATATCGCGATGCATCGGCAAATGGGCAGATCCATCCCCGAAGGCTGGGGACTGGATGCCGGGGGCCGGCCCACTACAGATCCGGCAGAGGTTCTGGCCGGGGCGATGCTGCCCTTCGGCGGACACAAAGGATCGGCGCTGGCCACGATGATTGAATTGCTGGCGGGCCCGCTGATTGGCGGCCGCACCAGTCGGGCCTCGGCGGCCTTTGATCAGGGGCACAACGCTGCACCCTGCCATGGCGAGCTGATCATTGCCTTCAATCCCGTTCTGCTGGCGGGGGACAAGGAGCAGGCCGAGGCAGAGCAGATGCTTGACGCGATTTCGGATCAGGGTGCCCGGCTGCCAGGCAGCCGCCGACATGCCACTCGGCAGCGGAACCTGCGCGATGGAATCCCTGTCAGCAGGGCATTGCTGGATCGCATCCGTGACATGATGCCGGGCTGACATTTCCCGCCTCGCCGGGCATGGGTATGATTGACCATGCGCCAGCCGACCCTGGCGCAGGCAATTGGCCCATCAGATAGACACGCGCGCCGAAACATCAAGCAAAGGCGCAAGCGGGATGCGGAGCGAAACGATCTTGCTTGGCGCCGGGGACGAAGAACTGGGCGCTTGCCAGCCCTGGATGCCGATGCGGTCGAGGCATGTTCGCGCCAAAGCCTCAACATCATCCGCTGGCTATGGGGGACAGGCAGAACAACGCCCCGCCGCAACTGTGGCGGGACGTTGCGCGCATATCAGCCTTTTTGCGGGGCGAAGGGTGCCCGATATTGCGATTGGCGCTCCAGCATCCAGCCCGGATACTCGGGTGGCAGTTTTGTCACGCTGTCGAGCGCGGCCAGATCCTCGGCGGTCAGCACCACCTCGGTCGAGCGGATATTGTCCTGCAACTGGTCGATCCGCTTGGCGCCGACGATCACGCTGGTCACCACCGGCTGGTGCAAGAGCCAGGCGAGGGCGACCTGTGCCACGGTGCAGCCTTTGGCCGATGCGATCCCGCGCATCACCGCAATGGCGGCATCGCCGCGCGCCAGATCCACGGGCGGGAAGTTGAAGCTCGCTCTCCGGCCGTCATTGGCGGTAGTGCCGCCGCTGTAATTACCCGACAGGAAGCCCCCGGCCAGCGGGCTCCAGACCATGAGCCCGAGGCCTTCGGCGCGCAGCATCGGCGCGATCTCGCGCTCCAGATCGCGGCCTACCAGAGTGTAATAGGCCTGAAGTGACAGGATCGGTGCCAGCTTCCGCGCCTCGGCGATGCCGATGGCCCTGACGATCTGCCAGGCCGCCCAGTTCGACAGGCCGATGTAGCGCACATGGCCTTGCCGCACGAGCGTGTCGAGCGCCTCCAACGTCTCGGCAATCGGTGTCACCGCGTCGAAGCCGTGGATCTGGTAGAGGTCGATATGGTCCATCTGCAAGCGCGAAAGGCTGGCCCTTGCTTGCGCCATGATGTGCGCGCGAGAGGCGCCTCGGGCGTTCAGGCCTTCGCCCATCGGACCCAGAACCTTGGTCGCGATCACCACATCGTCGCGGGGGATGCCGAGGTTGCGGATGGCCTGGCCGAGGATCCGCTCGCTCTCGCCGCCAGCGTAGACATTGGCGGTGTCGATGAAATTGATGCCGGCGTCAAAGGCCGCTCTGACCAGTGTGTCGGCCTCATCCTGCTGCAATTGGCCGATCTGGCCCCACATGCCGTCCGATCCGCCGAAGGTCATGGTGCCGAGGCAGAGTTCCGAGACCAGAAGGCCGCTCGGGCCGAGAGTGCGATACCGCATGGGCAGTTCCTTTCGCAGTGTGGGGCAGGGCCGGGAGCAGCGCTGCCGGTGCAGGGTGAAGATAGCGCTGTCCCATGCGGACCGGCGACGCGGATCCTCGCATATTCTTGCACGATCCTCTCATTCGGGTGGAATTCGGGATGCGTGCTGCCATGCTGCCGACTACATTGCAGGGCATGGAAACCAACGACCTCTTGCCGCTCAAGGACCTGATTGACCGCCAATGGCGCGCGCATGGCCGGGAAACCCCGGTCGATGGCCTGCTGCTGACCTCGGTCACGGCACCGACCGGCCCAATCCACGCTGTCTACCGCCCCTCGCTGTGCGTTGTGGTGCAGGGCGCCAAGACCAGCATGCTCGGCGATCGGGCCTATCGCTATGGTGAGGGGAAATGCCTGATCGCGTCGATGGATGTGCCGATCCGGGCCGAGATCACCCGTGCGACGCCGGAGCGCCCCTATCTGGCCTTCAGTCTCGCGCTGGACCCTGCGACGATCTCTGACCTTTTGCTGGAGCTGGGGAAGACGGAAGAGGCGCCCGCGGGCGCTGCGCTGGCGGTCCATGCCTTCGATCCGGAGCTGATCGATCCGCTCTGCCGATTGCTGCGTCTCTGCGCCCGGCCGCGTGACATTGAAATTCTTGCGCCGATGATCCGGCGCGAGATCACCTGGCTCCTGCTGAACGGGCTGATGGGACCGGCGCTGCGTCAGATCGGGCTGGCTGGCAGTCATATGGCGCGGATCGGTCGGGCCATTGCCTGCATCCGTGAGGGCTTTGCGGATCAGTTGAACGTGCGGGACCTTGCCGATATCGCGGGGATGAGCCCCGCCACATTCCACCGCCACTTCAAAGCCGTGACGGCGATGACGCCGGTGCAATACCAAAAGCAGTTGCGCCTGCAGGAGGCGCGTCGCCTGCTGTTGGCCGACGGCGCCGATGTTGCGCGGATCGGCTATGCCATCGGTTACGAAAGCCCGTCGCAGTTCAGCCGCGAGTATCGCCGCCTGTTCGGATCGCCGCCGGGACGGGATGGTCAGGAGATCCGACGAAGCCTCACTGCGCAGGTAGAGGCGTGAGAGATGTAAGGGGGTGCGGCACAACGGCAGTGCAACCGCCTCGGCCCCCGGCGAGTATCTAATCGCCATCTTTCTGATCGGCACTTTTCGTCAAAGCCGATTATGTCCATCGATCTGCAGCAACCGATCGAGAGCCGAGGCGCTCATCTTGACCTGTCATGCGGTTGGCTGTGGCCGCTTGCGCGCTGGCGAGGCCAAATGCCCCGGCCTTTTGATCCTGGACATTGGTTGGCGTTTTCCTCCGGTAGTTATGGGCGTGTATTGATCAGCCTTTCTCTCTTTCCGGCCTCTTTGATTGCGGGGTTCGCAGATCCGGGGCACGCTCTGATCGGGCTTCCAGCCCTGTCCCTCTTCCCGGTCGAGCGCGTGGTCGGCAGGTGACCGACCAGCGGGCCGGCCGGTATCCGATCTGGTGCGGGGCCTAGCGCGTGGCGGCAGGTCGGCGGGGAAGGGTGCGCACTCGCCTGTTCACAGTTGGGGTGATCATCGCCGGTGGTTGCCTGTCGGATCTTCCTGCCGGTTCCTTCAGGATCGCCGCGGTCTCCTGTCTCTCTGGGAGTGACGGGACCGCTCGCATGCGTCCTCTGTGATGGGCTGATCTGGCCGAAGACCAGCGCGCGGGCGCGCTTCGACGTCTCGGCGCAACAGCGTCGTTGACCTTTCTTCCCCTGGGCTTCGCCCATTCCTCGCGAGGCATATGTGGACACCCCCTTC
>NZ_NIPW01000005.1 GCF_002196855.1 Haematobacter genomosp. 1 | reverse complement strand
CCGTCGCGCGGCGGGTCGCCGCCAGCCGCGCCGCCTCCGACGGCTCCTCCGCCGCCACCGCGACCGGCTGGCGCAAGGCGACCCGCAGGTATCCCGCCGGGTTGCGCACCCCGCTCCGTCCCGCAACCGCCGCCAGCTTCTCCGAGATCACGTCCTCGCCATGCTCACCGATCCACTGCCGGGCCAGCCGGTCGGAAATCCCCTGCCCCACCAGCCGCTCATAGACCGGGCTGTGCCTGAGACCCTCGCCCTCCTCGGCGTCGATCACGCCGAGCTGCGGGTTCTCCCGGATCAGGAAGCGCAGCTCGGCGACTGCGCGGCCCTTGCGGTGGAACTCCGGCGTGATCTCGATGTTGGAGGTGCGGTTGACCTCCTCCACCGCCGGGCGGATCACCTTGGCGTTCAGGTGCTTGAAGGTGCGGTAATAGTCGCTCTCCTCCACCCCCATCAGGCGGCGGAACGTCTCCAGCGGCCACCATCCGGTGCTGCCTGTCCGCACGAAGCGGTAGCAGTTCTCATAGAGCGCCAGCCCGTGCCCGGATGTGAACCGCTTCTGGATGTTGAGGTTGATGAGCGCGAAGACCTTGGGGTCGTGCAGCTTCTCCGCCAGCGCGGGGGAATAGGCGTATTCGCAGATACCGCCCTTGAGCTTGGCATAGGAAAGCAGCGAGGAAACCCCCCATTCCTGCCGCCCCTTCTCGTCCAGCATGTCCCATTCGGCCACCGTTTCCGCCAGCCCGCGGAGCGCATCGCGGAGCGTCGCGGTATCGTTCGAATTGTAGCCGATCATCAGCGAGAGCGTGCGCGCGTCGATCGTGTGCTTGGGCCGGGTGATGAGCGTGTCATAGGCATTGAGCAGCAGCACGTTGGACAGCTTGCGCTGCAACAGCGTCAGCTTGCCGGAGACGTGGATCGCTGCCACGTTCTTCTTGACCGACTGCCGGCGCAATGCGCCTGTGAGCCGGTCGCTGGGAAGCGTGTCGCCCGATTGCCTGTCGGGCCCGCGGGGAGCGAGGGTGCGCTGCATCACGGTATGCCGAGCCTCTGGTCTGCTTGCTGCCATCGATTCGCCACCTCTCACGGGCGGCTCTGGCGGGACTATCCTGCCAAGGGCACCCCGCCGCAAGTCATTTTCGGGTACCTTTCGCCTCCCTTACGCATTTGCCGCGCCATCTTGCTCCTATGCCTTCGTCCGCCCGGACATGGCGCCGTCCCTGTTCGGTCCCGCAAACGGGTGCTTTTTTGCCGGGCCGTGATTTCAAAGGCACCCATCTGCGGGGGCGACATCTCCGTCCCGTCGTCGCATTCCGTCCGCCTCCCGTCCGCGGCCTCTCTACGGTGCCCCCTCCCGAAAACGGGTGCCTGACCGGCCAGGCCCAATCGCGTCAGCATCCGATATTCCTCCCGAAAACGGGTGCCTTTGTGGTTCGCACGCACGGTAGCAACCAAGCGGCACTCGCAGAAGGCGATGCGCCCCGTAAACGGGTGCCTGTCCTCCGCATCCAGCCCATCGAGCATCCTGCAAACGGGTTCCTGTCCCGGCACCGACCGTCCTGAAAACGGGTGCCTTGCGGGATAATCGCAGCAAATACTGCTGGAATGCCATGTCTCCTGCTTCATTCCTTCTCTCCCCGCATTCGGATACCCTCCGTCCCGCATTTCGGTACCCGGCTCCCTGCTTTCAGATACCTTTCGTCCCGTAGCATGGTCCCCGTCGCCCGATAGTCCTTTGGTTCAATGGCATTTATTCCACGCAAAGCTTTCAAAGTAGTGAAAGAAATCAAAGCGCAGCGTGCGCTTGAATGATACAATATTCATGGTTTCAGCACAGGTTTCGCGGCGAAACCCTCTCTCCTGTTTGCAGCGGAGAATTGATGTGCGATAGTTTTGCGCATGACAGCCGGAATGGCGCACATGAGGCGGGAGCAGATGAGCAAACGACCCGAGACACCGTTACAACCCTATCAGAACATAGATCCGGCCCGGGCGGCAAGCCGTCTGGGCGGCCCGGTTGATACCGCCCGCTTCGCCAAGGCAGCAGCCTTCTGCGCGCGTGGACGGGATGACCTTGCCCGCCGCGGCTACGCGCCGGACGGGCGCAAGCACCTGCGAAAATTTTCCCTGTGGGAGATCACACGCTACCTGATCCCCGTGGCGGCCGCGCATCTGCGGCGTGTTCTTCGCGCGAACCCCGATCTTCCTCAGGGCGAGGGCGACGCGGGCTCCAAGTGGTTCACGCTCGAAGAAGTGCTGACCCTGCGCGACTTCTTCGCCAAGGAAGGCTCCGCATCCAAGGAGTACCGTCCGTTTCGGCCGGAGGGCCTGCCTGCCAAGGTCGTGGCGGTCGCGAATTTCAAGGGCGGTTCGGGCAAGACGACCACCGCCGCCCATCTCGCCATGGCAGCGGCGCTGGATGGCTATCGGGTGCTGGTGATCGATCTGGATAGCCAGGGTTCCATGACCTCGCTGCTGGGCGGTGTGGTCCCCGATGAGTGGAAGACGGTCTTTCCCCTCATCGCCAGGGATTACGCCCAAGCCATCGTGGCGGAGAACGAAGTCCGCGCCGCAAGCGGCGCCCCTGCCCTGCCGCTCGATGAAACCCTGACGGAAGCGCTGACGGTTTCGCCGCGAAACCTCATCCAGTCCACCCATTGGCCGAACATCGACCTGATCGGCGCACAGCTCAACCTTTACTGGGCGGAGTTCCAGATCCCCGTCTGGCGCATGGGGCTGCGCTCCTGGCCGCTCTGGGATGCGTTGGGGAATTTCCTGAATTCGGACGGGATTCTCGACAGCTACGACATCGTGTTCCTCGATACGCCGCCTGCGCTCGGCTACCTCACCATCAACTCGCTGGCGGCGGCGGATATCCTGCTCGTGCCGCTTGGCGCGTCCTTTCTGGAGTTCGACTCCACCGGCCGCTTCTTCGACATGCTGTATTCGACCTTTGCCTCCATCGAGGAAGGTGAGAATGCGCAGCGCAGGATCGCGGGGCTGCCGGAGGTAAAGTTCGAGTGGGATGTCGTGCGCGCCATCGTCACGCGGTTCGACGCGAGCCAGCAGACCGACCTTGCAAATGTCATCCAAGCCTATTTCGGCGACTTCATGAATGCGTATCGGCAGGAGTTCACGGCGCTGGTCGGCCAGGCCGGCGAGCAGATCAACGGCATTTACGAGGCGGATTACCGCGAGTTCAACCGGGACACCTATCTGCGGGGCCGCGAGGCTTTCGACCGGACCTATGCGGAGTTCAAGGAACTGCTGATCGGCTCCTGGTGGCGCGACATGCAGATGGCGAAGGAGGAGGCGGAACATGGCGAAGCGCAGGAAGCTTGAGGCGCCGGATGCGGCGGAGCTTGCGGCCCTCGAGGTAGGTTTCGCCGCGAAACCTGTGCCCGACCGGTTCGGCATCACCGTGCCGCCCATCGCCAGCGTCGTGGCGGAGGCCGCGCGACTCAGCGAACCCGGCACTCCTGAACAAAGGGTAAAGGCAGCGCGCGATGCGTCCGACGCGGGCGCGTGGCGGGAGGCGGTGGAGCAGGGCCGCATTGTGGAGAACCTGCCGCTTGCCGCCATCGCGCTCGACCATATCGTGCGGGACAGGATGAGCGTCTCCCGCGAGGAGATGGAGGAGCTGAAGGCATCGCTCCGCGCAAGCGGCCAGCGGCTCCCGGTGGAAGTCGTGCCGGTGGGCGACGGGCGCTACGGCCTGATTTCCGGTTGGCGGCGGGTCACGGCGCTGCGGGAGCTGGCGGAGCACGGCGGCGTGCAGACGGTGCGGGCGATCATTCGCGGCGCGGACGACTCGGGGAGCGCCTACGCGGCGATGGTGGAGGAGAACGAGGTCCGTGCCGCGCTCACGCCCTATGAGCGGGGCCGTATCGCGGTGATCGCGGCGGAGCAGGGCGCGTTCCGGGCGCCGGAGGAGGCGGTGGATACGATCTTTGCCGCGGCCTCCAAGGCAAAACGCTCAAAGATCCGCAGCTTCGCGCTGGTGCATGAGGAACTGGGCGATCTGCTGGCCTTTCCGACCGACCTTTCGGAGCGGAACGGGCTCAGGCTGGCGCAGGCGATCCGCAACGGCCTTGGCCCGGAGCTGCGGGAGGCGCTCGGCTCCGGCATGGGCGCGGATGCCGCGCAGGAATGGGCGCTGCTGGAACCGGTAGTGCAGCAGGGAGATGTGCCGGTAAAGCCGGAGCGGGGCGGCCGGCCGAAGCGGGAGAAGCTGCCATCGGCGCGGGAGAGTCTTGCCAACGGCATCACGCTCGAATGTCAGCGGCTGGATGACGGGTTCAGCCTGCGGCTTCGGGGGCGTAATGCGGACAGCCAGTTGATGTCGCTCCTGGCGGAGGAAATCCGGCGCTTGCTGGAGCCGATCTGATCCCATAAAGTTATGACCATGATATTGGTCATAATGGAGCGGAGATGCGGATATCGGTCGCGGATGCCAAGGCGCGGTTTTCAGACCTGATCCGCCGCGCGGAAGCGGGGGAGACGGTGGAGCTGACCCGCTACGGCCGCCCCGTGGCCCGGATCGTCGCGGCCGGGCAGGGGGCGGAGGTGCCGCTGATCGGGGCGCTGTCGGGCCGCATCCTGTGGCGGCTTTCGGAGGAGGACGCTTCGGAAGCGCCGGGCGCAGAGGCCGACCGTGACCCGCGTGGGAGCGGCGGAGCGGGCACGTGAAGGCCTTTCCCGATGCGGAGGTGCTGCTGGCGGCGCTGGCGGAGGAGGGGCTCTCTCCGCGGCACAGGGCGGCGCTGGCAGCGGCGGAGACGGTGGTGGTCAGCGCGGCTGTCCTGTGGCAGATCGAGGGCTGGCGCGCGGCCGGAGCGTTGGAGATCCGGGGAGATCTGGCCGATACCCTCCGCCGCGCGGGATGCCTTATGCTGGCGGTCACGGCGGAGCATGTCGCCGCTGCAGGCGCGCTGGCGAGAGGGCAGGGGCGCGCCGCTGATGGGAGCGACAGACGGGCGTCGGGCAAACTGGGGCAGGGCAGCGGGGAAAGGGACAGTGGCCTGTCGGCGAGGAGGTCGTTTGAGCGGGAGCCGGAGCTGCGATGGATACCGAAGGCCGCGTCCCTTCTGCCGCCGGTCCCCCCGCTTCTGGCGGCGCAGGCGCGGGGGGAGGGGCTGGTGATCCTCTCCTCCGACCGGGTGTATCGGCTCTACGATGTGGAGTGGCTTTGAGCCCGGCCCTGAGGCCGGGCGTGCCGCGGCGGATGCAGGCCCCGCTACGCTTTCGACAATGCCACCACCGGGTCGAGACGCGAGGCGTTCCGCGCCGGGAGGTAGCCGAACACCACCCCGATCAGCGTGGAGGAGAGGAAGGCCGCCACGATGGAGGCGGGCGAATAGATGAGCGTGAAGGTCGTGCTCACCAGGCTGAAGACATAGCCGAAGGCCAGCGCCGCCGCCACGCCGAGGAACCCGCCGATCAGGCAGACCAGCACGGCTTCGATCAGGAACTGCTGGAGGATGTCGCCCGCCCGCGCCCCCACGGCCATGCGCACGCCGATCTCGCTCACCCGTTCGGAGACGGAGACCAGCATGATGTTCATCACCCCGATCCCCCCCACGACCAGCGAGATCACCGCGATGGAGGCGATGAGCAGGGTCAACGCCTGTGTCGTCGCGGTGATGGTCTGCCGGATGTCGTCGGTGTTGAGAATGAAGAAATCCTTGGTCCCGTGCCGCTGGGTGAGAAGCTGGGTCACGGCCTGCTCGGCAAGGTTGGTATCGACCGCATCTGCTACCCGCACCGTGATGCTGCGCAGCGAGGTGGAGCCGAGGAAGCGGGACTGGACGGTGGTATAGGGCAGATAGACGGAGAGGTTCTGGCTGGGCCCGAAGCCCTGCTGGACCTGCACCACACCGGTGATGCGCACGGGGACGTTGCCGATCAGCACGACCTTGCCCACGGCATCGCCATCGGGGAACAGGGTGACGCGGGTGTTTTCGTCGATCACCGCATCCTGCGAGAAACCGGCCACGTCGCCCGCGTCGAACAGCCGCCCCGCCACGAGTTTCGCGCCGCGGGCATCGAAGAACTGCTCTCCCACGCCGTTGACGAGGGTGGAGACCTCCGTCGCGCCGTAGCGGATGGTCTTGGAGGTGGAGACGGTGGGCGTGACCGCGGCCACGTAGGGCTGGAGCGACAGGGCCTGCGCATCGGAGACGACGAGCGTGGTGATCCGCCCGGAGCGGGTATCGCCGAAGTCGCGCCCGGCGAAGATCTCCAGCGTGTTGGTGCCGAGGCTGGAGATGTTCGCCAGCACCTGCTGCCGCGACCCCGCGCCGAGCGCCACCACCGACACGACGGAGGCGATGCCGATGATGATGCCCAGCATGGTCAGGAAGGTGCGCAGCTTGTGCGCGTTCATCGCCGTCAGGGCCATGAGGAAGGCTTCGCGGAGGCGGGTGGCCAGCATCGCGGGGCCGGCGCGGCGGGAACGCGCATGGGCGGGGGGAGGATGGGCGGGGGGATCGGCCGGGGGCAGATCGGCGGGGGGCAGATCGGCGGGGAGGGGCCCGTCTGGGAGAGGACTGCCGGGATGTTGCCCGCGGGAGAGTGGTCCATCGGGGGGAGGCCCGCCGGGGAACGGACTGCCGATCTCAGCGAGGGCAGGGGGGGTGACGCGGCCGGTCGGGTGGTCGCCGATGATCTCTCCGTCGCGGATCTCGATGATCCGTTCGGCGCGGGCGGCGATGCCGGGATCATGGGTGACGATGATGACGGTCCGCCCCTCCGCATGGAGTTCGTCGAGGATGCGCAGCACTTCCTGACCGCTGGCGGTGTCCAGCGCGCCGGTCGGTTCGTCGGCGAGGATCACCTCGGCCCCGTTCATCAGGGCGCGGGCGATGGAGACGCGCTGCTGCTGGCCGCCCGAAAGCTGGTTCGGCCGGTTGCGCACCTTGTCCGCGAGGCCGAGACGGCCGAGAAGCGAAGCCGCACGCGGCTCCCGCTCCCCGCGCGCGCGTCCGGCATAGATCGCGGGCACCTCCACGTTGCCGAGGGCGGTGAGTTCGGGCAGCAGGTTGTAGCGCTGGAAGATGAAGCCGAAATGCTCCCGCCGGAGGGCGGCAAGCTCATCGGGCGAAAGCTGCGACGTTTCCCGGCCGGAGATGCGGTAGCTGCCGGAGCTGGGGCGGTCGAGGCAGCCTAGAATGTTCATCAGCGTGGATTTGCCGGAGCCGGAGGCGCCGACGATGGCCACCATCTCTCCCCGCGCGATGGTGAGGTCGATGCCCTTCAGCACGGCGACCGTGCCGTCGCCGGAAGGGTATTCGCGGGTGACGCGGGTCAGCTCTATCAACGGGTCCTGCGAGGCGGGAGGCGCGCCCCGAGACCGGGGGAGGGCCGGGGGGCGGCGCGATGGGCGGGGCGGTGGAAGAGTCGGCGGGCGGGCCTGTGGCGCGGCATGTCGGGCCATGTCCTGCGGTGACGGATGGCGCGTGGCTTCGGGGCCATCCCCCGTCCGGGGAGAGGCATCCTGCGGGTGGAGGAGAGGATCGTCGTGCCGCGGCTCCGGGCGGGGCGCGGTGTCGCCCGGCGAAGGCGTCTCGGTGGAGGGCGGGGGAGCGGGCGGGTTAGCGGGCGCGCCTTGCGGGTTCTGTTGCGGGGGGAGGGGGGTATCCTGTGCCATCGCCCGTTCCTCAGAAGCCCATGGGGCCGCGCGGGCGGCGCTGGCTGCCGTCGCCCGCCACGCCCGCCGCCGTGCCGGTGACGACGCGGTCGCCCTCCTGCAGGCCCGAGGTCACCTCTGCCGTCACCTTGTCGTCCAGCCCGATCTCCACCTGACGGCGGGAGACGCTGCCGTCCGCCGACTGCACCTGAACGGAGCGGCTGCCATCGGCCCGTGGCAGGCTCACTGCGGCGGAGGGGATGGTCAGCACGCCCGTGGCGCGGCCCAGCACGATGTGGACCTCTGCCGTCATGTAGGTGCGAAGCCGCCCGTCGGCATTGTCGATATCGAAATTGCCGAAGTAGTAGATGGCGGAGGTGGAGGATGTGGAACTGCTGGCGGAGGTGGAGGTGGAGATCGCCCGGTCGCTGGTGATGGATTCCGGCGCGGGGTCTATGGTTTCAAGCTTCCCTTCATAACGGCGGCCGCTGTCGCCCAGAACGGAGAAATACACGTCCTGACCGGGGGAGACCTTGAGGATGTCGGCCTCCGAGATCTCCGCCTCCACCGTCATCCGGTCGAGCTGACCCAGCACGACGATGGTGGGGGTGGACTGATTGGCGTTCAGCGTCTGGCCCTGCTGGCTGGTGACGGCAAGCACGGTGCCGTCGATCGGCGCGGTGATCCGGGTATAGCCGAGGTTGGTCTGGGCATTGCTGACGGCGACCTTCCCCTGTTCGATCTGGGCATCCAGCGCGGCGATCTGGGCATTGGCCGTGTCCACGTTGGCGCGCGCGGTATCCACATCCGCCTGCGAGACGGCGCGGCGTTCGTAAAGGCCCGACTGCCGGGTGAGCGTGATCTCCGCCAGCCGGAGGGAGGCCTCCTTTTCGACCCGCTGGGCCTGGGAGGCGGCGAGTGCGGCCTCCGCCGTCTTGAGGGCGTTTTCCTGCGTGCGGCTGTCGATCTGGGCGATGAGGTCGCCCGCCCTGACCGTCTGGCCCAGCGTCACATCGACCGAGGTGATGCGGCCCGAGACCTGCGAGCCGACTGCCACCAGCCGCGCCGGGCGGAGCGTTCCGGTGGCAAGGACCGTCTGCTCTATGTTGCCGCGCACGACGGTTGCGGTCAGCACCGCGGGCTGCGCGGGGGTCTGGCTGCGTTGCCAGAACCACCATGCGGCGCCGCCGGCCAGCAGGCAGAGCAGGAGAAGGAGGAGGAACCGTCGCGGGCGGGGGAGGGTCATGGTCTGGCGTATCCGGTCAGGAGCTGGTCGTTCGCCATTGCAGAGCGGGCGGGGCGCTGCAACACGGCGGGGAATTTCTGGTCTGTCATGTGGCCTGTTTCCGGCGGTTTTCCTGCGGGGGAGCCGCATTCTCTCCCTGCTTCAACGCAGGTGTCGCCGCTTTCCGTCGGATAGGGCGGTCACGAAGTGGCGACGGGCGCGCGAGGCCGCTGCCGGGCCGCCGCGCGGGTGCCGGAGGGGGTGCGGGAGCGCGGGGCGGAGTTGCGGGAAGGGCCGGGGGCACGGGGCCTTGCAGAGCGGGCTGCGTCGGGGAGGGGGGGCACGGCGTGGTGGCACGGGCCGACCGACGCCGGGGGGCATCGCGTATTCGGGGGCATTTCGGGGACGCACGCAGGGAGGGGATTGGCGCGCGGCCCGCGCGCGGCTAGGATGCCTTACAAATGTCAGGAACGTGGAGGAGAGACATGCGTGCAGTGTTGAGCAGGGAACCCGGTGGCCCGGAAACGCTGGTCGTGGCGGAGACGGCGGATGCGCCCGCGCCGGGGCCGGGGGAGCTGACGATCCGCGTCCATGCGGCTGGGGTGAACTTTCCCGACGCGCTGATTATCGAGGACCGCTATCAGGTGCGTCCCCCGCGCCCCTTTTCGCCCGGTGCGGAGGTTGCGGGCGTCGTGGAGGCTGTCGGGCCGGATGTGACCGGTTTCGCAAAGGGCGACAGGGTGATGGCCTTCCTGACATCCGGCGGCATGGCGGAGCAGGTGACGGTGGAGGCGTGGCGCTGCCACCCGCTGACCGAGGGCATCGGCTTCGTGGAGGCGGCGGCGCTGCAGATGACCTATGGCACCGCGCTCTACGGGCTGCAGGAGCGGGGCGACCTGAAGGCGGGGGAGACGGTGCTCGTGCTGGGTGCGGGCGGTGGTGTCGGGCTGGCGGCGGTGGAGCTTGCCGTGGCGGCGGGCGCGCGCGTCGTGGCGGCGGCCTCCAGCGCGGAGAAGCTGGCGCTGGCCCGTGACCGGGGAGCGGAGGGCGCGGTGCTCTATCCCGCCACGGTGGGCGGCGACCGGGAGGCGGGGCGGGCGCTCGCCAACGCGTTCAAGGAGGCGATGCCGGACGGGGCGGATATCGTGTTCGACACGGTGGGCGGCGGCTATGCGGAACCGGCGCTGCGCACCATGGCCTGGGGCGGGCGCTATCTGGTCGTGGGCTTTCCGGCGGGAATCCCGTCGATTCCGCTGAACCTCACCCTGCTGAAAAGCTGCGATATCCGGGGCGTGTTCTGGGGGGCTGCCGTGCGCCGGGACCCGGCCGCGCATCACCGCGCCATGGACGAGCTGCTGGCGCTGCATGCGCGGGGCGCGGTGAAGCCGCCCGTGGCCGATGTCCTGCCGCTCGACCGGGCGGGAGAGGCCATCGCGCGGCTGTCGGGCCGGGGCGTGACGGGCAAGCTGGTGCTGGAACTGGCCTGACCTTTTGCGGCGGCGGCCGCGAGGCAATGGTTGTCACGAAGAAGGGGGGACGCATCGCCGTCCCCCCTTTTTGCTGGCGTTTCGGATTTTTCGTTCACGTGCGCCATGCCTGCCTTCGGCGGCTGGGTGGTGGTGTTGTGGGCCGTTTGTGCCTGGCGTTTATGCTTGGCGCTCGTGTCCGGGCCTGGGACATTCGCGACGTGGTGCGTGACGGGTGCGGCCGCTTTGGTCGGGGGCCGGGGAGGTGACTCGCCGGGTTGCGGAAGGTCCGTTACGTGGAACGATTCGGGCTGCCCAGTTTTCGCGCTTCTGCCTTCAATTTGGAAAAATGCCGGTTCCATTGGGGGAAATGGCGCTAGGTGAAGGACGTGGGAGACCACATGATGGTCCTTTCCAGCGAATATCTGCATTGCCTCTCTTGCATGGCTCGCTGCGCTCTGGCTAAGTAACGCTGCGGCGCCCCGGAGGGAAGTGGAGGCGGTGTCGCAGCAGACAAGATGGAGAGGCGCCGGGCGATCCGGCGGATGGAGCGCGACGTCCCGGCAGGGCGGTTGCGAGGGGGGAATATATGCAAAGACTACTGATGACGGCGGCCATCTGTGCCCTGACGGCCGGCCCGGCGCTGGCCGAAGTATCCAACGGCAAGGTCAAGATCGGCATCCTGAACGACCAGTCGGGTGTCTATGCCGATTTCGGCGGCAAGGCCTCCTTCGAGGCGGCGAAGATGGCGGTCGAGGATTTCGGCGGCAAGGTTCTGGGCGCGCCGATCGAAGTGGTCACGGCGGACCATCAGAACAAGCCCGACATCGCCTCCAACATCGCGCGGCAGTGGTATGACACCGAACAGGTGGACACGATCATGGAACTGACCACCTCCTCCGTGGGGCTGGCGGTGCAGGCGCTGAGCCTGGAGAAGAAGAAGATCACCATCAACACCGGCGCCGCCACGGCGGAGCTGACCGGCAAGCAGTGCACGCCCTACGGGTTCCACTGGGCTTATGACACCCATATGCTCGCGGTCGGAACGGGCGGGGCGCTGGTCGATGGCGGCGGCGACAGCTGGTTCTTCCTGACGGCGGATTATGCCTTCGGCTACAGCCTCGAGGAGCAGACCACCCATGTGGTGGAGGAGAAGGGCGGCAAGGTCGTCGGTGCGGTGCGGCACCCGCTGGCCACGACGGACTATTCCTCCTTCCTGCTGCAGGCGCAGTCTTCCGGTGCCAAGGTGATCGGGCTGGCGAACGCGGGTCTCGACACGCAGAACACCATCAAGCAGGCGGCTGAGTTCGGCATCACCGCGGGCGGGCAGAAGCTCGCCGCGCTGCTGTTCACGCTGGCGGAGGTCAACGGCCTCGGGCTGGAGACGGCGCAGGGGCTGAACCTGACGGAAAGCTTCTACTGGAACCGCAACGACGCGAGCCGGGAGTTCGGCAAGCGGTTCTTCGAGCGCACGAAGGTCATGCCGAACATGGTTCAGGCGGGCACCTATTCGGCGGTGCTCTCCTACCTCAAGGCGGTCGAGGCCGCGGGCACGGACGAGACCGAGGCGGTGGCCAAGAAACTCCACGAACTGCCGGTGCATGACGTGTTCAGCGAGAACGGCCATGTCGGCGCCAACGGGCGGCTCATCACCGACGCCTATCTGATGGAAGTGAAGAAACCCGGCGAAAGCGACGTTCCGTGGGACTACTACACGGTGAAGGCCACGATCCCCGGCGCGCAGGCGTTTGCCGATCCGGCGAAATCGGGCTGCCCGCTGGTCAACTGACCGGGTGATGCGACGGGTGTGGCCGGACTGTCCGGCCCGCCCGATCCGGTTGGGGAGACCGGATCGACATGACAGGTCACGGAACTTCATGGAGGGTAGGATGAAGATTCACGGTTATGCGGCTTCCGTCGCCGTAGCAGCATTGCTCGCGGCAGGGCCGCTCGCGGCGCAGGGCATCTCTGACGGCAAGGTCAAGATCGGCATCATGAACGACCAGTCGGGCGTCTATGCCGATGCCGGAGGGCGGACGGGCGTCGAGGCGGCGCGTCAGGCGGCGGAAGACTTCGGCGGCACGGTGCTGGGCGCGCCCATCGAGATCGTCGCTGCCGATCACCAGAACAAGACCGACATCGGTTCCAACATCGCGCGGCAATGGTATGACACCGAACAGGTGGACACGATCATGGATCTGCCCACTTCCTCCGTCGCGCTGGCGGTGCAGGCGCTGAGCCTGGAGCGGGGCAAGGTGACCATCTCGGTCGGCGGCGGTTCCGCCCTCATCACCGGGGCGCAATGCACGCCGCTCGCCTTCCAGTGGGCCTATGACACCGAGATGCTCTCCCGCGTGGTGGGCGGAGCCCTGGTCGAGCAGGGCGGCGACAGCTGGTATTTCCTGACTGCCGACTACGTGTTCGGCCACAGTCTCGAACAGGCGACGACCAAGGTCGTGGAGGGGAAGGGCGGCAAGGTGCTCGGCGCGGTTCGTCATCCGCTGGCCACGACGGACTATTCGTCGTTCCTGCTGCAGGCGCAGTCTTCGGGCGCCAAGGTGATCGGGCTGGCTTCTGCCGGGCTGGACACCGCCAATGCCATCAAGCAGGGGCAGGAATTCGGCATCACGGCGGGCGGGCAGAAATTCGCGGCGCTGCTGTTCACCCTGGCGGATGTGCGCGGGCTTGGCGCCGAAGCGGCGCAGGGGCTTGTGATGACGGAGAACTACTACTGGGATCGGAACGACGAGTCGCGCAGGCTGGGCGAGAAGATCAAGAAGCGGGTCGGCGTCTATCCGAACATGCTTCAGGCCGGCGTCTATTCGGCGGTGATGCAATACCTCAAGGCCATTGAGGCCGCAGGCACGGACGATGGCAAGGCGGTCGCGGCAAAGCTGCACGAAATGCCCGTGAACGATGACTATGTGCAGGGCGGCAAGGTGCTGCCGAACGGGCGCATGGTGAGCGACGTGTTCCTGCTGGAGGTCAAGAAGCCCTCCGAAATGTCGGGGACCGAGGATTTCTTCAACATTCTCGCCACAGTGCCGGGTGAACAGGCCAATGTGAGCGCGAAGGACAGCGGCTGCCCGCTGACGCAGTAAGACATTCAACCAAGGGGAGGGGAGAATGAAAAACACACTCATGACCGGCGCTGCGGCGCTTGCGCTCATCGCCGGTTCCGTTGCGGGGCCCGCCGCTGCTCAGGAGGCAAAGATCTCCGACGGCAAGGTGAAGATCGGTGTCCTGAACGATCAGTCCGGCGTCTATGCCGACACGACCGGGCGCACCTCCTATCAGGCCGCGCTGGTCGCGGTGGAGGAGTTCGGGGGCACCGTTCTGGGCATGCCGATCGAGGTCATCACCGCCGATCACCAGAACAAGCCCGACGTGGCATCGAACATCGCGCGGCAGTGGTATGACACCGAACAGGTGGACATGATCACCGACCTGCCGAACTCCGCCGTGGCGCTGGCGGTGGTGGGGCTGTCGAAGGACGCCAAGAAGATCACCATGGTCACCGGCGGCGGGGCGGCGGACATCTCCGGCAAGGCCTGCACGCCCTACAACTTCCACTGGGCCTACGACACGACGATGTTGTCCAACGTGGTGGGCGGCGCGCTGGTGGCAGAGGGCGGCGACAGCTGGTTCTTCCTGACCTCCGACTATGCGTTCGGCCACAACCTCGAGGCTTCGACCACGAAGGTGGTGGAGGAGAAGGGCGGCAAGGTGCTCGGCTCCGTCCGCCATCCCATCGGCACGACGGATTACTCCTCCTTCCTGCTGCAGGCGCAGGCCTCCGGCGCGAAGGTCGTCGGGCTGGCCTCCGCCGGGCTGGACACGCAGAGCGCGATCAAGCAGGCGTCGGAATTCGGCATCGTTCAGGGCGGCCAGCGGATGGCGGCGCTTCTGTTCACGCTGCCGGAAGTGCGGGGCATCGGCGTGGAGGCCGGGCAGGGGCTGGTGCTGGCGGAATCCTACTACTGGGATGCCAACGACATATCGCGCGAGCTGGGCGAACGGATCAAGGCCAAGGCCGGGGTCTATCCCAACATGATCCATGCGGGCACCTATTCGGCCGTGCTTCAGTATCTGAAGGCGATCGAGGCCGCGGGCACGGACGACCCTGACGCGGTGGCGGCCAAGCTGCACGAGATGCCGGTGAAGGACTCCTTCACCCAGAACGGCGTCGTCTGGCCGAACGGGCGGATGGCGAGCGATGTCTATCTCATCGAGGTGAAGAAGCCCGACGAGATGAAGGGCGATTCTGACTTCTACAACATTCTGGCGACCGTTCCGGGGAAGGATGCCTATCCTGATCCCAAGACGACCGGCTGCCCCTTGGTGCAATGACGATGGTGGCGATGCAGCAGGCACAGGACGATGCCCGGGTGGTTCTTACCGCCCGGGGCTTGGGCAAGGACTTCGCGGGGTTCACCGCGGTCAACAACGTGGATCTGGACGTTCGTCACGCCCGGATCCACGCGCTGATCGGGCCGAACGGCGCGGGCAAGACCACGGTGTTCAACCTGCTGACGAAGTTCCTTCAGCCCACGCGGGGCAAGATCGAGCTTCTGGGCACCGACATCACCGGCACGCGGCCCGACAGGATCGCGCGGATGGGAATGGTGCGGTCGTTCCAGATCTCGGCGGTGTTTCCGCATCTGACGGTGCTGGAGAACGTGCGTGTCGCGCTTCAGCGGCCGGCGGGGCTGGCCACGCAGTTCTGGCTGCCGCTGTCCGCGCTCGACCGGCTGAACGGGCGGGCGGAGGAGCTGGTGGAGCATCTGGGGCTCACGCCCTACCTGCACACCCGCGCAGCGGACCTGTCCTACGGGCGCAAGCGCGTGCTGGAGATCGCGACGACGCTGGCGCTCGACCCGCAGGTGCTTTTGCTCGACGAGCCGATGGCCGGCATGGGGCAGGAGGACGTGCACATGGTGGCCGACATCATCCGCGACGTGGCCAGGGACCGCGCCGTGCTGATGGTGGAGCACAACCTGTCGGTCGTGGCCGACATCTGCCACCACGTCACGGTGCTCCAGCGGGGCGAGATCATCGCCTCGGGCGATTACGAGACCGTGAGCCGCGACCCCCGCGTGCGCACGGCCTACATGGGCACGGAGGACTAGATGGCCGCGCTGCTGACAGTAAAGAACCTGCAAGCCTGGTATGGCGAGAGCCATGTCCTTCACGGCGTGAACCTGCATGTTGATGAAGGCGAGATGATCTGCATCCTCGGCCGGAACGGCATGGGCAAGACAACGACGCTGCGCACGATCATGGGCATCCTGCGGAAGCGCACGGGCGAGATCACCTTTGCCGGCCAGAACCTGATGGCCATGCCGCTCTACAAGGTGGCGCGCACGGGCATCGGCTTCGTCCCGGAGGAGCGGGGCATCTTCGCCACGCTTTCGGTGGAGGAGAACCTGCTGCTGCCGCCGGTGGTGGCGCCGGGCGGCATGAGTCTCGACGAGATATACGACCTGTTCCCGAACCTGCTGGAGCGGCGCAACTCGCCCGGCACCAAGCTGTCGGGGGGCGAGCAGCAGATGCTCGCCATGGCGCGGATCCTGCGCACGGGCGTGAAATGCATCCTGCTGGACGAGCCGACGGAGGGTCTGGCCCCCGTCATCATCCAGCGGATCGGCGAGGTGCTGGTGAAGCTCAAGGCGCGCGGGATGACCGTGGTGCTGGTGGAGCAGAACTTCCGCTTCGCCTCCAAGATCGCGGACCGGTTCTACCTGATGGACCACGGGCAGATGACGGCGGAGTTCCCCGTCTCGCAACTGGCCGACAAGATGGAACTGCTCAACCAGGAGCTGGGGGTCTGACATGACGACAATCTTCGGCGTGCCGATCCAGGCACTTATGGGCCAGTTGCTCATCGGCCTCATCAACGGCTCCTTCTATGCGCTGCTGTCGCTGGGGCTGGCGGTGATCTTCGGTCTGCTCCGGGTCATCAACTTCGCGCATGGCGCGCAGTACATGCTGGGCGCGTTCGTGGCGCTGCTGCTGCTGACCAAGCTGGGGCTGAACTACTGGTTCGCGCTGCTGCTTGCCCCGCTGATCGTGGCGGCCTTTGCGGCAATCATCGAAAAGACCATGCTGTCCCGGCTCTACAAGCTCGACCACCTTTACGGGCTGCTCTACACCTTCGGGCTGGCGCTGGTGATCGAGGGGACGTTCCGCTACTTCTTCGGCGCCTCCGGCCAGCCCTATCCGGCGCCGCCGCAGCTGACGGGGGCGGTCAACCTCGGCTTCATGTTCCTGCCGATCTATCGCGGCTGGGTGATCGTGGCCTCGCTCATCGCCTGTATCGCGACATGGGTGCTGATCGAAAAGACCAAGCTCGGCGCCTATCTGCGCGCGGCGACGGAAAACCCGGTGCTGGTGCAATCCTTCGGGGTGAACGTGCCGCTGCTGCTGACCTTCACCTATGCGCTCGGCGCGGGGCTGGCGGCGCTGGCGGGCGTGCTGGCCGCGCCGGTGTACCAGGTCTCGCCGCTCATGGGTTCCAACATCATCATCATCGTCTTTGCGGTGGTCGTCGTGGGGGGGATGGGCTCCATCCTCGGCGCGATCGTGACCGGCTACATGCTGGGCATCGCCGAGGGTCTGACCAAGGTCTTCTACCCGGAAGCCTCCAACATGGTGATCTTCGTCATCATGGCCATCGTCCTGCTCCTGCGACCGGCGGGACTTTTCGGAAAGGATGCCTGACATGTCCGCACATGGTTCTTCCGTTCCCGCGGCGGCGTCCGTCGCGGTCCACCCCCGGGCCAGCGCGATCCGCATCGGGCTTCTGCTGGTGCTGCTCGCGCTGGCGTTGGCCGCGCCCTTCTACGTCTATCCGATCTTCGTGATGAAGCTTCTGTGCTTTGCGCTGTTCGCCTCGGCCTTCAACCTGCTGCTCGGCTATACGGGGCTGCTCAGCTTCGGCCATGCGGCCTTCTTCGGCGGGTCGGCCTACTTCACCGCCCATGCGGCGAAGGTCTGGGGCTTTTCGCCGGAGCTTGCGATCCTGACCGGGGTCGCGGGGGCGGCGCTGCTGGGGCTGGTGATGGGTGCCATCGCCATCCGGCGGCAGGGCATCTACTTCGCGATGATCACCCTCGCGCTCAGCCAGATGTTCTTCTTCTACTGTCTGCAGGCGCCCTTCACCCATGGTGAGGACGGCATCCAGTCCGTGCCGCGCGGCCATCTGTTCGGGGTGATCGACCTCAACCAGCCGCTCAACATGTATTACTTCGTGCTGGCGGTGTTCCTGATCGGCATGGCGATCATCTGGCGGTTCGTGCATTCGCCCTTCGGCATGATCCTGAAATCGATCCGCGAGAACGAGAACCGGGCGATCTCGCTGGGCTATTCGACGGCGGGCTACAAGCTCGGCGCTTTCGTGATGTCGGCGGCGCTGTCTGGCCTGGCGGGCGGTCTGAAGGCGCTGGTCTTCCAGTTCGCCACGCTGACCGACGTGGCCTGGCAGATGTCGGGCGAAGTCATCCTGATGACGCTGCTGGGCGGGATCGGCACCTTCCTCGGTCCGGTGTTCGGTGCGGGGCTTGTGGTGACGCTGCAGAACTACCTCGCCACTTCCGACTTCCCGGTGACCATTGTCACGGGTCTGGTGTTCATGGTCTGCGTGCTGCTGTTCCGCCGCGGCATCATCGGGGAGTTCTATGCCTCCCGCATCGGCCGGAGCCTCGGGTTCAAGGCCGAGAACTGAGCTTTTCGAGAGGGGGGCCAAGACCCCTGCAAGAAGGGGGCCCGTCGTGGGCCCCTGACACGCGCGAGAAGGGAGGCCGTCACGGCCCCCCGGACATCTGATCCAGACAGCCCAGCCAGAGAGTCGAGATGGAAGAATACGACTATATCGTCATCGGCGCGGGATCGGCGGGCTGCGTTCTGGCCAACCGGCTCTCCGCCGACCCGAGGAACCGGGTGCTGCTGCTGGAGGCCGGGGGCAGGGACAACTACCACTGGATCCACATTCCGGTGGGCTATCTCTACTGCATCGCCAACCCGCGCACCGACTGGTGTTTCCAGACGGAGGCGGTGCCGGGGCTGAACGGGCGGAAGCTGGGCTATCCGCGCGGCAAGGTGCTGGGCGGGTCCTCCTCCATCAACGGCATGATCTACATGCGGGGGCAGGCGGCGGATTACGACCACTGGCGGCAGCTCGGCTGCACCGGCTGGGGCTGGGACGACGTGCTCCCGGTGTTCAAGCGGCAGGAGGATTTCTACAAGGGCGCCTCCGACCTGCATGGCGCGGGCGGCGAATGGCGGGTGGAGAAGGCGCGCGTGCGCTGGAAGGTGCTGGACGCCTTTCTCGACGCGGCGGTGGAGGCGGGCATTCCGCGCACCGACGATTTCAACACGGGCACGAACGAGGGCGGCGGCTATTTCGACGTGAACCAGCGGTCCGGCATCCGCTGGAGCGCGGCGAAAGCCTTTCTCCGGCCCGCGATGAACCGGCCCAATCTGCGCGTGTTGACGGAAGCGCAGGTCAAGCGGCTGCAGGTCGAAGGCGGTGAGGTGACCGGCGTGGTCTATGACCATGCAGGTCAGGAGAAGGTGGCACGCGCGCGGGCAGAAGTCGTGCTCTCGGCGGGCGCGGTCGGCTCCCCGCATATCCTGCAACTCTCGGGCGTCGGACCGGGGGAGGCGCTGCGCGATGCGGGCATCGACCCGATCCGGGAGGTGGCGGGCGTTGGCGGCAACCTTCAGGATCACCTACAACTGCGGCTGGTCTACAAGGTGACGGGCGTGCCCACGCTGAACGAAAAGGCGTCCTCGCTGTTCGGCAAGGCGTCGATCGGGCTGGAATATGCGCTCAAACGCTCCGGCCCGATGTCGATGGCGCCCAGTCAGGTGGGGATCTTCACCCGCTCCGGCCCAGAAAAGGCAACGCCCGATCTGGAATACCATGTCCAGCCGGTAAGCCTCGACAAGTTCGGCGACAAGGTTCACCCGTTCCCGGCGATGACGGCGAGCGTCTGCAACCTGCGCCCCGAGAGCCGGGGAGAGGTGCGGGCGGTGAACGGCGACTATCGCAGCCCGCCCGCGATCCGGCCCAACTACCTTTCGACCGAGGGCGATCTGGAGGTGGCCGCGCGCGCGATCCGGCTGACGCGCAGGATCGCCAGCCAGCCCGCTTTTGCGCAATACCAGCCGGAAGAATATCGTCCCGGCCCGGACTACCAGAGCGACGCCGACCTGCGTCGTGCGGCGGGAGAGATCGGCACGACGATCTTTCACCCGGCGGGCACGTGCCGCATGGGCGGGGACGACGGCTCCGTCGTGGATCCCCGGCTGCGCCTCAGGGGGATCGGCCGGCTCCGGGTGGCGGATGCCTCTGTCATGCCGACGATCACCAGCGGCAACACCAACTCTCCGACCATCATGATCGCGGAAAAGGCTGCGGCGATGATCCTGTCGGACAACCGCTAGCAGGCTGCGGATCCGCGCGGGAGCGCAAATCCTTCGCGATCCGGCTGGAGGTCTGCAGATCTCGGATCTTTCCGGGGCCGATGTCCGGTTGCCAGCGCCTGAAAATGACGCTTCGGGATCGTTTCGGCGGGCTGCGGGGGGCGTTGGCGTCTTTGCGATTTTTCATGACGCAGGGGGCACGCGCGGGTGCCTCCGCCGCCTTTGGCTTCCGCAATCGCCCGCCACGCTGCGCCATTTGGGAGCTTCGCGCGGCGGGCGATTGCTCTCCTCCGCGACGGGGGAGAGCGGGGGTTCGGAGGCGGTCTGTATCATCGTTCCGGCACAGGATCGGCAACGCGGCAAGCTCGGCCAACGGGATGTCGCCCCCTCCGCGGGCGCCTCCGGGGTTTCGGAAGAAAGGCGGGGCAGCGGTGCGGGGCGGGTTGACTTCGCCCGCGCTTCGGCGGCTCATCCCCTGAAATACCCGGAGGACAGCATGACCGATTTCGACCGTGAAGTGGAAGAGCGGCTTGTCCGCTATGTGCAGGTGGACAGCCAGAGCGACGAACGCTCGGAGAGTTCCCCCAGCACGGCGATCCAGCTCGACATGGCGCGGCTGCTGGCGGAGGAACTGCGCGAGATCGGCGCGGCGGATGTGACCATCACCGACTATGGCGTCGTGCTGGCCACGGTTCCCGCCACTCCGGGAGCGGAGGGCGCGCCGGTCATCGGGCTGCTCGCCCATGTGGATACTGCGCCTGCCTATAACGCTACGGGGGTGAAGCCGCGCGTTCACCGGGGGTACAACGGCGGGCCGATCACCTATCCCGATGCGCCCGATCTGGTGTTGTCGCCGGAGGTGTCGGCCTATCTCGGCACCAAGATGGGCGACGACATCATCACGGCGAGCGGGTCCACGCTGCTCGGGGCCGATGACAAGGCGGGGGTGGCGATCATCATGACGGCGGCGCGGCATCTGCTGGCGCAGCCGGAGATCCGGCACGGCAAGCTGCGGCTGGCCTTCACGCCCGATGAGGAGGTGGGGCGCGGCGTGGACAGGCGGCTGCCTGCCGATCTGGGCGCGGACTTCGCCTATACGTTCGATGGCGCCGGGTTGGGCGAGATCGAGTATGAGAGCTTCTCGGCGGACGGGGCGATCGTCAGCATCACCGGGGTTTCGGCCCATCCCGGCTGGGCCAGGGGCAAGCTGGTGAATGCCCTGCATCTGGCGGCGAAGCTGGTGGCGCTTCTGCCGCAGGCGACGATGACGCCGGAAGTTACGGAGGGGCGGGAGGGGTTTCTGCATCTCTACGAGATCACCGGCACGGCGGCCAGGGCGGAGCTGCGCTTCATCCTGCGCGACTTCGAGCTGGAGGGTCTTTCGGCCAAGGGCGATCTGCTGCGGCAGGCCGCCGCCGCGGTGCAGGCGACGGAGCCGCGGGCGCGGGTGGTGTGCGATATCCGGCCGCAGTATCGCAACATGCGCTACTGGCTGGAAAAGGACATGACCCCGGTGGAGATCGCTCGCGCCGCCGTGCGGGCCGAGGGGCTGGAGCCGGTTTCGGTGCCCATCCGCGGGGGCACGGACGGCTCGCGCCTGACGGAGATGGGCGTGCCCACGCCCAATGTCTTTACCGGGATGCAGGAGATCCACGGCCCGCTCGAATGGGTCAGCGTGCAGGATATGGCGGCGGCGGTTCGGGTCTGCCTGCGGATTGCGGAAAACGCAGCAGGTGAGCCATCCGCTTGACGCGGACGGGTATTGTTGACAATAATACTACGATTTGTCGCCCTGAGGTGGCAACAGGCGGGATCAGCGGAACGGTCGGTCCTGCAGAATCGGCCGCGCCGCTGCGGCAGGAAGGATGAAGACCATGACTGATATCGCCGCGCAGCACGCCGAGCCGCGGATCGAGCGCATCCGCCACGAGTTGAAGCGCCGTGACCTGATCGTGGCCCGGACGGAGCGGCTGACCCCGCATATGCAGCGCATCACCCTGACCGGGGCGGAGCTGGAGGGGTTCTACAGCGCCGCGCCGGACGATCACGTGAAGATCATGCTGCCGGGCGAGGGCGAGCCGCAACGGCGGGATTATACGCCCCGGCGCTATGACGCGGCCAAAGGGGAACTGGTGATCGACTTCGCTTTGCACGAGGCGGGACCGGCGACGGACTGGGCGCTCTCTGCCGTGGAGGGGTCGGGACTGACCATCGGGGGGCCGCGCGGATCGCAGGTCATCGCGGGCGATATCGACCGCTGGCTGCTGATCGGGGATGAAACCGCATTGCCCGCGATCGGGCGGCGGATCGAGGAGATGGCGGCGGGCACGCCCGTTGCCGCGCTCATCGCCGTGCCGGGGCCGGAGGACGAGCAGAGCTTCGACACCGCCGCCGCGACCGATATCCGCTGGATCCACCGCCCTGAGGCGGAGGCCGTGCTGGCCGAGCGGCTGCTCGCCCCGCTGCGGGAGATGGATCTTGGCCCGCGCTGCTTCGTCTGGATCGCGGCGGAGGCTTCGGTGACGCGGGCGCTCCGCGCCTATCTTCTGGAGGAGCGCGGCCTGCCGAAGCACTGGGTCAAGGCCTCGGGCTACTGGGTGGCGGGCGCTGCCGATGCGGTCGAGCATTTCGACTGAAGCTCTGCGCGACGGACATCGCGCCATGTCCGCTTCCGGCGGGCGGGATGCTCTCCGCTGGCGGTAGAGGGCGGGGCATCGCCCCCACCGCGCGGCGGGTGTAGGCGCTCACAAGATCCACGTGCTATCACACACAGCCCGGATCCCCGGGCGCGCTGAGATCGGTGGACGAGATGCTGATCTTTCCGCCCCGTCCCCGCGCGTGCGGAGGCGCTCCTCACAGGCCGCTGAAAAAGGCTTTGGTGTGCGTTGGAGCGGAAATCGTTCGCCATCTGACGAAATCCAGCTTCCGGGCGTTTCCGGGCGGATTTTCCGATTTTAGGCGCATAGGCATGAAACTTCAGGACTTTTTCAGCAGCCTGCCAAATCCGGCGATCCCCAGGGCTGACGCAGGGTCGGTTCTGCGTGTTTGGGAGGGCCAACAGGCTGCTGAAAAAGCATTCGGGGGTTACGCTGAGGCGGAGACCTTCCCCACATCGTTGAAGAGCGTCCCGGAAACCGCAAGCTTTGGCCGGAACCGGACCGATTTTCCGGCTTTCAACGCGAGGCCGCGCCGATATCCGGCTTTCTCAGTAGCCTGCTGAAGGTTACTCATGGTTTCGCAATCCTTTGTCGTGCCCGCTCCACCCGCGCCTGTGGGCTACCCGGGGTGGATGGGGCGATAACGCGAAATGGGTCCGCTCCATGCGGGGGCGCGGAGTTGGACGTCTTCTGCGCCAAGGTCACGGATCTGCTCATCGAGAGCGGGAGGCGCTGACGCGTGCTGGATCAGCGCTCGCCGGAATGGATCTGCTCCGCGCGCAGAGGGTGCGGAGGCAAGTGCGGCCGATCAGGCTGCCGTGCGCATATCTCCTCCGCGCGTGGGGGGCGGAGCCGTTGCGATAACCGCAGTACTTCTGCCCGGTCGGGTCCGCTCAGCTCGCGTAGCGGCGGTCGTTTCTGGCGGAATCCGCTCCGCGAGTGTGTGAGGTCCTCCCTCTTCGGCATATCGCCGGCTCCGTTACCCGCTCCATGCGTGTGTGGCGTTTTCACATTTTCACCACGGCATTGGGTCGCCCTGCTCCGGGCGATGGGGCGACCGCCCTGCCGGACTGCGCTGGCGTATGACCGGCGCAGGTCCCCGATGGCGGCGTTTTGCCGTCCGGCCATCGTGCCGCCTTGCGTCCCCGCGCCCTTCGCTGTCATGGAGAAGGGGAGAGCCAAGGAGACCGCAATGACACCCATCGACCCTGCCCGCCGTATCGCGCAAGCCATCGCTCGCGACATATCGGCCCGGCCCAATCAGGTGGCGGCGGCGGTGGCGCTGCTGGACGGCGGGGCCACGGTGCCTTTTGTTGCGCGCTACCGCAAGGAGGCGACCGGCGGGCTTGACGACACGCAGCTGCGCACGCTGGCGGAACGGCTGGCCTATCTGCGGGAGATGGACGCGCGGCGGACGACCATCCTCGGCTCCATCCGCGATCAGGGCAAGCTGACCCCGGCGCTGGAGGCGGAGATCGCGGGCGCGGAGACCAAGGCCGCGCTCGAGGATATCTACCTTCCCTACAAGCCCAAGCGGCGCACCAAGGCGATGATCGCGCGGGAGAAGGGGCTGGAACCGCTGGCCGATGCGATCCTTGCCGACCGGCGGGCCGTTCCCGCCGAGCTGGCCGCGGGCTTTGTGAGCGAGGCCGTGCCGGAGCCGAAGGCCGCGCTGGAAGGCGCGCGCGACATCATCGCCGAGCGGCTCGCGGAGGACGCGGCGCTGATCGGGCGGCTGCGCGACCATCTGCGGGCGGAGGCGCGCGTCGCCTCCCGCGTGGTCGAAGGCAAGGAGACGGCGGGCGCCAAGTTCTCCGACTATTTCACCCATGTGGAGCCATGGAAATCCGTCCCCGGTCACCGCGCGCTGGCCATGTTCCGGGGCCGGAACGAGGAGATCCTGACGCTCGACCTCGAGGTGGACAGCGAGGCCGCGCCGGGGCAGGGCCGGGCCGAGGGGATGGTGCGCGCGGCGCTGGGGGTCGCGGGGCGCGGGCCGGGCGATCTGTGGCTGTCGGACGTGGCCGGCTGGACGTGGCGGGTGAAGCTGCGCACGACGCTTTCCATCGACCTGTTCGGGGAGCTGCGCGACCGGGCGGAGGAGGAGGCGATCCGCGTCTTTGCCCGGAACCTGCGCGATCTGCTGCTTGCGGCGCCTGCAGGCGGGCGGGCCACGCTGGGGCTGGATCCGGGCATCCGCACCGGGGTGAAGGTCGCCGCGGTCGATGCGACGGGGCGGCTTCTGGAGACGGCGACGGTCTATCCCTTCCCGCCGAAAAGCGACCTGCGGGGCGCGCAGGCGGTGCTCGGGGCGATGATCGCGCGGCATGGCATCGACCTCATCGCCATCGGCAACGGCACGGCGAGCCGCGAGACGGAGAAGATGGTCGCCGATCTGCTGGCCGGACTGCAGGGCAAGAAGCCGATGAAGGTGGTCGTGTCGGAGGCGGGGGCCTCGGTCTATTCGGCCTCGGCGCTGGCGGCGGAGGAATTTCCGGGGCTGGACGTGTCGCTGCGAGGCGCGGTTTCCATCGCGCGGCGGCTGCAGGATCCGCTGGCGGAGCTGGTCAAGATCGAGCCGAAATCCATCGGCGTCGGCCAGTATCAGCATGACGTGAACGAACACCGGCTGGGCCGCGCGCTGGACGGGGTGGTGGAGGATGCGGTGAACGGGGTCGGGGTGGACTTGAACACCGCCTCGCGGCCGCTGCTTTCACGCGTGGCGGGGATCGGGCCGGGGCTGGCGCAGGCCATCGTCCAGCACCGGGACGAGAACGGGCCTTTCGCCAGCCGGAAGGAGCTTTTGAAGGTCGCGCGCCTTGGCCCGAAGGCGTTCGAGCAATGCGCGGGCTTCCTGCGGATACGCGAGGGGAAGGAGCCGCTCGACGCTTCCGCCGTGCACCCGGAGGCCTATGATGTGGCGCGCCGGATCGTCACGGCCAGCGGGCGCGACCTGCGGGCGCTGGTGCGGGAGCCGGAGGCGTTGCGGCGGCTGGACCCGGCGGATTTCACCGACGCGCGGTTCGGCCTGCCGACGGTGCGGGACATTCTGGCGGAGCTGGAGAAACCCGGCCGCGACCCGCGCCCGGAGTTCCGCACCGCCACCTTTGCCGAGGGGGTGGAGACGATCTCCGACCTCAGACCGGGCATGCGGCTTGAAGGTGTGGTGACCAATGTCGCGGCCTTCGGGGCCTTTGTCGATATCGGCGTGCATCAGGACGGGCTGGTCCATGTGAGCCAGCTTGCCGACCGGTTCGTCAAGGACCCGCATGAGGTGGTGAAGGCGGGGGATGTCGTCTCTGTCCGGGTGACGGAGGTGGATGTGCCGCGCAAGCGGATCGGTCTGACGATGCGGAAGGACAATGCGGGGACGGAAGCCGGGCGCGAGCGGTCTGCGGAGCGGAGCGGCGGGGGTATCGGCGACCGGGGCACGGGGGAAAGGGGCGCGGGAAGCAGGGGGAAACCGGGCCAGAACGAGCCGCGCAAGGGCAGTCCGTCGGATGGCAAGAAGGCAGGCAGCCCGCGGAGCGGCGCGGCGGATCGCGCAGACGGCGGGGGCAACAGCGCGCTTGGCGCGGCGCTGCTGGAGGCGATGAAGCGGAAGTGAGCCTGCGCGCGCGCCGTTAGCGGGCGGCTGGAAAAGGCTTTTGGCCTGTGTTGGATTTGGCCTGTGTTGGAGCGGAAATCGTTCGCAATCTGACGAAATCCATATGCTTCCGGGCGTTTCCGGGTCGATTTTCCCATTTCCGGCGCATAGGCATGACGCCTCAGGACTTTTTCAGCAGCCTGTTAGGGGCCGGGGTCAGGCGGTTGCGGGGCGGGTGTCTTCCGCCGTGGCGCGGATGGAACCGGGGCGGTCGACTTCCACGGTTGCGTGGTCGATGCCGAACCGCTTCCGCAGATGGGCGCTGACGCGGGGCGGCAGGTCCAGCGGATCGACACCGGGCGCGGGCGTGACGTGGAGCGTCGCGACGATGGTGGTGTCGGTCAGGGTCCAGGCGTGGAAATGCGCGGCCTCCGCCACGCCGGGGATGCGCACGGCTTCGGTCAGAACTTCACCCGGATCGAGGTTCTTCGGGGTTGCCTGCAGCAGCACGAGCACGGAGTCCTTCACCAGCAGCCAGGCCGAGCGCAGCACCAGCAGCGCCACCAGAAGCGAGAGCAGCGGGTCCAGCGGCATCCAGCCGGTGAACATGATGCCGATGGAGGCCGCGATGGCGCCGACGGATCCCAGAAGATCGCCCAGCACATGCAGGAAGGCGCCGTGCAGGTTCTGATCCTGCTGGCCACCGCGATGCAGGATCAGCGCCCCTGCGATGTTGACCAGCAGGCCCACCACGGCGACCGCGAGCATCGGCCCGGCCAGCACCTCCACCGGCTGGCGGAAGCGCAACACCGCCTCCCACGCGATCCAGCCGACGAGCAGCAGGAGCGAGCCGCCGTTCACCAGCGCCGCCAGCACCCTGACCCGGTGGTAGCCGTAGCTGACCCGCGCATTCGCCGCCCGCCGCGCAACCCGGTAGGCGACAAGCGCCAGCAGCAGCGCCGCCGCGTCGGACACCATGTGCCCCGCATCCGCGATGAGCGCGAGCGAGCCCGAAAACAGCCCGCCCACCACCTGCACGAGCGCGTATCCCGCCGTCATCAGGAAGACGACGAGGATCCGCTTCTCGTTGGAGCGCGTCACCGCCGGCGCGTGGGAATGGTCATGGGCTTCGTGCCCGTGTGCTCCGTGTGATCCGTGCCCGTGCGATCCGTGGTCATGTGCCGCGTCATCCTTTGCGGTGTGGCCTGTCTTTGTGGAGCGGGTTGCCTGCTCCGGGGCTGCCGCTCCGGGGTGGCCTGCTCCGGGGTGTGGCGAGCCATGATCGTGATGCCCGCCGTCCGCACCGGAGGCGTGTGTGTCTTGACCGTGTTCGCGGTGGCCGTGCTCCCCATGGTTGTGCGCCCCATGGTTCACCCCGGTGTGGACCGGGGGATCGCCATGGGCAGGATGCGGACCGGGATCATGGGCTGCGCCGGTGCCTGGCTGCGCTGCGGCGGGGTCGGGGCGGGTGCCGCCAGAATCGCCGCCGGGATACCCCGGCTCATCGGGAGAGGGAGGAGATGCTGCTCCGTCGGGTCGGCGATCCTGATCGGTCATCTGTTCTGCCTTTTCCTTCGGGCGCGCGGCAAGGGTAAGGCGGAGACGGAGGGCGTCAAGGGCGGCGATCCGCTTGCCGGAAAAGAGCCGCAAAAGACCCGATCACGCGCGCAGACGTGATCGGGATGGACATTTCGTCGCATGGCCCCTCGCACCGCAGGAGATAGCTTCCCGGCAAGACAGGAATGTCCGCGCCGACCGCTGCCGAAATGGGCCCGAAGTGGGTCGGGGACGGTGCGAAAACTTGCGAATACAAACGGATACAATTATCGCCACCACACCGCCCCGAGAGGCGGGACAGAACCGAGGACAGCCATGACCACTCCCGCCACGCGACGCGGCCTCCTGCTCGGGGCGCTCGCCATGCCGTTCCTCGCGCCCGCGCTGGCGCGCGCGCAGGAGCCGAACGTCCGTGCGCCGAGCCACCGGCGCAACATCTCCAGCTTTGTCACCCATCGCTGGCAGGACCATTTCGCCACGCTGGGCAAGGGGGTGATCGTCGCCGACCTCACCTCCCGCGCCGTGCATTTCTGGTCTGGCGACGGGCTGGAATACCGGATCTATCCGAGTTCCGTGCCGATGAGCGACGAACTGACCCGCACCGGCTTCACCGAGGTGGTGCGCAAGCGCGTCGGGCCGGACTGGACGCCGACGGCCAACATGATCGCGCGGGATCCGAGCCTGCACTACATGCCGCCGGGGCCAGACAATCCGCTCGGCACCCATGCGCTCTATCTGACGTGGCCCGCCTATCTGATCCACGGCACGCAGGATACGCGGAAGATCGGGCGGCCGTCCTCCTCCGGCTGCGTCGGCCTTTACAACGAGCATATCGAGGAGCTTTACGCCCTCGCGCCGATCGGCACGCAGGTGCGGCTGCTCTGATCTCAGGCGAAGGGGACGGCGATGGTGGCCGCCACGGCCGCCTTCCACTGGTCATAGCGGCTGTCGCGTTCCCCGGCCGCCATCTGCGGCTCGAACCGGCGGTCGAGCGCCCATGTCCGGGCGAATTCCTCCTGTCCCGGGCAGAGGCCCGCCCTCTGCCCCGCGAGCCATGCCGCACCGAGGGCGGTCGTTTCCAGCACCTCCGGCCGATCCACCGGCGCGCCGATGATGTCGGCCAGAAAGGCCATCCCCCAGTCCGAGGCGGAAAGCCCGCCATCGACGCGCAGAACGGGCGGGGTTCCCGAACCGGCCCAGTCGGCATGCATCGCTTCCATGAGATCGCGCGTCTGGTAGCCCACGCTTTCCAGCGCGGCCCGGGCGAATTCGGCGGGGCCTGATGCCCGGGTGAGACCGAAGATCGCGCCCCGCGTCTCGGGCTTCCAGTAGGGCGCGCCGAGGCCGGTGAAGGCGGGGACGAGGATCAGCCGCTCCGCCGGGTTGGCGGCCTCGGAAAGGGGCTGTGTCTCCTCCGCCCGCCGGATGAGGCGGAGACCGTCGCGGAGCCATTGCACGACCGCTCCGGCGATGAAGATCGACCCTTCCAGCGCATAGGTTGTCTGTCCGTCCAGCCGGTAGGCGATGGTGGTGAGCAGGCGGGAGCGGCTGGCGACGGGCGTGTCGCCGGTGTTCAGCAGCGCGAAGCAGCCGGTGCCGTAGGTCGCCTTAACCATGCCGGGGGAGAAGCACGCCTGCCCGATGGTCGCCGCCTGCTGATCGCCCGCGATGCCGAGGATGGGGATCGCGCGGCCCAGCAGATCCTCCCGCACCATTCCGAAGTCGGCGGCACAGTCCCGCACCTCCGGCAGCAGGGAGAGGGGGATGTCGAGCAGGCCGCAGATCTCCTCATCCCAGCGGTTTTCATGGATGTTGTAGAGCATCGTGCGTGCGGCATTGGTGGCGTCGGTCGCATGCACGGCACCCCCCGTCAGCCGCCAGACGAGGTAGCTGTCCACCGTGCCGAAGGCGAGTTCGCCGCGCCGGGCGCGTTCCCGGGCGTCGGGGAGCGTGTCCAGCAGCCAGGCGAGCTTCGTCGCCGAGAAGTAGGGGTCGAGGATCAGGCCCGTCCGCTCCGTCACCAGCCGTTCATGGCCCGCGTCGCGGAGCCGGGCGCAGCTTTGTGCGGTGCTCCGGTCCTGCCAGACGATGGCGTTGTGCAGCGGCTGGCCGGTGCGCCTGTCCCAGAGCAGCGTGGTTTCGCGCTGGTTGGTGATGCCGATGGCGGCGATGTCGGCGCCGGTCAGCCCGGCCTTTTCCACCGCCTGCCGCATGGTGCCCGCGACCGTTAGCCAGATGTCGCCGGGATCGTGTTCCACATGGCCCGGAGCGGGAAAATGCTGGGGAAACTCCTCCCGCGCGATGGCGCGGATGGCGAGGTTGCGGTCGAAAACGATTGCGCGCGACGAGGTGGTGCCCTGGTCGATGGCAAGGATATGGGTCATGACGGTCCTCCCCCCTGCCATCTAGCCCGGTCCCGCAGCCTGTCGCCAGTAGTGTTTCCGCGCGGCCTGACCGGCAACATGGGTCGGTGGCCACGGGTTATCGGCCATGTGCGTCGCCTCCTTCGCCTCGAAGCGGGCGGCTTTCGATGCGGCCCGGATCGCTTTCGGCCCGTTTCCCAGCGGCAGCGGGCGTCATGTCTCGATGAACTGCTCATCTTCCGGCCGGAACCGCTGACCGCCGTCTCCGGCAACACGCCCTCCCGGTTCGGCTGGCGGCGGGTGCGCTTCTCCGCGCTGCGCACGCATGGGCCTGAGCGGATCAACGCCGGATGGTAGCGCGACGATCCGGCCCGGCGGGCGGGCGGACGCGATTACTGCCGGGTCGAGACCTGCGAGGGGCCGCGGCTCTGGCTGTTCCGCAGCCCGCGGGCCGCGGCCGGGTCGGTGGCCTGGTTCGCGCAAGGAGTCTTCGTGTGACCGCCTATGCCGAACTGTGTGTGACCTCGAACTTCACCTTCCTGCGCGGGGCGTCGCATCCAGAGGAACTGTTCACCCGCGCCGCGGAGCTCGGATTGTGGGCAATCGCGATCACCGACCGCAATTCCGTGGCCGCAATTCCGTGGTCGGCGTGGTGCGGTGCGCGTTGGGCCACGGTCAGGGCATGTCCCTGCGACCCTGCCGCCCGGTAGCGAACCCGCGTTTCTTCTTCCCTTTGGGAAGCATGCTGCTGCCACGTCGCTGGGTTTACGCCGGTGGTTTGCCGACAGCCCTCCTTCGCGGGGCAAAAGCCTGCAGAGCCGGGAGGGTGATCGGCCGTTCATGCCTGCGTTCCCGAAACCCTCCCTCCCTCCTCCGCGGGGCGACCATCGCGAAGATCCGGCCCTGAGGCGTGGCTGCGACCCCGCCTTTTACATCGTGCCCGTTGCTTCAGGCCGTGCAGTCCTTACGCTGTGCCAGTCCCTGGGCCGTGCCCATCCTTCAGACGGTGCCCGCGTTCAGACGGTGATTGCGCGAGGTGATGGACATATCGGGCTGACTTCCGGCCGACGACGGAGCCTTGCGGGGATCATCGCAGCAGGGCAGGCGCGGTTTCCGCAGCCCGGTGGTGGCGCTTAACAGGCGGCTGAAAAAGGTTTTTTGGCCTGTGGTGGACTGGAAATCGTTCACCATCTGACGAATTCCAGCTGGAAATCCATATACTTCCGGGCGTTCCGGGCCGATTTTCCGATTTCCGGCGCATAGGCATGACATTTCAGGACTTTTTCAGCAGCCTGTTGAGGGATTGCGGTGGGCGGTCGCCATGGGTTGCGGTTCCCACGCGGCTCGGCCAATCTCGCGCCATTGTCACGGGGAAAGCGCATGATGGAAGCCACGGGGACCGATATCGACATCGGCAAGTTCTGGAAAACGCTGGGAGAGCGGGCGACAGGGGCCACGCTGGTCACGGCGGATGGCGCGGAGGGCTGGACCGGCTTTCTGGGGCTGTCGGCCTCCCATGTCTCTGCCGCCCCTCCGGTGATGCTGGTCTCCATCGACCGCAAGACCTCCGCGTTGGGCGGGGTGCTGGAGAAGGGGCATTTCGCGGTGAACTTCCTGCCTGCGGGTGAGGGAGCGCTGGCGCAGGCCTTCGGCGGCAAGGGGGAGAAGATGTTCGAGGAGGGCCGCTGGGAAACCTTCGTCACCGGGGCACCTGTGTTCCGCGAGGCGCTCGGCGTGTTCGACTGCCGCGTGTCGCAGGTGGTGGAGGAGGGTGATGTCTCCATCGTGATCGGCAGGGTGCAGGGGGTGCGGGCGCGGGGCGAGGGAGCGCCGCTCCTCTTCTTTCGCGGCAGGTTCGAAGGCTAGCCCGCGAGCCTTGTCAGCGCGGGGCCGACCAGCGCCGCGCCCGAGCAGAACAGCAGGCCCACGGCGAGCTGCCGCATGCGGGCCGGGGTAAGCGGCGGCGGCCAGCGGCGCGCGGCAAAGGTGCCGAGCGCCACCGCCGGGATCGCGCCCGCCGCGGCGGCGAGGGTCGGCAGCGCCACCCCGTCCGTCGCGACCACCAGCCCGAGCCGGAAGGTCTGGTTCAGCACGAATACGGCGACGAGGGTGGAGCGGATCGCCGTCTGCGCGATCGGTTGGCGATAGATATGGTAGATGATCGGCGGCCCGGCAGTGGAGAACAGCCCGCCCATGATGCCGCCAGCCGCGCCGAAGGCGATGAAGCTGGCGGGCGGGGAGCGGTGCTCCTGCGGTCTGGGCCTGAAGCCGAGCTGGATGCTCGACCCGACGATGACCAGCCCGAGCAGCAGTTGCAGCAGCCAGAGCGCCGTTCCGGCGAGATAATGCAGAAGCACGTAGCCGATGATGAGCGTCGGCAGCGTCCCGGCGAGGAACAGGCGCAGGGCCGCCCCGTCCACCTCCCGCCAGCCGCGCCGGAGCACGATGACACCGTTCGTTACCACGAGGATCGACGTGACCACGGCCGCCTCCGGTAGTGGCATGAGACCAAGGAGACCCACGC
Source organism: Haematobacter genomosp. 1 (assembly GCF_002196855.1). Taxonomy (GTDB): domain Bacteria; phylum Pseudomonadota; class Alphaproteobacteria; order Rhodobacterales; family Rhodobacteraceae; genus Haematobacter. Next base: position 259,921 of record NZ_NIPW01000005.1, on the reverse strand, counting down.
CACCCATCAGGATCAGCCCGAGGGCGAAGCCGGTCAGCGTCTGCACCCATGCGGCAAGGCAGGCGATGAGCCAGAAGGCGAGCGTGGCGGTGGTAAGCATATCGGTCCCGCAGCGACGTCATGCCGCACACCCGTGAATGCGACAATTTCCTGCGGGATGAAACCCCGGGCGGTGAAATATTCGCCTGTCGCATGGATTGCAGGACGGCTTTCCCATACCCGCGCATCGTGTCCGGGCAGAGGGTTCCGCGAAGGCGTCGTGTCGGCAGAACGGCATGGGAGGCCCGCAGTCGTCTTCCTGCTGGAGGGTGCTGGCCGAAAAACACGGTTCGGTCGGTCCGTCGTGGGGCACCGCGCGGTGCGGGCAGGCCCTGTGTTCGGGGAGGAAACGCCCGCTTTCGCCGGGTGTCGGGGCGACACATGGCGACGCGCCGTCCGGCGATCATCTTAGCGGCCTGGCGCTGCGTTGCGCTGGTTTCCAGCGATCCCACCCCGTCTGATCCCACCCTGTCTGATCAGGCCCTGTCTGATCCGGCGGCAATGGTCCGCAGGCCACGGACGGCGTCGGTAACAGCGTGTGTCGCCCCTGTCCCGGTGCGCCATGGCGGATCGGGTGCTTGGTGGTGGATTGTGTTCGGCGGGTCGCAGGGTCGCAGGCGGGGGGCGGGGCGGGGTGGAACACGGTCCTGTCGTGGCGATGGCCAAATCTCTTGCAAGGCGCGCGCGTCTCGGCTTCGATGATTTCTCATCGGGAGAATGGGTTGCATGGCGAAACTGAAGGGTATGTTCGGCGAGGCGAGCGGGGAGACCCTGTTCGATCTTCCCCGTTGCGACGACTTGGAGCAGATGCCGGAAGCGGTGAAGGTGGTCGTTCTGGGAGCGGCCACGGCCACCCCCTATGCGTCCGTGGGCGCCTATTGCGCGGACGCGCCCCGCGCGATCCGCGAGGCCTCGGCCGCCTATGGCACGACGCTGCCGCATGTGAACTTCGACCTCGGCGCGCCGACCCTGCCGGACGGGGTTCTGGCGGTAGATGCCGGTGATCTGCCGATGGCGGAGGAGGCCGCTGCCAACCGTGCCGGTATCCGCGCGGCGGTGGAACGGGTTCGCAGGGCGGGGGCCGTGCCGCTTCTGATCGGCGGCGACGATTCGGTCCCGCTGCCGATGATCGCGGCCTTCGAGGGGCAGGGGCCGGTCTGGATCCTGCAGATCGACGCGCATATCGACTGGCGCGACAGCGTGGAGGGGGAGCGGTTCGGCCTGTCCTCCACCATGCGGCGGGCGTCCGAAATGGCGCATGTCGCGGGGATCGTTCAGGTGGGCCAGCGGGGTATCGGTTCCGCACGAGCGGCCGACATGGCGGCGGCGATCGCGGCGGGCGTGACGTTCGTGCCCGCGCGGGAGGTGTGCGGCGGCGATGGTATCGCCCGCGCGGTGGCGGCGATCCCGGCGGGGGCGCGGGTCATTGTCTGCTTCGACTGCGACGGGCTTGATCCCGCGATCATGCCGGCGGTGATCGCGCCCACCGCAGGGGGTCTTGGCTACTGGCAGGCGGTGGAGCTGATCACGGGCGTGGCGGAGCGGGCGGAGATCGTGGCCTTCGACCTTGTGGAACTGATGCCGGAGCGGGATATCGACGGCCGGGGGGCGCTTCTCGCGGCGCAGCTTCTGGCGACGGTCATGGGCATCGTCGCCCGGCAGGGCAGGTGATCAGCGCCGCTCGAAATGCTGGGCTGCCTTCACCACCAGATCCGGGAGCGAGCTGGCGCCCAGTTTCGATCTGAGCGCGTGACCCGCGTTGAGGACCGTCTTGTAGCTCAGGAAGGACTGCTCCGCGATCTCCCGGTAGGACCGGCCCGCGGCGATGAGGGCGAGGATCTCCGTCTCTCTCCGGCTGAGGCTGGGGAGCGGCGGTGCGTCCGGGTCCGGCATGTCGAGGAAGGCCAGCCGCTGCGCCATGTCGGGCGCGAGGTAGCGGCCGCCCCGCAGCACGCTCAGGAAGGCGGTCTGGATCTCCTCCGGCGCGGCGTCCTTGTTGACGAAGCCGTTTGCCCCGGCCTGCAACGCCTGCCGCACGATGACCGGCCCGCGGTGCATGGAGAAGACGAGGATCGGCAGGCGTCTGTCATGTCGCCTGAGGCGCGAGATGAACTTCACCCCGGCCAGGCGATCCTCCCCGAAGGAGATGTCGGCCACCAGCATCTCGGGCATCGCCTTGCGGCTTTCGCGCAGCGCGGCGAGCGGGGTGGCGGCGAAAACGACCTCGCTACCGGATACGCAGCGGACGATGCGGTTCCAGCCCTCCGCCACCACGGGATGGTCGTCCACGACGAGAATGCGGGTCATGCTGCGGCCTCCTTGCAGTCGCGGCGGGGCAGGGTCAGGGCGGTGCGGGTCATGCAGCCGTCGCGAACGGGACGTTCGTAGGTGCCGCCGAGCGCCTCCGCCCGGTCCTGTATCCCCGCCTGCCCATGGTTCGGGCCGCGGTCAGGCTCCGGGCCGCGGCCATCGTCGCGCATCTCCACCCGCAGACCGCCGGGCACCGTGGTCACGTTGAGGTCGATCCGCGCCGCGCCGCCATGGCGGACGGCATTCAGCGCGCTTTCCTGCACGAAGCGCAGGATCGCCAGCGTCTCGCTCTCGCCCACGGGTACGCGCGCGATGGGCGCCATATCGAGCCGCATGCGCACGCCCGGGGTGAGTTCGGAAAAGGCGGCCGTGCAGTCGTTCAGCACATCCGCGAGCGGGGTTCCCGCGTCCACCATCGGACGCAACCGGTAGATGATCGAGCGCAGGATGAGCTGCACGCCCTCCACGTTCCGGCGGATCGCCGCCATCTCCGCCGCCATTTCCGCCGTCAGCCCATCCGGCGTCTGCGCCGCGCGTGCCAGCATATCCTCCGCCGTCGCCACCGACATGCGGAGGGAGAAGAGCAGCGGGCCGAGGCCGTCGTGCAGGTCGCTCGCAACGTCGCGCCGCTCGGATTCGGAAAGGGTCATGAGACGCTGCTGGAGGAGCCGGTTCTCTGCGCGCCGCCGCCCGAGATCGGAGCCGAGCGCGTGTATCCCCCTGCGCAGCGTTTCTATCTCCTGCAGCGGCTGCGGCGGCAGATCGCTGCTGAGGTCCCCCTGCCGGATCGCGTCCAGCGTCCTGTTGCAGGCCCTGAGCCGGCGCTGCACCAGATGGAGCACGAGGAATGTCGTCAGCACCGCAACGCCGCTCATCGCGAGGATCGCGGCGAGAATGGCGCGGAAATCCTGCCAGACTTCCGCCGCCTCATCCCGCGTGTCGCTGCGCAGGATGAGCCTGCCGAGGATGTTGGGATAGTTGGTCACATAGGCGGTCGTTTCCTGCTCCGTCTGCCCGAGCAGCAGAAGGAACCAGCCGGGCGGCCCATCCCCATCGGTGGCCTGCGGCGCGCTGAGCAGTCTGCCGTCCGGCGCGCGGACTTCGGCATGGACATGGCGGAGCATGTCGAACTGCCGCGACAGGTTGAGCGCCTCCTCCATCGCCTGCGGGCCGGTGAGCCTGCCGCGGAACTGATCCAGATAGGCCGTGGCGAGGTCATAGGCGGTGTCGATTTCATTGCGCGTGGCGATGCGCGCATTCACGATCAGGATCGCAGAGACGCTGAGGCTGAGCACGAGGCTCATGGCGAAGGCCAGAAGGACACCCAGCCGCCGGAGCGGGACCGGCTTCATCCGCGGTCTCATTTCCCTTCCGCATAGGCCGCATGCAGGGCCTCCAGCGCGCCTCCATGGTCCATCCCCTGCCTGCGGAGCACCAGATAATGCTGCGCCACGGTGCCGAAGGAACGGGTCTGCGCCGGATCCCAGGCGAAGTCGCGCAGGAGTTGCCCCGCATCGGCATCCGTCACCTCGGCATCCATCTGTGCGATGCGGTTGGCGATCATGCGCGGCGACTCTTCGTAGTGGCGCGCCGCCTCCGCCAGAAGCCCGGCGTATTCACGGGCGTTTCCGGGCGGTTCGGCGCGCGCGGCAAGCCACCCGCCGGGGTCGCGATCATCGTCCATGGCGAGCCATTCGGCCCCCTTCGGCGCCATGCCGAGCGTCGCTGATACTAAAGTATTGTCGGCCTGCCCATGCCCCGCAAGCAGGGGCCAGAGCAGGGCAGCCCCTGCGGAAAACAGCATAAGCCCTGCAACGGGAAAAACAATCAAATATTTGTTTTTCATAGATCTTTCCTCCTCCGCCGGTCCGATCCATGTGGTCCCGCATTTTGGCAACCGGCGGCGTCCGTGGCAATCCCCCGTGACGTTTGCATCTGCAAGTCGGGATATTTATCCCGGTCGTTTGGGGAAGAAGTGCCGCTGACAGAACGCGCGCTGCCGCGCTTAATCGCCCTTGTCGGAGCGGCGCGGCGAGCGCGCCCCCGGTATCGGTGAATCGCCGGGAAGGAGGCTGGCCTGCGAGGCAGGACGGACCCGGCGCGCCGCCAGAGGGAGGCTTACATATGATACGCCATACAGGGCTCGCCGGAGCCCCATCGAGACTTGCGCTCATCGTCGCGACGGCGGCCATGGGATTTACCGCCGGGCCAGCGCTCTCCAACGACAAGCTGGTGGAGCTTGCCAAGGATCCGGCCAACTGGGTGATGACCGGGCGCGACTACAACGCTCAGAACTACTCCCCCATGACCGAGGTGAACAAGGAGACGGTCAAGCGGCTCCGCCCGGCATGGTCATTCTCCACCGGGGTGCTGAACGGTCACGAGGGAACGCCGCTCGTGGTCGGGGATGTGATGTATGTCCATGCGCCCTTCCCGAACACGACCTTCGCGCTCGACCTGAACGAGCCGGGGCATATCCTGTGGCAGAACAAGCCCAAGCAGAACCCGACGGCCCGCGCGGTGGCCTGTTGCGACGTGGTGAACCGGGGGCTGGCCTACTGGCCGGGCGACAGCGAGGTCGAGCCCCTGATCCTGCGCACGCAGCTTGACGGCCATATCGTCGCGCTGGACGCAAAGACCGGCGAGACCCGCTGGTCGATGGAGAACTCCGACATCAAGGTCGGCTCCACGCTCACCATCGCGCCCTATGTCGTCAAGGACCTGGTGCTCGTCGGTTCCTCCGGGGCGGAACTCGGGGTGCGGGGCTATGTCACCGCCTATGACGTGAAGACCGGCGAGCAGAAATGGCGCGCCTTCTCCACCGGCCCGGATGAGGATGTGCGGCTCGCGGCGGATTTCAATGACGCCAACCCGCATTACGGGCAGAAGGGTCTCGGCCTTTCGACCTGGGAGGGCGATGCCTGGAAGATCGGCGGCGGGACGAACTGGGGCTGGTATGCCTATGACCCGACCGTGGACCTGTTCTACTACGGCTCCGGCAACCCGGCCCCGTGGAACGAGACGATGCGCCCGGGCGACAACAAGTGGACCATGACGATCTGGGGCCGCAAGCCCGAGGACGGCATGGCCAAGTTCGGCTACCAGAAGACGCCGCATGACGAATGGGACTATGCGGGCGTCAACGTGATGATGCTCTCCGACCAGAAGGACAAGGACGGCAAGGAGCGCAAGCTTCTCACCCACCCCGACCGGAACGGCATCGTCTATACGCTCGACCGCACGAACGGCGATCTCGTCTCCGCCGACAAGATCGACGACACGGTGAACTGGACGACCGGGGTGCAGCTCGACACCGGCCTGCCTGTCCGCGACCCGGAATTCGGCACGCGGATGGACCACAAGGCCACGGACATCTGCCCCTCCGCCATGGGCTATCACAACCAGGGCCATGACAGCTACGACCCGGAACGCCGGCTGTTCTTCATGGGCATCAACCACATCTGCATGGACTGGGAGCCGTTCATGCTGCCCTACCGCGCGGGCCAGTTCTTCGTCGGCGCGACGCTTTCCATGTATCCGGGCCCGAAGGGCGACCGGGAGAACGCGCTCGGTCTGGGCCAGATGAAGGCCTACGACGCGATCACGGGCGCGTTCAAATGGGAAGTGATGGAGCGCTTCGCGGTCTGGGGCGGCACGATGGCGACGGCGGGCGGCGTGACCTTCTACGGCACGCTCGACGGCTTCATCAAGGCGCGCGACAGCGATACGGGCGATCTGCTGTGGAAGTACAAGCTGCCTTCCGGCGTGATCGGCCATCCGATGACCTATCAGCATGACGGTCGCCAGTATGTCGCCATCTACTACGGCGTCGGCGGCTGGCCGGGTGTGGGTCTGGTCTTCGACCTTGCCGACCCGACGGCCGGTCTCGGCTCCGTGGGCGCGTTCCGGCGGTTGCAGGAGTTCACCCAGCAGGGCGGCGGCGTGATGGTGTTCTCCATCGACGGCCAGAGCCCGTATTCGGACGATGTGCATCTGGGCGAATACGAAGTCATCCAGCCCGGCCAGAAGCTCTGACAGGCGACATCTCCGCGTCCGGCTTCTCCGGGCGCGGGCATCCCGAAAGGAGTGTCACATGAAAACCAGATCCGTGATCGCCGGTCTTGCCATCACCCTCGCCACCGGCGGAATGGGCGCGGCGGAGACGGCAAAAGAGCCGCTTCGCGTCTGCGCCTCCACCAAGGACGCCCCGTTTTCTCAGCAGGACGGCAGCGGCTTCGAGAACCGCCTCGCCCAGGTCATGGCCGATGCCATCGACCGGCCACTCGAACTGGTATGGGTCAACAAGGAGGCGATCTATCTTGTCCGTGACGGGGTGGATACCGGCCAGTGCGACGTGATGATGGGTGTCGATACCGGCGATCCCCGCCTTCTGACGACCCAGCCCTACTACCGGTCGGGCTATGTCTTCGTCACGCGGCAGGACACGCCGCTGGAGAGCGATCACTGGGAAGCCCTGGGCGACCAGAAGCTCGACACCATCGCCTACCGGCTGCACGGCCCGGCGGAGGTGCTGGTGAAATATGCCGGCAAGTATGAGAACAACCTCATCTACGTCACCAGCCTGACGAATTTCGAGGACAAGCGGAACAAGTACACCAACGTGGAAGCCGCACGCGTCGTCTCTGAAGTCGCCAAAGGCGACGCGGATGTCGGCGTGGCCTTCGGACCGGAGATCGCGCGCTACGTGAAGTCGTCGCGCACGCCGCTGAAAGTCACGGTGATCTCCAACCATCTGACGCGGTCGAATGGTGTCGAAGTGCCACTCCAGTTCAACCAGTCGATGGGGGTCGTCAAGTCGAAGCCCGAACTGCGCGATGCCCTGGACAAGGCCATCGTGGAGAAACGCGCTGAGATCGAGGCCATTCTCACGGATGAGGGCATCCCCCTTCTTCCGCCCAGCAGCTGATACCATCGGAGCCATAGCCCATGCCAAAACCGCTCACCCACGCCCTCTGGCTCGCCGCGGCGCTCGCCGCGCTGGGGACCGCCGCCTCCGCGATAGGGAGCATGACCTTCTACAATACCGTTGAAGGCACGCCCCTGAGCCTGAGCGATGCACCGGAGGAGGGGCGCGATACCGAAGCCGTCAAGACCTTCCTCGACACGGGCGTCAACATCTACAACGAAAACCCGGAGGCGCTGAAGGAAGGCGAGACGCTGTATCTTGGCATGTGCTCGGGCTGCCATGGTCACTACGGGGAAGGCAAGATCGGCCCCGGCCTGAACGATGACTACTGGACCTACGACGTCAACCGCGAGGATACGGGTCTGTTCTCCACGATCTTCGGCGGTGCGCGCGGACAGATGGGGCCGATGTACGGCGCCCTCAATCTCGACGAGATGCTGCATACGATGGCCTGGGTCCGGCACCTCTACACCGGGCCTGCCGATACAGCGGGCTGGCTCACCGAGGAACAGCGGGCCAGCTTCAAGCCGTTCACGCACGAAAAGACCAGCAACTGACCTGTCACCGCGGCCTTGCCGGCCGCGGAGGCGCATGCCGGGCGGGGAGGCCCGGACATCCCAAGGGGAGGAACCCATGAAGACCATTCTCACAGCCGCCGCCTTTGCCGTGATCGCCGCAGGTGCGGCCCATGCCTACGACGGCACCAACTGCCGCGCTCCCGGCAACTGCTGGGAACCCAAGCCCGGTTATCCCGAAAGGATCGAGGGGACCGAGTTCGACCCGCTGCACGACCCCAAGGAGGTGTCGAAACAGGGCGAGTCGCTTCAGGCCATGGACGAGCGCAATGCCAAGCGCGTCGCGCATTTCAAGAAAACCGGCGAGTTCATCTACGACCTCAGCAAGATCCCCGCGGAATAGCACCGCGGGGGCCCTCGCATGGCGCATGCGGGTGGCCCGGAGTTCCCGGCTTCGGCCGGGGCGTAACCGGCAGGCAGGCTGACAGCGCCTGCCGGTCTCCCCGCGTCCCGTGGCCCTCGTGCCGCGGGACGCTCCCGTCTCTGCCGGACGGCGGGCGGGGCAGCGAGGTGAGGCGATGACAGACGGACTTGACCAATGGCGGGGGCGCGCGCTGGCCGCGGAGGCCGCACTGAACGAAACGATCATCGGGCAGGCGGGTGCGGTCCGTCTTGTCCTGATCTCTATCCTCGCGCGCGGCCATGTGCTGCTGGAAGGCGACGTTGGGGTGGGCAAGACGACGCTGCTCCGCGCCTTTGCCCGGGCGCTTGGCGGGCCTTTCGCGCGGATGGAGGGGGCGATCGACCTGATGCCCGCCGATCTGCTCTATTCCCCATGGATCGGTGAGGACGGGCGCCCGCGTGTCGATGCCGGTCCGGTCCTGTCGCAGGGGGCCGACCTGGCGGTGTTCTTCTTCAACGAGATCAACCGCGCGCGGCCGCAGGTGCATTCCCTGCTGCTGCGGCTGATGGCCGAACGGAGCGTGACCGCCTTTCGCGGAGAGCATGCCTTTCCGCATCTGACCGTCTTCGCCGATCGCAACCAGATCGAGCGGGACGAGACGTTCGAGCTGCCCGCCGCCGCGCGGGATCGCTTCCTGATGGAGGTCTCCATGAGCGCCCCCGCCACGCGGGAGGCACGGATGGCGCTGGCCTTCGACACGCGGTTCCATGACGTGGATCGTCTGGTCGCCGGCGTGGAGGAGGGCATCCTGCCCTTCCGCGAGGTGACGGCGCTGGCGCCCCGGATACAGGAGGGGATTGCGGTTTCCCCCCTGCTGCAGGACTTCGTGATGACACTGTGGGAGGGGTTCCGTGACCCCGCCGCGCTGGGGGTCAGCCTGCCCGGTGTCCAGCGGGGCCGGATCGTGCGCGGCGGGGCCAGTCCGCGCGGCATCTCCGCCCTTGTCCGGGCCGCGCGGGTGGAGGCCTGGCTTCAGGGCCGCACGATGGTGCTGCCCGATGATGTGCGCACCGTTCTGGCGCCGGTCATGGCGCACCGTGTGTTCCTCGAACCCGTTTACGAGGCGCGGCGGGATGAGGTGATGCCGGAGCTTGTCGCCGGTGTTCTGGCGCGCGCTCCGGCCCCGGTTGCCGCATGACCGCCTCCCCGCGCATGGAGGAGGAGCGGGCTTTCCTGGAGCTTTGCGAGGCGCTGGCCTGGCGGTTCTCCCTGCGGATTTCGGGTGCGCGGCCCGGCCAGCACCGGGGGCGGCATGCGGGGTCGGAGGGCACGTTCAACGACCTCTCCCCCCTGTTCCGCCACCCCGATCCGCGCCGCATAGATATCCGGCGGACGGTGGCCGATCCCTTCGGGGAAACGTGGGTGCGCCGCTTCGCCATGCCGAGCACGGTGACGCTGCACCTGATGGTCGATCTTTCCGCCTCCATCGCCGCTACGGGCGCGACTGACCGGCACCGGCTGGCGGCGCTGCTGGCCGGTGCCTTTGCCGGAGCGGTGCGGCTTTCGGGCGATGCCTGCGCGCTTGCGATCGCGCAGGGCGATGCGGCGGAGGTCGTGCTTGCGCCCGGGCGCGACAGGGGGCGCGCGCTCGCGGTGCGGGAGGCGGTGGAGGCTGCCCGGCCTGCGGGGCGGGGGGTGGAGGGTCTTGTCAGGCTCGCCCCTCTGACGCCGGTCGCGCGGACGCTGGTCGTGCTCATGTCGGATTTCGAGATCACCGGAGAGGAGGCAGAGCGGCTTCTCGCCGCCTTCGGGAGCCATGCATTGCTGCCGCTCTGGCTGCGTGACAGCGCGCTGGAGGCGGAGGAGCGGCAGCATCCCGGCCGCGTGCCCCGCCTGCTGCGTCTCAACGACCCCGAGACGGGACGGGCCCGCACGTCGGTCGTGACGTCTGCGCGCTGGGACAGATGGCGTCAGCAGCGGGAGCGGCAGCGCGAGGAGGTCGCCGCCGCCTTTCATCGCCACGGGCGGGATCCCGTGGAGATCCGCGACAGGATCGCGCCCGCCGACCTTGCCGCCGAACTTGCGCGGAGGGTGCTGTGAGGCGGCTCGCTCTTCTGTGGTTCCTCTGGGTGGCGGGGCTTACCGGCCTTGCTGCCGCGACGGTGGATTACACTGTGGAGCCGCCGCGGGGTTACGGCTGGTGGCTGGGTGACAGGCTGGTGCATCGTGCCCTTCTGGTGCCGCCCGAAGGGTTCGGGATCGACCGGGCGAGCCTGCCCGCGCCGCGCGCCGCCGCCTATTGGCTCGACCTTGTCGATGTGGTGGTAGAGGAGCTGACGGTGAACGGCCACGCCGCCTGGCGCGTCACGACGGAATGGCAGAATTTCTATGCAGCGCTTGAGCCGTCGCGGCAGCAGGTTCCGGGCTATCGCCTGCGGTTTCTGGCCCGCGACGGAAGCGGGCGCGTGGAGGAGGCCGAGATCCCGGGCTGGGATTTCGTCACCTCGCCCATCCGACCGATCCTCGCCCCGTCCGCCATCGCTTCCATGCAGCCGGACGTGGGGGTTCGGCCGCTGGCGACGCTGCCGCTCTTCCGCGGCGCGGCGGGGTTCGGCCTGTTCGCGCTTCTGGCGCTGAGCGGCATGGCTTGGCAGCAGGGGTGGTGGCCCTTCCACCGACGAGCGGAGCGGCCCCTGACGCGTGCGCTGCGGCAGGTGCGGCGCGCGGGAGACGCGCGGACGCAGGCTCTCGCGCTGCATCGCGGGCTGAATGGCGCGAATGGCGGGCCGCTTCTGGCGAGCGATCTGGACGGGTTCCTGACGCGGCATCCCGAGTTTGAAGGCCTGCGCGCGGAGTTGCGGGGCTTCTTCGACGCCTCCGCCCGGATGTTCTACGGCGACGGCTCGGGAGAGGGGGCGGAAGCCCTGCCGCTGGCACGGAGTCTCGCGCGGCGAGAGGGGGGCCGGGCCTGATGGGGTGCGTCCGCTTCAGCCGTGTCATTCAGCGCGCCTTCCCCGTGCCGCGCGCTGTGCGGGGAGGGGGCGGGTCATGATCGGCTTTGTCTCTCCGCTCTGGCTGCTGTTGCTGCCGCTGGCGGCGGTGCCGCTTGTGCTGCCGCTGCTGGTGGCGCGGGCGCAACCCGCGCTTGGCGGCGGGCCGCCGGGAGGTGCGTGGCTGGAGCCGCTGCTCCGGCTGCTGGGCGCGCTTGCGGTTGCGGGTCTGCTGGTCGGGCTTGCCGGCCCCTATGCCGGCGGTGGAACCCGCGCGCGGATCGGCACGGGAGCGCATCTGGTCCTGCTGATCGACCGGTCGATGAGCATGAACGACAGTTTCGCGGGCCGCAGACCCGATGGTTCGAACGAGGCAAAGGCCGCCGCGGCCAAGCGGCTTCTGGCCGAATTCGCGGCCTCCCGACCGCATGACCGGATCGCCGTCGCCGCCTTTTCCACCGCCCCGATGCTGATCCTGCCCATGACCGACAGCCGCGACGCCGTGGCTGCCGCCATCGCCGCCATCGACGAACCCGGTCTTTCCAAGACGGATGTCGGGCGCGGGCTGGCGCTGGCGTTTTCGCTCTTTGACGACACGGCGGAGAATGCCTCCCGCGCGGTCATCATGGTATCCGACGGGGCCGGGATCATCCCCCGCGAGGTGCAGGATTTGCTTACCGCTGAGGCGGTGCGGCAGGGGGCGCGGCTTTACTGGCTCTATCTCCGCACCGCCAACAGCCGCGGCCTGTTCGACAAGCCTGCGCCGGGAGAGCCGGACACCGCGCAGGCCCGCCCCGAACGCCACCTGAACCTGTTTCTGGAGCGTCTCGGCATTCCCTATCGCGCCTTCGAGGCGGAGAACCCCGAGGCGGTGGCGCGGGCGATTGCCGAAATCGACCGGCTGGAGGCGCGCCCGCTGCTTTATCGCGAACCGGTGCCGCGCCGCGATCTGACCCGTTTCGCATGGGCGGCGGCCTTTGCCGCGACAGCCCTTCTGACGCTGGCGCGTCTGCTGGAGAGGGCGGAGCGGCCACGGCCCGTCGGACCCTACATTCTGGAACCGGGGGAGGAGCGGAGATGAGGCGACCTGCCATGCTGCGGCGGGTGCCGTTTCTGCTTCTTTCGCTTCTGGTGCTGCTGGCCTTTGCCGGGGCCGCGGTCTGTGCCTATCGCGGCTGGGAGGCGTCGCGGGTCAATGCCGCGCTGACGGCCTTGTCCGAGGGGCGGGACGTGCCTGTTTCCCCCGGCGATCCCTTGCGGCTGATCGAGGCGCGGGCCTCATGGCTTCTCGCACGCGACCGGCTGGAGGAGGCAGAGGCGCTCGGCCCCTTGATCGCGGCGGGCGGCGATCTGCGGGCGGAGGCGGCGTGGCATTACAACCGCGGCAATGCGCGGCTCAGGCAGGCGTTCGAGCTCATCGAGATCCGCAAGCTCGACGACGCCACGCCCCAGGTCAATCTGGCCAAGATCGCCTATCGGTCGGCGCTCCGGGCCGATCCCGGCTTCTACGATGCGAAGGTCAATCTGGACCTTGCCATGCGCCTCGTCCGCGATCTGCCGCGGGAGGAGCAGGACGGGGAGGAGCCCGATGTGCCGCCAAAGGCGCTCTGGACCGACCTGCCGGGGATTCCGGGCGGGCTGCCGTGACCATCCGGGAGACCATTCGGCGCGACAGGCGCGTGGCCCTGGGCCTGCTGGCGCTGGCCCTGCTTCTGACAGGCGTGGCGCTGGCCGGTCCAAGGGTGGCGCGGCAGGTCGCCCTGCGGGATCTGCTGCTGACGGTGGACATCACCCGCAGCATGAACGCCCGGGACATGGACGGGCAGAGCAGGCTGGACGCGGTGAAGCGAATTCTGCCGGAGGTGCTTGCCCGGCTGCCCTGCGGCTCCCGCGCGGGGCTTGCGGTGTTCACCGAGCGGCGGACGCTCACCTTCATGGAGCCGGTGGAGATCTGCGCCAACTACGGTGCCCTGACCGGATCCATACATGCGCTGGACTGGCGGATGGCGTGGGAGGGCGACAGCATGATCGCTCGCGGTCTGATGCATGCGCACGACCGTGCCGAGGCGCTTGGCGCGGATCTCGTGTTCGTCACCGACGGGCAGGAAGCGCCACCGCTGCCCTATGCGGGGCCTCCGCCCTTCCGGGCAGAACCGGGGCGGGTCGGCGGAGTGATCGTCGGGGCGGGAAAGACGACGCCCGTTCCCATACCGCGCTTTGACCGCGACGGGCGGGAGATCGGGTTCTACCGCCCGGAAGACGTTCAGCAGGCGCCCGCGCGCATCGGGGAGCCGCCCCCCGATGCGGCGGAACGCCCGGGCTATCACCCGCGCAACAATCCCTATGGCGAGGCCGATCTGACGGGAGAGGAGCATCTTTCCGGCCTGCGGGCCGACTATCTCCGGGAGCGGGCGAAGATCATGGGCCTGGGCTATGCGGCGCTTACCGATGGGCCGCAGCGGCTGACGGAGGAAATTCTGGCATCGACCCACGCAAGGCAGGAGGTGCGCCCGGTATCGGTTGCCGTGGTTCCCGCGGCTCTGGCGGTGGTCTGTCTGATCGCGTCCTATCTGACCGGACTGGTCGGGCGGCGATGACGACAGCGGGGGGCCGGAATGCAGGGGACCGGCGCTGATCGCGCCGGTCCCTTTGGTCATGGGTCCGTTCGTTCTGTCAGCGGTTGTAGGACAGACCGCCCCAGATGCGCCCTTCGTCCCGGTGACGACCGCCATGCACGGCACCGATATAGGCAGCGGCACCGGCAACAAGAGAGGCCGCGGCAAGCAGGAAAGCCGTGAGGATAGTGGCTTTACGAGCCGTCTCGGCTGCTTCGGCCGCCTGTTGCTTCGCTTCCTCGAAGCGTTGCTCGGCCTCGGCGCGGAGTTGCTCGGCCTGTTGCTTCGCGTCCTGAACGCGTTGTTCGGCCTGAGCGCGGATCTCGTTGGCGCGATCGACAGCCTGATCGACGCGCGCATCGACTTCCTGCTCCGACAGACCGGTGCGCGCGGCGACCTGCTGGCGCAGGAACGCGCGGTCCTGATCCGAGATCTCGCCGGTTTCAACGAGGTTCACGAGGATACGGCCGATCTGACGCTGCATGGCTTCAGGATCGTTGGCCGCTCCCGGCATGCCGGGCATGCCCGGTTGCTGCTGTCCGGGACGCAGCAGCGTATCGGTGATATAGTCAACCGGGTTGGATTGCAGACCCTGCGGGAGCATATCCTGCAGCGCCGGAGCAACGGCATTGCCCGCACCCTGCACAAGACCGCCGACCGCCTGACCCGCGCCGGAAACGACACCGCCGGCGAGTTGACCCGCACCCTGGGCGATACCGCCGACCGCAGTCCCCGCCGCTTCCGTCACGGTGCTGGCCGCACTGCCCACGGCCTTTGCCCCGCCGGAAATCGCGCCGGCGGCGAGCATGCCGCCGACCAGCATTCCAAGGCCCCATACCGCAAGCCCGTGAATACCGTCGCGAGCGGTTACTTCATCACGCACGGCGCCATCGACCCGCCGCCGCATACGACCGGCGATATAACCGCCGAGCATGTAGATCGCCACCATGGCAATCACTGTGAAGAGAGCGGTGACAACCAGCCACCACAGGCTGATCCCGCCGCCATCGCCGTCATCGACGGAGATGGATCCGAGCCCAAGGCCCGCCGCGAATGTCGTCATCACGACGGTTGCCCCGCCCGCGACGACTGTCCCTGCAAAGATCGCAGCCCAGTCCACATAGCTCCGACCGGGATCGCGGGTGTCCGTCACACGGACCTGTTCCACCGGGGCGGCCATCAGCGCAGACCCAGGAAGGAAAGGATGAACAACACGATGACCACCAGACCGACAAGATAGATAATGGAATTCATGACTGCCTCCGAAATCTCTGGTACGTCTCACGTACCGCTGCGGTAGAACTTGGCTGCCAAGGGGATGTTCCGCAGAAATTCGTCGAATTCAGATATGTTGTGGCATGAGACATTTCTGCCGCGCCCTTTCGCCGGTCTTTGCCGGAAGGCGGCATCGGGCATATGGGAGATGCGGAGGGGGTCGACAGCGCTGCGAGAACTATATTACCGCTCGCGACAAGATCATTCGAGGAACCAGACCATGGCCGAGACGCTGCCCTTTCCCGCCGCCCTCCCCCGGATCACCGCGGCGCTGGTGGCCGCGCTTCTGACCGGGACCGCGCCCGGCGCGCTGCTGGCTGCGGGCGATCCTGCGGCGGTCATCCGGGTGGGATCGCTCTATGAGCCGCAGAACCTCGACAATACCGCGGGGGCGGGACAGGGGATCAGCGAGGCGTTCAACGACAATGTCTATGAGGCGCTCTACCGGCTGGCCGATGACGGCTCGGTGGAGGCGGTTCTGGCCGCCGGCCATGAGGTGAGCGACGACGGCCTGACCCATACCTTCACGCTCCGGGAAGGGGTGCATTTCCATTCCGGCGATCCGCTGACCGCGGCGGATGTGAAATATTCAATCGAGCGGGTGAAGGCCGAAGGCTCGCGCAGTTCCCGCAAGTCGAGCCTCGCCACCATCGACAGCGTGGAGGCCCCGGATGACCAGACGGTCGTCGTGCGGCTGAAGTCGAAGTCGATCTCTCTGCCTTACAACCTCAGCTATGTCTGGGTGGTCAACGATGCGGCGGGCGACATCACCCAGAAGGAGGACGGCACCGGCCCCTACCGGCTGGCAGGCTGGCGGCGGGGCACGGCGCTGTCGCTGGAGGCCTTCGACGGCTACTGGGGCGACGCGCCGAAGAACGCGGGCGCGACGTTCAGCTATTTCACCGATGCCTCGGCCCTCAACAACGCGCTGCTGACGGATGCGGTGGACATCATCACCTCCGTTCAAAGCCCGGATGCGCTGGCCCTGTTCGCCGATCCCTCCGCCTTCACCATCTCGGAGGGCCGCTCCACCACCAAGCAGATCATGGCCTACAACGACCGCGTCGCGCCCTTCGACAACGTGAAGGTGAGGAAGGCGCTGGCCCGCGCGGTGGACAAGAAACGGCTTCTCGAAGCGATCTGGGGGGACCGGGGCATGGTCATCGGCTCCTTCGTGCCGCCGACGGACGCGTGGTACGAGGATCTGACCGGCGTGGACCCCTACGACCCTGAAAGCGCGAAGGCCCTTCTGGCGGAGGCCGGATTGGCGGACGGCTTCACCTTCACGCTGGAGACGCCGAACTACGACCCCCACCCGATCACTGCGGAGTTCCTGAAGGCGGAACTGGCAAAGATCGGGGTGACGGTGAACATCCGCCTCATCACCGCGAACGAATGGTACACCAAGGTCTATCAGGCGCATGACTTTCAGGCGACGCTGCAGGAGCATGTGAACCACCGCGACATCGTGTTCTATGGCAATCCGAACTTCTACTGGGGGTATGACAATCCCGAGGTCACCCGCCTGATCGCGGAAGCCGAGGCGAGCGACACGGAAGCGGGGCAGGCGGAGAAGCTCCGGCAGGCCAACGAGATCATCGTCGCGGATGCAGCCTCCAACTGGCTTTTCCTTTACCCGCAGATCGTCGTCTCCAACACCCGGACCACGGGCTATCCGGTGAACGGGCTGAACGCGCAGTTCTTCCTGCGCGGCGTCGAGAAGGCGGAGTGACCTGACGGGGCAGGCGGCATGGCACGCTATCTCCTTCGCCGGACGCTGATCCTGTTCGCCTCGCTGCTGGTGGCCGGGCTGGTGCTGTTCGTGCTGCTGCGCCTGCTGCCGGGGGATCCGGCGGCGGCGCTCCTTTCTGTCGGCGCGGATGCGGAGCAGATCGCCGCCGCGCGGGCGGAGGTGGGAAGCGATCAGCCGCTGGTGGTGCAGCTTGGCCGTTTCCTGTCGGACATGGCGCGGTTCGACCTGGGCCGGTCCTTTGTGAGCGGGGCGGAGGTTCTGCCCGAGATCCGGGCGCGGCTGGCGGTGACGCTCCCGCTGACCTTCGCGGCCTTTGCTCTGGCGCTGGTGCTGGCGGTGCCTCTTGGCATCGTGGCGGCCATGCGGGGGGACCGCTGGTATGGCGCGCTGATCTCCGCGGTGTCGCAGCTCGGGCTGGCGGTGCCGGTGTTCTGGATTGGCATCCTGCTGGTTTGGATCGTCGCGGTGAAGTGGCGGCTGCTTCCGGCGAGCGGCTTTCCCGTGCGGGGCTGGGCCGATCCGTTGGCGGCCATGCGGGCGCTGCTCCTGCCCGTCGTGACCATTGCGGTGGTGATGAGCGCCTCGCTGATCCGATACGTGCGCTCCGCCACGCTGGACGTGCTCGGATCCGACTACATCCGCAATGCCCGCGCGCTGGGAGAAAGCCTGCCGGAAGCGATGATACGGCACGGCATCCGCAACGCTTCCCTGCCCGTCATCTCCATCCTCGGGATAGAGCTTGCCTCCACCCTGCTCGGCGCGGTGGTGGTGGAGCGGGTGTTTGCCCTGCCGGGGCTTGGGTCCATGTTGCTGCTCGGCATCGAGCAACGCGATTATCCCAGCGTGCAGGGGGTATTGTTTGTTTCCACGCTCATGGTGCTGCTGATCGGCTTTGCGGCGGACATCCTGCAACGCCTTGTCGATCCCCGGCTGCGTGACGCGGGAGCGCGGCGATGAGGCGGGTGGTGCTGGGGATCGGGTGCCTGCTCGTCGGGCTGCATGTCGCGGTGGCGCTGCTGACGCTCGTCTGGACGCCCTATGATCCGGCCGCGATGGTGGGGGGCAGGCTCTCTCCGCCGTCCTGGGCGCACTGGGCGGGGACGGACCGGCTCGGGCGGGACTATTTCACGCAGGTGATGATCGGCTCGCGCATCGCCCTGACGGTGGGGGCCGGCGCGGTGCTGATCGGGGGCGTGATCGGCACGGTGCTGGGTGTCCTTGCCGCTTTCGCGCAGGGGGCGGCGGATGACGGGCTGGCCGCGACCTTCGACATCCTCATCGCCTTTCCGACGCTGCTGCTGGCCATGCTGATCGTCGCGGCGAGCGAGGGGGCAAGCCTTTCGACCGCGATCATCGCCATCGGGATCGCGCTGTCGGCCATCGTGGCGCGGCTGGTGCGCATCCTGACGAAGCGGGTGCTGACACAGGATTACATCACCGCCGCCCGCTGCTCCGGCGCGGGCTGGCCGCGCATCGTGCTGACCCATGTGCTGCCGAACATCCTGCCCACGCTCATGGTGGCGCTGGCCTTGCAGTTCGGGCTGGCTGTGATCGCCGAAGCCTCGCTCTCCTATCTGGGGCTGGGGGCGCCTCCGCCGAATGCGTCCTGGGGCCAGCTTCTGCAACAGGCGCAGTCCACGGTGTTCACGGCGCCCATAGGGGTGATCGTGCCGGGGGTGGCCCTGCTGACGCTGGTGCTGGGGATCAACTTTCTGGCTGACGGGCTGCGCGATCTGTTCGACCCGGAACGGGAGGGCGCGGCATGACCCTTGTGCAGATCGAGGCACTGACGGTCGGCACGGCCCGGCAGCAACTCGTTCACGGCATCAGCTTCTCCATCGCGCCGGGGGAGCGGCTTGGGCTGGTGGGAGAGAGCGGTTCGGGCAAGTCGCTGACGGCCATGTCCGTCGTGGGTCTGCTGCCGCCCGGGCTCCGGGCCGGCGGGTCCATCCGGCTTGGAGGGCAGGAGGTGGTGGGGCAGCCGGAGCGCGTGCTGAACGATCTTCGCGGGCGGGTGGCGGCGGTGGTGTTTCAGGATCCGCGTTCGGCGCTCGACCCGCTGATGCGGCTTGGCGATCAGCTGGCGCTGCCGCTGCGCCGCCATGCGCGCCGCTCGGGGATAACGCTCGACCGCAGGGCGCTCCGGTCGGAGCAACTCGCGGCGCTGGCGCGCGTGTCCATCGCCGAGCCGGAGCGCATCCTCGCCGCCTGGCCGCATGAGGTGTCGGGCGGACAGCGGCAGCGGGTGGCCATCGCCATGGCGCTTGCCTGCCGGCCGCAGCTTCTCATCGCGGATGAGCCGACGACCGCGCTCGACGTGACGACGCAGGCGGAGGTGCTGGACCTGATCGACCGGCTGGTGCGGGAGGAGGGGCTGGCGCTCCTGTTCATCAGCCATGACCTTCCGGTGGTCGCGCGCATCACCGACCGGATCGTCGTGATGGAAAAGGGGCGCGCGGTGGAGGAAGGCCCGGTCGAGCAGGTTTTCACCCGCCCGTCCCATCCCTATACCCGTGGCCTGATCGCTGCCGCCCGGCGGCTAGAGGCGGCGCTGGAGGGGCGGACATGACGCTCCTGTCGCTCCGCCATGTGAGCCATGCCTATCGTCCGGGCGCGCCCGTGCTGGAGGATGTGTCTCTCGACCTGCGGCAGGGGGAGAACCTCGGCATTCTGGGAGAGAGCGGGTCGGGCAAGACCACGCTCATGCGGGTGATGCTGGGGCTGATCGCACCCGATGCAGGCGTGGTGGAGGCGGGGGGCAGCCCGCTCGACACCCGCTCCACCGCACGGATGCGGGCGCATCGCCGGATGGTGCAGCCGGTGTTTCAGGACCCTTACACCTCGCTGGATCCCCGGATGCGGGTGGCCCGGATACTGGCGGAGCCGGTGCAGGCGCTGGCCCTTCCCGTCGATGCGCGGGCGGAGGCGTTGCGTGTGCTGGCCGCCGTCGGCCTGCCCCCCGACAGCCTGGAGCGGTTTCCGCGCGCCTTCTCCGGCGGCCAGCGCCAGCGTATCGCCATCGCCCGCGCGCTGATCGCGCGGCCCAAGGTGCTGCTGGCCGATGAGCCGGTGAGCGCGCTCGACCTTTCCACCCGCGTGCGGATCGTCGATCTGCTGCGCGATCTGTCGCGGGAAACCACGATGGTTCTCGTCTCACACGATATCGCCATCGTCGCGGCGCTCTGCCCGCGTATGGTGGTGCTCGAACGCGGGCGGGTGGTCGAGGCGGGCGAGACGCGTGCCATTCTTGACGCCCCCCGCCATCCCTATACCCAGCGGCTGCTCGCAAGCCTGCCGCGTCTGCCGGAAGGAATGACCGATGACCGATGACGCCTATTGTGCCGAAATCGAAGCATGGCGCAGCCAGCGTCTTGCCGCGCTGACAGCGCCGGACGGCTGGCTGAACCTGACCGACCGGGTGGAGATTGCGCCCGGCACCCATCAGGTGGGCAGCGGGCCGGAGAGCGACGTGCCTCTCTCCGTCGGGCCGTCGCGGCTCGGCGTGCTGGTGCTTGGCGCGGACGGAACCGCGACCTTTGACGACGGCACGGGTGCGCGCGCTTTCGTTGCCGCGGGGGACAACCCGCCCCAGCTTGAGACCGGCGGCCTGCTGCTCGAGGTGACGGAGATCGAGGGGCAGCACGCCCTGCGGGTCCGTCAGATCGACGCGCCGTCCCGAACGGCCTTCGCGGGGATCGAGAGCTTCCCGCTGGATCCCGCTTGGCGTGTGGAGGCGGAGTGGAAGGCGCTGGCCGCGCCCGAGCGTCTGGGGATCGACACGGTGAAGGGTATCCCCACCTCCGTCAGCATCACGCATGAGGCGCGGTTCTCCCATGACGGTGCGGAGGTGGTGCTGCTGCCGACCCATTGGAAGGGCGGCAAGCCGATGTTCGTGATCCGCGACCGCACCTCGGGGCCGGAAACCTATGGCGCGGCGCGGTTCCTGATCGGTGACGTGCGGGGCGACAGGGTGATCCTTGACTTCAACAAGGCGTTCAACCCGCCCTGCGCCTTCACCGACTTCGCCGTCTGCCCGCTGCCTCCGGCGCAGAACGTGCTCCCCTTTCCGATCAGGGCAGGAGAGAAGAAGCCGCACTGAGCGAGGGGGGATGCCGACTTCGGCCGAGCGGGAAAGTTTGGCGGCAGGCACAGGAATCCGGCGACCGTGTATGCCTTGAGGGCAACACACCGCGCTGGTCACGCGCCTGAATGATGACCGCACCGGATTGCTGTTGGCCCCGGTCGTTTTCGATTGCCGGGAGGGGCACGGAGGTTGATGGCTTCGCGCCTCCCGATTACGGGGCGGGCTGCTGAAAAGCTCTGAGCTGTCATGTCCCTGCTCTGGAAGTCGGGGCATCAGCCCTGGACTCACCGGAAACGCGTGAATTCCTGGCGGATCTCCCGGATTGCGGACAATTTTCCCTCCCGCGCGGACCTGAAAAGTCTATTCCGGCAACCGGCCAGGGAAAGCCTGCGCCGCACTCCCCGCCGCCCGGACCGGGCATCTGCTGCGGGGGCGCGGGGGTTGACCCGTGCCGGGCCTGCGGCATCTGTTGGCCCCATGCAGACCACCATCACGATCGACCCCGATTATCTCACCCGGCAGCTTGCCAGCCTTCTTGCCATACCGAGCCCCACCGGTTTCACGGATGAGGTCGTCCGCCACGTCGCGGAGGAGTTGGAGCGGCTCGGCCTTCATGTGGTTCTTACACGGCGCGGTGCGATCCGGGCGCGACGGCGCGGCGCGGCGCGGCGCCCGGCGCGGAGTATCGTGTCGCATGTCGATACGCTTGGCGCGCAGGTCAAGGCGCTGAAGGCGAACGGGCGGCTGGAACTGGTGCCCATCGGGCACTGGTCGGCGCGTTTCGCAGAGGGCGCGCGGGCCTCCATCATGTCGGATCGGGGTGTGTATCGCGGCACCGTTCTGCCGCTGAAGGCCTCTGGCCACACGTTCAACGAGGAGGTGGACAGCCAGCCCTCCGGCTGGCCGCATGTGGAACTGCGGGTGGATGCGCTCTCCCGCGATGTCCATGATCTTGCGGGGCTTGGCATAGATATAGGTGACATCGTCGCCATCGATCCGCAGCCGGAGTTTCTCGACAATGGCTACATCGTCTCCCGCCATCTGGACGACAAGGCGGGGGTAGCCGTCATGCTGGCGGCGCTGGAGGCGATGCAGCGGGAGCAGGTGGAAACGCCGGTGGACAGCTACTGGCTTTTTACCATTGGGGAGGAAGTGGGTGTCGGCGCCTCCGCCGTGCTGACGCCGGAGATCGCGTCGCTGGTCGCGGTGGACAACGGCACGACGGCACCCGGGCAGAACTCCTCCGAATTCGGCGTGACGCTGGCGATGGCG
Organism: Haematobacter genomosp. 1; assembly: GCF_002196855.1. Taxonomy (GTDB): domain Bacteria; phylum Pseudomonadota; class Alphaproteobacteria; order Rhodobacterales; family Rhodobacteraceae; genus Haematobacter. The sequence goes on along the minus strand of NZ_NIPW01000005.1, from coordinate 237,738 downwards.
GACCAGACCGGCCCCTTCGACTATCACCTGAGCCGGAAGCTCCATGCGCTCTGTCTCGATCACGGGGTCCGGGTGCAGAAGGACGTGTTCCGCTACTATCGGTCGGACGCGGCCTCTGCGGTGGAGGCCGGACACGACGTGCGGACAGCGCTCCTTACGTTCGGGGTGGATGCGTCGCATGGCTACGAGCGGATCCATCTCAATGCCCTCGTCTCGCTGGCCCGGCTTCTGGTAATCTATGCCGCAAGCGAGGTGCTGATCGAGCGGGATGCGGAGGAGGTGGCGCCGGGTCTGGAGGGGTTCACCCATCAGGATCTCCCTGAAGCGGAGCAGGCGCAGAGCAGCGAAGATCAGCCCTGAGGGCGATCCATCCGGTTTTCTTATGGAACCAATCGGGGATCCGTCGGTTTGCCTTATGAATGTGCTGCGCCTGCGGCCTGATTTTGCGGGCGTCGGCACCTTTTTGCGTAACGACAAAGGAGGCCTAGGCCCAGTTCATGTGTGGTATTTGCGGAGAAATTCGGTTCGACGGCGCACAGCCCTCGGTCACGGCGGTTTCGATGATGGCGGACGCTCTGGCGCCCCGCGGGCCGGACGGAGCAGGGGTCGTGGTGCGCGGCAATGTCGGGCTGGGGCATCGGCGGCTGCGCATTCTGGACCTGTCCGACAAGTCGCAGCAACCGATGATCGATGCGGACCTTGGCCTCACCATCGTGTTCAACGGATGCATCTACAACTTTCGCGACCTGCGCGCCGAACTGGAGGGCAGGGGGTATCGCTTTTTTTCCGACGGCGACACGGAAGTCATCCTGAAGGCGTGGCACGCCTGGGGTGAGCGCTGCGTGGAGCGGTTCCACGGCATGTTCGCCTTCGTCATCCATGAGCGCGACACGGGCCGGGTGGTGATGGCGCGCGACCGGTTCGGGATCAAGCCGCTCTATCTTTCGGAACGTGGGAAGCAGGTCCGCTTCGCCTCTGCGCTGCCGGCGCTGCTTCGCGCCGGTGATGTGGACACGTCTATCGACCGGGTGGCGCTGCAGTTTTACATGAGCTTCCATGCGGTGGTGCCCGCGCCCCGCACCATCCTCGCCGGGATCGGCAAGCTGCCGCCCGCGACGATCCGCATCTATGAGCACGACGGCACCTTTGCCGACCGGCGCTACTGGGATCCGGCGTATGAGCGGCGTGCCGAGGATGGCGGCATGACGCGGGAGGACTGGCAGGAGGAACTTCTGGCCGCGCTCCGCCTCGCCGTCAAGCGGCGCATGGTCTCTGACGTGCCGGTGGGCGTGCTGCTGTCCGGCGGCGTCGATTCCAGCCTGATCGTCGGCCTGCTCGCGGAAGCGGGCCAGACGGGGCTGATGAGCTTTTCCGTGGGGTTCGAGGAGGCGAATGGCGAGAAGGGCGACGAGTTCGTCTATTCCGATCTCATCGCGCGGCATTTCGGGACCGATCACCGCAAGATCTTCGTCCCCTCCGGCGAGTTGATGTCGGCTCTGCCGGGCACGATCGCCGCCATGTCGGAGCCGATGGTGTCATACGACAACGTGGGCTTCTACCTGCTCTCCAAGGAGGTTTCCAAGCATATCAAGGTGGTGCAGTCTGGCCAGGGCGCGGATGAGGTTTTCGGCGGCTATCACTGGTATCCTCCGCTGGTCGAGTCGAACGATGTCGTGCGCGATTATGCCAAGGGTTTCCGCGACCGGCCCCACGACGTGCTGGCCCGCCAGATCCAGTCGCGCTGGATGGCGGACCGGGATGTGGCTGGCGAGTTTCTCGCCGGTGAACTGCTCCGCGCCGGCGCGGATACTCCGGTGGATGCGGCGCTGCGGCTCGACAGCAACGTGATGCTCGTCGATGATCCGGTGAAGCGGGTGGACAACATGACCATGGCCTGGGGGTTGGAGGCGCGAGTGCCCTTCCTTGACCATGAACTGGTGGAACTGGCCGCGCGTATTCCGGTGGAAGAGAAGCTCCGCGAGGGCGGCAAGGGCATCCTGAAGGATGTCGCGCGCCGGATCATCCCCAGCGAGGTGATCGACCGCAAGAAGGGCTACTTCCCTGTCCCGCAACTGAAATACATCGACGGTCCCTATCTCGACATGCTGAAGGACACGCTGAATTCGCAAGCGGCGCGGGAGCGGGGGATCTTCCAGCCGGCCTATCTCGAGACGCTGTTCGATGCGCCGTCGGAGCATATCACCCCGCTTCGCGGCTCGGAGCTTTGGCAGGCGGGCCTTCTGGAACTGTGGCTTCAGGAGCAAGGCGTATGACGATGGAGCGGTCGGGGCTTCGTCCCCGCGGCAAGGGGACGCGCGCCGTCTCGCACCGGCTGACCCGCCTGCGCACGCCGGCGACGATAGACGAGCAACGCGACCGCCTGCGCCGGGATGCGGTGCCGGGGGAAAGCGCGGTGCTGGACTGCGGCTGGGGGCGGCTGCTGTTCGGCGCCACATTCCCCAGCCACGCGGCGCTGCTGGAGGAGCTGCGCAAGGAGGCGCCCGGCGCACGGGACATAGCCTTTCACATCCGCGATCCGCATGTGCTCCTGTCGCTCGCGCCGCAGGAAGTGTTTCTCGATCCGTCGCACACCTACCGGCTGGAACTGTCCACCTATCGCTCCGGCGGGCGAAAGCCCAAGGGCATCGCGATCCGCCGGATGATCGCGGAGGCGGATGCAGAGGGGGTGAATGCCGTTTATGCCGCCGCGGGAATGGTGCAGATCCGGCAGGATTATCTGGAGGGGGAACGCAACAACCGCTCCGTCACGCATTTCGTCGCGCAGGAGGAGGAGACGGGCCGGATCGTGGGCACGGTGACGGGCATCGATCACGAGCGTCTCTTTGCAGACCCGGAGCGGGGGGCCTCGCTCTGGTGCCTTGCGGTTCATCCGCAGGCGCGGCAGCCCGGGATCGGGGAGCGGCTTGTCCGTACGCTGGCTGAGCATTTTCAGGCCCGCGGGCTGAGTTATATCGACCTTTCGGTGCTGCACGACAATGAGGGCGCGATAGGGCTCTATCGGAAGCTCGGCTTTCGCCGGGTGCCTTTCTTTTCGGTGAAGCTCAAGAACGCGATCAACGAACGGTATTTTGCGCAGCCTCCGGCGGAACATGCGGCGCTGAACCCCTACGCACGGCTCATCGTGGACGAGGCCATGCGGCGCGGCATCCGGGTGGAGGTTACGGATGCGGAGGGCGGCTTCTTCCGCCTCAGTCATGGCGGCCGGTCCATTCGCTGCCGCGAGAGCCTGTCTGACCTGACGTCTGCGGTCGCCATGTCGATCTGCGACGACAAATCCGTGACGCGCCGGGTGGTAAGCGTCGCGGGCGTCACCGTGCCCGCGCAGATCGACGCCGATGCGGAGGAGGAGGCGCTGGAGCAATTCCTTGTCACCCATGGCAAGCTGGTGGTGAAACCGGTGCGCGGGGAGCAGGGGCGCGGTATTTCAATCGGCATTTCGACGATGAAGGACCTGAAACCCGCCATCCGCGCCGCGCGGAGCGTATCGGAGCGGGTGCTTCTGGAGGCGTTCCATGAGGGAGAGGACTTGCGACTCGTCATCATTGATGGCGCACTGGTGGCGGCGGCGCTTCGCCGCCCACCGCGGGTGACGGGGGACGGGCGCACGCCGCTCCGCCGATTGATCGAGGCGCAATCCCGCCGCCGGTCGGCCGCCACGGGCGGGGAGAGCCGGATACCGATAGATGCCGAGACGCGCCGTTGTCTGGAGGGACAGGGCCTCGACCTCGACAGTGTGCTGGCGGAGGGGCAGGACATCACGGTTCGCAAGGCCGCGAACCTGCATACCGGCGGCACCATTCATGACGTTACGGCGGAAGTGCATCCCGAGTTGGTCGACGCGGGTCTCCGGGCGGCGCGGGCCATCGGTATTCCGGTTGTGGGCATCGACCTGATGGTGAGCGATCCGACGGCGCCCGAATATATCTTCATCGAGGCCAACGAAAGGCCGGGGCTTGCAAATCATGAACCACGACCCACCGCCGAACGGTTCATGGATCTGCTCTTTCCCGCGACCCGTGGTGCGCGCTAGCTTGGGCTGACCGCTTCCGCTTCCTACTGTCAGTCGGACCATCAGACGGAGATCGCCCTTGGGATCCTTCAACCGTATCCTTGTGACGGTCGGCGCGACGATCATCGGCATCAGCATCGTCCAGCTCGCCAACGGTTATCTCGGCACGCTTGTTTCCATGCGAACGGCGAGCGAGGGGTTTGCCCCGCTGATGGCTGGTCTGGTGCTGGCGGCCTATTACGGCGGCTATACCATCGGCGCGGCCACCGTCAGCGGCGTGTTGCAGCGCGTGGGCCATATCCGCATGTTCGCCGCATTGGCGGGGATGGTCGCGGCTTCGGTCTCGCTCCAGCCGGTATTCACCTCGCCGGAGGCGTGGATCGCCATCCGGCTCTTTACCGGCATCGGCTGTGCGGGGTTGTTCGTGACGGCGGAAAGCTGGCTCAACGCCTCCACGACGCAACAGAACCGCGGGACGATCTTTGCCATCTACATGGTGGCGACCTATGCAACCTTTGGGCTGGGACAGTTCGTTCTCACCTTGCCCGCGCCGGGCGGGTTCGAGCTGTTCTCGCTGGCCGCCGCCCTGTTCTGCATCGCTCTGCTTCCGGTGAGCCTGACGCGCCGCATTCCGCCCACGCTGACGCCCGGCCCGCGGCTGAGCCTGCGAGAGTTGCAGCACGTGGCCCCCGTGGCTTTTGCGGGCTGCGCGGTATCCGGCCTCATCAGCGCGTCGTTCTTCAGCCTGATGCCTGCCGAAGCCCAGGCCACCGGGGCGACGACGGAACAGGTGTCGCGGCTGATGGCGACGGCGATCTTCGGGGGCCTGGCTTTTCAGATCCCGGTTGGCGCCGTATCCGACCGCTTCGACCGGAGGATCGTGGCTGCGGTGCTGGCGGGGGTGCTGGCGATCCTGTGCCTGGGCATGATCCTGATCCCGCCGGGGGGGTGGATGCGGCTGGGGCTGACCTTCCTGTTCGGCGGCTTCATGGCGACGATCTACCCGGTTTCCGTCTCTCACGCGAATGACCGTGTCGATCCCGACAAGGTCGTGTCGGTGAGCGGGCAGCTCATCCTCATCAACGGAACTGCATCCTTCTTCGGGCCGCTGCTGGGCGCATGGCTGCGGGGGATCGGCGGGATCACGTTCGTCTTTGCCTACATGGCGACGGCGGCGGTGCTGTTCATTGCCTTCACCCTCTGGCGCGTGCGCAATGTTGCACCTGCTGAGCGGCGGGAGCGGCCTTTCGTCATCCTGACCGAGCGGGTGGGCCAGCAATTCGCCCATGCGCCGGACAGCGACGCGCTGCCGGATGGCGTTGCCGCAGAGGCGGTTCAGGCGGAGGCGGAGGCGGATGCGGAGGAGGCCGCGCGGGAGCCGGAACCATCCCCGAAGGATCAGCCAGAAGGCTAACCCGCTGTCATGACGATGTGAAATGGGCTGTTGACCGGCGCCGCAGGCAATATGTAAGCTGACGACATATCGCCTGTGGAGCCTGTCCTTGACCGCCATCACCTCCTCCGTCTCGCTTGCCATACCGGATCTCGCTCCCGCCGGGATCGAGCATGTGCGGTTGCTGGAGGCGATCGGGCGGGAGGGCAGCATCTCCGCCGCCGCCCGCGCCATCGGGCTGAGCTACAAGGCCGCATGGAGCAGGGTTTCCGCTCTCAACACGCTGGCGGGACGGCCATTGGTCGCGTCGCAGCGAGGGGGCGCGGAGGGGGGTGGTGCCGCTCTCACCCCCGAAGGGATCGGGTTCGTGGAAGCGTTCCGCCGGCTGGAAGCGGAAACCGCCGATGCAGTCCGGCGCTTGTTCAGCGATCCCGCAGGTCCGGTTCTGGAGAAGGGGCACGTGCGCGGCGGGTTCTTCCGCACCAGCGCCCGCAACGCCCTGCCGGGTGTGGTGATCGACGTGGAGGACGGGCCTCTCAATGCGCTTGTCCGCCTTCGCATCGCCGGAGGGCAACTGGTGGAGGCGGCGATCACACGCGCGAGTCTTCTTGAGCTTGGGTTGTTTCCGGGTCGCCACGCCCTCGCCCTCATCAAAGCGCCTTTCGTCCATCTGCTTCCGCCGGGGGAAAGCGGTAGCAACCGCTTGCTGGGCCGGGTTGTCAGCATAGAGATGGAGGAGGGTCGCGGCGCCGATGCCAGGGGGGAGGTCACGCTGGATATCGGCCCTCCCGACGGGCCTGACATCGGCGCGCGACTGGTTGCCGTGGCGCCTGTCTCCCGGCTCCTCACACTTGGCCTTGCGCCCGGAACCGCTGCCATGGCGCGTTTCGAGCCGTCACAGATCATCCTCGCAACAGATTGAAATCGATATGAAACACACGATCTTTGCTGCAGTTGTCGCCGTGCTCCCGGCGCTTCCCGCCTTCGCCGGGCAAACCAATGTCGCGGTCGCCGCCAACTTCACCGAACCCGCGACGGAGATCGCCAAGCTGTTCGAGCAGCAGACCGGCCACAAGGCGGTGCTGAGCTTCGGCGCGACCGGGCAGTTCTACACCCAGATCACGCAGGGCGCGCCCTTTGAGGTCTTCCTCGCCGCTGACAACATCCGGCCGGAGAAAGCGGTGCAGGATGGATACGGAGTGCCCGGGACGGTGTTCACCTATGCCATCGGGCAACTCGTGCTGTGGAGCAAGGATCCGGCCCTCGTCACCGGGCCGGAGGTTCTGAAATCGGATGCGTTCCACAAGATCGCCATCGCCGATCCCGCCACGGCGCCCTATGGTCTCGCCGCCGTTCAGACGATGACCGCGCTTGGTGTGGAGGAGACGCTCCGCCCGAAGATCGTTCAGGGGACGAGCATCGGGCAGACGCTGCAATTCGTGGAGACCGGTAATGCGGAACTGGGCTTTGTGGCGCTTTCGCAGGTGATCGCGAAGGAGGAGGGATCGCGCTGGATCGTGCCGGCGGGGGATCATGAGCCGATCCTTCAGGACGCGGTGCTGCTGAAGACCGGCGAGTCCAACGAGGCCGCCCGCGCCTTTCTCGACTTCCTGAAGGGGCCGGAGGCGACGGCGGTGATCGAGCGGTTCGGCTATGCCCTGGCCAGGGACGGCGTACCGGCCAACTGATGTCGCCCGAACTCTGGCAGCCGATCCGGCTGACGCTTGAACTGGCGACGATCACCACGGTCATCCTTCTGTTCATCGGCACGCCGCTCGCCTGGTGGCTGGCGCGGTCGCGCGCGCGGTGGAAGGAAGCGGTCGCCACCGTGGTGGCGCTGCCGCTCGTGCTGCCGCCGACGGTGCTGGGGTTCTACCTGCTGATCGCGCTCGGACCTTCCGGTCCGGGCGGGTGGATTGCGAGCCTGTGGGGCGGGCGGACGCTGGCCTTCACCTTTCCGGGGCTGGTGATCGGTTCGGTGCTCTATTCGATGCCCTTTGTCGTCCAGCCGATCCGCAACGCCTTCGAGGCGATGGGCGAGCGGCCCATGGAAGTGGCGGCGACGCTCCGCGCCTCACCGCTCGCCGCCTTTCTGAGTGTTGCGCTGCCTCTGGCGCGACCGGGTCTCATGACCGGTGCGGTGCTGGGTTTTGCGCATACGATAGGAGAATTCGGCGTGGTGCTGATGATCGGCGGCAATATTCCGGGCACGACCAAAGTGCTCTCCGTCGCGATCTACGATTTTGTGGAAACGCTGCGCTGGCGGGAGGCGCATCTGCTGGCGGGCGGCATGCTGGCGTTCTCCTTCGTCGTCATTCTCGCCATGTTTCTGTTGGAGCGGCGGATGGCGCGGGCCGGGCGATGAGCGACAGGATGCAGGCCGTGTTCAAGGGGCACTTGGGCGCCTTCGCGCTGGATGCCGCGTTCGCGGCGCCTCTCACCGGCATCACCGCGCTTTTTGGCCCGTCCGGCTCAGGCAAGACCTCCGTATTGCGCGCGATCGCAGGGTTGAACCGGCTGGATGGGCGCTTCGCCTTGGGGGATGACATCTGGCAGGACGGCAGGACGTTCCTGCCCGTGCATCGCAGACCCATCGGTTATGTCTTTCAGGAGGCGAGCCTTTTTCCACATATCGATGTGCGGTCCAACCTGGATTACGGGCGCCGGCGGGCGCTGGCAGGCGGCGCGCGGGAGGAGATACGCCTTGACGAAGCCGTCTCTCTGCTCGGTCTCGCGCCTCTGCTCAACCGTGGGCCCTCTGCCCTGTCGGGGGGAGAGCGGCAGCGGGTGGCCATCGGACGCGCCCTTCTGTCTCAGCCGCGACTGCTGCTGATGGACGAACCGCTTGCTGCGTTGGACCGGGCGGCCAAGGCGGAGATCCTGCCCTATCTGGAAAGCCTGCGCGACCGGCTGGCCGTTCCGATCCTCTATGTCAGCCACGATATCGCGGAGGTGGAGCGTCTCGCCTCCCACATGGTGCTGCTGGAACGGGGCAAGGTGCGCGCTTCCGGCCCGCTTGTGGAGTTGGAATCCGATCCCTCATTGCCTCTGCTGCGGATGCCGGAGGCGGGAGTCACGCTTGCCGGGCGGGTGATCGGCCAGGATGCGGCCTATGGGCTGATCCGTATCGCCGTTGATGGCGGGGAACTGGTCGCGCCCGGGGAGGGCATGGGCACGGTCCGCCTGCGTATCTCCGCGGCGGATGTCAGCCTTTCCACGCGGCAGCCGGAGGGGAGTTCCATTCTCAACATCCTGCCCGCGCGTATTGTCGCGGCGGAAGCGGAAGGCGCCGCGATGATCGTGGTGCTGGGGCTGGGGCCGGGGGGAGAGGGCGCGCGACTTCTGTCACGGGTCACAAGGAGATCATGGGATGATCTGGCCTTGTCGCCGGGCGCGGCGGTCTTCGCGCAGGTCAAGGGGCTGGCTTTCGCACCCCGCTAGCAGGCTGCTGAAAAAGCCCTGAAGTGTCGTGCGTATGCGCCGGAAATCGGAAAATCTGCCCGGAAATGCCCGGAAGTCTAGATTTCGGGTTGGATTCCGTCAGATGGCGAACGATTTCCGCCTCAACACAGGCCAAAAAGCCTTTTTCAGCAGCCTGCTAGAAGCGAATCTCGACGGTGACACGGCCACGGTGGTCCTCGAAATCATCTCCGAAGCGGCCGCCGTATCCCATCTGGACAGTGCCGTTCCTGAGCGCGGCGATGCTGACCGAAGCTTCGACATCCAGAAGGTTCTCCGGCAGTTCGACGCCCCGCGCGCGGAAGGCGGGGCTACCGGAGAAAGCAGCGGTGAGGGGCGTAGACCGGTCGCCCATGTTGCCCTCCCAGCCGGCCCCGAGCCGGGCGGTCATCGGATAGGGGCCGATATCGACATTCCATATGCCACGCGCGCCCAGCCGCAGCGTGGTCAGCGACGCATCCTGATCGTCCACGCTCAGGGCAGCGACGGCGCCCCGCTCGCGAAAGCGGTCCGCGTGGAAAAATGTCTGCGTAATGCCCAGCACCGGCTCCACTTCCACCGCTTCGAGCTGAACGGGGCGGGTCGCTTCGGCAAAGAGGCGATGGGCGCTGGCGGAGGAACTGCCGCGAACTCGCATCGTTTCTTCCAGCAGCACGGTGCGGTCTTCGTCAAGATCGTAGCGCGCATAGGTCCAGCCGCCGGTCAGGTTCCACCCACCGCGCTCTCCCAGCGCATAGACCCCGGCGTGCAGCCCGTCGGCGGTGGCAGAAGTATGGCGGTCGCGGCTGTCGAAGCTCCCGTCATTATAGCCGATCGCGACCCCCGCCCGAAGACCCTCCCAATCACTGTCCGCGCCGAGCCGGATGCCGCTGGAACGGAAGCCCGACGTGGCGAAATTGCCGTCTCCCGAAGCGTGCAGCTTGCGCGATTCCCCGTCCAGCCAGAAAAGCCCGCTGTCACCGAAGGTCGAAGTCTCCACCGCCCCCGAACCACGCCGAAGTATGCCGCGCGAGAGAAAAGCACTGTCATCGAGCAGCATTGTCCGCGCGCTCGCGATACCCTCCCCCGACAGCAGGGAATAGGCGAGACGCGTGCCGGAGGAGGTCAGCTCCGCCAATGCGGCAGGGAGCGCGCCCTCCGGCTCCATCCCGGCGATCGCCCGCGCCACCGCTGCCTGGTTCGGGCGCAGTGCGCCGGTCGCATCCTGACCCAGGGGCTCGGCAACAACGGTGCCGCCTGCAAGAAGCAGGCCGGCGAACGGCAGGGCGGTTGTAAATACGGAACGGATCATTGCGACCCCCGGCTTCTGAAGGTGGTTCAGCACTCTTGCAGGCAGTCTGGGGTGAAATCCGGCGAGGGGGAGGGCAAAGTTAACGAGGTATGGCCTGCGTCGCATATTGCGACGCGTTTGCATCACCTGTCTTTTGCGTCCCGCGGCCCTGTATCAGGGTCTATCGCACTGAAATTGCCGAGCATCTTGTCCAGATAATGGATCATGTGGATCTTGTCGGAAGTGGAGAAGTCGGCAAGAGCCTGCTCATAGTAATCGGCGATCACGGGGCGCATGTTCTCGTCCCAGAGGCTCCGCCCCTTGGCCGTAAGGCGAATCAGCCGTGAGCGGTTATCACGGGCGTGGATCGCCCGTTCCACGTAATCCAGCGCTTCCAGCCGGGAGAGAACGCCTGCCAGATTCTGCCTGCTGACCATCAGGAAAGCGGCAAGATCGCCCACCGCCACACCCTCTGAGAACCCTGTCCGTGTCAGGGCACCGAGCACAGCCCATTGCTGGGTGGTAATGCCGTGATCTTCCAGCGCCCGCGTGCCCGTTTTGTGCAACATGTTGGCGCATTGATACAGCCGGAAGAACAGCCGGTTGCTCAAACCGAGCGACATATCCCTGAACTGATCACTGTCTTTTGCCATGAGGCAACATGTTCGTTGGCGAGGCTTCCGTCAAGCTGTGATGAAGCATGAACGTAAATATGTTGACATATATTATGGAGACGTGTTTCCTGTCTTCAGGGAGGCAGCACGGGATTCGAAAGAAAAGGCGCTTAAAACCGCTTTCGTTATGGAAAACCTGCTGCCGGAGAGAAATCGAGGAGGCGAGAATGCGCGGCCTGAAAGGTAAAGTAGTTGTCATAACGGGTGGGGGCGGAGGTATCGGTTCCGCGACCTGCAGGCGCTTTGCCGGAGAGGGCGCGCGTGTGGTCGTGGCGGATATCGGAGAAGCCGCCGCGAACCGCGTGGTGGAGGAAATCCGCGCGGAGGGTGGTGAGGCCACGGCGATGATCGTCGATCTGACCGACTATCAGGCCACGGGCGCCGCCGTGTCGCGGGTGGAGGCGGAGTTCGGCCCCATCGACATCCTCGTGAACAACGCGGGCTGGGATCTGTTCGTGCCGTTCCTGAAGCAGGAACCGGATTTCTGGAGCAAGATCATCGACATCAACCTTCGGGCGGTGCTGAACATCACCAAACCGGTACTCGCCTCCATGGTCGCGCGCGGCGTGGCGGGACGGGTCGTGTCCATCGGCTCCGATGCCGGCCGGGGCGGGTCTTCGGGCGAGTCTGTCTATTCCGCCTGCAAGGCCGGGGTGATCGCGCTGTCGAAAACGCTGGCACGGGAACATGCGCGGCACGGGATCACCTTCAACACCGTCTGTCCGGGCGTGACCGAAACGGCGATGCTGGAGCAGTTCATGGAGGCGGCCGGCGACAAGGAGAAGCTGCGCGGCGCATTCGCAAAAGCGGTGCCGATGGGGCGCCTTGGGCAGCCCGACGATCTTCCGGGCGCGATCCTGTTCTTCGCGAGCGACGACGCGGCCTTCATCACCGGTCAGGTGATTTCGGTCTCCGGCGGTCTGACGATGCACGGGTGAGGGGAAATCATGGCGTATGAGGGGGAGACGATGACCTACGAAGACATCCTTTACGACATTCGCGGCGGTGCTGCCTGGATCACGATCAACCGGCCCGACAAGTACAACGCCTTCCGTGGACAGACGGTGGACGAGCTGATCCATGCCTTCCAGACAGCAGGCTGGGACCGCTCCGTCGGGGTGATCGTCTTGACCGGCGCAGGCGACAAGGCGTTCTGCACCGGCGGGGATCAGTCGGCCCATGACGGGCAATACGACGGGCGCGGCGTGATTGGCCTGCCGATCGACGAGCTGCAGTCGCTGATCCGCGACGTGCCGAAGCCGGTGATTGCGCGGGTGAACGGATTTGCGATCGGCGGCGGCAACGTGCTGGCCACGATCTGCGATCTGACCATCGCCTCGGAGAAGGCGCAGTTCGGGCAGGTCGGCCCGAAGGTCGGCTCGGTCGATCCGGGGTTCGGCACCGCCTATCTGGCCCGCGTGGTGGGGGAGAAAAAGGCGCGCGAGATCTGGTATCTCAACAAACGCTACACCGCCCAGGAGGCGCTCGCCATGGGGCTGGCGAATGCGGTTGTCCCGCATGAGGAGCTGGATGCGGAAGTGGACCGCTGGGTGGCCGAACTGATGGAGCGCTCCCCGACGGCTCTGGCGCTGGCAAAGGTGTCGTTCAACGCCGACAGCGAGAATATCCGGGGTATCTCGGCGCTCGGGATGCGGGCGCTGTCGCTCTACTACGACACCGACGAAAGCAGGGAAGGCGGCGTCGCGTTCCGCGAAAAGCGCAAGCCCGATTTCCGCAAGCACGCGAAATAGGCAGGGAGGCCGGGTGGCCGGAGCGCCACCCGCACCGGTTTGGGAGGACAGGGTGCAACCGACGATTTTCGACACAGATGACCTCAGCGCGCTCCGCGATCTCGCGCGCAGGTTCGCGGGCGAGAAGCTCGCCCCCGGCTACCGTGCGCGGGAGAAATCGGGCAGCTTCGGCCCCGATCTGGTGCGGGAGATGGGAAGCCTTGGCCTCATCGCGCCCGAACTGCCGGAGGAGGTGGGCGGCCTGGGAGCGGGCAGCATCTATTCCGGCGTCATCATCGAGGAGATCGCGCGCGCCGATTTCAACTTCGGCTACATCAACGTCCTCGCTTCCCTGAACGGCCAGATCCTCGCGAACTTTGCGAACCCGGAGATCCGGCGCGACTGGCTTCCCCGGCTGACGGCGGGGGAGATCATGCTGGCCATCGCCCTGACCGAGCCGCGGGGCGGATCGGACGCGGCGAACCTCGGCCTGAAGATGGAGCGGTCGGGCAACCACTATGTTCTGAATGGCGAGAAGACCTCCATCTCCGCGGCCGATCAGGCGGCGGGAACGGTCGTATTCGCGCGGACGGGCAGGCCGGAGGACAGGGCGCGGGGGGTTTCCGCGGTCTTCGTGCCGATGGACACGCCCGGTATTTCCACCACACGGTTCACCGATGTCGGCCAGCACGCAATCGGGCGGGGGTCCATTTTCTTCGACAACGTGAGGGTGCCGGCGGATCATCTTCTCGGCGATGAGGGGCAGGGATTCGTGCAGGTCATGCAGGGCTTCGACTTCTCCCGTTCGCTGATCGGGCTGCAATGTCTTGGCACCGCGCGGCAATCGCTCGACGAGGCATGGGCCTATATCGGGGAGCGGAAGGCGTTCGGCAAACCGCTTGCGGCGTTTCAGGGCGTGACCCATCAGCTTGCCGATTTCGACACAAAGGTGGAGGCGGCGCGGCTTCTCTGCCTGAACGCGCTGTGGCTGAAGGACACGGGCCGTCCCCATGTGGCGGAGGCGGCGATGGCGAAGTGGTGGCCGCCGCTTCTGGCCTATGAGGCGATCCATGCCTGCCTGCTGATCCACGGCCATGCCGCCTATTCGAACGAATTGCCGTTCGAGCAGCGGCTCCGCGATGTGCTCGGCCTCCAGATCGGGGACGGCACCGCGCATATCATGAAGAATATCATCGCCCGGGAGCGGGCGGGACGCGCCGCCGTCGGCGCCTGACCGGACCGAAAGCAGGGGGGAGGAGACCATGCACTTCGATGCCGTTCTGATAGAGCCGCGCCGCGCCCGGATGGAGGCGGAAGGCCTCTGGCCGGGCAAGACGCTGCTCGACTATTTCGAGGAGGCGCTGGCGGAAGCACCGCAGGCGCGGGCGCTGACCAGCGTCACCGTGGGCACGGGGGAGACGCGACATGTGACATGGGCGGAGATCGAGCACCTGTCCTGGCGCGCGGCCGAGGGGCTTCGGCGGCTCGGCCTCCGGCGGGATGATGTTCTGGCCTGCCAGCTGCCCAATTCGTGGGAGTTCGTGGTGCTCTACATCGCCTGTCGGCGGCTTGGCATCGTGTTCAATCCCGTGATGCCCATCTTCCGGGAGCGGGAGCTCCGCTTCATGCTCCGCCATGGCGAGGCCAAGGTGCTGGTTGTGCCCAAGACCTTCCGCGGCTTCGACCATGAGAGGATGGCGGACGCGTTGCGCCCCGATCTGCCGGACCTCTCGCATGTCGTCGTCGCGGGACGCGAGGGGGAGGGCAGTTTCGAGGCGCTGCTGCTGGACCCTATGCTCGACGATGCGCCGGATCTGCGAGAGGTGAGCCTGCGGGACAGGGGCGATGCGAATGCCGTCTGCCAGCTCATCTACACCTCCGGCACGACCGGCGAGCCGAAGGGCGTGATGCACACGGCCAATACCATGTATTCCAACCTCGTCGCCTATGCGGAGCGGCTGCGGCTGGACGGATCGGACGTGATCCTGATGGCCTCTCCGATGGCGCATCAGACCGGGTTCATGTATGGCTTCCTGCTGCCCGTGATGCTGAAGGCGCGGATGGTGCTGATGGACAGCTGGGACAGGACGCTGGCGGCTGGCCTGATCGCGAGCGAGGGTGTGACCTTCACCATGGCCTCCACCCCCTTCCTGATGGACCTGACCAATGCGGTGGAAGAGGGGGCGAGCGACAGCCGGAGCCTTCGGATCTTCCTTTGTGCGGGAACCGCGATACCCGGCCCGCTGGTGGAGCGCGCCGGTCGGGTGCTGGGCGCGCGGATCGTTTCTGCCTGGGGCATGACGGAGAACGGGGCGGTGACGGTGGTGCCCCTCGACGACGCGCCGGACCGCTCCGCCCGGTCGGACGGCGCGCCGCTCCGGGGCATGGAGGTGCAGGTGCGGGGGGCCGAAGGCAAGCCTGTCCAGCCGGGGCAGGAGGGCGAATTGTTCGTGCGCGGCTGCTCCAACTTCGCGGGCTATCTCAGGCGGCCCGATCTGAACGCCACCGATGCGGAGGGCTGGTTCGAGACGGGCGATATCGCGCGGCTGGAGGCGGACGGCCATATCCGCATCGTCGGCCGGTCCAAGGATGTCATCATCCGGGGCGCAGAGAACATCCCCGTGGTGGAGGTCGAGGCGCTTCTCTACAAACATCCCTCCGTGTTGCAGGTGGCAATCGTCGCCTATCCCGACGACCGGTTGGGGGAGCGGGCCTGCGCCTTCATCGTGCCTAAGGAAGGGAAGGGCATCGACTTTGCCGAGATGAGCGCGTTCCTTGCAAGTGAACAGCTCGCCCGGCAGTATGTGCCGGAGCGACTGGAGATCCGCGAGCGGCTGCCCGCCACCGCCTCCGGCAAGATCCAGAAATTCGCCCTGAGGAACGAGCTCAAGGTGGAATACGAGCAGAGGCGATCGGCGACGGCCTGACAACGGCGCCGATCACGATGATCCGTGTGCGTAGCGAGTGATTTGGTTTCCGTAATCAGGAACGGGCGGGGATGCTCAGTCCCCGCTCCACCGCGGGCCGCGCGAGGCAGGTTTCGAGCCAGCGGGGCACCGCTTCCAGCTCGGCGTAGTTCACCAGCTCGCCTGCATCGTAAAACCCGATGAGGTTCCGCACCCAGCCCCGCGTCGCGATATCTGCAATGGTGTAATCCGGCCCGGCGAGGAAGGCCGTCTTCCGAAGCTGTCCTTCTAGTACCCGGAGCAGGCGCGCGGACTCCGTGGCGTAGCGGTCACGGGGGTGCTTGTCTTCGTACTCCCGCCCCGCGAAACGGTGAAAGAAGCCGAGCTGGCCGAACATCGGTCCGATGCCGCCCATCTGGAAGAACACCCATTGCAGCACCTCGTAGCGCTCGGGGCCTTCAGGCAGGAACATCCCGGTCTTTTCGGCCAGATAGACAAGAATCGCCCCGGATTCGAACAGGCCGAGCGGCTGTCCGCCGGGACCGGACGGGTCGAGGATCGCGGGTATCTTGCCGTTGGGGTTCAGCGACAGAAAAGCCTCGGTCCACGTCTCGTCCTTGCCGATATCGATGAAATGCGGCTCGTAGGGCAGGCCCGTCTCCTCCAGCATGATCGACACTTTCACGCCGTTCGGGGTGGGTGTCGAATAGAGCTGCAACCGCTCGGGATGCTTCGCGGGCCACCGGTGGGTGATGGGAAAGCGGGAAAGGTCCGACATGTCCGTCTCCATATCAAAGGGTTGCGAGCAGCGGATACAGGCTGCGGTAGCGTTGGCGGGCCGTGTCGAATGCCGGGCGGAGTGCTGCATCGGGGAAAATGACATGATCCACGGGCGGCGCGGTGCAGATGCCAAGCGGATCGGCCCCGGTCGCGGCAATCAGCCCGAGCCGCGCGGCGCCAAAGGCCGCGCCGAAGTCGCCGCGTGCGGGAAGCTCCACGGGGATGTCCAGCGCCGTCGCGATGGCCTGCAACCAATAGACGGAGCGGGAGCCGCCGCCGATCGCCGTCACCCGCGACACCTCTGCCCCTGCGGATCGCAGCGCGGCGAGGTTGTCGGCCAGTGCGAAGGCCACACCCTCCATGACCGCCTGCGTCATCTCCGCCCGGCCCGTCTCATGGCCGAGCCCCGTAAACGCACCGCGGATGCGGGCGTCGTTATGCGGCGTCCGTTCCCCCGAGAGATAGGGCAGGAAAGTGACCGGCCCCGGTGCACGCAGCACCTCCCCCAGTTCGGCCGACAGATCCCCGGCGGTCGCGCCGGAAGTGCGCGCGTGCCAGTTCAGGGCATCTGCTGCAGACAGGATCACGCCCATCTGGTGCCAGCGGTTCGGCAATGCGTGGCAGAAGGCATGCACGGCGCTTTCCGGCTGCGGGCGCCACACGTCGTTCGCGGCGAAGAGCACGCCGGATGTCCCGAGCGAGACAAACGCCTGCCCCTCGGACACCATACCCATGCCGACGGCGGAGGCGGCATTGTCTCCGGCCCCTCCCGCCACCGTCACCGCACCGTCGATGCCCCATGCGCGCTGGAGCCGGTCGCGAAGCATCCCGCCCGGTTCGGTTCCTTCCACCAGCCGGGGCATGTGGGCGCGGGTGAGGCCGGTTGCGGCCAGCAGCTCGTCTGACCAGTCACGCGCCCCGATATCGAGCCAGCTCGTGCCGGAAGCATCGGACATTTCCGAGACGTGGTCCCCCGTAAGCCAGAGCCGGAGAGCATCCTTGGGCAGCAGCACCTTGGCCAGGCGGGCGAAGGCCTCCGGCTCATGCCGGGCGATCCAGCGCAGTTTCGGCGCGGTGAACCCCGGAAAGACGATGTTGCCGGTGATGCGGCGAAAGGCGGGTGTCGCGTCCATCTCTGCCGCTTCTTCCGCCGCGCGCGTATCATTCCACAGGATCGACGGACGGATCGGCCTGTCTGCGGCGTCGTAGAGCGTCGCGCCATGCATCTGGCCGGACAGGCCGATCCCTTTCAGCGCGGAGAATTCGGCAGGATGCGCTTCCCGGACGCTTGCGATGGCGGTTTCGGCGGCGGCGATCCAGTCCTCGGGGGCCTGCTCCGACCAGCCGGGGTGCGGGCGCGACACGTGGAGATCCGCTGTCGCGGAGCCGAGGATATGCTGGCTTTCGTCCATCAGGAGCGCCCTGATACCCGAAGTGCCCAGATCGAGGCCGAGGAACATGCTTCTCTCCCAGTCGCAAGTGCCGCCCCGTTTTGGCAGGCGTGCCTCGCAGCGTCCAGCCCCCCACGGGATCCGCGCCCCTCTCCCCCGGTGGACCCGGTCCGCGCGCCGCCTTATGCTTGCCGGCATGACCCCCGCGCTCATCATATTCGATTGCGACGGCGTGCTGATCGACAGTGAGACGATCAGCCGTTGCGTGCTGACCGAAGAACTGGCGCGGGAAGGGGTGTTCATCGACCTGCCCGCCTTCCGGCGGCACTTCCTTGGCCACAGCTTTCCGGCCGTCGAGGCGGCAGTGAGCCGGGTCTGGTCGCGCCGGCTACCCGCCGATTTCCGGCAGCGCTACCTGGATCGGCTGCTCCCGCGGTTCGCTGAGGAGCTTCTGGCGATGGAGGGCGCGGCGGAGATGCTTCGTGACCTTGCCGTGCCCTATTGTCTGGCGACCTCCTCCAGCCCCGACCGACTTCGCCGTTCCCTCGCGACAACCGGTCTGGATCGGTTTTTCGACGGGCGTTGCTTCACCGTGGCGGATGTCGCCCGTGGCAAGCCGGAGCCCGATCTTTTCCTGCATGCGGCGCGGGCGATGGGTGTGGCACCCGCCAGCGTCGTGGTGCTGGAAGACAGCGAGCCGGGGCTGACGGCCGCGGCACGCGCGGGCATGACGGGCTGGCAGTTCACGGGCGGCGGGCATATGAGCGGGGAGGTCCCTTCGCCCTTGGCCGCGCGGCATTTCTCCAGCTTCGGGGACATCCGCGCCGCTTTCCCCGCGTTCTTCCAACAGGTTGCCCTATGAGCCTGCCTCCCGATTCCGATGCCTCCGTTGATGATGACGCTGCCCGCGCGGCCTGGCTCTACTATGTCGGCGGCATGACGCAGGATCAGATCGCGCGCGAGATGGATATCTCGCGGCAGCGGGCGCAACGGCTCGTCAGCCGTGCGATGGCGGCCGGCATGATCCATGTCCGGCTCAATCACCGGCTGGCGCCCTGCCTTGCTCTGGAGGCCGCGCTGACCGATCGCTTCGGCCTCTGGCGTTGCCGTGTGGCGCCCAGTCTCGGCGCGGGCGGCGATCCGGTGCAGGCCATCGCTCCCGCCGCGGCGGCGGAGATGGAGCGCGTGCTTCGTCGCCCGGAGCCCCTGGTGATCGCCGTCGGCACGGGGCGCGCGATGCGGGCAATGGTGGATGCGATGGGACGGGTGGATGCGCCGCGGCATCGTCTTGTCTCGCTGATCGGCAATATCGCACCGGACGGCTCGGCATCCTATTTCGATGTCATCATGCATCTCGCCGAAAAGGTGCAGGCCCGCCATTATCCCATGCCGGTGCCGGTCCTTTCCTCGACTGCAGAGGAAAATGCGGCGTTCCAGTCCCTTCCCGCCGTGCGCGTCGTGAGGGAACTGGCAGGCGGGGCAAACGTTACATTCGTGGGCGTCGGCCAGATGACGGATGACGCCCCCTTGCTTACCGATGGCTTCCTGACGCGGGAGGAGTTGGTGCATGTGCAGCGCAGCGGCGGGACGGGTGAGGTCGCCGGATGGATCTACGATCGCGAAGGTCGGTACATGGATCTCTCTCTGAATTCCCGCGTGGGCGGGGTAAGGGTTCATGCCACGCCGGAGCGCCCCGTGGTGGCTGCATCCGCCGGACCGCAGAAGGTGGCGGCCATCCGCGCCGCACTCACATCCGGGATCATCAACGGACTGATTACCGACGAAAGCACCGCGCGCGGCATTCTGTCCGCCTGACCTTCCATCATACGGACTTTGCAGGTGCGGCGGAGGGAAGGGGTTGACCGGCTCTGCGCTTAAGTGAATATTTGCTCAAAGTGCGATGATTTGCTCAGGTGGCATTGTCGCGATCCTAGGGGAGGGTAAAAATGACTTTTACGCTGCGCGCCCTGCTGGGCGCATCCGTGGCCATTGGGATCACCGGGGCCGCGATGGCGGAGACCACGATCACCGTCGCCACGGTGAACAATGGTGACATGATCCGCATGCAGGGCCTCATGTCGGATTTCAACGCCAAGCATCCCGACATCAAGGTCAATTGGGTCACGCTGGAGGAGAACACCCTCCGCCAGAGGGTGACCACCGATATCGCCACGAAGGGCGGCCAGTACGATGTCCTGACCATCGGCAACTATGAGGTGCCGATCTGGGCCAAGCAGGGCTGGCTCATGGCGCTGGACGATCTGGGCGAGGGCTTTGCGGCAGACGACCTGCTTCCCCAGGTGGCCGCGGGCCTGAAGGAGGAGGGCAAGCTCTATGCCTCGCCCTTCTATGCGGAAAGCTCCATGCTGATGTATCGCACGGACCTGCTGGAAAAAGCCGGGCTGACGATGCCTGCCGCGCCCGACTGGGACTTCATCAAGGATGCCGCCCAGAAGATGACCGACAAGTCGGCGGAAGTCTATGGCATCTGTCTGCGCGGCAAGGCGGGCTGGGGCGAGAACATGGCCTTCGTAACCTCCATGGCCAATTCCATGGGCGCCCGCTGGTTTGACATGGAGTGGAAGCCGCAGTTCGACAGCCCCGAATGGAAGGCGACGCTCGACATCTATCTGGACCTGATGAAGAACTACGGCCCGCCCGGCGCTTCCTCCAACGGGTTCAACGAGAACCTCGCGCTGTTCCAGCAGGGCAAGTGTGGCATGTGGATCGACGCGACGGTGGCCGCATCCTTCGTGTCGAACCCGAAGGATTCGAAAGTGGCCGATCACGTGGGCTATGCTGTCTCTCCCACCCGCCCGGGCGGAGAGAACCATGGCAACTGGCTGTGGTCGTGGAACCTCGCCATTCCGGCAACTTCCACGAAGGCGGAGGCTGCGAAAGCCTTCGTCGCCTGGGCAACCTCTCCCGCCTATACTCAGCTGGTGGCGGAGCATGAGGGGATTGCCAACGTGCCCCCCGGCACGCGCACTTCTCTTTATGAGAACGCCGACTACCTGAAGGCCGCACCCTTTGCCGAGATGACGCTGAAGGCCATCCAGTCGGCGAATACCGCGCACCCGTCCGAGAAGGACGTACCCTATACGGGTGGACAGTTCGTTTCCATCCCGGAGTTTCAGGCAATCGGCACGGCGGTGGGCCAGCAGGTCGCCGCGGCGCTGGCTGGGAGTGCGACGGCGGAACAGGCGCTGGCCAATGCGCAGACCCTCACCCAGCGGGAAATGTCGCGCGCCGGCTATCCGAAGTGATCTGCCCGAAGTGATCTTCGATTGACAAGGGAGGCGGCTCCTCCGCGAGCCGCCTTTTCGCTCGGACCCGCGAGGGCCGCAGGTAGAGAGGATGACATCCGTCATGGCGACGCAAGCCTCACGTTCCGCAGGGCGGCTCATGCTGTCACCCGCGGTCATCCTGCTGCTGCTGTGGATGATTGTGCCACTCGCGATGACGCTCTACTTCTCCACGCTTCGCTACAACCTGCTGATGCCGGGGATGGAGACCTTCGCCGGGTTCGAGAACTACCGGTATTTCTTCACCGACCCCGCATTCTGGCCTGCGCTCTTCAATACGTTGACGCTGGTGCTTGGGGTGCTGGCGATAACGACACTGGGCGGGATTGCCCTGGCGCTGCTGCTGGATCAGCCGATGTGGGGGCAGGGGATTGTCCGCATCCTCGTCATCGCGCCGTTTTTCGTCATGCCCACCGTCTCCGCGCTGGTGTGGAAGAACATGATGATGAACCCGGTGAACGGGCTGTTCGCCTGGATCGCGCGGACGCTCGGTTTTCAGCCATTTGACTTCTTCGCCCAGGCCCCGCTGTTTTCCATCATCCTGATCGTGGCGTGGCAATGGCTGCCCTTTGCGACGCTCATCCTGCTCACCGCGCTGCAAAGCCTCGACAGCGAGCAGATGGAGGCGGCGGAAATGGACGGCGCCGGCTGGGGATCGCGGTTCTGGCACCTGGTGCTGCCGCATCTGAGCCGGGCGATCACGGTGGTCATCCTGATACAGACGATCTTCATTCTCTCGGTTTTCGCGGAGATCCTCGTCACCACGAATGGCGGACCGGGTACGGCTTCGACCACGCTGACCTTCCTCGTGTACATGCAGTCGATGCTGCAATTCGATGTGGGCCTTGGGTCCGCGGGCGGGATCGTCGCGGTCATCCTCGCCAATATCGTCGCCATCTTCCTGATGCGCGCCATCGGCAAGAACCTGGAGACCTGACATGGCGCGCAATGTCACGAATGGGCAGAAAGCCCTTGTCACCGTACTGGCTTGGGTCATCGGGCTGGCGATCTTCTTTCCGATCCTCTGGACGGTACTGACGTCCTTCAAGACGGAAGGGGAGGCTGTCGCCACCCCGCCGAGCTTCCTCTTCTTCGACTGGACCTTGGAGAATTATCACGCGGTCAACGAGCGGTCCGACTATCTGGGCCATTTCTGGAACTCTGTCGTCATCTCTCTCGGCTCCACGCTGATCGGTCTGGCGATCGCCCTTCCGGCCGCGTGGTCCATGGCGTTCGTCCCCGGCAAGCGGACCAAGGACCTGCTGATGTGGATGCTCTCGACCAAGATGCTGCCCGCGGTGGGTGTGCTCGTGCCGATCTACATGATCTTCCGCGACACGGGGCTTCTGGATACCCGGATCGGGCTGGTCATCGTGCTCACGCTCATCAACCTGCCGATCATCGTGTGGATGCTCTATACCTATTTCAAGGAAATCCCGGCGGAGATTCTGGAAGCCGCGCGGATGGACGGGGCTGGGCTGTGGTCGGAAGTGGTCCACGTCCTCACCCCCATGGCGGTGCCGGGCATCGCCTCCACCCTGCTGCTGAACGTGATCCTCGCCTGGAACGAAAGCTTCTGGACGCTGAACCTCACGGCCTCGCAGGCCGCACCGCTGACGGCCTTCATCGCGAGCTATTCCAGCCCCGAGGGCCTGTTCTACGCCAAGCTTTCGGCGGCAAGCACCATGGCCATCGCGCCGATCCTCATCCTCGGCTGGTTCAGCCAGAAGCAACTTGTGCGCGGATTGACCTTCGGCGCGGTGAAGTAAGGAGACGCCGATGGGCGAGATCGTTCTCAAGGACGTGCAGAAATCCTTCGGCGGTGTGGATGTCATCAAGGGCATTGATCTGCGGGTGGAGGAGGGCGAGTTCGTGGTTTTCGTCGGGCCGTCCGGCTGCGGCAAGTCCACCCTGCTGCGGCTGATCGCGGGGCTGGAGGATGTGACCTCCGGCACCATCACCATCGACGGCAACACCGCCACCGACCTGCCGCCGGCGCGGCGCGGGCTCGCGATGGTGTTTCAGTCCTATGCGCTCTACCCGCATATGACAGTCCGCAAGAACATCGCCTTCCCCCTGAGGATGGCCGGGATGTCCTCCGCCGATCAGGCCCGGAAGGTCGAGGAGGCTGCCAAGATCCTCAACCTCTCGCCCTATCTCGACCGTCGCCCGGGGCAGCTTTCGGGGGGGCAGCGGCAGCGTGTGGCGATCGGGCGCGCCATCGTGCGCGAACCGAAGGCGTTTCTGTTCGATGAGCCGCTCTCCAATCTCGACGCGGCGTTGCGGGTCTCCATGCGGCAGGAGATCTCGGAGCTTCACCAGTCGCTGGGAACCACGATGATCTATGTCACCCACGATCAGGTGGAGGCGATGACGATGGCCGACAAGATCGTGGTGATGAACGCCGGCCGGATCGAGCAGGTGGGCACCCCGCTGGAGCTGTACCGCAGCCCCGCCAATCTTTTCGTGGCGGGCTTCATAGGCAGCCCCAAGATGAACTTCATCGAAGGGGGGGCTGCTGAACAGTATGGCGCGCATACCATCGGGGTTCGTCCCGAACATGTCACGCTTGCCGATGACGGGCCGTGGCAGGGCACGGTGACCCTTTCCGAGCACCTGGGTTCGGACACGTTCCTCCATGTGGATGTGGCAGGGGTCGGCCCGCTGACGGTGCGCGCGCATGGCGAAGTGGGCCTTGGGAGCGGCGCGCCCGTCGGCCTCGCCCCACAGGCGGGCAAGGTTTATCGCTTCGATCAGGCTGGAAAGGCGATCGCATGAGACTGGAAGGGAAGCGCGTGCTGATCACGGGGGCCGCGCGCGGTATCGGGCTGGAATTCGCCCGTGCCTATCTGGCGGAGGGCGCGTCGGTCGCACTGGCCGATATCAATGCCGCGGCTGTCGAGGAGGCTGCGGGCGCGCTCGGTGCAGGCGCCCATGCGGTCACGATGGATGTGACGCGGCAGGAGAGTATCGAGGCAGGTGTGGAGGCGGCGGTGGCCGCGATGGGGGGGATAGATATCCTCGTCAACAATGCGGCGCTTTTCGATGCGGCCCCCATCGAGGAGATCACCCGGGAGAGCTATGACCGGCTCTTCTCGGTCAATGTCGCGGGCACACTCTTCACACTTCAGGCGGTTGCGCGGCACATGATCGCGCGGGGAGAGGGCGGCAAGATCATCAACATGGCGAGCCAGGCGGGGCGCCGGGGCGAGCCGCTGGTCGCGGTCTATTGCGCGACGAAGGCCGCCGTCATCTCGCTTACCCAGTCGGCGGGGCTGAACCTCATCCGGCATGGCATCAACGTCAACGCCATCGCCCCCGGCGTGGTGGACGGGGAGCACTGGGACGGCGTGGACAGCCTGTTCGCGAAGTATGAGAACCGGCAGCGCGGTGAGAAGAAGCGCCTTGTCGGAGAGGCCGTGCCCTTCGGACGGATGGGCACCGCGCAGGACCTGACCGGCATGGCGATCTTTCTCGCCACACCGGAGGCCGATTACATCGTCGCCCAATGCTTTGGCGTGGACGGCGGCAACTGGATGGCGTGAGCCATGATTGCGGGCGCGCGTCAGGGACCCTCCCTCCGCTGATGCGCGCCCCTTCCCCTCGGTGAAGCGGTGGTCTGACATGACACATACTGATACTTCCGTGGCCCTTCCCGCCTATGACCGCAGCCGGTTGACCCCCGGTATCGTGCATATCGGGCTTGGCAATTTTCATCGCGCGCACCAGGCCGTCTATCTCGATGACCTTTTTGCGCGCGGCAACGACCATGACTGGGCGATCATCGGGGCGGGCGTAAGGGCGCCCGACGCTGCCATGAGGGCGGCGTTGAAGGCGCAGGACTGCCTTTCGACGGTGATCGAGCTTGATCCTTCCGGCAAGCGGGCACGCCGCGTGGGGTCGATGATCGACTACATCCCGGTGGAGCCGGACAATGCCACGCTCATCGCCACCATGTCCCGGCCGGAAATCCGCATCGTCAGCCTGACAGTGACGGAGGGCGGCTACTTCACGGATGCCAACGGGGATTTCGATCCCGGGGCCGCAGATATTCTGGCCGATGCCGCAAACCCGGAGGCGCCCGCAACCGCATTCGGCGCTATTCTGGCGGCGTTGAGCGTTCGGCGGTCGCAGGGGATCCAGCCCTTCACCGTCATGTCCTGCGACAACCTCCCCGGCAATGGCGAGGTCACGCGGAATGCGGTGGTGGGTCTGGCGCGGCTTTTCGATCCCGAACTCGCAGGCTGGGTGCATGCGAATGTCGCCTTTCCGAACGGCATGGTGGACCGTATCACGCCCGCCACCGGCGAGAGGGAGCGGGCGATGGCGCGAGACTTCGGTCTCGACGATCCCGTGCCCGTTACCTGCGAGCCGTTCCGCCAGTGGGTTCTGGAGGACAATTTCCCCGCAGGTCGCCCGGCGCTGGAGAAAGTGGGTGTGACCTTCACCCCGCATGTCCATCTCTACGAGACGATGAAGATCCGCATCCTGAACGGCGGCCACGCGATCATCGCCTATCCGTCCGGGCTCATGGATGTGGAGCTTGTCCATGACGCGATGGCAGAGCCGCTGGTCTCCCGCTTTCTCGACCGGGTGGAGGGGGAGGAGATCCTGCCCATCGTTCCGCCGGTGCCCGATTCAGATCTGAAGGACTACTACCGCGTGATCCGCGAGCGGTTTTCCAACCCGGAGGTCGCGGATACGGTGCGGCGGCTGTGCCTTGACGGTTCGGGGCGTCAACCGAAGTTCATCGTGCCCTCGATCCGGGACAATCTCGCGCGGGGGGTGTTGCCGCGGGGGCTGCTGCTCGAATCCGCCCTGTGGTGCCGCTATTGCGCCGGAGAGAGCGACAGCGGGGCCGGGATCGCACCGAATGATCCGCGCTGGGAGGCGCTGACCCTGCGGGCCAAAGCCGCGCGGCAGGATCCGGCGATCTGGCTGGGAATGACCGACATCTACGGGGATCTCGGTCAGCACCCTGAGGTCGCGGACGCCTTCGCCAAGGCGCTTGAAGCCCTTTGGGCAAAGGGGACGCGGGCGGTGCTGGAGGAATACCTGGCCTAGCGGCAGGGCACGCCGACTTGCGCGCCCCGCCGACAGATCATGTCCGGGCGGCTACCTGCTCCCGGTCGAACGTATCGCCGGTCACGCCGTCGGTTCGGAGGATATGCTTCTGGATCTTGCCGCTCGCCGTCTTGGGCAGGTCGTCCATTACCCTTACGTAGCGGGGCACCATGAATTTCGGCAGTTGCGCCGCGAGATAAGCCACCAGCGCCTCTGCGTCGATTATCCGACTGGCGACCGGCGTGACCACGATCAGCACCTCATCCTCGCTGAAGGCGCTCGGCACGGCGACTGCGGCGCATTCCCGCACATCGGGATGGGCGGTCACCTCCGCTTCCAGAGCGAATGAGGAGATGTTCTCCCCCCGCCGCCGGATCACGTCCTTCAGCCGGTCCACGAAAAAGAATTGCCCCGCGGCATCGCGCCGGAAGCCGTCGCCGGTGTGGAACCAGCCGTTCCGCATTGCCTCCACGGTTGCGGCAGGAGCGTTGTGATAGCCCTTCATCAGTGCCCAGGGGCGGCTTGAGCGGATGATGAGTTCCCCCGTGGCACCCTCCGGCACCTCGATATCGTTGGCGTCCACGATCCGCAGATCGAACCAGGGGCGCGGTCGCCCGGCAATACCCTTCAGGCCGGCGCTTCCCCGCAGGGGGCCCGCGTGCAACGGACTGGCGATCTCCGTCATGTTGTATATCGTCCAGGCTTCTACTCCGAACCGCTCGGCAAAGAGCGGCCCGTCCTCCCCGAAGGGGGTGATGAAGGCGCGGCGAAGCGGGTGGTCCCGATCATCGGGCTGGCTGGGCTCTTTCAGCAGGAAGCTCGCCATCACGCCCAGCAGGAGGCAATAGGTCGATCCTGTGCCCCGTACGGCTGACCAGAACTCCCGCGTCTTGAACTCCCGCATCATGCCGATGGACAGTCCGCGCGCCAGTTGCGCGTAAACGTAAAGTGTTGAACCACAGTGGAAAATAGGTCCACAGATGAGGCAGCGATCATCCGGCGCCACCTCGAACGCATCCGGCCCCATCGTATAGAGCTGCGCATAGGAGGTCACGACGCCCTTGGGATTTCCGGTGGTGCCGGAGGTGTACATGATCGCCAGAGTGTCCCACGGCTCGATCGGCGTTTCTAGCGCGAAGATCGCGGGATCGACGTGATCAACCTCGTGAAGTGGCAGGATCTCGATATCGGCATGCGCCGGAATTTCGCCTGCGCCGACCGCAAGCACCTTACGCAGCTTGCCCGGCGCGACATCGGCCAGCCGGTCCAGCAGCCCCGCTTCCGCTACCATGAGCGGGGCGTCCGCATCGCTCAGGATATGTTCGAGCGGCCTGCCGCGAGAAGCTGTATTCAAGGGAATATAGACAGCGCAAAGGTAGTTGATCGCGAACCAGGTGACGAGCAGGTCAGGCCCGTTGCCCATGAAGCACAGAACATGGCTGCCCCGGCGGACGCCATGCGCATGCAGCGTCGCGGCGCGCTGACGGACCTTCTCCCATGTCATGCGGTAGGACCACTGAACATCGGGCCAGAAATGCACGAAAAGCGCCTCCGGTCGGTCCTCCACATACCGGTCCAGCAGATTGCGCAATACCGCCTGCTCCCGGTCGAGCGCCTTGTCCTGATGTTCCATTTCGTTCTCCTCCCACGCGCCCGTTCGTATGGGCATGCAAAAGCCGTTTGCAATGCCGTCCGAACCATGCAACATACCGCGTAGTATGTCAAAGGGGGAACGGCATGCCGTCCGTTACCATCACGCGCGAAGAATGTGTGGCACTGGTCCGCTATGACAGGGGCGCAAAGGCGAATGCGCTGAGCCATGAGACCATCCTCGATCTGACCCGCGCGGCGGAGGAACTGGCAGCCGATACCACATGTCATGTCGTCATTCTTGCAGGGACAGAGAAACGGTTCTCCGCAGGTGTCGATCTTGATGATGCCGCGCTCTGGCAGCCGGGAGAGGGCAGTGTCGCGCGCTCGGAGGCGATGGCCGCTGGCGGCCGGATGGTGGATCGCTGGGCGCGGCTGCCGCAGGTTTGCATCGCCGCGGTGGAGGGGCCTGCCATCGGCGGCGGTGCGATCCTCGCGCTCGCGGCCGATTTCCGCGTCATGGGGGAGGGGAGTTACTTCCGCTTCCCCGAAGTGCGGCTCGGCATGACGCTGGGTTGGGGCGGGTTGCCGTTGCTGGCGGCGCTGGTCGGGCCGGCGCGGGCGAAGCTCATGCTCTTTACCGACGCGCGTATCGACTCCTGCGAGGCGGAGCGGCTTGGCCTGTGTGAACGCGCGGTTCCGGCGGGGAGTGCCCTCGCCGTCGCGCGGGAGATGGCCGCGGGTATCGCCGCCTGTCCCCCGATGGCCCTGCGCATGACCAAGCGGACGGTGGACAGCCACTGCCGCAAGAACTGGGCCTCGGGTTTCGAGGCCGATCAATTCTTTCTGTCGCGTCTGCTGTCGGAGGAAACCGGCTGACGCGACCTGTTGGGGAGGGACGTATGAGACTCAAGGCACTGTTGACGGGCGTGGCGCTTGCCACCCTTGCGTCTGCCGCTTCCGCGGAGCCATATCGGCTCGGCGTGCTGACGGACATGTCGGGCATGAACTTCGACCTTGCCGGGCAAGGTTCGGCGGTGGCCGCGCGGATGGCTGTGGAGGATTTCGGCGGCAAGCTGCTGGGCGAGCAGGTCGAGGTGATCGTGGGGGATCACCAGAACAAGCCCGACGTGGGTGCCACGCTCGCCCGCCGATGGATCGACGAGCAGAACGTGAAGGCGGTGATCGACGTGCCCACGTCTTCCGTCGCCATGGCTGTTCAGGATGTGACCCGTGCGGCGGATGTGGCGTTCCTGATCTCCACCGCCGGATCGTCGGACCTGACGGGCAAGGCGTGCTCTCCCTCCAGTGCGCTCTGGACATGGGATACCTATGCGCTTGCCAATGGCACCGGGAGGGCAATGACGCAGGAGGGCGGCAAGAGCTGGTTCTTCATCACGGCCGACTATACCTTTGGTCACGCGCTGGAGCGCGACACGTCCGAGGCAGTGCGTTCGCTCGGCGGCGAGGTGGTGGGTGCCGTGCGCCACCCGCGAGAGACGACCGACTTCTCCTCCTACCTTCTGCAGGCACAGGCCTCCGGCGCGGATGTGATCGCGCTGGCGAATTCCTCCGGCGACACGATGACCGCGATGAAGCAGGCGGGCGAATACGGCATCACCGCAGGCGGGCAGAAGCTCGCCGGGCTCCTGTTGTTCCTGACGGACGTGGATGGCGTGGGGCTGGAAACGGCGCAGGGCCTGACCCTCACCACCGGGTTCTACTGGGACTTCGACGATCAGACCCGTGCATGGTCCAGACGCTTCGGCGAGCAGATGGGCGGACGCATGCCCACGATGGTCCAGGCGGGCGTCTATTCCGCGGTGCTGAACTACCTGAAGGCGGCGGAGGCGGCAAAGACCGTCGGGGGCACCGCGGTCATGTCGGAGCTTCGCACCATGAAGATCGACGACATGTTCGCGCGGAATGCCTATCTCCGGGAGGATGGCCGTCTTGTCCATGACATGTATCTCGCACAGGTAAAGACGCCACAGGAGTCGACAGAACGCTGGGATTACTACAAAATTCTGCGGACGATACCGGGCGAGGAGGCTTTCAAGCCGTTGGAGCAAAGTGACTGTCCGCTCGTCAAGAAGTAACGCCTTGCGCGTCCTCCTCTTAGCAGGCTGCTGTAAAAGTCGGCCGCCTGCTCGGGCTTGTGTTGAAAATCAGAAAGTCACCCCGGCCCCGCGCCACAACTTGCGGTTTCCGGGGCGCATCTCAACAATGTGGGGAAAATCTCCGGTCCAAGGCAGCCGCGGAATGCGTTTTCAGCAGCCTGTCAGGGGGGCGTTGCCGGGATGAGTGAGGAGGAGAAGCGGATGGAGAGTGGCGCCCGCCATGGGCTGATCGTGCTGAACCGGCATGTGCCGGAGGGGTGGGTGGATTACAACGGGCACATGGGCGACTTTGCCTATGGGATCGCCTTTTCGGATGCGGTGACGGCCTATATGGATCGTATCGGCGTCGATGCCCCCTATCGGGAGCGGACCGGGGCCACGCTCTACACGCTCGACTGTCGCATCGGATTCTTTCGGGAATGTCATCTGGGCGATCCGCTGGAAATGGAGCTGGTCCTGCTCGCCGCGGATGACAAGCGGCTGCACGTCTTTCTCCGGTTGCGGGGTGCGGATGGGCGGGAGCTTGCCCTTTGCGAGCAGCTGCTCATGCATGTCGGGCGGGCCTCCGGCAGCCCACGGGCGGAACCGTTCCCGGCGAATATCGTGGCGATCGTGGCGCAAGACAGGGCCGACCATGCCGACCTTATCCGGCCGGACTGGCTGGAGCGGCGGATCGGGCTTTCCCGTTAGCGCGCCATAGGGCGGATCGGAATGCGCCGGAATTCGCGTCGGGCGCCCAGCCAGAACGCGGGATGTGAGCAGGCCTCACGGCCGGGAGCGGGTGTACCGCTTCCTCGATCAGATCACCGCGCCGGACGGAGGCGTCAGTCCATGCGCCATCTCCAGATGCGCGGGGGTCAGCGGGACAGGGCGACGGGTTGTGCGGTCGATATAGACATGCACATATCCACCCTGTGCCGCAGCTGTCTCCCCTCCCTCCCGGAAGAGCGCAAAGCTCCATGTCAGGCTGCTGGAGCCGATACGGACGATGCGCAGACCCACCTCCACCCGCTCCGGGTAGGTCACCTCGGCGAAGTAGTGCATCCACTGCTGGGCGACGATTCCGATGGGCCCGGTCCCGCCCGCAAGATCGAGCGCCCCGGAGGCGATCAGCGGGCGGTTCACTGCGCTGTCGAAACACTCCATGTAGCTCACATTGTTCATGTGACCGTAGATGTCCATGTCGCGCCAGCGCGTTTCCATGGTGTAGAAGGCGGTGTAATCGGCCCGGCGATGTGGGCTGGCGCGGTCAAGCATGGTCAGACCGCCCGTTCTGCATCGCGCGCGCGGGCAACGATCCGCTCCACATGGTCCAGCCCGTTCTGCGTTTCCATGAACCCATCCAGTTTCGCGAGCGTGCCGAATGCTTCCGCAACCGCCTCCGGGGTGCGTGCGCCTTCGGGCAGATAGATGCCCTCGTTCTCTACAATGGCGAGCCGTGCGACCGTACCCGCCCCGGCCAGCAGCGCCGTGCGACTCGGCGCGCCCTCGCTGGTGAGATAGAGCGCGGCGGGGACAACGTTGTCGGGTGAGAGATGGGCGAGCGTCTCCTCCTCCATCATGTCGCCGGTCATGCGCGTGGCGGCTGTGGGTAGGACCGCGTTGACGTGGATGCCGTACTTCTGCCCCTCGAAATGCAGCACGTTCATGAGCCCGATCAGCCCGGCCTTGGCCGCGCCATAGTTGGCCTGACCGAAGTTGCCATAAACGCCGGACGTGGAGGATGTCATCAGGATACGCCCATAGCCCTGCTGGCGCATCGTCTCCCATACCGCCTTCGTCGCATTGGCCGAACCGATGAGATGTACCTCCACCACTGCGCGGAAGTCTTCCATCGTCATCTTGGCGAAAGTCCTGTCGCGCAGGATGCCCGCGTTGTTGATGAGCACGTCGATCCGCCCAAAGGTCTCGCGCGTGCGGGAGGCCAGCGCCTCCATCTGCGAAAAGTCGGTGACGTTTCCGCCGTCCGCCAAGGCTTTCCCGCCCTGCGCTTCGATCTCCGCCACGACGGCTTCCGCCGCGGCAGTGGAGCCGCCACGGCCATCCCGCGCGCCGCCGAAGTCGTTGACGACCACCTTTGCCCCCCGACGCGCCAGTTCCAGCGCATAGGCACGCCCCAGCCCGCCGCCTGCTCCCGTGACGATGGCGACGCGCCCGTCGTAGCTGATGGTCATTGTGCTTTCTCCTCCGCCTGCGCCTTCAGTATATGCCATTCCGCCACCGCCGCCGGCTTCTGCTGGCCTTCCACCTCCACGGTCACGCCATAGGTGTCGAGCCGCCCGCTTCCGCGTGCCTGCGACGAAACAGGCGTAAAGCGCGCGCGGATCCGGCTGCCGACCCTGACGGGTGCGACGAAGCGGACCTTCTCGAAACCGTAATTCACCTCTACCCCGCAGCCGGGCGGCATGGCGCTCTGCTGCAACTGGGTCAGGAGGGAGATAACGAGAAATCCATGTGCTATGGTGCCGCCGAACCCACCCTCGCGGGCGGCGCGTTCGGGATCGACGTGGATGTATTGATGGTCGCCGATGACATCGGCAAAGCGATCAACGAGCCCCTGATCGACGAGAAGCCAGTCGCTCACCCGGTCCGTAGCCTGCTGCATCGCTCTCTCCTTTACAACATACGGAGTAGTATGGATTGCTTTTCTCGCTGTCCAGTGTCAATATCGTCAAAGAAACGAGCGGCCGAGACCGGATGACACAGCCACGCACACGCAACAGAGACGACGGGGCGGGGAATATCGAGATCCTCGAAATGGCGGCGCAATGCTTCATGGAGCAGGGTTTCGCCGCCACCAGCATTGACGATGTGGCCCGACGGCTCGGGGCGACGAAAGGCCGGATTTATCACTATTATTCCTCCAAGACCGACCTGTTCTTCGATGTGCATCGCGAGGGAATGGAACGGCTGTTCCGCGCTGTGGAGCCGGTGATGGCCGGGCCGGGCCCTGCGGTGCAGCGGTTGACGGCGATGCTCCATGCCCATGCGATGGCGATGATGACCAACGTGGCTTTCGAGGCGGTAGTGGTGCAGGGCGTGCACATGCACAGGATGGCGGCCACGACACCGGACCAGCGCCGCACGCTGGACGCCCTGATCGCGCTGCGCCGCCGGTTCGAAGGGTTGTTCCGGCAGGTCATGGAGGAGGGCATCGCGGATGGCTCCCTCCGCGCGATGGATGTGTCTGTCGGGGCAAAGGCCATGCTCGGCGCGGTGAACTGGATGTCGGTGTGGTATCGCCCGCTGCCGGAGGAGACGCAGGAGAGCCGTCACCGCCTTGCCGACCAGATCGTCGCGACGCAGATCGAGGGTTTCCGTCGACAGTAGCACCGCGATGCGACGACATGGCCTCATGTCACGGGCAAAGCGGGAACGACGATTGCCGCCCCCTCCCGGCTAAACCTCGCTCCGCCCAGCCGCCCGGCGCAGATCGCGGACAAAGGCTCCGGGTTGGAACGCATGTTGCTCGGGCCCGTAGATCCTGCGATCCAGCCCCGCAAGCAGCGATCTTATCGCCGGCGATGTTCGGCCATCCAGATACGCCTCCGCCGCGCGGCGAAGCGCAAGGGGATCGCCCGACCGGGCGGCACGCCGGAGCGCAAGTCGCGGCAGGGGCGACCAGCGCCGCCGAAGCCGCTTCCAGCCTGCGCGCCCGGAGGCGGGCACGCTGCGCCAAAGCATCACCCCCGTGCCAGCACCCATGCCCGCGATGATCGCGGCGCCGGAGAGTGCATCCTCCCACATTCCGAAACGTCCCGTCGTCGCCCGGTTCGCTGCGAAACTGGCATAACCAATGGAGAGAGGCGGGATTTCCACACTCTCCATCCGGCGGGTGTTGCTGTCGAAATAGGGGATGGTGACGGGTTCGATGACCCCCGGCTCCCCGGTTTCCGGGCGGAACTGCCATGTCCAGACCACCTCCGCCACCGGACCTTCGGCGGTAAGGGTCAGCTTGCGCTCGACCGGCGCGGCGAAGGTGATGAGCCAGTTCTCCGAGACCACGGGCCGGGGCGGCAACATCTCCGGCAGCGCGCCTTCCGCCGTCAGGGTGATGCGACGCGTGACGGTTTCGCCGTCGGCCAGATGTGCGGGATCGGTGGAGAGTTCCTGTCGAAGTGTCAGCCGCTCTGCCGCAAGCTTCCAGCCGCGATCCGCCGGGAATGGGCCCACGGGGATTTCCACCGGCTGGGCCTTCACCTCCCGCGGCTGGCGCTGGCTCGCTTCGTCAATGATGGTCAGGTGGTGAAACACCGGGCCGAAGTGCAGCACTCCCGGCCGTCGGGGGAAAAGCGCCAGATGCCGCTCCATCACCTGCCATGGCAGCCCGTCGATGATCTCCTGCCGCCAGCTGTCGGGGGCAGTCTGGATCCAGTCGAAACTCTCGCTGGGTGCGATCTCCAGCTTCTCGTTCGCCACCTTGCGGTCATAGACGGCGCGGATGGTAACGGGGAGCATTTCCCCGGCGATCAGGTCCTTGTGTCTCGGCTCGGGCCGGATCGTGAGCGTAAGGCTTTCCGCTCCCGCGGGCGAGGTGAGCAGCGTGAGGGAGAGAAGCAGCCATCTCACCATGGATCGCCCTCCTGCGGCGCCGTCAGTCCCATCGAAAGGCGGCGGTCGTTCTCGGCGGCGAGCCTGAGCCGCAGGAACGCGCCGGGATCGTCGGGAACCGTCGCCAGCCACTCCCGGTCGGCCACCCGTCTGCCCGCGTCGAGCGGGCGCCCGAGCCGCTTCACCTCGTCAAGCGGCGACCCGCCCGGCGTGGCTATGGCGACGACAGCGATCCGCCCCGCTTCGTTACCCTCGCCCATCTGCGGCGGTATGAGCGCGTTCACCAGGTTGCGGTTCTCCCGCGCCGCACTGTCAGCGGGGTTTGCGAACAGCACCGCGTCGAAGTAAGCGCGGGAGAGGGGGTAATTCCCTGTCGCGGCGAGCGAGAGGCCACGGTTGTAGGTGGAGGACCGCCCCGCACGGGCAAAGGCCGCGTCCGCTTCCGCGTAATGTCCTGCCTGATAGAATGCGACGCCCGCGATGGCAGGATCATCCAGAAGCGATGAAGCCAGTCCCGGCTGCCCGGCCATGAGCAACAGCCGCCCCCCCGCCTCCCGACCGGCAAGAAGCACAGCCGCCACGCCTGCAAGGGCGATCAGCGCCGCGATACGGGCCGGGGTCATGCGCGCCTCCGGTAGAGCGGCAGAGCAAGCAGCATCGCCAGTCCCACGCACCACGGTCCGAGGTCGCGAAAGACCCGCGTCGCCTCCCCGCTCCTTGCGAGGCGGGCCGTCCGCGCGGCTGCGATCTCGGCCAGAAGGGGGCGCGGAGTCGCTGCCGGAAACTCCTTCCCGCCGCCTGCCGCCGCAAGCTGCACAAGGGCGCCCCGGTCCGGCGTGGGCGCTCCCTCTGCCGCGCGGGGGAGGGAGAGAGCCCAGACACGCGCCCCCTCCGCCTGAAGCCGCCGCGCTTCCGTCAGGGCCGGGGGGCCCACCCCGCCGCCATCGGAGATGAGGACGAGGTCCGCGCCAGCGATGCCCGGGCCATCCTTTCCGGCCACGAGGTTTCGGCTCTCGGCGAGCGCGATGTCGGGACGGCTGCCGGTGACCGGCATGGTATCGGCCGCCAGCACCGCGATGATGCTCTGAAGACTGGCCGCGTCGCTTGTCGGAGCGGAGGCGATATAGGCATCCGCGGCATAGACCATGATGCCTACCGGCCGACCTTCGGATTGATTGAGCAGGAAGGCCGCCGCCGCCTGAAGGTCGGGAAGCGCCGGGCCCGCCGCGACGGAAGGGGAAAGGTCGAGCAGCAGCAGCATCGGATCGAGCGCGCGGTACTCAACCCCCCCCGGTCGCAGAACCGCAGGCCCCGCAAGGCCGAGGATGAGAGTGCCCGCGATGAGGAGGGGCAGCAGCGCCGCCCTGTCGGCTCGGGCTGGCAGGATCTGTCCCAGCGCCAGCAATTCGCGCCGGATGGCTGGGTCGATGAGCGTCGTCCAGGGGCTTCGCCCCCGTTGCGCGCGAAGCCAGACCGCCAGCGCGGCAAGCGGCAGCAGGGCCAGAAGCCAGAGCGGACGCAACAGCACCAGACCGGCGCCAAGGGCGAAGGGCGTCATGCTGCTCGCCCCGAACGGCGGGTGAAAAGGTCCGTCGCCTCCACCACCGCCACGCCGAGGGCCAGCAGCAGGGCAAGCGCGGCTGGCCAGACCCACAGGGCCTCTGCCACGATCACTGGGGGACGGGTGGAGGGGTTCGGCTCCAGCCTGTCCAGATCGGCGGCCATCTGCACGAGGTCCGCCATATTGCGCACCCGCCAGGAGCGCCCGCCGCTGGCCTCCGCAATGTCACGGAGCGCGGCGATATCAACGGCATCCCGGGCGGCGGGGCGCGTCTCCAAATCCTCCGGGCCGAGAGCAATGGTGTGAACCCGGACCCCCATCGTTGCAGCAAGCCGCCCCACGTCGCGGGCGTCCAGCCGGTCGGAGGTGTCGCGCCCGTCCGAGAGCAGCACGATCACGCGGGATGTCGCAGGCTCGGCCGTCACGCGTTTCAATGCCAGCCCCAATCCGTCTGCGATCGCGGTCGAGCGCCCCGTGATCCCGATTTCAGCGGCGTCTATGGCGCGCACGACAGCAGGAAGATCGTGTGTAAGCGGCGCGGCGACATAGGCCTGATCGGCGAAGATCACCAGCCCGATCCTGTCGCCCTCCCGCTCTGAGACAAAGCGGGCGGCCACGCGCTTGACAGCGGCGAGCCTGCTCGCGGTTTGTCCGTCGAGCGTGAAATCCGGCGTTTCCATGCTGCCGGACAGATCGAGCGCAAGCATGATGTCCCGCCCGGTCGCCGTCCTGTCGGGCGTGGGCCGCAACCACTCCGGTCCCGCGAGGGCAAGCGTGAGGCACAGCCAGAGCGCAAGCCGCAGCGGCAGGGAGCCATCCCGCAGAGGTCCTTCCGCCACCGGAACCCCCGCCGCCGCGATGGCTTCCGGAAGGTGCAGCGCTTCCGTCCGGTTCTCGCGCGGGCGCAGCAGATAGAACAGGATCACGGGCAGCGGCAGAAAAAGAAAGGCGAAGGGGTGGGAAAATTGCAGGTCAGCCATTCCGCCGCTCTCCCCAGGCCTCTGCAACCAGCCGCTCCAGCTCCGCCGGGTCGTAGGGCGTCCCCACATAAAGCGCGTCGCGATAGCTGTCTGGCAGGGCGACGCCGCGTTCGGCCAGGAGCCGTGCTCCGGCAACCAGCCGCTCGGAAGCGGGCAGGGCGCGAAGCTCGCCAAGCGCATCCGCAGCACGTCGCCGGGCGGGGCGCCGCCGGAGCAGTGGCGCAAGGACAAAGACCAGCGCCGCCGCGATGAGCAGTCCGATACCGAAAGCCGCAAGGATGTCCGCTGCGCCCGTGCGCACGAACTCCGCTGGCAGCCGGGGCGGATTGAGCGTTTGGACAAGGTCGCCGTTCATCGGGAGTCCTCCATGCCGGGGCCGATGCGTTCCGCAGCGATGCCGGGGCGATGCAGGGTTTCAACACGCGCCGCCGTCGTGGCAGCAAGGCCGGAGAACCCACGGCGGAGAACGTGTTTGGCATTATCGACAATCGGCAGCGGGC
Organism: Haematobacter genomosp. 1; assembly: GCF_002196855.1. GTDB lineage: Bacteria > Pseudomonadota > Alphaproteobacteria > Rhodobacterales > Rhodobacteraceae > Haematobacter. The sequence goes on along the minus strand of NZ_NIPW01000005.1, from coordinate 200,434 downwards.
CCCCAGCAGGCGCGCGCTCGAAAACATCTTCGATGAGCAGGAAGCGCAGGGGACCGCGGGTGGAAAGCGCGGCAAGCGTCTCTTCCCATGCAGCGCCGGGCAGGTCGAGACCCGTGGCTATCACAAGGCCGGCCCCCCGCGGCGCGAAACGTGCGGCGCGGCGCAGCTCGACGTCAAGCGGGGGTGTGGGCAGATTTGCCATCACCGCTTCCCGCGCCGCGGCATGGGCACGTGCGAGGCACCCCGCGACACGGGCCATCCCGCGCGCGCCGGGGGCAGGGCGCTCTCCAAAAATCCCGGTATCCGTGATCGCGGCGACACCGATGGAGCCGCGCTCCGCAGCCTCCCGCCACCCTTCCATCGCCAGCTGCTCCGCCCCCACGACCGAACGAAAGCGCCCACGCGTCGCCCAGAGCATCGGGCGGCGAAAGTCCGCGATGAGCAGCAGGGTCCGCTCCCGCTCCTCATGAAAGGTTCTGACCTGCGGCACGCCGGTTCGGGCGGTCGCCGCAGCGTCCAGATGCCGGGGGTCATCACCGTCGGCGAAGGGGCGGATCTCGCGGAGCGCCTGTCCACTGCCGCGTTGACGGACAGGTGTGAGGCCGGGACGCTCCGCCAGCCGCTCCTCCTTGCCGCGCCGGAGGGCGAGCGGGGCGAGGGCGAGCAGACGGCTTGCCGTCACCTCGCCGACGCCTGCGCCTGACTCACCAGGGCCTGACATGATCGATGAGCCGCCGGACCAGATCGCGCGGGCCCAGCCCCTCTGACGTGGCACGCCAGCTCGGGACCAGACGGTGCGCCAGCACGTCCGGCGCCAGCAGCTCCACGTCTTCGGGAAGCCCGTGATCCCTCCCGAGCAACCCTGCCCGCGCCCGGGTACAGGCCGCGAGCGCCAGTGTTCCGCGGGGAGAGACGGCATGTTCGACCAGCCCCGCGAGCGGTCCCTCCTCCGTCTCCCGCGTGGCGATGACGAGGCGGACGATATAGTCCTTCAGGGCAGGAGCCAGCAGCACATTGTTCGCCGCCCGGGCCGCGGCATGGATGGTATCGGCTCCCAGCCGCGACTGCGTGCCGGGGGGTGGCACGCGCAATTCCCCCTCCACCAGATCGAGAATCCGCCGCTCCGCCTCCGCGTCCGGCAGGACCAGATCGACATGGAGAAGAAAGCGGTCCAGCTGCGCCTCCGGCAGCGGGAAAGTGCCTTCGTGCTCGATGGAGTTCTGCGTGGCGACCACCATGAACGGATCGGGAAGCGCCCGCGTCGTGCCTCCCGCCGTCACCTGGCGTTCGGCCATCGCTTCCAGCAGCGCCGACTGCACCTTCGGGGGCGCGCGGTTGATTTCATCGACGAGCACGAGCTCATGAAACAAGGGGCCCGGCAGGAAATCGAACCGTCCCGTATCCGGCCGGAACACCTGCGTGCCCGTCATATCGGAAGGCATGAGGTCCGGGGTGCACTGGATGCGCGCAAAGTTGCCCGCCAGCCCCTCCGCCAGCCGCTTCACTGCGCGCGTCTTGGCAAGGCCGGGCGGGCCTTCAATGAGCACGTGCCCACCCGCGACCAGAGCGATCATCAGCCGCTCAACCAGATGCTCATGGCCGATCAGACCTTCGACCATCTCATGGCCGAGCATCGCCACCGGCGCAAAGGCCGCGTTCATTCCACTGTCCTGTATCGTCACGCCGCTCCTCCCCAAGATCGAACGTGTCGGTCCACAGTGACAGAGCGCACGCGCCTGCGCCACTCCTCAATAGCTGCTACTTAAGAATGACATAAGAAGGAGGAGGGGGGTGCCGCGGGATGGTTCATCGCGCCCCACGGTGCATTGGGAGGGCGTCTCGGCGGGCCAGGTCAAACGTATCAGAGATGCAATGCTCGTCTGCGTGCTGTTCTCCGGCGGCACGAAAATGGCGGCAGAGAACCCCTGCCGCCAGAGTGCTCACCACCATGCAGCGACCACGTCCTTCCGCCGGATCGTATCCCGCTCGGAAAAGGTGGCCGTTGAGGTGGGTCAGAGGTCCACGGGCCGGGGAAGGATTGGCGCGCTGACATCAGCCGGGATCGGGCTGGTGTAGGGCGTCCTGTCGATCCGTGCCTTGTGATCTGCCTTGGCACGCGCGAGCTTGGCAGGGTCGGTCAGCAGGTCGACACCGGTTCCTGCCATCACCTTTGCGGCGTAGATCAGCCCCTTGTGCGCCGCCCCCGCCTTGCCCTGCGCGGTGATCTGCCAGGAATGACCGGGGGACCCGATGGCATGGGTGGCAACGCGCGCCTGCACGGTGGGCACCGCCCAGGAGACATCGCCCACGTCGGTGGAACCGATCATCGGCTCACCCACGGCCTCCAGCGGGACGATGAAATCGCAAAGAGGCGTCTCCTCCCGGAGCGGGACGCCGGCGCGGCGATAGTCCTTCTCTATCGCCTCATCGCCGACCGTGGCCTGAATGCTGCGGGCGTAGACGCGGTCTGCCTCGTCGAACGGTACGGGGCCGAGGCGCTGCATGTTGGCGAACATGATTTCCTCCATCGGTGTGTTGCCAAGGAGGTTCGACACGGCGGAAAGCACGCGGCTGGTGACACGGGTCTCCGTCATCAGCGCCGCGCCTTCCGCGACCTTCACGACGCGGGGATTGAGGGCGACCATGCCCTGAACATCGCGGGACCGGATGGCATAACGCACCGTCGCCTTCGCCTGCACCACGTTCGGGGCAATGCCACCCGCGTCTATGATGGCATAGTGGATGCGCGTGCCTTCGGGGACATGCTCCCGCATGTAGTTGACGCCGACGTTCATCAGTTCCACCGCATCCAGCGCGGATCGGCCAAGGTCGGGCGCGGCAGCGGCGTGGGAGGCGCGCCCATGGAAGGTGAAGTCGATGCGCGTATTGGCGAGGCTCTTCGCGTCATCCACGCGCGTGATCGACGCAGGATGCCATGTGATCGCCGCATCCACGTCGGCGAACAAGCCATCCCGCACCATGAAGGCCTTGGCCGCGCCGCCTTCTTCCGCGGGACAGCCGTAGTAACGCACGCGGCCGGGCAGGCCCGTCTGCTCCAGATAGGTCTTCATCGCCGAAGCCGCCAGAAGTGCCGCCGATCCCAGCATGTTGTGCCCGCAGCCATGGCCGTAGCCGGTGCCGGCAAGCGGCCTGTGTTCCGCAGCGCCAGCCTCCTGCGACAGGCCCGGAAGAGCGTCGTATTCCCCCAGAAACGCGATGACCGGCCCGCCGCTCCCGGCCTCGCCGATGACGGCGGTGGGTATCCCGGCCGGGGCATCGGTGATGCGGAAGCCCTCTGCCTCCAGCATGGAGCGATGTTCGGCGACGGAGCGGAACTCCCCATAGGCCAGTTCCGGCATTTCCCAGATACGGTCGCTGAGCGCGGTGTACTCCTCACGACGCGCGTCGATCAGGTTCCAGATCAGGTCGGTGTTCTGCATGGCTTCTCTCTGTCGGTTTTCTGACGCGTCGTCGGGGTCAGTTCTGGTCGTTCAGATGGCAGGCGGAGAGCCTGCCGGGGGCCACCGGCTTCAGCAAGGGCCGTTCAACCCTGCACCGCTCCATGGCGTGCGGACAGCGCGGGTGGAAATGACAGCCGCGCGGCGGATTGAGCGGCGAAGGGATTTCGCCCTTGATCGTGGAATAGCTCCGCCGCTTTGCTTCGAACGTCGGGATTTCGGAAATAAGCGCCTGCGTGTAGGGATGGTTCGGACGGGCAAACAGATCCTGCGCTTCGCCCAGCTCGATCATCCGGCCAAGATACATCACCGCAATCCGGTCCGAGATATGTTCGACGACGCCGAGGTCATGGCTGATGAACATGTAGGTGAGGTTTAGCTCCTCCCGCAACTTCATGAACAGATTGAGGATCTGCGCCTGAATGGACACGTCCAGCGCCGCGACGGATTCGTCGCAGACGATGAAGTCCGGCTGCACGGCGAGCGCGCGGGCGATGCCGATCCGCGCCCGCTGTCCGCCGGAGAACTGGTGCGGATAGCGCCGCCTGGTCGTCGGGTCGAGACCCACGCGCTCCAGCATCGTTTCGACATAGCCTTCCGTCTCCGCCCGGGAGACAAGGCCGTGGACGCGTGGGGCCTCGCCAACCAGAGTGTCCACGCGAAGGCGGGGGTTCAGCGAAGCCATCGGATCCTGAAAGACAAGCTGGATCTTCAGCGCCGCCTCCCGCGCCTCCTTGCCCTTCAGACCGGCCACGTCGCGGCCGCGGAAGCGGATCTGCCCTTCGCTCGGCGGCAGCAGCCCGGCCACCATCCGCCCCAGGGTGGACTTGCCGCAACCGGATTCGCCCACGAGCCCGAGGACTTCGCCGGTCCGCACGGCAAGATCCACGCCATCGACCGCGTGGACGGTGGGCGCGTCGATCGGTGCACCCAGCCGTTTCGCGGTGCGTTCGGCAAAGTCGAGATTACGGGTGAAGCGTTTGGAGACGCCGGCGATTTCGAGAACGGGTGCGGATGTCACGGGATCAGCCCCTCCAGTTCGAGATCAGGGTGGAAGCAGCGCACCTTGCGGCCCGCCCCGGCTTCGCGGAGCGCCGGTTCCGCCAGACAGGCGGCATCGGCGCGCGGACACCTGGGGCGGAAACGGCACCCTTCGGGCAGGTTCATGAGCGACGGCGTCATCCCGGGGATCTGCCGCAGCTCCGAGCGGTGGGGCTTGCCATGCGGGACGGAGTCGATCAGGCCGCGGGTATAGGGATGGACGGGGCGGGTGATGACCTCCGACGTCTCGCCCTCCTCGACGATGCGGCCCGCATACATGACCACCAGCCGGTCCGCGAAACCGGAGACCACGGCAAGGTCGTGCGTGATCCAGATGAGGGCCGTTCCGGTCTCCCGGCAGAGCTTCTGCACTTCGGCAAGGATCTGCGCCTGGATCGTTACGTCGAGCGCTGTCGTGGGTTCGTCGGCGATGATGAGGTCCGGCTTGTGCAGAAGCGAGATGGCGATGGCCACCCGCTGCCGCATGCCCCCGGAGAACTGGTGAGGATAGCTTCTCAGCCGCTCCTCGGGCGCCGAGATCCCTACCTGCACCAGCGCCGCGCGCGCGCGCTCCATCGCCTCGGCGCGGGACACCTTGTCATGCGCAAGCACCGTCTCCACCATCTGCGTATCGATGCGCAGAACCGGGTTCAGGGTCATCATGGGATCCTGAAAGATCATCGCTATGCGCTTGCCGCGGAGCCCTTGCAGCCGCTTTTCGTCCATCCGGGCGAGATCATCGCCGTTGAACAGAACCTGCCCCCCCACGACACGCCCCGGTGGATCGACAAGACCGAGAAGCGAGAACCCGGTGACAGACTTGCCTGAGCCGGATTCACCCACCAGACCGAGTATCTCGCCCCGGTTCAAGGTGAAGCTTACCCCGTCCACCGCCTTTGCGACCCCGTCACGCGTCATGAAATGTGTCTTGAGGTCGCGGACATCGAGAAGCGCGGTCATTTCTGCAGCCTCGGGTTCAGCACGTCGCGGAGCCTGTCCCCGACGAGGTTGATGGAGACGATCGTGACGAGCAGGGCGATCCCCGGAAACACGCTCACCCAGTAGCGGCCCGACAGGAGATAGTCGTAGCCGTTGGAGATCAGCAGGCCGAGCGAGGGTTCCGTGATCGGCACGCCGACGCCCAGGAAGGAAAGCGTGGCCTCCAGCGCGATGGCCTGCGCGATCTGCACCGTGCCGACAACGATCAGCGGCGGCAGGCAGTTCGGCAGCAGGTGGCGGAACATGATCCGGCGATGCGACAGCGCAAGACAGCGTGCGGCGTCGATATAGTCCTTCCGCCGTTCCACGATGGCGGAGGAGCGCACCGTGCGGGCATAATAGGCCCACTGCACGATGATGAGGGCGAGGATGACCTTGTCCACCCCCCGCCCGAACAGCGCGAGCAGTATCAGTGCCACGAGAATGGAGGGAAATGACAACTGCAGATCCACGATGCGCATGATGAACGTGTCCACCCGCCCCCCGAAATAGGCGGAGGCCGTGCCCGCGATCACGCCGATCAAGATGGCGCAGCCGAGGGAGACCAGCGCGACGAGCAGCGAAATCCGCAACCCGTAAAGGATGGCGGAGAGCATGTCGCGCCCCTGCGGATCGGTGCCCAGCCAATAGGTCATGCCGGAGAAGCTGGTCTCGGCGGGTGCAAGGCCACCGTCCATGATGTCAAGCTGAGCAAGGTCATAGGGGTTCTGCGGGGCGATCAGGGGTGCCGCGATTGCCAGCAGAACGACGGCGGCGAATACCAGAAACCCGATAAGCGCCAGCCGGTCTTCTGCAAAGCCCCTCAGGATCCGCCACACCGGCGACTGCATCCGGGGTTTGCGCGGGGCGGAGGCCGTGGTTTCAACCGTATCGGTCATCCTTTCACCTCTGACAGCCGGACGCGGGGGTCGAGCATCGTATAGAGCACGTCCACCACGAGGTTGATGGTAACGATGATGACCACTGTCAGCATCAGGTAGGCAACGATCACCGGACGATCGAGCAGGTTGATGGAGTCGATCAGCAGCTTGCCCATGCCTGGCCACGCAAAGACCGTCTCCGTGACGATCGCGAAGGCGACCATTGAGCCGAGTTCCAGCCCCAGTACGGTGACGAGCGGGATCATGATGTTCTTGAGGACATGCACGGTGACGATCCGGTTGCGGGACAAGCCCTTGGCGCGGGCGAACTTGATGTAGTCCTGCAGGCTCACCTCTCGCGTGTTGGCGCGGGCAAGGCGGATGACCAGCGCCATCTTGAACAGCGCGAGGTTCATTGCCGGAAGCAGGAGATAGACCCAGCCCTGCGGCGTGAGAAAGCTCACCGGCACGCCCAGCACGGAAACGGTCGGGCCACGGCCGCCCGCGGGCAGCCAGCCGAGATAGACCGCGAAGACAAGGATCAGGATCATCCCCTGCCAGAAGTTGGGCAGCGAGAATCCCAGGATCGAACCGGCCATCACGGAGCGTCCGCCGATGCTTTCGGGCTTCAACCCCGCATAGATGCCGAGCGGAATTCCAAGCAGGACAGAGATGAACAGCGCCACAAAGGCCAACTCGAACGTGGCCGGCATCCGTTCCAGAATGATCTGCAGGGCGGGGCGTCCGTACACGAAGGATATGCCCAGGTCGCCCCTGAGCGCATTGCCCGCAAAGGTGAGAAACTGTTGCCAGAGCGGCTGGTCGAGGCCCAGACGCGCAATGGTGGCCCGGATCTCCGCCTGAGTGGCGTCCGGGCTGATGAGGATATCGACGGGGTTGCCGATGGCATAGACGCCGAGAAAGACGAGAACGGCCATCACGACGACGGCGAGAATGCTCTGGCCGATGCGGCGCAGCAGATAGACGATCATGAGAGGGAACTCTGGCGTTCGGGCAAGGCGCCGGGCCGGATTGGCCCGACGCATCGCGCGGTCGTCAGTCGGTGGCTTGCGTCACGGTGTGGGCAAGCGTGTACTGATCGACGCGCGGCTCATAGTTCACCTTGGGCGACATCGCCCAGGCCGAGCGCTCGTAGTGAAGCGGCAGGATGCCGTGCTCGTTCAGAACGATGTTCTCTGCCTGCTGGAGCAGTTCGGAGCGTTCGTCATCATCGATCGTGACCATCGCCTTTTCCAGCAGAGCATCCATCTCCGGATTGGTGTAGCGCCCGGCATTGGTCACGCCCAGCCCCGCGTCGGGGTTGTAGGTCGCCACCAGCGACTTCAGCGGAGACGACATCTCGCCCGATGCCGCGCCCCAGCCTGCCAGGAAGGCCGGATAGTCGAGTGCGTTCCGGCGGGAGAAGAACTGGCTCGCCGTCGTCGCGTCAACCTTGGTGCGGATGCCGATCCGGCTCAGCATCTGCGCCACCGCCTGCGCCACCTGTTCATCATTGATGTACCGGTCGTTCGGCGTGCCGAGCGTCAGTTCGAAGCCGTTCGGGTAGCCGGCCTCCGCCATGAGCTGCTTGGCCTTCTCGGGATCATAACCATCGGCCGGGCGCCCGGAAGTGCCGAACATCGGCGGCGGCAGAAGCTCGCCCGCAGGGGTAGCGTAGCCGCTCATGATCCGGTCCACGATTGCTTCGCGGTTGATGGCGAGGGACATGGCCTCCCGCACGCGGGAGTCCTCCAGCGGGTTTTTCCCGTCGGCTCCGGCGATGCCCTTGTGGGCGCCGTCCTGGAACAGCGCGATATAGATCACACGGTTGGAAAGCGCATCCACCACGTTGAAGCCCGCATTCTTGATGCGCGGCAGGTCCTGCACGGGCGGGGCCTCGATCAGATCAACGTCACCCGCCAGAAGGGCCGCGACGCGCGGACCGGCGCTGCTGATGGGGCGGAGCGTGATCGTCTCCCATTCCGACTTGTCGCCCCAGTAATCCTCCGCCCGTGTCAGCACGATCTGCGACCCGCGGGTGAATTCCTTGAGCTTGTAGGGCCCCGTTCCGACGACGAGAGCCGGGGAGTTGAAGGCTGCCTGCTGCGGCACCTCCCCCATCCCCTCGCAACCGCCCTTCTTGAAGGCGAGGTCGTCCGTGGCACCGCTGGCATCTGCCGACATGATTGCCCAGGTCGAGCTTTCCACGGGCAGGAGGGGGTTGGGGCCGTCAGTGCGGATGATGACGGAGTGGTCGTTCTCCGCCTCCATGCCTGCCACGGATTTCGTGTAGATGGAGAAGGAGGAGGGCGAGTTCTCCACCATCGGAATGCGGCAGACGCTGTAGATCACGTCACGCGCGGTAAAGGGGGTGCCGTTGTGGAAGGCGACATCCTCGCGCAGCCGGAACCGCCATGTGGTCTCGTCCAGCGCCTCCCATTCGGTGGCGAGCTTGGGTTGCAGGGCCTGCACGGCATCCTGATCGAGCAGTGACTCGAAGATGCTCAACCGAACCTGCGTATTGGTTGCGAGGTTGTGGAACTGCGGATCCATCGAAGTCGGCTCCGACGCAAGGCCGATGCGAAGGTTCTGCGCCGAAACCGCCGAAACGAGCGCGGTGGACGAAAAATGCGTGGCTAAGGCGAGGGTTCGCCAGGTCGCTTGCATGTTGATCACCCTGTCAGTTGGTCGTTTTCTTATGTTTCTTAGTGAAGCGGCAGGCCCCGCGGAAAAGCCGGACCATGCCCCTTGGAGTTCAGCGTAGTATGAGTTATTGAAATATCCAAGTCCATAAATCATGCAAAATGGTTATAGGGAAGCGGATGTGAGCGCAGCAGATGATGGGCGCGGGGGGGAGCGCCGGTTCAACCTGACTCTGCGAGAGCTGGAGGTGCTCCGCGCTCTGGTGGAGGCAGGGACCGCGACGACGGCGGCCCGCAGGCTCGGCCTTACGCAGCCGGCAATCAGCCGGGCTTTGGCACAGCTTGAGGAGGCGTTGGGACGGACCTTGTTTGACCGGTCGGGTGGCAGGCTGGTGCCGACGACGGATTGTCTCATTATAAACGAGGAACTGGGGCCGGTGTTCGCGGCGCTGGAGCGTATTTCCCGCCCCGAGGCGCCGCGGCAGAAGGGACGGGGGCATGCGGGGCGGATGGTCGTCGCCGCTCCGCCGACCATCGCACACCGCTTCCTGCCTTCCCGCGTTGCCCGTTTCATCAAGATGAACCCGGATCTGGAGGTGACGTTCGAGGTGGTTGCATCCGACGCGCTCATCACCGGAGTGGCGGAGGGGCGTTACGAAGTCGCGCTGACGGATACGGTGCCGTCTCACCCGGCCGTGCGAACCGAGGTCGTGCTGGCGAGCGAGGCGGTCTGCGCGCTGCCCTCCCGCCACCGGCTGGCGGCGAAGGAGGTCATTGAACCGGCCGACCTGACAGGGGAGCCGTTCGTCGCATTGACGCGCCGCCATTCGGGCCGCATCGCCATAGACAGGGTGCTGGAGCGGGCGGGCGTCACACCGTCCATCGTGGTTGAGACCGCGACAGCCGTCTCTGCCGCGGAATTCGTTGCGGAAGGGCTGGGTGTAGCCCTGCTGAACCCCTTTCCGATCGCCCACCGCCTTGCTCCCGGGGTGGTGATCCGGCCTTTCACGCCCGCAGTGCCCTATCGCACCTCATTTCTCACGCCTTCCAGCCAGCCGATCAGCCCTGCTGCCGCCGATTTCATCCAAATGGTGCGCGCCGAACTCGTCGATCGCTTCAGCCCTGGCGCGCTTACCCAAAGGAGATGACCATGCCCACCCCGACCAGTGCGGAGGTTCTGTCCCGTCTTGTCGCCTTCGACACGACGAGCTGCAATTCGAACCTGCCGCTGATCGACTACGTCGCGGACTATCTTGCGGAGCTTGGTATCGAGAGCCACCGCATATTCGACGCGACCGGAGAAAAGGCGAACCTTTGGGCGACGATCGGGCCTGCCGACGTGCCGGGAACGATCCTGTCGGGGCATACCGACACCGTGCCTGTTGCGGGACAGGTGTGGACGAGCGATCCCTTCACCCTCACGCCGCGGGGGGGCAATCTCTATGCACGCGGTGCTTGCGACATGAAGGGGTTTCTTGCCTGCGCCCTCGCGGCGGTGCCCAGGATGCTTGCAGCGCCGCTCGCCCGACCGATCCATCTCGCCTTCTCCTATGACGAGGAAGTGGGGTGCATCGGCGTGATCGGACTGATCGACTGGCTGGCTGCGCAGCCTGTGAAACCCGATTTCTGTGTGGTGGGAGAGCCGACGATGATGTCCCTCGTGGTGGGACACAAGGCAAAGCGCTCCATGCGAATCACCGTTCGCGGTCGGTCATGCCATTCCTCGCTTGCGCCGGATGGGGTGAATGCGGTCGAATACGGCGCCTTGATCGTGGCGAAGATGCGGGAGATCGCGGGGCGGCTTGCGGCGTCCGACAGGCAGAACCCGGCCTATGACGTGCCTCACTCCACGGCGCATGTGGGCACGTTCCACGGCGGAACCGCGCTGAACATCGTGCCGGATGAAGCGGTGATCCTTGGGGAGTTCCGCGTGCTGCCGGGAGAGGATCCGGACGCGCTGGTCGCGGAGCTGAGCGATTATATCGGCACGCTGGATGGAGAGATGAAGGCGCGCGCGCCGGAGACCGGGATCGACCTTGATGTCTATGCCGCATTCCCCGGCCTTGCCACGCCACCGGAGTCGCAGGCGACGGTGAGGGGCCTGTCGCTTGCCGCGGCCAATGGAACCTCCAGCGTTGCCTATGGCACGGAGGGGGGCCGCTTTTCCGAAACGCTGGGTGTGCCGACGATCATCTGCGGGCCGGGCTCCATCGCCGATGCGCACAAGCCTGACGAATACATCAGTGAGGCGCAGCTTCAGCTCTGCGACCGGTTCATGGAGCGGCTGATCGACTGGAGCCGGGCGAAGCAGGCCGCGTGAGTCAACATGCGGCAAGGATGCGGGCGAGCAGGTCGTGGAGGTCGCTCCGGTGACCGGTCCGGGCGGAGGGGATGCTATCGTCGGAGGTCATGACCACGGTCATCTCCCGTCCGGGCACGACATAGACCATCTGGCCGCCATAGCCCCAACCGTAACGGACCTCCTCGCCCCCGATGCGGCGGAGGAACCAGCCGTAGCCATATCCGTCGCCGTTGAAGCGGGAGCGCGTGCGGGGCGTCCACGACTCGGCAATCCAGCGGGCGGGGAGCAGGCGCTCGCCGGCCGCGTTCAGGCCGTCGCGCCGGTAAAGCTCGCCGAAGGACAGCAGCGAACGGGGTGTCATGGCCATCTGGTTGCCGCCCAGATAGACGCCCTGCGGATCGCGGTCCCAGCCGGTGATGGCGAAGCCTTCCAGCGGGCCGAACCAGTCCCGCGCCAGCGAAAGGCTCGACCGCCCGCCCGCCCGCGTGAGGATCGCGGACAGCAGATGGGTGGATCCGGTGGAATAGAGCATCCCTTCGCCCGGTCGCGCTTCGAACGGCATGGCAAGGGCCGCGCGGACCCAGTTGCCGCTGGAGACCCAGCGACCGTAGTTCGGCCCGGATGTCCGTCCCAGCCCCGCCTGCATGGACAGCAGATGCCCGATGGTGATCTCCTCCATCAGGGGATCGGGGTCCTGCGGAAGATCGCTGCGGAGCAGGGGAGCGATCCGCTGGTCCACGCCGTCCAGCATCCCCCGCTCGATGGCCATTCCGACCATGGCGGAGATCACCGATTTGGACGCCGACTTGATATTCTTCGGCTGGTCGGGCGCGTGCCCGCGATATCCCTGCGCCGCGATGACGGTGCCCCGCTGCGCCACGAGCAGGGTTTCGAGCGGCTGGAGACTTTCCGCCTCCTCCACCAGCGGCTGAAGCGCCACGCAGGCATGAGCCGCGAGAGGGAACAGGGGTGTCGCAGCGGCGAGAACAAGGAAAAGACGGCGATCCATCAGCACCATTTAAGCTGCGGTTTTGCCGCGTCCCGGAGTTTCACCCCGAAGTGATGTCTCAACCGCCGGTCGATGGCACCGTCCGCGCAATGTCTCGAGCGATTTCTTCCAGCGTCTCCAGCCCCGGTGCTTCATGCGTCTGGCGCCGGGTGGTGCCCACCGCTCCGGCAAGGAAGCGCGCCTTCACCGGCAGCAGCGCCATCTCTCCCCGCTCCAGTTCCTCCGCGATGACGCCGCGAGAGATGAACCACAGGGCATCGGACCCGCGGCAGATCGCGCGCCCGATGGCGAGCGAGACGGTCTCCACCGCCGGTCGCAGATTGGGCAGGCCGACAGAGGCCAGATAGTCGTCCACGGGCCGCCGGATGATCGCCGTGACAGGTGGCAGGATGAGCGGCGACCGCGCCAGCGCCTCGGCAGGCGGAAGGTCGAGCAGGGGGTGATCCTGGCGGGCGGCCAGTACGATATCTTCTTCATACAGGTGCTCGAAGCTCAGCCCCGCCATGTCCCGCGCCTCCGGCAGCCGGCCGATCATCAGGTCGATACCGCCTTCCCGCAACTGGCGCATCAGGTGGAAATGCGGACCCGTCTCCACCGCCAGCACCATCTCCGGCCGTATCTCGCGGAAGCGGAGCGCGACGCGGGGAAAGAACCAGCTTGCTACCGTCGGAAGGACACCAACCCGCAGCGTGCCTCCCGCGCGCGGGCGAAGGGCCGCGGCGCCCGCCTCCAGCGATTGCAGGGAAGCCGTCGCATGCCGCCGAAACAGGGCGCCCCCCTCAGTCAGCACGAGCCGCCGCCCCTGACGCAGAAACAGCGGCTGACCGAGAAGGGTCTCCAGCTCGGCCAGGGTGCGCGACAGGGCGGGCTGCGTAATGCCCTGCCGCCGCGCGACCGCAGAAAGATTCCCCTCGCTCGCAATATCCAGAAAGGTCCGAATGTGCCGAAGCTTCACCGCTGGATGTATGCTCTCCGAGTTATCCATATGCACGCTTTTTGCATTATCCATCGGTTTTTCCTTGTGGCAGATTATGGGAATGTGGAGGAGATCATGCAAGTTCTGACGCGCCCCTGGGGGGCGATGCATTACCGTGTGGATGGGGCGGACAGCGGGCCGGCTGTCATCTTTGCGAATTCGCTGGGGACCGATATGCACCTGTGGGATGCGCTTCTGCCGCATCTGCCCGAGGGTTTTCGCTTCATTCGCTATGACAAACCCGGACACGGCCTGTCCGATATCGCGGAAACCAGCATCTCCGAACTGGCGGACGATGCGGCAGCGCTTATCGAAGCTGTGGGAGGGCCGGTGGTGTTCGTCGGTCTGTCCATCGGCGGCCTTATCGGGCAGGCGCTGACCGCTACCCGCCCGGAGCTGATCCGGGGGCTCGTCCTCTCCAATACGGCGGCGAAGATCGGGACTGCGGAAAGCTGGCTTTCTCGCGTTGATGCCGTCAAAGACAATGGCTTGGAGAGCATTGCTGACGCAGTGATGGAGCGCTGGTTCGCCGAGGCCTATCGGACGCGGCCCGAGCTTGCGCTGTGGCGCAACATGCTCGTCCGTACCCCGGCGGAAGGCTATATCGCCGCCTGCAAAGCCATTGCCGCCGCCGATCTGACGGAAACGACGCGCCAGATCAAGGTGCCGGTGATCGTTATCGCGGGCAGCGAGGATGGCGCGACACCTCCCGATCTCGTTGCAGGGACGGCTTCCCTTGTTGACGGCGCGGTCCTTCATCGGATGGAGGGAGTCGCGCATATACCATGTGTAGAAGATACAAAGGCTTACGCGGCCATATTGACACCATTTCTGAGGGGAACATGCCAGTGACGGATATTCTTGAGCAGGGAATGGCGACCCGTCGCCGTGTTCTCGGCGATGCGCATGTGGACCGGGCGGAGGCCGCCAAGAGCCCGCTCGATCAGCCCTTTCAGGAGCTCATCACCGATGCTGCATGGGGCCGCGTCTGGTCGCGCGACACGATCTCTCTCCGGGAGCGCTCGATGCTGACGATCGCGCTCCTTGCGGGGCTGGGGAACGACCATGAGCTTGCCATGCACATCCGCGCCACCGCCAATACCGGCGCGAGCCAGGAGGATGTGATGGAGGCGCTTTTGCACGTGGCGATCTATGCCGGCGTGCCGCGTGCCAATCACGCCATCAAGATAGCCAAGGAGACATTCGCAGAAATGGAGGCAGCGCAATGACTCTCAGCAACACCATCGACCGTGGGCCGCTTTATTTCCGGGATCGGGACTGGCACCCGCCAGCCTATACGCCGGGCTACAAGACATCGATGACCCGCGCGCCGTTCCGGCCGCTGGTCGCGCTCGGCTCCACACTCTCGGAGGAGACGGGGCCGGCGTTCGGGCAATCCATGCTGGGCGAGCTGGACAACAACCTCATCCTCAACTTCACCGGCGATCCGGCAATCGGCGAGCGGATCATCGTCCACGGCAAGGTTATGGACGAGAACGGGCGCGGGATACCGGGCGTTCTGGTGGAGATCTGGCAGGCCAATGCGGGGGGCCGCTACCGTCACAAGAAGGATAGCTACGCCGCGCCGCTCGATCCGAACTTCGGTGGCTGCGGGCGCACCATCACGCGGCCCGACGGATCCTATGAGTTCCTCACGGTGCGCCCCGGCGCGTATCCCTGGCCGAACCGCGTCAACGACTGGCGGCCCATGCACATCCACCTGTCGATTTTCGGCTCGGGCTTTGGTCAACGGCTTATTACCCAGATGTATTTTGAGGGCGATCCGCTGATCCAGCGGTGTCCCATTGTGAAAACCATCGGCCAGCAGAAGGCGATCGACGTGCTCGTCGCGCCGCTTGACATGAACCGCGCCATCCCGATGGACTGTCTTGCATACAAGTTCGATGTCGTGCTCCGTGGTCGACGTCAGAGCTTCTTCGAAAACCGGAAGGAGGGCCTGTGATGCAGGAACTCGACTATCTGAAGGAAACGACCTCCCAGACGGCCGGACCTTACGTTCATATCGGTCTGACCCCGAACAAGCTCGGTATTCCCGGCATCTATCCGGTCGATCTCGGGGAAAGCCCGATCAGCGACGGCGCCAAGGGCGAACAGATCACCATCACCGGCACCGTGCGCGATGGGGCAGGCATGATCCTGCGCGACGCGCTCATCGAAAGCTGGCAGGCGGATGCGGAAGGTATCTACCCGGGCAACGATCCTCGTGGAGCCGCAGATCCCAACGTCTCCGGCTGGGCGCGGATTATCGCAGATTTCGACAGCGGTGAATGGACGTTGAAGACGATCAAACCGGGGCGCGCTCCCTTCCCGGATGGGCGTCTGATGGCGCCGCACATCGCGCTCTGGGTCGTGGCGCGGGGGATCAACCTGGGCCTCCAGACCCGGATCTACTTCGAGGGAGAGGATAACGACTCCTGCCCGGTGCTTCAGCGTATCGAGTTCCGGGAGCGGGTGAACACGCTCATCGCCAGAAAGACGGGCGAGGGCGCATACCGCTTCGACATCATCCTGCAAGGCGAGAACGAGACCGTCTTCTTCGACATGTGAGGTAAAATGGCCGGCCCCTGCATCATCTGCGTTGCCATCACCGGATCGCTGCCGACAAAGGCGAATAACCCGGCGGTGCCGATCTCGATATCCGAACAGATCGAATCGACCCAGCAAGCGTTCGAGGCGGGGGCCAGCATCGCCCATTGCCACGTGCGGGACGATGAGGGGCTGCCGACCTCCGACCCGGAGCGGTTCGCGCGGCTGAAGGAGGGGCTGGAAACCCATTGCCCCGGCCTCATCATCCAGCTTTCGACGGGGGGCAGAAGCGGTGCGGGTCAAGCACGCGGCGGGATGCTGCCCCTGCGGCCGGACATGGCCTCCCTCTCCGTTGGCTCGAACAACTTCCCCACGCGGGTATATGAAAATCCGCCCGACCTGGTGGACTGGCTGGCGGGAGAGATGCTCACATATGACATCAAGCCAGAGATAGAAGCTTTTGATCTAAGTCATATTATTCAGGCGACTCGGATGCAGGCAGACGGACGCCTGAAAGGCCCGCTCTATGTGCAGTTCGTCATGGGCGTGAAGAATGCCATGCCTGCGGATGAGCGCGTGCTCGACTTCTATATAGAAACGCTCCACCGGCTTGCCCCCGATGCCTCGTGGTGTGCGGCGGGGATCGGGCCGCAGCAGATCGTTCTGAACGAATGGGCCATACGCAAGGGCGGTCATACCCGAACCGGGATGGAGGATAACGTGCGGATCGACCGGGAAACGCTTGGGCCGTCCAATGCGGCGCTGGTGCGTCGCGCGGTTGAGCTGTGCGACCGGTACGAGCGTCCTGTGGCCACCTGGCAGCAGGCCCGCGACATTCTCGGCCTGCGTATGCCGGGCCAGGGCTTGCACGCGGCGCGGTAACGCGCTTTCTTCCGCCCGTAATCTGCCCAGACGAAAGATCGACCATGCCTGCCGCCCCTGCCGACAGCGCCCTTTACCGCGGGCTTTTCGGAGACGATGAAACCGCAGCCTTCTTCACCGACAGCGCCGAGATACGTGCCATGCTGCTGGTGGAAGGGGCCCTTGCCCGCGTGCAGGGCGTGCTCGGGATCATCCCGGAAACCGCCGCCGCCTTTATCGACAGGTCCAGCCGGGAAGTGCTGATCGACCCGTCCGCCCTGGCGGCGGAGACGGCGGTGAACGCGGTGCCGGTGCCTGCTCTCGTCTCGGCGTTTCGCAAGGCAATGGCTGCGCCGGATCACGCGCAGTATCTTCACTGGGGCGCGACAAGTCAGGATATCATTGATACCGGCCTCGCGCTCAGGCTCCGGCGCGTGGTGGAGCTTTGGGATGCACGTCTTGCGGCTCTGCTGACGGCACTCGGTCGCATGGCGGGTGACTATGCCGACCTTCCCATGGCGGCCCGGACCTATGGTCAGGTGGCGACGCCGACCAGCTTCGGCTCTGTCGTCGCGGGTTGGGGGCGACCGATCCTGCGGCACCGGCATCGGCTTCATGAGGTATCGGCAGATCTTGCCACCGTTTCGCTTGGTGGTGCGGCAGGTACGCTTTCCGCCATGGGACCGGAAGGGCCGGAAGTGCGCGCCGGTCTGGCGCGGGCGCTCGGGCTCAGCGATCCCGGGGCCTCGTGGCATTCGGAGCGTGACCGGATCGGTGCTTTCGCAGGCTGGATGGCAGGCCTTGCCGCGAGCCTTGGCAAGATGGGCGATGACCTCGTGTTGATGGCGCAGTCCGGCATTGGCGAGATCCGCATCGCGGGTGCAGGGGGGTCCTCCACCATGCCGCAGAAGCAGAACCCGGTCGGCCCATCGGTGCTGGTTGCTCTGGCGCGGCAGATCGGGGCACTCGCCGCGACGTTGGAGGGCGCGGGCATACATCGGCAGCAGCGCGATGGGTCGGCCTGGTTCGTGGAATGGCTCACGCTCCCGCAGATCTGTGTTTCCACGGGCCGGGCGTTGGCGCTTTCCGTGGAGATCGCGGGCGCGATCAGCCCGGATTCCGAGGCGATGGCGCATGGTCTTGATGACGGTACGGGCCTTATTCATGCGGAAGCCTATACCTTTGCCCTCGCGCGCCATATTCCGCGGCCCGATGCGCAGGCGAAGATCAAGACGCTGTGCAAGGAGGCTCAGCTGACCCACGTAGCCTTGGGTAAGCTTGTGGCGCGCGATTTCCCCAACCTGTATCTCAGTGCGGCCGGGGGGCTTGGAACTGCACCGGCGGAGGCAAGAACCTTCGCGAAGCTCGTACGAGACCTGTGAAAGGCTCCGGGCGGGAACACCTGCCCGGAGCCGGGCTTAATAGAATGCCGTTTCGCCTGCACCCGCGAAAATCGTGGTGCCTTTTTCGCCTTTGACCGCTTGTGGAATATCCGCAAGCGAGCAGATGACCGCACGGTTGCCGGTGGCGCGGGCAAAATCCTGCGCGGCCTTCACCTTTGGCCCCATGGAGCCAGCAGGGAAGTCATAGGCATCCATCCCGTCAGGGGTCGCGGAGCGGATGGCCTTCTGCTCGGGTTTTCCCCAATCGAGATAGACCGCGTCTGCATCCGTGGCTACCACGAAGAAATCGGCCTTCAGATCCCGCGCAAGCAGAGAGGAGGCGTTGTCCTTGTCGATAACGCATTCCACCCCGATGAGCTGCCGCTCGGCATTGGGATCATACGCCGTAGGAATACCGCCTCCGCCCGCCGCAACCACTGTCGTTCCCTTCTCCAGCAGCCATTGGATGGGGTGAAGCTGAAAGATGCGCTTCGGCTCCGGCGACGCGACGACACGACGCCAGTATTTTCCGTCCTGCTTGACGACCCAGCCCTTCGCGTCGGCTTCCTTCTTGGCCTCCTCCTCCGAATAGACCTTGCCGATGAACTTGGTCGGGTTCTTGAAGGCGGGGTCGTCCAGATCGACCTCCGTCATCGTGAGGATCGTTGCGATGGGCTTGTCGAAGGGCAGCACATTGCCCAACTCCTGCTCGATCATGTAGCCGATCGCGCCCTCGGTCTGCGCGCCCAGGACATCCAGCGTCGCGGGTGTGTCGGACCCCTCCTGCTGGAGGGCGAGCAGCCCGACCTGCGGGCCGTTGCCATGGGTGACCACTGCGGTGTGTTCAAGGCAGAGCGGCGCAAGGGCCTCGGCCGCCAGCCGGGCATTCCGGCGCTGGTTTTCCTCGGTCATCGGCTCGCCCCGCTTGAGCAGGGCGTTACCGCCAAGGGCAATGACCACGGTTCCCATGGATCACCCCGCCAGCGTGGCGACCAGAATCGCCTTGATCGTGTGCATCCGGTTCTCGGCCTGCTCGAAGGCGATGTTCTGGTGGCTCTCGAACACCTCCTCCGTCACCTCCATCTCGGTGATGCCGAACTGGTCGAAGATCTGCTTGCCGACCTTGGTATCGGTGTTGTGGAAGGCGGGCAGGCAGTGCATGAACTTGACATTGGGATTACCGGTCTTGTTCAGCATCGCCTTGTTGACCTGATAGGGGCTCAGCAGTTTGATCCGCTCCCCCCAGACGTCCGCCGCTTCGCCCATCGACACCCAGACATCCGTATGGACGAAGTCCACCCCTTTCACGCCTTCGTCGATATTGTCGGTAATCGTGATTCTGGCACCGGTTTCCTCGGCACGCTTTTTTGCCATCTCGACGACGTCGTCATGGTTCCAAAGACTCTTCGGCGCAATGATGCGCACATCGCACCCCATGATGGCACCGAGCATCAGAAGCGAATTGCCCATGTTGTTGCGCGCGTCGCCGACGAACGCATATTTGATCTGCTGCCGTGGCTTGTCGGCATATTCCGTCATGGTGAGGAAGTCGGCGAGCATCTGGGTGGGGTGCCAGTCGTCTGTCAGCCCGTTGTAGACCGGAACGCCGGAGTATTGTGCCAGCTCTTCCACCATGCCTTGTCCGGCGCCCCGGAATTCGATGGCGTCAAACATCCGACCGAGCACGCGCGCGGTATCCTTCATGGATTCCTTGTGGCCGATCTGGCTGCCCGATGGATCGAGATAGGTGATATGCGCCCCCTGATCGTGGGCGGCCACCTCAAAGGCACAGCGCGTGCGGGTGGAGGTTTTCTCGAAGATCAGGCAAATATTCTTGCCCGACAGCGCCGGCTGCTCCGAATGGGAGTATTTCGCCCGTTTCAGATCGCGCGCAAGATCAAGCAGATAGAGCATTTCCCGCTGGGAAAAGTCGGCGATCTTCAGATAGCTGCGACCGCGAAGATTGAGACCCATGGTGGACTCCTTTGTGACTGGTCGAAATCGTCTGGAGGAGGGGGTGCTCTCGCACCCCCTTGCGGTGTCGGCTCAATACGCGGGATCGCGCAGGATCGGGCAGGTCATGCAGTGACCGCCGCCCCGGCCCCGTCCAAGCTCGCTGCCGTTGATGGTAATGACCTCGATCCCGGCCTTGCGGAGGAGCGTGTTGGTGTGGGTGTTGCGCTCGTAACCGATGACGACACCCGGCTCCAGCGCGACGACGTTGTTGCCGTCGTCCCACTGCTCGCGCTCGGCCTGGAACTCGTTTCCGCCGGTATAGATCGTGTGCAGGTCGTTGAGGCCCATGGCCTTCTTGTATGTTTCAAGAAGGTCGGTCTTTTCTTCGATGATCTCGATGCCCCACTTGTCATGAGGAACGAGGCTGAACGGCCGGATTTCCTCGATCACCTCGCCGAAAGCCGTCACCTTGTCGTGGTCCACGCAGGTGAAAACCGTATCGAGGTGCATGGCCGAACGCGATTTCGGCATCACGCAGGCGATGACCTTTTCCGCCGCACCCTTCGCGAAGAGGGCGCGGGCGAGCTTGTCGACGCCCTGACGGCTAGTCCGCTCGCTGACGCCGCACAGGACGATGCCCTTGCCCACGGCCATCACGTCGCCGCCCTCGATAGAGGTATTCCCCCAATCCTCATCGGAATCGCCGAGCCAGATATCGAACTCGTTTTCCGTGAACATCGGATGGAACTTGTAAACGACGCGCTGATAGAGCGTCTCCGGTTTGCGGGCAGGCCAGAACATCGGGTTCAGCGTCACGCCGCCATATACCCAGCAGGACGGGTCGCGCTGGAAAAGCGCGTTGGGGATCGGGCGGACAAGAAATTCGCTGGACGACAGGATATCGGTCATCAGGGACGTGACCATTTCCTTCGGCAGGTCATCGCGGACGATACCCCCCATCAGGTGTCTCGCGAGCGCGGCAGGTGCCAGCGAGTCGAGCCAGGGCCGGAGGATCGGCACCAGCGTCGGGCCGACGTAATTGTCGTTGATCCGACGGTCGAGGACGAAGGCGCGCGATTCTGGCACTTTCTCGAAGGTCTCGGCCAGCAGGTCCTGAAGATCATAGACCTCGATACCGCGCGACTTCATCTTCAGGACGAAGTCGGCGTGGTCGGCACGGGCCTTGGAAACCCAGATGACGTCGTCGAACAGAAGGTCCGCGGCGTTTCCTGGGGTCAGCCGCTCATGGGCGAGGGAGGGGCGGGAGACCAGCACCTTCCTCAATTTGCCGATTTCGGAATGAACACCGAGTTGCATAGGATCAGACCTCCTTTTGGAATTGCGATCCGGTTGCGATCGCGGCGACCCGTGCATTGCGCCAGCGTATGCCCACATGAACAGGAATCCCCGCGATCAGGAGAAGAAAGCCTAGAAACACCGTCTCTGCTCCCGAGCCGTAGAGCGCCCACATCGAGTAGAGGAACCCCAGCCCCCCGAGAATGGTTGCACTGAACAGCTTCCGCGCGCGCAATTCTCCCCGCGAGATGAGGATTGCCACTTCGGCGAGGGAACAGACGCAGTAAGGCAGAAGGCTCGACATGACGGCGAGCAGAACGATCGTATTGAAAGCGTCCACCAACCCCTGTCCGAAGTTGATCGTGACGAGGATGGAAGCGAGGACGTTGGACAGCACCAAAGCATTGGCCGGTGTGCCGAAGCGCGAAAGCTCTCCGAAAACGGCGGGAAAGACCCTGTCTTGCGCGGCGCCGTAAGGCACCTGGCCGGTGAGCAGGGTGAAGCCGTTCAATGTTCCGAAAGAGGAGATGACGGCGCCGATCGCGACAAGCAGCCCCCCCGTCACGCCCCACATGGAGCGGGCGACGTCGGCCAGCGGCGCTGAAGATGCCGCGAGTTCGTCGGAAGGGATCACGCCGATCGCGACTGTCGTGACAGAGATATAGACAATGGCCGCGATCAGCACGCCCGCGACGGTGGCCCGCGGTATCGTCTTCTCCGGGTTGCGGACATTGCCGGACGGTACGGTCGCCGATTCCAGCCCGAGATAGGCCCAGAGTGTCAGTGCCGCCGCCGCCGATATGGCTGCGATATTGGACTGGTCGCTCACATTCACCGGAGCGAAATTGCGCCCGTCGATCCAGAACAGCCCCAGCACCCCGATAAGGACAAGCGGCACCAGCTTAAGTACAGTGGTGACGATCTGGACAAAGCCCGCTTCCTGTACCCCCCGAATGTTGACGAGGGTGAGCACCCAGATGCTGACGAGCGCCACCGCAAGACTGTAGGTGGCGCTTTCCGCCACAGCGGGAAACAGAAATCCCACATAGCCCGCCAGCGCGACCGCCACTCCCGCATTCCCCGTCCAGAGCGCGATCCAGTAGCCCCATGCGATGAGGAACCCCATGAATTCGCCGAAGGCGGTTTCTGCATAGGCGTAGGGACCACCCGTCTTGGTCACGAGCCGGGATAGCCGTCCGAAGATCAGCGCAAGAACCAGCGCGCCGAGCGACGTAAGCACCCAGCCCACGAGAGAGATCGGCCCGATCCGCGCAAGCGACGCGGGAAGCAGGAAGATGCCCGATCCGATCATGTTGCCCACGACAAGCGCCGTGCAGGCGACAAGACCGAGGCCCGGCTGCTGGCTTCCTGCTGCCTCGCCGATGAGCGACACATCGTTCGTCACGGACATCACGCCCCGCCAAGCGCGCCGACGCTGAGCACCACCATGATGATGATGGCGAGGATGACAAGCAGCGGCCAGACGAACTTCAACCACCGGTCATAGGAAACCTGCCCGATCGCGAGACCACCCATGACCACTGCGAAGGTCGGGTTGAAAAGGTTCACCCAGCCATTGGCGGATTGATAGGCCGTCACCACCAGGTCTCGTGTCACTCCCGCAAAGTCTGCCAGCGGTGCAAGGATCGGCATGCTGAGCACTGCCAGACCGGAGGACGAAGGAACGAGGAAGGAAAGGATCGTCTCCACCACCAGGATGGTGTTGATGAACATGACCTGGCCCAGCCCACCGAAGAGACCTTCAAGAGAGTGAAGGATCGTATCGGTGATCTTGCCCGCGTCCATCACCACGACGATCCCGCGCGCCACGCCTATGATGAGCGCCACGCCCAGCAGGTCGCGCGCCCCGTTGACGAACGTTTCGACGAAGGTCCCCTCATCGAACCTGGTCTCGGGCGCGAACTTGCCAACCAGCCAAGTGAGGATCGCCATGCCCAGGAACAGCGCCGACATCTCGGCCATCCACCAGCCCTGACTGATGACCCCCCACAGCATGATGACGAAGGTCAGCCCGAAGAGCGACAGGAGGATGGCGCGCATCGTGGTGAATTCGGGAAGGGTCGCCGAATCTCCGTCTTCCGACTTCAGGAAGCGCTGGATGTTTTCCTCGCGCATGTCGGCGACTATGGACTTGGACGGGTCGTTCTTTACCCGCTGGGCATAGCGCATCACGAAGGTTATGCCGGCCAGCAGACTGACCACAAGGATCACCACACGCAGCGTCAGCCCGTCTGTAAAGGGTACTCCGGCCGCGTTGGAGGCGATCACCGTGGCAAAGGCGTTGAAGGTCGAGCCCATCGTGCCGATGCCGCAGCCCAGCAGGATGGTGGCCACGCCGGTAAGCGAGTCATAGCCCGCGCGTAACATCACCGGAATGACGATGGCGTAGAACGCAAGACTTTCCTCTGCCATCCCATAACTTGTGCCGCCGAGGGCAAAGGCTGTCATCAGGATGGGGATCAGCCAGACTTCCTTGCCCTTGAGAGCGTTCATCAGCCCGCCGATCCCGGCGTCGATGGCCCCCGTCCGCGTGATGACAGCAAGGAAACCGCCGATGATGAGAACGAAGAGAGCTACATCAATGGCGCGCGCCATGCCCGACTCCGGGTCATAGAACCCGGCGATGGGGGCGAGCAGCACATCCCACCACCCCTGAGGGTTCTGGGTGACGGCATGGTAGGTGCCGGGAACCGGCACCTCCTGACCCAGCGTTTCGCTCATCTGGCGTGTATATTCGCCGGCAGGTACGAACCACGTCAGGATTGCTACAACGACGATGAGACAGAACAGAATGGTGAAGGCGGTTGGAAACTTGAATTTCACGCGAAAACTCCCTGCCCGTGGCATTGAGGAAACTTCCGGTCGAGCAAGGCCGATGCCGGCCTTGTCGCGATTACACCCGCTTGGAGGTCGTTATTCCACGTGGACCGCTCACAGGGATTTCAAGATCAATCTCTAAGATTGAGATGTATTTTATTGTTCTGGATGCTCGATAAAAAAGCTTGACTGCTACCCCAAAAACAAAAGCGCCCCTCGCAGAGAGCGGGGGCGCTTGCAAATCAGTCCGGTCTTGAGCGTGCGTCAGGCCGGGAGAAGCGTCGTGCCGATACGGGAGGCGAGTGGTTCGGCGCCGGCAATCTTGCCGATGATCCGGCCCTCCCAGGCGAAACGCTGCTCCAGCCGGGCGAAGAGCACACCGTCGGTCACGGCGACGACCGGTGTCGTCGTGCCGAGCGGGTCAACAATCTCGGCGACGACCTGCCCCGCCCGCACCCGCTCTCCAAGGTCCGCCCGGTAGAGGATCAGCCCTGCGACCGGCGCGGTGAGCTGCTGCATCCCGTCGAGTGGCGTGGCATCGCAGAGCGGCTCGGGCAGTGGCCCTGCCTCGCCCTGCACCACGCCGCGCCGGACCAGAAAGGAGAGAAGCGCGGCGGCGTCCTTGCGGGCCAGCGTCTCATCCACCTGATTGTTGGAGCGCAGTTCCACGGTGGCGGAAAGGCATGCGGGGGGCACGGGCTGCCCGGGAAAGCGGCGCGCCAGCGACCACCACGGGCCGGAGCAGGCCTCGTCGAACGGATTTCCGCCGGACACCTCCTCCAGCAGGACGGCCCGCGCACCGATCTCCTGCGCAAGATCGGCAGCATCCGGCCACAGCGGCGTCCCGATATAGAGATGCACTTCCGCTTCGCTGTCGGCATGCAGGTCGAGCACATAGTCCGCATCATGCGCGAGCGTCATCAGGGCCTGACGCAGCGCCGTGATCTCCGTCTCCCGCGGCATCGCAGCAACGAGGTCTCCCATCGCCTGCCGGATGATCGCGACATTGGCGGCGGCATCGCCTCCCAGCCGGCCCGCCACGCGCCCGGCCACATCCTCTGCCAGATCCGGCCAGCCGCGGTTGAAATTCTCGCCGCCCGCCGTTTCGTAACGCCCGCGTACCGCGCCATGCACCGCCTGCGACAGCCCCACCGGGTTGCAGACCGGAACCACGACGATCTCGCCCACGATCCGTCCCTGGTTGCCAGCCTCGGCAAGCAGGGGGACAAGCTCGTGCAACGCCAGCATTCCGGGGAACTCATCCGCATGCAACCCTGCCTGAAGATAGGCCTTGGGACGTGCGCCCGGGGTGCCGAAACGCAGCACGGCGATTTCCCGCGCGGGGCCGGAGAGGGGCGGCGGCAGGGTGATCGTCTCCCGAAGCGGGTTTTGGGCTTGCATGGGACGCGTCATCGGTCTTTCTCCTGCCTGGGGCGGTCCGGTTTCTGTGCACGCTCCATCATGCCGCGTCCAGCCCCGGAGGACTACGCTTCCATGACTTTCCGCCTCACAGCGCTCACCGATCTGGCGGAGATGGGCTTCGACACGATCATCGACGTGCGCTCCCCTTCGGAATATGCCGAAGACCATCTGCCCGGCGCCATAAACCTGCCTGCCCTCGACGATGCGGAACGCGCGCGTGTCGGCACGCTCTACAAGCAGGTTTCGCCCTTCATGGCGCGCAAGCTCGGCGCCGCACTGGTGGCGCGGAACGCGGCGCATCATCTGGAGACGGCGCTTGCCGAGATGCCGGGAGGCTGGCGGCCGCTGATCTATTGCTGGCGGGGCGGGCAGCGGTCGGGTTCAATCTCTCTCATCCTTTCCGAAGTCGGCTGGCGCGTCGCGCGGCTGGAGGGCGGCTACAAGGCATGGCGCCGGCAGGTCATCACCTGCCTGCATGACCGGCCCTTTCCGGCCCCGGTCATCCTGCTCGACGGCAACACGGGTTCGGCCAAGACCGAAGTGCTCCGCCTCCTGCCCGAACGCGGGGTGCAGGTGCTCGATCTCGAGGGGATGGCCAACCACCGCGGCTCGCTTTTCGGAGGGCAGGGGCCGCAGCCCTCGCAGCGCGCGTTCGAGGGGCGGCTGGCCTTAGCCCTCGCATCGCTGGACCCTGCAAGGCCGGTGCTGGTGGAAGCCGAGAGTTCGCGTATCGGAAATTGCCTGCTGCCTCCGACGCTCTGGCGCGCGATGAAGGCCGCGCCGCGCATCGCCATTGTCGCGCCGGCGGCGGCGCGTGCCGACTATCTCCTCCGGGCCTATGGTGATCTGCTGGCCGATCCGGGCAGGCTCGCGGCCATTGTCGAAAGCCTCCGCCCTCTCCATCCTGCGGCAAGGGTGGAAGAGTGGCAGGCGCTCGTCCTGCGGGGCGCATGGCGCGAACTGGCGGCTGAATTGATGCTCCATCACTACGATCCGCGCTACAACCGGCACCGCGCCCGGACTGGCGGAGGCGTGCAGGATGTGCAGGTCGATTGCCTGCGCCCGGAAGCGATCCCGGGTCTGGCAGACCGGATCGCCGCGCTGGTCACCACTCCCCGCTAGTGCTTATGCAGGTGCGGCACGGACCGCCGCCGCGATCCGGCCATGGGTCTCGGTGCAGATTGTCCGCAGGATCGTGACCAGCACATCCACCGCATCGGAAGCAGGACGATCCTCCGGTCGGACGGCCGAGACGATGAACTTCTGCCCGGGGCTGAATGGCCGGATGACCGCGCCGCGTTCCGCGAGAGCAAGACCGGTCAGCGGGTTCAGGATCGCCACCCCGAGGCCCCGCAACACCAGTTCGGAGACAGCGGCCGCCGATTGCGCTGTCACGCGGATCCGCCGCGAGACCCCGGCCGCATCGAACATCCGGTCCAGTCCGGCCCGATAGGGATCGTGGACGGGAAACGAGATATAGTCGATCCCGGCGAAATCCTGCGGTGTGCAGACTGCACGCTCCGACAGGGGATGACTCGGGGCCATGACCACCACCATGTCGAAAACACCGAGCGGCACCACCTCCACCCTCCGCTGCGCGTGGAAGCTCTCTGTCAGCCCGAGGTCGAAGTTGAAGCCGGTCAGCACGGAGTCGTTCCGCGGATCCTGGGTCGCTACGTCCACGGTCATGCCCGGCTGCCGCTCCAGAAGGCGCAGGATCGCATCGGGGAGCAGGGTCTGCGCAAGGGCGGGCAGCGCTGCGATGGTCATCGTGCCGGTATCCGCGGCCCGTAACCGCTCGACCGTGGCGTTGATCCGCGCCAAACCGGCATAGGCCGCATCGACCTCCTCCCACAGCTGCAGCGCGCGCAAGGTCGGAAACAGGCGCTGCCGCTTTCGTTCGAATAATGCAAATCCGATATGTTTCTCCAGCCGATGAAGTTCCCGTGTGATCGTGGGTTGCGACGAACCGAGGGCATGCGCCGCCGCAGTGACGGTATGGAAGCGCATCATCGCGCGAAACACCTCGATCTCGCGAAGGGTGAGGGGAGTATCGGGCTGGATCATGGGTGGACCTTCTGGAGTGTTGCAGGTTCATATCACGCGTGCATGAACTTGCATCGCATTTTCTGTATCGAAAATCGAAGGGATCGCTATCCCTTGCGTGACCAAAGCAAGGCCCGTTCATGGAACAGTTCGACCCAGCCGCGTCTCCTGCCCACGCAGCACTTCATGAGGTGTTGTCCCGTCGTGCGGGCATCGAACCAGCGGATGTGAGCTTTGCCATCCGCCTCTACGACCGCCCATTGCGCGCGGGGGCCGCGGGGCGCTTCGCTGATGGAGAGGTGATGAGCCATCTTCCCCGTCAGGCGCGCTATCCGGCCTCGGTGATGAAACTTTTCGTGCTGAACATGCTGGCGACGCTCCGCGCCAGGGGAGAGATCGAATACGATCCTGAGGACGACCGGGCTGCACGGGCGATGATTGGCATTTCCTCCAATGAGGCGACGGTCTATCTCATCGGGCGGATCACGGGTGCCGAAGATGGCGGGCCGCTCTATGGCGCCGAACTGGAGGAGTGGTTCGCGCGAAGACAGTTCATGCGAAACTTTTATGAACGCATCGAATTATCTGAATTCAAAGGAATAAACATTCTTCACGGGACATACGAAGACAGCCCGTATGGCCGCGCGTTTCAGGTTCGCACCCCGCAGAACGCCAATCGTCTGACCGCACTAGCGGCGGCGACGCTCATGCACGACGTGATGCGGGGCGCTCTACCCGGAACAGAATGGATGCAGGACCTGTTGTCCCGTGATTTCCAGCGGCGGGGCGGACCGCATGAGGGCGATCAGGCGGCGACCTATCTCGCGGGTGGCCTCCCGGATGAAATGCGCTGCTGGTCGAAAGCGGGAAACACTTCTAGCGCGCGCCACGACCTGCTGTATGGCGAGCGGCCCGACGGGCGTTCGCTTCTCATCGCGATCATGACGGAAGGATCGCGGGCCGCTGCGGATGAGACGCTGCTGACGGAGTTCGCGCGGGTCTTCCATAGCAGGGTCTTTTGCTGAAGCAACGATAACAACAGGGAGAACAACCATGAACAATCGCTGGAAGATCGCGCTCGGCGCAGGTGCGCTGGCTCTTGCGACCACCTCCAACTTCGCGCTGGCGCAGGTGGCAGGCGGGACATTGAGCCTCGTGGCGCCTTATGGCTCGGCGCTGAAGTCTCTCGATCCGCACGCGACCTATGCCTCGCAGGATATGGCTGTGTCCAAGGCATTCCACCGGGCGCTTTATACATGGGATTCCGCTGCGAATGCCCCGGCGCTCGATCTCGCGTCCGAGGTCGCGGTTTCGGAGGACGGGCTTACCTATACCTATACGCTGTTCGACGACATCTATTTCCACAACGGGCGACAGATGACGGCGGACGATGTCATCTGGTCCTATGAGCGCATCCTCAACCCGGAAAAGGCATTTCCGGGGTCGGTCAAGCTGGAACCCATCGTCGGTGCCCGGGAGTATGCGCGGGGCGAGGCGGCGCATGTGGCCGGGTTGAAGAAGATCGACGACCTCACCTTCTCCATCACCTTTGCCGAGCATGTGGAGCCGGGTAACCTGCTGTTCGAAGCGATCACCGCGATCCTGCCGAAAGAGGTTGCCGACACACCGGAGTTCCTGTCCGATCCCGTGGGCCTGGGTCCTTTTGTGTTTGATAAACATGTCGAGGGATCAGCTATTTCCGGCACGAAGTTCGATAGATACTTCAAGGAAGGGAAGCCCTATGCGGATCGGGTGAGCTATGTCATCACCTCCGATTATTCCGCGATGGATATGGCTTTCCGGGCCGGCGAGATCGACGCGACGGTGCTGTCGGAGAATGTCTATACGCAGTACAAGGCGGACCCGGAGCTTTCGAAAGGTCTGATCGAGGTTTCCGAGGTCTTTACCCGTCACATGGGGATGAACACGGAGAAAAAACCCTTTGACGACGCCCGCGTCCGGCAGGCGATCAACTATGCGGTGGACCGAGATCTCATCATCCAGAAGCTTCTGAAGGAAAAGGCGTTCAAGGCCAACGGCTGGTTGCCCGCGACCTCCGCCGCGTTTGACGAGACGCGCGCCCCCTATTCCTACGACCCCGCCAAGGCCAAGGCTCTCATGGCGGAGGCCGGTTATGCGGATGGTGTCGAGATCGAGGTGATGGTGGTGGACAGCACCCAATCGCTCGGCGTTCTGCAGGCGATGATGCCTTATCTTCGGGAGATCGGCATTACTGCCAAACCGCGTGTGGTGGAACAGAACGTTCTGGTCGATGCGATGACCGACGGGACGGCCCTGGCCTGGTTCCGCTCCACGGGAACAGGGCCGGACGACATCGCGGCGCTGCGCTATTTCGACAGCCGTGTCTCCCGCGCCGCGGGCAACCGCTCGGCCTACAAGAACCTCGAATTCGACAAGGTACTGGATGCTGCCGCCGCCGAGGTCGATCACGGCAAGCGCGTGGCGCTCATCCGTGAGGCCGAAGGCATCGTGTTCAACGATGCGCCGGTGTGGTTTCATAACTACAACAAGGCGGTGCTTGCCACGCAGCCCTGGATACACGGTGTCGATGCGAATGTGACCGAGGCCGCGATCCTTGAGGTGGACAGCATCTGGGTGGACGAGAACAAGCCCAACCGCTGACCGCAGGGCGACCCGAAAGGGTCGCCGGCATCCCAGCCAGAGCAAGGACATGCCATGCTACCGGTGATCGGCAGGCGACTGCTGCAATCCCTCGTGACCATCTGCGCGGTGGTGACGCTCGTCTTCCTGCTGTTCAGCGTGATACCGGGGTCGTTCACCTCGGCACTTCTGGGCGACAAGACGGATGTGGATCCCCGCGTGCTGGAGCGTATCGAGACGCAGCTCGGGCTGAACCAGCCGGTGCATGAGCGTTTCGGAGGCTATGTGGCAGGGCTGGTCCGGGGTGATCTCGGCACGTCCTTCGCCACCCAGCGCCCGGTGACCGACGTTCTTGCGGGCCGGATCGGCGCGTCGCTTTCGCTCGCCGTGGCGGCGATCCTGTTTGCCGTGGCGGTGGGCCTGCCGCTCGGCTTCATCGCGGCTGTCCGGCAGGGCACATGGGTGGATACGCTGGCAATGACATTCGCGGTTTCCGGTCTGTCTGTCCCCGCCTTCTGGTTCGGGCTGCTGGCGATGTATTTCTTCTCGGTCCAGCTCGGGCTGCTGCCGACCTTCGGTTATGGCAACGGCGCGTTCAGGAACCTCATCCTGCCTGCCGTGACGCTGGGGATCGCCCCGATGGCCCTGCTGGCCCGCACCACCCGCGCCGCCGTTCTGGAAACGATGAATGCCGATTTCATCCGCACCGCGCGCTCCAAGGGCAACCCGGAGCGGCGTGTGATCACACGCCACATGGCGCGGAATGCCTTCGTGCTGGTGCTCACCACCATCGGGCTGCAATTCGGCTCCATGCTGGGCGGCTCGGTGGTTATCGAGAACCTGTTCGCCTGGCCGGGTATCGGGTCGCTTCTCACCCAGTCGGTCGCTGTGCGCGACATTCCTACGGTGCAGGGCTGTATCCTGCTCATCGTCGGCTTCTTCCTCGTCATCAACACGCTGGTCGATATCGCCTATCTGATGATCGACCCGCGCATCCGCTATCGCTGAGGGGCCGGGATGAAGCTGTCACCCAATCTGCTGATCGGCCTGACGATCTTTTTCATCGTGCTGATCCTCGCGGTTTTCGCGCCGATCATCGCGCCATTCGATCCGGTGGCGGACAGCAACCTCATGTTCTCCGAGGAGCCTCCCTCCGCCCGGTTCTGGTTCGGGACGGACGAGCAGGGGCGGGACATCTTCTCCCGCATCGTCTATGGCGCACGCATTTCGCTGACCATCGGGTTGGCGGTCCAGCTCATGAACACGGTGATCGGGGTCTGTCTCGGCCTTTCCGCGGGCTATCTCGGCGGTTGGTGGGACGAGGTGGTCCAGGGGTTGACCAACCTCATGCTCTCCATCCCGACGGTGGTTTTCGCGCTCGCCCTGATGACGATCCTCGGGCCGGGGATCCTGTCGCTGCTGATCGCGCTCGGCCTGACGGACTGGGCCTATTCCTGCCGCATCTCCCGCGCACAGGTTCTCAGCCACAAGGGGCAGAACTATGTGCAGGCGGCACGCACGATGGGCTTCGGGCGCGGGCACATCATGTTCCGGGAAATCCTGCCGAATATCGCCGGGCCGCTCGTCGTCGTGGCGACCATGGGCATCGGCTCCGCAATCATGGCAGAGGCGGCGCTCTCCTTCCTCGGTCTCGGCGTGGTGCCGCCCGATCCGTCGTGGGGGTCCATGCTGTCGCGCGCACGGGAGCAGTTGATGACAACGCCCTGGGTCGCGATCTTTCCGGGTCTGGCGCTGTTCGTCACGGTTCTGGGGTTCAACCTGCTGGGGGATGGTCTGCGCGACCTGCTCGATCCGCATGGCAAGGCGCGCCGGGCATGAGCGGGCCGATCCTCGACGTAAGCGGCCTTCGCCTCGCCCTCCGCGCGGACGGGGCGGAGTATCAGGCGGTCAATGGCGTGAGCTTCTCCATCGACCGGGGCGAGGTCTTCGGGTTGGTGGGGGAGTCCGGTTGCGGCAAGTCCATCTGCGCGCTGACCATCGCGGGCCTCCTCCGACCGCCGCTGCATGTCACGGGTGGCAGCGTGTCCTTTGACGGAGCCGATATCGCGCGGCTGTCGAACCGCAGCCTGCGTCAGCTTCGCGGCAATCGCATCGCCATGATCTTTCAGGAGCCGATGACCGCCCTGAACCCGCTGATGACCATCGGCGAGCAGATCGGCGAGATGTTCATGCTGCATGAGGGGCTGAGCGCGCGTGCGGCCCGCCGCCGGGCGGTGGAGGCGTTGGAGCAGGTTCAGGTGCCAAGCCCGGAGCGGCGCGTGCGCGATTATCCGCACCAGTTGTCCGGCGGGATGCGGCAGCGGGTGATGATCGCCATCGCTCTCGCCTGCAACCCTGACCTGCTGATCGCGGATGAGCCGACGACCGCGCTCGATGTGACGATCCAGGCAGAGATCGTGCAGCTCATCCTCGACCTCTGCCGGGAGCGGGGGACGGCGGTGCTGATGATCTCCCACGACCTTGGCCTCGTCGCACGGATCTGTGACCGGGTCGCCGTCATGTATGCGGGCGATCTCATCGAACAGCGCCCCGCGCGGGAGGTGTTTCTGGACCCGCGCCATCCCTATACCCGCGGCCTGATCGCCTCGCTCCCCCGGATGGGGCGGCGTCTGGCGGAGGGGCAGCGTCCGCTGGCGGAGATACCGGGCATCGTGCCGCCGCTTTCCGAGCGGGTGGTAGCCTGCGGTTTCGCCCCGCGCTGCCCGCTCGCGACCGACCTCTGCCGGACGACGCCGCCCCCGGTGGAGCGGCTCGCGGAAGGCGGCCTCATCAGGTGTTACCATCATGACTGATCCCGCAACGCCCGAGAGCGACGAGGTTCTGCGCGTCTCGGGTCTCAAGGTGCATTATCCGGTCCGCGAAGGCTTCTCCCATCGCCAGTTGAAGGCGGTGAATGGCCTCGACCTCACGCTCCGCGCCGGGGAATGCCTCGGCTTGGTGGGGGAGTCCGGTTGCGGCAAATCCACCCTCGCCGGGGCGATCATGGGGCTGACGCGGATCACCGAAGGCTCGGTCACCGTTGCGGGGCAGGATGTCGGCGAGGCGATGCGCGCCGACCCGCTGGCGCAGGCGCGGCGTGTGCAGATGGTGTTTCAGGATCCCTTCGCCTCGCTCAACCCGCGCAAGACCATCCGTCAGGCGCTGGCCGAGCCGTTGCGGCTTCACGGGCTTCGCGATGCGGCGGAAATCGAACACCGCGTCATCGCGATGCTGGACCGGGTCGGCATCAAGCCGGACGGGGCAGGGCGGCGCCCGCATGAATTCTCCGGCGGTCAGCGGCAGCGCATCTGCATCGCCCGCGCCCTGATCGTGGAGCCGCGTCTGCTTGTCTGCGATGAGCCTGTCTCTGCGCTCGACGTCTCCATCCGGGCGCAGATCATCAACCTGCTGCTGGAACTGAAGAACGAAACCGGCGTGGCGCTGCTGTTCATCTCCCACGATCTGGGGGTGGTGGAGCACATGTCCGACCGGATCGCCGTCATGTATCTGGGCCGCATCGTGGAGGAGGGGCCTTGGTCGGACATCTTCACCCGTCCCGCGCATCCCTACACACAGGCGCTGATCGCCTCCATTCCAGATCCGCTGTCGCCCGCGTTTCGGGAAAACCGCATGACAGGAGAGGCCCCCTCCGCCCTTGCTCCGCCGCCGGGCTGCGCCTTCCATCCCCGCTGTCCGAAGGCGTTCGGGCCGTGCCGGACGGGAGAGATTCCCGCCTTCACCACAATTTCCGCAGCGGGCGGCGACATGCATCGCGCGCGCTGTCACCTGCTTCACCAAGGATCATGAGATGAGCCAGCATCACCACGGAACCCTCATGCAGAACGTCGTCATCGTTCGTGTCGGCCACGATCCGGCCCGCCCGCATATGGGAACCCTCTCCATCGGGGAATGGACGGTGCCCTGCGCCACGGGCCGCGGCGGGCTTCGCTGGCCGACAGAAAAGCGCGAGGGTGACGGCGCGACCCCGATCGGCCGCTTCCCGCTCCGCTACGGCATGTATGACCCGGAGGTTTTCGGGCCGGATATGCGGGGCCTCGCCTTTTCCTTCATCGAAAAGCCCGACACCTATTACTGGGAGGAGGATCCAGCCTCCCCGTTCTACAACCGGCTGGTGTTTGAGACCGATATCGCCCGCCCCAAGCGCCGGGGCCAGCGGTTGTTCGACCTCATCGTTCCCATCGGCTTCAACGATGCGGAAGTCCGGGCGGGGGGCGGTTCCGCCATCTTCTTCCACGCCGCACGGGAGGATTTCAGCGCCACGGCGGGCTGTGTCGTCATCGCGCATGACCAGCTTGCAGAGTTCGCCCGTCGCCTGCTGCCCGGCATGCATATCGACATCGCACCCGTCGATGCCGCGCCGCCTCACGACAGTGACGATGCCCGCGCGTTGGAGACTGTGACGTTCCACGGGCTGGAGCGGGGGCCGCGTGTGATCGTGACCGGGGCCGTTCACGGCAACGAGCCCTCCGGCCCCATGGCCATCCGCCGGTTGATAGAGGAGTTCCGCTCCGGCAGGCGGAGGCTGCTTCGCGGGCGGCTTACCTTTCTTCCGGTGACCAACCCTCTCGCCTTTGCCAGGAACACCCGGAGCGGGGATCGGAACCTGAATCGCCTGCTGGCCGAAAGCGCCATTCCGCAGGACAACGAGGACCGGGTGGCAAACGCCCTCTGCCCGCTGCTGCGCGACAACGATGTGCTGATCGACCTGCACAGCTTCGGGTCCGAGGGGGAGCCGTTCGCCTGCTTCGGGCCATCCAACAACGATGGCCCGCTGGAACCCTTCCGGCACGCTGCGGAGGAGGAGGCTCTGGCCGCCGCGCTCGGGTTGCCGCTGCTCGTGCACGGCTGGCTCCCGGCACATCAGAAGGCAATCGCGATGAAGGAGCGGGAGGGCGTCATTGGCCTTTCCCCTCTCACCGGCGTTGGCACGACGGAATATATGCGGGCGGTCGGCGGCTATGGCGTGACCGTCGAATGCGGGCAGCACCTGCAGGCGGACGGGCCGGCCATTGCCTATGACGTGACGGTCAACGGACTTGTCCATCTGGGTCTGATCGCTGGCCCTGCGGTGACCAGACCCCGCCCGCGCGTGATCGAGATCGCGGACGCCATCCTTGCGGAATCGCCGGCCGACCGCCTCTCTCGCCGCTTTGCCGCGGGCGAAGTGATCCGCGAGGGCGACGTGCTCGGCACGCGCGCCGACGGGCGCGCCATCGTTGCGCCCTACGGCGGAGCGGTGATCTTCGCCTCGGTCACTGCGCCTGCCAACAGCGAGTTGTGCTTCCTCTGCCGCGACAGCAACCGGATCTCATGACCCTTCATACTTAGGGAGGAGACCGAGGAACTTATATTTTACTGGCCGCGTGAGGAGTTTTATAATAATTTCATAAGACGATAGCCTGATCGGAGGATGCCCATGCGGGCAGAGCAGGCAGTCAGCGGAATCGCACTCAAGGGAGGAGGTCGCGATGACTATGAAAATGGCAGGGCTGGCTTTGCTGCTCGCATCCGTGGGGATGCCGGCGCTTGCCAACGATTCCCTCATGCAGATCACCAAGGATCCGAAGCAATGGGGAACACAGCTCGGGAATTATGCCGGGATCCGGTATTCCGAGCTTGACCAGATCAACGCGAAGAACGTCAAGGATATGCGCGTCTCCTGGATGTTCTCCACCGGCGTGCTGAGGGGCCATGAAGGCTCCCCCCTTGTGATCGGCGATGTGATGTATGTGCACACGCCCTTCCCGAACATCGTCTATGCGCTCGACCTGAAGAACGAGGGCAAGATCCTCTGGCGCTATCACCCGGAACAGAACCCGGACGTGATCGGCGTGATGTGCTGCGATACGGTGTATCGCGGGCTCGCCTATGCGGACGGGATGATCTTCCTCAATCAGGCCGATACGACGCTCGTCGCTCTGGACGCCAAGACCGGCCAGGTGAAATGGAGCGTCAAGAACGGCGACCCCTCCAAGGGTGAGACCTCCACCGCCACCGTGCTGGTGGTCAAAGACAAGGTGCTGACCGGCATTTCGGGCGGCGAGTTCGGTGTGCGCGGCTCCATGACCGCCTACAACATCAAGGACGGATCGCTCGCTTGGCGCGCCTATTCCACCGGCCCGGATGCGGAAATGCTCGTGGACCCGGAGCACACGACGGTGCTGGGCAAGCCCATCGGCAAGGACAGCTCGCTCAAGTCGTGGGAAGGCGATCAGTGGAAGATCGGCGGCGGCACCACCTGGGGCTGGACGACCTATGATCCCGATCTGAACCTCATCTACTACGGCACCGGCAACCCCTCCACCTGGAACCCATCGCAGCGTCCCGGTGACAACAAATGGTCGATGACCATCATGGCCCGCGACCCTGACACGGGCATGGCGAAATGGTTCTACCAGAAGACCCCGCATGACGAATGGGACTATGACGGGGTGAACGAGAACCTGCTGGTTGACAAGGAGATGGACGGCCAGATGCGCAAGCTGCTGGTCACCTTCGACCGGAACGGGTTTGCCTATACGCTCGATCGGGCCTCCGGCGAGTTGCTCGTGGCCGAAAAATACGATCCCGCCGTCAACTGGGCCACGAAAGTGGACATGGACCGGAACTCCGCGACGTTCGGTCGCCCGCTCGTCGTCGCGGAATATTCGACCTCTCAGAACGGCGAGGATGTGAACACGACCGGCATCTGCCCGGCCGCGCTCGGGACGAAAGACCAGCAGCCCTCCGCCTATTCGCCCAAGACCGGCCTTTTCTACGTGCCGACCAACCACGTCTGCATGGATTACGAGCCCTTCCGGGTGAGCTATTCCGCAGGTCAGCCCTATGTCGGCGCGACGCTGTCGATGTATCCCGCACCGAACAGCCATGGCGGCATGGGTAACTTCATCGCCTGGGACGCGGTGCAGGGTAAGATCGTCTGGTCGCTGCCGGAGCAGTTCTCGGTCTGGTCCGGTGCTTTGGCGACGGCCGGCGACGTTGTCTTCTACGGTACGCTTGAGGGCTATCTGAAGGCCGTGGACGCCAAGACGGGTGAGGAGCTTTACAAGTTCAAGACGCCGTCCGGCATCATCGGCAACGTCTTCACCTATGAAAGCGCTGGCAAACAGTATGTCGGTGTGCTTTCCGGCGTTGGGGGTTGGGCGGGTATCGGTCTTGCGGCCGGGCTGACCAATGCCAACGAAGGCCTGGGGGCGGTGGGCGGCTATGCTGCGCTGCACGACTACACCGTGCTCGGCGGCCAGCTTACCGTGTTCGAGGTCCCGAACTAAAATCTGACAAACGTCAGCCGACGCCGCCGGATATCTTTCGGCGGCGTTGTCATGACCGTTTCGCGGCGAAACTTCATACCGAAACTAAAGTCTGATTCCGATGGGGAAGGCACTGCGGTAGCCTCGACCCAGCTCTTTGGGAGGAGAGATTATGCTGTCAGCAATGCGCCCCCTTGCGCTCGCCACGACCCTTGTCGCGTCCGTCATCAGCCTGCCTGTTGTCGCTCAGGCCGCCCCGGACACCGCCGTCGCAGAATTTGACGGCACACGCTACAGAAACGCTGAAGGCAACCCGACCTTCAAGGTGGAGGACGGCGTCGTCGATTGGCCGACCTTCTCGGGCTATCGCCGGTATCACGCGGAATGTCACGTCTGCCACGGGCCGGATGGGGAGGGCTCGACCTATGCGCCTGCACTCAAGAATTCGGCCCTGAAGATGGATTACTACGATTTCGTCGGCACCATCGCCAGCGGTCGGCAGAAGGTGGGCAACACGGAAAACCAGGTGATGCCGGCTTTCGCAACGAATCCGAACGTCATGTGCTATGCCGACGATATCTATACCTACCTGCTCGCCCGCGGCACCGAGACGATCCCGCGTGGCCGTCCCGCCAAGCGCGAAGACAAGAGCGAAGGCTATGCCGCCGCCGAAAAAGCCTGCATGGAGCAGTAATGACCCGCTCCATGATAATCGGCCTGCTCTGCGCGGCGTTCTGCGGCGCGGGAGCGGCTGGCGCTCAGGTTGCCGACCTGGTGGACCGCGACAGCTTTCGGGTCTGCGCCGACCCGGCCAACAAGCCGCTCTCGGCGGAGGATGGCTCCGGTTTCGAGAACCGTATAGCGGCCCTGCTCGCGGAGCGCCTTGGTGTTCCCTTGCACTATACGTGGTTTCCGCAGGTCACCGGATTCGTGCGGAATACGCTGGGAGCCGGCAAGTGTGATGTGGTGATCGGCTTTGCGCAGGGCGATGATCTCGTGCTTAACACCAATCATTATTACACTTCCACACACGTCCTTGTGACCCGTGCGGACAGCGAACTCGCCGCCGTGGACAGCCTCTTCGATCCCCGTTTGAGAGGGCATCGGATCGGGGTGGTCGTAGGTGCCCCCGCCACCACCCATATCGCCCGCGCAGGGCTGATGAAGGACGCGGAGCCCTATGCGCTGATGGTGGACCGGCGGGTCGAGAACCCCGCGGGTCAGATGCTGGAGGACGTCAAGAGCGGCAAGACAGATGCCGCTGTCCTCTGGGGTCCGATCGGTGGCCCGCTTGCGAAGGGTGATCCTGCGCTCAAGGTCACGCCCCTGCTGAAAGATGAAGGGACGCCGCGACTTTTCTACCGGATCACCATGGGCGTTCGTGCCGGTGAGGATAACTGGAAGCGGGAGCTCAACAGCCTTATCCGCCGCAATCAGTCCGATATCGACGCGATCCTCAGGGACGCCGGTGTGCCGATTCTGGATGATTACGGCAAGGGCCTGAAGCCGGCAGGCTGAGGGACGGACCATCATACAAAAGTATGGAAACCCCACTAAGGCATTCTTATAATTTACTTATCATGAAAAATTGCTTTGCGGACCCCGTACTTTGCTGTCCGATAAGGGCGGGGAGGACTTGGGATGATACCTGAGCGTTGGACAGATGCCGCGCCGCTTGCGCGTACTCTGGCGCTATGTCTGGGCGCCAGCCTGCTCTGCGCCACATCCGTCGCCGCACAGAGCGAATACCGTGCGGCTGTGCTCCGGGTCGATGCGCCGAAACCGTTGCCGATCTCGCGCCTTGACCTGCCGCCCCCGGACCTGGGGTTGGCCGGGGCGGCGCTGGCCACGTCCGACAACATGACGACCGGCAGCTTCATGAAGCAGACCTTTACCACGGAGACGGTCGTTGCCACGCCGGAGACGGCGGAGGCGGAGATGAAACGCCTGATCGCCGAGGGTATTCGATTCATCGTCACCATGGCCGACGAGGACATGACGCTGAAGCTGGCCGATGCGGCCGGAGACGGCGTTGTGGTCATCAACGCCTCGGCTACGGGCGACAGGCTCCGGGGCGCGGATTGCCGCGCGAACCTGCTCCACACCGCGCCTTCGGACGCGATGCTGACGGATGCATTGGCGCAGTTCCTTGCGTGGAAACGCTGGACGCGCTGGTTCCTGATCGAGGGCAGCCACCCAGAGGACAAGGCGCTTGCCGAATCCTACAAGCGCGCGGCGAAGAAATTCGGCGCCCGCATCGTCGAAGAGCGCGTCTATGAGGATCGTGGCGGCGCGCGGCGGACGGATTCCGGCCAGGTGCCCGGTCAGCAGGAAATGCCCGCCTTCACCCAGCGCGCCGCGGAACA
Source organism: Haematobacter genomosp. 1 (assembly GCF_002196855.1). Taxonomy (GTDB): domain Bacteria; phylum Pseudomonadota; class Alphaproteobacteria; order Rhodobacterales; family Rhodobacteraceae; genus Haematobacter. The sequence goes on along the minus strand of NZ_NIPW01000005.1, from coordinate 160,540 downwards.
TGACGTCGTCGTCGTCGCCGATCACAGTGGCTATTTCGCGGATTACCTGCCCTACCATACCTGGGAGCCGCGCCCGGTGACCGGGTCCGCCGGTCTTGAGCCGGAAAGCTGGTCGCCCGCGCATGAGGCCTGGGCCGGGATGCAGTTCCAGAGCCGGTTCGAGAAAATCTCCAACCGCCCCGCGCGCCCGGAGGATTATCAGGTCTGGATGGCGCTGAGAACGCTGGGAGAGGCCGCGACCCGCACCAAGTCCGAGGATTTTGCCACGCTGCGCGACTACATCGCCAGCGGGAAGATGGAGCTTGCAGCCTTCAAGGGCCAGAAGCTTACCTTCCGCGACTGGGACGGGCAGTTGCGCCAGCCCATCCTGCTGGTCGCAGGGCCGGTTGTGGCCACGGTCTCGCCGCAGGCGGAGTTCCTGCATCAGGTCAGCCAGCTCGACACGCTGGGGATCGACCGGCCAGAGACGCAATGCAAACGCTGAGGGGGGAATGATGACACGATTGGCCTTGCTGCTCTGCACAGCCGCGCTCGCCGGAGGGCCGGCTTTCGCGGACAAGATTTTCGTCTCCAATGAAAAGGGCAATTCGATCAGCGTGCTCGATGCCGACAGTCTGGAGGTCATCCATACCATAACGGGCATGCAACGCCCGCGCGGCATCACCGCAAGCCCGGATGGCAAGATCATCTATGTCTGCGCTTCCGACGATGATCTGGTGCGCGTCTATGACGCCACGACCTATGAGGAACTGCCCTCGCTGCCCTCCGGGCCGGATCCGGAACTGTTCGTGCTGCACCCCTCCGGCAACCCGCTCTACATCGCCAATGAGGATGACAACATCGTCACCGTGGTCGATGTCCATACGCGGCAGGTGCTGGCGGAGGTTCCGGTCGGCGTCGAGCCGGAGGGTATGGGCGTATCGCCGGATGGCAAGACGGTGGTCAACACCTCCGAAACCACCAACATGGCGCATTTCATAAACACCGAAACGTTCGAGATTTATGAGAACGTGCTGGTGGACAGCCGTCCGCGTTTCGCACAGTTCAATTCGGATGGCTCGATGCTCTACGTCACCGCAGAGATCGGCGGCACGGTAAGCGTCATCGACCCGGCGAAGTCGGAGGTTGTCCATACGATCACCTTCGCCGTGCCGGGCGTGCTGCCGGAAGCCCTGCAACCCGTCGGCCTGCGCCTTACACCGGACGACAAGACCATCTTCGTGGCCCTCGGCCCCGCCAACCGTGTCGCCGTGGTGAACGGCGAGACATGGGAGGTGGAGGACTATCTGCTGGTCGGTCAACGGGTCTGGCAGCTCGGGTTCTCGCCCGATCACAAGTGGCTCTACAGCACGAACGGCAATTCCAATGACATCTCGGTCATCGATGTGGCCAACCGCAAGGTGGTGAAATCGGTGCAGGTGGGCGAGCAGCCCTGGGGTGTCGTGGCAGTCAAATCTGAGTAGTAGGGGAGGATGCAATGAAACAATGGATCGCCGGTGCGGCGCTCATCGCTGCGGTGCTCGGGGCGCCCGTCGCAGCGCAGCAGTTCGACTATGGTTTCGCCGGCCTGATGGGCAAGGCCAACCGGTCGCAGCTTCCCGATCTGACGCTGGCCGCGGGCAAACCGGTGGCCGAGGGGCCGATCGAACTGAAATCGGGCGGCTACTACAAGATGAAGATCAACGCCGACGGATCGCAGGAATTGGCGCTGTCGGGAGGAGATTTCTTCCGCGCGATCTGGATCAACGAGATCGTCATCAACGGCATCGAAATTCGGCCGATGGGCGTTCATTCCATCGAGTTCGACAAGGCGGGCACTGCGGAAGTGTCCTTCATCGCGGTGCTTCCGGGCAAGTACGAACTGCATATTCCGGGATCGACCGGAGAGTCGCAAAAAGCCGTATTTACTATTCGCTGAGTTTTTTTTGAGGGAGGAGTATGACAATGAAACCTATCCTGATTGCAGCCGGCATCCTGATGATGGCGGGCCCCGCGCTGGCCGATGACAAGGCGACGCCGGAGCAGCTCACCCGCATCGACGAGGTATTGAAGTCGATGAGCTGTGAGGTGGATCATGACAACGTCGAGGTGGAAAACGGGATCTTCGATCTCGACGACGTCATGTGCGCGGACGGGCAGTATGACATCAAGCTCGACGCGTCCTACAACGTGACGAACCGCCGGAAGGAGTAAGGGTGTGGGCGGCAGGGTGCAAAGTGGCGCGACCGGCCTGCCGCCCGCGCTTTCCATCCGGGGGGTAAGCCATCGCTTCGGCAGAGTGGTCGCCCTGGAGGATGTGAGCTTTACCGTGCCCCGTGGGAGTTTCACGGCCCTTCTGGGGGTGAACGGCGCGGGAAAGACCACGCTTTTCTCGCTTATAACAAGGCTTTACGATTCAAACTCCGGCGTGATCGAAGTGGCTGGCCATGATGCGCGCCGCGATGCGGGAGAGGCGCTGGCGCGGCTGGGCGTGGTGTTTCAGAGCCGGGCGCTCGACCTTGATCTGACGCTGCGGCAAAACCTCACCTATCATGCCGCGTTGCACGGGATGGGCGGGAAGGCCGCTGCGGCACGGATCGCCGATGTGCTGCGCCTTGTCGTTCTGCAGGACAAGGAGGGGCAGCGGGCGGGCACACTCTCGGGAGGTCAGCAGCGACGGGCGGAAATCGCGCGTGCGCTGCTGCACGGGCCCGAGCTGCTGCTTCTGGATGAGGCGACGGCGGGGCTGGATGTCCGCTCCCGCGCGGAGGTTCTCGCGCTGGTGCGTCGGCTGATCCGGGAGGAGGGGGTTTCGACCCTGTGGGCCACCCATGTGTTCGAGGAGATCGCGCCGGAGGATCACGTGGTCATTCTCCACAAGGGGCGCGTGCTTGCCGACGGTCTTGCGGGGGGTATCGGCGAGGGCGGGCTGACACCGGCGTTCCTTGCCCTCACGGGAGAGGCGGCGTGAACGTCAACCAAGGATCAGCGGCATGACCACGGTTGAGGAGCGCCACACCCCATCGCGGCGGATGCGGAGACCGCGGCTTCTCCGCCCCGGCTCGGGCGTCGCTTTCCGTGGTATCGCGCGGCGGGAGTTCCTGCGCTTCTTCCATCAACGCGAGCGGTTCTTTGCCGCGCTGGTGCGCCCGCTGGTCTGGCTGTTCATCTTTGCGGCGGGCTTCCGGTCGGTGCTCGGGCTCTCCATCACGCCGCCCTACCAGACCTATGTTCTTTATGAGGAATACGTCACGCCTGGTCTTTGCGGAATGATCCTTCTGTTCGCCGGGATGCAGTCGTCGCTTTCCATGGTGTATGACCGGGAAACGGGGGCGATGCGGACGCTGCTGGTCAGCCCCTATCCGCGGTGGTTCCTGCTCGGATCGAAACTTTTCGCCTCGGTCCTTGTGGCGACGCTTCAGGTCTATGCCTTTCTGCTCATTGCCTGGTTCTGGGGGATCGAACCGCCGGTGTGGGGTTATGTCGCGGTGTTTCCGGCGCTGATCCTTGCAGGTCTGATGCTTGGGTCGTTGGGACTGCTCATCTCATCCACCATCCGGCAGTTGGAGAATTTCGCGGGTGTGATGAACTTCGTGATCTTCCCCATGTTCTTCGCTTCGACCGCGCTTTACCCGCTCTGGCGGATGCGGGATGCGAGTGTTCTGCTGCACGATATCTGCGCGCTGAACCCGTTCAGCCATGCCGTCGAACTGATCCGATTTGCGCTTTACGGCCGGTTCGACCCGCTGTCTTTCTGGGTGGTGCTGGGCTGCTTCGCGGCGTTCTTCGGCGCGACCGTTTTCATGTATGATCCGGCCAAAGGTCTTTGGCGTGGCCGGGGAAAGGGGGGAGCATGATCCGCTGGATCGCCACCGTCATCTGTCTTGCGGGCACGCCCGCGCTGGCCGCGGGACCGGTGGACCCGGATTGGCCTTGCATCCAGCGCCGGGTGCCGCATCTGTCGCTCGGCCAGGTCTGGTCCGGCCCGGTGCCGGATGCCGCGGCGACGGAACGGTCACAGAGCGCGGAGATCCGGGATCTGGCCCGGGTCATTTCTTTGCGCCGGACCGATCTGAAGGAAGCGGGCGCGGCGATAGACAGCTTTGCCCCGGGCCGCTCGGCGACGGATTTGACGGCACTCATGGTGGCCACGTTCCGGGATATCGACACCACGCGGGACCGTGTGATGAGCGGTATCACCCGCTATGCCCACAAGCAGGAGGATCTGGATCGCGAGATCAACGCCCGGCGCAATGAGTTCGACACCGTAAATGCCGCGGAACCCAAGGATTTCGACCGGCTCGACGCGCTGGAGACCCAGATCGACTGGGCGACGCGGGTTTTTCGTGACCGGCAGCAATCCCTGACCTATGTCTGTGAGACGCCTGTCATCCTCGAGCAGCGGGCCTTTGCGCTCGGCCGACTCATCGCGGCCCACCTGCCGGAGTGAAACGCCTGCCGCGCCGTTACCGACTCAACCTGTCTTTGCGGTTGGCGCTTGCTGCTGCAACGCTCGCACTGCTCACTGTCGCCGCGGCGGGGGTCGCGCTCTATGGTCTGGACCGGACGGCGCGGCTTGCGGCGGAGGCCATGGCGGCACAGCGGCGACTTGAGGCCTATGCGACCTATTCCGGCCGGGTGAACGAGTGGACGCTGTCGTTGATATCCGGCGCTCCGGCCGGTGATGCGGGGGTCATCGCCTCGCTCGATGCGCTTGACCGGCTGACCGAGGAGGACATCGCGGCGGCGCAATCGGAGGCGGAAGCCGCGGAGCGCACGCAGGGCCATGTGCCCGCGCGGCTCCGCGCGCAATTCGGACAGTTGTCGCGGAGCATGACGTCATCTGCCAGCGGTGCGGCCAGCGTAACGGCGGCCCAGCTTTACGCGGCCTCGGCCCCCGCGATCATCGGCCAGCAGATCGTGCGGGAGGCGGAGCGTCGCGACGAGGCCCTCACCCAGATGGAGGCCGCACGGCGGGGGATGCGGCGGGCCGCCATCGCCATCGGCATCGCGGCCCCTCTGGTGCTCGGTGTGCTTTATCTCGCCATCCTCCGGCCGCTGTTCAGTCGGCTGCAGAGCGCCAGCCGCGCGGCGGAGCGGCTGGTCGCCGGCGGGGCGGTCGGCGAAGGTTACGGCCATGACGAGCTGGGCCTGCTGTTCGCGCGGCTTCGGCAGATGGCCGCGCGGCTTGACCGGCGGCGCGGCGCCCTCCTGCGCGACCGGGAGCGGCTGGGTCAGCTGGTGGAGGAACGGACAGCCGAGCTTTCCCGCGCCAATGAGCGGCTTGAGGCGGCTGACCGGCAGCGCCGGCGTTTCTTTACCGACGTGAGCCATGAGCTGCGCACGCCGCTCACTGTCATTCTGGGGGAGGCGGAACTGGGCGCGCAGCGGGGCGATGCGGAGACCCGCGCCGCCTTTGCCACGATAGAAGCCCGGGCGTTGCGTCTTTTCCGCCGGATCGAGGATCTGCTTCGGATCGCGCGTTCGGAGAGCGGTCAGCTCGAACTGCGACAGGAGCAGGTGGATCTGGCTCGCGTGGTGGCGATGGCTGTTGCCGACCTTCAGCCTCTGGCGCAACGGGGAGGGTTGGCGATCGTCACCGATGTGCCCTCTCTTCTCGTTACCGCCGACCCGGATTGGCTGCGGCAGGTCATCTCCGGCATCGTGGAAAACGCTGTGAAATATGCCGGACGTGGGGCGACGCTGACGATCCGCGGGGCGGAGGCGGGGCAGATGGCGGCGCTCACCCTGACCGACGACGGGCCCGGTATGCCGCCACAGATGCGGGCGCACCTTTTTGACCGTTTCGCGCGCGCGGGCGAAGCGCCCGGCTTCGGTGTGGGGCTTGCACTTGCAGCCTGGGTGGCAGAGGCTCAGGGCGGCGGGCTCGAACTCCTGCCCGCGCCGGAGGAGCAAGGGACGCGTCTGTGCCTGACCCTGCCGCTCTGGAAGGAGGAGACATGACGCGCATCCTGATCGTCGAGGACGATGCCGATATCGCTTCGCTGCTGGCGCGCGGGCTGGGCGCCGCGGGTCATGCCACCGACTGGGCGGAAACGCCGGAGGCCGCGATGGACAGGCTCGGCGGGGCGGATTACGACGCGGCGATCATCGACATGATGCTCGGCCATGACAGCGGTGCTGCGCTTCTGAGCGACATGCGGGCGCGCGGTCACCGGCTGCCAGCCATCATGCTCTCCGCACTTTCGCGGGTGGAAGAGCGGGCGGAAGGGCTGTCCGCCGGCGCGCAGGATTACGTGGTGAAGCCGTTCCAGATGAGCGAGCTGCTGGCGCGGCTGGAAGTGCAGCTTGTCCGGGCCGCGCCGCGGGTGGAGCCGATGCGCCTCGCGGGGCTGTCCTATGACGGTGCCACGCGCACCGTGACCGGGGCTGCACGCTCCGTGCTGCTGACGGAGCGGGAGGGGGAGTTGCTGGCCTATCTGCTGGCCCGCCCCGGTGACGTGCTGAAAAGGGCGGAGATCTTCGACGCGCTCTGGGCGCCGTTGGGCGGTTCGACGGAGAATGTCGTGGATGTCTATCTGGGATATCTGAGACGAAAACTGGGAAATTTCACCGAATACGGACTCGCGCTTCGGACGATGCGGGGGCGGGGGTTCGTGCTGACGCTGGAGGATGAATGAGGCTCTGTCTCGTGCAAACAATCGCCCGTATGGTTGCCGGCGCCGTTGCCGCAGCCGTTCTTTCGTTGCCATTGCAGGCTGGCGCCCTGTCGGATGACGTCATGGCGCCGGGAGGCTTCGCGGGGGCACAGACTGGTGTGTTGCTCAACTACAGCCACAGCCGGACCCTGCCGCCGAGCGCGGCGAAGAACAACCTGACCGACACGCATGTCTGGCTGCAGTCCGATCCGGGGGAGCATGGCCCCGTGCTGTCGCTGTTCGAGGAGAGGGACGGCAAGACCCGGCCCATCGCGGCCTTTCCGGCGCAGGGAGCGAACCCGGTGCTGCTCTACTATCTGGAAGGCGTGGTGCATGCGATGGCAGAGGCGACGGGAGGCAGTCCCTTCTATATCCGCAACCGGATACGGGACGCGCTGGTCGCGGCCCCTGCGGGAGAGGTCGTGGATGGTCGCGTCACCGCCATCGTCACTCCTTTCGCCAGCGACCCCAACCGCGCGCATATGGGCAGCTTCGGGGATCTGACGCTGACCATCACCTATCCGAGCGATGCGCCGACGCGGCTTCTCAGCCTTTCGGCGGATACACCGGATGGGGATGAGGGTTATCATGACACGATGCATCTCATGGGGGAGTGACAGATGCGCCCGTCCTTTATTCTCGCGCCGCTCGCGCTGGCGTTGACGGCCGGAGCGGCGCCGGTCGTGAACGATTACCCGACCAATGCCCGGGCGGAGTATGTCTTCGCCTGCATGGCAACGAACGGTCAGACGCAGGTTGCCCTGGAGAAGTGCTCCTGCTCCATCGACGAGATTGCCCAGATCGTTCCCTATGACCGTTATGTGGAAGCGGAAACCGTGTTGCGCATGCGTCAGACCACGGGGGAGCGTGCCGCGGTGTTTCGCGGCAATGCACCGACGACCTCGCTTGTGGCGGAGTTGCGACGGGCGCAGGCCGAGGCGGAGATGACCTGCTTCAACTGACCGCACGCCCTCTTGCCATTCGCGCCGCTCTCCGGGAAAGGAGGGCGGCCACGCCGGTCACCCGCGCTGGCCTTGCGAAACCTTGAGCGGGATATCCCCATGAAATGCCTGATCCTTCAGCCGATCCACGCCGCGGGCCAACGCCTTCTTGTGGAGGAGGGCATTACGCCGGTTCTTGCGCCGGACACCCGGCTGGCGACGATCCTGCCGCTCATCTCCGATTGCGATGCCGTCATTACCCGTGACCATGGCCTGTCGGCGGCGGCGTTCGCGGGCGGGCAGCGGCTTCGCGTGGTTGTCGTCCACGGCACGGGACATGACGCGGTGGACAAGGCGGCAGCGGCGGCGCAATCCGTTCTGGTCTGCAATACGCCGGGCGAAAATGCGCGCTCCGTATCGGAACTGGCGCTTGGCCTGCTGCTCGCGGCGGCGCGGCGCATTCCGGCTGCGGATCGCTCCGAGCGGGCCGGGGTGACAGGTTTCCGGGAGTCCGCGTCGTTCAGCGAACTGTCCGGTAAGACTGCGCTGATCATCGGCTGGGGAGCGATCGGTAGCGGGCTCGGGCAGATGCTGGCCACGACCTTCGGGATGCGGGTGATGATCTATTCGCCGCGCGGGGAGGTTCAGCCTCCGTTCGAACGGGTGGAGCGGCTCGAGGATGCGCTGCCGCTTGCGGATGCCATCTCGCTGCACACGCCCCTTCGCCCGGAGACGCGGCATCTGATGAACGCGGAGCGGCTGGCGCTGGTGAAGTCCGGCGCGATTCTTGTGAACACGGGGCGGGCGGGGCTGGTGGATGAGGCGGCGCTGACGGCGGCGCTGGCCTCCGGGCACCTTGGTGCGGCGGCGCTTGACGTCTATGAGCATGGCGCGCCGACCGGACCTCTTGCGGCCTTTCAGAACGTCATCTTCACCCCGCATCTGGGTGCGACGACGGAGGAGGCGCTGCGGCGCGTCGCGGAAGGCGCCGCCCGCCATGTGATCACAGCGCTTCGGGGCAAGCGTCCTGCCACCACCCTGAACCCGGAAGTCTGGCTGGACGTGCCGGCAGAGTGAGCGCCTAATCCTCCCGGGCCGCGACCTGCGTCTGGCGGGGGCCGCGGTCGAAGCGATAGAACAGGTTGGGTTCGGAGGTGAGGTAAATCTCCCCCTCCGGCCCCACGGCGACGCCTTCCGCCTGCGGGATGGTTTCTGCGAGACCGTGCCAGCCCTTCCACAGCGGCATGACGGAGACCGGCGTTCCATCCCGCCGGTATTCGGAGAGCGTGCCGCTCATCTCGCTCAGCAGGAGTAGATTGCCGGTCCTCTCGTCCTGCGTGATCGATGAGAGATCGCCTGCCGCATGGCCAAAGCTGTGGCCGGGCTTCCACTCCCGGATATCGACAGCCAGCGCTTCGCCTGCGGCCGCCTGCTCCAGCCCGGTGACTTCCAGCACCCGGACGGGCAGCATTTCCTGCGTCACCAGCAGGCGCCGGTTCGCAGCATCCCAATGAAGCCCTTCGATTCCCATGTTTCCGAAAAGACCGAGGTTCAGCACGGTGCCTGCTGCGCCCGACAGGTCGAGTTCGGTGGCCTCTGCGGGAAGGTCAAACAACACGATCCGCTGCCGGGCTTCCTCCGCCAGTGCGAACCGCGTGCCCTCGATATGCGCGATACCCTCCGGGTCATCGATGCCTTTCAGAGGTATGCGGCGCAAAAGCTCCCCTGTGCGTGACAACTCCACCATCTCCGCCGGACGGTTGACCACACCGAAAAGCGTGCCCGTCTCAACGTTGAAGGTCAGGCCGGAGAGGTTGTCCCGGAGACCGGCAACCTGAACACCCTGCACCGCGGCACTGTAGGCGGGAAGCCAGATCGACCCTTCCGTCTCCTCCGCCCCCCTCTGTCCGAGAAGCTGGAAAGCGACGCCGCCAAGTCCGCTCATCCAGAGCCAGCCGCTCGTGCCTGTTAAGGCGAGGAGGGCGGTGACAGCCGCGGCGCGCAGCGCTCGCTTCGCGGGTCGCTCCCTGGCGACCCGCCCATGGAGATACGAATGGTCGGTCATGCTCTGTCCCCATGCGCCGGATCTCTGTCCGGTGTGCTGCCGCGGTCTCCTAGCAGACAGGCGCGGGCCTGTCGCGGGCAATCACCATGCATCCGCAGCATTCCGTCCACACACGACAGCGATATGTCGTGGGCCACGCGGGATCATGACAAATGCGACTGGCCTTGACGCGGGCGGTGCGGCTAGGGTCGCCGAGACTGAAGAACCGGGGGACGATGATGGACATGATGGCACGGCTGGTCGCCGCAGTCGGCGGCGCGATGGTCTGGGCGCGGCGCCGCGACACACCCGAAACACAGGCGACGGGTACTGCCCCCCGCATCCCCACCGCCCGGAAACAGGGATTGATGACCCTGAAGATGCCGACGGCCAAAGGATGGGAACCGGGCGGGACGCCGACGCCCGCAGCAGGGCTCGCGGTCAATGCCTTTGCCACCGGTCTTGCCCACCCCCGGTGGATCGAGGTGTTGCCCAATGGCGATGTGCTGGTAGCCGAAGCGTTGCAGGAACCGCGCGCCCCGCAAGGCTTGATGGACCGGGCGATGCAGGCCACGATGCACCGTGCGGGCGCGGTGGGAAGGAGCGCGAACCGCATCAGCCTTTGGCGGGATGAGGACGGCGATGGCGTGGCGGAGGTGCGGGAGGTTTTTGTCGAAGGACAGCGACAGCCCTTCGGCATGGCGGCGACCGAAGACACCTTCTACGTCGGGAATACCGATGGGATCGTTGCCTTTCCCTATCAGCGCGGTCAGCGGCGGCTGGAAGGGGCCGGAAGGCGCATTGTGGAGTTCAAGCCGGGCGGTCACTGGACGCGGAGCCTCCTGCTCTCCGCCGACGGCAAGCGGCTCTACTGCGGTGTCGGCTCCCTCTCCAACATCGGCGACGAAGGAATGGCGGTGGAGGAGGGCCGCGCGGCGATCTGGGAAGTTGACCTTACCAGCGGCAGCGCGCGGGTCTTTGCCTCCGGTCTCCGTAACCCCGTGGGGATGGCGTGGGAGCCGGAGACGGGCGCGCTCTGGACAGTGGTGAACGAGCGTGACGGATTGGGAGATGAGACACCGCCCGATTACCTCACCTCCGTTCGGGAAGGCGGCTTCTATGGCTGGCCCTACTGCTATTGGGGGCAGGTTGTGGACGATCGCGTGCCGCAGGATGCGGCTGCGGTCGCCCGGGCCATCCGGCCGGATTACGCGCTCGGCGGCCATACGGCCTCGCTCGGGCTCTGTTGGGTGCCGAAGGGGACCTTGCCGGGATTTTCCGCCGGAATGGTTATTGGGCAGCACGGCTCATGGAATCGCGCAAAATTAAGTGGTTACAGACTGATCTTCGTGCCATTTGAGAACGGAAAACCCAGCGGCGAACCGCGCGATCTGCTGACGGGATTTCTGTCGCAGGACGAAAAGTTCTCCTTCGGGCGTCCCGTCGGCGTCGCCATCGGACCGGATGGGAAGTCCCTGCTGCTGGCCGATGACGTGGGCAACGTCATCTGGCGGGTCGCTGGCGCCTGACAGCACCCCAAAAGAAGAAGGAGGGCCCGAAGGCCCTCCCGTCATCAAATCAGCCGTTCCGCTGCTTGCCCTTTGGCGCACCATAGGCCGGCTTGGCGCGCTTCGGGGTGTATTTCGCCTCACCGCGCGGACGCTCCCGATCACTGGGTGCAGCGCTGCGGGGCTTGCGCACCTCACCGTCGCTCAGGGGTTTGTCGCTGTAGGATTGCCCCCCGAAGGATTTGCCGCCGTAGGGTTTTTCGGGGCGATCCTTATCGGCGAAGCGGGGCTTGGCGAAGCTGCGCGGCCCGCGGTCTTCGCCGGCAGGCTTCTTGCTGAACTTGCGCTCGCCCGTGCCCTCATCGTTGAAGCTGCGCTCCCGCGGGAAGGGCTTTTTGCCGTAGGGTTTGTCGCTTTCACCCCGCGGGCGCTCGTCGTTATACGGGCGGTCCTTGGCGTAGGGCTTGCCGAAGGGCTTGTCGCCCTGACGGCCCGGCTTGCCGGTGAAGGTCCGCGGACGCGGCGCGGGCATATCCGGCACACCATCCGTCGCTTCCAGGATGATCCCGTCGGCGATCTCGCGATCGGGGCCGAGGGTGGCAAGGAAGTGTTCGACCGCCTCCAGAGCGATCTCCACGAAGGTTTCCTCGTCACCGATGCGGATGGCGCCGATCTCCTTGCGGGTCACGCCCCCTGCATCGCAGATTTTCGGCATCAACCACTTCGGATTGGCGTTGCGATCCCGTCCGATGGACAGGCGGAACCAGCGGCTCGGGCCGAAGCTCTGGCCTTGCGGGTTGCGCGGCATCACGGAGAGCAGTTCCTCGGGCGCTGAGCGCTGCCCCTGCCACAGGCGGAGCACGGCGAGCGCCAGAGCTGCCGGTTCCCGCTCGGCAAGAAGCTGGTCGAGGGCGCGGCCCTCGGCTTCCGTGGCCTCCTCGGCCCAGACCGGGTCGGCAAGGAGCCGCGATTCATCCCGTTCCCGCACTGCATCGGCGGAAGGTGCGGCCTCCCATTCGGCGCGAAGCTTCGCTGCGGCGAGCAGCCGCTCCGCCTTGCGGCGGGCGCGTGGCGGAACGATCAGCGCGGAGAAACCCTTGCGCCCGGCCCGGCCGGTGCGGCCGGAGCGGTGAAGCAGGGTTTCCTCATTCATCGGGAGCTCCGCATGAATGACGAGGTCAAGGTTCGGAAGGTCGATCCCGCGCGCGGCCACATCGGTCGCCACGCAGACGCGGGCGCGGCCATCGCGCATCGATTGCAGCGCATGGCTCCGCTCACCCTGCGACAACTCGCCGGACAGGGCGACGACGGCGAACCCGCGGTTCGACAACCGCGTGACCAGCCGCGAGACGGCCGCACGGGTATTGGCGAAAATGATGGTGTTCGGCGCTTCGTGGAACCGGAGCAGGTTGGTGATCGCGTTCTCTTCGTCATGCTCGGCGACGAGCACGGCGCGATAGTCGATGTCGCTGTGCTGACCACCGGTCGTCTGCACGGAGATCCGCTGCGCATCACGCTGGTATTCGGAGGCGAGCGTCGCGATGGCGCGGGGCACGGTCGCGGAGAAGAGCAGCGTCTGACGGTCTTCGGGCGCCGCTTCGAGGATGGTTTCCAGATCCTCGCGGAAGCCCAGGTCGAGCATTTCGTCGGCTTCGTCCAGCACCACGGCCCGCACGGCGGAGAGATCGACCGATCCGCGACGCAGGTGGTCGCACAGCCGCCCCGGCGTGGCGACAAGGATATGCACCCCGCGTTCCAGCGCGCGACGTTCCCCGCGCATGTCCATCCCGCCCACGCAGGAGGCCAGCACGGCGCCCGCGCCGGCGTAAAGCCATTCAAGCTCCCGCTTCACCTGAAGCGCAAGCTCCCGCGTCGGCGCGATGACAAGGGCAAGCGGCGCTTCGGCGATGCCGAAACGTTCATCCTCGCCCAGAACGGTCGGCGCGATGGCAAGGCCGAAGCCCACCGTCTTGCCCGAGCCGGTCTGCGCAGAGACAAGCAGGTCAAGCCCCCGGAGCGACGGCTCGGTGACGGCCTCCTGCACCGGAGTAAGTGTGGAGTATCCGCGCGCGTCGAGCGCGGCCAGAAGAGACTGTTTCACGCGAGAGTGTCCGAGTTCCAGAGAAGCGGAGGGGGCTCCGGCTGCAGGCCATGTCGGCCCGCCGCCTCCCGAGCCCCGGTAAAGCGAAGTTGGTCCCATACAGAATATCTTGCGAATGGTAAAGTAAAATCGTGCCGGTTGCGTCAAAACGCCCGGTCAGATCACCCCCAGGTTGCGGCAAGGATGAAAGATCCGCAGTTGACCCGCAAGGATACCTCGTCGTGCAGAGCCTCTTGCCGACCCGGTCCGTCAGAAATTCCGTGAGAGGCAAGCCCGTGCAGCCAGCTAAAATCCCGCGGCAAGGTGCGGATACGCGCTGTTTTGCCACGTCACCTTGGGATAGTCTGGGGTGTAGGGGGGAACGCTGTCGCTTGACGGAGCAGGCTTCTGAACACAGAAATCGCGCTCATGACGGTTTTCCGGAACCAATTTCCAAACAGGGAGAGAAACATGTCCACGCGTGATCTTCTGGCTGCTTCGGCGCTCGCGCTGGTGTTGGGGGCAGGGGCTGCCTCGGCGCAGATGGTGCTGAACCGCGGCAATGACACCGATCCGTCATCGCTCGACCCGCATCAGACCTCTACGGTCTCGGAGAGCAATGTGCTTCTGGACCTGTTCGAGGGGCTTCTCGCCTTCAACACCGCAGGCGAGGCGGTACCGGGCATGGCGGAGCGTTGGGACATCTCCGAGGACGGGCTGACCTACACATTCCATCTGCGCGACTCGAAATGGTCGAACGGCGATCCTGTCACGGCGGACGACTTCTCCTTCGCCTATCACCGGATCATGGATCCCCAGACTGCGGCGGGCTACGCTTCCATCCTGTTCCCGATCAAGAACGCCGAAATGGTGGCGGGCGGGAAGATGCCGCTCGATCAGCTTGGCGTGAAGGTCATCGATCCGAAGACGCTGGAGATCACGCTCGAGGCACCGACGCCTTATTTTCTTGAGCTGCTGACCCATCAGACCGCGCTCCCGCTGCACCGCAAATCGGTTGAGGAGCTTGGCAACCAGTTCACCCGCCCCGGCAATCTGGTGAGCAACGGCGCGTTCAGACTGGCCAGCTTTACCCCGAATGCGCAACTCGTGATGGAGAAAAACCCCGGCTACTACGACGCGGGCAATGTCAGGGTTGACCGGATCAATTACATCCCCTTCGAGGACCGCTCCTCCTGCATCCGCCGTTTCGAGGCGGGAGAAGTGCAGATCTGCTCCGACGTGCCCGCGGAACAGATGGATTATGTGCAGAAGAACCTGACGCAGGAACTGCGCATCGCGCCCTATCTCGGGGTCTATTATCTGCCGGTGAAGGGTGCGGAGGGAAGCCCGCTGAAGGATGCGCGCGTCCGCAAGGCGATCTCCATGGCCATCGACCGCGATTTCCTTGCCAATGAGGTCTGGGCCAAGACCATGCTGCCGAGCTACGCCTTTGTTCCCCCCGGCATCGCCAACTATGTCGATGGCGGTGTCACGGTGGATTACGCAAGCGAAGACCTGTTCGACCGCGAGGATGAGGCGAAGAAACTGCTGGAAGAGGCGGGCGTGGCGCCCGGCAGCCTGACGGTGGAGCTTCGCTACAACACGTCCGAGAACAACAAGAACACGATGGCGGCAATCGCCGACATGCTGAAGAACATCGACATCAATGCGCGGCTGAACGAGGTCGAGGGGACGACCTACTTCAACTACATGCGGGAGGATGGGCCTTTCGACATCTCGCGCGCGGGCTGGATCGGGGACTACAACGACCCGCAGAACTTCCTCATGATCAACATGGGGAACACGCCGTTCAACTATTCGCGCTGGAAAAGCCCGGAATATGACGCGCTGATGAACAAGGCGGCGGAGACGCTAGACCTTGGGGAGCGGGCCAAGGTGCTGGCCGAGGCAGAGACGCTTTTGCTCGACCAGCTTCCGGTCATTCCGATCCTCTCCTACTCCTCCCGGGCGCTGGTTTCCACCAAGGTCGGCGGGTATGACGACAACCTGATGGACAAGCATCCGACGCGCTGGATGTCGGTCAACTGACCCGGATGGGGCGGTCTCCGTCCCGTTCCACCGGTGTCCATGTGCGACGTCGGTGCGGATTGACGCTGCTTCCGGCATATGACATCGGCAGCCTCCAGAGAGGCTGCCGTTCTCCGGGTCAGGCCCGGTCGCAGCGATTCTCTGGACGGCACGCCTTCCTCTTTCTTTCGCGTCAGCGATGGACCGCAGCGGTTCGGGCTGACTTCTGCTTCAGGGCGGCCCTGCGGGGTCCGTCCCGTTCTCTCGGGAAACCAACCGATGCTCGGATATACCCTGCGCCGGGTCGTGAGTGCGGTGCCGACGATTTTCATCATCGTCACGCTCACCTTCTTCGCGATCCGTATCGCTCCGGGGGGACCGTTCGATCTGGAACGTCCGCTCGACCCGCTGATACTCGCAAACCTTCAGCGCGCCTACAATCTCGATGCGCCGCTCTGGCAGCAATATCTTAATTATCTCGGCAATCTGTTGCGCGGCGATCTCGGGCCGAGCTTCACACGCCGTGATTTTACGGTGAACGATCTGTTCGCGCAAGGGTTGCCCGTTTCCATCCTGCTGGGATCGCTGGCGCTCAGCACCGCGGCGGTGCTCGGGACGTTTCTGGGCGCGATCGCGGCGCTCCGTCAGAATTCGTGGCTCGACAACGGCATCGTGGCGGTGGCAACGCTCGGGATCACGACGCCGACCTTCGTGGTGGCGCCGTTGCTCAGCCTGCTGTTCGGCGTGATCCTCGGCATCCTTCCCGCCGGCGGCTGGAGCGGTGCCAACCCGGCATACTGGGTGCTGCCGGTCGCCACGCTCGCGCTGCCGCAGGTGGCGGTGATCGCGCGACTGGTGCGGGGGGCGACGGTCGAGGCCCTCCGTGCAAACCACGTCAGGACGGCGCGCGCCTATGGCCTGCCGACCCGGATCGTCGTCGGGGTTCATGCCCTTCGTGCCGCGATGTTGCCCACGGTGAGCTACCTCGGCCCGGCGGCGGCGAGCCTGCTCACCGGATCGGTTGTGGTGGAGACGATCTTCGGCCTGCCCGGCATCGGACGCTATTTCGTTCAGGGTGCACTCGGGCGGGACTACACGCTCGTCATGGGGACGGTGGTGGTCATCGCGGTCTTTGTGGTGATCTTCAACCTGCTTGTCGATCTCGCCTATGCCTGGCTCGACCCGAGGGTGCGCTATGACTGACACAGACATGAACCTGGCACCGGCAACGACGAGCCGGTCGCTCTGGCAGGACGCCTGGTTGCGGCTTCGCAAGAACCGGACGGCCGTGGCGAGCCTCTTCGTGCTGATCTTCCTTGCCCTCGCGGGGATTTTCGGGCCGATGCTCTCGCCGCATTCCTATACGCAGATCTATCAGAACTACGTGCGCGTACCGCCGAGCCTCGAGGCCTATCCGCGCGCCGACGCGATCCTGCCCGCCTTTGAGGGGTTGATGAGCCGCGCGCGGATCGAGGGCACACCGGAGCTTTCTGGCGGCACGGTCTCGGTGGAACTGACGGCGACCACGCCGATCGACGAGCGTGTGCTGCGCTATTTCCAGCGCTCGGACCTGTTCACCAACCCTGAACTCACACTGGCGGAAGACGGGTTGAGCGGCACGCTCTCCGCACATGTCGAGCGGAGCTACTTCTTCCTGGGCACCGACAACCTCGGGCGTGACATGCTCTCCCGTATTCTTATCGGGGTCAGGATCTCGCTCGCCATCGGGTTACTCGCCTCCGGCATGGCGCTGGTGGTGGGCGTGACCTATGGCTCCATCTCCGGCTATCTGGGCGGGCGGGTGGACAACGTGATGATGCGGATCGTGGACATCCTCTATTCGCTGCCCTTCATCTTCTTTGTCATCCTGCTGCTGGTGTTCTTCGGACGGAGCCTCGTCATCATTTTCATCGCCATCGGCGCGACGGAATGGCTGGATATGGCGCGGATCGTGCGGGGGCAGACGCTGAGCCTCAAGCGTCGGGAATTCGTGCAGGCGGCAGAAGCGATGGGTGCCACCAAGGCGGGGATCCTCAAGCGGCACATCATCCCGAACGCGCTTGGGCCGGTCATCGTTTTTGTGACGCTGCTCGTTCCGAAGGCCATTCTGGCGGAGAGCCTGCTCTCCTTCCTCGGCCTCGGCGTACAGGATCCGATGACTTCGCTGGGGCTGCTGATCTCGGAAGGCGCCGCCAACATGCGGGGTGCGCCGTGGCAGCTTTTCGGCCCGGCGCTCACCCTTACCGCCATCCTGTTTGCGCTGAACTTCCTCGGCGACGGGCTGCGCGACAGTCTCGATCCGAAGGAGCGCTGACATGTCCGAAACCATCCTTTCGGTCCGTGATCTTCGCGTGACATTCCAGACCAACGATGGCCCCGTCGCGGCGGTGAAGGGCGTGAACTTCGATCTGAAATCGGGCGAGACACTGGCCATCGTCGGGGAGTCCGGTTCGGGCAAGAGCCAGACCACGATGGCGCTCATGGGCCTGCTCGCGGCAAACGGGGCGGCGAGCGGCAGCGTCCGCTATCGCGGGCGGGAGATCCTGAACCTGCCCGACCGGGAGTTGAACCGGATCCGCGGCGCCAAGATCACCATGATCTTTCAGGAGCCGATGACCTCGCTCGACCCGCTCTACAGGATCGGGGATCAGCTCGCGGAGCCGCTGAAATACCATGGCGGCCTGTCTCGCCGCGCCGCGCGGCCGCGGATTCTCGAACTGCTGCGGCTTGTCGGCATACCGGAGCCGGAGCGGCGCATTGACAGCTATCCGCATGAGCTTTCGGGCGGTCAGCGGCAGCGTGTGATGATCGCGATGGCGCTGGCCAACGATCCCGACATCCTCATCGCGGACGAACCGACCACGGCGCTCGACGTGACCATCCAGGCACAGATCCTGGAGTTGCTGGCGGATTTGCAGCGGCGTCTGGGCATGGCGATCATCTTCATCACCCATGATCTGGGCATCGTGCGCCGCTTTGCAGACCACGTGGCGGTGATGCGGCAGGGTGAAGTGGTGGAGGATGGCACGGCCGAGGCGGTTTTCACCGCCCCCCGCCATCCCTACACGCGGATGCTGCTGGATGCGGAACCCGACGTGCAGAAGCTTCCGCCCTCCGGCTCCGCTCCGGTGCTGTTGAGCGGCGAGGACGTGCAGGTGACCTTTTCCAGCGGCGGCGGTCTGCTGGCGAAGCCGCATCTCGTGCATGCGGTTCGGGGCATCTCCGTCGCGCTGCGAGAAGGGCAGACCATCGGGGTGGTGGGAGAATCCGGTTCGGGCAAGTCCACGCTGGGCCGCGCGCTCCTTAGGCTGGTGGAGAGCGAGGGGCGGATTGCATGGCTGGGCAAGGAACTCCCCCGCACGGTGGAAGAGATGCGTCCCTACCGGCGGGAACTGCAGCTGGTGTTTCAGGATCCGTTCGGCTCCCTGTCGCCCCGCATGACCGTCGGCCAGATCGTCACCGAGGGCCTGCTGATCCATGAACCCCAACTCTCCGCTGCGGACCGCAGACGCCGTGCGATCGAAGCACTGACGGAGGTCGGCCTCGATCCCGCCATGCGCAACCGCTATCCGCACGAATTCTCTGGCGGACAACGGCAGCGGATCGCCATTGCGCGGACCATGATCCTGCGCCCGCGCGTCATCGTTCTGGATGAGCCGACGAGCGCGCTTGACAGGTCCGTCCAGAAACAGATCGTCATGCTGCTGCTTGATCTCCAGCAGAAGCACGACCTGTCGTACTTCTTTATCAGCCATGATCTTGCCGTGGTGCGGGCGGTGGCGGATTACATCCTCGTCATGAAGGACGGCGAGGTGGTGGAGGAAGGTCCGACGGAGGCAGTTTTCGACGCGCCGCAACAGGACTACACGCGAAATCTGATGGAGGCTGCGCTTTCCACCAAGCGGTTCCGGGAGGAGGCGCAGACGGCCTGAACCATGACGGCTCGAACCACAACGGCCTGAAGCACGTTCAGCCGCAGTCGGCCGCCGCCCACAGGCGAAGCGGCGGCCCCGCCTGCCGCCCCAGTTCGTGGCACTCCCCCAGCGCGCAGAGCATCCAGCCGCCGGGTGTCTCGCCGGAGGCGGCGAGCACCACCTCCCGTTGGGCCGGTACGTGGGGGGTGTAGCGCCAGCCCTGCGCGGTGCGCACAGCATCGTCCGGGATTTCCATGCCCGCCCCCGGCCCCTGCACCTCCGCCTCGACAGGGCGGAGGGTGGTTTCCGTGACTTCCCATCGCTCGGTCCAGCGGGTGCGGGCAACGGAATGGGTCCAGCTCAAGGTGAAGTGGTCCGTGGCAAGGGCGAGTACCGCTCCGGCTACGGCCACGCAAAGCATCAGGCGATGGCCCGATCGCCCGACCGTGCGACGCGAAGACGCTGCACGATCACCACCGCCGCAGCGATGACGAGACCGGCCACATCTGTCTCCACCGTCGGCAACACGAGCAGCACGCCGCCACCGAAGGCAAGCAGACGCTCCCACCACTGCGCCCGCATGAACAGGAAGCCCACCACCGCGACCCCCCAGAGCGCCACTGCCACCGCCGCTTTGAAGGTGACGAACAGAACCTCCGCCCAGTAACCGAAGGTTTCGGCGAAGAAGGAGCCGGGGTAGGGATCCTGCAACATGAGCGCGGGCGAATAGACCGCGATGAACGGCATGATGAAACCGGCGATGGCAAGTTTCGTGGCGTCGATGGAGATCTTCAGCCCCGAGGTCTTGGCCATCGGCGCCGCTGCAAAACACGCAAGCGCGACGGGAGGCGTCAGGTCGGCCATGATGCCGAAGTAGAACACGAACATGTGGCTGACGATCAGCGGGACGCCAAGCTGCTCCAGCGCCGGACCGGCAAGGGAGGAGGTGATGATGTAGTTCGGGATCGTCGGTATCCCCATGCCAAGGATGAGGCAGGTGATCATCACGAGCACGAGCGACAGGAACAGGTTGTGCTCCCCGATCTTCAGCACGGCGCCGATGAAGGTGGAGGCGATGCCGGTCAGCGTCAGCGTGCCGATGACGATGCCGACGATCGCACAGGCCGCCGCCACCGGCAGCGCGTTCCGCGCGCCGAGGGCCAGCGAATCCCTGATGATGACCAGTGCCCCCCGCGCGCCCTTCAGCACGAAACAGGCGATGAGCAGCGTGCCGATCACCAGCATGAGCAGGTTGACGCCATATTTCAGGAAGGCCGCGGAAGCGATTCCGACGGCAATCCAGAACGCCATCCGGAAGGCGAAGGGCCCTATGGTCGCCGCGATGGCCGTGCCGAGGATGAGCACAACCACCAATGCCAGCCCCATGGAGCCTGCGAAGATCGGCGTATAGTCAGAGAACAAAAGATAGACGAGGGCGCCGAGGGGAATGAGCAGGCCCCATTGTTTCTTGATCGCCTGCCACGGGTTGGGAAGCTCTTCCTTGGGCAGGCCCATCAGCTTGTGCTTGCCGGCCTCCAGATACACCGTCCAGAAGCAGGTGCCGAAATACATCGCCGCGGGGATCAACGCGGCGCGAACGATGTCGCCATAGGGGACATTGAGCGTCTCCGCCATGATGAAGGCCACCGCGCCCATGATCGGCGGCATGATCTGCCCGCCCATGGAGGATGTCGCCTCGACCCCGCCCGCGAAGGACGATCGGAAACCGAATTTCTTCATCAGCGGAATGGTGAACTGACCCGAGGCCACTACGTTGGCGACGCCGGAGCCGGAGACGGTGCCCATCAACGCCGAGGAGAGCGTGCACACCTGTGCCGCACCGCCCCGCCAGTGGCCGACCAGCCCAAGTGCCACGTCGTTGAACAGATCGAGCATTCCTGCCCGTTCAAGGAAGGCCGCAAAGACCACGAAGATGAAGATATAGGCCGAAGACACGTAGATCGGCGAGCCGTAGATGCCTTCGGTACCAAAGGCGAAATGCTCGATCAGGATTTCCCAGTCATAACCGCGATGGCCGAAGACACCGGGCAGATGCTGTCCGAAGGCGCAATAGCTCAGGAACAGACAGGCGATGATGAAAAGCGGCCAGCCCATCAGACGCCGTGCCAGCCAGAACACCAGCACAAGAAGGATCACCCCCATCGTCAGGTCCATGGGCGTGAGGAAGTTGGACCGCATGATGATGTCGCGGTAAAAGACCCAGTTATAAAGGCCGGTGCAGAAACCGACGGCACCGAGCAGCCAGTATGCGCGCCGCGCCATCGGTGTCTTTGTCAGCAGGTTGCCGATGAGCACGAAGCCCAGCAGCAGCAGAAAACCCACATGCATCGCCCGGACGATCTGGCTGGGCAGCGTGCCGTACATCGCCACCCAGATTTGAAAGAGGGAGAATACGAGGGCGATGCCATAGGCGATCTTGCCGGGAATACCCTCCCCAAAACCGGCGGGGAGTCCCTCGATCTGCTCCTCTGCGGTATGCTGGGCGGGCGGTGCTGCGGAAACATCTGTCACGGAGCGCTCCTTCAAATGCAATGGCGGAGGAGATGTGCCCATCCCCTCGCCAGATGGTCATGCGTCGGAGGTCAGTTCAGGACGCCGATTTCGCGGTAGTATTTCTCGGCACCCGGGTGGAGCGGGATCGGCAGATCCTTCACCGCCTTCGCCGGATCGAGGGCGGCCGCCGCGGAATGTGCGGCTTTCAGCTTGTCGATGTTCTCAAACATCAGCTTGGTCATCGCATAGACCGTTTCGTCTGAAACCTTGTCGGACGTCACCAGAATATTGGTAACCGCCGCTGTCGGCACGTCCGCGTCCTGACCGTCGTAGGTGCCGGCGGGGATGACGGTCGCGATGTAGGGCGGGCCGATCTTTTCGACCACCTCCGCCGGAATGGCGACGATGGTGATGTCATGGGTGGTCGCGAGGTCCTTGATGAAAGCCGCGCCCAGCCCGGCAGACTGAAGGGTGGATTGGAGCTGGCGGTTCTTGATGAGCTCGGCGGATTCGGAGAACGGCAGGAACTCCACGCGGCCCATGTCGTCATAGGACATGTCCGCAGCCTTGAAGATCTCGCGCGCGTTAAGCTCCGTGCCCGACGCGGGCGCGCCGACCGAAATGGTCTTGCCCTTCAGGTCTTCGAGCGAGGAAATCCCGGATGATTTCTCGGCTACGATCTGAATGTAATTGTTGTAGATACCGCCGATCGCGCGCAGGTTCGTCAATTCCGCCTTGAAGCCTGCATCCTTGTCACCTTTCCACCCGGCAACCACGGAATCACCGAGCGCGAAGGCCACTTCACCACGGCCCGCGGAAAGGAGGTTCAGGTTTTCGACGGAAGCCTTGGTGGCCTGTACCTGCGTGCGCGCGCCGTCGATGCCGGCGGCATAAAGCTCCGACAGAGCGACGCCGAGCGGATAATAGACCCCCGAAGTGCCTCCTGTAAGCACGTTGATGAACTCCGCCTTGGCAACCGGTGCAGTCAGACCAAGGCTCGCAACGCCAAAAGCGGCGCCCGCGACGAAACGGGACATCATGGACATTCTGGTTCCTCCCCCAAATGTGATCCACTGAGAGTGGAAGGGAATGAATTGCGGAAGAAGTGTTTTCTGAGGAATAATCCGTTGGATTAGAAATGAAACGTATATACTTGATAAGTAATTGTATTATTCATGATTATTGTTGGGAATGTCTGGCGTGATCCTGGCGGATTCTTGCCAGCCGGATGAGTGCGGGCAAGAATCCGCCCCGCTCATCGTTCTCGCAAGCCATACCGGGCGATCTTTTCGTTGAGCGTGCGGCGGGGCAGGCCCAGCCGTTCTGCGGCGCCTGCGGACGAACCGCCGGCCTGGGCCAGAGCCTCTATGATGAGAGAGGCTTCGAATTCCGCGACTTTCTGCGCGAGCGGCAGTCCGGCATCCATCTCACGTTCCGCCGCCGGCGCGTTTCCGGCCCGGAGGCCGAGCACATGGCGTTCAGCGACGGCCTGAAGCTGCGACAGATTGCCGGGCCAGCTTCGCGCTGCCAGCGTCTCCAGATCCACCGGGCCCGGCGTGGGCTCTGGCCTGCGGAAACGGCGCGCGGCCTCCATCAGATAATGGGCGTAGAGAAGTGGTATGTCCTCGGTCCGCTCTGCCAGAGAGGGGAGATGGACCTCCGCCGTGGTAAGGCGGAAATAGAGATCGCGGCGAAACTGGCCACGCTCCAGCAACGCGGACAGGTCCAGGGATGTCGCGGCGACGAGGCGCACGTCCACGGGCCGGGAAACGTTGTCGCCCATGCGGGTGAAGGTTCTGTCCTGAAGGAACCGCGCGAGCCGAGCCTGCAAGGCGGGTGAAAGCGCCTCCACCTCGCTCAGAAAGATCGCACCGCCATTGGCGAATTCAAACCGCCCCTGTCGTGCGGTGGGCGGATTGCCCCCGCGTTCTTGTCCGAACAGTTCCGCCTCCAGCGCCGCTTCGGGTATGGCCGCACAATCCAGCGCGACGAAGGGCCGCCGCGCGCGAGGCGACAGGTCGTGGACCAGACGCGCGAAATCCTCTCTCCCGGTGCCCGGCTCCCCCTGCAGAAGCACGTCCACAGGCACATCGGCGAGGCGCAGGGCCATGTCGCGCAGATGCGCCACCTGCGGCGAACGACCGATCAGCCGTTGTTCGACCACCCGGCGCTGGCTCTGCGGCGCGCGGAGTTGAACGAGTTCCCGCCGGAGAAGACGCCACTCCACCGCGCGCTGCGTCACCGCCGCGAGATATTCGGCGCCGCAGGGTTTCTCTATGAAGTCATGCGCCCCGTCCCGCATGGCGGCCACCGCCAGGGGGATGTCGGCATGGGCTGACATCAGCACGACGGGCAGATCCGGCTCCCGCGCGCGCAGCGCGGCCAGCAGCGCGTCGCCGGTCAGACCGGGCATCCGCAGATCGGTGATGACGGCATCGGTCCGGGCGAGGTCGATCTCCTCCAGGGCGCGGAGCGGGTCCGTCCATGTCTCGACGGTGAAGCCCGATGTCTCCAGCCAGTCGGCGACGGCGGCGCACAGCTCCGCCTCATCGTCCACGAAGGCCACGTGACCGCGCGTCATCCCCGCTCTCCTTCCTCCGGCTCTCCCGGATCGGCGGCCGGCAGGCGGATGGTCACCAGCCCCCCCGTGCCGTCCGGGTCGTTGGCAAGCAGAAGCTCGCCCTGCATCTGCTCCAGCAGGGATTGCACGATGGACAGGCCGAGGCCAAGCCCCTGTCCGCCGATCTGCCCCGGATCGCCGGTGACGAATGGCTCGATCAGCCCCTCGGCTCCGGGCGGCAGGCCCGGGCCGGTATCGGCGATCTCGATAAGCACGCCCTCGCCAGTGCGGGTGGTGGAAAGGCTGACCCGGCGCGGCGGGGGGGTGCGGCCCGTTGCATCTATCGCGTTCAGCAACAGGTTGGTCAGCACCTGTTCAAGCCGCGGGCCATCGCCCCGCACCGATGGCATGGGGTCGTCGGGCAACGCGAACTGCACCCCAAGCTCCCGCGCGCGGGGTGTCACGATCTCAACGGCCGTGGCCAGCACGGGCGCCAGCGGCACAGTTTCGGGCGTAACGGATACCTGCCGCCGCCCGAAGCTCCGCAGGCGGGAGACGACCCCCTGAAGACGCCCGACCATTCCCCGCGACCGGCCCAGAGCGGCAGCCAGCCGCTCACGCCGCCCCGCATCGCCATGCGCCTGGGCAGCGGCGAGGTTGTTGTCGAGCGCCGAGAGCGACTGTCCGATCTCATGCACGATCGCCGTGGACATGCGCCCGAGAACGGCCAGCTTCGCGGCGTGGACGAGCCGCTCATGGGTCTGCAGCAGCTCCTCCTCCGCGCGGCGGCGTTCCTCCACTTCGGCGGCAAGCTCGCGCGTCCGGGCCTGAACACGCTCCTCCAAGTCCGCTGCCTGCCGGAGCCGGATGCGCATGATCTGCCGCCGTTGCGCAAGTGCAACCATTCCGGCGGAGAGGAGCGCGCCAAGGCTTCCCGTAACCAGGGCAGTCAGCAGGGCGGTGCGCCGCGCCTCCTCCGTCGGCAGCGCGACGAGAAGGGTCCAGTCCGTCCCTCGCACGGGCCCGGTGTGGATGCGCAGGACGCCTGCTTCGGGATGAGAGAGCGAAAGGCCGTCAATGGGCAGCGGCTCGGCCCGTGACAGAAGGGTGGAGGGATAGCGCCGCTCAGCCTCGATCCGCGAGATATTCTCAGGCCCCAGGGGAGAGAGCGGGCGGAACCGCCAGGCGGGTTGGGAGGCAAGAAACACCATGCCGTCCGGATCGGCCACCGCCGTCAGCTCTCCTGCCCGCGCCCAGGCGATCTCCAGCGCACCGAGTTCCATCTTGGCCACCGCAACGCCCGTTGTCACGGCGTCAATCCGGGCGGAGAGAAACGCGCCCGGTCGCCCGGTCGTGACGCCCACGGCATAATACTGAGCCGTGCCGGCCTTCAGGGCACCGCGGAAATAGGGACGGAAGCCGTAGTTCATGCCCAGAAAGCTGCCCGGCTCGTTCCAGTTGGACGCCGCGAGCGTAATGCCATCCGACCCGACGAGATACAGCTCGTCTGCGCCGGTCACCCCCCGCGCCGCTTTCAGATAGGCGTTTGCGGCAGCGACGGCATGAATGTCTCCGGGTGCAGCCAGAAGCGCGTGAAGCCGGGGGTCCTCTCCCAGAATGCGGGGCAGGTAGCGCAGCCGCTCGATCTCCGCCGTCAGCCCGTCTGCTGTGATGGAATGGCGGTCCGCCAACGACCTGTCCAGCGCCGCGATACCCCGCCGGTAGCTCTCCCACCCCGCAAGGCCTGTGGCCGCCAGGGTAACGGCAACCGCCAGCAGGAGGCCGAGGGACATTCCCGCGCGCGGCATCGTCAGGGCGAAAGGTGGGGCAGGGATGATGCTCATCGGGCGACTTTAACGTGGCCGTGGCATCACGTCATGCGGGCATCGGGGTGAAAGCGGCGGCGATCTTCCCTATCTGTGAGCCGACATAAGGAACACCATCATGAAAAGCATCGGATTTCTGTCTTTCGGCCACTGGTCCCCTGCCAAGGGATCAGGGACGCGCTCCGCGGGGGACGCGCTGCTCCAGTCCATCGACCTTGCCGTGGCGGCGGAGGAATTGGGGGCGGACGGGGCCTATTTCCGCGTCCACCACTTCGCGCGGCAGCTTGCTTCTCCCTTCCCGCTGCTGGCCGCCGTCGGCGCGCGGACGAGCCGCATCGACATCGGCACCGCCGTGATCGACATGCGTTATGAAAATCCGCTCTACATGGCGGAGGACGCGGGCGCGGCCGATCTGATTGCGGGAGGAAGGTTGCAGCTTGGGATCAGCCGTGGTTCGCCGGAGCAGGTGATCGACGGGTGGCGCTACTTCGGCTACGAGCCCATGGAGGGGGAGAGCGACGCCGACATGGCCCGCCGCCACACGGAAGTGCTGCTGGAGGTGCTGAAGGGAAACGGCTTTGCCAAGCCGAACCCGCGCCCCATGTTTCCCAATCCGCCGGGCCTGTTGCGGGTCGAGCCGCATTCGGAGGGCCTCAGCGACCGCATCTGGTGGGGTGCGGGTTCCAATGCCACGGCCGTCTGGGCGGCGAAACTGGGGATGAACCTGCAAAGCTCAACCTTGAAGGATGACGAGACCGGAGAGCCCTTCCACGTGCAGCAGGCCGCGCAGATCCGCGCGTTCCGCGAAGCGTGGAAGGAGGCCGGTCACAGCCGGACGCCGCGTGTCTCCGTCAGCCGGAGCATCTTCGCCCTGACGGATGATCGGGATCGGGCCTATTTCGGCCATGGTGACCAGTCCGAGGATCAGGTGGGCTTCATCGACGAGCAGACCCGTGCGATCTTCGGCCGGAGCTATGCGGCGGATCCCGTGAAACTCGCAAGACAACTCGCGGAGGATGAGGCGATACAGGAAGCCGATACGCTGCTGCTCACCGTGCCGAACCAGCTCGGCGTGGAATACAACGTGCATGTGATGGAAGCGATCCTGAAGCACGTGGCGCCCGAGCTGGGCTGGCGCTGACGGATTGCCGCGCGCTGGGGGTTGCTCCCGGCGCGCGGGCATCGCAAGATCCGGTCAACAGAGGAGATACCAGATCATGCGTTCCATGACCCCCGCAATTGCCGCCGCCCTGACCCTTGCGGCGGCGCTTCCCGCGCAGGCCGCAGATCCGGCTGCCTGCCAGACGGTGCGGCTCTCCGATCCGGGCTGGACGGACATCACCTCCACCAATGCCGTGGCGAGCGTGCTGCTTGAGGGGCTGGGGTATCAGCCGCGCATCTCGACCCTCTCCGTTCCGGTGGGATATCAGGCGATGAAGAGCGGGGATCTGGACGCTTTCCTCGGCAACTGGATGCCCGCCCAGCAGCATTTCCGCGACGATCTGGAACAGGCAGGGTCTGTCGATGTGCTGACCCGCAATCTCGAAGGCGCGAAGTTCACGCTTGCCGTGACAAAGGCCGCCGCCGACGCGGGGGTGAAGGATTTCTCCGATCTCGCTCCGCATGCGCGCGAGTTCGGCAGCACGATCTACGGGATCGAACCGGGCGCGCCGGCGAACCAGAATATCCAGAAGATGGTCGATGCCAACGATTTCGGGCTGGGGAGCTGGCGGCTCATCGAGTCCGGTGAGCAGGCTATGCTGAGCCAGGTCGCGCGGAATGACGGTCAGGGCAAGTTCTCCGTCTTTCTCGCCTGGGCGCCCCATCCGATGAACGAGACGCTCGATATCACCTATCTTTCTGGCGGGGATGAGTATTTCGGGCCGAACTATGGCGGGGCCGAGGTATTCACGCTCGCGCGGAAGGCATGGGTGGCGGAATGTCCGAATGCGGCCCGATTCCTGACCAATCTCGTGTTCAACGTGAGTATGGAAAACCAGATCATGGGCCGGATCCTCAACGACAATGCCGACCCGAAGGCCGCAGCGACCGACTGGATCAAGGCCAATCCCGACGCGCTCGGCCCGTGGCTGGAAGGGGTGATGACACGCGCGGGGGAGCCGGGGCTCGCCGCTGTGCGCAAGGCTCTGGCTCTCTGACACGCGCTCGCGATGCAGCCCAATATCCTGATCGTCATGGCGGACCAGTTCGCGGGGACGCTGTTCCCCGATGGGCCGGCCGCCTTCCTCCATGCGCCCATTCTGCGCGCGCTGGCCGACCGGTCCGTCCGTTTCGTGAATACATACACCGCCAGTCCGCTCTGCGCGCCGGCGCGGGCCTCCTTCATGTCCGGGCAGCTTCCCCGGCGCACGCGGGTGTATGACAACGCGGCGGAGTTCGCCTCCGACATCCCGACATTCGCCCATCACCTTCGGCGTGCTGGCTATCATACATGCCTCTCGGGCAAGATGCATTTCGTCGGCCCCGACCAGATGCACGGGTTCGAGGAGCGGCTGACCACGGATATCTATCCCGCCGATTTCGGCTGGACGCCGGATTACACCCGGCCGGGCGAACGCATCGACTGGTGGTATCACAACCTCGGCTCCGTCACGGGGGCGGGGGTGGCGGAGATCACCAACCAGATGGAATATGATGACGAGGTGGCGTTTCTTGCGGGGCAGAAGCTCTATGACCTTGCCCGTGGTCACGATGCGAGACCCTGGTGCCTGACGGTGAGTTTCACCCATCCGCATGATCCCTATGTCGCCCGACGGAAGTTCTGGGATCTCTACGAGGGAAGCCCCGCGCTGAAACCGGCGGTGCCTGCGATCCCCTATGCGGATCAGGACCCGCACTCCCAGCGGCTGATGAACGCTTGCGACTACCAGCACTTCGACATCACATCCGACGATATCGCCCACGCCCGACAGGGGTATTTCGCCAACATTTCCTATGTCGATGAGAAGGTAGGGGAACTTCTGGACATCCTCGACCGGACCCGGATGGCGGAGAATACGGCCATCCTCTTCCTCTCCGACCATGGCGACATGCTGGGAGAGCGGGGAATGTGGTTCAAGATGAGCTTCTTCGAAGGGTCCGCGCGCGTGCCGCTCATCGTATCCGCACCGGGGTGGGTGCCTGGGCGCGTGGAGACGCCGGTTTCCACGCTTGACGTGCTGCCGACGCTGGCGGGGCTGGCGGGGATCGACCTTGGCAGTATCGCGCCCTGGACGGATGGCGCGGACCTCGAGCCGGTCGCGAAAGGCGGTATCCGGGGGCCGGTGCCGATGGAATATGCGGCCGAAGGCTCCGTCGCGCCGATGGTGGCGCTTCGGGACGGGCGGTGGAAAATCGTGCTCTGCGATGCCGATCCGCCCCAGCTTTTCGACATGCAGAACGACCCCAACGAACTGACGGACCTTGCCGCGGACCCGGCCCATGCGGAGACGCTGCACCGGCTGACCATGCTGGCGCAGAGCCGCTGGAACCTTGCCGCCTACGACGCGGAAGTGCGCGAGAGCCAGGCCCGGCGCACGATCGTTTACGAGGCTCTGAGAAACGGCGCTTATTTCCCGTGGGATTTTCAGCCGTTGCAACGCGCCTCCGAACGTTACATGCGCAATCACATGGACCTGAACGTTCTGGAGGAGGCTCAGCGCTTCCCTCGGGGGGAATAGCGATCAGCGGGGCCGGCCGATGCGGTCGGCCAGATCCTCGACGCTCTCCGCCACCACGTCCCAGTCGGCGCTTGGTGCAAGGTCGGTCTCTTGCCCGGGCCCGTATTCAAGGGGGCGCGGAATGAAGGCGGTGCGAAGACCGCAGGCCCGCGCGGCGGCAAGATCGTCGTTATGCGCGGCCACGAGGCAGACCTGCTCCGGCGGCAGCATCAGGATCTCCGCCGTGCGCAGATAGGCCGCCGGGCGCGGCTTGTAGGCCTGCGCCGCCTCTGCCCCCAGAATGGCATCCCACGGAAGACCCGCGCGCTTGGCGATATCAATCATGAGGCGGATATTGCCGTTGGAGAGCGGCGCGATGATCGCCCCGCGGCGCAGCCGTGTCAGCCCCGGTACCACGTCGGGCCACGGATCCAGCCGATGCCAGGCAAGGGTTAG
Organism: Haematobacter genomosp. 1; assembly: GCF_002196855.1. Lineage (GTDB taxonomy): Bacteria > Pseudomonadota > Alphaproteobacteria > Rhodobacterales > Rhodobacteraceae > Haematobacter. The sequence goes on along the minus strand of NZ_NIPW01000005.1, from coordinate 130,372 downwards.
CGTGTCCAGTTCCTCCGCGGTCAGGCCCTCCGGGTCCAGCCCGAACTCCGGCAGGATCGCGGCGAGGTTCTCGCGGTGCAGCACGTCAAGACGGGTGAAGAGACGACGCCCCTCGCGGACCTCCGTCATGGCGGGCTGATAGCGGTCGCGCCACGCATCCGCGAAGGCCTGCGCCTGCGACGGATCCCCCCCGTGCCGGGCAAGAAACGGCGCCGCATCGCGGGCGACCCCGCCGCGCCAATCAACCAGCGTACCGAATACGTCGAAAACATAGGCCCTTACGCTCTGCATTCGATTTCACCCCCCCCTGGCGCTGCCGGTTGACAAGCATCGATCAACAGGCGCTTCATCCGGCATGATCCGCACATAACAACCCGTCTCCGCCATGACCGCAAGCATTGATACAGCGCTTCTCAAACCGGTTCCGGCGGTGCTTTCCGTCGTGTTTCGGGAGGGCAAGGTGTTGCTCGTGCGGCGCGCCAATCCCCCGGATGAGGGCTTTTGGGGCTTTCCGGGCGGCAGGATCGAGGCGGGGGAGACACTCTTTGCCGCTGCGGAACGTGAACTGACGGAGGAGACAGGGGTCACGGGGGTTGCCGCCGCCATTCTAACCGTGCTCGACGCGCTGGACCGCAGTGAGGATGGAAAGCTCCGCTTTCATTATGTGCTGGTAGCCGTAGCCTGTCGCTGGGTGGCCGGTGAGCCGGTCGCCGATGACGATGCGCTGGAGGCCCGCTGGGTCGCGCTCGACGACATATCGGGGCTGGACAACGTGAGCCGCGATGTGGAGCGCCTGGCCCGGCAGGCAGCGAGAGATGCTTGCCAATCGCGCTGACCACGGCATGATCTGTTGAGCGCCCTTGCAAGCGGACATCATGACCGTTCCCCGTCACCCGAGGTTCATCGCCTTCTTTGCCACGCTCGCCCTCGCCTGCGGGGGGCTTGCCCTGCTGCTCGACTGGTCGGAGGCCCTGATCCTCGGCTTCGATCTCGCGGCGGCGGTCTTCATCGCAAGTTGCGCGCCACTCTGGCTGGAGGAGGATGAGCAGGCCTTTCGCGCGCGCAAGACCCGTGACGATGGCGGACGGCTGTTTCTCGCGCTGACCGTGACGGTGATCCTGCTGATGGTGCTGGTGACGCTTGCGCTGCTCGTGGGGGGCAAGCAGGGGATGACGGCGCTGGATCTCGCCCTTGTCACCGCCACGCTGGCGATAAGCTGGCTATTCGGGAATCTCGTTTACGCATTTCATTATGCGCATGTGTACTACGATGAGGAAAGTCGTCCCGCGCTTGATTTTCCGGGCGATGAAGCCCCGCTCTTCGCCGATTTCTGCTATTTCGCGCTGGTGATAGGGATGACGTTTCAAGTGTCGGACGTCCAGATCACCACCCGTCGCTTCCGTCGCATCGCAACGCTGCACGGGATCGTGGCGTTCTTCTTCAACCTTGGCGTCGTCGCACTGACGATCAATGTCGTGGCAGGTGTGCTTTAGCAGGCTGCCTAAAAAGCATTCTGAGTTTACACTGAGGCGGAGACTTTGCCCATATTGTTGAAGAGCGCTCCGGAAACCGCAACTTTGGCTCCGGACCGGACCGATTTTCCGGCTTTCACCGCAAGCTCGGGCAGGTGCCCGACTTTTTCAGCAGCCTGTTAGATCATGTCTGGATAAAGGACGCGCAACTCGTCCAGCAGCTCCACGAAGCGGCGCTCGGGCGGGGTGAGCGGGGTAAGGGGGTTGCTGACGAGAAACACATCCGCGCCCAACGGCTGATCCGTGATGCGGAGCGGCCACAGGCGACCCTTTTCGACCTCCTCCGCCACACTCATCAGGGGCAGAAGGCCGATGCCGAGGCCGAGGGAGATCATCCTGCGCACCTCCTCCAGACTGCGGCTGGACCCGCTGATGCGGTTGCCAAGGCCAAGCCCCTCCCGCAGCATGATCATCGGCTCCAACCCGAACCCTTCTGTTGCACATTCAAAGGCGATGAAGGGTTCGCGTGCCAGTTCGCGCACCGTGACTTCCGCTTGCCCGTAGAGCGGATGCTCGGCACCGCAGAACACTACGAACTCCTCCCGGAACAGCAGTTTGCAGTCCAACGTGATGATGGGTTTTGTCAGGAGGCAGATGCCCAGGCCCGCCTTCTCCTGCGTGATGCGACGAACCGTGTCCTGACTGTTCTGAACATCCACCATCCAGGTGATCGAGGGATAACGCTGATGATAGAGCCGGATCGCCTCGTCGATCAGGGTCGAGTTGAGGGTGCTGAGCGTCTGGAGGCGGAGTTCACCGAATTCCTCCGCGTTGCGATCCTCCGTCAGATCGGAAATCCGGTCCACACAGCGGAAAATCTCGGCGCATTCCTGATAGACCTTCTCACCACGAAGGGTCAGGCCGAAGCGGCGACTGTCGCGGAACACGAGTTGGCAGCCCAGTTGCTCCTCCAGCCTCTGGAGGGCAACGGTCACGCTCGGCTGGCTGAGCGACAGCCGTTTCGCCGCGCGGGTGATGCTTTTCTCCTCCGCAATGGCGCAGAAGGTGCGAAGCAGGTTCAGATTCATATCGCCGAGCGGTGTGCGGGCGGGCATGGCGGCTCTGCTTGGGACGGGGAACCCTGCTCTAGCGCGAACGCTGCCAGAGGTCCACCGTCTCCAATCCGGGGGTTGGCCGGGACGCCGGGCCCTTACGCCGACCGCAGCCCTTTCAGGAAGCTCGCCAGATTGTCACCAAGGCTCGGCTGCATGTATCCACCCTCCTGCACCGCCAGAGTAGGAAGGCCCAGAGCGGCAAAACGCTGCCCGATCTCGGCAAAGCCCGGCGTGGTCACGGCAAGCCCGCGGAAGGGGTCATTCTCATGCGCGTCGAGGCCGAGCGCAATGACCAGCGCCGTCGCCCCATAGGCCCGTACCTGGCCAAGCGCGATGTCCAGCGCGGCGAGGTACCCGTCCGTTCCCATACCGCGTGGCAGCGGCAGGTTGACGTTGTAGCCCAGGCCGCGACCGGCTCCGGTCTCCTGCTTTCCGCCGGCATAGTAGGGGTAGAACTGCGCGGGATCGACGTGGAGAGAGATCGTCAGAACATCGTCCCGGTCATAAAAGATGCCCTGCGTGCCGTTGCCATGGTGCACATCGATATCGACGATGGCCACGCGATGCCCACCGGCGCGCAACCGCTCCGCCGCGATGGCAGAATTGTTGAGGAAGCAGAACCCGCCCGCCAGTTCCCGGTAGGCGTGATGGCCGGAGGGGCGGCAGAGCGCATAGGCCTTCGCCTCGCCCGACAGGATCAGCTTCGCGCCGGTGACTGCGGTCTGGGCGGAGCAATAGACGGCCTCCCATGTCGCGGCGGAAACGGGGCAGGAGGTGTCGGCATTGAAGAAGCCGATCTGCGCCTCCGATTCCTCGGAGTAGAACATCGTCCGGTCGGGGCAGAAGCGGCCGGGCACCACTTCCTCAAGATCGGGAACCAGCGCGATGCGACGATCCCAGATGGTGCGGAGGTAGTCGAGATAACGCGGCGTGTGGATCGCGGCCAGCGGCGCCATCCCGTGATCCTCGCTGGCGACAAGCTCCAGTCCGGCCTCCGTCGCGCCACGCAGCAGTTCGGCCACCCGGTCGGGGCGGTCGGGATTGAGCACGACACGTCCGTTCTCCAGCCGGAAGCGGGGGTCGTGGGCGCGCTGGCGTTCGTCGAAGATGGCCTTCATCATATCCTCACGGTCTCGTTTGGGAAGGGGCGGTCAATCCGCCGCCTGTCCGGTAAGCTCCAGCCCCGGCGCGGCGGCCAGCAGGCTCTGGGTGTAATGTTCACGCGGGTGGCGGAACACCTGCTCCACCGGCCCTATTTCGACGATACGACCCTTCTGCATGACGGCAACCCGGTCGCAGATCTTGCCAGCCACGCGCAGATCATGCGTGATGAAGATGAGCGTCAGGCCAAGCCGCGCCTTCAGATCCTCGAGCAGATCCAGCACCTGGGCCTGCACGGAGACATCAAGCGCGGACACCGCTTCATCGGCGACCACGATTTCGGGGTCGAGGGCGAGGGCGCGGGCAATTCCGATCCGCTGCCGCTGCCCGCCCGAGAATTCATGCGGATAGCGGTCGATCGCACTTTCGTTGAGCCCCACCAGCGTCAGGAGTTCGCGCGCGCGGGTCAGTGCCGCGGCGCGGCTCTTGCCATGCGCCATCGGGCCTTCGGTCAGGATCCGTCCGATGCGGGAACGCGGGTTGAGGGAGGCATAGGGATCCTGAAAGATCATCTGGATGCGTCCGCGATGACTTTTCAGAGCGGCTCCGCGAAGGGTGGATATGTCCGTTCCCTCCATGGTGATCGACCCGGCATCGGGCCGGGCAAGTTGCACGATCATCCGCCCCAGCGTCGATTTGCCGGAGCCGCTTTCGCCGACGATCCCCAGCGTTTCGCCCCGCAGCAGATCGAAGGAGACATCGTCGCTCGCCCGCACGATCCGGTCACCGCTGGTGAATTCCTTGACCAGATGGCGGACTTGAAGAAGCGGCGGCGCTTCCGGCTCCTGGTTCGCGGCCAGATCGACCTTTGGGATCGCGTCGATCAGACGGCGGGTATAGGGGTGGGACGGATGCTTCAGAACCTGCTCCGCGGGGCCGCTCTCCACCAGCCGCCCGAGCTCCATGACGGCAACGTCATCGGCGATCTCGGCCACCACGCCGAAATCGTGGGTGACAAACATCACCGCCATGCCATGCCGCTGCTGCAACTCCCGGATCAGTGTCAGGATCTGTGCCTGGGTCGTGACGTCCAGCGCGGTCGTGGGCTCATCGGCGATGAGCACACCCGGCTCCAGCGCGAGGGCCATGGCGATCATCACCCGTTGCCGCTGACCGCCGGAAAGCTGAAACGGATAGGCGAATTGCGCCCGTTCCGCGTCGGGAATACCGACCTCTTTCAGAAGCTCCAGCGCGCGGGACGCGCGTTCGCCGGGGGCGAGCCTTCCATGCGCCTCGAACACCTCTGCGATCTGCGCCCCGATCCGCATGAGCGGATTGAGCGCCGTCATCGGTTCCTGAAAGATCATCGCGATCTTTGCCCCCCGAAGCGAAGCCCGTGACGCTTCGTCCAGATGGGTGATATCCGCGCCGTCCAGCAGGATGCGCCCGCCGGTGATCTGCACACCCTGCGGCAGCAGCCCCATCACGGCATTGGCGGACATGGATTTGCCCGAGCCGGATTCACCCACCACACAGAGCGTCCGTCCGCTGTGGAGGGTGAGCGTCACATCCTCGATCGCATGGGGGCGGTCGGCACCCTTGGGCAGTGCTATGGTGAGGGTCTCGATACGGAGTGCGTCCTGCATGTCGGGCCTCACGATTTTCGCCGCGCGAGGCGGGGGTTCAGCGCGTCGTTCAGGCTTTCGCCGATCAGGTTGAGCGCCAGCACGGTGATGACGATGGCCGCGCCCGGCAGGAAGGACAGCCACCACGCCTGCCGGATCACCGTCCGCGCCGCGCCGATCATGTAACCCCACGATAGCAGGTTGGGATCCCCCAGCCCCAGAAAGGACAGCGAGGATTCCAGAAGGATCGCGCTGGCCACCATCAGGGACGCCATGACGATGATCGGCGAAACGGCGTTCGGCAGCACCTGCCCCAGAATGATGGACCGGCTGGACAGACCCTGAAGGATCGCCGCTTCGATATATTCGCGTTTGCGCAGCGACAGCACTTCCCCCCGCACCAGCCGCGCGACCGGCGGCCAGGAAACGATGGCGATGGCAAGGGTGATGGAGACGACGGACGGCTCGAAGATCGCCACCAGCACGATGGCAAGCGCAAAGCTCGGCACCGTCTGGAAGAACTCCGTCACCCGCATCAGAATGTCATCCACCCAGCCGCCGAAGTAGCCGGCCAGCGCGCCCACGGGTATGCCGATCAGCAGCGCCGCGAGGGTGGAGACGAGGCCGACCAGCAGCGAGACCCGTGCCCCATGTGCCAGTCCGGCAGCCACGTCGCGCCCCAATGTGTCCGTGCCCAACGGGTAGGCCATGTTCTCGAGCGGCGGCAGAAAGGGCCGCTGCACCATCCGCCACGGATTGCCGGGAAAGAGCAGGGGGGCCGTCACCGCGATGACGACAACCAGCAATAGAAGCACCAGCCCGATCACGCCGCCCTTGTTCGTCGCAAAACGTTTGAGGAAATCTTTCATCGGCCTCTCCTAGCGCTCGAGCCGGATACGGGGATCGACGATCCCGTAGATGACATCGGTGATAAGGTTGAACACGATCACCATTGCGGCGGAGATGAAGAAGACGCCGAGCAGCACGTTGTAGTCCCGCTGCGTCAGCGCTTCGAACATGAGCCGTCCGATGCCGGGCCAGGCAAACACCGTCTCCGTGAGCACCGCGCCGCCCACAAGCTGACCCGCCTGCAGGCCCGCCAGCGTCACGATCGGCAGAAGCGCGTTACGGAGGATGTGCCGACGCTCGATCACACCGGGCGCAAGCCCCTTGGCACGGGCGGTCTTGACGAAATCCATCTGGGCGACCTCCAGCATGGAGGCCCGCGTCATCCGCGAATAGACCGCCATGAAGAACAGGCCGAGTGACAGCGCCGGAAGCACCAGATGCGCCGCGATATCGCCCATCCGGGCAAGGCCGGTGAGGTTGGAGCCCACGGTCTCGTAGCCGAAGGGCGGCAGCCATCCCAGCGTCACGGAGAAGAGCAGCACGCCCATCAAGGCCGCCCAGAACAGGGGGGTCGCGTAGAACAGAAGGGCTATGGAGGAGATCAGTGTATCCGACCACCGCCCCACGCGGCTTGCAGCCAGCACACCGGCAAGCACGCCCAACACCAGCGAGATCACGAAGGCCGTGCCCGTCAGCAGCAGGGTCGCCGGCAGGCGGTCGAGTATGAGGTCGATCACCGGCATCTGCTGGCGGTAGGAATAGCCCAGATCGAACTGCAACACGCCGCTTATGTAACGCCACAGCTGGACGTAGAATGGCTGATCCAGACCGAATTTCTCCCGCAATTGCTGCAGGAAGATCTCGTCCGTTGCACCTGCCTCGCCGGCCATGACCTTGGCCGGGTCACCGGGTGCCATGTGGATCAGGATAAAGTTGAGCACCAGGATGGCCAACAGCACCAGACATGCCTTGACCAGCCGCGACAGAATGCGGGTGAGGAGTTTCATTGGTCTGCCCTGAATGGAGGTCCCATCGGGGGACGGGGCGCACCCGCCGGTACAAGGGGCGGGTGCGGGGCGGATCAGCGTTCGATATACGCGTTCTTGAACCCGTCGTTCAGACCGATGCCGGTCGTGACGAGATCCTTGATGTTGCAGCGCGCGATCGTCGGGAAGCCGAGATCCAGAAGCCACGCCACCGGTACGTCCTCCGAAAGCTTGGCCTGAACCTCCTTGTAGAGGGCGGCGCGCTCTTCGGGGTTGATGGTCGCGGCGCCTTTCTCGAACAGCGCGTCGACTTCGGGATTGGAATAGCCCTCGACGTTGTTCCAGGGCGAGCCCTTGGCGATATTCGTCGAAACATAATTCCGCGCCACGCCGAGCGCGGGGTCGCCATACTGATAAAGGAATGTCGTGGACAGATCGAAGTCCCAGTCACCAAGCCGCTGGTTCCAGCCCGCCACATCGGTCGCAACGATATCGACCTTCACGCCCACATCCGCGAGGTTCTGCTTGATGACTTCCGCCAGACGCATCCACGTCTCACCATAGGGCATGGGCACGAGACGCAGTGTCTCGCCGTTGTAGCCTGACGCTTTCACCAGCTCCTTCGCCTTGTCGGGATCGAAGGGATAGGGCGACAGGTCGGTATCGTTGAACTTCGTCGTTGCGGCGAAGGGGCCGTTCGAGACATTGCCCAACCCGTTCCAGAGAACATCCTTGATGAACTCGCGGTCGAGCGCATAGAGGATCGCCTGCCGGAACTCCTTGTTGGCGGTCGGTCCCTGACGGTTGTTGATCCACACCCACGATTGCGGCGAGAAGAATTCCCAGCCTTTCTGCGTGACGCAGGTGTTGTCGAGTGCGGTGAGCCGGGGAACGTCGAAGTTCTCCACCGCGCCGCCCGGCAGGATGTCCACCGTCCCCGTCTCATAGGCCACGGCACGGGCTGCGGCGTCCGGGATCACATGCCAGTAGATTTCATCCAGGTAGGGTTTGCCCTCATCCCAGTAGTCGGGGTTCTTCTCCAGCCGGATGTAAGATCCCTTCACCCATTCCGCGAACTTGAACGGGCCGGTGCCGATGGGGGTGTTATTAGCCGGGTTGGTCGCGAAATCCGTGCCCTCGTAGATGTGCTTGGGCACGATCGGCATGGAGCCGACCTCAAAGGAGTTGAGGAACGGGCCGAACGGCGCCTTCAGCTGGAAGACCACCGTATGATCGTCAGGGGCAGTGATCGACTCGACATGGGTCAGCACGGCGCGGAAGCGGGGATGCGACTGGCGCAGGAAGACATCGGCGGAGAATACCACATCGGCGGCGCTGAACGGCGCTCCGTCGTGCCATTTCACCCCGTCCTCCAGATTGAACGTATAGGTCCGCCCGTCCTCCGAAACCGTCCACGACTTCGCCAGGGACGGCATCGGGTTGAGATCGTTGTCGTAGCGCAGCAGCCCCTCATAGATGTTTCCGCCAACCATCTGGGTCGGAGCGTTCTGGAACAGGCCCATCATCAGGCTCGGCGGCTCAGGCTGAACGACGACATTCGCGCGTCCTCCTGCCATCGGATCGGCGGAGGCTGTGCCGATGGCGAGGAAACCGGCTAGCGCGGCGGCGAGAAAACGGTTCATGGCAGATCCCTGTGTTGTCTTTGTCTTGGCCCGTCCGGGGCGCTCTTATGGCGTGGGTCCATTCTCCGCAACTGGCGGGAGGAGACAAATAGACTAGGGCTATGGCAATCATAGTTCAGGTAAATCGGTGGATGCAGTTAACGCGGCCAATGAATTTATGACTTCTCTACAGTATGTTAGCTACAAATACGCAACGGACCATGAGTGATGACTGACATTACCTCAGCCTATTTGTGATAGCCCGCGCCGTCTGCTTTTCTTGTCGCGACAGCAGAAAGGATGGCGCGATGACTTTCACCGGTGACAGCCGCATGAACCTTGACCGGTTCTGGACCACGATGGAACGGTCGAGCGAAATCGGAGTCGGAAGGCCTGGTGGGCTCTCGCGCCTCACGCTCAGCGATGCTGATCGGGAGATGCGCGACCTTTTCGTAAGCTGGTGTGAAGAAGCGCACCTGACCGTGGAAGTCGATGAACTCGGGTCGATCTTCGCGCGTCGGGCAGGAGAGTGTGACGACCTTCCGCCGGTGATGATCGGCAGCCACCTGGACACGCAGGTCAACGGCGGCCGCTTCGACGGTATCGTCGGCGTCCTGGCCGGCCTGGAGGTGGCGCGAACGCTGAACGACCTCGACCATGTCACGCGGCGCCCGCTGGTTCTTGTCAACTGGACCAATGAGGAAGGTGCTCGTTTCTCCCCCCCGATGGTTGCCTCTGGAGCGTTCGTCGGCAAATATGAACCGGATTGGGTGCGTGATCTTGTCGATGACGAGGGCATCCGTTTCGGGGATGAGCTGGAACGTATCGGTTATCGCGGCACGCGTTCAGCACCCGGTGGCCGTGTTGATGCCTATTTCGAACTGCATATCGAACAGGGCCCGATCCTTGATGCGGAACGGCGCGCGGTTGGCGTCGTTACCGGCGGCTATCCCAGCCACGGCATGCGCGTGCGCTTCGAGGGGCAAACCGCCCATACAGGGCCCACGCCTATGGACCTACGCCACAATGCGCTGATAGCAGGTGCGCGCTGGCTGACAGCAGTGGACGACATCGGCTGGGATTTTGCTGTTCACGACGGCAAGGCCACCGGATCACGTCTGACAGCATGGCCAAACAAGCCGGGCATCCTTTCGGAAACAGCGGAATGCGTGGCCGACGTCCGTCATCCCGATCCCGTCACCGCCGGTGTGATGGCTGAAAAGATGCGACGCGCTGCATTTTCCGCTGCGGCGATAGCAGGGTGTACGGCAGTTGTGGAGGATGAATGGTCTTGGGGCGGAGCGATCTTCGACCAGGACCTTATTGATCTCATCCGGTCCGAGGCGATCCGCCAGGATCACAATTGGCGCGATATACAGTCTCAAGCCGGCCACGATGCATATCATATGGCCATGCATTGCCCCACGGCCATGATATTCACTCCCTGCCGTGGCGGTATCACTCACAATAATGCCGAGGCCTGTTCTCCGCAGGATTTGCGCGCCGGGATGGATATTCTTTTGCACAGCGCCGTCAGCCGGTTGAACCGCTAACGCATTACATAACCATGACTATCGCTTACACGGGGAGCCACTCGGCGCACGTTAACGTAAATCGCGGTTTTTGATTTCCTGTATTTCGCCGGAGCGCCATCTGGATATGAAGGGGCGCGATAGCGCCCTAACGTCATGGCTTAGAAAGCTGCTTTTAAGCCCGGATAGTTCCAAGCTCCCAAACAGGGGCACATGATGAGCGAACATTTCTGGCTGACGGACGAACAGAACAGTCGTCGGTCCAGACAATGATGATTTTGTCTGGGCCGCCATAGACGCTGATTATCGAGCCATGATCAGGTTGTCGCTCTTATAAACTATGGCTCCGAGAGGCTTGTGATATTCGCCCAACCTTTGGCGTAAAAGCTCAGCGTATGAAATCGGGAGTACACCTATTGCCGCATGCACAATACCCGGTGCTTCCGGCCGGCGGGTTAGAAATCCCAGTCGTCATCCTCGGTAGCAACGGCGCGGCCAATGACATAGCTTGATCCGGAGCCAGAGAAAAAGTCGTGATTTTCATCCGCATTGGGGGAAAGAGCAGACAGGATTGCAGGGTTCACATCAGTCACGGATGTGGGAAAAAGCGATTCATATCCCAGATTCATCAATGCCTTATTGGCATTATAATGCAGGAATTTCTTCACATCTTCCGTAAGACCCACACCATCATAAAGCTCGGCGGTATAGCGAGATTCGACTTCATACAGATCGAACATCAACGCAAAGGCAAAGTCCTTGGCTTCCGCGCGTTTCGCTTCCGGGAGCCGCTCAAGCGCGCGTTGGAACTTGTAACCGATATAATAGCCATGCACCGCCTCGTCGCGAATAATAAGGCGGATAAGGTCGGCAGTGTTGGTCAGCTTTGCCCGGGATGACCACCACATCGGCAGGTAGAAACCCGAATAAAAGAGGAAGCTTTCAAGAAACACGCTGGCTATCTTGCGGCGTAGCGGGTCTGAGTTGGCGTTATATTCGTCAAGGATCAGGCGCGCTTTTTTCTGAAGGTGCTCGTTTTCCTCAGCCCACCGAAACGCTTCATCCACCTCGGCAGTCAGGCAGAGCGTGGAGAAGATGGAGGAGTAGGACCGCGCGTGCACCGCCTCCATGAACGCGATGTTTGAGAGCACGGCCTCCTCATGCTGGGTCGCGGCATCGGTCATGAGTGCGGGCGCGCCCACGGTGTTCTGCACGGTATCGAGCAGAGTCAGGCCGGTGAACACGCGGATCGTCAGCCGGCGCTCCTCCGCAGTCAGCGTCGACCATGAGGGGATGTCGTTGGACAGCGGAACCTTCTCCGGCAACCAGAAATTGCCCGTCAGGCGATTCCAGACCTCCAGGTCCTTATCGTCTTGCAGGCGGTTCCAGTTCACGGCGCGCGCGACGACGCGGGATTGCACGTTGTCCTTCATGGTCTTGTTCCCGAGTTGGAGGGCTTCCCGCGGCGAGCATCTCACCCGCTGCGCCGATTCGAGCTATCTTACCGCAGACACTCGGCGCTGGCGACCCGTCGTCCATATGTGGTGGCTAAAATTACAGCATCAGCTAAATGGAGGGGCGCCATCTGCAAGACGGCGCCCCTCCCACAGCAGAACTGCTCAGAGCGTGCAGGACACGCAGCCCTGCACTTCGGTCCCTTCCAGCGCCATCTGGCGCAGGCGGATGTAGTAGATCGTCTTGATGCCCTTCTTCCAGGCGTAGATCTGCGCCCGGTTGATGTCCCGCGTCGTCGCCGTGTCGCGGAAGAACAGAGTCAGCGACAGGCCCTGATCGACGTGCTCGGTCGCCGCGGCATAGGTGTCGATGATCGCCTCCGGCCCGATCTCATAGGCGTCGCGGTAGTATTCTAGGTTCTCGTTGGACATGAAGGGCGCGGGGTAATAGACGCGGCCGATCTTGCCTTCCTTGCGGATCTCGATCTTGGACACGATGGGATGGATCGAGGAGGTCGAGTTGTTGATGTAGCTGATCGAGCCGGTCGGCGGCACCGCCTGCAGGTTACGATTATACAGCCCGTCACGCATGACCGCCGCCCGGAGCGCGGCCCAGTCTTCGCGGGTCGGGAGCGGCAGGCCGGCGAAGATCTCCGTCACCCGATCCGTCTTGGGCAGCCAATCCTTCGTGGTGTATTTGTCAAAGAACGACCCGTCGGCATATTTCGAATTCTCGAAGCCCTTGAACGACTGCCCGCGCTCACGCGCCAGCGCATTGGAGGCGCGGACGGCGTGATAGAGGATCGTCGCGAAATAGACCGAGGTGAAGTCGATACCTTCTTCCGATCCGTAGTGGATCCTCTCCCGCGCCAGATAGCCGTGCAGGTTCATCTGGCCCAGACCGATGGCGTGACTTTCGTCGTTCCCACGCCGGATGGAGGGCACGCTATCGATCGACGACATGTCCGACACAGCCGTCAGCGCACGGATCGCCGTTTCCACCGTGGCGCCGAAATCCGGGCCATCCATCGTTGCCGCGATGTTCAGCGACCCGAGGTTGCAGGAGATGTCCGTCCCCATGTGATCGTAGGACAGATCGTCATGATAGGTGGAGGCTTCGTTGACCTGCAGGATCTCCGAGCACAGGTTGGACATGGTGATGCGCCCCGCAACCGGGTTCGCGCGGTTCACCGTGTCTTCGAACATGATGTAGGGATAGCCGGATTCGAACTGGATCTCTGCGATGATCTGGAAGAATTCGCGGGCTTTGATCTTCTTCTTGTGGATCCGGGGGTCGTCCACCATCTCCCGATACTTCTCCGTCACGGAAATCTCGGAGAACGGACGGCCATAGACCTTCTGGATATCGTGCGGGGAGAACAGATACATGTCCTCGTCCCGCTTCGCGAGTTCAAAGGTGATGTCGGGGATCACCACGCCGAGCGAGAGCGTCTTGATGCGGATTTTCTCATCCGCATTCTCCCGCTTGGTGTCGAGGAAGCGCAGGATGTCGGGGTGATGCGCGTTGAGATAGACCGCCCCCGCTCCCTGACGCGCGCCGAGCTGGTTGGCGTAGGAGAAGCTGTCCTCCAGCAGTTTCATGACGGGGATCACGCCCGAAGACTGGTTCTCGATCCCCTTGATCGGCGCACCGGACTCCCGCAGGTTGGTCAGCATCAGCGCGACACCCCCGCCGCGTTTCGACAGTTGCAGCGCGGAGTTGATGGAGCGTCCGATAGACTCCATGTTGTCTTCGATCCGCAGCAGGAAGCAGGAGATCAGCTCTCCCCGCTGCTTCTTGCCGGCATTGAGGAAGGTGGGCGTCGCGGGCTGGAAGCGGCCGGAGATGACCTCCTCCATCAGGCGCATGGCAAGGTCTTCGTCCCCTTGCGCGAGCGCCAGTGCAACCATCACCACCCGGTCCTCGTAACGTTCGAGGTAGCGTTTGCCGTCCCAGGTCTTCAGCGTATAGCTGGTGTAATATTTGAAGGCGCCGAGGAAGGTCGGAAAGCGGAACTTCCGTGCAAAGGCCGCGTCCCAGATCCGGCGCAGGAAGGCGGGCGCATACTGGTTCAGAACCTCCGCCTCGTAATATCCCTCCTCCACCAGATAATCGAGCTTCTCCTCCAGCGAATGGAAGAAGACCGTGTTCTGGTTCACGTGGTCGAGGAAATACTTGTGCGCCGCATAGCGGTCTGCGTCAAAACGGATGCGGCCCTCGTTGTCATAGAGGTTCAGCATCGCGTTCAGCGCGTGATGATCGAGCCCGCGGAACTCCTCCGGGATCGATTTTTCTTTCCTCACTGGGCTGGAGAGAGCTGCCGTGTCCAAAACCGTTCCAATCCTGATCTGACGCGCGCCACATCCTCATCCGTGCCCGAAAGCTCGAACCGGTAGAGGAGCGGAACTCCGCATTTCATTGCGATGACATCGCCCGCGCGGGCGAAGAATTCCCCGAAATTCCTGTTGCCCCCAGCGATCACGCCCCGGATCAGCCTCCGGTTGGCGGCGTCGTTGAGGAAGCGGATAACCGGTTTCGGCACTGCTCCCCGCCCCTCGCCATCCGCATAGGTGGGCGTAACAAGCACGAAGGGTTCCACCGGCGGTTCCGCCAACCGCACCGCCGGAACGCCGAGCCGCGCGATGAATCGCGCGGTGTTCCCCGAGGCGGTGGAGTAGAAGGCGATCACCGCAGCGCTGCCTCAGGCCAGCGTGGCGATGCGGTCCGGGCGGAATCCGGCCCAGTGCTCGCTGCCCGCCACGACGACCGGCGCCTGACGATATCCCATGGCCTGCACCCGCTCCATCGCCTCGGCATCCTCCGTCAGGTCGATGACGGTGTAGCCAATGCCGCGGCTGTCGAGCGCGCGCGTGGTGGCTGTGCATTGCACGCAGGCGGGCTTGGAATAGACAGTGACGCTCATCGCAGGTTCCTCAGGACGTTGATGGCGGAGCATGGCGATCCGACCGATGCACAGGCAGCGATCGTTCCGTCAGGCAATCCGCCCGTTGATCATGGCGCCCAGGCTCGGTATCTGCCCCGACCAACGAAGACCGGAACCTTCCGGCGCGCCGCTGATCCCAGCGAAAAGGGGAGCATCCCCTCCTCGCCTGCCGTATCCCTAGGGGGGCCGGGCTTCCTGAACGCTACATATGGTAGCTGGTTTCGCGCTGGTGTCTACAGGAACTTTCGCCGAACTCAAGAGGCCAGATACCACTCTCCAGCATTTTGCAATTTTCGTCCAGCCGCACCCTTCGGCAACGCATCAATCGCCCTCCTGACGGCCGAGAGAGGCGTAAACTGCAAAAGAGGGAGCCTTTTCCAGCCCCCTCTTTCATCCCAAGGAAACGGACTGTTGCTGTCAGGCGGCCATTACCAGATGCCCTGCCCCCAGATCCTCCCACCGCCGCTGCGGCGGTTCGAATCCTCGCGGGCGGACCGGGCTCTTTAGCTCCTCGGTCATCAGGCCCCGCCGCAGGCTCCGGCGGGCGGGATCGGGAACGGGAACGGCAGAGATGAGTCGCTTGGTATAGGGATGCTGCGGATTGCCGAAGATCGCCTCCCGCGGGCCGATCTCCACGATCTCGCCCAGATACATCACCGCGACCCGGTGGCTCACCCGTTCCACCACCGCCATGTCGTGACTGATGAACAGGTAGGCGATCCCGAACTCCTGTTGCAGATCCATCAACAGGTTGCAGACCTGCGCCTTGATCGACACGTCGAGCGCGGAGACGCTCTCATCCGCAACGATGACCTTGGGGTTGAGACCCAGCACGCGCGCAATGGCCACGCGCTGCCGCTGCCCCCCCGAGAACTCATGCGGATAGCGGTCCATCATGGTACTGGAGAGGCCCACCTGCTCCAGCAGCGAGGCCGCTTTCTGTCGCGCAGCCTGTCCGCTGGCAATGCCGTGCTTGACGATGGGTTCCGTCACCGCCTGCCCCACCGTCATGCGGGGGTTCAGGCTGGAGAACGGATCCTGAAAGATCATCTGCACGGAACGCCGCAGGTCTCGCAATCCTGCGGTGCCGAGGGTCAGCACATCCCGACCGTCAAGGGTAACCGCGCCGGACGTCGGCTCCACCAGCCGCGCGACGGAGCGGCCAGTGGTCGATTTGCCACAGCCCGATTCGCCCACCAGCGCCAGCGTCTCCCCCGGAAAGAGGTCGAACGAGACATCCTGTACCGCATGGACCTCTCCCGTCGGGCGGCCCAGCAGATCGGACCCCACCTTGAAGCGGGTGACGAGGTTGCGGACCGACAGCACGGGGGCTGCGTCACTCACCGTATCGGCCACCGGCGGTTCTGCGGTGATCGCGCCCGTCGCCATGTCCACCTTCGGGAAACGGAGCGGCCATTTCTGCCCCTCCATCGAGCCGAGCCTGGGCACGGCGGCAAGCAGCGCCCGCGTGTAGGGATGCTGCCCGTCGTGGAAGATCTGCGCCGTATCGCCGGTTTCCACCACGTCACCGCGGAACATGACAACCGTGCGATCCGCGATTTCGGCCACCACGCCCATGTCATGCGTGATGAAGAGGACAGCCATCCCCTCCTCCGCCTGCAATTCCTTTATGAGGTCGAGGATCTGCCCCTGGATCGTCACGTCCAGCGCCGTCGTCGGCTCATCCGCGATGAGCAGCTTCGGACGCGAGGCCAGCGCCATGGCGATCATCACCCGCTGCCGCATGCCGCCGGAGAACTGATGGGGATATTCGTCAAAGCGCGCGGCCGCGTTGGGAATGCGCACCTTCTCCATCAGCCGCACCGTTTCCCCGCGCGCGGCACGGCGGTCCAGCCCACGGTGACGGATCAACACCTCGGAGATCTGCCGTCCCACGGTATAGACCGGATTCAGCGAGGTCATCGGCTCCTGAAAGATCATCGCGATGTCGTTGCCGCGTATCTCCCGCATCTCGCCTTCGGAGAGGGCGGTGAGACTGCGCCCGTTCAGCAGCACCTCCCCCTCGATGCGGGATTGCGCGGGGTCGAGCAGCCGCATGACGGAGAGTGACGTCACGCTCTTGCCCGACCCCGACTCCCCCACGATGGCGAGCGTCTCGCCAGCGTGGATCTCGAAGGAGACGTTGCGCACCACCGGCTTCCAGCCCTCGTCGGTGTGGAAGGAGGTGGTGAGGTTTCTGACCGCCAGGACCGGCGCGTTCGTGGCTCCCGCCATATCAGCGGCCCACCGCATAGGCCTGCATGAGCCGGGGCGTCGCGGCGGCACGGATCAGCCCGTCCCTCTCGCGCCGCGCCGCCGTCAGCCGCCCGATGGACCAGCCGTCGGCCACCGTGAGCTTGTGGCCCCGCCGGCGCAGCTCGGCGATGGTCGCGTCGCCCATCCGGTCCTCGATCATCACGCCGCCGGGTTCGGAGGTGCGGGGATAGAAGGACGCCGGGAAGTGGGTGGAGTGGAACAGGGGTTGGTCGATCGCTGCCTGAAGATTGCCTTCGTGATGGACGTAACGCAGGAAGAAGGCGAGTTGCCATTGGTCCTGCTGATCGCCGCCCGGCGTGCCGAAGGCCAGCGTCGGCCGCCCGTCCTTGAGCGCGAGCGAGGGCGTCAGCGTGGTCCGCGGGCGCTTGCCCGGTGCGAGCGAGGTCGGCAGCCCCGGGCGCAGCCAGAACATCTGCGCACGGCTGTTCAGGCAGAACCCCAGCCCCGGAATGATCGGCGAGGATTGCAGCCAGCCGCCCGAAGGCGTGGTGGAGACCATGTTCCCCCAGCGGTCCACCACGTCGATATGAACGGTGTCCCCCCGCTTCTCCGTCAGGTGCGACATGGTCGGTTCGTAAACGGCGCCCTTCTCCAGCCCGCCAATGACGGAGAGCGCAAGCTTCCGCTGGGCCTCGAAACCGGGCACGACACCGGGGCGCAGCTCCATCGACGCCTCCGCCCCGATCAGCTTCCGCCGCGCGTCGTTGTAGCCGTCCGACAGCAGCGCGCCGAGCGGGACATCCGCGAAATCCGGGTCACCGTAGTAAACCTCGCGATCCGCATAGGCGAGCTTCATCGCCTCCACCACCGTATGCACGAAATCAGGGCCCAGCGGGTCCATGGCGGCAAGGTCATACCCCTTCAGCAGCGCCAATGCCTGCGCCATGACGGGCCCCTGCCCCCACGGCCCCGTCTTGGCAACCTGCCAGCCGTGGTAATCATAGGTCAGCGGCTCCTCCACGGTCGCCTGCCAACCGGCCATATCTTCGGCCGACAGCACGCCCTTGTGCCGCGCGCCGGTCGCATCCATCACTTCTGCCGTATCAAGGTAGCTCTGAATCGCCTCCGCGACAAAGCCGCGATAGAAGGCGTTCCGGGCCGCTTCGATGCCCTTCTCGCGGGAGCCGGCTGCTTCCGCCTCCGCCACTATGCGCTTCCACGTCTCCGCCAGCACCGGATTGCGGAAGTTCGATTCCGGCGCAGGCGCGGAGCCCCCCGGCAGCCACGTTTCATGCGAGGTCGGCCATTCCTTCTCGAAGAACTCGCCCAGCCCCTCGATGGTGGCCGAGACGCGGGCCAGCACGGGATGACCGTCCTCCGCATAATGGATCGCGGGTTCCAGCACCTCGCGCACCGTCATCGTGCCATAATCCCGGAGCATCAGCATCCAACCGTCGAATGCACCCGGAATGACCGTGGAGAGCAGCCCGTCACCGGGGATCAGGTCGATGTCCTCGGAGCGGTAATGTTCGATGGTGGCTTTCGCAGGGGCCGGTCCCTGGGCGCAGATCACGTCCACACGATCATTGGCGGCGGAATAGACGATGGCCGGCATGTCGCCGCCCGGCCCGTTCAGATGCGGCTCCACGATCTGCAGCACGAAGCCGGTGGCGACAGCGGCGTCGAAGGCATTGCCGCCCTTCTCCAGTATGCTCATGCCAACCGCGGTGGCGATCCAGTGGGTGGAAGTGACAGCGCCGAAACGGCCGAGGATTTCGGGACGGGTGGTGAACTTGGTCATCTCTATCTCTCAGTTTTCGCGCGGGTCGAGCGCATCGCGCAGCCCGTCGCCGAGCATGTTGAAGCCGATCACGACAAGGAAGATCGCAACCCCCGGCCAGAGCGCGAGCCACGGCGCCTGGCTGAGGAAGTTCTTGGCGGTGTTGAGCATGGAGCCCCAGCTCGGCGCAGGGGCCTGCTGGCCAAGGCCGAGGAAGGACAGCGACGCCTCCGCGATGATCGCGGTCGCCACGGTCAGCGTCGCCTGCACGATGATCGGGGGGATGATGTTCGGCAGAACGTAACGACCCATGATCTCTGTGTGCGACAGGCCGATGGAGCGCGCGCCTTCTACATAGTCCTCGGTCTTGACGGCCATCGCCTGACCACGGGTCAGCCGGATGAAGATCGGCATGGCGGAAAGCCCGATGGCGATCATCGCGTTTGTCAGGCTCGGCCCGAGGAAGGCGGCGAGCGCGATCGCCATGATGAGAAACGGCATGGCGAGCAGCGCCTCCGTCACCCGGCTGATGACCAGATCGACCCAGCCGCCGAAATACCCGGCCAGCAGACCGAGCGGCACGCCGGTCAGTACCGCGATGGCCACCGACACGATCCCCGCCATCAGGGATGCCTGTGCACCCCAGATCATGCGGGAGAACACGTCGCGGCCGATCTCATCGGTCCCCATCCAGTGCTCGGCGGAAGGCGGAAGGCGAATGGCCGTCCAGCTCGTGGCGAGCGGATCGGCGATGGGCAGCAGAGGTGCCAGCATCGCGAGCGCGGCAAAGAAGGCGATGACGATAAACCCCGCCAGAGCCGCGCGGTTGCGCTTGAACTTCCGCCAGGCCCGGCTCGGGGACCGGGCGGCGACGGGGGCGATTGTGGTGTCGGCGGCGCTCACAGCGTTGACCTCATACGCGGGTTCAGCACGACGTAGAGCACGTCGGCAATCAGGTTCATCAGGATGAAGGCGACGGCGGTGCACAGCACCACGCCCTGCACGACGGCGTAATCCCGGTTGAAAACGGCATCCACGATCAGTTTGCCGAAACCCGGAATGGTAAAGATCTGCTCTGTCAGCACCGCCCCGGCCAACAGTTCTCCGAACAGTAAGGCGGAAAGCGTGATGATCGGCAGCAGGGCGTTACGGAAGGCATGGCCCATGACGATCTCCCGCCGTGTCAGCCCCTTCGCCTTGGCGGTGCGGATATAGTCGCTCCGCAGCACACCCAGCATGGCGGAGCGCGTGTGCCGCATCAGCGCTGCGGCAAGCCCGGTCCCCAGTACGAAGGCCGGCATCACCATGGTCTGGAGCGAACGCACCGGATCGACGAAGGGCGACTCGTAACCGGAAGCGGGCAGCCAGCCGAGATTCACAGAAACCAGCAGGATCAGCAGGATGCCCAACCAGAAGTTGGGGATAGAAAGCCCGCTCAGCGCCACGAAGTTGGCGGCATAGTCGATGAAGGTGTTCTTTCGCGTGGCCGCAAGGATGCCGAAGGGCACACCGATCACCAGTGCGAAGGCCATCGCCATCACCGCAAGTTGCAGCGTGACGGGAAGTTTCTCGAGTATCAGCTCCAGCACCGGCTGACCCGTGCGAAGCGATGTGCCGAAATCACCGGTAAGCACCCCGCCCAGCCAGCGGAAATACTGACTGATGAGCGGATCGTTCAGATGATACTGCTCCCGCAGGAAGTCGAGCGTCGCCGCATCACGCTCCTCCCCCGCAAGCGCGAGGATCGGATCGCCGGGCAGCAGCTTCTGCAGCAGAAAGACGAAGATCGACACCAGAAGCAGCGTCGGCAGCGCCACCAGAAGGCGGCGGGCGATGTAGCGGAGCATGTCGCTCTCCCTTGCGTGGGACGTCGCGCGACCAGGCCGCGCGACGCCAAAGGCTTACTCGACGTTGACGCCCGTAAGGCGGATCATCCCATCCGGATAGGCGGTGAAGCCGGTCACCGACTTCTTGAAGCCGAACACATAGGACTGGTGGCCGAGGTAGATGATGGGCAGGTCACGATCGAGGATCGCGGTCGCGGCGGCGTATTTCTCCTTCCGCGCGGCGGTATCCGTCGCAGCGCGGGCTTCGTTCAGAAGCTGGTCCACCTCCGGGTTGCAGTATTTCGTATCGTTGATCCCGCCGTTGCAGGTCACGAACTGATGGAGGTTTCCGTCCGGGTCCGGCCGCCCGGACCAGTCGGAACGGCTGAGCTGGTAGTTGCCCGCCGTCTGCTCGTTCAGCAGCGTCGCGAACTCCGTCGCGCGGAGCGTGACGTCAAAGCCCGCCTCCGCCACCATCGCCTGTATCATCTGCATGACCTGCGAGACGACGGGGTTGTTGGCGTGCTGGATCTCCACCTGCACCCGATCGACCCCCGCTTCCTTCAGGAGCGCCTTCGCCGCGGCAACGTCGCGCTTGGGAACCGGGATGTCCTTGTCATACCACGGGCTGGTGGGCGGCCAGGGCTGGTTGCCCGCGCGCCCGATGCCCGCAAACACGACCTGGATCAGCGCGTCCCGATCAATGGCGAGCGAGAAGGCCCTGCGCACGCGCGCATCCTGCCCGATCGGATTTTCCGCCCGCGGCCCGTTCGCCACATTGGCATAGATCGCCATGTAACCAAGCCCCACGGACTCGGCAGTCTGGAGACCGGCATCGCCCTGCACCGTGGCGACATCCGTCGCGGCGACGCGCTCCACCATGTCGAGGTCACCCGACCGCAGGTTCGCCACGCGCACCGAGGTATCGGGGATCGGCAGATAGGTCACCTTGTCCAGATGGATGTTGTCGGCGTTCCAGTAGTCCGCGAATTTCTCCAGAACGATCCGGTCCTGCTGCACGCGCTGAACGAATTTGAACGGTCCCGAGCAGACAGGGTTGGAGCCGAAATTCGCGCCCAGCTCCTGCGCGGCCTTGGGCGACAGCATCATTCCAGCCCGATCCGAAAGCTGCGCGAGAAGCGAGGCATCGGGCGCCTTCAAGGTAAAGGTCACTTCAAGCGGACCGGTTACCTCCACCTTCTCGACAGAGGAAAGCTCGCTCTTACGACGGGACTCCGGCATGGTCATCGCACGTTCGATGTTGAACACGACCGCTTCCGCGTTGAACGGCGTGCCATCGTGGAACTTCACCCCGTCGCGCAGCTGCATGACCAGCACCTTGCCCTCCTCGCGATACTCCCACGAGGTCGCAAGTTGGGGGACGATCTCCACGTCCTGCGACACGTCCACCAGCTTGTCGCACAGGCCGGTGTAAACAATGCGCGCGACGAAGGCGCGGGACTGGTGCGGGTCCAGCGTGTCGGGATCGTCCTGAAGCCCGATGCGGATATCCGCGGCACTGGCAGGCATCGCGGCCATCAGCGCGACAAGCGCGGCGGCGGACAGGAGAGAGGTCTTCATGGCGTCGGGTCTCCGTCTGGCAGGGACTGTGAAAGATTGGAGTTGTGCTGTGCCTCGCGAAAGAGCGCGGCGTCGTAGATTGTCTGACCGATCAGCTTGTTGTGGAGGAACATCAGGTGGTCACGCATGGCCTCCCCCGCAGCGCCCGGATCCCGGTCGGCGATGGCC
This sequence comes from Haematobacter genomosp. 1, assembly GCF_002196855.1. Classification (GTDB taxonomy): domain Bacteria; phylum Pseudomonadota; class Alphaproteobacteria; order Rhodobacterales; family Rhodobacteraceae; genus Haematobacter. The sequence continues at coordinate 108,099 of NZ_NIPW01000005.1, read as the reverse complement.
TGCACCACGGCGCTGTGCTGCTCGAAGATCGGGGCGCGGGATGTCTCGCTTCGCATCTGATCCCGTGTCCGCTGCCAGGCATCGTCCTGACGGATGCGGTTCACGATGTCGAACAGCGACAGAAAGAGCGTGTTGCCCGCCGCCTGTGCGATCAGACGGTGGAGCGCGCCATCCCAGAGTTCACCCTCGTCGGGATCCTGATAATCGCGGATCCGCTCCGCGATGACCCGCATCCGCGAGACCTGCTCGGGACGCGCGCGCAGGGCAGCAAGCTGGGCGAGTTGCGGCTCCAGGCGCAGGCGGACTTCCATGATCTCCAAGAGATCTGTCATCGTCACCAGATCGCGCGTGGCTTCTGGAAGCGGGTGCAGGCCGCCCACGAACGTCCCTGCTCCTTGCTTGCGGCGGATAAGACCTTCGGCTTCCAGCACCTCCAGCGCGCGCCGAACTGCCCGCCGCCCCACGCCCAGCTCCACGACGAGTTGGCGCTCCGTCGGCAGGCGCGCGCCCGGCTGATGCAGAAGATCGTCGATATAGCGGCGCAGCCGCTCCAAGGCGTAGGTGGAACTGCCACTCGCCTCCTCAGCCGGCGCGGACTTCGTATGAACCAATCTCGTCATTTGGTTCTTCTTGAACCAATAGCCGCATTGGTTCAACTGGTTCGCTTCTTCTTCTGCAACATTCTTTTCAATCCTCTTATTATTGCACATTAATAAGGCATATATCTGCGGAATTTGTCATCATATTAATCAGAGTATCCCTCAACCCCTCATCTCAGACAGAATCAGATCCCAAGACCGCGTCAAAAGAAAGGACTGGCCAGAGATAGGAGGCATTGCGCTGAAGTTTGCGCGTGAACCATTTACCGGGATGAGCATGTTGCACTTTCTTCCCCGCTGCGCGGCAAGTATTGAAGGCCAGGCGTGGGGACACGCCAATTCTCCAATTCCATGCCAGGAGGCCCGATGCACGTCATCTCGATCCAGAGCCAGGTAGTGCATGGTCATGTCGGCAACAGCGCCGCGCTGTATCCGATGCTGGCCACTGGCGTGAGCGTGGCGCCGGTGCCGACCACTCTGCTCTCAAACCATCCACGCTATCCCACAACCCGCGGTCGGGTGCTGGACGCCGATCTGGTGGCCGACCTTCTGCGTGGCGTTGAGGAGCGCGGATTGGTCGATACAGCGTCCGTGGTGTTGTCGGGCTATCTCGGCTCCGCCGCCAATGCCGGGGCGGTGGCGGATTTCATAGAACGCGCCCGGTCCCGCAATCCGGCGCTGCGCTATGTCTGCGACCCTGTGCTCGGCGATGACGGCAAGGTTTTCGTCGCTCCGGGCATCGAAGAGACCGTGGCCACGCGCCTGCTACCCTGCGCAGATGTCATCACGCCGAACCAGTTCGAGCTTCAACGCCTCTCCGGCTGCGACACCGCTACCGAAGACGACCTTCGTACCGCCTGCGCGACGCTTGCCAAGCGGGGGCCGCAGGTCATCGTGGCGACGGGATGCACGCTCACCGACACGGGGCAGAACCAGCTCGAGACCGTTCTCTGGCAGGACGGAAACCTTACCCGGATCGCAACGCCCCGCCTGCCCATCCGGCCCTGCGGAACGGGAGACCTTCTGGCCGGGCTGTTTGCGGCACATCTGGCCTTGGGAAAACCCGTCGAAGGCGCACTTCGCGCGGCGGTTGCCGCGACTCTGGCAGCCATCGACCTCACCTGGCGCTCGGGCGAGGCGGAACTGCGCCTGACGCCATCCGAGGGCGGACCGGCTTTCGCGCCCTAAACCGCCCCGGCGGCAAAGGCAGCCGGAAACGAAGCGGCAAAGGTCGCGCCGTGTCCCAGACCCTCAAGCACGGTCACGCGGACGGCCAGGTCCGGTCGTTCGCCCAACCGCTCTACAAGGGCCATTGTCTGCGGAGAGGGAGCGGGCGTGGAAGCCGCGGAGCTATTGCGCCTGCGCTCCCGGTCTCCCAGCAGGATATGGACCGGTGCGATACCGCCCGGCACCCGACGCGCTGTCCGCTCCGCCACAAAGAGCGCCCCTTCACCGAACCCTGTCGAGGGGCTGACGGGCACCCAACAGCGGAAGCTTTCCGGTGACGCGAACAGGGTCGAGATCGTAAATAGCCCGCCGTAGGAGTGCCCCCAAAGCGTGCGCCGCGCAGGGTCGAGGGGCATCCGCTCCTCCACCGCCTGCCGGAGCGGGCCGGTCAACGCCGTACGGAAAGACGCATCGCCGCCAGTCTGCCGGTCGGGGTGACGAGGATCGACATTGGAACCGGCGGTCGCAGGCGTATAATCGAGGGTTCTGCGCCGCAGGTCCACCCCCTCCCTCGCGGGATAGCCCACAGCGATGACTGCAACATCGGGATGGGCCGCAAGCAACTCAGGCGACAGGCGGTCGAAGACCGAATTTCCATCGAGCATCCAGAGGGATCTCCACCCCTTTGGCGGCGGCTCTCCCCGTGGAGTGAAGAGAAAGAGCCAGTAGGCACCCGCCGCGGTGGAAATCTCCAACCGGGAAAAATCGTGACTGGCGTGGGAAGCATCGACCGATGTGTCTGAAAATGGCGCAGCCTCGGCTGAGGCAGAAGACGCCATGGCACCAAGACCAAAAGCGAGGGGTGTCATCATCAACTGGCGCCTGGTCAGGGTCATCGCGGCTCCACAAGCGCAGAACATTGGCTGGCGACGGCTGGCTCTGGATCGTCTAGACCGGAATGGCGAACCATTGCAAGCCATTGGAGCGCCTTCCGCCGCTTGCACAAGGGAAGGACCGCCGCTACCGTCCGGCGGCTGACAACCGCCAGCCTCGCCCACGGAGATGCAGAATGACACAGACCCCCGAGCCCGCGCCAGAGGATTTCCAGCTGCTCAGCCGCGACAAGCTGCGCTACGGCGACACGGACCGGCAGGGCCATGTCAACAACGCGGTGTTCTCCACGCTTCTGGAGACGGGGCGCGTGGAGCTGCTGTTCGATGCCGCCTCTCCCCTGCGTGAGAATGGCGCCTCCTACGTCATTGCGCGGCTGGAACTGGACTTCCGGGCGGAACTGCGCTGGCCCGGAGAGGTGCAGATCGGCACGTCCGTGGCACGTGTCGGGCGGAGTTCGCTCACGCTCCGGCAGGCGATCTTTCACAATGGACGCTGTGTGGCGACCGGCATTTCCGTTCTGGTGTTGATGGATGAAGAAACGCGCCGGTCCCGCCCGATTTCGGAAGCGGCGCTGGCCTATCTGCAGTCCGTCGCTGTCTGACCGGCGCGGCCTGCGACAGTTTGTCAGCCCCTGAGCAGGGAATGTTTCGCACCGTGACTCCGTATATGGAGCACGATGACCCGCAAGACCGACCCGATCCTTGACGATCTCCCCGCGCTCCGCCGCTATGCCCTGACCCTTTCCCGCGATGAGGGAGAGGCCGAAGACCTCGTGCAGGAGGCCCTGTTGAGAGGGCATGAGGCACGCGGCACGCTCCGGGCAGGCGGCAATATCCGCGGTTGGCTGTTCGGCATCCTGCACAACGTCTTCGTCGACCGCTACCGCAGCCGGACGGCGGAGGCGCGGCGGATCGTGGCAACCAGTCTTGCCGCCCCGCAAAGCGCCGAGGCACCGCAGGAAGCCGTCGTCCGCCTGTCACAGATCCGCACGGCCTTTCTCGATCTTCCGCAGGACCAGCGCGAAGCACTGCACCTCGTCGCGATTGAGGGGCTCACCTATGCGGAGGCCGCCGACGTCGCGGGGGTTCCGATCGGCACCATCATGTCGCGCATTTCCCGCGCCCGCGCGCGACTGCGGGAATTCGAGGAAGGGCCCGCGCGGCCGGCACTTCAGGTTGTCGGAGGGCGCAATGGCCGCGGCTGATCAGGTAACGGAGATCGATCTCGACGCCTATGTGGATGACCAGCTCGACCTTTGGCAACGCGCGCGGGTGGAGCAGTGGCTCGCAGCGCGCCCGGATGCCGCCGCGCGGGTGATGGCCGATTTGCGCATCCGCGACGAGCTTCGCCTCGCAACGGCCGTACCGGCTGCCGGAAACCGCAGGACGGGCCGGGCCGCAGGGAAGCTCGCGCGGGGTATCGCCCGTGATCGCCATCTTCGCCGGGCGCTGCGCCTCCTGCCGGCCTGCGCGCTGATGGTTGCGGGTTGGGTGGCGCATACGGGGATCCGCCCCCTGTCGGCCTCTGTCCCGCCGCCGGCCGTCGTGGAAGCTGCCCTTGCGGCACGCGATGCGGGCAACCTGCGCTTTTCCATGCCGTCACAACCGCCGTTCCAGCACATGGATCGGGGGGAAATCCGCGCCGCCACCGGCATCATCCTGCCGCTCTACGACAGCGGCTGGACCCTCCGGGACGCGCAGATCTTTCCCTCCCCGCAGGGACCGGGCGTGGAGATCACCTTCGACACCGAAGACATGGGTCGCCTCCATGTCTTCGCCGCGCGCCCGGGTGGCTTTGCCGTCACTCTGCCAGCGTCCGAGCAGCGGGGCGGCATCGCCATCGTCTGGTTCCAGATCGGCGAGACGGCGCATGTCCTGCTCGCCGAAACGGATACCGAACGGCTGCGTGTCGCAGCGGAGCGGCTGTCCAGAACCCTCTATTGACCAACAGGAGTATCCCATGAACGACAGTTATCGCGGGCGGAGCGCCGGCTTCGCGCCCGCGGCGGCAAACCCTGCTGCCTTCGACGCGGGTCTGCGCGCGCATATGCTGCGCGTTTACAACTACATGGGCATCGGGCTCGTGCTTACCGCGGCGGTGGCAATGCTGGTGGCCTCCGTGCCGGCGCTCTATGTTCCCATCTTCTCCACCCCCTTGAAATGGGTGGTGATGTTTGCGCCGCTGGCGTTCATCTTCTTTTTTTCCTTCCGCATCGAGGCCATCAGCGCGAGCACGGCGCAGACGCTGTTCTGGGCCTTCTGTGCGGTCATGGGACTGTCGCTCGCCTCCGTATTCCTCGTGTTTACCGGCGTATCGATCGGGCGCGCGTTCTTTGGTGCGGCGGCCATGTTCGGGGCGATGAGCCTCTACGGCTACACGACCCGGCGCGACCTGACCAAAATGGGCAGCTTCCTGTTCATGGGCCTGATCGGCGTGGTTCTCGCCAGCGTCATCAATATCTTCCTTGGTTCCTCGGCCCTGCAGTTCGCGGTCTCCGTCATCGGCATCATTGTGTTTGTCGGGCTGACCGCCTGGGACACGCAGAACATCAAGCTTCAATACTCCGAGCATCATGACAGCGAAACGCAGGGCAAACTGGCCGTGATGGGTGCGCTGTCGCTTTATCTGAACTTCGTCAACATCTTCCAGCTCCTGCTGAGCCTTACCGGCGAGCGGGAGGAATAACCGAAAGGACATCGGCTCTCATGGATCACAACGACAAACAGGCGATCGCGGGCCTTTTCGGCAAGCTCGCGGATGTAGAGCGTCAATCCCCCCAGCGTGACGGAGAGGCGGAAGCCTTCATTGCGCAGCAGGTCGCCCGTCAGCCCGGCGCACCCTATTATCTGGCCCAGACGGTTGTCGTGCAGGAGCAGGCCCTGAACGCTGCGGAGGCACGGATTGCCGATCTGGAAGCGCAGGTCCATGCGGCGCGGCAAGGCGGTCAGGGCGGTTTTCTCTCGCGTCTTCTGGGCGGCCCCGGGGCTGCGCCTCGGCCCCGTCAGCCGGTCGGCCAATCCCTCGGTCAGCCGGCGCCGGGCATGGCACAACCCGGCCGGAGCGGCGGCTTTCTGGGCGGTGCGGCGCAGACAGCAATGGGCGTCGCGGGCGGCATGATGCTTGCCAATGCCATAGGCGGCATGTTCGCAGGCTCTGCAGAGGCAGGCGAAAGCCCTGAAGAGCCAGCGGACATGGGGTTTGACGACGGCGGAGACTGGGAGGAGTTCTGATCTCTCCCGCGGGGTGGGCAATCCACCCCGCACTGTCAAACCGCGGCGTTGGCCTCCGCAGCCGTGCCGCTCATGATCCCCGCGATCGTGAAGCCGCCATCGACGGCGAGCGTCTGCCCCGTAACATAACCCGAACGGCTGGCATCCAGAAGAAACAGCGCCACCTGCGCGATGTCCTCAGGCGCACCATAGCGCCGCATGGGAACAGTGGACATCCATGTCTCCCTGACCTCCGGCGTGTGCACCTCGCGGACCATGGGCGTTTCGATGGGGCCGGGCGCGATCACGTTCACCCGGATGCCAAGCGGCGCAAGTTCAACCGCCATCACCCTGCTCATGGTGATGACAGCTCCCTTGGACGCGCCGTAGGCCACCCGCCCCTCATTCCCCTTTATACCGGAGACGGAGGCCACGTTCACAATGGCGCCGCCCCGCCCCCGCATGACCCGCGCAGCCTCCCGTGCCATCAGGAAGGATCCGACCACGTTCACGTCGAGTATACGGCGGAACAGCCCCGGATCGGTCTGCATGACCGCCACGTCCCGCGCGATACCCGCCGAATTGACCAGTCCGGTGATGGGGCCCAGTTCATCTTCCAGCTGCGCAACGGTTTCCACCACGCGGCCCTCATCAGCCACGTCGAGCGCGACTGCACGCGCCCGCGTATTGTCCAGCCTGGCCGCAAGACGGTCGAGCGGTTCACCGGGCAGGTCGATCGCCACGACCCCCCAATTCTCCGCCAACGCTGCATCCACGACCGAAAGACCAATGCCGGATGCCCCGCCGGTGACCAGAACCGTGCCCTTTTCCGGGATAGCGTCTTTCATTGATCCTCCAAGTTTTCTACCAATATTTCAAAGGTTACTCCGACGATATTCTCACCTTTGGTGAGCTTTCCGGAGTGGACGCGCCCCTCGACATCGACAAGAGACACAGTAAGCATGCAGACGCCGTCCACGATATCACCCGCATCGATACGGACTTCGGTTGCAACACAGTCCACCTGCCTGCCATCAGTGAAGACCGGATCGCAGATGGACCCGATCCCATGGACACGACCGCGACTCAGACCGTGCGTTGCCGCGACCTGTTCAATTGCCGTCACCACGTCCTCGCCGGGGCGAAGACGGAGCAGGATTGAGCCTCCGTTACCGCCTCCTGCAGCCGAAAAGAGTGTGAAATTCGTCTCCTCATCCGGCAGTGCCTCGAACCAGGCCGCGGGCGCGCCCAAGCCACGAACGCTGACCGGCTTCGCAACCCGACTTTCGAGCGGCAGCAGATGTCCCATCGCGACCGCGCCGTCCTCCATCTGCCATTCACCGTGGCAGTGAAGAAACCGGGCACCATCCCGCCAACCGACAACGGCCACGCAGGAGCCAAGCGTGACCCGCCCGGAAGGTGCATGGGTCTTGCTGTAATAGGCCGCGTGAACCCCGTCGGTGGAAAGTGCGGGCAGGACGTAGCGGAACGGGTCCGCCGTTACTCCGTCAAGCCACATGACCCCGCCCATGCAGCCTGCGTCGTCGAAGATGCGCGCGACTTCGTCCATCAGAACGCGGCCCGCCACCAGATCGCCCTCCAGCGGCTGAAGCCGGGTCGGGACAGCCTGCCGTCGATCAGCCGCGGGGGGGCCGGGATGTCGCAGCCCCTGGCGAAGCGCTGTCATGCCAGGTGCCTTTCCAGCTCTGGCATGCCCCGGCGCTCGATCTCCTCCCGCACCAGCTTCTTGGTGATCTTGCCATAGGCGGATTTCGGTAGCTCGTCCCAGAACAGGAAGCGCTTGGGCATCTTGTAGCGCGCTATTCGCCCGTCGAGATGGGCGGAAAGCTCTGCCTCCGTCACCGTCGCATCAACCACGCAGACCGCAACGCCAACCTCCCCCCAAAGCGGATCCGGCAGACCCAGAACCGCCACTTCCCTTACCGCCGGATGGGTGAGAAGCTTCTCCTCGATCTCACGCGGATAGACGTTGGAGCCGCCGGAAATATACATGTCCGAAGCGCGCCCGGTGATGTAGAGGAACCCCTCCTCATCGACATGGCCGAGGTCGCCGGTCCTGAACCACCCGTCCCGAAACGACTTGGCGTTCGCCTCCGGATTTTCCCAGTAACCCGCGAATACGGCGGGTCCGATCACGCAGATCTCTCCCGTCTCGAAGGGCTGAAGCGGCCGGCCGTCGTCGCCCTGTATCTGCAACTCCATCCCGGTCCGTTCAAATCCGCAGGTGGCAAGACGAACATCCGGCCCGTCCTCCGCCGCATGCAGCCGATTGGGGAGCACGGTGATCGCGCCGGTCACTTCGCCCAGACCGAAGTATTGCACAAGCACGGGACCAAGAGCGGCCAATGCACGCTTCTGATCCTCACGATACATGGGCGCGCCCGCATAGATCACGTAGCGGAGGGATCGGTGATCGAAACGCCCGACACTCTCATGCTCCACCATCAGTTTCAGGATAGTGGGAACGGTGAAGATCGTGGAGATATGCCAGCGCTCAACCAGATCCCACGCAGTCGCCACATCGAAACGCTCGGAGGGCATGAGCACCGTCTTGACGCCCCGCGCCACCTGGGTGAGCTGATGCACACCCGCGCCATGGCTCAGCGGCGCCACCACCAGAGACGCGTCCTCGGGCGTCAAACCCGGCATCAGGTCAGCCAGATGGTTGGTCACCACAAAAGCCATCTGACCATGCGTCAGCACAGACGCCTTGGGCCTTCCGGTTGTTCCAGAGGTGAAGAAGAACCAGCAAGGATCATCGCGGTCCACCGCCACGGGTTGCGGCTTTCTCCCCAGAAAATCCGCCACGATGGCGTCGTAGGAGGGGCCGAAAGCCGCATCCCCGATGGCGATTGTCAGGCCCATGCCGGTGCAGGCCGCCGCATGCTCCGGGAATGTGGCATTGCATATCAGTGCCCTGGCCCCCGAACTCTCCGCCAGAAACGCGACTTCCTCGGGGGTCTGGCGGAAGTTGGTTGGAACATAGATCGCACCGATGCGGAAACAGGCGAACATCGTTTCGAACATCTGGTTGCAGTTCTGCGACTGGACGAGAACACGGTCACCCTTGGCGATGCCGTAGCTTTGCAACGCGGCCGCCATGGCATCGATACGGGCGTCGAACTCCGCCCAGGTCCAGACGTTCTCGCGCCAGACGATAGCGATGTCTTCCGGCGCGCGGCGGGCGTTCTGGCTGACGAAGGTCGCGAGGTTCATCACCCGTGTCGAACAGGGTTTCATTTCACGCGCTCCAGAATGGAAACATAGTTGGCCACCGCAGCGCCACCCATGTTGAACACGCCGGCCAGTTCCGCCCCCGGCACCTGCATGTCGCCAGCCTCACCCATCAATTGCATGGCAGCCATCACATGCTGGGAAACGCCGGTCGCCCCGATCGGATGCCCGCGGGACTTCAATCCGCCGGAAGGGTTCACGGGCAGGTCGCCCCCCATCCGCGTGCGCCCTTCGCGGATGACCTTCCAGCCTTCGCCCCGCGCGGCAAGGCCCATGATCTCATATTCGATCATCTCGGCCATGGTGAAGCAATCATGCGTCTCCACGAGATCGAGATCGCCGATACCAAGGCCCGCATTTGCCAGAGCCCCCGCCCAGGCACGACGCCCGCCTTCAAAGGCGGTCGGATCACGGCGGGAAAGCGCGAGGATATCGTTCGCCTGAACACGGGAGCGGAAGCCGATGGCACGTTGCAGGGAGGCCGCAGTCTCGGCATCCGCCAGCACGAGAGCCGCCGCCCCATCGGAGACGAGCGAGCAATCCGTCCGCCGCAGCGGCCCGGCGACATAGGGGTTCTTGTCCGAGACCGTATTGCAGAAGGCGAGACCGAAATCCTTCTGCATATGAGCATAGGGATTGTTCATGCCGTTCGCATGGTTCTTGGCCGCGATCATGGCCAGCTCCTCAGAGCGGTCGCCATTCTGCTGGAAATAATGGTTGGCGATCTGCCCGAATATCCCGGCGAAACCACCCTCGACCCCGCCTTCCTCCTCACGGTAGCAGGCGGTCAGCAGCACATCGCCGACATCCGCCGTTGGTATGGCAGTCATCTTTTCCGCGCCGACGACCAGTGCGACCCGCCCTCTGCCCGCGGCGATGAAGTCCATGGCCGCGTGAAGGGCTGCGGAACCCGTGGCACAGGCGTTTTCACATCTCACGGCCGGAACATGCGTAAGTTCAGGCAATCCCATCGCAACAAGGGAACCTTGAAAATCCTGACGTTGGAAGCCATTATTAAAGCTTCCTACAAAGATTCCATCTACGCTCCCGGCAGGCAGCCCCGCATGGCAGAGCGCGGGCGCAGTTACTTCCGCCATCAGCGCCATGGTGTCCTTTGCCTCGGACTTCCCGAACTTCGTGTGCGCCCAGCCGACGATCATCGGATCTGCCATCACTTCCTTCCTTCCTCAGTGCCCCCTTGCGGAGCAAAAACCTTTTGCAATCGCGCCTCTATTGCCGCGCCCTCGCGCGCCAGAAGCGTGGCCAACTCTTCCTGGCGCTGCGGGCCGAGCCTGCTATCCACTGCCGCTATGGAAATCGCGCCCGCAACCTCACCATCGGGCAGGCGGATCGCCCGACCGATCCCCCAGGACGAACTGACGAACAGGCCCGGATTGAGCGCATGCCCCGCCTTGATGGTCGTCTCCACATCCAGCCGGACCTGATCGGCGGAGTAGCTGCCGATCAGAGCGTATTCCTGTGCCATCTGCGCGATGATCGCGCTCCGTTCCTGCTCCGGTAGGGCCGCCAGAATAGCCATCGCGCCTGCGCCCACTCCGAGCGGATGCTGATCGCCAACCTGCAACGCATGGGTACGGACAGGATGAGAGCCTTCCTGCCGGTGCAGGCAAAGCGCGTAACTGCCTTGCCGCACAGTCAGGAAACTCGTGTCACCCGTCTCTTCCGAAAGACGCCGGAGCGCGTCCATGGAATGGGCGAGCAGCCCATGCCGCCGCCCTGCCAGAACCCCCAGCACATAGAGCTCCGGCCCCAGCGTGTACTTGCGGCTCGCCGGATCCTGATCCACCAGCCGGGCACGCATGAGCGCCATCAACAGGCGTCGGGCTGTTGGCTTGTTCAGGCCGCTTGCTCCGACGATCTGTGACAAACTGGCACCGCTGTCCCCGTTGCGACCCACGAGCGACAGCAGTGCCAGTGCCCGTTCCACCGATTGGGCGCCGGTAACCTGACTTTCGGCAAAGGGACCGGGCTGGTTCATGATCAGCCGAGCGTCAGCCCTGTCGCCTTTTCAAGGATCGACCAGGCCTCATCACCAAACTTGCCATGCCACTCCTTGTAGAAGCCCGCGTCCAGAAGTTTCTGCTGGAAAGCAGCCGGATCAACGGAGTTGAATACCATACCATGCCCCTCAAGTTCTCCTTGAAGAGAAGCATTCAACGTCATGATATCTTTTCGCTGATCAAGAGCAGAGGCATTGAAGTTCCGCGCCACGATCTCTTTCAGGTCATCCGGCAGAGCACCCCAGGCACGCCGCCCCGACAGCATCCAGAATCCGTCCCACATATGGTTCGTCATCGAGACGTATTTCTGTACCTCGAACAGCTTGAAGTTTGACAGGATCGCCAGCGGGTTCTCCTGCCCGTCCACGATCCCGGTCTGAAGCGCCGTATACACCTCGGCAAAGTTGATGGAGGCGGGAGCGGAGCCGAAGGCCGAGAACATGGATGTCCAGAGCGGACTGACCGGAACCCGGATCTTGAACCCTTCGAGATCCGCGGGCGATGCGATCGGCTTGGTAGAGCTGGAAATCTGACGGAAGCCATTGTCGTAGATCCGGTCGAAGGCGTAGAGGCCCTTCGCCTCGATCTCCTTGCGGACATAGGCGCCCAGTTCGCCGTCCATCGCCGCCCAGACCGCGTCATAATCCTTGAAAGCGAACCCGATGCCGTTCAGCGAAGCATTCGGCACAAAGGTGGAGAGGATCAGCGGCGAGAGCATGAAGAACTCGACACCCCCGGAACGGAGCTGCCCCAATACTTCGGTGTCACCCCCGAGCTGGCTCTGCGGAAACACGTTGATTTCCATCCGGCCACCGGATTCCTCGCGGATCTTCGCGATCGCCTCAGCCACGCGGACGTTGGATGGATGCGACAGCGGCTGATTGTTCGCAAGCTTGTAGGTATACTCCGCGGCCATTGCGGGGCGTACCCGGATGAAGGGCGCGGCCAGCGCACCTGCGGACGCGCCGATGATCAGCGAACGACGGCTGAGGGTCATGGGTCTCCTCCCTGAGACATGACGAAGTGATATGCCTTCAGAGGAAGGCGAGCGAAAACCAGGGGACTGCCGCGATAATGACAAGTCCGATGAACAGCGCCCCCAGATAGGGCCAGATTGCGCCCATCGCGGCATCGGGCGGCACGTTGCCTATCTTGCAGGCGAGGTAGAAGCCGATGCCGATGGGCGGGGCCATCAGACCAAGATTCATCGCGACAACGATCACCATCGAATAATGGATGTCGTTGATGCCAAGGGCGCGGGCCATCGGGAACATGATAGGCGCCATGAGCACGATCGCCGGAATCCCCTCAAGAAAACAGCCCAGAACAAGGAAGATCGCAATCGTGACCGCCATGAAGGTGAAGGTCCCCCCCGGCAGGTCGGACACCGCGCTCAGCAAGTGCCCCGCGAACCCCGACTGGGTCAGCGCCCAGGCCATGGCGGAGGCCGTGCCGAGGATGAGCAGGATCGCACCGGAAAGGGCCGCCGTCTCCACCAGCATCGTCCCCATGCGCCGGAGCGGGATGCCACCGTAGAGCACCATCCCGATGAAAGCCGCATAAACCACGGCGACAGTGGACACTTCCGTCGCCGTGGCGATCCCGCCGCCCACGAACCAGCGGATCAGGAACGGCAGCGTCAACGCGGGCGCCGCAATCAGCAGCGTATTCCACATCATGCGAAGCGGAACACGGCGCGCATGGGTCATATCCTCTCTCCGCGCCTGCCAGCGGGCAAGCAGAGCCAGCACCACAAGCAACACCATCGCGATGGCGAAACCGGAGGTAAACAATCCGGCGATGGAAACACCAGCCGCAGAGCCCAGCACGATCAGCACGATGGAAGGCGGAACGGTATCCGCCATGGCGGCGCCGGTGGCGAGCAGGGCAATCATGTTGGAGGGTTTATGGCCCCGCCGCTTCATCTCCGGGAAAAGCGCGGGCGCCACCGTGGCCATGTCCGACACTTTGGAGCCGGAAATACCCGAAACAAGAAACAGCGACCCGAGCAGGACATATGACATGCCTGCCTTCACATGGCCGAGCAGAGAGGCAAGGAATTCCACGATGGCCTTGCCCATGCCCGTCGCATCCAGAATGCAACCGAGCAGCACGAACACCGGAACAGAAAGCAGGATGAGCGCCGACATCCCTTCGTCGATGCGCCCGATCATGACGAAAACAGGCACATTCGTCGCGAATGTTAGATAGGCCAGCGTGCCCAGCCCGAAGCAGAAGGCAATGGGCACACCCATGACCAGCAGCGTTCCCACACCAAGCGCGAGGAACAGCGGCAGATTCCAGTTGCCAAAGCCCAACAAAACGGGCCGGGCGAGCCAGAGCACCCCCACCAGAATGGCAATCGACACCGCCGCCATGACGAGCGGCTTCAGCCGCGTCTCCCGCACCGCCTGCACGAGGGCGAGGAGAGCCATCAGCACCATGCCCGCGGGCAGCGCCGCAGCACGATACGTCATCGGCAATTCCAGCGCGGGCGAGGTGATGTAGCTTTCCTCGTAGGCATATTCAAAGGCAGTGGGCAGCAGCGCCACGAGGAATGTCACCACCAGCAGGAGCGCAAGGCCGTTCAAGAACTCCTGCACGCGTGCGGGAAAGAGCGCCACGAACACCCCGAGCCGCATATGTTCATGACGGTCGATCGCCAGCGCAGCGCCGAGCATCGCGAGCCAAAGAAAGCTCATGGACGCGATCTCATCCGCCCAGATGATCGGACGCGCGAAAACGTACCGCGAGGCGACGTTGGTGAGGATCATTGTAATCATCGCCACCAGCAATGCAGCGGCGATCACTTCCACCGGTCTCATCCAGCGTGAGCCGGGATGTGATGTCTCCAGCTGAGCGAGATCCTCAGCGGGAATCGCTTCATAGGCCATTGTCATGGCTCCCCTCCCCCAATGGCGGCTCCTCTCCGCCAGATGGTGCGGTCTTGCGCCGCTACGCCAAGCGCGACCCTCCCAGATACGCGCCTGACATCCATATGGTGGACCAAATTCAGGCCCTCACAGCGCTACATTGTCGCGACTCGGCAGTAGATGCAATGGATCCGTGTGAATTTAACTGACTTTCTTTCGGATGTGATCCATATTATGGAATAATCGATCACTGAACCGAGCCGGCCATTGTGCAGGACTGACCGCCGTCGACAGGAAGCTCAACTCCGGTGATGAACTTTGCCTGGTCGGAGGCAAGGAAAACCGACGCCCATGCGATGTCCCAGCCGTCTCCCTGACGCTTCATCGGAACCATCGCGGCCCGCCTGCGCCGCATGTCTTCCGCATCGGCATGATAGCCGCCGATCTGCTTCACCACATGCGGCGTGTCGATGAGGCCGGGAAGGATGACGTTCGCCCGGATACCCTGAGCCGCATATTCAATGGCAATGCTTCGCGTCAGCTGGTTCAAGCCGGCCTTGGAGGCGCAGTAGGACACGTAGGGATAGCCCGTCCACCTTATCGAGGCGAGCGAAGAGACATTGACGATTGCCCCGCCTCCCTGCCGGACCATCCAGGGGAGAACCGCCTTGCACGTGAGGAACACGGACGTGAGGTTCACGTCGAACACGCGCCTCCAGCTTTCCTCCGTTGCCTCCGTGACGCCCCCGGGCAGGTTCATGCCGACGTTGTTGTGCAAAACGTCGATGCTCCCCCACCGATCCGTCATGCTTTGAACAACGGCATCAATCTGGGCGGCACAGGTCACATCCGCTGACAAGGCGAGCGCATCACCCCCCTCCGACCGGATGATGGCGGCGGTGGTTTCCGCAGATGCGGCGTCGATATCAACGCAGGCGACCCGACCTCCCTCACGCGCATAGGCGACCGCGGCCGCCTTGCCATTGCCCCAGCCATCTCCGACAGAGCCCGCGCCGAATACCAGCACGGCCTTTTCCTTCATTCGTTCCACTTTTCCTCCTCAGGACCCGCATGAATCCCCGCCCTCTCCCCAGGGCCGGGCGAGAGTGGCGCTCCGTTGCCGAACTGTCAAACCGGCGTGAAGTGGGAAACCGGCCAAATCCCGCCATGACTTGGAAAAATCTTCGCTTCTCCGCGGCGAGCAATCGCCGATCGATCAGGCGCGCAATTGCCTTTGCGGGGCTTCCGATCACGCGCGCGCTCACGTTTCATCACAACGCAGGGAACCAAAATCTGGGCTTTTGGTTGTAAAATCGAGCACTATGCGCTAAATGTAGGGGCATCTGACATATCGGTGATCATTCGCACATGGGGCAAGGCGGCCTTCCCGCTCTGCCACAAAGGGCATTTTCATGTCGCCCCAAGACGCGAGAAAACAGCAAGGAGAGGCATGCAAGCCAAACTGAGTGTAAAGAACGTCAGCAAGATTTTTGGCGACAAACCGGAGGAGGCCCGTGCGCTTCTCCAGAAGGGCGCCACCAAGCAGGACATCCTCGAAGCAACCGGCGCCACAGTCGGCGTGAGGGACGCGACGTTTGACGTGGCCGAGGGCGAGATCTTCGTCATCATGGGGCTTTCAGGCTCTGGCAAGTCCACCCTTGTGCGGATGCTGAACGGGCTGATCCCTGCCACCTCGGGAAGCATCCTGATCGACGGCGACGATATCGCATCCGCTTCCCCCAAGGAGCTCCGCCGCATCCGTCGCGACAAGATCGCAATGGTGTTCCAGCATTTCAGCCTGTTTCCGCACTGGACTGTCGCCCAGAACGTCGCCTACGGGCTGAAGGTGAAGGGGGTTGACGCCGCGAGGCGTGACGCCGAAGCGCGCGAGGTGCTCGACCGTGTGGGCCTCGCTGCCTGGGCGGATGCGCTCCCCTCCGATCTTTCCGGTGGCATGCAGCAGCGCGTGGGGATCGCACGCGGGCTGGCGTCCGGGCCCGAGATTCTGCTGATGGACGAGCCGTTTGGCGCCCTCGACCCGCTTATCCGCCGCGAGATGCAGGAAGAGTTGATCCAGTTGCAGCGCAAGATGCGCAAGACCATCGTCTTCATCACCCACGACCTGAACGAGGCGATGATGCTTGGCGACCGCATCGCCATCATGAAGGACGGCGCCATCGTGCAGATCGGCACGGCGCAGGAAATCGTGACCTCGCCGGCCGACGACTACGTCGCAGCTTTTGTCGCGGATATCGACCGGGGCCGCGTCTTTACCGTGGAAGACATTTCCCTTCGTCCTGCGGCGATCCAGCTCGGCCGTCACACCGCCGCCGCCGCGCTCAAGAAGATGGAAGAGAGCGAAGCAGGCGCGCTTCATGTGCTGGACGGCGACCGTATAGTCGGCATCGTCACCTATCGCGATCTCGCGGCCATCGTTTCGCGCAAGGGCGAAGGTCCCGGAGCGGTGCTTGAGGCGATGCGGGAGGATTTCCCCTCCGTGGACACGAAATCAGCGCTTGCGGATGTGTATGAGGCCGCCGGCACCGGTCTTCCCGTTGCGGTGACGGACCGCCATGACCGTCTTGTCGGTGTCGTCGAACCCAAGGACGTGCTGGCCCAGCTTGCCACCGCCAAAACCGAAACAAACGGGGAGGCCGCCAATGAGCCCCGCTGATATTGCGACACTACCTTTCGACGAGTGGGTGAACGGCTTTGTCCGGGGCTGGCTTGTTCCCAATTTCCGTACTTTCTTCCGGGCGGCTCAAACCCCGATCACGAGCGTTCTGAACGGTCTGAATGGCTTCCTGCTGGCAGTCCCCATGCTGGTGATGCTGCTGGGTTTTGCCGCGGCGGCCTGGCGTTACGCAGGCAAGGGCATGGCGATCTTCGTGATCGTCGGGTTTTCCTTCATCGACATGATCGGCCTCTGGCCGCAGACGATGACGACGCTCGCCATGATCCTGACTTCGGTCTTCTTCTGCGCGATCATCGGCATCCCTGCGGGTATCCTTGCCGCACGCTCCGACATCACGTGGAAGATCATGCGCCCGGTGCTGGACGTGATGCAGACGATCCCGTCCTTCGTCTATCTGGTGCCCATCGTGATGCTTTTTGGTGTCGGCATGACGCCCGGCATCATCGCGACGATCATCTTTGCCTTGCCGCCCATCGTGCGGCTGACCAATCTTGGCATCCGCAACGTCCGGGCCGATCTTATCGAAGCTGCACAGGCCTTTGGCTCCACGAGCTGGCAGATGCTCTGGGATCTTCAGCTTCCGATGGCGATGCGGACAATCATGGCCGGCCTGAACCAGACACTGATGATGGCGCTTTCCATGGTGGTCATTGCCGCGCTGATCGGCGGCGGCGGACTCGGGCTGGTCGTGAATACAGGCCTCGGTCGACTGGACGTGGGTTCCGCAACTGCGGGCGGTGCGGCCATCGTGATCCTCGCCATCACGCTCGACCGTATCACGCAGGGTCTGGCGGATGAAAACGGGGCGCGCCGCGTTTCCCTTTTCCAGACGCTGAAAGGCTTCTTCGGCGCGGGATCCACCGCGTCTGTTGCCGAGCCTGCCCGTGAGCCGAAGGTCGGCTGATCGAAACGGCGGTCCTTCAGGATCGCCCCTTCCCTCCCATTAAACAGAAAGGAGACGATCCTATGTCCCGTCTCAAATCCTCTCTTGCCACCACGCTTTCCGTTGCCGCTCTGGTGCTCGGCGCTCCTGCTGCGATGGCACAGGACCGGCCCGGCGAAGGCGTTTCCTACATCATGGCGCAGCCGAGCTGGGATACCGGCTGGTTCCACACCGAGATCGTCAAGCAACTCATGGCCGAACTGGGGTTCAGCGCGGGTGCGACGATGACGCTCGACAATCCCGCCTTCTACCAGTCCGTTGCGTATGGCGATGTGACGATGTGGGTCGATGGCTGGTTCCCCGGCCACGATATCTACCGTCCCGTGTTCGAAGGCCAGGCCGAGACGGTTGGCGCTGTTGCCAAGGGGGGCGCGCTGGAGGGCTATCTGGTGGACAAGGCCTCCGCCGAGAAATTCGACATCAAGACACTGGACGATTTCAAACGGCCGGAAGTTCAGGAAGCCTTTGACCGGAATGGCGACGGCAAGGCCGACATGGTCGCCTGCCCTCCCGGCTGGGCGTGCGAAACCAATATCGAACACCATATGAAGGCCTATGACCTGCTCGACCACGTCAACCCGATCAAGGCGGGCTATGCGGCGGCTATGGCTGATGCGATCGCCTCTTATCAAGCCGGCGAACCTATCTTCTTCTACACTTGGACGCCGAACTGGACCATCGACCAGCTCAAGCCCGGGGAGGATGTCGTCTGGATCGAGGTTCCGCGTATCGACCTGCCGGAAAACCTGATGCCGCTGGCGGATAATGCCGTGCAACCTGACATCGAGGGATGCGTCGCAAACCCCTGCATGCTGGGTTTCCCTGCGAACGACATCGTTTCCGTTGCCAATACGGAATTCCTCGACGCCAACCCTTCGGCACGGGCACTGCTGGATGCAGTGGAGATCCCCCTTGCCGACATGTCGTCGCAGAATGCCAAGATGAATGCCGGTGACCGCAACATCGAAGCACATGCGGCTGCCTGGATCGAAGCGAACCGCGAACTTGTGGATGGTTGGATGGAGCAGGCGCGCGCCGCCGCCACTCAGTAATCACCGGTAAAGAAAAACGCCGCCCCACGGGGCGGCGTTCTGGTCTCAGGCAGAGGCGATCTTCTGCGGTACCTCAGGTTGCGCGCTCGCGCCAAGGCCAGCAAGATGGCGCCCGGTGATGTAGCCAAACGTCATCGCTGGCCCCAGGGTGATACCCGCTCCTGGATAATTGCCCCCCATGATCGAAGCCCGGTCGTTACCGACCGCGAACAGGCCCGGGATCACCTGCCCCTGACGATTCAGGACTTCCCCCGGCACAGTGGTTTCGAGCCCGTCGAAGGTGCCAAGGTCACCCATCTCCAGCTTTACAGCGTAATATGGCCCATCGCCCACCGGCGCGACCGCCGGGTTCGGCTTGTTGTCCGGGTCGGCAAGATAGCGGTTGAAAGCCGTGCTGCCCCGCCCGAACTGACGATCCTCGCCGACGCGCGCACCGCTATTGTAGTCCGCCACGGTTTTCTCCAGCCCCGCCGGGTCGATGCCGCATGCACTGGCCAGATCGGCGAGCGTCTTGCCCTTCTTCAGATATCCGCTGCGGAGCCAGGAGCCGAGTGGCATCGGCGCAGGCTTTGCATGGCCAAGGCCGTATTTGCGTATCGCCCGGTGATCGCAGATGAGCCATGCCGCGCCTTCACCGGACGCGCTCATGGCCGCGCCGACATCATGATAACTGTTCGACTCATTGGTGAACCGCTTGCCCGTGGACAGGACCGCCATCATTCCGGGTTTGTAACGGTCGAGCAGGTGCGGGAAGATGCCCTCCCTGCCGCCCCGTCCCGGAACACGTGAAACCGGCATCCATGCCGCGGGCTCGGGATAGCGGGCGTCAAACGCGCCGCCGACCTCCTCACCAAGACGGATACCATCGCCGGCGTTCTCCGCCGGAACAGGAGAGTGATGTGTCTTGCCCCCGCGAAGGTGCGAATAGGACTGCGCCCGACGTGCGAGGTCGTGGGCATAGCCGCCACAAGCCAGAACGACACCCTTCCGCGCCGTGATCCGCGCCTTGACCTCACCGCCGACTTCGGCACCCACGACACGGTCTCCTTCACGGACCAGAGACAGAGCGGGGGCGTCCGTCAGGATCGGAATGCCCAGCGACAAGGCCGACCGGGCCAGCCGCGCGGCGAGCGCATTGCCGCTTGTCACCTGCACACCCCGGCCATGGCGCACGACCTCGACCCCGTGCGCGGCGAGCCGCTTTGCCACATAGGCAAAAGATTTCAGAGACTTGGTTGCATTGAAGAAATGCTTGATGTCTGCGTTGGAGGAGTTGAACATCATCCCCATGAAGGTGATGGTGGACAGCGGCGGACGCAGGCGCTTCAGATCATCGCCCAGCACACTCGCGTCATAAGGCGCCGCGAGCACGGAACGCCCGACATCCACGCCGCCTTCGACATCGGGATGATAATCGGGATAAAGGGTGGGAACGAACTTCACATCCGTCTCCCGTTCGAACCAATCCACCATTTCGGGGCCGGTCTGCAGGAACGCTTCCACCGCTTCCGGCTGATACCAATTTCCGGTTTCGGCACGCATGTAGCGGCGGGCGGCGTCGATGGTGTCGGATGGGTTCTGCGCCTTGCCGTAGTGGCTGCCGGGAATCCAGAGGACGCCGCCCGAGAATGCCGTCGTGCCACCAAAGACCGGCGCCTTTTCGATCACGATCACCTCAAGCCCGAGCTTCCGCGCAACGATCGCGGTTGCCAGACCGCCGGCACCGGAACCGATCACGAGCACGTCGCAGTGTCTGTCTGTCGTGGAGACTGTCGCCATGGCTCCCCTCCATGAGTTCTATGTTGCGTTCGCAACAGTGGATAGCTTAGGGCCGCCGGGCGATCAATGGACCTTTCACGATCCCTATGGCACAATTCCGTAACGAAACGCATGACGGGCGACAGAGTCCCATGATGGATCGCCCCGCGGCCATCCCTCGCTATTACCTGTATGGCGATCCGGCCCGGGACGTGGAGCTGGACTTTCTGCACGTGGAGCCGATCCTTGACCGTTCCGGACCGAACGACTGGACGATCCGCCCGCATTTTCATCCCGATCATTCACAGGTGATGTTCGTGGCACAGGGCGGCGGCGAGGTGCGGCTGGAGGAGGCGGTATACAAGCTCTCCGCCCCGACCTTCATCGTCATTCCCGCAGGCGTCATTCATGAAATCCGGTTTCAGGAGAATACCGAGGGCCACGTCCTCACGGCAGCGCTCGTAGGCTTGCGCGCGGCTGCACGGGACGATGTGGGACTGCTGCGGGTGGGCACGACGGCGGGCGTGCTGCCCCTCCGGCATAGCGGTCTGGACCCGGCCGGTGTCTCGCTGCTGCTGAACGACATGACGCGGGAATTCGTCTGGCAAGCACCGGGGCGGCGCGCGGCGCTGCTTGCACAATACACGCGGCTTCTGGTCTTCGTGCTGCGCGCGGGCGACGCCGCAGAAGCCCCGCCGCCCGACCGGGATCTGGATCTGCTGAACCGATACCGGGGGCTGATCGAGACCCACTTCCGGCAGGAGCGGGCGCCCTCTTTCTATGCGCGGGCGCTTGCCGTCACCCCTGCGCGGCTGAACGCCGCGTGTCGGGCGCGGGCGGAGACCACCGCCTCGGACCTGCTTTACCAGCGCATCCTGATCGAGGCGAAGCGCCACCTGGCCTATACCGACCATACGGTGGGTGAGGTGGCGCATATCGCGGGTTTCGACGATCCCGCCTATTTCAGCCGGTTCTTTTCCCGCCATGTGGGACTTTCGCCCGCGGCCTATCGCCAATCGGTGCGCGCGGGCGCGGCGGGCTGACGTCCAAGCTTTTCACCCGATCGTCCATTTTCCTTTTTCGCCGCTGCTGACAGGGTTTGCGACGGAGGACTTCCATGCTTTACGAACTTCGTACCTATCGGCTTCGGCCGGGCACGGCACCGCGCTATCTCGACCTTCTCCGGCGGGAGGGATTGCCGCTGGTGACCCGCCATCTGCCGCTCCTCGGCTACTGGATGACAGAGACCGGACGGCTCAACGTGATCCACCATCTCTGGGCCTACGAGGGTTGGAACGACCGGGCTGCCTGCAGGGCGAGCCTCGGGACGGAGAAAGCCTGGGGCGAAGGGTTCATCCCGCGCGCCTTCGTGGATGTCGTGGCGCAGGAGAACCTGTTTCTGACCACGGAGCGGACGGCGCCCGCCTTTGATACCGCCGTGGCCAACCGCCGCACGGAATATCCTGTGGAAACAGCCGAGATGCCGCTCTTCTCCGCCGATTGCGGGGCGCTGGCCCTCTCAGATGCGCCGCTCGCCGAAGACGCTGACGCCATCGCCGTGTTTCGCGTCCAGTCGGGAGAGCGTCCGGGGAGCGTGGTGACGCTCTGGCCAGCGCGCGCGGGACTTCACATTGCTCCGGGCGCGGCCGCCCGGCACGAAATCATCCGGCCGCTCGGCTTTTCGCCGCTCTGATGGCCAAGGGAGGACAGATGAAAACTCAAGTCTGCATTATCGGCGGCGGTCCTTCCGGCCTGTTGCTGTCGCAAATCCTGCATCGCGCGGGCATCGACACCGTCGTGTTGGAACGCAAGAGCCGGGACTACGTGCTCTCCCGCATCCGCGCCGGCGTTCTGGAGCAAGGCACCTGCGAGATGCTGCGCGAGGCAGGTGTCGGCACCCGCATGGATGCCGAAGGCTATGTCCATGACGGCACGATCTTTGCCGCGGGCGGGCGTCAGATCCACATCGACTTCAAAAAGTTGGTGGACAAGAGCGTCATGATCTACGGTCAGACGGAAGTGACCCGCGATCTGTATGAGGCACGCGACGCCATGGATGGGGTCGTCGTGCATGACGCGGACGGTGTGACTATCCACGACGCAGACAGCAACGCCCCCTATGTCACCTACGTCAAGGATAGCACGGAGCACCGCGTGGACTGCGATTACGTCTGCGCCTGCGATGGCTTCCACGGCGTCGGCCGCAAGACCATCCCGGAAGGTATCCGCAAGGAATACGAGCACGTCTATCCCTTCGGTTGGCTGGGCATTCTCTCCGAAACGCCGCCGCTGCTCGATGAGTTGGTCTATGCGCGTCATGAGCGCGGGTTCGCGCTCTGCTCCATGCGGAACGCTCATCTGAGCCGTTACTACCTTCAAGTGCCGCTGACCGACCCGATCGAAAGCTGGACCGATGAGCGTTTCTGGGATGAACTGAAGCGCCGCCTTCCTGAAGAGTTGGCGGACAAACTGGTCACCGGCCCCTCCATCGAGAAATCCGTGGCCCCCCTTCGCAGCTTCATCAGCGAGCCCATGCGCTGGGGCAGGCTGTTCCTTGCGGGAGACGCGGGTCACATCGTGCCCCCCACCGGCGCGAAGGGCCTGAACCTGGCCGCATCCGACGTCTATTACCTGTCACGCGCTCTCAAATCCCGCTATGCGGGCGAGGGAGAGGCGCTGCTCGACGGTTACTCCGAAACCGCGCTGGCACGGGTGTGGAAGGCTTCCCGCTTCTCCTGGAGCATGACGCGGATGCTCCACAGCTTCCCGGAGGAAGGCGAATTCCTCAAACGGATGCAGGAGACCGAACTGGATTACCTTGCCGGTTCACGCGCATTCCAGACCTCCATCGCCGAGAATTACGTGGGCCTCCCCTACTGATATTCCCGGTCCGGGGCACATCGCCTTTCCTGGCCCCGGCTGGACAGAGAGGCTTTCTGAGGCTATCACGGCGGAAACCAAAGGTTTCACGCCGTGGATCAGATTTCTCATCAGCATCTGCCGGACGCACCGGATCGAGGGGAGCCGTTCGACCTCGCCCGTTGCATTGGTGCCATCACGACAAGTCTCTCCAACAAACTGTCGAGCGGTGCGTCGCATGAATATAGACGGCTGTTCGACTTCGGTGTCGTCGAATGGCGGGTGCTCTGTCAACTTGCCGCCGAGCCATGGTCCATCGGGGCGCATCTTTCCAACAGCATCGGATTGGACAAGGCTTCCATCAGCCGGAGTCTTAGCCTCCTTGCCGACCGCGGGCTGATCGAGATGCGGGAGGGCGACGGTCGGCGGCGCGAAGCCGCCCTCACCGAAGCGGGTTGGGCCATGCACCGGCAGGTGCTTACCGTCGCGCGTGCGCGGGAGGCCGCGTTGCTCACGGGGTTTTCCGGCGAGGACGTCAATACGCTCCTCAGCTTGCTGAACCGCCTGCTCGCCAATCTGCCGGAGGTGGAGGCGGACGGGGCGCGGCGGATGAACGGCGAGAAATAGGGGGGCAGGCCCGCAGACCTGCCCTCACCCTCACCGTGCGCGGATAAACCAGGCTGCGGCTGCGGCGATCAATAGCGGCAGGGCAAAGATCGCCATCAGCGTCGAGAGCGTGACGCCCTGCCCGATTAGCCAACCGCCCAGAAGCGGCCCGATCACCGCGCCGAAGCGCCCGACGCCCATCGCCCAGCCGATCCCCGTGCTCCGCACCGCTGCAGGATAAAGCTCCGCAGCAAGACCATAAAACGCGTTGAACCCCCCATTCGTCGCCATCCCGGCGAGGAACGCCATCGTCAGCGTCATTGCGAGCGGCATGGAAAGCGCGCCAAACAAGGCGATCAGGCAGGCCGCGATCATCATGGTGATCGTGGTCACACGCGGCAGGCCGTGCCGGCTCCCGAGCCAACCCACTATGAGCGTGCCGACGAAGCCGCCAAGGTTGAACAGCGCACCCGCATAGATCGCCCGATCCAGCGGCAGCCCGGCACGAACGGAAAGCTGCGTGATCCAGGAGACGACGAAGTAGAAGGTCATGAAACCCATGAAGATGCCGAGCCAGAGGCAGAGCGTCCCGATCTTGCGACCGCCGCCGAACACTTCGCCCGCGTCATAGGTGCGCGTTGCGGCAGGCTTGGGAGGCAGGCGGTCCAGCACCTCCTCCCCCAGCCGGGCCCGGAGCCTGTTCAGCCGCGCAAGCGCATTGCGTGGCTGTTTTCGCATCAGATAGTCTTGGGATTCCGGCAGGATCAGGAAGATCACCGGGATGACGATGAGCGAGATGGTTCCCGCCCCCAACAGCATGAAGCGCCAGCCGTGCACGGGCAACAGATGCGCGCTGAGCAGGCCTGTCGTCACGGCGCCCAGCGGGTAGCCGGCAATGGCCATGCTGACCACCAGCCCCCGACGTGCCGGTGGCGCGAAATCCGCAGCAATCGCTGTCACGCCCGCCAGAATGGCGCCGATGCCGATACCGATGACGAACCGGGCCGCCACAAGCTCTGTCAACGTCTGTGCGAAACTGCTGATCAGCATGCAAAGGGTGATGATGCTCAACATGCCGAGGATCAGCGGCCGTCGTCCCCATTTGTCCGCCAGCGGCGCAACGAAGAGGCAGCCGATCGTCATGCCCGCGAGGCTCGCGCTGAAGACGATGCCGAGGTTTTCCGGTGTCAGGCCCCAATCCGCTGCCAATACAGGCGCGATATAGGACATGATGACGATATCCATCCCGTCCAGCGCGTTCAGCAGAAAGCTCAACGCCACCACGGCGATGCGAACGGGCGTCCAGCCGATATCGACAGCAGCCATCCCCGGGCGCGCGGCAGGCGACGAAAAGTCAGCGCTGCTCATGCCTTGAGCTCATGCGATATCGCGCGGGCCGCTAGGCCTGCGGTGCAACTCCTCCACAACACGGATTTCCTCCCTCAAGGACCGCAATATATGTTGCGATCCCTACTATATCGGTGTTGTGAAAGCAACATTGAACGCTGCGTCAGTCCATCCGCCCTGTTTCCTGCGAGCGGACATGCCAGGACAGCGCTTCTTCCAGCACATGCGGCGTATGACCGCTCCGCGTCAGAGCGCGGGCATAATAGTCCTCGATCCGCGGGCGCCATGCGGGATGAACACAATTGGCGATGATTACCCGCGCCCGCTCCCGCGGGGCAAGACCGCGCAGATCGGCCAGGCCCTGTTCGGTCACCAGAATGTCCACGTCGTGCTCGGTATGATCGACATGGCTGACCATCGGCACAACGCAGGATATGCTGCCACCTTTTGCGATGGATTTCGTCACGAAAACAGAGAGGTAGGCGTTCCGGGCAAAGTCGCCAGAGCCCCCTATGCCGTTCATCATCTGCGTCCCGGTTACATGGGTCGAGTTGACGTTGCCATAGATGTCGAACTCCAGCGCCGTGTTGATGGCGATGATCCCCAGACGCCGAACGACCTCCGGGTGGTTGGAGATTTCCTGCGGGCGAAGCAGAAGTTTCGGTTTGAACTCCGCAAAGCGCGGGAGCATCTGCGCATATTTCCGGGCGGAAAGGGTCACCGAGGAGCCGGAGGCAAAGGTCATCTTGCCGGCATCCATCAGGTCGAAGGTCGAGTCCTGCAGGACCTCGGAATACATCTTCAGATCATGGAACGGTGTATCCAGAAACCCGTGCAGCACAGCATTTGCGATGGTGCCGATCCCTGCCTGAAGCGGAGCGAGCCGCTCGTCAAGTCGCCCCTGCCGCACCTCATGCATCAGAAACTCGGTGAGGTGACCCGCAATGGCGCGCGTATCCTCATCGGGGTCGAGGATGGTGGATGAGCTGTCCTGCTTCTCCGTCAGGACGATAGCCGCGATCTTTTCCGGCGGGATCGGGATATATGGCAAGCCCACGCGGCTTTCGGGCGTGACGACGGGGATGGGCATGCGGTTGGGGCGATAGCTTGGTATATAGATGTCGTGAAGCCCCTCCAGCCCGACCGGCTGGCTCAGGTTGATCTCCACAATCACTTTCGGCGCGAGAATGGCGAAGGAGGCGGAGTTCCCAACCGATGTCGTGGGCACCACCCCGCCATTCTCGGTGATGGCAACCGCTTCGATCACCGCTATGTCCACACCGGGGATCTGGCGATTTCTGAGCTGTTCGACGGTTTCGGAGAGGTGTTGATCTATGAACATCACCTCTCCCGCATTGATTTTTTTCCGCAGGAAAGGATCGGACTGGAAAGGTATGCGCCGGGAGATGGCATGAGCTTCGGCTAGGGTCTTGTCCAGATCGTTGCCAAGACTCGCGCCCGTCATCAGGGTGATCTGCAAAGGCTCCTTGCGCGCGCGCTCGGCAAGCGCAAGCGGCACGGCCTTTGCCTCTCCAGCCCGCGTAAAACCCGACATGCCGAGCACCATGCCATCCCCGATAAGCCGCGCAGCCTCCTCAGCCGACATGATCCGGTCACGAAGGCCAGCATGGCGTATCCGATCATCGAGGTTATGGGTCATGGGCTCCTCCTGACATGGCTCATTTGAAAAGTGCTAAGTGGCGGGGGCAAGAAACTCAATCTGAGGCAGCCATGCAAAGTTTGCATGGCTACGCCGAAAAGCAAACGGCCCCGACAGCAACCGGGGCCGAAAACAAGGTCATGCCGTCCTGTGATACGTCAGCGATAGACGCGAACCACGCTGAGCGAGAGGGCCAGTGCCCCGACAAGGCCAACCGCCGCGAAGATGAAGAACCCCCACGGATGGCCAAGACCAAGCCCCACCAGCATACCGCCAAGGAGCGGCCCCATGATGGCACCGAGACGACCGACCCCTGCCGAGAGGCCGATAGCCGTCGCGCGGACTTCCGGAGGATGGTTCGCGGCGGTGAAGGCATATACCAGCACCTGCGCCGAAAACACGAAGCAGCCCGTGAGGAACACCACCGGATAGAGCAGCGAAAGCGGCATACGGATCGCCAGCAGCGCGAGCAGAACGGCACCGGCGAAGAACCACAGGCAGGCCGCGCGCTTCAGCCCGATCGCGTCACCGACGCGCCCGGCGACAATGAGCCCCACGATCGCCCCGACGTTCAGCAGGAGCAGGAACCACAGCCCGCGTTGCAGCCCATAGTCCGCCGCCACCATCAGAGCGGGAAGCCAGGTGTTCAGACCGTAAACCAGCAGCAGCCCCATGAAGGAGGTCACCCAGATCGCGAGGCTGTTGCGCAGAAAGCCGGGGCCGATCAGTTTGCCGGGCGAGACGCGCTCCGCCTTCGGCGGGGGTTCCGACAGGGTCAGACCATAGGCGTCGGCGATGCGCTCGGCCTCTGCCCGCCGTCCTTGCGACAGAAGGAACGCCGGGGACTCAGGCAGCCATTTCATCATGAGCGGGATGAGCACGAAACCCGGAATCGCCCCTGCCAGAAACATGGCGCGCCAGCCGAACGGCGCAAGCAGAATAAGACCAAGGATCGCCGTCGCCACCGCGCCCACGTGATACCCGGTCATCACCGTGGTGCTCGCCTTGCCCGCCTTGCCGCGGGAGAACTCCGTCACCAGTGCGATGGCCGTCGGCAGGCACCCGCCCAGACCAAAGCCAGCGAGGAAGCGGAACGCCCCGAGCTGGAATGGCGTCGCGGCGATGGCGCACCCCAGCGTCATCACCGAGAAAAATCCCACCGCCCAGAGCATCGCCTTGCGCCGGCCGATCCGGTCAGTCGCCCAGCCGATGGAAAGCGCCCCCAACGTCATGCCGACAAGGCTCGCCGTCGAGATCGCGGTAGCTTGAGCCGTACTCATCCAAGGCCCGGCGGGATCGGTCATCGTCGGGATAAGCGCACCCAGGACGACCAGATCGAACCCGTCCAGCACGACCGCTGCCCAGCAGAGTATCGCCACCATGCCCAGACCGCGCGAGGCGGTCGAATCTTTTGTCATAGTCATGTCTCCCCTCGATCCCCTGCCGCGCTCCTCAGAAACGCACGGTGGTCGGACCTGCGCCATGGCGCCGCATTCATCCGAAAGATGGAGGGTTCGGTAATGGATCACACGCTTCCGGGCAATTCTGGAACAGGAAGCGCCTGCATTTCAGGCGATAATTAAGAAGTTACCGGCATCCCCCATAACACCAAGGTAATAACTAGCTGCCGGACGGATTATTGATACCGCAACATATGGGAAGCATGAGCACGCAACCGCATCAGCCGCGAATCATCCGTTGCCGAGAATCGCGACAACATACGACTGGGTTTCCTGATATGGCGGCACGCCACCATGCTGTTCCACAGCGCCCGGCCCGGCGTTGTACGCCGCCAGCGCCAGCCGCCAGTCCCCAAACCGCTCGAACATCCGGCGCAGGTAACGGGCCCCTCCTTCGAGGTTCTGATGCGGGTCGTTGACGTCCACGCCCAGCAGCACCGCAGTATCCGGCATAAGCTGCGCCAGCCCCGTTGCACCCTTGTGGGAAACCGCCTGCGGATTCCAACCGGATTCACGCTGCACAAGGCGAAGGAACAGGTCCTCCGGCACATTGTGCTTGCGCGCCGCGCCGCGGGCGACCGCCAGATATTGGCCTTTGTAATTTCCCGCATACTTGGGAAGTGTAGGTGCCTTGCGATCCACGGTCTTTGGCTGAAGCCGCGTGGAGCTCTGGTATTGATCGGAGAGGCGCGTATCCAGAAGCCGGGTCTGGCTCTGGAAAAGCTGCATTCGGGATTTGGTTGACCGTGTTGCGGTCAGCCCTTCTGCCGCAACCGTACTTGCACCGCCCAGCATCACCGCAACCGCAGTGAGCGTCATGACTGTGTGACGCATATTCAGATGTCCCCCGCTCGGGTTCTTCTTATCGGTCGCAATCTTAGTAATAATCTTCGCCCTGACCAGCGGAAATCTGCAGGAGCGCAATAGTCGGTTGGCCTCCCCCCCTCGTCGCGGTTATGTGGAGCAAGCAATGAATCGGAGGCGAAATGGCGGGTTCGGTCAACAAGGTTATTCTGGTCGGCAATCTGGGCCGCGACCCGGAAGTCAGGAGCTTTCAGAACGGCGGCAAGGTCTGCAACCTGCGGATCGCCACCTCGGAGAATTGGCGCGACCGGCAATCCGGTGAGCGCAAGGAACGCACGGAGTGGCACACAGTCGCAATCTTCTCCGAACCGCTGGTCAAGATTGCCGAGCAGTATCTCCGCAAAGGGTCCAAGGTCTATATCGAGGGCCAGCTTGAAACACGGAAGTGGCAGGACCAGTCAGGTCAGGACCGCTACTCCACCGAGATCGTCCTGCGCCCGTTCCGCGGTGAGCTGACGCTTCTCGACGGTCGCGGCGAGGGCGGAAGTGGTGGAGGCGGCGGAAGCCAGGGCGGCGGCTACGATGGCGGCTACGACGAGGGTCCCTCGTACGGCGGTCAGGGCGGTGGTCAGGGCGGAGGGCGTTCGGGCGGTGGCTACGGCGGCGGACGGTCCAACGATCTTGACGACGAAATTCCTTTCTAAACAATTAGATATACCACCATTTTCAAGTGGTATGTGAGAATTGTTGAGATTTTGAGAAGCGAATGCGGCGCATGCCTTGAGGGTCGGAGGGGATACCGCCGGCTCTCAAGGCGGCATTTCAGCCCTTCCGCCACAAGCTCACCGCTCACATAAAATCCGCTATCCGCATCCGTCATCAGCACTACGAGGAAATCCGGCCCGACCGCCCTAAGCTGCGTATCCTGCACGGCACGTGTTAGGCGGGGCGTTCCCCGTCATCGATGCTTGAAGTTTCGAAGAGGCGAAACCGCTTCCGCCATTATGGGGGCATAGACGCGGGGGCCGCGATCGCCAGCCGTGCTAAGCACCGGGGGAGCCGGGGGGATGGGGGAATAGCATGGACCGCAAGCGCACGCCGAACACTATCCCTTTGCACACCCAACGCTCCATCCCCGATGGCGGAGCAGGTCAGGCAAAACAAGGCCGGACTTGATGCCTCGCCCGACCGGAGTGCCGCGGGTGTCGCCTGACAGAGTTCCCATCCCAGCTTGCACGACAGGGCCACAGGAGGAAGCGCCATGATCGACAAACTCGAGATGTTCATCGCTTTGGCCAACGAGCGACACTTTGGGCGCGCAGCAGAGGCCGTGGGCGTAACGCAGCCGACGCTCTCCTCCGCCATCCGGCAGTTGGAGGATATCCTTGGCGTGCAACTGGTGCGTCGTGGTGCCCGATTCGAAGCGCTGACGCCGGAGGGGGAGCGCGTCTATGAACGGGCGCTCGTCATCGTCGGGGATGTGCGGGCCATGCGGGAGGAGATGCGCGCGGCCCGGATCGGCTTGTCAGGCGAGTTGCGGATCGGGGTCATCCCCACCGCGCTGCCCATGGTTCACCGGCTGATCGCGCCCTATAGCGAGCGTCACCCGGAGGTGACGTTCCGCATTCTCTCCCGCGCCGCAACGGAGATCATGGAGGAGATCGACCGGCTCGAACTGGATGCAGGCATCACTTATACCGGGGACAGCAAACGTCACCTCGAAATCCCGCTTTATGAAGAGGACTACTGTCTCCTCGTGGCCGCCGATGCCGAAGAGGCGGGCCGGGACAGCATAAGCTGGGCGGAGGTGGGACGCCTGCCACTCTGCCTGCTGACCACCGACATGCAGAACCGCCGGATCATCGACCGTCTGCTGGACGCGGCAGGCACCCCGGCCCGCCCGATCGTCGAGTCGAATTCCACCATCGTTCTGGCGAGCCACGTTGCCACGGGTCGTTGGGCCTCCGTCATGCCGGTGCTGATTGCGGAAAGCCTTGGGACCGGGCGCGGGCTTGTCGCCATTCCCATCCGCCGGTCCCGGGCTGGCAATCCGGGGCGGATGGTGGGCCTGATCGTGGCGCGGCGGGATCCGCACAGCCCGACCGTGAACGCGCTTCTTACGGAAGCGAGAACGCTGGTTGATAGAAAACTCCTATAGCTCCACGGAAAGTCGGAATTGATCGGGCCCCCATGATGCCTAGAATGGCGCTTGAGGGAGGAGCCGATGCAAGCACTCAAGCCAGCCGCGCCCATTGCCGATCTGGAAGCCCAGATGGCCGCGATCATCGCAAATCATATTGGGCGGGAAGGCCCGTTGCTGGCGCTTCTGCATGAGGTTCAGGAAAGCTTCGGCTTTGTTCCTGATGGCGCCGTACCGCTGATCGCGGAGGCGCTCAATCTCAGCCGTGCCGAGGTTCATGGCGTTGTCAGTTTCTATCACGACTTCCGCAAGGCTCCTGCCGGGCGGCACGTCCTGCGACTGTGCCGGGCGGAAGCCTGTCAGGCGGTGGGCGCAGACGCTTTGGGCGATCATGTTCGCCGGGCGCTTGGCATCGACTGGCATGGCACGACGCCGGACGGGGCCGTGACGCTGGAGCCCGTGTTCTGCCTCGGCCTGTGCGCCTGCGGCCCGTCCGCGCAAATCGACGGGCGGTTGGTCGCGCGGGCAGATGAGTCGCTGATGGATGGCATCATCGCGGAGGCACGGGCATGAGGATTTATGTCCCGAGAGACGCTGCTGCGAAGGCGCTTGGTGCGGACAAGGTGGCTGCCGCGGTCCTCGCGGAAGCGGCGCGGCGCGGGTTGCAGGTGGACCTGATCCGTAACGGATCCCGCGGCATGATTTGGCTTGAGCCGCTGGTGGAGATTGTCACCGACCTTGGCCGCATGGCCTTCGGCCCCATGGAACCGGGCGATGTGGCCCGGCTGTTTGATGCGCCGGACAGCCATCCGAAGGCCCTTGGCCTGACGGAAGAACTGCCGTGGATGGTGCGCCAGACGCGGCTGACATTCGCGCGTGTCGGCGTCATCGACCCGCTGTCTCTCAAGGAGTACGAACTTCATCACGGGCTGAACGGGTTGAAGCGTGCCCTCTCCATTACGCCCGCGGAGGTGGTGAAGGAGGTGACGGACTCCGGCCTTCGGGGCCGCGGCGGTGCAGGCTTTCCGACCGGCATCAAGTGGAAGACCGTTCATGACGCGCCCGGCTCCCGGAAATACATCGTCTGCAACGCCGATGAGGGGGATAGCGCCACATTCGCGGACCGGATGCTCATGGAAGGCGATCCCTTCTGTCTGATCGAAGGTATGACCATCGCGGGCATCGCCGTGGGTGCAACGCGCGGATATCTCTACACCCGCTCCGAATATCCTGACGCGATAGAGATGATGGAGTCCGCCATCCGCGTGGCGCGGGCCGAAGGTCTGCTTGGCCCGAACGTGCTGGGATCGGGCCATGCCTTCGACATGGAGGTCCGCACGGGTGCGGGCGCCTATGTCTGTGGCGAGGAAACCTCGCTCCTGAACAGTCTCGAGGGGAAGCGCGGGACGGTTCGGGCCAAGCCGCCACTCCCGGCGCTTGAGGGTTTTCTGGGCCGGCCGACCGTGGTCAACAACGTCATATCGCTCGCCTCCGTGCCCATCATCATGGATCGCGGCGCGGCGTTCTACCGGAACTTCGGCATCGGACGCTCGCATGGCACCATGCCTCTTCAGATCGCCGGGAATGTCCGGCATGGCGGGCTGTTCGAGACGGCCTTCGGCCTCACGCTGGGCGAAATCGTTGAGGATATCGGCGGAGGCACCCGCACCGGCAGGCCGGTCAAGGCCGTGCAGATCGGTGGACCTCTCGGCGCCTACTTTCCACGCGATCTCTTCGATACCCCATTCGGCTACGAAGAATTCACGGCGGCGGGTGGTCTCATCGGCCATGCGGGGCTGACCGTGTTCGACGACAGTGCCGACATGCTGAAACTCGCCCGCTTCGCGATGGAATTCTGCGCCATCGAGTCCTGCGGCAAATGTACCCCCTGCCGCATCGGAGCGGTTCGGGGCATGGAGACGCTGGACCGGATCGCCGCAGGAGATGCGGCGGCCATGCCGGTTCTGGCATCGCTCTGCGACACGATGAAGGCAGGCTCGCTCTGCGCGCTCGGCGGCTTCACGCCCTATCCCGTCATGTCCGCAGTCACCCATTTTCCCGATGACTTCGCACTTCAGAAGGAGGCTGCGGAATGATTGCCCTCATCGCGCGATGGCTCGGCCTCGTGGCCCCTGTTCCTGTGCGCATCCCCACCCGCAACCGCCGCATCGGAGACAGGTCATGAAGGATTTCATCATCCCCGATGATCGCGATTTCGGCACCCCCCGGTCAAAGTCGAAGACGATGGTCAGCCTGACCATCGACGGGTTCGAAGTGACGGTGCCGGAGGGCACCTCGATCATGCGGGCGGCTGCCGAAATCGGCATTACCGTGCCCAAGCTGTGCGCCTCCGACAATCTGGAGGCCTTTGGCTCCTGCCGGCTGTGTCTGGTGGAGATCGAGGGTCGGAACGGCACGCCTGCTTCCTGCACCACGCCGGTGGCACCGGGCATCAAGGTAAAGACCCAGACCGGACGCCTGAAGGACCTGCGGCGCGGGGTGATGGAGCTTTACATCTCCGACCATCCGTTGGATTGCCTGACCTGCGCCGCGAACGGAGATTGCGAGCTGCAGGACATGGCCGGTGCAGTCGGCCTGCGCGAAGTGCGCTATACCGCGCCCAAGGGCGGCATGGCCACGCATTTCGCCCGCAACACATCCGGCGAGGCCAATCCGCAATGGCTCCCCAAGGACGAATCGAACCCGTATTTCACCTATGATCCCGCGAAGTGTATCGTCTGCAACAGGTGCGTGCGCGCCTGCGAGGAGGTGCAGGGAACCTTCGCCCTGACCATCACCGGGCGCGGCTTCGACAGCCGGGTAGCGGCGGGTGCCGCAGGCGACAGCTTCCTCACCTCCGATTGCGTATCCTGCGGAGCCTGTGTGCAGGCCTGCCCGACGGCAACGTTGCAGGAGAAATCCGTCATCGAAATCGGCACGCCCGACCGCTCCATCGTGACGACCTGCGCCTATTGCGGTGTCGGCTGTCAGTTCAAGGCGGAGATGCGGGGCGACGAGCTGGTCCGCATGGTGCCATGGAAGGAAGGCAAGGCGAACCACGGCCATTCCTGCGTGAAGGGCCGGTTCGCATGGGGCTACGCCACGCACCCGGACCGCGTCCTGTCACCCATGATCCGCGAAACCATCAACGACCCGTGGCGCGAAGTGTCGTGGGAGGAGGCGATGACCTTCGCGGCGGCTCGGCTGAAGGGCATCCAGCAGCGGTACGGCCGGAATTCCGTCGGCGTCATCACCTCCTCCCGCTGCACGAACGAGGAAACCTACCTCGTGCAGAAGCTGACCCGCGCCGTTTTCGGCAATAACAACACCGATACCTGCGCCCGTGTCTGCCATTCGCCCACTGGCTACGGGCTCGGCCAGACCTTTGGCACCTCTGCGGGGACGCAGGATTTCGACTCGGTCGAGGCTGCGGATGTGATCGTGGTGATCGGCGCCAATCCGGTTTCCGGCCATCCCGTGTTCGCCAGCCGGATGCGGAAGCGGCTGCGGCAGGGCGCGAAACTCATCGTGATCGACCCGCGCCGGACAGAGATGGTGGAGGGTCCGCATGTGAAGGCGGACCACCATCTCCCCCTCCGGCCCGGGACCAACGTGGCCGTCGTCACCGCCATCGCCCATGTGATCGTGACCGAAGGGCTGGTAAACGAGACTTTCGTCCGTGAGCGCTGCGACTGGGACGAATACGAGGATTATGCCGAATTCGTCTCCGACCCGCGCCACAGCCCCGAGGCGACGGAGGCGCTGACCGGCGTTCCGGCGGCAGAGCTCCGCGCGGCGGCCCGGCTCTATGCCACGGGTGGAAACGCGGCGATTTATTACGGACTGGGCGTGACGGAGCACAGCCAAGGGTCCACCACCGTCATCGGCATAGCGAACCTCGCCATGCTGACCGGAAACATCGGGCGTGAGGGCGTAGGCGTAAACCCCCTCCGCGGTCAGAACAACGTTCAGGGTTCCTGCGACATGGGCTCGTTCCCGCATGAACTGCCGGGCTACCGCCATGTGAAGAACGCCGACGCGCGGGCGATCTATGAGACGGAATGGGGAGTGTCCATAGACCCCGAGCCGGGCCTGCGCATCCCGAACATGCTGGACGCGGCGGTTGAGGGTGGTTTCAAGGGACTTTACTGTCAGGGTGAGGATATCCTGCAGTCGGACCCTGACACGAAACACGTCTCTGCCGGGCTGGCGGCGATGGAATGCGTTATCGTCCACGACCTGTTCCTGAACGAGACGGCGAACTACGCGCATGTCTTCCTGCCGGGTTCCTCCTTCCTTGAAAAGGACGGCACCTTCACCAACGCTGAACGCCGGATCAACCGCGTGCGCAAGGTGATGGCACCGAAGGCGACCTATGCGGATTGGGAAGTCACCCAGATGCTGGCGAATGCCATGGGGGCGGATTGGCGCTACACCCACCCCTCCCAGATAATGGCGGAAATCGCCCGCACCACGCCGACCTTCACCGGCGTCAGCTATGACCGGCTGGACTGGATGGGGTCCGTGCAGTGGCCCTGCAACGATGAGGCCCCCGAGGGCACGCCGATCATGCATGTGGACCATTTCGTGCGCGGCAAGGGCAAGCTTATCCGCACCGAATACGTGGCAACGGATGAACGGACCGGGCCGCGTTTCCCCCTGCTCCTGACCACGGGGCGGATCCTCAGCCAGTATAACGTCGGTGCACAGACCCGGCGGACGGCCAACACCGTCTGGCACGCGGAGGATGTGCTGGAGATCCATCCCCACGACGCGGAGGTGCGCGGCATACGGGAGGGAGACTGGGTCCGGCTTGCGTCCCGCGCCGGAGAGACGACCCTCCGGGCGGAGCTGACGGATCGGGTAAGTCCGGGTGTGGTCTATACCACCTTCCACCACCCCGAAACTCAGGCTAACGTGATCACGACCGACTATTCCGACTGGGCCACTAACTGTCCGGAATACAAGGTGACGGCTGTGCAGGTGGCGCCCTCCAACGGGCCGAGCGCCTGGCAGGAGGAATATGCCGCTCTGGCGGAACGCTCCCGCCGCGTTCTGCCAGCGGCGGAGTGAGTGAGGGGTCATGAGCAATACGGACGAACGGCTGGTCCGCATGGCGAACCAGATCGCGCTTTTCATGGAAACCAAGCCCCCGGAAGAAGCGGCCATCGGCTTGGCTTCACATATCAACGATTATTGGGAGCCGCGCATGCGATCACGGCTTCTGACCCTTGCCAAGGAACCCGAGGGTGATGCGCTGCGCGCCCTTGTCCGGGAAGCGCTGCCGGCGATCCGCAAGCCTGCAGCCGAGCGGGTCTGAATGGTCGGCACAGGGCTGCCTGCGGTCATCCTAGCCGGGGGTCTGTCGCGGCGGATGGGCGGGGGCGACAAGGCCCTCAGACGTCTAGGGGGCGGAACACTCCTTTCACATGTGATCACACGCTTGGGCGCGCAGGCGTTTCCATTGGCACTGAATGCCAACGGAGACGCCAAGCGTTTCGACGTTGACCTGCCGGTTCTCGCCGACAGCATTTCCGACCATCCGGGGCCGCTTGCGGGCATACTGGCCGGGATGGAATGGGCGGCCGCCAGAGAGGCCGACTGGATCGTCACAGCGGCCTGCGACACACCCTTCCTGCCGGCCGATCTGGTTGCGCGGCTTCGGGCGCGGCAGGAGGAAACCCGCGCCGCCGTGGTCCTTGCGGCCAGCGGATACGACGGCAGGCCCGTTGCCCATCCCACCTTCGGCCTGTGGTCCACCGCGCTCGCCCCTGCCCTGCGCCGGGATATCACGGAGGGCACCCGCCGTATCCGTGATGTGGCAGAACGCGCCGGGATGGTGCTTGTCATGTTCGACGGCGATCCATTCTTCAACGTCAACACTCCCGAAGATTTGGATGAAGCCCGCCAACGGCTCGCGGCGTGCCCGGTATGAGGGTGTTCGGCATCACCGGCTGGAAGAACAGCGGGAAGACCGGGTTGATGGAACGGCTCGTCACGGAATTCACCCGCGTCGGCTACCGCGTCTCCACGCTGAAGCATGCCCATCACGACGCCGACGTCGATGAGCCGGGCCGGGACAGCTATCGCCACCGGGCAGCCGGGGCGGAGGAGGTGCTGCTTTCCACCTCGCAACGCTGGGCGTTGATGCATGAGCTGCGGGGTGCGGCGGAACCCTCCCTCGCGGATCACCTTGCCCGATTGGCGCCTGTTGACATCGTGCTGGTGGAGGGCTGGAAGCGTGATGCGCACCCCAAGATCGAATGCCACCGGGCGGAGACGGGAAATCCCCTGATCCAGCCCGGCGATTCAACGATCCGGGCCGTGGCGAGCGACAGCCTCCCTCCCGGCAGCCTTGCGGTTCCCGTGCTTGATCTGGACGACACCGCCGCCATCGCCGCCCTCATCCTCAGGGAGACGGAACCGCAAACGACACCCGCCCTATCGCCGCCCTTCCCCAGTCAGCGCAGCATCCGCCGCCTGCGGTTCGGAGACGATCAGGTCAGCGAGGGAGAGCGTGTTCTGCCCGCGGAAACGGCGGTCGCCCTGTCCTATAACGGGTCGACGCAGGCGGTGATGATGGCAACGCCGGAGGACCTGCACGACTTCGCCCTGGGCTATTCCCTGACCGAAGGCATCGCCCGTCCCGCTGAAATCGAGCGGATCGAGGCTGTCGCAACCTCCCGTGGGATCGACCTTCAGATCTGGCTGGCCCCGGGGGCCGAGGCCCGGCAGGTGGCCCGGCGGCGGCAGAGCTTCGGTCCGATGGGATGCGGTCTTTGCGGGATCGAGAGCCTTGAGGAGGTGCTGCGGGACGTGCCCCGCGTCGCGACCCCGCCGTGGACCGTGAGGGCGGAAGACATCGCCCCTGCGGTGGCGGGAATCGGGGCGCAGCAGCGGCTCCGCGCGCAGAGCGGTGCTCTCCATGCGGCCGCCTTCTGGCAACCTGCGCGGGGTATCGTCATGGTGCGGGAGGATGTCGGACGCCACAATGCGCTCGACAAGCTCTGCGGGGCGTTGAAGACGGCCAATATGGATCCGGCCTCGGGGGGCGTGGTGATGACAAGCCGCCTCTCCATCGACCTCGTGCAGAAATGCGCAATGCTGGGTGCCCCCCTGCTCATTGCCGTCTCCGCCCCTACCGCAGAAGCGGTGGCACTTGCGGAGCGGTCCGGTATCACGCTCATCACCCTCGCGGGAGCGGCGGGATGCGATGTCTGGAGCCATCCGGGGCGGGTGACAGAACCTGCCTTGCCGGATCCGCTCCGATGACAATGCCTGCGTGCATCGGCCCGGTCTCCCTCTCCGTGGCGGAAGCGGCGGCAAGGGCACTCGCCCAACCCGTGACCGGAGTGGAACGGGTTCCGCTGGCTGCGGCCAAGGGCCGAGTTCTGGCGGAGCCGCTTCTCTCCCCGCTGGACCTGCCGCGTTTCGACCTTGCCGCGATGGATGGTTATGCACTCGCCGGGGATGCGGCGGCGGGGGCCATAGTGGAGAATGCGCTGCCCATCCGAACCGGTGCCCCGCTCCCGCCCGGAACGGACCGGGTGGTTATGCTGGAAGACGTGGAGCATCGAACCCCCGGCATCCGCTGTCGCCGCCCCCCCGCGATGTGGGAGAATGTGCGCCGCGCAGGATCCGAGCTTAGCCTCGGCGACGCCGTGTTGAGCGCGGGGATCCGCATCACACCCGCCGCAGCCCTCGCGGCGGCCATGGTCGGCGCCGACACGCTTTCCCTTCGGCGGCGGGTCCGCGTGGGGTTCTTCTGCACCGGAAACGAAATCGCGCCTCCCGGCGCTTCCCTCGCGCCCGGGCAGGTCTGGAACGCAAACCGCCCCTTTCTTCTGTCCACACTCGCCCGCACAGAGGTCGATCTTCAGGATGCCGGCGATCTCCCCGACGATCCGGCTGCGATCACGGCCGCTCTCACCGATCTGGCGGGATGCGACTTGATCGTCACCACCGGCGGGTCTTCTGTCGGAGAGGCTGACTATATGGCGGAGGCTTTCCGTCGGGCGGGCGGGCGGTTCGCGGTGCGTGGCGTAGCCCTCAAGCCCGGAAAGCCGGTCATGATCGGACAGATCGGCGCAGCTCTCTGGCTCGGTCTGCCGGGGACGCCGGTTGCTGCCTTCACCTGCTGGCATCTGTTCGGCGAGCCGTTGCTGCGCACGCTGGCGAGCCTGCCGATGGTCGAGCGTCGCACCGAAACCGCCGCCTTCGCCGCCTTCCCCCGCTGCGGTCGGTCGGAGGTCGTGCTGGTGCGGCTGATGCAGGGCGTGGCACAGGCGCTCCCACTCCTGCCCACCGCCACCGCGATCGCGGATGGCCTCGCGATTCTGCCCGACACGGGTTCAGAGCTGCATCCGGGCGATGCCGTCACCGTCCTGCCCGTCTAGCCGAGCCGCCGCGCCTTCAACTGTCGTGCGCCCTCTGTCTCAGCGCGTGGCGGAAGTTCCGCGATCAGCAATGCCTCCCCCGCCCCGGCAGAGGCCAGGATCATCCCATCGGGCGCCACGATCACCGAGCCGCCGCCATAAGTCAGCCCTGCTTCCGTTCCCGCATAATTGGCATAGGCAATGGCCACACCCGACTCCGCCGCCCGCGCGCGCACGAGAATTTCCGGCACATGGGAGAAACCTGCTGGATTGGCGGTGGGGACGAGCAACATCTCCACACCCTGCACCGCCAAGGCCCGTGCATGTTCGGGAAATTCGATGTCATAGCAGATCAGCAGCCCGGCAGACCGATCCTCCAGTGAAAACGTCTCGTAGTCGTCTCCCGGAGCAAATGTCCGCGTCTCATCCGGCCCATAGGGCTGGATTTTGCGGTAATGCGCGCGCACCGCGCCATCCGCATCAAAGAACGTCGCCGCGTTCCACAACCGGCCTTCCGCCCGCTCGGCCCAGCCGACCACCAGGCCCGCCCCCGCTGCACGTGCCAGAGCGGAGAGCCGCGCCCGCCAACCAGCGCCATCCGCCTCGCTCACCTGCGAATGAAGCTCGAAACGGTTGTAGCCCGGCAGGTAAAGCTCCGGCGCTACCAGAACATCTGCCCCGGCAAGCGCTGCGGCACGGAGTTGGGCTTCGAGACGGCGAAAGGCGGCCTCCACATCTCCGTCGGTCGGCGGCGCCTGATAGACGGCGAGTTTCATGGGCTTTCCTCCCGAGCGAAATTTTGAGCATAGTTCTGCCACGAGACAGGCGCTCTGGCCAGCAGCGGCGCGCAGGACAGCACAAGGCAAGACCGATGACCCTCCTCGACACCGACACCCAGCCGGGCGTAAGCGCCTTCGGCCCGGACTTCCCCTTCGCTTATGATGACTGGCTGGATCATTCCTCCGGCCTCGGGGCGATACCGGAGGAGCGGTATGGAACGCAGGTCGCGGTGATCGGCGCGGGGGCTGCGGGAATCGTCGCGGCCTATGAGCTGATGAAGCTCGGCCTGCGGCCTGTGGTCTACGAAGCCGCGCGCTTCGGGGGCAGGCTCAGGTCCGAGCCTTTCGAGGGTGCGGACGGCATCGTCGCGGAACTGGGCGGCATGCGTTTTCCCGTCTCGTCCCGCGGATTTTATCATTATATCGACCTTCTGGGGCTGGAAAGCCGCCCGTTCCCCAACCCCTTGACCCCGGCCGCAGGGTCCACGGTCGTCGATCTGGAAGGGGAGACGCATTATGCCCGGACACTCGCCGATCTGCCCCCGCTCTACCATGAGGTCGCCGCCGCCTATCGCGACGCGCTGGAGGAGCATGCCCGCTTTTCCGACCTGCAGGCCGCCATGCGCGACCGCGACGCGGCACGGCTGAAAGAGCTTTGGGATCCGCTGGTGCGGGACTGGGACGAACGGACCTTCTACGATTTCGTCGCCTCCTCCTCCGCCTTCTCCCGCCTCGGCTTCCGGCACCGGGAGGTCTTCGGGCAGGTTGGCTTCGGCACAGGGGGCTGGGACAGCGATTTCCCGAATTCGATGCTCGAAATCCTGCGCGTCAATCTGGCCGAACTGGATGACAACCAGCGGTTCATCGTGGGCGGGGTGGAGCAGATGCCGCAGCAGCTCTGGCGTCACCCGCCGGAGCGGCTGGCACATTGGCCCCGTGGCACGACGCTCGCCTCCCTGAACGGGGGCGCGGCGCGGGGCCGCGTCATGGCGATTTCCCGGTCGCCCGCGGGCGATCTTCGCATCCGGGATCGCTGGGGGCGGGAGGATGATTACCCGGCCGTGATCGTCACCTGTCAGAGCCACCTTCTCACCACTTCCATCAGCGTGGACGAGACGATCTTCGACCAGAAGCTGTGGATGGCGCTGGACCGCACGCGCTACATGCAGGCCGCCAAGACCTTCGTCATGGTGGATCGTCCGTTCTGGCGCGACATCGACTCCGACACCGGGCGAGAGCCACTGTCGATGACCCTGACCGACCGTATCACCCGCGGAACCTATCTTTTCGACAACGGCCCCGATCAGCCGGCGGTGATCTGTCTCAGCTATTCATGGATGACAGACGCGCTGAAGGTGCTGCCGCTGTCCTGTGAACGGCGTGTGGAGCTTGCGCTTGCCGCACTGAAACAAATCTATCCGACGACCGATATCGCCAGCCATATCGTCGGCCAGCCGATCTGCGTGAGCTGGGAGGCCGACGAAAACTTCCTCGGCGCGTTCAAGGGCGCGCTTCCGGGCCACTATCGCTACAATCACCGGATGTATGGACATTTCATGCAAGCCGGCCTGCCTGCCGCCCAACGCGGCATCTTCCTTGCGGGTGACGGGATAAGCTGGACGCCGGCCTGGGTCGAAGGTGCGGTGCAGACCGCCCTGAATGCTGTCTGGGGGGTCATGACGCATCTTGGGGGTCAATCTCCGGCGGATAACCCCGGCCCGGGAGATATGTATCCGCGTCTGGGGCCGCTCCGCCTTGACGACTGATCTGAATGGGTCTTTCCGCGCGGATTAGTCTCTCTGCGAAAAGCGGTTGGGGATGCAAGGAAGGACCGCGAGCAATGCTGACCTTGATGAGAAACCGACAACCATCGGCGCGACGCACGGCGCTTGGGTGGATCCGCGCGCGGGCCCTCCAATCTGTCTGCCGCTTTTCATCGGGGCTGCGATCGGCCAAGGAAGCCTGCGACCGCTAGAGCGTCAGGCATCCGGCAAGAGCGCCGCGCAGGGCTGAGGTCGAACCGCGCAGCGGCAGTGCCCCTTGCGATACGCCGTTGACAGACAGCCCAACCGTCCCATCCCGGCCGGACAGTTGCCGCGCCAAGGCCCCTCCCGCGAGGCTGATGACATAAGCATCGGACGTTCCCCGCTGGCGGCTGGCCGGGCCGCCCAACACGCCCTCCGCGAACGCGAAGTCGATCCGAACGGTGGTTTCGCGCGGGCGCTCCCTGAAGACCACGGCAAGCCATGGCTGATCCCCGAGGCAGAAGGCGGAAATGGAGAAGATGTTTCCCGGCCCCGGCGATATGGCGACGGGCGGCAGCCCCTGGGTTCGGCGCAATTGCCAGCCCTGAGTCGCGGCGGGGCGTGCTGCGGCGGGACGATTGACCCCCGCGAAGGATCGGCGGATCTCGCAGCTTCTGCGTTGTGGAGGGCTGCAAAGCTGCCCGTTGATCCGGCGGACGACGGTCGTACCCTCCAGCCGCCAAGCTTCGGCATGGCCCGCATCGGCAGCAAAGTACCCGCCGGGCCCAGACAACCAGACTGTAACCGGACAGCCCGCGGTGCCACAGAAGAAACCGGCCACCCCCTCACAGGACAGATGGGCAAGATCGGTAACGTAGTCGGGACGCCCATCCCCATTCAGATCCGCCGCGACAAGATACCCCGCTTCAGCGACCGCCCGGCCGCCTGCCTTCTGACAAGCAGCCATATCCTCTGCCTGCACGCGGGCCACCTCGCGCGGGACAGTGCTGGCCACGGCGGTAAAGGGCACGAGCAGGGCCGCGAGAAACAGTAGCACGATCTTCATTTCATTTTCCCTCGGGTCGGGCCTGTGCGCAATCGGCGGGTTCGTCCGGGAAACTAGCCGCCCCGTCCCCATCGTCCAGCAAAGCATCGCCGAAACCCAGCAGCCGCGCGCCTGCAAGCCCGGCCACGCCAGCCCGCGCGATGTCGGGAGGAACGCCCGTCAGGTCCCCGTAAAGCGCCACAAGCCGTAAAATTCCGTCCCGCCACGCGGCGGCGAGCAGGGTGTCTGGCGCGTTCCGCACGTCTGCCGCAAAGGACAGGATCGGGCAGGTCCGCTCCGCAGGGCGGGGGCGGAGATAGAAGGCACGGAGCCGTTCCGTCACGTGACCCTCCCCCTCCGACGCTCCCCCGCGCCAGGCCTGTTCAGCCTCGGCAAAGGCCGCGGCGCAGGCCGCTGCGGCCAGCGCGTCCTTGCTGACAAAATGCCGGTAGAAACCGCCCTGCGTCATTCCCGCACGTCCCATGACCTCGGCAATACCCACCGCCGTCACACCACGCGCGCGAAACAGCGCCATCGCCGCAGCGAGGATCTGCTCTCGGTTCGCGGCCATCTTGCTTCGGCTGGATCGGGTCATGTGCCACCGTCCCGGTTGACAGCTTTGCGCATTTGGCGTTCGCTCATACTCTAAACTTGGAGGAGCCCGATGGAACCACTTTATCTGGAGGATATCGCGCCGGGGTTGCAGTTCCGCAGCGGCGAGCATCGCATGGAGACTGCGGATATCCGAAGGTTTGCCGCCGATTACGATCCCCAACCCTTCCATCTTGACGAAGAAGCGGGTCGTGCCTCCTTTTTCGGCGGGCTGGCGGCGAGCGGATGGCATACCGCGGCTGTCACGATGCGGCTCCTCGTCGGCGGCGGGGCACCGCTCGCAGGGGGGATCATCGGCGCGGGCGGCGAGATACGCTGGCCGCAGGCGACCCGTCCCGGCGACGTGCTTCATGTGGAATCCGAAGTGCTTGACGTCGCACCGTCCCGGTCGCGACCGGATCGTGGAATGATCACCTTGAGAAGCCGGACGCTCAACCAGAAGGGTGAGGAGGTACAGGTGCTCACCGCCAAGCTGGTCGTGTTCCGCAAGCCCGCCGATTGAGATCTTCAGTCGTGAAAACCGGCCCTGATGCGACGAAGCATCAGGGCCACACCCAACATGATGACCGGCACCAGCCCTGCCGTCAGCAGGGATTTTGGCAGATGCCACATCTCGGCGAAGGGCAGCAGGAGATATGAGGCGAGGCTCACCGCGTAATAGCTGATGGCGGCGATGGACAGACCCTCCACGGTGTGCTGCAGGCGCAGTTGCTGATCCGAG
This sequence comes from Haematobacter genomosp. 1, assembly GCF_002196855.1. GTDB lineage: Bacteria > Pseudomonadota > Alphaproteobacteria > Rhodobacterales > Rhodobacteraceae > Haematobacter. The sequence continues at coordinate 63,480 of NZ_NIPW01000005.1, read as the reverse complement.
CGGCGGTCCATGCTGGCAAGCAGGGCCTGGCTCTGCGCGGAACGGCCGACATCCACCCGCGTGCGCAGCAGGTCACCCGCCCGCTCCGCGCGATCCGCCATGGAGGTCAGCCGCCTTTCTGCCGAACGCGCCGTACGCATGGCCGGGTCATAACGACGCTGCATGAACTCCGCGAAAGTCTGGTAGCCGGGTATCCGCTCCTCGCGAAGCGCAGTCACCCGATGATGAACGATCGCCTCATAAGCGCCCGTCGCGCCGAAGCGGAAGCTTTCGCCCGCGATCAGCCCTTCCAGCTCGGACGACACGGAGAGTAGCTGCCCCAGCGTTTCCTCTGCGCTCGTCCCGCCCGTGGCAAGGCCGGAGACGATGGCGGTGAGCCGCGCGTCGATCTCCGCCATCGGGGCCGCGATCCGCTGCGCCGCCGCAAAACCCAGAAGCGAGAGGGTGGCATAGAGTTCGATCTCGCACAGGCGCTGCAGCAACCGCCCCACACGTCGCGGCCCGGTGCCATGCTCCACGAAAAGCGCAAAGCGTGTATGGCCTGCCTCATCCAGGCGGAAATCGCTGGCCGCCACGGCATGACGGTCGATCACCCGCGCGGCGGCAAGGCTCTCGGCCACAAACCAGTTCGAGAGCTTCTGGGAAAGCGCGGCCTCCGTCTCCGGCATCTCCTCCACCCGGAAGCAGGCGGAAACGAGACGCAGCCCTGGGGCCGACGCCAACCACTCGGCCGGTATCAAGGCCTCTGGCGAAAAGGGCACGGCCCCGAGCCGCGGCATGATGACGGTATAACTGAATACCTCGGCATGGCTTTCCCACTTCAGCACCGCATCGCCGATCTGGCCGGTGAAATGGGTCGCACCGGGCGGCGGGGCGGGCAGGTCGTACCGGGCCAGCAATTCGGCAAGATGGGCCCGTTCGGCTGTCCGGTCACGCGGGCCGATGGGGCTTGCAGGCGTCAGCGCGATGTAGAATGCCTCCGCCGGCACCGGCACAGGGGGCGAGGGCCGCGCATGCAGCTCATCGCTCAAAGTACGGCGAAGCGGATGGTCGGCCAGTTCCGGCATTGGTATGTCCCTCTCTCCTGCCCCGACACTGACGCAGCGGGCAGAAGACGGCAATCCGCCCTTTAGCCGGGTTTTACGCCTTCATGCCCCGGCGCGCACGGCGTCGATCAGCAGGCCCACATGCCGCCGCCCCGCCTCCTCCGCGGCTTCGCCATTTCCCGAGAGCACGGCCTCCCGTATCGCGCGGTAGGACGACACATGCGCCGCGCGCGGAATGGCGGTGTAGGCGCGAATGAGATGGAGTTGCAGCTTCGGCAGGCTACGCCCCAGTTCGACGCTGCCGCCCGCCCGAAGCAACGCGCGGTGGAAGCGCGTCCTGAGTCGCGCATAATCCACGCCCTCGCTGTCGGGAGCAGCATCCAGCATCGCGGCCGTCTCCTCGGCAAAAGCAAGACGGATGCCGGGATCGCTCATCCGCTCGGCCGCCAGGCGGGCGTTCAGGCCCACCAGCGCCTCCGTGACGCGGAGAAGGTCGATCATCTCCTCCTGACCGGGGCGGCGGATGGTCGCGCCCTTGTGCAGCACGATATCGACCACCCCTTCGGCGGCGAGGCGGCGAAACGCCTCCCGCACGGTGGAGCGGCTGACACCGTGGCGCGCCATCACCTGCGCCTCTACCAATCGCTGCCCCATGACAAGGTCGCCATCATAGATCGCACGGATGATGGCACGGACAAGCATGTCCGGCGCGCCCTTTGCTTCCTCGCTGGCCATGTCGTCCTCCACATCGCGCTTCCGGTCCTAACCGAGCGCGTGCGTCGTGAAAAGGCATCAGTCGATCAGGGGAACCTGCGGGGCGGCTTCGCGGGGCAGCAGGCCGGACAGGCGTGGATCGTCGAGCACCTCGACCCGGATCTCCACGGGCCGGAACCCCATCCGCTGATAAAAGGCCAGAGCGGAGGGATGGTCGAAATGGCAGGTGTGCAGCCACACCTTGCTCACCGGGTGCGACCAGGCGGCGGTGAGCGCCGCGCGCATCATCGGCTTGCCAAGACCGCGGCCGGTTTCCCCCTCCACCAGTCCGAAGAAGGCCAGTTCGCAAACACCCGGCGTGCGGAAGTTCAGCTCCACCAGCCCGATCGGCACACCGTCCCGCAGCAGGTGGAACAGCTCCACCTCCGGGTGGGAGAGCGTGGCTGCCAGCGTTTCGTCCGGCATCTTCAGCCGGGACACCCACAGCAGGTTCTGCCCGATCGCCCGGAACAGCGTGCGGTACTCGGCAGGAGCGGGCGGGGCGATCTTCTGGAACGTGACGCCCTGCGGCCAGTCCGGCGACGCGACGGGAGGAGGGGACGTCATCTCCAGCCAGGTCACCACTGTCGCCAGCTTGCCTTTCGGCACGGGGGTATAGCCATCCTCGAGTGTGCCGGTCATCACCTGCTCCGCTACTCTCCATCACGCGGCCGGAGTGAGCCGGGGCGCCAGCGTTGTCAAGCGGAGGCGCCGCCTGTGTCATGTGCATTGCCTGCCCGTCGCGCCGGGTCTAGGGTCGGCGTGACCTGATGGAGATCAAGATGCCCCTTCCCCCAGAGGCCGGCAGTCTTTTCACCCTGACGACCGGCCCTGTCACCTGCTACCCGGAAGTGCTTTCGGCTCTCGCCCGGCCTGTGCTTTCCGATGCCGACCCGGCCTTTCGTGCCCTTTACACTGCGACGCTGGAGAAACTGCGCCGCGCGCTGCCTGCCCCGACGGCCGTGATCCTGCAAGGTGAACCCGTGCTTGGGCTGGAAGCTGCGGCGCTGTCGCTGGTCGCGCCGGGAGACGCGGTGCTGAACCTAGCATCGGGCGTTTACGGGGCGGGTTACAGCCAGTGGCTATCGCGCAACGCCGGGGTGGTGAGAGAGATCCGCACGGCCTTCGACGCCGTGATCGACCCGGAGACCGTCCGGCAGACCCTTCTCCGCCATCCCGAAACCGCTGTCGTCGCGGTCTGCCATCACGACACCCCTTCCGGGACGGTGAACCCGTTGCCAGAGATCGGCGCGGTGGTTCGGGAGCATGGCGCACTCCTTGTGGTGGATGCGGTGTCGTCCTGGGGCGGAATGGAAGTGGACATGGCAGGCTGGGGGATCGACCTGCTGGTTACCGGCTCGAACAAATGTCTGGGGTGTCCGCCGGGGCTCACGTTGCTGGGTGTATCCCCGCGGGCATGGGAGAAGATGCGGGCCAATCCGGCGAGCCCTCGCGGATCCTTCCTCTCGATTCTCGACTGGGAGGGTATGGAGGACCCGGCGCGCGCCTTCCCGTTCTCCCCCTCGGTCGCGGAAGTTCACGGCCTCGCCGCGGGGCTGGACCGCTACCTTGCCGAAGGGCCCCGGGCGGTGTGGGCGCGTCATGCGCTCACCGGCGCTGCCATGCGGGCGGGGGTAAAGGCGATGGGCCTTGCCCTGTGGCCCGCACGGGAGGAAACCGCCGCCGCGACCTGCACCGCCATCCGCCTGCCGGACGGCGTGGAGGAAACGGCGCTGCGGAGCGCAATGCGGCAGCACTATGGGGTCGTCATCTCCGCCGGGCGCGCGGATACCTGGAACCGGCTTGTCCGGGTCGGACATATGGGTCCGACGGCAGAGCCGATTTACGTACCGCTTGCCCTCACCGCACTCGCGGGGGCGCTCGGCCGTGTCACGGGGCGGAAGTGGGATCTGGGCAGCGCCGTGACCGCCGCCCTCGATGTCATCGACAGCGCCACTTGACGCGGGGCCAAGGACGGGTCACCCCCTCCCTGTGCTGACGCTCGACAACATCATCTCAGACCGCGGCTCCCGCTACGCCGTCTCCGGCGCGCCCTGTCACTCGGCGGCGGAGGCGACCGCTTTGCTCACCGAGTTGAAGCGCCACCGGAAATTCGCCAAGGCCACCCACAACACATGGGGGCTTCTGACGGCGGGGGGCCCGCTCAAGAACGATGACGGCGAAAGCGGGGCTGGCATGGTCATCCTGCGGATGCTCGAGCGGGCAGAGCTCCGCGATCACCTGATCGTCGTGACGCGGTGGTATGGCGGCAAGCACCTGGGCGGTGACCGGTTCCGGCATGTTCAGGAGGCGGTGAGGCTTTACCTCGCCGCCCTCTCCGGCTGACATGGTGGGAAGTCAGCTCTCGACCGCCCCCTGCCCCCTGACGGCATTCACCAGCGCCTCTACCGTATATGGCTTGGCCAGCACGCTTTCCGCCGCACCCGGCGCCACGGCCGCTGCGTCTCCCGTGGCGAAGACCACCCTGATGGTCTTCTGAAGCTCAGCCGCCTGCCGCGCCAACGCCGCCCCGGACAGCCCGGGCAGGTGATAGTCGCTCACCAGCACATCGAACGATTGGGAGGAGAGCAGCCGCAACGCGGCTTCCGCGCTCCCCGCCTCTTCAACGGTCATGCCTTCTTCCCGCAGGATTTCCGCCGTGTCCATGCGGATCAACGGGTCGTCCTCCACGAGAAGCACCCGGAGAGCGGAGCGTGCCGTTGCACGGGTGTCGGCACTGCCGCTGCGCCCTCCACCCGCCTGCTGATCGCGGTTGGCAAGCACATGGCGGAGCTTCCGGGCCAGAGCCTCGCGGGTGTAGGGCTTGGAAAGCAGCTCCACGCCCGCGTCGAGCCGCCCCCCATGCACGATGGAGTTCTCCGTATAGCCGGAGGTGAACAGCACTGCGACGCCCGGTATGCGCTCCCGCGCCTTGCGGGCGAGATCGGGGCTTTTCAGCGGTCCCGGCATGACGACATCGGTAAAGATAAGGTCGATGGGCACACCACTTTCGACGACATTCAGCGCGGCAGAGGCGTCTGGCGCCTTCAGCACGCGATAGCCGAGGTCTTTCAGCATATCCACGACGATGGCGCGCACCTCGTCATCATCCTCGACCACCAGCACAGTCTCATGACCGCCGACGATCTGGCCCTCATCGCGCAGGACCGCGATATCCTCCGCCTCCAGCGAACGCGGCAGATAGAGCTTGATCGTGGTGCCATGCCCCTGCTCCGAATAGAGCTTCACATGGCCCCCGGACTGTTTGACGAATCCATAGACCATGGAAAGGCCAAGGCCGGAGCCCTTGCCCTCCCCCTTGGTCGTGAAGAACGGCTCGAACACCTTCTCCGCGATCTCGGGCGGAATGCCGCAGCCGGTGTCCGAGACGGCGATCATCACGTATTGACCCGGGGTCACTTCGTCATGCTGCCGGGCATAATCGTCATCCAGATGTGCGTTGGCCACCTCGATCGTCAGCCGCCCGCTTCCCTCCATCGCGTCCCGCGCGTTGATGGCAAGGTTGAGGAGAGCATTCTCCACCTGCGCCTGATCGATGAACGTGTTCCACAACCCGCCGCCAAGGATCGTTTCCACCTCCACCCCTTCGCCAAGGGCACGACGGAGCAGCTCGTCCATTCCACTGATGAACCTGCCGACATTGACCACTTTCGGCTCCAGCGCCTGCCTCCGCCCGAAGGCAAGAAGCTGAGCGGCAAGCTTCGCCCCCCGCTGCAGCCCGGCCATGGCGCTTGCCACACGCGTTTCCGCGCGCGGAATGCCGCCGACATCGCGGGCAAGCAGCTGCAGATTGCCGGAAACCACCTGCAACAGGTTGTTGAAATCATGCGCGACCCCGCCGGTGAGCTTGCCCAGCGACTCCATTTTCTGCGCATGGGCGAGCTTCTTTTCCGCATCGCGCCGTTCGGAGATCTCGCTGATGACGCGTGCTTCCAACGCTTCGTTCAGCAGGCGAAGATCGGCCTCGGCGCGCTCGCGCTGACGGACCTCGGCGGCAAGCGTCTCGGCCTGCTCGCGCAATGCAGCCTCGGCAGCCCGCTGATGGGTGATGTCGGTATGGACGCCCACCCATTCGCGAATCTGCCCGTCCGAACCGATGACCGGCACGGCACGGACCGCGAAGGTCCGCCAGACGTCATCGTGACGGCGGACGCGGTGCTCGTATTCGAACACACCCCTTGTCGCCACGGCCCGTTGCCATGCCGCGATGCTCGGCTCCACATCGTCGGGATGCAGCGCGTTGGCCCAGCCATAGCCCTGATACTCACCCTCGGACTGACCGGTCAGGCTGGCCCAGCCGGGTTGCTCCCCGACCATCCGCCCATCGGCGCTGTTGGTCCACAGCACTCCATGAACCGCATCGATGGCGCGCCTGAAGCGGTGGTTGGAATAGGTCAGCTCTTCCTGCCGGGCAACACGATCCGTTTCGTCAAAGGCGAGAATCATGATCCCCATGATCTCACCCGTCGTAGCATCCCGCTGAGGCAGATACCTCACGGCAAAGTAATGCAGTTCCCCCTTGAGATCGCGCAGGTGGAAATAGTCCTGCACGTCTTCGCCCTGCAAGGCTCTCCGCAGTCCGGGTTCCCGGTCCTCCATCAGCGCGGGCCCGATCATTTCGGGGATGGTCCGGCCGATCATCGCCGCCGGGTCATGACCCAGAAGCTGTCGGTAGTAGTCGTTGGCGAAGCGATAGGTCAGATCGGTATCCACGAGCGCGACAAGCGCAGGCATGGCATTGGTCAGCGAGGCGAGCTCCGCTTCGCGCCGCGCAAGGGCGGTTTCCGCGTTAATCCGGGCGGTATTTTCCACCACCTTGCACAATGCACCCCTGATCTCGCCGCCGAAGTCCCGCACCGGCGCATAGAACAGGTCGAACACATGTTCCGTCTCATGGTCTCCATCATGCAGCCGAAGACGCTGGTTCCGGTAGGCAGGCGTCTCTCCCGCAAAGACCCGGCGCAGAATGTCACCGTTCCAGTCAGCAACCTCCGGCAACACGGAGAGAGCAGAGCGCCCCATCGCCACAGGATGCCGCGAGCCGAGCAGCGGCGCATAGCTGTCGTTATAGAAAAGGGCGCCGGCCGTCCCCCACATCAGCGCCGTCGGGACGGGTGTCTCCAGCATGTTCGCCACAGTCATGCGCATCGCGGCGCCCCAGTCCGACACCGGACCCGCCAGCTCCGTCGAGAAAGCCCCCCGGCGCAATATCTCGCCGCAGGCGCCGCCGCCGAGAGGCCAGCCGGAATTCTCGCCCGCCTGCCGCATGGCTTCATTGGCTGCCGACAGTGTTGCACCGAGCCGCGCCTCGTCCTCGATCATCAGGAGATCAGACAGGAACGCTTCGATTTCACTGCGGAGGTGCGGGTTCTGGGTCTTGGGTTCCTGCATGCCGGAAAGAAGCTCCACGGAGGATCGCTGCCCGTGAGGGATATGGCATGGAGGGGGCAGATGGCAATGCCGACAATTCCTCTCTCTCCTCTGCCGTTGCAGGGCAACCATTACACCGCTAGCCTCCGCAGTGCATCATGCACGGGAGGGGCCTTATGCCGTTGATCGATCTTGAGAATGTAAAAACAGTAGCGGTGATCGGCGGCGGCACGATCGGCGCGTCCTGGTCCGCATGGTTTCTGGCCCAGGGTTTCACAGTTCGGTGCAGCGACCCCTCGCCCGCCGCTCGGGAGGCAGCACCCGGACTGGTGGCCGCCTGCTGGCCCCAGCTTGCGGCACTTGGCGCGAGCGGCAGTGCGCAGGAGGCTCTGGCCCGCTTCTCCATCTGGGAGAGCCATATTCAGGCCGTCGAGGGGGCTGACTACGTTCAGGAGAACGCGCCGGAGCGGTTGGAGCTGAAACAGAAACTGCTGTCCGAAATCGACGCCGCGCTGCCGGTCGATCGGGTCATCGGCTCCTCCACTTCCGGCCTGAAGGCGAGCGACATGCAGACCGGCATGGCGCATCCTCAACGGCTGGTCGTCGCGCATCCGTTCAACCCCCCGCATCTCATTCCACTGGTGGAGATCGTCGGAGGGCAGCAAACCTCCGAGGAGGCGGCGGCGGATTGGGCGGTCGCCTTCTTCAATGCGCATGGCAAGCGCGCGATCCGCGTCCGCAAGGAGGTGCCGGGGCATATCGCCAACCGCCTACAGGCCGCGCTCTGGAAAGAGGCCGCCTATCTCGTGCAATCCGGTGTGGCGAGCGTTGAGGATGTGGACCTCGCGATCAGCGAGGGGCCGGGCCTCCGATGGGCAATCATGGGGCCGCATCTGACCTTTCATCTTGGCGGCGGCACGGGCGGCATGGCCCATTTCTACGACCACCTCGTGCCCGCGATGCAGACATGGTGGGCCGATCTGGGTACGCCGGTGATGGATGCCGCGCTCCGTGAGCAGCTTGTCGAAGGCGTGCAGCAGGAAGTGGGCGACCGCAGCATCGCCGATCTTGCGGCGGAGCGGGACCGGAAACTCATCGACATCCTCAACGTTCTCTCCCCGGATCCGCAAAGTTGAAGGACCGGCACCCGAAGAGCAGCACTTGAAGAACTGTCCAAAGACCCATCTTCCGGGAGAGGGGGAAGCACTGCATGAACGATTTCATTTTCGGCCGGGAAGAGCGCGATGCCCGTCACGGGCGGTTCACCGCCAGTCTGGCAGACCATGATGGCGTGGCGGAGATCACCTATACCCGCCGGGGCAATGGGGTGATCTCGGCCGATCATACCGGCGCGCCAGACAGCCTCCGCGGGACCGGCGCGGCGGCGGCCCTCGTGGCACATATGATTGACGATGCGCGGGCAAGCGGCACCCGGATCATTCCGCTCTGCCCCTATGTCCGTGCGCAATATGAGAAACATCCCGAATGGTCCGATGTCATGTCAGTGGCGCCGGGCGAAATGCCGCAAATCTGAGGTGCGACCATGCCGAAACTCGATCCCGAACCGATCCGCGATCCGAAGGCCGACAGCCTTCTGACGCCGGAGAACTGTGTGCTCGTCATCATCGATTACCAACCCGAGCAGGTGCGGACCGTGAAATCCGCCCCGCAGGAGGTGGTGATGATGAACGTCGTCGCGGCGGCGAAGCTGGCAAGGGAATTTGACGTTCCCGTCATCCTTTCGACCGTAGCGGTGGATATGGGCGTGAACGAGGGGACGGCGCAGGAAATCCTCGATGTCCTGCCGGGAGTGCCGGAGATTGATCGAACGGGCGTGAACGCGTGGGAGGACGCGGACTTCCGTGCCGCAGTGGAGGCGACGGGCCGAAAGAAGGTCGTGATCGCAGCCCTCTGGACTGAGGTCTGTCTTGCCTTCCCCACCCTCGACATGCTCAGGGAGGGATACGAGGTCTATCCGGTGGTCGATGCGGTCGGCGGGATTTCCCCCGTTTCGCATGAAAGCGCCCTTCGCAGGATCGAAGCTGCGGGTGCCCAGCCGACCACTGCCATCGCTTTCGGCTGCGAACTCATGCGGAACTGGGCACGGCCCAATTCGGATGAGCTGCGCAAGGTGATGCGCTGGTATTTCCCGAAGAAGCGAGAGCTTGACGCCGCGCGATGACTGTGGCCCCAGAGGCTTACAGGGGACGCGTCTCCTTCACATAGACCTCGAAGAAGTCCGAGAACGTCGCGACTCGCACCGGCAACCGCTCATAGGGCGGGTAATAGAGCGTGAGCCAGACCGGGGGAGGCCGCCAATCCGGCAGAACCGGTCTCAACCGGCCCTCGGCCAGCGACTGGGCGACAATGAAGCGGGGGAGGAGCGCGATCCCCTCTCCGCTCAACGCAAGATCGGCCAGCAGATCACCGTTGTTCGCGCTGAATATGCCTTTTGCGCGGTGGCTCCTGCGACGGGCGCCCGAAGACAAATCCCAGATCGGTTCGCGTGCATCCTCGGCATATCCAAGGCAGTCATGCTCCGTTAAGTCTTCCGGTTCCTGTGGCGTGCCCCGCGCGGCGAGATAACGGGGGGAGGCCACCAACAGCCGGGGGACATCGCAGAGCTTTCGCCAGACAGTGGATTTATCCGCCGGTGGCCCAGAGATTCGGATGGCGAGATCGAAATCTTCTCCGACAATATCGATGAAACGATCCGACAGAACGACGGAGACATGCGTGCCGCCGTGACGCGCCGCAAACTGTGACAGCACGGCAGGCAATACCCGCTGACCGAGCGACATCGGCGCGGCGATGCGCAACGTTCCGGCAGTCACCCCATGCTGGGAACGTGTCTCCTCCGTCGCGACTTCGATCTGCCTGACGAGTGGCGCCACGCGCTCAAGATAGCCTGCTCCCGCCGATGTCAGCGACACCTGCCGGGTCGTCCTCAGCAAAAGTTGGACGCCCAGCCGATCTTCCAGCGCGGCAATCGTCCGGGTGACGGAGGCGGGTGTGGTGCCAAGCAACCGCGCTGCGCCGGTAAAGCTCCGCGTCTCTGCGACGGTCAGGAAGGTGCGGAGGGATTCGAGTTCGCCCATATCTTCATTATTACGTCACATGCAATAATCAATGCAATATTATGAATGTTCTCTTGTGGGGTGATCCGACCCATCTTGTTCCCAAGACAGCAGGAGGTGCTCCATCGGCCCTCCGTTCTCGGAAAGGGATCGACCATGCTGAAACAGATCAAAGGGCTTCACCACGTCACCTCCATGGCCGCGGATGCCCAGCAGAACAACGATTTCTTCACCAAGACACTCGGCCTGCGTCGGGTGAAGAAAACGGTGAACTTCGACGCGCCCGATGTCTATCACCTCTACTATGGTGACGAAGTGGGCACGCCCGGTTCGGTTATGACCTATTTTCCCTTCCCCCATATCGTGCGCGGTCGTCCCGGCACGGGAGAAGTGGGCGAAACGGTCTTCTCCGTGCCCAAAGGATCGCTCCCCTACTGGAAGGAGCGGCTGTCGGGTTACAATATCGGCGGCATGAAGGAGGAAGAGGTCTTCGGTGAGAAACGCCTGCGCTTCCAGGGGCCTGATGGCGATGGGTTCGTTCTGGTCGAAGTGGCAGACGACAGTCGCGCCCCTTGGGCGGGGGGCCCGGTCGCCGCGGATGAGGGCGTTCACGGCTTCCACAGCGTTTCCATGCGGCTCCGCGACGGAGGGGCGACGAGCGAGCTGCTCCGTTTCATGGGCTATGAGGAAATAGACCGGCAGGGCGACATCACGCGCTTTGGTGTGAAGGACGGCAACGGCGCCGATTTCATCGACCTTGAAGTGCTGCCCGGCGCACCGCCCGCCCGTCAAGGTGCCGGTTCCGTACACCACGTGGCCTTCGCCGTGCCGGACCGTGCCGCGCAGCTTGAGGTGCGCAAGGCGTTGATGGACACGGGCTATCACGTGACGCCGGTGATCGACCGGGACTACTTCTGGGCGATCTACTTCCGTACCCCGGGCGGTGTGCTGTTCGAGGTGGCGACCAACGAGCCGGGTTTTGACCGGGACGAGGATACCGCGCATCTCGGCGAAGCCCTGAAACTGCCGACGCAGCACGCCCATCTCCGCCCGCAGATCGAGCGGCTCCTGACGCCTATCACGGATTGAGCCATCCCGTTTCACGGCGCGCCGCAGGCCACAGGGCGGCGGCGCGCTCCACACGAAAGGAGCATTCCATGCCCCTCGACAGCTATCACCATATCGCCCGCGCTCCCGCCCCCGGCCAGCCGCTGGTGCTTGCCCTGCACGGCACCGGCGGGGACGAGCATCAGTTCGCCGGACTGGTGGAGCAGATTCTGCCCGGCGCGGGCCTTGTCTCGCCCCGTGGCGATGTGTCCGAACACGGGGCCGCGCGCTTCTTCCGCCGCACGGGAGAGGGCGTCTATGACATGGCCGACCTGGACCGGGCGACGGAAAAGATGGCGGCCTTCATCCGCCACCATCGCACAGCGCATCCAAATGCGGCGGTCTATGCCTTGGGCTATTCCAACGGGGCGAACATTCTTGCCTCCGTCTTGTTCCGGGCCCCGGAACTGCTGGACCGCACGGTACTCATGCATCCGTTGATCCCATGGACACCCGAACCGAACGCCGGGCTCGCCGGACGCGAGGTACTGATCACCGCGGGCAGACGCGATCCGATCTGCCCCCTTGCCCAAACCGAACAGCTCGCCGGCTGGCTCAGGGGTCAAGGCGCGGATGTGGACCTTCAGCTGCATGATGGCGGCCACGAAGTGCGTCAGGAAGAAATATCGCGGATGGCCGCGTTCCTGCGCTCCTGATCGGGACAGTCAGCAGGAAGGGGTCCGCCACAGCGGGCCCTTTTGCCATGCGCCATGGCTTGCCTCCCGCGTGTAAAGCGCCTATCGCCCTCCGGAATAAAGTTGCGAGAGGGGGGAGACCTGATGAAAGCAATTGAACGTTTGTCCACCTTTGTGGGCAAGACATTCGCCCTCTGGGTGATCCTGTTTGCGGTGCTCGGCTTCCTGCTTCCCGATGTGTTCCGCCTTGTGACGCCGTGGATCGTCACGCTGCTCGCCATTATCATGTTCGGGATGGGGTTGACGATCTCGGCCGACGATTTTCGCGAAGTTGTCCGCCGCCCCTATGATGTCGGCGTAGGCGTGATCGGGCAGTTCCTCATCATGCCGCTGCTTGCGGTGCTGCTTACCAAGATCATCCCCATGCCGCCCGAGGTCGCGGCGGGTGTGATTCTCGTGGGGTGCTGCCCGGGCGGCACGTCCAGCAACGTGATGACCTATCTTTCCAAGGGCGATGTGGCGCTGTCGGTGGCCTGCACGAGCGTGACCACACTGCTTGCACCCGTAGTCACCCCTTTCCTCGTGTGGATGCTGGCAAGCGAATTCCTTCCCGTGGACGGCTGGGCGATGTTCCTGTCGATCGTGAAGGTCGTGCTGGTCCCCCTCGCCCTCGGCTTCGCGGCGCAGAAGATCATGCCCGGGCTCGTGCGCAAGGCCGTCCCCGCCCTGCCGCTTGTGAGCGTGATGGGCATCGTGCTCATCGTCGCGGCGGTCGTCGCGGCCTCCCGCGGCTCCATCCTCCAATCGGGCCTGATGATCTTTGCGGTTGTCGTCCTGCACAACGGGCTTGGCTACCTCATCGGCTTCTTCGCCGCCAAGGCGGCGGGTCTGTCGCTGGCCAAGCGCAAGGCGATCGCGATCGAAGTCGGGATGCAGAACTCCGGTCTTGGTGCTGCGCTGGCGACGGCCTACTTCTCGCCCCTCGCAGCCGTGCCGAGCGCGATCTTCAGCGTCTGGCACAATATCTCGGGCGCGCTGCTGGCGAATTATTTCGCCGGCAGAACCGACGAAGAAACCACCGCCAAAGCACGAAACGCCTGATCGGAGAACAGCGCCCCTCGCCGGGGGGCGCTTCTTCTGCTATCTTCCTATCCCTCATGCCGACCGATGCCTCGCTCCCCCGGCCTGCCACGCGCGGCCCAAGCCCTGCCAAGACCCAGCGGACCCAGACCGCAATTCTTGATGCAGCCATGGCGGAGTTTCTGGAATACGGCGTCGCGGGCGCACGTATGGACAGAATCGCGCGTCGCGCGGGAATGGCCAAGGGTACGCCCTACCGCTATTACCCCACGAAAGAGGCCCTGTTCGAGGGTGTTGTCGAGCGCGCGATGGACGAGCGGAACGCGCTCCGCGATACTCCGGTATTTCTGCCCGGAGAGACGCTGGGGCAACATTTTCGCCGTGTGATGCTGCCGGTTGCGGAACAGCTCGAGGCCTCCGGTCGCGCCTCGCTTGCGCGGCTGGTGCTCGCCGAAGGCGGCGCGTCGCGCTTTCTGGCCGAGACCTACTTTCGCAGCATCTACGAGCCCACCAACGCCTATATTTCCGCCGCGATCCGCATAGGCATTGCCCGTGGCGAAGTTTGTGACCCCCGGCTCGCGGAAAATCCCCAGCTGCTCGTCGCGCCTCTCTGGGTTGCGATGGTCGAAGGCGGGGTGCTGAATCCGGGCGGGGAAATCTCGGCGGCCCATCTGCTGGAGCTGCAGATCTCGCTGTTCTTTTCCTGACGCGGGCGGATCACGTTCAAGGCGCGGGGTTGTGATAACCGCGACAACCTCATAAATGACCCACCAGTCATTTATGTTTGACGGAAGTCTCACCGCAGTCTCCCGATTGCGGTTCGAGCATTCGGAGGGTTGTCCCCGTGACACCGACAACAGAACGCCGCCATCGCGGCGCGGCGAGGGTCTTTGCGACCCTTTTCGTGCTGATCGGACTGGCCTACGTCTGGGGGGGCGCGCAGCTCGCGCTTCTGGGCGGATCACTCTATTTCCTTATCACCGGCCTTGCCGTGATCGTGTCCGGTATCCTTGTCTGGCGCGGCAACGGCTGGGCCGGATGGCTCTATGCCGTTATGCTCGCCTGGACCTATGTCTGGGCTGTCGACGAGGTTGGGGTCGATTTCTGGACATTGCTGCCCCGCTTGTCGGGACCGTTCCTGTTCGGGCTGTTCTTCCTGACCCCTTGGTATCGCCGCGGCCTGATCTCGGGTCCGCGCCCCCCACTCCTGGGCCGCGCCGTAGTGGGTGGCTTTGCCCTCGCCCTGCTGGGTCTTTTCGGTTGGGGATTCGCACAGGGCGATATCCATGAGATCGCCGCGACCCGGGCCCTGCCGGAGGCGAAGGCCAACTATGTCCCGGACACACCCGAGGGCGAATGGCACCATTATGGAAACGACCAGCATGGCACGCGTTTTTCGCCTCTGGAGCAGATCACCCCGGAAAACGTCCGGGATCTGCAAGTCGCCTGGACCTATCGCACCGGAGATTACCCACCACCCGAAGGACCGGTGCGGCGTCTGCAGGCCACTCCGCTGAAGATCGGACGCTCGCTCTATCTCTGCACGGCGCGGAACGACATCGTCTCGCTCGACGAGGAAACCGGGCAGGAAAACTGGCGCTTCAACAGTCATACCGACCTGACGGGTGTGACCGGCTCGGCCGCCTGTCGGGGTGTGGCCTATTATCAGGCGCCCGAAAGCGAGGTTCCGGCCGGGGCCGCATGCGCGGCGCGCATCATCGGCGGAACGGTGGACGCACGCCTTCTGGCGATCGATGCGGCGACCGGCGAGCCTTGTGCGGACTTCGGCCAGAACGGCCAGGTCGATCTCAAACAGGGTCTCGGCCATGTCATCCCCGGTTACTCCTATGTTTCCTCCGCCCCGCAGGTCGTGCGCGGACGGGTGGTGATCGGCGGCTGGATCTCTGACGGCCAGATGACGGATGAACCTTCGGGCGTGATCCGCGCCTTCGACGCGGTTACCGGCGCGTTCGACTGGGCATTCGACATGGGCCGCCCGGAAGACCACTCCATGCCCGCGGAGGGGGAGGAGTTCACGCGCGGCACCCCGAACTCATGGGCGCCGATCTCAGCCGACGATGAGCTGGGGCTGGTCTATATGCCGACCGGCAACGCGACGCCGGACTATTGGGGCGGCCACCGCCGCGACTTCGACAACCGCTACTCCGGCTCGATTCTCGCTCTCGACGCGGAAACCGGAGCGCTTCGCTGGCATTTCCAGACCATTCACTACGATGTCTGGGACATGGATGTCGGCTCTCAGCCAAGCCTCGTCGATCTTCAAATCGGAGGGGAAACCGTTCCAGCTCTTGTGCAGCTCACCAAGCGCGGGCAGAATTTCGTTCTCGACCGCCGCACAGGCGAGCCGATCTACGAGGTTCAGGAGCGCCCGGTTCCGCAAGGCGGCGCAGAGGCCGAGCGGATTTCCCCGACCCAGCCCTTCTCCGTTGAGATGCCGGAGTTTTCGGGCATCGATCCGAAAAAACCCCTCGGTGTTGACGAAACGGACATGTGGGGAGCGACACCCTTCGATCTGATGTGGTGCCGCATCCGCTTCCGCGAGGCCCGCTGGGACGGGCCGCTCACCCCTCCGGGCGAGGATCCCGTGTTTTTCTTCCCCGGCTCGCTCGGCGGTAACAACTGGGGTTCGGGCTCCTTCGACCCAGAGCGCAAGATCCTTGTCGCGAACTGGAACCGGGTGCCCATGTACCTGCGGCTGATGCCCCGGCCGGAAGCGGATGCGGCGGGTCTCAGGGCTGCAGACGGCCGTCCCGGTGTCAGCGTGGGCGGAGCGGTCCCGCAGGAGGGCACGCCCTATGCCGCGGACCTGAAACCCTTCATGTCGCCCTTGGGGGCCCCTTGCCTCGCACCGCCATACGGCCTTGTGACAGCGGTTGACCTCACGACGAAAGAGGTGCTCTGGCAGCGCCGCTCGGGCACGGCCGAGGACAGCGGTGTAACCATTGCGGGCAGCACCATCCGCTCGCGCCTGCCGATCAGCCTGGGCGTTCCGGGGCTTGGGGGATCCATCACCACGAAGTCGGGGCTCGTGTTCATCGCGGCCTCGGGGGAGCAGTCGCTCCGCGCGATGGACCTCGAGACGGGTGATATCCTGTGGAAAGGACGCCTGCCGGCGGGCGGAAATGCGACCCCGATGACCTATCTCTCGGAGGAGAGCGGGCGGCAGTTCGTGGTCATCGCTGCGGGGGGTCATAACCTCATGCAGACGCAACCGGGCGACTACCTCGTCGCCTATGCCCTGCCGAAGCAGTAACACGCTGCGACCGAAGAAGCCGGCCCGGATCGCTTCGGGCCGGCTTTCTCATGGCGTCAGCGCCGGTTGCGGCCGTCGTCCAGCGTCTCGCGACCGTCCTCGAGTATCTCGAACCACATTGCATTCAGCACGGCAAAGGTAACGGCCAGCGGCAGGCCGAGTATCCAGGCGAAGTACCACATATTCCGATCCTTTCAGTAAGCGTGGCTGTCGCCGGTCACATCCTCTTTCTCCACCTTGCCCCAGAGCAGCTTATAGGCCCAGGCGGTGTAGAGGGCGATGATCGGCAGGAAGACCACCGTGACCACCAGCATGATGAACAGCGTCAGGTGGCTTGAGGATGAATCCCATACGGTTATGCTCGCCCCCGGCATTTCGGAGGAGGGCAGGATGAACGGGAACATGGAAAGCCCGACGGAGGAGATCACTCCGAAGATCGAAAGCTTGCTCAGCAGAAGCACCCCGACCTCCCGCTTCGCCGCGATCATGCCCAGAACGCCGAGCGCGCCCACGACGCCCGCTACCGGGGCGATCAGCATCCACGGATGGGCGGCGTAGTTGGTGAACCAGGCGCCCGCATAGACCTCCACCGTCTTGGCCAGCGGGTTGGAAGGCCCGTTCTCGGGGAAGGTGCTCGTGACCACATAGCCGTCGATGAAGGCCCAGAGCAGCAGCCCGCCAAGGGCGTAGAGCAGCAGCGTCGCTATCGCCGCCCATGTGCCGAACCGCCGTGCCCGCGCCTGCACCGGCCCCGTAGTCTTCACGATGAGCCACGCTGCGCCGTGCATGGCGAGCATCGCGACTGACAGCACGCCGCAGAGCAGCGCATAGGGGTTCAGCAGGCCGATGAACCAGCCGTCGTAATAGATGCGCATGTCCGGGCCGAACCGGAAGGGCACCCCTTGAAGCACGTTGCCCACCGCTACGCCGAAGATGAGCGCAGGCACGAAACCCCCGATGAACAACGCCCAGTCCCAGTTGTAGCGCCAGGTCAGACTCTCCCGCTTCGAACGATATTTGAAGCCGACGGGCCTTAGGATGAGCGCGAACAGGATCGCAAACATCGCGAGGTAGAAGCCCGAGAACGAGACCGCGTAGAGCGGCGGCCAGGCAGCGAAGATCGCGCCGCCGCCCAGGATCAGCCACACCTGGTTACCCTCCCAGACCGGCCCGACCGTGTTGATGACGATGCGCCGCTCGACATCGTTCTGACCCGCGAAGGGCAGGAGCATCCCCACGCCCAGGTCGAACCCGTCCGAAAGCGCAAAGCCGATCAGAAGGACGCCCAGAAGAACCCACCAGATGAGGCGGAGCGCGTCGTAGCTTAGCAAATCATGCAGGATCATGGCATCACTCCGCTGGCGTCACGATGGGTTTCGGGATGAGCGGCGCCTCCGGCTCGTAATCCGGCTGCGGGCCCTTGCGGATGGCGGCCAGCATGAGCTTGACCTCGATCACGATCAGCGTGGCATAGATCAGAGTGAACCCGATGACCGTCATCAGCACCGTTCCGGCCGACAGGTCGGAGACGCTGAGGAATACCGGCAATACCCCTTCGACTGCCCAGGGCTGACGGCCGTATTCGGCCAGGATCCAGCCGCATTCCGCCGCAATCCAAGGCAAAACCATTGCCCAGACCGCCACTTTCAGCAACCAGGGGTGCCGATCGAGTGATCGCCTCGTGCTCATCACGAAGAAGGTGCCCATCAGCAGGATGTTGAAGAACCCGACAGCCACCATGATCCTGAAGACCCAGAACAGCACCGGCACGTTGGGCACCGTGCTCCAGGCGGCGCGGTCGATCTGATCCTCCGTCGCCAGCCGCGGATCGTCGATATACTGCTTGAGCAGCAGCGCATATCCGAGATCGTCCTCCCTCTCGGCGAAGGAAACACGCGCCGCACCGGAAGCGGCCGCGTCAGGCTCTGCCCGGATGGTCTGGAGCGCGTCATAGGCGATCATGCCCGACCGGATCCGCTCCTTCGCATGTTCGACAAGATCGAGGATCCCCGGAATTTCGGTGGTGAGCGAGCGCGTGCCGATCAGCCCCATGACCCACGGGATATGGATCGCGTAACGGTTCTCCCTTGCCTCCATGTCGGGGATGGCGAACAGGGTGAAGGGAGCGGGCGCAGGTTCCGTTTCCCACATGCCTTCCAGCGCCGCCATCTTCATCTTCTGATGCTCGGAGGTGAGATAGCCCGACTCGTCGCCCAGCACCACGACCGACAGCGCAGCCGCAAGCCCGAAGGAGGCCGCGATGGTGATCGACCGTTTGGCGACGGCGACGTGCCAGCCGCGCAGCAGATACCAGGCCGACACTCCCAGCACGAATACCGACGCCACGACATAGCCCGCAGAAACGGTATGCACGAACCGCGCCTGCGCGACGGGGTTCATCAGCACCTCGAAGAAGCTGCCGACCTCCATCCGCATCGTATCGGGGTTGAAATGCGCGCCCACCGGGTTCTGCATCCAGCCATTGGCGATAAGGATCCAAAGGGCCGAGAAGTTTGAGCCGATCGCGACGCAATAGGTTGCGATGAGGTGGCCCACCTTCGACATCTTGTCCCAGCCGAAGAAGAACAGACCGACAAAGGTCGCCTCCAGAAAGAACGCCATCAGCCCCTCGATGGCCAATGGCGCGCCGAAGATGTCGCCGACGTAATGGCTGTAATAACTCCAGTTCATGCCGAACTGGAATTCCATCACGATGCCGGTCGCCACGCCGAGCGCGAAGTTGATGCCGAAGAGCGTGCCCCAGAACTTGGTCATCTGGCGCCAGATCACCCGGCCCGTCATGACATAGACGGTCTCCATGGCGGCAAGCATGACGGACAGGCCAAGCGTGAGCGGCACGAACAGGAAGTGGTAGAGCGCCGTCAGGGCGAATTGCAGGCGCGAGAGGGTAACGACGTCAAAAAAATCCATGGCTGGCCTTTCCGGGCGAGCTCTTGCTCCGTTCCAAGGCGTCCGCGGCGCGCGGGCGTCGGTCTGGCAGGGGCGCGGCCGTCCTAATCGGGACGCAGCGCCGAAAGGGCGGCGGTATAGCCCGCCTCCCCTGGCCGATGGATGCGGGCGATCCGGCCCTCCTCCATCGCGATCAGCAGGTCGGCGCCGTCCGCCTCCCGCTGCACATGGGTCACGATCACCATTGTGTGACCGGACCGGTGCAATTCAAGCCGCTGGGCGATATCCCGTGCCGTTGTTGCATCTATGCCCTCCGTCGGCTCATCGAGCAGCCAGAGCGGCGCGGGGCGCAGAAACAGCCGTGCGAGGGCCAGCCGGCGGGCCTCTCCTCCCGACAGGCCGATACCCCCCTCGCCCAGCGGAAAGGCAAGGCGAGCGGTGAAGGGATGAAGCCCTGCGTCCTCCAGCCCGCGGACCAGCGCCGCGTCATCGGCGCAGGGGGCAGCAAGGCGGAGGTTATCGGCGAGGCTGTCCTGAAAAAGCTCGTTCCGCTGGGTCAGCAAGGTAGACGGCAGGGCGGCCACCTCTCCCCGCCTCGCCCGGATCTCCCCCGCGAGCAGCAGAAGAAGCGTCGATTTACCCGCCCCTGACGGGCCGATGACGGCGGCCTTCTCCCCCCTCCGCAGGGTCAGTGTGATGTCATGCAGCGTTTCCCCCCGCGTGACGGGACCAGCGGCCACATGCCGCAACACCACGGCCTGCCCCTCAGGCGGGAGGGGAAGCGGCGCGGGCGAAGGCAGCATCCCCAACCGGGGGCCAAGCCGCCGCGCCGCCACCCGCGCGCGGGCCGCCTCCGCGCCCACCCGCCGCAACGCGGCCAACGGATCACCTGCCGCCACGGCCAGCAGAATGCAGAAAGCCGCCACCGGCACACCGATGCGGTTTTCCGCCACCATCCCTGCAACGGCGAGTGTCACAGCCGCGATCAGCACGGCGCTGATGGCGGTCGCGCCAACGCCGGCAGCGACCTCGACGCGATTGGCACGGTCGTCGGCGCGCCCCAGTGCGTCATCCAAAACGGCAATCCGCTTGCATTCTGCCGCAAGACGGCCGGTCATCGCGTAATCCGCCTGATTTCGCACAAGCGTGATCACATGGCCGCGCAAACCCTCCAGCCATCGGCTGCGCGCATATATCGCGGATGACCCCGTCCGGAGCGAGAGCAGCGGAATGATCGCCATCGCCGCCATCAGCACGATGAAGGCGCCAACACCCAGCACCGGAAAGACCAGCGACAATGCCAGCCCGACCGCCAGCCCCGCCAGGCCCGCCGCCGCCAGCGGGACGGCAACCCGCAGATAAAGGGAATCCAGCGCTTCGCTGTCGGCGCTGATCCGAAAAAGCAGGCGCGAGGGGCGGGTGGCAAGCGCGCCTGCCGCCTCGGCAGGGCTCCACCCCCGGAACAGGCGCACCCGCAGCTCCGCCAGCGCGCCCAGCGTCGCGCCGTGGGTCACCAGCCGCTCACCATAGCGGGCCACGGTGCGGAGAACGGCGAGCAGACGAATTCCCGCGGCAGGCATCAGGACACCGAAGCTCAACGCCGTTGCCGTCGACAACCCCGCGAGCGCCGTCGCGGTGATGAACCATCCCGAAAGACCCAGCAGCGCGACACCCGCCAGAGCCGTAACCGCGGCAAGCCCTGCGCCGAGCAGAAGCCGCCGTTCCCGCCCTGCCGCAAGCGCGCGAACCACCGGGGCAAAGTCCTTGCGCATACGGGTCATGCCGCAGCCTCCCTGCTTGCGGGAGCCATCGCGATGGTGCGGTCCAGCCGCGCGACAAGCCGGGGATCATGGGTGGCGACGATGAGCGTGCGCCCGCGGGCAAGCCTCAGTAATCCCTCCGTCACTGCATCCGCGGTCGCTCTGTCCAGATGGGCGGTTGGTTCGTCCGCGAGGATCAGGCCCGCAGGCGATGCGGCGGCGCGCGCCAGCGCCAGGCGCATCACCTCCCCGCCGGAGAGCCCTGCGCCGTCCTCACCAAGCGGCGTGCCACCGCGCAACGCGGCGAGGCGTGACAGCCCGGCCAATGACAGCGCCGCGGCGACGTCCTCATCGGAGATCTCCCGGCCTGCCCGCACATTCTCAGCGAGCGACAGCGGAAGAAGGTGCGGCTCCTGCCCCAGCCATGCCATCCCCGCGCGCAACGTCGCGGCGCCCTCCCCCGCCATGGGCACCCCGCCCAGGAGCACCCGGCCGGAGGCGAGCGGCACGAGACCCGCGATCAGGCCGATGGCAGTGGACTTGCCGGACCCGCTTGGCCCGGTCAGGGCGACGTGCTCACCCGCCGCCACGCTGAAGCTTACCGGGCGGCTGTCCTCCCGTGCGGGCTGTGCTGCTTCCAGCAGCACCGAGGGCGGTTTCACCTCCTCCCCCGACCGGATGGGCCGGGACAGAGCACCGGCGAACGTCATCCCGGAAGGGACAAGCCCGCCCAGCTTGTCGAGCGCCGCCTCCCCTGCCGCCCGATCGTGCCACACCGCCGCCAGATCCCGCATCGGTTCGAAGAACGCGGGCGCGAGCAGCAGAATGAACATCCCTTCCGGCAGCGAAAGCCGCCCCCCCCAGGCCCCGAAGGGCAACTGTCCCAACAGGTGAAAGCCCACATAGACCGCCACCATCGCCACCCCGAGAGCCGAAAAAAGCTCCAGCACCGCGGAGGAGAGAAACGCGATCCGCAGCACTGCCATGGTCCGGTCCCGAAGATCGCCCGCCATCGCGGCCAGCCGGGCCTCCGCCCCGCCCACGGCGCCCAGCCCCCGGATCGTCGCCATGCCGCGCAACCTGTCGAGCAGGAAACCGTTGAACGTGCCGACTGCGCCCAGTTGCGCCTCGCTCGCCGCCTTTGCCCGCCAGCCGATCAGCGCCATGAACAGCGGGATGACCGGGAGCGCGATGAGCAGCGCCAGCGCCGCCAGCCACGACAGCGGAAAGATCACCAGAAAGATCACCACCGGCACCACCGTCGCCCGGAACCGCGCGGGGCGGAAGCGGCTCAGGTAGGGCACGATCAGTTCGGCCTGCTCGGCCAGCGCACTTGCCGCGAGCCCGGAGGAGGGGCGCGCCGCATCGAACGGGGCATGGCCGGCCAGCGAGGTGACCACCCGCGACCGGAGCCCGGACAGTTCCGCCCTGGCCGCGCGAAAGGCCAGCCGCTCCGACAGCGCCTGAGCACCCGCCTGGACAAGGCGGAGAAGCACAAAGCCCGCAACCGGCAGGAGAACGTCGCCGGAACCGGCCGCCATCCGCCCGATGCACACCGCAAGCAGCGCCGCCTGCGGCAACCACAGAAGTGACGCCAGCGTGGAGAGCGCCGAGGCCGCAGTGATCCTGTTCTTGTTCGGCAGAGTTTCCGTCATGGCGGACCGCCTCGTATGGACGTGTGTGATCTTCACACTAACCTTGAGGCGGAGGAAGGACTTATTCCGCCGACATAATGCCGCAGGCGGCGGAGAGGCTACTTTCAAAGTGGATTGCACTCGCCCGCAGCGGGTGAGAAGATGACTGGACCCAGCGGAAGCGAGGCGAAAATGATTGGGCGCGTGCTCGGTGGACTTGCGGCGATCGCTGTGGTGGGCGCGATCGGCTTCGGTATCTACGCCTGGCATCCAGCCATCGCGCCGGTGGCAAGGCCCGCGCCGGACAGCTTCGACCCGGCACTGGTTGAAAAAGGCCGAATTCTCGCTGCGGCCGGCTATTGCGCGACCTGCCACACCGCCTCCCGCGATGCGGCGCCCTATGCGGGCAACTACGCGATGAAGACGGATTTCGGCACGATCTACTCCAGCAACATCACGCCGGAGCCGGAGACCGGGATCGGCACATGGTCTGAAGCGGCCTTCGCCCGCGCCATGCGCCAAGGTATCGGGCAAAAGGGGGAGCATCTCTTTCCCGCCTTTCCCTACGACCATTTCTCCCGCATCACGGATGCTGATATCTCGGCGCTCTATGCCTATATCATGAGCAGTGTGCCGCCGGTGAAGGCCGTGAAGCAGACGAATGAGCTGCCCTTCCCGCTCGACCTGCGGTTCCTTCAGGCTGGCTGGAAGCTCCTCTTTGCGGATCTGCATCCCTTTGTGCCCGACCCCGGAAAACCCGTAGAATGGAACCGTGGTGCCTATCTGGCGGAAGGCATCGCCCATTGCGGCGCCTGCCACACGCCGCGCAACCGTCTTGGCGCGGAGCAGAGGGCCGCGCAGTATGAGGGCGCGCCCATCGACAACTGGTATGCACCGCCCCTGACCGCGCGGAACCCTGCGGGCGTTCCCTGGCGCGCGGCGGACTTTCACGACTACCTCGCAACCGGGGCGACCACCTACCACGGTGCGGCGGCTGGGCCGATGGCGCCTGTCGTGCATGCGGGGATCCGTGAGCTCCCCGACAGCGACCTCTGGGCCATCGGCATCTATCTGGGCGATATCGTCGGCGCCCCTCCCGCAGATGAAGGGCAGAGCCCCGCTGTTCTCGCCGCCTTGCAGGCGGAGGCGCCGCAGGCGGACTACCGGCTTCAGGAAGGGCAGCGTCTCTATGCGACGGCCTGCGCCTCCTGCCACTACAACAGCGGGGAGATCGTGAAGGGGCGGCCCGATCTGGGCATCAACTCCTCCACGCGGCTCTCCGATCCGGCCAACCTGATCCACGTGATCCTTGACGGGCTGCGCGCCGATCAGGGAATGACGGGCATCGTCATGCCCGCCTTCGGCCATGCGCTTGATGACGGTCAGGTGGCCGCCATCGCCGCCTATCTGCGCGCGACCCGCACGACGGAACGTCCTTGGCCCGATCTGGAAAAGGCCGTGGCGCGTATCCGTGCGGAGCCGCCGCTTGCACATTGAACGGGTCAGGAGGTGACCAGATGACCAAGTTCACCCTGAACGGACAGCCGGTGACAGTGGATGCCGAGGATGACACCCCGCTCCTCTGGGTGATCCGTGACATCGCCGGGCTTACCGGGACGAAGTTCGGCTGCGGGATCGGCATGTGCGGGGCCTGTACCGTGCATGTCGGCGGGCGCGCGACGCGATCCTGCATCACGCCGCTTTCGTCGGTGGAAGGCACGGAGATCACGACGATCGAGGGTTTGCACCCCGACGGCGCCCATCCCGTGCAGAAGGCATGGCGGACAATCCGCGTGCCCCAGTGCGGCTATTGCCAGCCCGGCCAGATCATGCAGGCAGCGGCCTTTCTGAAAGACATCCCCGACCCGACCGATGCCGACATAGACGCGGTGATGACGGGCAATCTGTGCCGCTGCATGACCTATGTCCGCATCCGCAAGGCCATCCGCGCGGCTGCGGCCGAACTCCGGGAGACGACCAATGGGTAACCTCCGTCTTCCGCCGCGGGGAGAGGGCATCCGTGGCCTGACCCGGCGCGGTTTCCTCATCACCATGACAGCCGCGGGCGTCACTTTCGGCTATGCCCGCCACGCATTCGCCGCGATGGACCCGGCCCAGCCGGATGGGGTGCCGGTGCCGCCCGTGGGTGCCGTCTTCGAGCCGACGATCTGGTACACGATCGACAGTCAGGGAAAGGTGGAGGTCAACATCATCCGGGCGGAGATGGGCCAGCATGTCGGCACCGCCATCGCCCGGATCCTCGCGGACGAACTGGAGGTTCCATGGGCGGATGTGCGCATCACCCATGTGGACAGCGCCGCGAAGTGGGGCATGATGGTGACGGGCGGAAGCTGGTCCGTCGCACAGAGCTGGGGAATATACCGGCAGGCGGGCGCCGCCGGGCGCACCGCCCTGACCGAAGCCGCCGCCGCCCGCTGGAACGTATCGCCGGCAGATTGCGTGGCGCGGGAGGGGCGCGTGACCTCGGGCGCCAATTCCCTTTCCTACGGAGAACTGATCTCGGACGGCATCACGCGCGCTTTCACGGAGGATGAGCTGAAGGCGCTGCCGCTGAAGCCCGTCGGCGATCTGCGGCTCGTCGGTCAGGATGTCGAGGCGCTGGACATTCCGAACAAGATCACCGGCAAGACGATCTTCGGCATCGACGCGAAGATCGACGGCGCGGTCTGGGCTGCACCCATCCTGCCGCCGACGCGCGTCGGCTCCAAGGTCAAGGCCGTTGACGACAGCGCCGCAAAGGCGGTGAAGGGCTATCAGCAGACCATCACGCTCGACGATGCCTCCGGGACCGTTCCGGGATGGGTCATGGTCATCGCCTCAAGCCACCTTGCCGCGCAAAGGGCGGCGGCACAGGTCAAGGTCACCTGGGACGCGGGGCCGACCGCCAAGGTGACGGAGGGCGATATTCTCGACCACGCGCGCAAGCTCATAGCGGACGGGAAAACCGGTGCGATCCTCGACACGGGTGACAGCGACACAGCCCCCGCCTTTGCCGCTGCGGCGGACAAACTGGAGGCGGAATATACCACGGCGACCGTGCTTCACTTCCAGCTGGAGCCGCTGAATGCCGCCGCCTTCCGCAACGCCGACGGCATCTGGGAGATCCATACCGGCAACCAGTGGCAGTCGCTGATCCTGCCAAGCCTCGCCGCCGCGCTCGGCGAGCCGGCGGATCGGATCGTGATGCGCACCTATATGCTGGGCGGCGGATTCGGACGGCGGCTGAACGGCGACTATGCCGTTCCGGTCGCGCTCGCCTCCAAGGCGCTGAACGGCAAACCGGTCAAGATGATCATGACGCGCGAACAGGACGTGCTGTTCGACAGCCCCCGCTCCGCCTCCGTGCAGCGTGTGGCCATGGCCTTCGACACGCAGGGGCAGGTCACCGCGATGGAGCATGACGCGGCCGCCGGCTGGCCGACACAGGTGATGGCACCCCCTGCCTTGCCCAAGGCCGCGAATGGGGAACCCTACGATCCCTTTGCGATTTCCGGCGCCGACCATTGGTACAGCGTGGGCAAGCAGAAGGTCCGCGCGATTTCCAACGATCTTGCCAATGCCACCTTCCGGCCTGGCTGGCTCCGGTCTGTCGGGCCGGGCTGGACGATCTGGGCGGTGGAGAGTTTCATGGATGAGGCGGCCCACAAGCTCGGCCGTGATCCGCTTGAGTTCCGCCTGTCGCTGCTCCGCCCGGAGGGAAGGAACGCGGGGAGCGCGCCGCTTGCGGTGGGCGGTGCCTCGCGGCAGGCAGCCGCCCTCCGCCGTGCGGCAGAGATGATCGGCTGGGGCAGCGAAATGCCGGCCGATACCGGCATCGGCCTTGCGACCAGCTTCGGGCAGGAGCGCGACATGCCGACATGGGTGGGCTGCGGCGCGCGTGTGCACGTGGACCGCAAAACCGGCTATGTCCGGGTGGAGAAGCTCGCAATCGCCACGGATGCCGGCATCATCGTGGACCCGGATGGCGCGCTGGCCCAGACGGAGGGCGCAACTCTTTGGGGTCTGTCCATGGCGCTCTATGAGGGCACGGCGTTCGAAGGCGGAAATGTGCGCGATCACAACCTCGATACCTATACACCGCTCAGGATGATCGACACGCCGGAGATCGACATCGCCTTCCTGCCCAGCACGGAAGCCCCCGTGGGGCTGGGAGAGCCGGCAACCACGGTCGTGGCTCCGGCCATCGGCAATGCGATCTTCAACGCGGTCGGTATCCGAATGCGGCACCTGCCCATCATGCCGGACGCCATTCTGGCCGCTCTCGGCCAGACGGCACAGAAAATCTAATCGAGACGGAAGGCGGCGGCGACGCCGCTTTCCGCATTGGGCGCGATCCACAGATCGAACCAGCCCGGATCGGCGGTGGGCTGCATATCCGGCCCGAGATAGGCCAATTCACCCACTCCCAGATCGAAGCTCACCTCAACCGCGCCGCCTGCGGGTACGGTGACATGACTGAAGGCCTTCAGCAGTCGCCGTGGTTGCACCACCCGGGCGGCCCTGTCGCGCAGGTAAAGCTGCGCCACCTCATCCGCATCCCGGGCCCCGTCATTGACCAGCCGCGCCGTGGCCGTAAGCCGACCGCCCGCCATCAGCCGCTCCGCCGTCAACCGGGGCGGCTCATAGCGCACCGACCCGTAGGTCAGACCATGTCCGAAGGGATAGAGCGCGCCATCGGGCAGGTTGCGGTAATGCGCTGTATAGGCCTGATCCGCTGCCTGCGCGGGCCGGCCCGTGGACAGGCGCGCGTAGTAGAAGGGCTGCTGCCCCGTCCTGAGCGGAAAGCTCACCGGCAGGCGACCGGAAGGGGCGGCCGAGCCGAACAGCAGGTCAGCCACGGCATTCCCCTCCTCCTGCCCCAGAAACCATGTGACCATGATGGCATCGGCCTCTGCCACACTGCCGGTCAGGGCCAGGGCGCGCCCGGTTTTGAGCAGGACCACAACGGGCCGACCGGCCTGCATGACGGCCTCGACCAGCGCGGCCTGCGGCGGCGGCAGGTCGATTTCGGTGCGGGAATGACCCTCGGCGGACATCCACTGGCTTTCCCCCACCGCCAGCAGGACGACATCCGCGGCGCCTGCCGCAGCAACCGCCGCGTCGATGCCGCCCGGCAGGTCGCTCTCGATCCCGGAGCCGGGGACCACCGTCAGCCGGTCGGGATCGGCGATGGCCGCCCGAATACCAGCCTCCAGCGTGACCGCATGCTCCCGCTCACCGAAGATCGACCACGGGCCGAGCACGTTGTCCGCATCTGCGCCGAAAGGGCCGATCAGCGCGAGCCGAAGATCGGGGCGAAGCGGCAGCAGCCCCCCCTCGTTCCTGAGCAGAACGACAGAGCGGCGCGCCGCGTCCCGCGCCAGCGCGACATGGGCGGGCGCGCGGACCACCCGCGCCTCCCGTTCTGAATCCATCCCCCGCCACGGATCGTCGAACAGTCCGAGCGCCTCCTTCACCCGCAGGACGCGGCGCACCGCATCATCCAGCCGGGCCATCGGCACCACGCCTTCCGCCACCAGCTCCGGCAGGTAGCGCTGGTAGAGGCGGCTGTTCATCGACATGTCCACTCCCGCCAGAAAGGCCAGACGCACCGCATCGCGCGCGTCCTCTGCAAAACCATGCGAGACAAGCTCCGCATCGGCGGTGTAATCGGACACGACATAGCCGCGGAAACCCCATTCCCGCCGCAGCACCTGTTGCAGCAGCCAAGGGTCGGCGGTGGCTGGGATTCCGTTGACCGTATTGAACCCGCACATCACCGAACATGCGCCCGCGTCGAACGCAGCCCGAAAGGGCGGCAGATACACCTCTCTCAGCGCCCGCTCTGACAGCTCCGCCCCCGCATAATCCAGCCCGCCTTCCGCCGCGCCATAGGCCGCGAAGTGCTTCGGCGTGGCGACGAGGGAGGAGGCGTCCCGCAGCTCGTCTCCCTGAAACCCGCGCACCCGGGCTGCAGCGAAAAGGCGACCGAGAAGGACGTCCTCTCCCGCCCCCTCCACCACGCGGCCCCAGCGTTGATCCCGCGCGATATCCACCATCGGGGCATAGGTCTGATGGATGCCGGAAGCGCCCGCTT
Organism: Haematobacter genomosp. 1; assembly: GCF_002196855.1. Taxonomy (GTDB): domain Bacteria; phylum Pseudomonadota; class Alphaproteobacteria; order Rhodobacterales; family Rhodobacteraceae; genus Haematobacter. The sequence goes on along the minus strand of NZ_NIPW01000005.1, from coordinate 34,716 downwards.
CCGTTGCGGCGGCGCGGGCCGTGCGGGCGGCGAGATCGGGATCCCAGCTCGCCGTCTCCGCCAACGGCACGGGAAAGATCGTCCGCAACCCGTGAATGACATCGGCGGCCAGCAGCAGCGGTATGCCCAGCCGGCTTTCCTGCACGGCCAGATGCTGGGCATACCGCGCCTGCGCCGCGCCGATTCCGTTGAAAAGCGCGCCGATCCGGCCCTCACGGATCTCCTGCGCCACGGCCTGCTGGCCGGGATCGAAGGCGTCGGGATTGACGTTTCCCGGCCGCCAGCGGAACGGGTCGTTGACGAGCGTCAGTTGCCCCGCCTTTTCCTCCAGGGTCATACGGTCCAGCAGTGTCTCGATCCGCTGCGCCTCGCCCCGTGCGGGAACAACCGAAAGCAGCACCGGCATCGCGGCCCCAGCCAGAAGAAGATCACGCCGGCTCATTCGGAGGCTCATGGTTTCGCTGTTCAGGGAGGTCCGTCGCGATTTAGACCTCACGCGCGCCGCTTGGCAAGCCTCGCCCCATGCTCGCCATGGGCCACGTCCATATGGGCCACCTCCCTGCTCTGCTGCGCTGACGCGCGGCTGCACCCGCCACGTCGCACCTTGCCGAGAGGCAAAAATGCCGCATGTTGTCGCAGGGTGGATTGCCTCTCGCCGTCGTCAGGCTTAACCCGCCCCCAATATCTCCATAGCGGAAAAGCCGATGAGCGATACCACAGTCGCAGCTCCCTCCGATCTGCCCCCGGCGGCGCTGCTGCCGCATTCGCGCAAGATGACGATCTTTGCTCTCCTGATGCTCACGATCTTCATGGCGATGCTTGACGTGCAGGTGGTCTCCACGGCGCTGCCCGCGATCATCGGCGACCTGCAGGGGGCGGAGCGGATCGGCTGGATCACCGCCGCCTACATGCTTGCCCAATGTGCCACCATGCCGATCTACGGCAAGCTCGGCGACATGTTCGGCAGGAAGCCCGTGCTGTTGTTTGCCGTTGTGCTGTTCCTCGTCGGCTCCTTCGCCTGCGGCCTCGCGCCGGACATAAACTGGCTGATCGCGGCCCGCGTTCTCCAGGGGCTTGGCGGTGGTGGCGTCATGGTCAGCGTCTTTTCGGTGAACGCCGACCTTTTCGAGCCGCGGGAACGGGCGAAATATCAGAGCTTCACCAGCCTCGTGCTCATGTGCGCGGCTTCCATCGGCCCGGCGCTTGGCGGAACGCTCACGCAGATATGGGGCTGGCGCAGCATTTTCCTCATCAACCTTCCCATCGGCGCGGTGGTGATCCTGGGCCTTACCTTCCTGCTACCGCGGCGGCGCAATTATGTGCGGCGCAAGATCGACGTGGCGGGGGCGGTGACGCTGACAATCGCCATCATCAGTATCGTCATGCTCGCGGACGTGCAGCAGGTGTTCGAGGGACACGCGGCCCTCGGCGCGGCGGGGCTTGCAACGCTTGCGATCGTGAGCATCCTGCTTTGGGTGCGGTTCGAGCGGCGGGCGGCGGAACCGATCATCCCGCTGTCCCTCTTTCAGAGCCGCAGCTTCCCGCTTCTCCTCCTCATCGGGGCGGCGAACGGGGCCATCGCCATCGGTCTCGTGAATTATCACGCTATCTATCTTCAGCTTTCGACAGGTCTCGCCCCCGCGAAAGCGGGCCTGTTCTTCATCGCGATCACCTGCGGCATGGCCATAGGCTCGCTCATCGCGGGGCAGGTCATCTCCCGGACGGGACGGCTGCGGGAACTGTTGTTGATCGGCATGGGCTTTGCCTCGCTCGGGCTGTGCATATTGGCCTATCTCCCGGCGGGGCAAACTTCCTATGGGGTGGTGGGCGCCGTCATGATGGCAATCGGCTTTTCCAATGGACTCGTCCAGCAGTCGCCGGTGATCGGCGTTCAGGCAGAGGCGCCGCGCAAGGATGTAGGCGCCGCGACCGGGGCCGTTACGCTCGTCCGCATCGCCGGGGCGGCCGTCGCGGTTTCCATCTACGGCGCAATCGTGTCCGCCCATCTGGAGAGCGCCGGATCCCCCGGGCTGGAAGGCCTGCGGGCCGAGGTCGCGGGTGGAGGTCCGGGGGCGCTCGCGGCGGAGGCGCTCGTCTCGACGACCTATCACACGCTTTACCTCACCTCTGCCACCATTGCTCTCGCAGGGCTGATCCTTGCGATCCTGCTGCCCCGGAAGCGGCTGGCGGGTTAGCAGGGCAGGTCAGTCCTCGTAGATCATCTTCCGGGTCATGCCGCCGTCAAGCACCAGAACCTGACCGGTCATGAACCCGGCAGAAGCAAGATATAGGACCGCCTCCGCTACATCCGCAGGCGTTCCCACCCGTCCCGCCGGATGCTGGGCATGGTCGCGCGGGCCAAGGCCAGCACCCTCCGCGATCCATCCCGGTGCAATCGCATTCACCCGGATACGCGGGCCAAGGCTCACGGCAAGCGCGTGGGTCAGCGCGATCAACGCGCCCTTGGACGCGGCATAAGGTTCGGTCTCCGGCTCCGACATGACGGCGCGGGTGGACGCCATGTTGACGATGGACCCGCCCGCCCGAAGCCGGGGAATGGCCGCCCGCGTGACAAGAAAGGCCCCGGTCAGATGGCTGTCCACCACCCGCCGCCATTCGGCAAGCGACATCTCCGCCAGAGGCCCGCCATAGGGTTTCGCGATCCCGGCGTTGTTCACCAGCAGGTCGATCTCGTCCCAGCCCAGCATGTCGAAAGCCGCTGCGACGGAACCCTCGTCCGTCACGTCGCAGATCACCTGCTGCGCAGCGCCCGCCCCCTCCCGAAGGTCGAGTGAGGCGACATCCCACCCTGCCGAGGCCAGGGCCTCGCAGAGTCCCGTGCCGATGAGGCCGGCACCCCCTGTCACGATCGCGCGTTTCATGGGCGGGAGATAGCGCTTCCTCCCGCCGCTGCCAGCTCAGATCAGCCGCACCAGCCGCAGCGCATCATGGATGGCCGCGTGAACATTCCGCGCGGCCACAGCATCGCCGATCCGGTAAAGCCGGTAGCCCCCGGAGGCGTTCGCGACGATCCCCTGCGGCGCACCCGTGACAAGCGCCGCGTAATCCACGGCACCCCCGTTCAGCGACCCTGGCTTCAGCGCGAAGTAGATATCATCAAGGGGTCGTGTGCCATGGTTGACAACGACCTGATCCACCCGCCGCTCCTGCACCGCGTCGCCATAATCGCTGCCCAGCCGCGCGATAAGGCCGTTCCCGTCACGCGACACCTCCTGAACGCGCCAGGTCACGGTCATGACCGCGCCTGCCTTCTGCAGGGACCGCACGTAGGGAACGAGGTTCATGCTCATCACCTCCGGGGCGACGTTCCGGTCGGGGAACACGATCTCCACCTGCCCGCCGTTTCTGGCGATCATGTCTGCGGCCTGCAATCCGGCATGGTCGCCCGCATCGTCGTAGATCAGCACGTTCCGTCCCGGTGCCGCGTCGCCCGACAGGATATCCCAGGCAGAGACGGTCAGGTCATCGCCCCTGGCAAGGACGGGGCCGTCCGGCATTCCCCCGGTCGCCACGACCACCACATCGGGCCGGGTTTCCGCCACGGTCTCCGCTTCGGCATAGGTGTTGAAACGGAAGCTGACACCCCGCCGCTCGCATTCCGCCATACGCCATCCGATGACGGAGAGCATCTCCCGCCGCCGCTCGCTGCGCGCGGCAAGGCGGAGCTGCCCCCCGGGTTGGGCGGCTGCTTCCAGCACGGTCACCGCATGACCCCGCTCCGCCGCCACCCGCGCCGCTTCCAGACCCCCGGGGCCTGCGCCGACCACGGTCACGCGCAGCGGGTGCTCCGACGGCGCGATGCGATGCGGAAGCTCGATCTCGCGCCCGGAGGAGGGGTTGTGCAGGCAGAGCGCCATGCCACCCTGATAGATGCGGTCGAGGCAATAGTTCGCCCCGACACAGGGACGGATGCGGTCCTCCTCCCCCGCCAGCAGTTTGGCCACCAGATGCGGGTCGGCCAAATGGGCCCGCGTCATCCCGACCATGTCGAGCGCGCCGCTCGCCACCGCGTGCCGCGCCGTGGCAAGGTCCGGTATCCGCGCGGCGTGAAACACCGGAAGCCCGGTCGCCGCCCGGATACGGGCCGCGAAATCCAGATGCGGCGCCGCGGGCATGCCCTGTATGGGAATGACATCGGTCAGGCCCGGATCGGTGTCGATATGCCCCCGGATGACGTTGAGGAAATCGACCATGCCGGAGGCCGTCAGCCGCTCCGCGATCCGAAGGCCCATCTCGCCGTCGATCCCGCCGGGCAGCCGCTCGTCAAAAGTCGCCCGCAGCCCCACGATGAACTCCGGGCCGCAGCGCCTTCGGATCTCCGACAGCACATCGAAGGTCAGCCGGAGGCGGTTGTCCAGATCGCCGCCATAGGGCGCCTCCAGCGTATTCGTCAGCGGCGACCAGAACTGGTCGAGCAGGTGGCCGTAGCACTCGAGTTCGATCCCGTCGAGACCCGCCGCCTGCATCCGCTCCGCCGCGTCGGCATAATCTCCGATGATCCGCGCGATGTCCCACTCCTCGACGCGCTTCGGAAACGCCCGGTGCGCCGCCTCCCGCTCCCCGCCGGAGGAGACGACGGGCAGCCAGTCCCCCTGGTCCCACCGTGTCCGGCGCCCCAGATGGGTGAGCTGGATCATCACCGCGGCCCCTGCCTCATGGCATTCGTCGGCCAGCTCGCGCATCCACGGCACGACCTCATCCTTCCAGGCGAGAATGTTGTTGAACGCAGGCGGGCTGTCGCGTGAAACGGAGGCCGATCCGGCGGTCATCGTCAGGGCCACACCCGCCCGCGCCCGCTCGCCGTGATAGGCGCGATAACGCGCCTTCGGCATGCCGTCCTCGGCATAGGCGGGTTCGTGGCTGGTGATGAGGATGCGGTTGCGAAGCGTGAGATGCTTCAACTGGTAAGGCTGGAGGAGCGGATCGTTGGACATCATGACCTCTGGCTATCGGCCACAGGCTTCTCCCAAATCCCCTCGCAGGCAAGCACTGAACTGCCGTTGGCGCGCATGTGATTGCCCGGGGGCAGCAGGGTGTTGCCCCGCCGCCCCGGCCCGCCCTTTCAGTAGGCGATGGTGAAGCGGGCGCGGCTGTGGTGCGGAGTATCCACCTCATCCAGCAGGGCGACAGCGAAATCCTCATAGGAAATCCTGCTTTCGCCCGCCGCATCGACCAGCAACTGATCCCCGCCAAGGCGGAACGTCCCGGTCCGCTCCCCGGGGCCGAACATCGCGGCAGGAGAGAGGAAGCTCCAGTCCACATCCGTCACGCCCCGCAACGTGTCGAGGAAATCGGCACCCGGCAGCGCCTCGGACTTGTAGGCATCCGGGAATTCCGGCGTATCGACCAACCGCTTTCCGGGAGCGACCTCCAGCGACCCTGCCCCTCCCACGACCAGCAGCCGCGGAATGCCCGCCTTCCCCACGAGGGTCAGCACCTGATCCGCCGTCACATCGGCAAACCGTGCGGCGCTGATGAGCAAGTCGGTGCCGGCGAGGGATTTCGCCAGCGCATCCGTCTGCGCCGTCACATCGCCCTGCACGAAAGTCACACCCTGCGGAAGCGCTGTCGCCGGCGCCTTGCGGCCGATGACGGTGACCGAATGGCCGCGCCGCAGCGCTTCCGCCACCAGCCTTTGTCCGACATTCCCCGTGCCGCCCAGAATAGCAATCTGCGCCATGATCCGTCTCCATATGGTAACAAAACGTAACCTGCATATTGACGCAAACGGGAGACAGGCTCAAGAAGGGCCAACAACGTTGCAAGGTAACCTTGGAGACCCCCGATGACGCTCCACCGATCCACAGCCATCTATGCACATGACTGTCCCGTCCGGGACGTTCTCGACAGGTTGGGCGATCGGTGGAGCACGCTGATCCTTCAGCATCTGGCCGAAAGACCCCTCCGGTTTTCGGAACTGCTCCGCGCGATCGACGATGTCTCCAAGCGCATGCTTTCCCGCACCCTGCGCGCGCTCGAGGAAGACGGGCTGATTACCCGCACCGTCTATCCGCTGAAGCCGCCCGCGGTGGAATATGCGCTCACCCCCTTGGGAGAGAGCTTCCTGCCGCATATTGAGGGATTGGTCCGCTGGGCCGGGGAACACCATACGGCCATCCGCGCAGCCCGCGCGGCCTTCCAGCAGGCACGGGAGGAAACGCTGGTCTGATCAGAGGGCTGGCCTGATCCAAAGGGCCGGTATGATCAGAAAGGGTTGTCCAGCCGCACGCCTGTCGGCAGAAAATCCGCGACATTGCCTGTCACCACCACCGCATCGCGAGCCAGTGCGCTCGCGGCGATCATCAGATCGGCCCCGTCATGGCCGATCTCCGCCGAGAGCCGCCCCCAGATCAGCGCGTCCTCCGCGCCGAAGGGCAGGATCCGGTCGGAGAACAGCAGGACCGTGCGCTCCACCCAGTCGCGAAGGTCGGCGGCAAAGGCGGGGTTCCGCGCCTCCTGCCGACGGATGCCGCGCTCGATCTCCCCCAGCGTGATGACGGAGAGGAACAGCTCCTCCTCCGGGCGGGCCGCCAGCCAGCGCGCGACCTGCGGGGCCCTGTCCGGTCGTCGCACGGCGGAGATGACATTGGTATCAAGGAGATACATCAGAAGTCCACGTCGCGCGGCCTGACCTTCGGGCGTGAGACATCCTCCAGCCCGGGAAAATCCAGCAGATGCGACACGAAACTCCGCCGTCCCGCCTGCGCATCACGGACCAGACGCTGATATTCAGAAGCGGAAAGGACGACGACCGCCGGCTTCCCGCGACGGCTCACCTCCTGAGGGCGCCCGGAAAGCGCGGCGTCCACCACAGCGCTGAACCGGTTCTTTGCATCCTGTAGCGTCCACATGACACACCTGTCTAGCTATCTGGCTAGATAGATAGGACAAATGGTGCGCAAAGTCAAAGCCCGTGCGTGCTTTGAGCCGGGGCATCGAGCCCCGCCCCAAAGCGCTGCCGCGGACAAGACGGACGGGATCAGCCAAAGACCTTCGTCAGCGCCACGTCTATCGCGTCGGTGATCCGGTCGATATCATCGGGCGTGGCGATCAGCGCGGGGCTGAGACAGAGCGTATTGTTCAGCCCCGGCAGCGACCGGTTCGTCACCCCGATGATGACACCCTGCGCATTGGCCTCCGCCACGACCCGCTGGGCCAGCTTCTCGTCCACCGGCTCCTTCGTCTTCCGGTCGGCGACCAGTTCTGCGCCCTGGAACAAGCCCTTGCCGCGCACGTCCCCCACGACGGCATGCTTCTCCTTCAGCGCCTCCAGGTTGGCCATCAGCCGGCCCCCCATGGCAAGCGTGTTGTCCAGAAGCTGTTCGTCTTCGATGATCCGCATGTTCTCAAGCGCGGCAGCGGGGCCGGAGGCGCAGCCGCCGAAGGTGGAGATGTCGCGGAAATAGGACAGGGGATCGGCGGGATCGTCCTTGAACAGATCGAACACCGCCTCCGTCGTCACGGTGCAGGAGATGGCGGCATAGCCGGACGCGACACCCTTGGCCATCGTCACGAAGTCCGGCTCCACCCCGTAGTTCTGATAGCCGAACCACGTGCCCGTCCGGCCAAGACCGCAGACCACCTCGTCGATATGCAGCAGCACGTCATACTTACGGCAGATTTCCTGCACGCGCTCCCAATAGCCCTCCGGCGGCACGATCACCCCGCCCCCCGCGGTGATCGGCTCCAGGCAGAGCAGGCCCACCGTGTCCGGCCCTTCGCGCAGGATCACTTCCTCGATGGCATCGGCGGCCCGCTGGCCGTAGTTCTCGACATCCCATTGCTTGCGGTATTCAAGGCAATGCGGCACCTGCACGAACCCCTCCGGGAAGGGGCCGTAGAGCGCCGCGCGCTCCGGCTGCCCGGCGGAGGCCAGCGCACCGATGGTGGTGCCGTGATAATCGCGCTCCCGATACAGGATCTTGTTCTTGCGGCCCTTGTGATGGCGCGCCGAGATCTGGCGGACCATCTTGAACACCTTCTCGTTCGCCTCGGAGCCGGAGTTCGAGTAATAGACCCGCGTCAGACCGGGCATCTTCTCGATCAACTTTTCGGCGAACAGCGAACCGGGAATGGAACCCGCCGACTGCGCGAAATAGTTCATGCGGATCAGCTGGTCGCGCACGGCATTGGCAATGCTCTCCCGACCGTAGCCGACGTTGACCGTCCACACGCCGCCGGAGACGGCATCCAGAAACTCCCGCCCCGCCGCGTCCCAGACGCGCATCCCCTTGCCTTCCACGATGATGCGCGGATCGGCCGTTTCCAGCGCCTTGTGCTGCAACAGGTGGTGCCAGACATGGGCACGGTCGGTTTCGATCACATGGGAGAGATCGTTCTGAGAGAAGGGCAGGTTCATGGGGCAATCCGGGTCAAGAGTGTCCCGCGGTCAGCGGGCGATCCGGTGAGGATCGCGCGAAGCGCGCCGCGGATCAAGCACCGCATCACGCGGCGGGCCTGGAATGGCCGGGAAAATCGCGCCCCGCCAGCTTTCGCGGCATCGGCCCGCCCGTCGCCCAGTCGATGAGCTCCACCGTATGGACGACCGGCACGGCAGTGCCCGAGCCGATCTGCATCATGCAGCCGATATTGCCCGCCGCGATGACCTCGGGCGCCTTCGCCTCCAGCGTGGCAACCTTCCGCCGCTTCAGCTCGGCCGAGATCTCGGGTTGCAGCAGGTTGTAAGTGCCGGCGGAGCCGCAGCACAGATGCGGGTCGGCAGGCTCCACCACCTCGAACCCCGCGCGTTTCAGGGCGGCCTTCGGCGCGGTCTTCACCTGCTGGCCGTGCTGGAGCGAGCAGGCGGCGTGATAGGCCACGCGGATGCCCTGCGGGGCCTGCTCCGGCACCCCCAGCCGCTCCAGCAGCTCGGAGATGTCGCAGGCAAGGCGCGACACCTCCGCCGCCTCCGCCGCCAGCGGGTCATTGCGGAACATGTGGCCGTAGTCCTTCATCGTGGTGCCGCAGCCGGAGGTGTTGATAACGATGGCGTCCAGCCCCTCCACCCCGGTGAAGGCCCGGATGGCGGCGGCGGCCTGCGCATGGGCCTCCCCCTCCCGGCCCATGTGATGGACGAGACTGCCGCAGCAGCCCAACCCGCGCGGGATCACCACCTCGCAACCCAGCCGGGTCAGCAGACGGATCGTCGCATCGTTGATATCGCTGTCCAGCGCCCGCTGCGCGCAGCCGATGAGCAAGGCCACGCGCATCCGCCGCTCCCCCTCCGCCGGAAAGGTCTGCGCCGCATCGTTCGGGCTGGGCTTCGGCAGCGTCCGGGGCGCCATGTCCAGCATCGCCCGCAGCCGCCGGTCCGGCATCAGCGCCGCGAAGGGCCGCGCGAGCTGCGCGCCCCTGAGCGCCAGCCGGAAGCGCCCGGGATAAGGCAGGATCCGCGCCAGCATTCCCCGCAGCAGCCGGTCCATCCACGGGCGGCGATAGGTCTTTTCCACATGCGCGCGCGCGTGGTCTATCAGGTGCATGTAATGCACGCCGGACGGACAGGTGGACATGCAGGACAGGCAGGACAGGCAGCGGTCCAAGTGCTTGACCGTCTTTTCATCCGCCGGGCGGTTCTGCTCCAGCATGTCCTTGATGAGGTAGATGCGGCCGCGCGGGCTGTCCAGCTCATCGCCCAGCACCTGATAGGTCGGGCAGGTCGCGGTGCAGAAACCGCAATGCACGCAGGCGCGGAGAACCTGATTGGCCCGGGCAGTGCCCGGATCCTCCAGTTGCTCGGGCGTGAAATTGGTCTGCATCAGCCCATCCTTCCGGGGTTGAGAATGCCGCGCGGGTCGAACTGCGCCCGCAGACCCGCCGTCAGCGACGCGATCGGCGGCAGTTCGGGCGGGAACGCTCCAGCTCCCGCGCCGCGTATCCGCGTGGCATGTCCGGCTAGCGGGCCAGCAAGCGCACGCGCGTCCGTTCCCTCGGGCAGCAGCGCCCAGACCAGCCCGCCGCCCCAGTCCAGCACCACGGGCGCATCCAGCCGCGCGACAAGGCGCGGCGCTTCCGAGGGCCGGATGTTGAAACGCCAGACATCACCCGCCTGCCCGTGGAACGGCCTGACCTCCGCCAGAGCACGCCACTGGTCCTGCCCGTCCACGATCTCAGCGGCACCAAAGGGCGCGAGCCGCCGCGCCAATGCGCCCGACCTGTGGCGGACGGAGCCTTCCAGCCCCTCCAGCCGCAGCATCGCACCGACGCCCGGCAGCCAGCCAGCCCCGCTCACGTCATAGGGCGAGGTCAGCCCGGAGGCGAGCGCCGGCACCGCTTCTCCCGCGCCGAGATCGGGGAGCACCACCGTGGCCTGGGCCTGCGCGGCAGGGAGCAGCTTGAACGCCACCTCCGTCAGTACGCCGAGGGTGCCCCAGCTCCCCGCCATGAGCTTGACGAGATCATAGCCGGTGACGTTCTTCATCACCCGTCCGCCGTTCTTCACCACCGTGCCGCTGCCATCCACGAACCGCACCCCGATGAGGCTGTCGCGGCAGGCCCCCGCCTGCACCCGTCGCGGCCCCGAGGCATTCGCGGCAACCACCCCGCCGATGGTGCCGATCCCCGGCGCGCCGGTCAGCCCCGCCCAGTCGGCAGGCTCGAACGGCAGCCGCTGACGCTCCGCCGTCACCGCCGCTTCGACCTCCGCAAGCGGCGTGCCCGCGCCCACCACCAGCGTCAGCGCGCCCGGCTCATAAAGGCGGATACCCCGCAGCCCGCCCGTCTCCAGCACGGCGGCGTTGGTTTCCTGCCGCCCCGTCGTCCTGGTGCCTCCGCCGCGGATTTCCAGCGGATCGGTCGCAAGGCGGATCGCCTCGGCTAGCTCTTCTTCACTTTCAGGTCGCATTCCGTCTCCGTTCAGGCCGCGACACGGCGCGAGGCGGTGACATGCAGCGGGAACACCTTGGCCGGGTTCAGCAGCCATTTCGGGTCGAACACGTCCTTCACCCGCAACTGCGCCTCCAGATCGTCGGGGTTGAACTGCGCCTCCATCAGGTCGCGCTTCTCCACACCCACGCCATGTTCGCCGGTCAGGCAACCGCCGACCTCCACGCAGAGCCGCAGGATATCCGCGCCGAGCGCTTCGCAAAGCTGCAGGTCGCCGGGCTTGTTCGCATCGAACAGGATCAGCGGGTGCATGTTGCCGTCGCCCGCATGGAACACATTCGCCACATCCAGCCCGTAATCGCGCGACATGTCGCCGATCCGGCGGAGCACCTCCGGCAGCGCGCTAACGGGAATGGTGCCGTCGAGACACATGTAATCGCCCATCTGGCCCATCGCGCCAAAGGCGGATTTCCGGCCAAGCCAGATGCGCCGCGCCTCATCCTCGGTCCGGGCCTCGCGGAATTCGACCGGGTCGTGGCGCTCCGCGATGGCCCGGATCAGCGCGATCTGCTCCGCGATCTCCGGCTCCGACCCCTCGACCTCCACGATCAGGAGCGCCTCGCAGTCGGGATAGCCCGCATGGGCAAAGGCTTCCGTGGCCACGATGCAGGGGCGGTCCATGAACTCGATGGCCACGGGCAGCACGCCCTCCCGGATGATGTCGGAGACACAGGCCCCCGCCACCTCGTTCGCGGCAAAGCCGATCAGCACGGGGCGCGCACCTTCGGGCTTGGGCAGGATGCGCAGCCACGCCTCCGTCACGATCCCGAGCTGTCCCTCCGAGCCGCAGACGACGCCGAGCAGGTCGATCCCCGGTGCGTCGGACCACGGCCCCCCGATTGTCACAACCTCTCCCGCCATGGTCACCAGCGTGACGCCCAGCAGGTTGTTGGTCGTCACCCCGTATTTGAGGCAATGCGCCCCGCCGGAATTCATGGCGATATTGCCGGAGATCGCGCAGGCAAGCTGCGACGAGGGGTCGGGCGCATAGAAGAACCCGTCCGCCTCCACCGCCCCGGTGACGGAGAGGTTGGTGCGTCCTGCCTCCACCCGGATGAAACGGTCGTCGTAATCGACCTCCAGCACCCGGTTCATGCGCGCGAGGCCCACCACCACCGCATCCGCCGTGGGCATGGAGCCGCCCGCGAGACTTGTCCCGGCGCCCCGCGGCACCACCGGCACACCCTCGGCATGCAGGATTTTCAGCGCCGCCGCGACCTCCGCCGTCGTGCGCGGCAGCACCACGGCGAGCGGCGGACAGCGATAGGCCGAAAGCGCATCGCATTCATAGGCCAGCGTCTCCGCCGGATCGTCGATCACCGCATCCGCAGGCAGCGCGGCGCGAAGGGCCGCCACGACCGCAGCCTTGCGGGACAGGATCGCCGCATTCGGTTCCGGCATCTGCATGGTGGCTCCTCCCCTTCGCTCCCACAGGCCACAGTGGAGCCGCGCGGCGGACCGCGCAACCCCCTCAATCCATCCGCCAAACCCTCACGGGCCGGCGGGATGGTGTTCCCTTCCCGTCAGGCGGGTGGCACACCGCGCGTTCGGCCGTGCCACCCCCGCGTCACTCCGACGGTCAGGCGGCCTGCAGCGCCTTCGCCTCCCGGCGGCGGGCATGGAGCACCGGCTCCGTATACCCCGAAGGCTGCTCCACCCCTTTGAAGATCAGGTCATGCGCGGCCTTGAACGCAGGCCCGTCGAAGGCCGGAGCCATGGGCCGATAGGCCGGATCGCCCGCGTTCTGCCGGTCCACCTTCTCCGCCATGCGGCGCAGCGCGTCCTCCACCTCGGCCTTCGTCACCAGCCCGTGCACCAGCCAGTTGGTCACGTATTGCGAGGAAATCCGGCAGGTCGCGCGGTCCTCCATCAGCGGCACGTCGTTGATATCCGGCACTTTGGAGCAACCGATCCCCTGATCCACCCAGCGGACGACATAGCCAAGGATACCCTGACAGTTGTTGTCCAGATCACGCGCCACCTCCTCCGCCGAGAGGTTCCGTCCCGCCAGCAGCGGCGGCGTGAGGAGGGTAGCGAGCGCCGGACGCTTGCGGGACTTCAGCGCCTCCTGACGGTCGGCCACGTTGACCAGGTGGTAATGCGTGGCATGCAGGACGGCGGCGGTCGGCGAAGGCACCCAGGCCGTCGTGGCGCCTGCTTCGGGATGGCCGATCTTGACCTTCAGCATCTCCGCCATGGCATCGGGCTTCGCCCACATGCCCTTGCCGATCTGCGCGCGCCCCTCGAAACCATCGGCCAGCGCCACATCGACGTTGCCATCCTCATAGGCCTTGAGCCAGGCCGCGCCTTTCATCTCCTCCTTGGGAATGAAGGGGCCGGCCTGCATGGAGGTATGGATCTCGTCGCCCGTCCGGTCGAGGAAACCCGTGTTGATGAACACGATCCGGTCCTTCACCGCGCGGATGCACTCGCCAAGGTTGGCCGACGTGCGCCGCTCCTCATCCATGACGCCGAGCTTCACCGTGTTGCGCGGCAGGCCGAGGATATCTTCCACCCATGCATAGGTGCGGTCGGCGAAGGCGACTTCCTCCGGCCCGTGCATCTTGGGTTTCACCACATAGACAGAGCCTTTGCGGCTGTTGCGCGGCCCCTCGCTCTTGCGAAGGTCATACATCGCCGCGGCCACGGTCATGATCGCATCCATGATGCCTTCGGGCGTTTCCTGCCCGTCCAGCAGCACCGCATCCGTGGTCATCAGATGGCCGACGTTGCGCACCAACATCACCGCGCGGCCCGGCAGGGTGAGCGTGGAGCCATCGGGGGCGGTGAAGGTCCGGTCCTCCGCCAGACGGCGGGTCATCGTCTCGCCGCCCTTCTGGAAGGTGTCGGTGAGCGTTCCGGTCATCAGGCCCAGCCAGTTGCCATAGACCTCCGCCTTGTCGGCAGCATCCACGGCGGCGATAGAATCCTCGCAGTCCTGAATGGCGGTCAGCGCGGCCTCGACCACCACGTCGCGCAGCCCGGAGGCGCTGGCCTTGCCGACCGGATGGGCCGGGTCGATCACCAGTTCGATATGCAGACCGTTCTGACGCAGGAGCCAGCTCTTTTTCTCACCGTCTTCGGTGAAACCCACGAAAACCGCCGGATTCTCGAAGGGATGTTCCGCATCCCCCACCAGCGCCACCAGCGATGCGCCGTCGCGCTTCCAGCCGGTGACATCCTTATGCGCCGCTCCCGCGAGCGGCACGGTCCGGTCGAGGAAATCCGCCGCCCAGGCCACCGCCTGCGCGCCCCGCTTTGCGTCGTAGCCCTTGCCCTCTGCCTGTCCGGGCAGCGCATCGGTGCCGTAGAGCGCGTCATAGAGCGAGCCCCAGCGCGCGTTGGCCGCGTTGAGCGCGAACCGCGCGTTCATCACCGGCACGACGAGCTGCGGCCCCGCCACGGAAGACATCTCCGGGTCCACCTCGGGCGTGCCGATGGTGAAGGCCGGGCCTTCGGGGACCAGATAGCCGATCTCGCGCAGGAAGGCCTCATAGGCGGCGGCATCCCACGGCTGGCCCTTGCGCTCCAGCACCCAGGCGTCGATCCTGGCCTGAATATCCTCGCGCTTCTTCAGAAGGCGGCGGTTCTCCGGCGCGAGCGCGGCCAGCATCTCGCCGTAGCCCTTCCAGAACGCCTCGGCCTTCAGGCCGATACCGGGCAGCAGCGTCTCCTCGACAAAGGACACGATTTCGGGCGCGACGCTCAGGTTCGCGCGGGTCAGGTGGTTGGTCATGTGACTCTCCCTCTCTTGGAGGAGAGCATAGGGCCGGGGGTTGCGTGGCGGCAGGGGTTTCGGCAAACTTTTCCACGATGCGGAAAATCAGGAATCGATTCTGGAAATGGCAGATCACGGCTCCGTCCAGTCGGTAGAGCGGGCGCTCACCCTGCTGGAACTGCTGGCCCGTCAGGAAGACGGCGCGCGGCTTTCCGATCTCGCGGCGGAGGCAGGGCTGGCCGCCTCCACCGTTCACCGCCTGCTGACCACGCTCGAACGCCGCCGCTATGTGCAGACGGATGCCGCTGGCCGCTGGCATGTCGGACGGCAGAGCTTTGCCGTGGGACAGGCCTATTCGGCGCGGCGGAGCTTCATCGCCCCCGCCATGCCCTTCCTCCGCCAGCTGCGCGACCAGACCCGCGAAACAGCCAATCTCGGCATTCTGGAGGAGGGGGAAGTCGTGACCATCTGCCAGGCGGAGAGCCGGGAAATCACCCGTGCCACCGCCGCACCCGGGGGGCGGACGCCGGTGCTTTCCTCCGGCATGGGAAAGGCCATCCTCGCCACGTGGGAGGACGAGGCGATCGCCCGCTTCATCGACCGCTTCGGCATCAGGCCCGTGACGCCCCGGGGCCTGACCTCTGCCAAGGCGGTGATGCAGGAGATCGCGACGATCCGCGCGCGGGGCTACGCTGTGGATGACGAGGAGTTCGTTCCCGGCCTGCGCTGCGTCGCCGCCGTAGTGCGCGACCCGAACGGAGACGCGGCCTGCGCCCTTTCCATCTCCGGCCTCGCCGCCCGAATGCCGCCCGACCGGGTGGAGGATTTCGGCCGTCGTGTCGCCGGTGCGGCCGCAAGGCTGACGGAAGCGCTCGGCGGCCAACCAGAGGGTCAACCGGAGGGACAGCAGCCCTCCGCACCGGCCTTCCGCTGAGTCACCGGCGCTCCAACATACTCCCTGAACGCTACGCGCTGCCCAAACGCGACCGGGGGGGGCCGCCGCTCATATTGGCAGGCTGAAAAATCCCTACCAAGCCGCTGAAAAAGTCGTGGATCTACCCGGCCTCGCGTTGAAAATCAGAAAATCGGTCCGGTCACGAGACAAAAACTGCGGTTTCCGGGGAGATCGTCAACCATGTTGGGAAGATCTTCGCCCCGGAGAAACCTCGGAATACTTTTTCAGCAGCCTGCCAGAGCGGATGCGGCGCTCCAGTTGACAGACAATTCCACATAATTTTCGCGGTTTTGCCTCCGGCATCCGCACCTTCCCCAGCCGGGGACCAATCCCGGCCGGGATCATTGCGGAACCAACCCGCAACCCGCAACCCGCAACCCGCAACCCGCAACCCGCAACCCGCAACCCGCAACCCGCAACCCGCAACCCGCAACCGAACGCCTCGCTCCCCTGCCCTGCCTGCGCAAGGGAGGAACCCGCGTTCTCTACGCCGTCCGGCGACGCAGCTCCTCCAGATAGGTCTCGGCGGGGTCGGGCGCATTGCCGCGATAAGGCTCCACCCTGACGACACAGGTATGTGCCGAACAGCCCTGACCGAAGCGCGACGTGCCGATGTCCAGCGTGAGCACGTTGGGATTGCCCGACAGTTCCGGCCCGTCATCCGGCGACGTGAGCCAGGAGCCGGTCGGCAGGAAGACGACACCCTGCGCGATGCGTCCCGTCACCTCCGCCGTGGCAAGACAGGCGCCGCGCGTGTTCCACAGACGCACGGCGTCGCCATCGCCGATATCCAGCGCTTCCGCGTCCTCGGGGTGGATCCGCATCCGCTCGCGCCCCGACCGCTTCCCAGCGCGACTGGCGGCAGCGCTTTCAAGCTGGCTGTGCAGCCGCCCCTCCGGCTGGCCCGAGATCAGGTGAAAGCCTTGCGCTCCGCCCCCAAGCCACTCGGCAGGCGGCAGCCAGGCCGGATGGGCGCGGCAATCCTCGTAGCCAAGCTCGGCGAGCCGCTTGCTCCCCAGCACGATGCGTCCGCTCTCCGTAGGCAGGCGGTGCGTCTCGGGATCCGCGCGGAACGCGGCGAGATAGACATGGTCCGCCTGCACGGGAACGCTGGTGGTTCCTGCCTCCCAAAAGGTATCGAAACCGGGCATTTCGTGGCCGAAGCGGGTCGCCGCGTCGGCGCGCGCCTCCTCATAGAGATGCCGGATCCAGCCCATCTCGTCCCGCCCTTCGGTGAAGGCCGCGCCGACCCCCAGCCGCCCGGCAAGCGCCGCGAAGATGTCGTAGTCGTTCCGTGCCTCGCCCAACGGCGGGATGGCCTGCTTCATCGCGGCCAGGATGTCCGATCGCCGGTTGCCCGCCAGATCGTTCCGCTCGATGGAGGTGGTTGCCGGCAGCACCAGATCCGCCCGGAGCGCGGTCGCCGTCCACATCGGATCCTGCACGATGACCGTCTCCGGCCGCTGCCAGGCCAGCGCCAGCCGGTTGAGGTCCTGATGATGGTGGAACGGGTTGCCGCCCGCCCAGAACACCAGCCGTGTTTCGGGGTAGCGATAGGTCCGGCCTTCGTAGTCGAAAGGCTCACCGGGTTTTTCGAGCAGATCGGTGATCCGCGCGACCGGGATGAAGCTCGTGTTCGGCTTGCGCCCCTGGCTGATCGCGGGCGAGCGCGAGACGGCAAACGGCGCGCCTACCCCCCCGAGCGAGCCGTAGCCATAGCCGACCCCGCCCCCCGGCAATCCGATCTGTCCGATGACCGCCGCCAGCCCCAGCGCCGCCCAGAACGGCTGCTCTCCATGATGCGCGCGTTGCAGCGACCAGCTCACCGTCAGCATGGACCGCGTCCGCGGAAGCGCCGCCGCCAGCGCCCGGATCGCGCCCGCGTCCAAGCCGGTGATCGCGCCCGCCCATTCGGCATTCCGGGGCACGCCGTCCGCGCCCTTCAGATAGTCGAGATAGACCTCCGACCCGCTCGTGGCGCGGGCAAGGAAGTCCCTGTCCTCGCCCCCCGCCAGAACGATCTCCCCCGCCAGGCCGAGCATCAGCGCGGTATCGGTATTGGGCCGGATCGGCCACCATTCCGCGGGCACCCAGGCCGGCAGATCATCGCGGGAAGGAGAGACGAGCACGATCCGCACCCCCCGCTCGACCATCCGCGCGAGATATCCTTCCAGCCGGTGCGCGCCGATGCCACCCGCTTCGTTCTGTGCCGTCCGCGGCGTCAGCGCGCCGAAGACGACGAGCGTTTCTGTGTGCTCCGCCACGCTGTCCAGCGTGTTGGCCCTGCCCGCGCAGGCATCCTCCGAGCCGAGGACATGGCGCAGGATCACCGGCCCCGCCGCGACAGAGTAAGTATCTACATGCCCCGTGTAGCCGCCGACGAGGTTCAGCATCCGCTTCAGCAGGCTCGGCGCATGGTGGAAGCGGCCGCAGGATGTCCAGCCATAGGAACCCGCAAAGATCGCGTCATTGCCATGGTCCAGCCGCACCCGGTCGATCTCTCCGGCGGCAAGCGTCAGCGCCTCGTCCCAGTCCAGCGGCACAAACCGCTCGCGTCCGCGCCCGAGACCATCGGGAACCCGGCCCGCCCGCTTCGCCGCAAGCCAGCCCTCCCGCGCCATGGGGCGCAGGATGCGGCGCTCCGGCTTTGCCCAGTCCGGCACCGAGGCGATGATGGGCGAGGGCGAGGGATCGTCGCCATAAGGTTCCACCCCCACGATGCGCCCACCACCGACCCCGCCATCTACAAGGATCGAATAGGTGCCCCAGTGGCTGCAATGCGGCACGCGGCGAATGGCGTCTGTCATGGTTGGCCCCCGTTGGATCCCGCAGCCCTGCGGGTGCGACGACCATAACCCCGCCAAGCGCCGCCGCAAGGGGCCCCCATGACAACCGCCATGACAACCGGCACGACAACACCATGACAATCGTCGCTCCATGACGAAGGGATCCCGCTGCGCGCGCGACAGGAGCACCGCGCAGCGATCCGCCTTGAAAACGGCACGCCCTCGCCGCACGCCAGTTCAGGGTTGCACCACCCGCAAGGGTTGAACGCGCGCGCGCCGATGATTCTCCGTCCGCCCGTCCCGCCGCAGCCCTTGGCGGCAACCCCTTCCACGCGGCCCATGCGGGGCGAGCGTACTCGCGCCAGTCTCCTGCGCCGGAACCCCGGGAGGGGCTGTGCCAGCGCGCCACGGAGGCAAAGGCGTTTCGATGACAAGCCGCTCCTCGCAGATCGCCCTCGCGCGGATCACCGAATTGAGGACACGAGAGGATGTGGCCGACCCGAGTCCGCCGGAAGCTGTCCTGCCCGGCGGCGGTGGATTTTCTGGTATGTGGAAAGGCCAGACCCTTGAGGCAATCACGGAAACCATTGGCAGGCCGATGAAAAAGACTTGAAGCGCCATGCCCGGCAACCGGAAGGTCGGCCCGGGTTCGCCGGAAATGAATGGATTTTCGGCCGGATTGGTCACCTCGCGAACGATTTCAGCGCCATCGCAGAATTGGAAAGCCTTTTCCGCAGCCTGTTAAGCCCGGTTCAGACAGCAACCGTGCTTCCCGGAACCCCGCAGCATCCTTCAAACACGCAGCGCGTCCAATCGGAACGGGAAGGCGGTTGAGCACTCGCGCTCCTCCTGCAAGGCCCCGGGAAGCGGCGCGCTCCTCCCCGGGGCGGCAGCAGGCGGGCGAAGCCGAGTTCGGCCCGGCCCGAAGGCAGTCCGCTGGCTCTAGCAGGCTGCCGTAAAAGTCCTGACTGTCATACTCTGGAAACTGGCAAATCGGCTCCCGGATGACCAGAACCGCGTCAATTTCCGGCTGTATTTCGTCAGATGCGAATGATCTTCGCCTCAATGCAGACCTGAAAGCCTTTTCCAGCAGCCTGCTAAAATCCCTCAAGAACGATCTTGCCGCGCGCGGTGCCGCTCTCGATCTTGGCATGTGCCGCTTTCAGATTGGCAGCGTTGATCGGTCGCATGACCTCCGTCACCGTGGTGCGAAGGCGACCGGCGTCCACCATGTCGGCGACTTGCGTCAGCAGCTTGCCCTGCTCTCCCATATCCGGCGTCTGAAAGACGGCGCGCGCGAACATGGATTCCCAGTGGACCGACACCGCCTTCGGCTTGAACAGCAGGATGTCGAACCCGACCGGATCGTCGATCAGCCCGTAGCGGCCCTGCGGCGCGATGGCCTCTGCCGCCTCCGCCGCATGCGCGCCGCTCTGGGTGATGGAGAAGACCCATGCAGGCGCGCCGATCCCCAGTGCCTCCACCTGCGGGGCAAGCCGCTGGCGGTGGTCGATCACGTGGTGCGCGCCGAGTTGCCGCACCCAGTCCTGCGTCTCGGGGCGGGAGGCGGTGGCAATGACCGTCACATCCGTCAGTGCGCGGAGCAGCTGGATGGCGATGGAGCCGACGCCCCCCGCCCCGCCGATGATGAGGATGGCATTCGCCGCCCCCGGCACGGGACGGCGCACGTCCAGCCGATCGAAGAGCATCTCCCACGCCGTGATCGCGGTCAGCGGTAGCGCCGCGGCCTCCGCCATCGACAGGCTGGCAGGCTTCCGCCCGACGATCCGCTCATCGACCAGATGGAACTCCGCGTTGCTCCCCTGACGGGTGATGGAGCCGGCATACCAGACCTCGTCCCCCGGTTTGAAGGCGGTGACGGCCGCCCCCGTCTCCACCACGCGGCCGACGGCATCCCAGCCCAGCACCTTCCAGCCGTCGCCCCCGGCTCCGGCCCGCCGCCGCACCTTCGTGTCGAGAGGGTTGACGGAGACCGCCGCCACTTCCACCAGCAGATCGTGCGGGCCGGGTACGGGCCGGGGCAGCTCGATATCCTGCAACGCGTCCCCCCGGTCGATGGCGCCCGGCTCCCGGTATCCAATGGCTTTCATCGGCTTGTCTCCCTCTCGCATCCGCCCCTCCGGCGTCGGGCGACAGTGCCGCCGCAACCCCGCGAAGGCAAGCCGCACAGTAGCTGAGACCGCCCCTTGCACCCGCGAAAAGCCAATGGGCATTGCATTCTCTGCCGCAGGAGGGCATGGGGAACGCAAGCTGCGCCCTCCCCCGTGCCTCTGGCCCCGCGACGAGGCGCGGCGCACGACCCGTGCCGGGGAAGACCTCCCCGCGCGACACGACCGGAGGAGGAGAGACGATGACCATCACCCTGAACCGCCGCCAGACGCTGATCGGCCTGGGCGCGCTTGGCACCGCTGCAGCGGTCGGCCTGCCCGCGCGGGCAGCCCAGACACGCAATCTTGCCGTCCTGCACCTTGCCAGCCACGCGCCGAGCTTCATCGCCTTCGAGCGCGGCTACTACAAGGACGCGGGTCTCGACATCGAGCTGAAATTCTTCGAGGCGGCGCAGCCCATGGCGGTCGCCATCGCCTCCCGCGATGCCGATTTCGGCGTCACGGCGATGAGCGGCGGGCTCATCAGCCTTGCCGAGAAGGACGCGATCAAGGTGATCGGCGGCGCGCTGTCGGAGGAGAAGGGCCTTGTCGGCAACGTCATCCTCGCCTCCAACAAGGCGCATGAGGCAGGGCTGACCGATCCTTCCAAGCTCGGGGGCCACAGCTTCGGCATCACCACGGCGGGGTCGTCCTTCCACTTCATGGCGCACAAGATCGCACAGGCCAACAACATCCCGATGGACGAGATCCAGCTCCGCCCGCTCCAGAAGCTCGGTGCCATCGTGGGCGCGCTCTCCACCGGGCAGATCGACGCCTGGGCCATTCAGCCGAACGTCGCGCGCAAGATGATCCGGGAGAATGCGGCCCAGCAGATCGGCCTCGTCTCCGATTACGCGCCCGATTACCAGGTGACGACCGCCTTCACCTCCACCCGGAACGCGGCGGAGGAGCGGGCGATGACGGAGGCTTTCGTCGCCGCCTATTCCCGCGCGATCGCCGATTACAACGCGGCCTTCGTGGACAATACCGCGACGGAGGAGGAGCGCGACGCGCTGGCCCGGATCGTTCACAAATATGTGGAAAGCGACAGCCCGTTCGACACGGCGAAGCAGAACCTGATCGACGGCGCGATGCGGATCAACCCGGGTCTCGCGCTCTCGCTCGGAAGCTGCGTGGAGCAGCTCAACTGGTTCAGGTCGGAGGGCATGGTCAAAGACACCGTGACCGAAGCGCAGCTGTTCGATACCAGCTACGTCAAAACGCTCTGACCCGCCATGGACCTGAAGCTCGACCAGATCAGCCATTCCTACGGGCCGGTGGAGGTGTTGCGCGACATCTCCCTGGAGATACCGGAGGGACAGATCCTCTGCCTCATCGGGCCCTCCGGCTGCGGCAAGTCGACGCTTCTGCGCTTCCTCGGCGGGTTGGAGCGGCCCACGTCCGGGCAGGTGCTCCAGATCGGGGCGCCGCCCGCGGGATCGCTGAACCCCCTCACCTACGTGTTCCAGCACTTCGCGCTGCTGCCGTGGCGGAGCGTGGAGGGCAACATCCGCCTCGTGCTGGAGGATCATCGCCTGCCCCGCCGGGAGGTGGAGGAGATCGTGACCGACGTGCTCGCCCGCACCCGGCTCAGCGATTTCCGCAAGGCGCTGCCGAAGCAGCTTTCCGGCGGGATGCGCCAGCGGGTCGCCATCGCGCGGGCGCTGGCCGTCCGCCCGGCCGTCATGCTGATGGACGAGCCGCTCTCCGCGCTCGACAGCCAGACGCGCGAATTGCTGATGGACGATCTCGTCACGCTCTGGACACGTCAGCCCTTCACCTCCGTTTACGTGACGCACAACTTGAACGAGGCGGTGCGGCTCGGCCACCGGGTCGTCGTCCTCTCCCGCCGCCCCGGCCGGATCCGGGAGATCGTGGAGATCGACACCCCCCTCGCTGACCGCCGCTTGGGCGATCCCGCGCTGGAGGCCAAGCAGCAACAGCTGTGGTCGCTCATGCGCGATGAGGCCGCCGCCGCTGACAAGGAGCTGGTCAATGGCTGATCCGACCCGCCGCCCGACGACCGTGCCGATGCCTGACATCGACGGAGCCACCGACCACAGCGCCCCGAACCCGCAGCCCGCATCCGCGCCGAGAGTATTTGCGCCCGCAGCAGCACGGACAGACGCGCCCTCCTCCGCCGCGTTGCAGGCCGCGACATCCTCCGAACCTGCGCCTCATACTGCCACGGCGGGCGCGGGCTCCGATACGCCAACCGCGATCCCGGGCCGCTCCGGCACTGCGGCGGCAGAGACCCGGCCCGTCCCGTTTCGCGGCGGCGGCTTCGCGCCCATGCCAGTGCGCGGCGTGGCGCTCGCCCTCTTTGCGCTCATCCTCCTGCTGGCCGAAGTCGGCACCCGCACGGGCGTCATCTCCAGCCTCACCCTGCCCCGGCCCTCCGCGGTGCTGGAGACGCTGGTGCAACTGTGGCAGAGCGGAAACCTCTGGCGTCACCTGCTGCCCTCGCTCCACCGTCTGTTCGTGGGGGCGAGCCTCGGCATCGTCGTGGGCGTTTCCGTCGGCGTGATGATCGGGCTGTTCAGCTATGTCCGCGCCGGGCTGGTCCCGCTGGTGGCCGCGCTGTTCCCGATCCCGAAGATCGCCCTGCTCCCGCTTTTCGTGATCTGGTTCGGCATCGACGAGACATCGAAATACGCGCTGATCGCCTTCGGCACCTTCACTCCCACGGTGGTGGCGACCTATGGGGCGGTGGATAACGTGGACCGGTCGCTCATCCGCATGGGGCAGAGCTTCGGCCTGTCATGGTGGTCGATCGTGCGCAAGATCGTGCTGCCGGGCGCCTTCCCGGCCATCCTCTCGGGGCTTCGGGTATCCATCTCCATCGCCATCATCCTGCTGGTCGCGGCGGAGATGCTGGGCGCGCAATACGGCATCGGCTCCTATATCCTCGAAGCCGGGTCGCTCTACGATCTGGAGAAGCTCTTTGCCGGCGTCACGATCCTGTCGCTCATGGGGCTGATCGTGAATTTCGTCATCGGCCTGATCGAGAAGCGCTTCCTTGCCTGGCGCTGAGCCTGGCGCTGACGGGATCTGCGGTTGAACCCGCTCCGGCTTCTCTGATACCTCCCCTCCTTCGCGCCGCCACGGGAGACAGAGATGCCGACGCTTGCCATCGACTTCGGGACATCCAATTCCGCCGTCGCCATCCTGACGCCGGAGGGGCTGCGCCGCCTGCCGCTCGAAGCGGACAGCGACACCCTGCCCACCGCCGTGTTCTTTCCCGCGCGGGGCGGCGCGATGAAGATCGGCGAGGCGGCGGGCGAGGCGTTGATCGCCGGAGAGGAAGGGCGCTACATGCGCGCGCTGAAAAGCGTCCTCGGCACCGCGCTGTTCCATGACTCCCGGCTCATCGGAGGGCGGCGCCGCACGCTGGCCGATGTCGTCACCGCCTTCCTCTCGACCGTGAAGGAGCGGGCGGAGGCCGACCTCGCGGCCTGTTATGCCGCGGCGGGCTTCACCTCCGTCCGTTTCATGCCGGAACCCGAGGCCGCGGCCCTCTCCAGCCACGGGCTTGGCGCCACGGGGAAGGTCGGTCTGGTCGTCGATATCGGCGGCGGCACGTCCGACTTCTCCGTCTACCGGATGGAGGACGGAAGGCTCCGCATCCTTGCCAGCCACGGCATTCGGCTTGGCGGCACGGATTTCGACGAATCCGTCTCGCTCTCCCATGCGATGCCTGAACTCGGCCACGGCAGCAGCCTGCGGCGGGAGATCGGACCGGGCACATTGCCCATGCCGAACGCGCTCTATGTCGATCTGGCGACGTGGAGCCGCATCCCCTTCGTCTATACGCCGGAGAACCGCCGGGAGGTCGCGCGGATGGTCCGTCTCGCGACGGAGCCGGAGAAACTGGAGCGTCTCTCTGCTGTGCTGGAGGAGGAGCTGGGCCACGAACTCGCCTTCGCGGTAGAGCACGGCAAGATCGCCGCAAACGGGCCGGAGGGTGCGGGCGTCATCGACATGGGCATGATCGAGCGCGGCCTTGCCCCCGTGGTCACCGGCGCCTCGTTGGACAAGGCGCTCGAAAATCACCGCGCCGAACTGGCCAGAGCCGCGGCAGACACGCTGCATCTCGCCGGCATTGCGCCGGAAAGCGTCGGCACCGTCATCCTCGTCGGCGGCTCCAGCCTCATGCGCCTTGTGGCGGAGGAGGCCCGCCGCCTGTGCCCCGCCGCCCGCATCGAACGCTCGCATGCCTTTACGGCGGTGGTGGATGGCCTCGCCCTCGCCCTCGCGGAAGAACCCGTCGCCTGACGGCCTTTCTCGCGGGCGGGATCGCGCTATCCTGCATGGCAAGTAAAACGCGAGGGACAGAGATGACGAACGGCGATCGGATCGCGGCAGCCGCCGACAGGCGAATGCACCGCCAGACGAGGGCTGGACGATGACGCCGCCGTCCGTTCAGCGGGCCAGCTTCGTCACCCTGATCGTCCTTGTCACCATCGCCTTCGCCTGGCTCCTCCTGCCCTATTACGGCGCGGTGCTCTGGGCGGTGATCCTCGCCATCCTGTTCAATCCGCTGCAACGCTGGCTCACGGCGAAGCTCAACCAGCGTCGCGGCTATGCCGCTCTGGGCAGTCTGCTCGTCTGCGTCTGCATCGTGGTGATTCCGGGCGTCATCATCCTTGGCCTTCTGGCGGCGGAGGCGGCCAGCCTCTACCAGCGGCTTTCCAGCCAGCAGATCGATTTCAGCGAAGTCTTCAACACCTTCCGCGAAAGCATGCCCGATTTCGTCAACCGGGCGCTGGAAGGGCTTCAGATCGGCAGCCTGGAGGACATCCAGCAGCGCGTGACCTCCTTCCTTGCCAGCGCGAGCCAGACCATCGCCACCCGTCTGGTCTCCATCGGGCAGGACACGCTCCAGTTCACGGTGAGCCTGGGCGTCATGCTCTACGTCCTGTTCTTTCTGTTCCGCGACGGGCCGGAAATCGTCAGCCAGCTCCGCCGCTCCAGCCCGCTCAATCCCAAGCACACCGAATATATCGGCAGCCGTTTCGCCTCCGCGGTGAAGGCGACGGTGAAGGGCAACCTCATCATCGCGCTCGTTCAGGGGGCGATAGGCGGGGTCACGCTCTGGCTCATGGGGGTGGAGGCCGCGTTGCTGCTGGGTGTGGTGATGGCCGTGTTCTCGCTCCTGCCCGCGGTGGGGGCAGCACTCGTCTGGGGGCCGGTCGCCGTCTATTTCTTCATGACGGGAGATTATCTCAAAGGAGCGCTGCTGGTTGGGGTCGGCGTCTTCGTCATCGGGCTGGTGGACAACCTGCTCCGGCCGCCGCTGGTGGGCAAGGATCTGCGGATGCCGGACTACATGGTGCTGGTCTCGACGCTGGGGGGGCTCGCACTTTTCGGGATGAACGGTTTCGTCATCGGCCCGCTGATCGCCGCGCTCTTCATCGCGGTCTGGTCGCTTTTCAGCGGTGATGACCGGGCGGAGACAACGGCTGAGGAGTAGCGGAGCGGATTAGCGGCTCCGCATCAGCATCCCGTAAAGATCGCGCGGATCGTCGGGATCGGCCAGCAGGTCCAGATCCTGACGCATTCCAAGCGCGCCGGACTTCTCGTAAACGTAACGCAGGGCCGAGAAATCCTCGATCGCAAAACCCACACCATCAAAAAGCGTGATCTGCGCGGCCTCCCGGCGCCCCGGCGCTGCGCCCGTGATGACCTGCCACAGCTCGGTGACGGGGTGGTCGGGGTCGAGCTGCTGGATCTCCCCCTCCACCCGCGTCTGCTCCGGGTGCTCCACAAAGATGTCGGAGCGCAGCAGGATGTCGCGGTGGAGTTCCGTCTTGCCGGGACAATCTCCGCCGATGGCGTTCAGATGCACGCCCGCGCCCACCATGTTATCGGTCAGGATGGTCGCATATTGCTTGTCCGCCGTGCAGGTGGTGATGATCTCCGCGCCCTCGATTGCCGCCTCCGGCGTATCGCAGGCAGTAACGTGGAAGCCCTGTTCCACCAGATTGGCACGGCACTTCCGCGTCGCCGCGGGGTCTATGTCGTAAAGCCGCAGCGTGTCGATGCCGAGCACGGCCCGGAAGGCCAGCGCCTGAAACTCCGATTGCGCCCCGTTGCCGATCATCGCCATGGTCCGGGCGCCCTTCGGCGCCAGATACTTCGCCGCCACCGCCGATGTCGCCCCGGTCCTGAGCGCCGTGAGCAGCGTCATCTCCGACAGCAGGACGGGATAGCCGTTGGAGACCTTCGCCAGCAGCCCGAAGGCGGTCACCGTCTGCAGGCCCTCCCGCGTGTTCTTGGGATGGCCGTTGACATACTTGAACCCGTAGAGTTCGCCGTCGGACGTGGGCATGAGTTCGATCACCCCCACATCCGAATGGCTGGCCACACGCGGCGTCCGCTCGAAACCCTCCCAGCGCCGAAAGTCCTCCTCGATCGTCCCGGCGATGCCGGTCAGCATCGGTTCCACGCCGATGGCATGGACGAGCCGCATCATGTCGGCCACGGAGACAAAGGGAACGAGCGCGCGGGGAGAGGGAGCAAGGGTCATGTCAGATCATCCGAAACTGCGGGTCGGGCGGTCGAACACCTTCCGACCCATGAGGCTGGCGACGAGATCGACCATCAGCCGCGCCGTGCGGCCCCGGTCATCGAGGAAAGGATTGAGTTCGACAAGGTCGAGCGAGGTCACGAGGCCCGACTCATGCAGCAGCTCCATCGCGAGATGCGCCTCGCGGAAGGTCGCGCCGCCGGGAACCGTGGTGCCGACTGCGGGCGCTATGGAGGGGTCGAGGAAATCGACATCCAGCGAGACATGGAGCAGCCCGTTCTCCGCCCGGACCCGGTCCAGAAACTCGGACAGCGGCGCCACGATGCCCCGCTCGTCCAGCACCCGCATATCGTTGATCGCGATATCATGCCGGAGGAGGGCGGCATGTTCCGCGGGATCGACAGAGCGGATGCCGAACAGGCAGATCCGCTCCGCCGGAATGGGCGCGGGGAACGGCGGGAACGGCCCGAACCCGTCACGTCCGGCGATATAGGCCACCGGCGTGCCGTGGAGATTGCCCGACTCGGTCGTCTCCAGGGTGTGAAAGTCCGAATGCGCATCCAGCCACAGCAGAAACAGCGGCCGCCCCGCCGCTTTCGCATGGGCGGCGACCCCTGCCACCGATCCGAGCGCGAGCGAATGGTCGCCCCCCATCACGATGGGAAAGCCCTCGCCCATCGCCTCCTCCACCGCGGCGGAAAGCGCGGCGGTCCAGGCGATCGTCTCGGGCAGGGAATGCACGGCGGCATTGGCCACGCTGACCGGCGCGGGCGCGGCGGGAACGACATCGCCACGGTCCACCACGGTCCGGCCCAGATCCTCCAGCGTCCGGGAAATGCCCGCGACGCGATAGGCCGCCGGCCCCATCAGGCAACCGGCGTTCTTCTGTCCGCTGTCGATAGGCGCTCCGATCAGGATGCAGGGTTTCGCCACGAGCAGTCTCCTTCCGCTTTTCTGTATATGGTAACGGGGTGATGGCAATTTCCGCTGTAAATTTGCGCGAAACGCGTGCACAACTGTCCATCTTGATTACTATAATCGCCAGTATGGGCATGGACGATATCGACCAGCATATCCTTGCGGCGCTCCGGCGCGACGGGCGCGCCTCGCATTCGGAGATCGCCGCGGCGCTCACCCTGTCGCGGGCGACGGTGAGGGCGCGGATCGACCGCATGGTGGCGCGGGGCGACATCGCCGGTTTCACGGTGCTCACGCGGGCCGATGTGACGCAGGCACCTGTCCGGGGCCTCATGCTCATCGGGATCGAGGGGCGCGGCGCGGACCGGATCACGCGGCGGCTCCTCGGCATGGCGGAGGTGCAGGCCGTCCACTCCACCAACGGACGCTGGGACATCGTGGCGGAGATCGGCACGGAGACGCTGGCCGAGCTGGATGAGGTCATCGCCCGCATCCGCCGTATCGAAGGCGTGACCACCAGCGAAACCAACCTGCTGCTCTCCACGCGCCGTCCGCTGAGTTCGCGCTGACCGGAGGGCTGAGCGGAACGCAGGCAGGACAACGGAACCGCCAGCGCGGCTCACGCGATCCAGCGCGGCAACACCACCCTCGGCACGGGGGCAAGGCGCACAAGCCGCCCCGAATTCGACCCGATGAAGACCTTCAGCAGCGGCCCATACACGCTCGACCCGATGACCAGCAGTTCCGTCTCCTCCCAGCCCACGTCGTCCAGCGCCTCCTGCCAGCCCGCCCCGCGCCCGATCCGCGTCTCCAGCGGCACGGGCGATGTCCAGCGCTCCCGGATCGCTGCGTGAAGCGCCTCGGCATGGCGGCGGAACTCCCCGCTGACGAGGTGCTCCGCGTGATAGCCCGCCCCCGTCGGATACATCTGGTTCGCCCGCGTCACGAAAGTCAGCACTCGGAGCGGCAGCGACAGCGCCGCCGCCACCACGCCCGCCCGCTCCGCGATGGAATGGGCGGCCTCCGTCGCGGGCACGGCACAACTCACGCGCCGAAGCGCGACACCCGGGAGAAGCCCGCCGCGCGGGGCCAGCGCCACGGGGACGCCCGCCCCGTGCAGCACTTCCGTCGCAGTCGGACCCTCTGCGAAACGTCCCGGCGGGGCGGAGGCGGCAGACCCCAGCACCACGTAATCCGCGCCGATATCCCCCGCCGTAGCCAGCAGGCCCTTGGCGGCGGAGGGAGCGGTCCGCGTGACGAATTCCGCTTCCAGCCCCTCGGGGAGAAGCGCGCGCGCTGCCTCCTGGGTGCGGTCTGCATGTTCGCGCAGGAAACGGGCGTATTCGTAATCCACCCGCGCGGATGAGGGCGTCGTCCAGCCCTCTGCCGCGATGGTGCAGACGACCATCCGCCCCCCGGAAGCCTGTGCCATGATGCCCGCCAGCCCCAGCGCCTCGCGCCCGCCGTCATCGGCCGAAAGACCCACGAGAAGCATCATTCCCCCGTCTCCGTCCCCTGCTGCTCGCGCTCCAGCCGCGAATGGCGGACGGAATAGGTGAAGTAGAAGATCGTCGCCAGCGTCCCCCAGATCGCCGTCAGCTCGAACACGATCCATGAAAGGTTCGCGATGAGGTAAAGGCAGCAGCAGATGGACAGGATCGGCAGCACGGGAAAGAACGGCACCTTGAACCCCCGCGGCGCATGGGGGTTTCGGTAGCGCAGGATAATGACGCCGAGCGACACCACCGTGAAGGCGATCAGCGTGCCCATGCTCGTCATGTCCCAGAGCACCGCCGCGGGAACGAACGCCGCGACCAGCGCCACCAGCGTGGCCACGATGAAGGTATTGGCCACCGGCGTCATGGTGCGCGGATCGACGCGGTGGAAGATCGGCGGCAGCATCCCGTCCCGCGACATGGCGAACAGGATCCGCGTCTGGCCGTAGAGCACGATCAGCGTCACCGAAAAGACGGAGATCACCGCCCCCGCCGACAGCACGATGGCCGGAACACGCGATCCGGTGATGTTCTGAAGGATGAGCGCCAGCCCCGCTTCCTGCCCCTCGAACTGGTCGGGAGCCTGCGCCCCGATCGCCGTGAAGGCGACGAGCACGTAGAAGGTGATCACGATCAGCAGCGCGCAGATGATCGCCAGCGGCAGGTTCCGGCGCGGGTTCTCCACTTCCTCCCCCGCGGTGGAAACCGCATCCAGCCCGACGAAGGTGAAGAAGATGGAACCCGCCGCCGCGCTGATCCCGCCAAAGCCGTGGGGCGCGAAGGGGGTCATGTTGTCGGCGTTGAACGCCGTCAGCGCGATGGCGATGAAAAGCACCAGAACGCCAAGCTTGATGACAACCATGATCGCGTTGAGCCGCGCCGATTCCTTTGCCCCCCGGACCAGCAGCAGCGCGCAGAGAAACACCAGAACGGCCGCGGGCAGGTTGATCAGCCCTTCGCCGCCGAAGCGCAGGTCATAGCCATCCGCCAGCAGCGGCGCCGACAGCATCCAGCGCGGCAGTTCAT
Organism: Haematobacter genomosp. 1; assembly: GCF_002196855.1. Lineage (GTDB taxonomy): Bacteria > Pseudomonadota > Alphaproteobacteria > Rhodobacterales > Rhodobacteraceae > Haematobacter. The sequence goes on along the minus strand of NZ_NIPW01000005.1, from coordinate 4,218 downwards.
GACCCGTCACGTTCCAGATCAGGTTGTGCAGATACTCGCTCCACCCCACCGACACGGCAGAGGCGGAGATGCCGTATTCCAGCACCAGACAGGCGGCCACCAGAAAGGCGGTCCCCTCGCCGAGCGTCGCATAGGCATAGGAATAGGACGACCCCGACACCGGGATCATCGAACTCATCTCCGCATAACAGAGCGCCGTCATCCCGGCGGTGACGCCCGCCAGCAGGAAGGAGATGAGCACGGCAGGCCCGGCGACCGGCACCTGCTCGCTCAGCACGAAGAAAATCCCGGTGCCGATGGTCGCTCCCACCCCGAACATGATGAGCTGAAAGAGCGTGATGGACCGCCCGAGATGTTCGGACCCTGTCTTTTCGCCGTCGATGGTCGGGTCGATGCTTTTCGTCCGGGTCAGTCGCCGGAGCAGGGGCACGGATGCGGCCATGCTGTGTCAGTCCCTCGTCAGCGCCGCGCCCTCTGCGGCTTGTCCTTGGAAAGTAGGCTCTGTTGGAGAGTAGCGCGGCGCGGCCTGCCTGCGACAATTCATTCGCATTCCAGCGCACGAACCCTTGCGCCGTGGCCGCGGCACTGCATGTGAAGGGGAAGATACGGCGGGGCGCGGGCCAGCGGACCGGATGGTAAAAAATGATGACGTTTGCCGCTTCCCCTCCCGCGGCGAACATTGTTTCCCGTGGCCCCCGCCCTGTCGCGACAGGATCGGGCCGGGGCGGGGCAAACGCGCCCGTTCTCCCCGCGGCATCCCGTCCCTCCGTCGCGCCTCGGCCCTGCCCGGCATTGCAGCGGGAGGAGTTACGATCTATCCCCCGCCGACCGGCTGATGGCCGGACAGTCCGAAACCCGAAGGGAAAAGCGATGGCACCGACCGACCACCCGGCAGACAGCACGACAGCGGCAGGCGCCGCCATCGTGTTCGACGCGGTCGGCAAGTCCTATCCCAAGCGCGGCAGCGGGACCGTCACCGCACTGGAGGACGTGAGCCTGACCGTCGCGCCCGGCGACATCACCGGCATCATCGGCCGCTCCGGCGCGGGGAAATCCACGCTGCTGCGCATGGTCAACGGGCTGGAACGCCCGACGACGGGCCGGGTGCTGGTCGGCGGCCGGGACGTGGGCGCGGCCAGCAATGCCGAGCTGCGCCAGATCCGGCGCGAAGTGGGCATGATCTTCCAGCACTTCAACCTGCTCGCCTCCCGCACGGTGTTCGACAACATCGCCCTGCCGCTGGAGATCGCCGGAACCCGTCCCGCAGAGATCGCGCCACGGGTGAACGAGCTGATCGACCTCGTCGGCCTTGGCGACCAGCGGAGCCGCTATCCCGCCGAACTCTCGGGCGGGCAGAAACAGCGGGTGGGCATCGCCCGCGCGCTGGCCACCCGCCCCAAGGTGCTGCTCTCTGACGAGGCGACCTCCGCCCTCGACCCGGAGACGACGCGCACGGTGCTGGCGCTGCTCTCCGACATCAACCGGGAACTGGGTCTGACGATCCTGCTCATCACTCATGAAATGGCCGTGGTGCGCGACATCGCGAGCCATGTGGCCGTGCTCGACAAGGGCCGCCTCGTGGAGACGGGGGAAACCTATGCCGTCTTCTCCCGCCCCGCCCATGCCACGACGCGCTCCTTCCTGACAGGCATCACCGGGGTCGCCCTGCCCCGGTTCATCGCCGACCGCATCCGGCCCGAGGCCGGAACCGGCGCGGCGGAGGAGGTGATGCAGATCACCTTCACCGGCAGCCATGCGACGGACCCGATGCTCGCCCGCCTCACAGTGGAGCTTGGCGTGCCGGTAAACATCCTCGCCGGCGCGATCGAGGAGATCGGCCCGCATCCTTTCGGCAGCCTCATCGTCTCCGTTCCGGCGGAGCGGGGGGAGGCATCGCGCGGCTTTCTTGAATCCCACGGACTACTGACGGAGGTGCTGGGCTATGTCTCCCGTGCTGATCAACCTTCTCTATGAGTCCACGCTGGAGACGCTCTACATGGTGGCGATGTCCACCGTGTTCGGCACGCTCGTCGGCTTGCCGCTCGGCGTCTTCCTCGCCACGTCGCGGCGGGGGGAGATCCTGTCCTCTCCGGCGGTGAACGGGGTGCTGGGGCTCATCGTGAACGCGACCCGCTCGGTGCCGTTCATCATCCTCGTCGTGGCGATCATCCCCCTCACGCGCGCGCTCGTCGGCACATCCATCGGCACCACCGCGGCCATCGTGCCGCTGACGATCGCCGCCGTACCCTTCATCGCGCGGCTGGTGGAAACCGCGATCCGCGAGATCGACAGCGGCCTGATCGAAGCCGCCCGCGCCATGGGCGCAACCCCCCTCCAAATCATCCGCAAGGTGCTGATCCCGGAGGCGTTGCCGGGGATCACGCTCGGCCTCACTCTCGCCGTGGTCAGCCTCATCGGCTATTCGGCCATGGTGGGCGCGGTGGGCGGCAAGGGGCTGGGCGATCTCGGCATCCGCTACGGCTATCAGCGCTTCATGCCTGAGGTGATGCTGGTCGTCGTCATCATCCTGATCGTGCTCGTGCAACTCGTGCAGACGGTGGGGGAATTCATCGCCGCCCGTCTCGACAAACGCGCCGCAAAGAACCGCGGCCGCTGATTTCACACGCAAGAGGTATTCCCATGCTGCGTCTCACAACCTTCGTCTCCGCCCTCGCGCTTTCGGCGGTCGCCGCCTTCGCCACCGACATCAAGGTCGGCGTGTCTCCGGGCGAACATGCCGAGATCATGGAAGAAGTCGCGAAGGTCGCGAAGCCCAAGGGGCTGAACATCGAAGTGGCCGAATTCTCCGACTACGTGGTGCCGAACCAGGCGCTGGCCGATGGCGACCTGAACGCGAACTCATTCCAGCACCAGCCCTATCTCGACAACCAGATCAAGGACCGCGGCTTCGATCTTGTCTCGGTCGCCAAGACGATCACCACGCCCATGGGCATCTATTCCAGCAAGCTGAAATCGCTCGATGAGCTGAAGGACGGCGCCAAGATCGCCATCCCGAACGATCCCACCAACGGCGGGCGGGCGCTCCTGCTGCTTCAGGATCTGGGGCTGCTCAAGCTGGCGGATGGCACGGGCCTTGTGCCGACCGTGCTCGACGTGACCGAGAACCCGAAGAAGTTCACCTTCCTCGAACTGGACGCGGCGCAGCTTCCCCGCTCGCTGCCCGATGCGGACGTGGCGATCATCAACACGAATTACGCGCTGGCTGCCGGTCTGAACCCCAAGACCGACACCATCGCGCGGGAAAAGGCCGAAAGCCCCTATGCCAATGTCATCGTGGTCCGCCGGGCCGATGAACATGCCGACTGGCTGCCCGCGCTGATCGAGGCGTACCACTCGCCGGAGATCAAGACCTTCATCGAGGAAAAATACCACGGCTCGGTCATCACCGCCTGGTAATCTCTCCCCGGTTTCCTCCCGGAAATCCCGCGGCCGGGGGCCTCATGCCTCCGGTCCGCCTGGCTCCCCTGTGAACGCCGTCGCGCTCCGATCCGCCTCTCTCGGATTGAGGCTGCATATCCCTCGGTCTGATCCACGAAGCAGGTTCCTCCGTGTGCGCGCGGCCCTACCCCCGCGGGGCGATCGACGCACCCGCAGACCGGGCTCCTCCGCTCGCGGCTCTGGATCGACGCTGCTCGTCCACCCAGCACCGAAGCGTTCCTCCGCACACGCGCGGTTCTGACGTACGGTCCTCTTCACTCATTCCAGACGCAGGGGTTCTCCCGCGCGCGCGGCCCTAACCGGCGCGTGTGCGACTTGCTGCCGGGGGTTCCTCCGCGTGTGCGCGGGGCTCTGCCCGACCTTACGCGCATACTCCTTGCCAATCAGAAGGGTTCCTCCGCGCGCGCCTCTGCCTTGCGGCCTCTCCCAATGTGCAAGTCATCGGTGGGTTCCTCCGCGTGCCCGCGCTCGGCTCCCTGCTTCCCTCGGCTTCGTGATAGCACACCCGGCCTTCCGCAGCGGATGCGCCCAGCCTGGACATCCGACCTCGCACATCCGGCCAGCAGTCCAGTTCCACCGTGCTTTCCACCAGTCCCTGAAAAGCCCGCGACAGCCGTTGCTGCCGCCTCCTCAAGTCACCACGCCGCACTAAAGCCGACAAGTAACGCGCCGGTCCGTCCAGCGGGCGTCCAACCTTGATGCTCACCCCCCTTTGCACAACCCGAAGGTCACGCCACACCGACCTGCCGACCTGCCGAC
>NZ_NIPW01000046.1 GCF_002196855.1 Haematobacter genomosp. 1 | reverse complement strand
ACTTGAACACGCGGTCGCCCAGCTCTTCGCGGCGGCGGGCGGTCAGGTCGTAGTTTTCGCCCTTCACGTCCAGACAGAACACGGACCCCTTGTAAGTCAGAAGAGTGGGCACCACGATCCCAACGCCCTTGCCGGAGCCGGTCGGCGCGGTGATGAGGCTATGGGGGATTTCCTCGGTGCCGGGGCGCGTGGACAGAAACTCGCCCCTGCTGCTCGGGCCGCCCAACTTGCCGTAGATCGGGCCAAGGATATTCGCGGTGGTGGCAAGAAGCTCGGCCCGCTTCAGGTCGGCTTTTGTGGACCAACGGGCCGTGCCATGACTGCTCAATGGCTTCTTGAAACCGATGGCTGGCACAAGCACCGTGAGCGCGGCCATGACGCCAAGGCCGACATAGAGGGCCATGCGGAAGGGTTCGCCAAAGTAGCCGCGTGTCCAGGGCGCGAAGTCGAAAACGCGCAGCACTTCGATGTTGGCGAGATCCCCGCCTGTCTGCCACGTCACATATCCGCTGGCGGCGACGACGCCCAGCAAGGCTCCAAGAATAAGCCCGCCACCGGCGAGCTTTGCTATTTCGGTTGTCTGTGCCATGCCCTGCCCTTTACAGCCCGTGGCCGCTGTCGCGGTCCTTGCCTCGGGCCTGTCGCGCGGCAATGTCGCGTTCAGCCTCGGCCATACGCTCGGCGCGGTCTGCCAGCTTCTTCTCGTCGGCGGTCAATGCGCGGGGTTGAGGCGTCGGGGCCGCGTCGGTTGTTCTTGCCTCTGCGGTGTCCGTAGGGCGTTGTGCATGACGGGCGGTGATCTCGCGTTCGGACCGATCCGTTTGAGCCGCTTCGCGTAGCAGCTCGTTCGTGCGTTCAACGGGGATCACTCGGTCGTTCGGACGAACGTATCCCTCTGGCGGGCGCATGATATCTGTTGCCTGATCCCATGCGGCGGAGGCGACGGCGGCATATGCTGGCGATCTCGCGGCAAAGGATTTGAACGCAGCTTCCGCATTCTTCACCTGTTCCTGCCCACGCTCGCGCGCTGGCTGATAGTCCGCATAGCCGTAGTTGAAGTCCGTCTTTTCAAAGCGGTCCTGCAAGATGCGGATCAACGTCATGTCTACTTCGCCAGAACGATCGACACGCACAGGTGTGCGTTCAGCCTGCGGCTGGCGGTCGTCGGCTTTGAAAACAGCACTGATCTGTTCGGGGGATAGGCTGCGCTTGTCGGCCGCGACATATCCGGCAGGCGGATTAGTATTGCCCGCCGCCTCGTCCCATGCCGCTGATGCTACGGCAGCATGATCGGGCGAACGGCTGGCAAACTTGGCAAGGGCCTCACCTGCGCCAGCGACTTGAACCTGACCGCGACGGTAAACCTCGCCCGAATCCGAATACTGGTGCGTCCAATCCACGGCGCGGAACTGGTCGCGCAAGGCTCCAACCTCCTTGACCGAAATCTCGGGCCCCATGCCCGTAGCCCTCTCGTTGGCCTCGCGGTAGACGCGCTGAATTGCCTGATGCGCTTGCGCCAAAGCGGCATTGCGCTGCGACGGAGTTTCTTCGGCCTCGCCGCGCTGGCTGCGTGACACTTCCCGCTCCTGTGCCTCGGAGGCTGCATACTGCTGTGCCAGTCCTTGCGACGGGGCGTCGCCGGAATAGCGGGCAATCATGGCATCGCCGTTGAGTCCCGCCCGTTCGGCAAGCTGTTTCACCTGACGGTCGGCCTCGGCCTTTATCTCGGAATGACGTGGATCGCCATCCTCGCGCATACCGCGATACTGACCGTCCGGGGCCGGTTGCAGATAGGCGCGTAGTGCATCCCGCTCGGGCATCGACGGGGCCGCGTCAGCTTTCAACTCCGCAATCTGACGCTCAAAGCGCACACGGTCGGCTCCGGGCGGGAAACCAGACACAGTGCGGTCCATATCGTTAAACTCATCACGCACAACGGTGCGCGCCTGCTCAAGACGTTCGGCCATAGGGGAAATATCCTTCTGGGTCAGAGAGGTTTTGCTGTGATTGTTGGGGGTAATCTCAAGGCCCTTTGCCAGCCGCTCGGAGGCAGCACGCAACAGGTCGGAAAAAGCCGGATCGGTCGCCTTCAATGCGTTGGCATCCGCTTCCAGGCGGCGGGCATGGTGGACCAAGGCGGCGGCGGCACGGATCGCGCTTTCCTCGGTATGTGTCGGGGCTTCTGGCTTGCGTCCCTCGGCCTGCGCCCGACGAAACTCCGCGTCCGGAACGGCCCGCTGGTGAACACCACGGGTCAAACGCGGTGTGGCCTCAAGGTTGATACCATGCTCAGCCGCAACGCGCACATGCACGTCACGGAAGGTCTGGTAGTTGAACTCGCTGCGCTTGGAGACGGCCAGCCACGTTCCGTTGTCCATCCCGCGCCGATGCACGATGACGTGGATATGCGGATGATCCTTGTCGGTGTGGAAGGCCGTGTAATAGTCGAAACGGTCGCCGCCGAACTTGCCCGATCCGAACATTTCCTGCGCCCAAGCACGCCCCGAGGCTTCGGCGGCGGTGGGGTCAGTGTTGATCGGAAAGCTGACCACGAAATGCGACGTGCGGTCGGCCTTGCCGCCTTCCGTGGGCATCTGCCAGCCGCGCGCCATGGCGGCGGCTTCCTCGGCGTCGATCTCGACGCCCATGTATTCCTCTGAACGGCGGAGCGGCAAATCATCCTGACGGCTAAGATAATCCATCTGGGCCATCAGCCCCCGCGCTGTAGAAGCTCCCCCGCCCTTGACCATTTTGACCACAGATTGCGGATTGATGGCAGGCAATGGCTGCGAGGAATAGGCAGCGCCACCGGGCGAAACGTCCCTGTCATGCGCGGCCTTCAAGGCCACCTGCATTTGCAACATTCGCCCGCCACGGCCAAGTTTCACCTCGGCCCAATCTTCGCCCATGACCGCATCCAGCGCCGAATAAAAGCGCGGGGCCTTGCGGGCATTTGCCAGAAGATCGGGGACGTGAATGCTCACCGCTTGGCCTTCCTTTTGGGGGCCTTTTCAAGCGGCACCTCTGCCGCAATCCGCAGCTTCTCGGCCCCGTCAGACCGGCGCTTGTCGATGTCGAACAGGGCCTGAAGGTAGGACTGCACCCGTGAAAGCTCCTTCCCGAGACGTTGCCGCTCTTCCATGAAGGCGATGAAATCCGGGTCCGTGGTGCGGTTCGCTGCCTTGGCGATCTGGTTCACGTTGACCGCGATGCCTCGAAGCTGGCGGGAAATGTCGGCCAGATGAGCGACGGAAGCCGCATCCTCTTCCAGAAAACCGCCCACCTTGCGGGCCATGATCCGCAATGCGCGGTTCCGTTTAACTCTCAACTTCTCAATCTGAGCGTCAAACTCGGCCAGTTCGGCCTCTGTCAACTTGACGGAAATGGTCTTTGTCGCGACTGCCTTGGACACCACCGCATCAGGGTCAGTCCACTGCCCGCCGATCATGCGGCGCTTCTTCCACGGCTCTTTTTGCTTTTGGTCATCGCTCATGGGCGGAGGCCTTGGTGGGGTGGGTTTCGATATCCATAGCATAAGGTTCTACCTTTGCATATATCCTGCCCCGTACTTAAACCCACCCCTAGGATGAAACTTGCTGACGCAGGAAGCTCCGCTTGAGGGTTGCCACGAGTGGCAACCTGAACCCTTCGGGTATGCGCTGAGAGCCGAAGAGAGGGGGCTGGAGGGGCGTCTCGGGTGTTTGGTAGGGGTAGGGTGCCGACAGAACCCGAACGCGCCCTGAGCGGCGCACAGGGCCGCTTCCGCCGTTGCGTGGCTCTGGCGGGGCAAACATGTCAGTTGAAAAACGGCGTAAGGTGTAAGTCAGGACAATGGCGTAAGGTGTTACCGGCGTAAGCGGGTATGACGCCAAATGTGTCCTAGCGTAAGTTGTCATTCAGCGTAAGGTGGCGTCGTGCTAGATGGGTAGTGCCGTAAACGGCTATCGCGATGTTCTGTATAAAGCGATAATGTGCTATAGTGTTTTCAGGGTTCCGGGCTAACCGCGTTGCGCGACAACATGTCTTGTCGTCAACGAGACAAAGGCGTATTCGGCCAAGATGCTAAACGGGGTTTGACGCAAAGCAGGTGGTGGCGTAACCTGCCTTCGACGTAAGACGACAAGTGGCTTCGGGCGTAATGCGATATGGCGACAAGAGGGGATTTAGATGAAGCTCATTTCATTCGCGTCATTCAAGGGCGGCGCGGGAAAAACAACATCCCTGATGGCAGTCACCTCAGGGCTGGTGCGACGCGGCAAGAAAGTCGTCCTTTTCGAAGCCGACAACAACAATCCGCTGAAGGTCTGGCGGGCCAATGCCCGTCGCATCGGGACGTGGGATGACAGCATCGCGATCTACGACGCGCACGATGAGAAGGCGTTGGCGGAGGCATATGAAGCCGCAAGCAATGAAGGCTTTGACTTCGCACTGCTCGACACGCGCGGCGGTGACTCGGAGTTGAACACCAGCTCGATCCTCAACGCCGATTTTGTTCTGGTGCCTACATCACTGACCCCCATCGACATTGAGTATGTGGTCCGCACTTTGTCGTTCGCGGTGGAAGCGATGAAGCAGGCCGGGGTGCAAATCCCTGTCGCATGTCTGCTCACGCAGACACCTACCGCAAAACAGAAGGCATCCGAGCGCAAGAGCTATGAAATCTTGCAGCGCCTCCCGCAGATGGACGCTCAAATCTCCGACCGCGCAGCCTTTGCAGACATTTTCGCCAATGGCCTCCTGCACCTGCACCATGAGATTATCGCCAAGGTTCCTGCCAAGAAGATCCTCGCGCAGCATGTGTCCGTTGCGATGAATGAAGCGCAGGCTTTGGCCGATGAGCTGATCGACGCAATGACGGAAGAAGAGGCTGCATGATGGCAAAGCAGTTCAAGAAATATGGCGTCGATCACAGCGCGCTTTACGAGGCGGTCAACCGCGACAATCGTTATCACGATGACAAGGCCAAACCCGCACCTGTGCAACAGGAGGGTGTTGCCACGCCGCTCGCGTCGGACACCAGCCCGCCCGTCAAGGCGGGCGATGCCGGTTCGGGCGATGCCAAGCCCGATGTGATCCTGCCGACACCCCCTGTCACGCCGGAACCTGAAGGCGCGCAACCTACTCCGAAAACGCCCCCTCCGGCTCCGGTCGAAAGTCAGCCAAAACAAGAATCCGCGCCGAAGAAAGCGCCCCCCGCCGAAACGGGTGGGACAAATATTCCTGTCCGGATGCGACCGCGATTTCCGGCTGACGGTGTATCGCCAAGCTACGACAGCTTGGCCCGCGACCACGGCCCCGAACTGGCCTTTAAGGCTATTTTCAGGCGGGCGTTCGACGAATACCGCGCCCTTATGGATGCCGGATCACTGCCGAACGGCCCGCGTGATTATGCGATCGGCAAAGGCAGTCATAGCAGCACCAAAATGCTGACCGCTTCGCAGTATCAGCTTTGCATGGAGACTCTGGACCCTAACGGGTTGCTGCCACCCATGACTGTCGGCCGGATCATCGCGGAGCGGGCCTTGGCCCTGTTCTTTGAAAAGGACCGCCGAACAAACGCCGGATAGGGCAGGGGGGACGATGACGGGTATTCATGTTAGTCGCATCGCAGCGGCCAAGGCTCTCGTCTATGCGGCTCATGCCTGCCATCCCGAGGATCGGGAACATGCGCTTATCTCGATCCTTTGCAGGCTCTGGGAGCAGCCGGACGTAGATGCTTTTACGGACGAACATTTGGGCCAGGCGGCGGCCCTCTGGGCGACCTCGGCAACGGATCGCGTTCTGGAAACCTACCTCAAGGCGGTGACGGTCGAAACCGCCCGCCGTGCTGCCGGTGCAGCGACAGGGGCCGAACCGAATAACGATATGCCGCCCGCTTCCGCTCCTGAGCCAGAACCGGAACCCGCAGCGCCGCCAGTTGCTTCACCTGCAAAACCGAAAGAGTCATGGCCGCGTCCGCAGGACCGGCCCGCAGTTGAAGGGGCGGAGACGGCCATGTGCAATCTATACAGTCACACGCGCCCCCAAGACGCGCTGCGCGAAATCTTCCGGAGTTTCCCGGTGGAGGATCGCTTGGGCAACCTGCCGGTGCAGGAGAAGATCTATCCAAACGCGATGGCCCCGATCCTGCGCCATGCGGGCGCAGAGGGGAACGGTCTGGAATTGGTGATGGCGCGGTGGGGCTTGCCAAGCCCCAAACAGTTCCATTCAAAAAATGGCATCGACAAGGGCGTCACGAACATCCGCAACACAGGATCGCCGCATTGGCGCCGGTGGCTTGATCCGCGGTTCCGGTGCCTCGTGCCGCTGACGGCGTTTTCCGAGCCGGTTCACGGCGAAGGAAAAGCATGGTTCACCCCCGCCGATGATCGACCGGCCTTCTTCGCCGGCCTGCACGTTCCGCAATGGACCTCGATCCGAAAGCTGAAGGACGGGGAAACGACTGATGATCTCTATGCCTTCCTGACCACCGAACCAAATGCGGAGGTGGCCAAGGTGCATCCCAAGGCGATGCCGGTCATTCTGACCGATCCCGACGAATGGGACGCATGGCTGCATGAGCCGTGGAGCGTGGTGCAGGAGCTGCAACGTTCGTTGCCGGACGGTGCGCTGTCAATGGAGCTTGTGGCCGCCTGAGGAGCCACAAGCCTCCCGGTTTTCCAAGGCCGCATGGCCGGTCATGGCGTAATCGAACGGCCTATCAAACGGCGAAGGTCGATGGAGCCTTGTGGGAAACCGATAGGAAGTGCCGCGCAGCGGCCCCGGCGCGGGCAGCGCCGGGCGTGGCGCGGCTTGGGCCGAAAGGTCCAGAACGCGCCACGTCAACATGACGCCTCGATCGCATGAACATCCAGAACGCAAAAACCCGCCTCGCGGCGGGTCCGGCGTGAGATGGGGCAGGGGGTCGGATCAATGGTCCCACTGGTCGCGACCATACTTGCGGCCCATGATGGTGATGCGGGCTTTGTCGTCAATCGGGATCAGGCCACGGGTCTGGACCTCGCCCGCCTCGGTGATCGCATAGACGCTGCATGTCACGTCATCGTTCGAAAACCACGGCACCTGAAACCGCCAATTGCCGCGCCCTCCTTCGCGGCTTTGGAAAAAGCCGTGCCAGTTGCGGCATTCGTAACAACCGGCCCACCAGATCGCGCCATGCGCGCCCTTGTTGATCGTGTCGGGAAATAGATCGTCCATCGGTTCGCTCCGGTTGCAGGGGCAGGGGGCGGAAACCGCCCCCTGCCTGTCGCGCTTAGGCGGCCTTCAGCTCGGCCATGCGTTCCGTGAGCATCCACAAGGCGCGGTTCAGGTTGCGGTTCTGGTCGATCCCGGCCACCTCGCGCACGCTGCGGCGGCGCATATAGCCCTTATCGTCGCGAACGTATCCGGTCATGCCACCCTTGATCGTGTTTTCCTGCACCACGTTGAACGCGGTCCAAAGGTCGGTTGCGCGGTCGGCCGTGCGGCGCGGGCGGATGAAGCTCTCGGCCGACACGGGCGCGGCCTTGCCGCCGTCCTCGTGCGCGGCGGGGAAACGCAGGCTGTGCGCGGCTTCGGCCAGGATCGCGCGTTCCTCGTCCTGCAAGGTGATCGCGCGAAACTCCTTGACGCGTTCGGCAATCTGCGGGGCATCTTGCAGAACGCGGTATGCGCCTTCGATGACTTCGCCAATGGCGTTTCCGGAATGGCGAACCTTGACCTCGCTGAAGGTTTCACCCGCCATAAGGCCATTGGAGCAGACGAACCGGAAAAATCCCGGAAGCATCTGATAGGCGCTGGTGCCGTCGTTGGCGTTCACAAGGATGATCTCGAACGCCTCGCCGTCGCCGTTGGTGATCGAGCGGTGGCGCAAACGCAGCATGTGCTTGGTAAACTCGGCCTTGCCCTCGATGCGGGTGCGGGCCTGCTGCGCCATGAAGGGTTCAAAGCCCTCGGCGCGAAGGTTGTTCAGCACGTCGATGGTCGGCACGGGCGCAAAGCGGGCGCTGCGGCTGGCGTGGGCCTCGGCGGCAAAGATGGACGGGACGCGGGCGCGCAAGGCATCGTCGGTCAACGCTTCGCCGCGACCATAGATCGAGCCGCCGTTGGTCATTCCGCGCATGAAGTTCTGATAACCCATAGTCTTTCCTTTCGTGTTGCGGCTGGCGGTTCGGGTCTGTTGCCTTCTTCCGCCGATGGGCTGCGCCTCGCCGGTCTGGTCTGACGAATACGCATGTATTCGGCGGAACAGAGTGGGGAGGGCACAGCCCGACCCACGGGCCTGACCGAGACTGTCCATCGGGCGGAGGCGGGGGGTGGTGCGGCCCGCAGCGCAGCGAGGACACGGCCCCCGCCGGAGCCGACGCGCGCAGCGCGGCGCTTGCCGATTGACCGGCCCGGGCAGGTCTGTTGGGCGGAAACACGAAAAGGAAAAACCGCAGGGCGGGGGTGAGCGCGGCCCCTCGGGCCGCGTCGATCCCCCGGCCTGTCCTTCGGATCAAACCGGAGCCGCGCCGCACGCGCGGCTTGCCCTCGATCTTCAGGACGGTGGAGCTGGTGATGCGTTCTGCAGGAAGATCCCGCCGCGCAAGCGATCGTCACCCGAAGGGCCGAAACGGGCCGCGGCCTCGACCATTCGCGCGGCGCTGGCGCTGGCTCGGAGAGACAGTGCCGGCGCCCTTCGGCGCGAAGGGAGAGGGCGCGAGTCCGGTTCGGGGCGGAGGCCGGTGCAGCCGGCCGGAGCCTAGAGCGCGGTCACTCGGGCAGGGAGGTCCAGGGCGACAGCCCTAGACCGGACAGCACGAGGGATGCGCCATAAGGTTGACGGACCAAACACGAACGTGGAATTAGGTATCCAAAGGAGAACGGACGTGGACATATCAATTTTGATCGGCCAGCGTATCGAGTATGCAATCCGCAAATCCGGGTTGACCTTGGGCGATGCAGAAAAACTGTTCGGTATCAGCAAAAGCGCGTTGTCTAATTATATCAATCTTCACCGCACACCCAAAGCAGACTTTTTAGCCCTGCTCGTGTCGAAGTTGAACGTTGATGCTCAGTGGCTTCTGACCGGCACCTTCACGCGGAAGCCGAACCTGCACGATCACATGCGAGTTTTCCGAACCTATCAAATGGCCCGAGATGCTTTTCTGGCGGTCGAAGCTGCGTCGCTTCCTTCGCAGGTGTCGGGGGCCGTGCTTGAGGACATACGAGCGGCTGGCGAGGCGTTGCACCAGCTCGGGGGCATGGACGCGATGCACGCGGCGATCCAGAATTTCTTTCCGGACGACAGCGGCCGGACCTATCGGGCCTCGGGCATCCTGAACGATCTTTGGGACGGGATCGGGGAATGGCAGCGGTAGGAAAGGCCCGCCCGAAGGGCGGGCCGGACGCCGTTAGGCGTCCTTGTCCTTCCGTGGCTCGGTGAGGTCGCGGGCGTAGCTGACTTCGACCTTGAGGAAGCCCGGAACGCTTAGGGCGACGGAGACGCTGATTTTCGCCTTGGTGGTGAGGGATTTCAGGATCGAGCGCAGAGTGGCGAGGATCTTGGTCATGATGGTAGCTCCTTTGAGTGAGTGTCGATTGCGGCTCAAAGTGGCGAAGGCTTTAAGGACTGGCGCACCCGCAGGGTCGGAACGCAGTGGAGAAGGGCGCAGCCCTTGCGCCGGTCCGGGCCGTAGCAAACTGAGCAGCAATAAATCGACAGTCACTCAAAGGAGCGGCGGGCCATCAGGTCGGATGCCCAAAACGGCGCGCTCGATCCTGAAATCCCGGTGGTGGCGGGTCAGCTCCGGTGCTGCGTTCCGGGCTTTCTCAAGGTCGGGGGCCGCATCGCGGCCCCTCCACGCAAGGACGCAAACCGCTGCGCCAGCGGTTTACCACAACCGCCTCGCCTCCCTTCGCGCTATGGGGGCGCGTCCGGCTCGGCGGTTGCAAGCCCCGGCAAAGCCGGGGTGGAAAACCGCCCCTCAAACCGCAAGCGCGCCGCCAGGTGCGCTTTCTTCTTCCCGCGCAGCGGTCCCGCGCGGACAGCGCAAGGCCGGTGGCAGGGACGCCCTTTGGCGTTCCTGTCATCGGGCACCATGACCGCGAACGAAAAGAGGGGCCTCGCGGCCCCCCATGTCGATCAACTGCGCTGAATCCTTATGATCTTGGTATGCACCCGCGCCGCGCTGAAGGTGTCGGGGGGCAGGGTTTCCAGATGCTCGGCCTCGGGGTGGTCGAACGTGACCGGCACCAGCGCGACCAGTGTTGCAGGCTCGGCGTGTCCGCCTCGGCCCAGAAGGGCCAACGCGGCGGCAACATGCTTTCGCACGTCGCGGAAAGGCGGATTCATGATGACGCGGGGAAACTCGGCCGCGCCGCGCACCTCGTCGGCATATTCCAGAAAACAGCGGTGCAGCGTCGGGCCGATCCCGCGCAGCGTGGCGGCAAGGGCGTGATGCCGCTCGATCAGGGTCAGTTCGCGCGGGCTGTGTCCCGACGCGATCAGCGCCCGAGCAAGCTGGCCGGTCCCGGCGCTCGGCTCAAGGGTGAGATAATCGCCCACGGGACCGAGATAATCGACCATGCGCCGCGCCACGGCGTCGGGGGTGACGTGGCATTCCGTGGCGCGGTCCACCGCGATCACCTCGGGCACGGCGTCCAGCGCCAGGGCGGGCGCGTCCCGTCGCGCCCTGACCGGAATGGTCAGGGGCTTTGCGGGGCGGCTGTAGATGGCGGGGCGGGTCATGCCGCGGCCTCCATATCCTCGACGCTTTCGGGCGTGTCGTGTTGTTTCTGGTCGGTGATGAGGATAGCCGCCCATCCGGCCATATAGCGGGGGCCTTCGTGCTTCGAGTTCGGCGCGATCCGCACACGGAAGCCGCCGCAGGTCGAAAGGCGGGTGCCGCGCTGCTCGGCGTAAATCTTGGCATATTCCGCTTTGGTCATTTCGACTTGGGGCAGGTTCTCGGCCTCGCGGCGGTGCGGGTTCACCACGGAAACCATGCCGGATGGGGCTTTGTAATTGAGGATCGGGGGCTTGGCGTCCTTCTTCGCGGGGGGCAGGTAGCCGCAGGACTGCATCAGGTCGCGCCATTCGTCGGCGGACAGTTCAAGGCTCGATCCTTGGGCGATATGCGCGGGCAACGGGGCTTCGCATTCCACCGCGAAAAGGTCGGTGTCCAGCTTCGCGCCCTTTGGCTTGTCGGCCCCGTGTTCGCGGACGAACATTTGCAGCATGGTCGGGGTAATCTCGCCCTCATAGCGCGGCACCTCGCCCAGCATCTCCCGTTCATAGGACAGGCGATTGAGGGTGTGCATGATCCAGCGGGACAGGTTGCCGCTCTCGATGGTCGAACGCGCCCCCGCCATAGCCTTTTCGCGGGCCTCCTGCGGGGTCATCTCGCCGCGTTCAACTACGGAATAAAGGTTGTAAGCGCAGAAATCACCGCGACCAAGGGCCATGCGGATAAGGTTGTCCGTGGTCAGCTTCTCCCACGCCGCAAGGGCCTTGTGCGCGGTGTTCAACCGGCGTTGCAGGTCGCGCAGTTCGGCCAGAAGCGTGTGAATCCGCCGCGCCCTCACCTTCGGATCGTTCTTGTGGTTCGCGTGAGCCTCGACGCCTTCGGCCCGATAATGCCAGTAGCCGATTGCCTTGTGAGCCTTAGCGGCTTTGTCCTGCGCGCTGTGCATCCGCTCTTGCGTCTTGCGGGCCTTCCGCTCGGAATGGTGGCCCACAAGGATCGGCTGCCCAAACTCGAAAGCGCGGGAAAGTTCATTGGCGGCGCGGGAATAGGCGCTGGCCTCGGCGGCGCGTTTGTCCGCGATGGCGTCCAGCCGGTCGGCTTTCATCTGGGCGCGTTCGGCCAAGGTCATTTCTTCCGGCTCGATCTCGCCCGCCAGTTCCAGCGCCAAATCCTCGCGGGCGCAGGACCATGCGGGGGCCACGAAAAGCTCCTGTTTCGGTGCCCATTTGAAACCGGCATCCTTCACGCGCTGGAAAGTTTCGGCATCGAGACGGGCGGAAGCATAGAGGCGGATTTTGTTGTCCTCGGGCGAGTAGGTCGCGGAAATCGTGGTCATCTGGTCTTTCCTTTCGTGTTGCGGCTGGCGGTTCGGGTCTGTTGCCTTCTTCCGCCGATGGGCTGCGCCTCGCCGGTCTGGTCTGACGAATACGCATGTATTCGGCGGAACAGAGTGGGGAGGGCACAGCCCGACCCACGGGCCTGACCGAGACTGTCAATCGGGCGGAGGCGGGGGGTGGTGCGGCCCGCAGCGCAGCGAGGACACGGCCCCCGCCGGAACCGACGCGCGCAGCGCGGCGCTTGCCGATTGACCGGCTCGGGCAGGTCTGTTGGGCGGAAACACGAAAAGGAAAAACCGCAGGGCGGGGGTGAGCGCGGCCCCTCGGGCCGCGTCGATCCCCCGGCCTGACCTTCGGATCAACCTCGATCCCGGCACGATGCCGCGATCTCTAAATATGATAGCCCGACCTGATAAAACAGGGACTTGCGGCTCAACTATGAGGAATCAGGACTGAACCTGTAGTTCTGTCGCTGATGAAGGCTCATAGATCGACCTCGCAAAAGCGACCGTCACCCGAAGGGCCGAGATCGCCCCCGGCCGACGACCATGCGGGCGCGGCGCGGGCTGGCTCATGGAGACAGTTCGCGCCGCACTTGGCCCGCAGGGAGACGGATGGGGGAAGCTCGGGGCGTAGGCCGGTCTTGCCGGCCGGAGCCTAGGGCGCGGTCCCTCGGGGCGGGCGGTCCAGGGCGATAGCCCTAGACCGAACGACACGAGGGATTTGCCATGATACTATCTCGCGCATTGCCGGTAGAGGCATCTGCAATCTAAGCTGTGTTTGGTTCGCATAGCAGGTTTTGCAATGATCTTTGAGGGAATGATCGCTTTCGCTGCTGCTCTGGCTGTGCTTTGGATTTTGGCCGGCGCTGCGCGCGACACAAAAGGCAACCGGACGATTATCAGAAATGACCTGAAAAGGCTTCTTGGTAAGAAGAAAGGGAAATCGGTCGAACAGCCTAAGCGACGACCGAAATCAGAGAACGTCCTTGCCCCTTACGATTCGTCATATTCGTCACACCTGATCCGCCTGCGCGAATGGTATCACCATAAGTAAGACGGTCGGTAGGGTGTCATCGGCCAAACCTTTCCCCGTCGCGCACGGCGCGGCGTTTCCGTTCTTCCGTGTTTACCTGCATCTTTGCGGCAAACGCTTTATGCGCTTCATGTGGGCTGACAGGTTCGGGCCAGTCGTAGGCGTCCAGATCGGTTGGTTTCTGACCGGGCCGGTAGAAGAATATCACGTCCAGAACGGCGATGACGGCTCGGCCGCAGCCATTCAACACCCGTCTGACTATCTTCATCATCCGCTCCGATTGGCATTTGGCACGACAGTAAAGCGGCCCCGCCAGGGGCCGCACGTCGCCCTATGGGGCGACGTTGGGCAGGAAGCGCCCGATCGCAGCGAAGATCGCCACGGCCCCGACGATCATGCCGCCGATTTTCAGCGTCAGCCGATGCTCAAGCAGGTTCATCTCGGATTTCAGGTCCGATTTGGTGACAAGCTCCTTGGGCGTGCTCTCGACGGCAAGCCCAATCAGAACATCAACTTGTTCGTCACCGAACCCGGCCGTTTTCAGCTTCCGTGCGAACTGGTGGGTATCGAAGTGCATCATGTCGGCCATCTGTGGCTCCTCTCGACTGAATATAGGTTGAAAACCGGCTGAAAGCTACTGACCCGCAGCGCGGTCGCGGGCATACGGACACGGCAGGTCAAGGATCGGGCGCAGCCCGACTTGCAAGCCGCGCTTCTTCAGCGCGGCGCCGTCCTTGAACGCTGTGGTAGAATGACAAGACCGTGTGGTGGGTCACGCCTCGCCCGTCGCCGTCAGGCGGCGGTTAACAGCGAGGCTCCTTCGATGGCGCAACCGGATCTCGGCCGACAGGCCCGCGGCGCGCGCAGCGCCGCACCTGTCTGGTCTTGGGCACCGCCCAGGACAAGGCAGGTGAACTTGACCGGATCGACCCGTCCAGAAAAAAGGCCCTGCCGAAGCAGGGCCGAGGTTCCAGTTAGCCGCAACTGGAAAAGTCTACGCGAGGGAGTCTAGGCGGTTTTCCGGCCTATCTCAACCGCGCGTCTAGGCGAGGTGGAAAGGTTCGGGCTGATCTTCGAGCCACGAATAAGCCTTGGGCATCCATGACGGGGCATCAGGATATTTTGCCCGCAATTCCCGCAAGCGGGCGGCGACGATCGACAAGCTGCAATCGTCATCGCGCAGGTTGTGATATGCCTCTGCGACAAGCAAGGCGGCATCGGGGCCGGGTTGCGTTCTGGTCAGCATCCGGCCTTCCAGAAGATTGCGGATGACAAGCATCCCTTCGCTGAAAAGAGCTTCGTGCTTCGCCATCGGTCCTGTCCCTGTGTCGTCGGAATTGTCTTGCTGCCATGCCGCTTCGTAGGGAAAGGCAGGGCCGTATCGGACGCCATCTTGTTCAAAACATCCGGTGATGCCCAGAAGCCATGCGCGATGCGTCTGCGTTCCGGCTATCAGCTTGCGAAGGCGGCGGGGCATCCGCCAGCCGCCATATCCCGCAAGATAGATGCGATGATAGATATTCCTCATGGGTCCACCCTTTCTTGCGGGTTCGTGTCACGCAAGGCGTTTTCGCTGTTGGGGCATCCAGTCAGCGATCAAGCCGGAACCGAACAAGCCACGAGGGGCCAAGCCGATTGCGTAGGCGGTGAAGAACAGGCTCGGCGCTGGCGTTCATCCATTGCTTTCGCAGTTCCGCTTTCCAGCAACGCCCATGTTCGGCTGCGAAGGCCCGCAACGCGTTCTGTTCCTCGGCTGTCACGCCGTCCGCTGCTTCGGCGCTGTCGCGGGACTGCGCTTCGATACGGCGATACAATGCCTCGCGTCCGGCATCGAGCATGGCGCGGGCGTCAAGATGGGCAAAGGGTTTCCAAAACAGCGCGCGGGCTTCCGGGGTCTGCTCGATCCCGGCGCGGCGTTCAAGTTCTCCGATGGTCTCTCCGATGGTCTCTCCGATGGTCATGTCAATGATCTCCTGTCTGGCGGAAAGCGGGGATGCCGCTTTCCGTTGGGGCAATCCGGTTTTAGGATGCTAGGCGGTGTCAGCGTCTCCGGCCGTGGCGGGGACGTGACCGATCAAACGACCGTTGAACGGTCGGACATATGGCGAATCCAGCACTTGGCTCGGCGTCATCTGCCACGGAAACAGGATCGCCTCGCCGGTGTCGGTAATCGAGAAGATCCAGCCTCCGGTTCCATGCTCCTTGCGGAAAGCGATTGCGTCATCCGTATTCTCAAAATGGCGATAGGTTTTGAACGGTCCCTCGATCATGTCAGCTCCTATAGGCTCGTTACGCCAAGCACCCGCATGATCCGGCAGCGGACGGGTTGAACAATGATGCGGGCAAGGGGTGGCGGGGCCGTATGCTCGATGATCGTCACGGAGTCGTTCAAACCCCAATAGTTGCGGAGTCGATTGATTGCCTCACGCCATTCAGGCGGCATGGGACCGCTATCAATCGTCTCCTGCCAAAGCAGCCTGACCGACGCGAGGGCGACGGCTTCGGCTTCGACCGCCGACAGGGCAATCTCCGTCTTGATGTTGCGCTCGTCGTCTACGGTCGTGATCGTCCAGATTTTCATGTTCTCGCTCCTGTCTGGCGGAAAGCGGGGATGCCGCTTTCCGTTGTGGTTCATGCGGTGGGCTATGCCTCGGGGGCGTCCAGCAGGTGACAATCGGACAGGGGGAAAACCTCATTGTCCCGAAGGCGGCGCACAAGGGCGAGGTGTCCACCAACGATACGCGTGGTGCGGAACACGCCACGGCGATAGGTGGCGTAGTCGCGGGGAAGCCATGCTTCCACGCGAACCTTGGTGCCGGAGGGGTGCATCCGAATGATCGAGCCGACCGGAATGGTGCCGATCTTGCGGACGATCCCGCCCACCTCGCGCATCGTGAATCGTTGCGGGTTATACTGGTGCAGCATGTCGCGACCCTCCCTTCAAACCTGAATGTCGTGGCGAAGGTCGCCGTTCTGATCGAGCCAAAGCCGCGCCTTAGCGCAGGCGAAACAGACGCATGTTCCTACGCCGTCCACGGTGACGGGGCCGAAGTATACAAGCGGGTTCACGACCGAACACTTGCGGCATGTCAGCGTCGGCATGACAGGGGCAGTTTCCTCGACGGTGAAAACTACGGCTTCATCCTCGATGGTGAAGGGAACGGCCTTGGTCAAAAGCTGCTCGACGGCCTGACGCGGAACGCTCGGGAACACGTCAGCGATGTAGCGGGTGATCTGCGGGCGGTCAGCCTCGAAGGCATAGCCATTGATTGCCCACGCGATCACGCCGGGGGTGTGGCAAGCGGGCGAGGATTGAAGGCGGTAGGTGGTGGAGTCAGCCATTTGGCATTTCCTTTCGTGTTGCGGCTGGCGGTTCGGGTCTGGTGCCTTCTTCCGCCGATGGGCTGCGCC
>NZ_NIPW01000045.1 GCF_002196855.1 Haematobacter genomosp. 1 | reverse complement strand
AGGCCGGGCCCGCTCTGGCCCGCGCCCTCACCGCCCTGGCCGATGCGCCGTGGCAGGAGGCGGGACGCGCCGATCCCGCGCCCGTCCATCGCGACTGGCGGGGCGGGCGTGAGGCGGCGATCCGGGCCGCGGTGACCATGCTGGTCGTGGGCGGCATCTGGATCGTCACGGGCTGGTCCTTTGGCGCCTACATGATGCTGGGCGCATCGATCATGACTTCGGTCTTTTCGACCTTCGACAACCCTGCGGTGACGATCCGTACCGTCCTGCTCGGGCAGGCGCTTGGGGCGCTTGGGGCGCTGGCGGTGCGATGGCTGCTCTGGCCGCTCGCGTCGGGGGAGTTCGGTCTCATCCTCCTCATGATGCCCGCGATTCTTGTCGGTGCCCTGCTGATGGCGCAGCGGCGGACGGGACAGGCCGCCTATGACTACAACATGGTCGTCATGCTGATGCTGCAACCGGTCTGGCCGCTCACGATGGGCCTGTCCACCTCGCTCACCGCCGCTGTGGCCGTGGTGCTGGGTCCGCTCGCCGGGTTGGTGGCGTTCCGGCTGATCTATCCGGTGGACGGCGTCCGGCGGCTGACCATGCTGCGCGAGACGATGGTGACGGAGTTGACCCACCTTGCCCGGGAGCCGCAGGCGGCACATCGGGCTTCGGTCTGGCGGGCGCGGCTTCATCACCGGGTGCTGCGGCTGGTCCGCTGGTCGGAAAAGCTTGACCGCGCGCCTGTCCGGGCGGCGGACGGGGGGCTGGCGGTGCTGACGCTCGGACGGGCGATCCTGCATCTGCACGATCTCTCTGCCCTGCCGCTCCCGCCGCCGCAGACCCGCCGCGTCCGCGCGCTTCTGGAGCGCCTGTCCCGGCTGGACCGGGAGCCTCGCAAGGCTGCCCGCGCGCTGCGGAAGGGCGCAGATGCGCTTGCCGCCACGCCGTCGGCGGATGTCCGGCTGCTCCGCGCCGCCGCGAAGGGGTTGGAGCAGGACATCGACTTCTTTCGGCTCGGAACCGGCGGCACCCCCTCCGGCGGCGCATCCGGTGGCCCGGTCAGCGCCGGACCCGCCCCTGCATGAGTTCCATCGCCAGGAACAGCAGCGCCACGATCACCGTCACCACGACGGAGGCCGCGGCCAGCGTCGGGTTCACCTGAAAGAGGATGTCGTCCCACATCTGCTTGGGCAAGGTGGTGACCAGACCGCCGCCGACGAACATGGCGATGGTCAGTTCCTCGAAGGACTGCAGGAAGCCGGTGATGAACCCCACGACAAGTCCGCTCGCCACCAGCGGCAGGGTGATGCGCCGCGCGATGGCAAGCGGGGGCGCCCCCAGCGTCGCCGCCGCCTGATCCAGCCGCCAGTCGTGGCCCTTGAAGGTGCCGAGCAGGACGACGAACACGATGGGCAGCGCGATGACCGAATGCCCCACGATCAGCGCGGCATTGGTTGCGACCATCTGGAACTGCGCAAAGACGTAGAAGAGCGACATGGCGATAACGATCGTGGGCACGACCATGGGCGCCATGAACAGCAAGAACAGCGGCCCGGACAGGCGGCTGCCGCCCCGCACCACCGCCAGCGCGGCAAGGCCCGCCAGCACCACCGTGACCACCGCGGTCGCAAGGCCCACGGCGAAGGAGCGCGTCATAGCCGCCAGCCAGAGGGGGGAGCTGAAGAACGTCTCGAACCAGCGGAGGCTGAAGCCTTCGGGCGGGAAGGTCATGAACTCTCCCGCCGTGAAGGCCATCGGGAAGAAGCCCACCACCGGGAACAGCAGCACGAGGATCAGCCCCCAAGCATAGACATCGAGCAGCCGTGCGCCCGGCAGGCCCCGGAGATGGCTTGCCCAGAGCTGCTCCACCTTCGCGAAGCCCTCGCCCAGCCCCGTCGCCACGCCCAGGCCCAGACGGCGGAACAGGCTCTCCGGCGGACGCGGGCGCGCCCCGCCCCCGGCGATGGAGGAAATGCCGAACACCCGGTCGAACAGCAGGATGGCGAGCAGGGTGCTCCCCATCAGCACCAGCGCCAGCACCGCGCCGAACTGCCAGTTCTGAAGCTGGTTGATCTGCGAGATGATCATCTGGCCGATCAGCGTCTCCTTGGGGGAGCCGATGAGCGCGGGGGTGATGAAGAAGCCCAGCGACATGACGAAGATCAGCAGCGCCGCCGTTGCGACCCCGCGCATGGAAAGCGGCAGGTAGATGCGCCAGAACGCCTGCGCCCCCGTCGCACCGAGCGTGGCGGCGGCTGGCGTCAGGCGCCTGTCGATCTGGTTGAGCACCGGCATCATGGTGACGACGCCGAGGGGCAGCATCGTATGCGCCATCCCGAGCACCACCGTCGGGCGGGAGAACAGCAGCCCATCGCCGCCCGGCAGCCCGAGCGCGTTCATCGCGGCCGCGACCACGCCGTTCCGGCCCAGCAGCACCAGCCAGGAGAAGTTCTTGACCAGCGCGCTCGTCCAGAAGGCCAGAAGCACCAGCATCAGCAATATCCGCTGCCGCCGTGGCGGCTGCTTTGCCAGCCAGTAGGCCAGCGGATAGCCCAGCAGGATGCAGATCACCGTCACCTGAAAGGCGATGGTGAAGGTGGTCTGCAGCACCCGCTGATACAGGGGGGAGGAGACGAGCTTTCGGAAGCCTTCGAGGCTGAACGCCCCCTGCTTGTCCTGAAACGCCACCGTCATCATCTGGCCCACCGGCCAGAGGAACCACACGGCAAGGAACAGCAGAGCCGGCAGCGCCAGCCAGAGAAGCGACGGTCGCCGCTGGCGCCGGATGGGCTGCCGGACCGGCTGCGGGGCGGGCGATGTCATCGCGGGCGCGAGGGTCTGATCGGTCATCTCTCGGCTTCCTTCGGTCTTCGATCCGGTCTTCGATCCAGTTCCGGGCCGCGCTGCGGCCGGCAATCGCCGTGTTCCCGAGCGCCGCCGGTATGTTCAGCTCCGGCAGTCCATGAATGCAGGCCTGAATGCAGCAGGCCGGACAGGAGCGCCGCTCACCCCGACGGTCGCGGTGAGCGGCGGCCTGTGCTGCTCTCCGGTCAGAGCAGCAGCCATTCCTCCATCCGCTCCACCACCTTGTCGTTGTTCGCCGTCCACCATTCGGAGTTCAGCATGGTCAGGTTCTTGATGTTGTCGGGGAAGGTCGGCATCCGGTGGGCGCGGGCCGTGTCCATGTGCTCAAAAGCACCGTTGTTGGTCGGGCCATTCGCCACGATGCTGGAATAGTGGCCCTGCCGGTCCGGGCGGAGGCAGAAGCGGCAGAATTCGCGCACCTCCTCCAGATGCGGCGTGCCCTTCACCACCGACCAGCCGTCCACGTTGTAAAGCCCGTTCCAGACCGGGGTGACGGGTGCGCCCGCGTCGATGGCGGCAAAGGTGCGCCCGGCCCAGGAGTCGGACATGTCCACTTCGCCGTTCTGGAGGATCTGGGTGTTCTGCGCGCCGCTCGCCCACCAGACGGAGACATGCTCCTTGATCTGGTCGAGCTTGGCGAAGGCCCGGTCCATGTCGATCGGATAGAGGTCCTGCGGCGCCACGCCATCCGCCAGCAGCGCCAGTTCCAGCATCCCCGAAGCCCCGCGATAAAGACCGCGCCGCCCGGGATATTTCTCGACATCCCAGAAATCCGCCCAGGTCTTGGGGCCGTTTTCGCCGAACTTGTCGTTCCGGTAGGCCATGATGATGCCATAGACGGAAAAACCGGCCCAGTCGGCGGTAAGCGTGCCGGGGATCATGCCGTCAACGCTTTCGGGCGCGAAGCCAAGCGTCTCGATATAGTCCCCTGCCTCGTGCAGGCGGGCGACGTGATCGGGCGTCACCATGCAGGCGTCCCACAGGAAGGTTTTGGTATCGACCAGCATCTTGAACTGGCTGACCGGGTCCGCGTCATGGGCGACGTTGACGACCTCGATCCCGGTTTCCTGCTGGAAGGGGTCGCAGAACGCCGTCTTGATCGCCGCTGCGGGAGCGCCGCCGACATCTGCGATGGTGATCCGCTTGGGCTGGGCCAGGGCGCCGCGCGGCAGGATCGCCGGCGCGGCAAGGCCCACCGCGCCGATGGCCGCTGTCTTGAGAAGTCCACGGCGGGTCGGCCTCATCAGTGTGGTCATGGAGAGCTCCTGTTGGGTCGGTTTTATGGGTCTTACGCCTTGAGAACGCGGGAATTCGCCGGATCCCAGGTGAGGGAGAGCACCTCGCCCGGCGGGATGGGGTCGGCTCCCGCCGGTCTGCGCACCGTGAGCACGGCATTTCCCGCCGTGCGAACGATGAGCCGGGTTTCCGATCCCGCGTAGATCCGCTCCTCCACCCGCGCGGTCAGGAACCCCTGCCCGGCAGGGGCGACGGAGAGGTATTCGGGCCGCACGGCGAGCGATATGCGCTCCTCCCTCCCCGTGGTATGGGGGAGCGGCAGTTCGCCGTCCGGGGTGAGGAGACGGTCGGCCCCGGCCCGCTCGCCGCGCAGGATGTTGGAGATGCCGATGAAGTCGGCCACGAATTCCGTGCGGGGGGCGTCATAGATCTCCACCGGCGTTCCCACCTGCTCGATCTGCCCGTCGCGCATCAGGCAGATGCGGTCGGAAAGCGCGAGCGCCTCCTCCTGGTCATGGGTGACGAAGATGATGGTGGAGCCGGTTTCGCGGTGGATGCGTTTGATCTCGATCTGCATCTGCTCGCGCAGCTTGCGGTCGAGCGCGGAAAGCGACTCGTCCATCAGGATCAGCGAGGGTTCATAGACAAGACAGCGCGCCAGGGCCACGCGCTGCTGCTGGCCGCCGGACAGGTCGGAGGGGAAGCGGCGGTCGAAGCCGGAGAGGCCGACCATCTCCAGCGCCGCTTCCACCTTCCGGCGGACCTCGGCTGCGGGGAGCCTGCGCATCTGGAGCGGGAAGGAGACGTTCTCCGCCACGGTGAGATGGGGAAACAGCGAATAGCTCTGGAAGACCACGCCGATGTCGCGCTTGCTGGCGGGGGCGTGGGTCATGTCGCGCCCGTCGATCAGGAGCCGCCCGTCCGTCGGCTCCACCAGCCCCGCGATGAGCTGAAGGAGCGTCGTCTTGCCCGAGCCGGAAGGGCCGAGCAGGGTCAGAAGCTCCCCCGCCTGCACCTTCAGATCAACGGGACGAAGCGCCTGCACATCTCCATAGCTCTTGCCCAGTCCCTGAGCATGGAGCTTTGGCGTCATCTGGGCGGCGCGGATCGGGGATTCGGTGGTCATCTCTCGCTCCCGTCGTGGCTGTCCTCTGGTGATGGGGGCGGGGGGCGACGGCGTAAATTAAGAAAACCGGCGGGGTTGGTTAGGGAAGTCCTATCCATCCGCCGTGCTGCCCGGAGAAAGCGGCAATAGCGCGTCCAACGGGTGTGGCGGCAGGCCAGCGCCTCGGCGGCCATGAGGGCGCTGAATGCTGCGCTGCCGCGAAATGGGCGCCGCTGCCTGTTTTCGCGGCACTTCCGCAAGCGCGACGGTCAGGCGCGGACGCGCCGTTCCATCAGCGGCGCGACCATTCCGGGGATGTAGGAATCGGAGATATGCGTGCGGCAATGTTCCGCGAAGGCTTCGACCAGCCGCGATTTCCGCCGTCCCTTGAGCGTGGCGAGGCCGAGGATCATCGGCCGCGGCTCCCCTGCGATGCGGACGCGGACCACCTTCCGCCCGTCCATCGCAACGTCTGACCGGGGCAGGACATTGGCAAGCGTATAGCCATAGCCGTTCGCCACCATCGTCCGCAGGATCTCCGGGTAGGGGGAGCGCCCGCCGATCACCGGGTCGAGTCCCGCCTGAAGGAAGATCGACAGGAAGTATTCCCGGCTGGAGGGCAGGTCCAGCAGCAGAAGCGGCTCGCCCGCCAGTTCGCGCACCGTGATTGCGGGCAGGGTGGCGAAGGGATGCACCTCGCCCACCACCGCATGCAGCGGCAATGAGGCAAGGGGCGTGAACTCGAACCCATCGGGGACCAGAAGGTCATAGGTGATGGCGATGTCCGATTCCCCGTCCACAAGCGCCCGGAGAAGCTGGTCGTGATCGCCGATCAGCGGCGCGATGGCGGTGGTCGGGAAGGCCCGCGTGAACGAGTGGCTGAGTTCGGGCAGCACCATGGAGGCGAGCGTCGCCATGCAGCCAAGGCTCAATTGGCCGCGCACCATGTCGGTCGCCTCTGAAGCGGCGGCGTAGAGCTGCTGCGCCTGCTCGACGAGCCGCTTGGCCTCCGCCAGCACCGCCCTCCCGGCGGGGGTGAGCGAAAGGCCCTGCGCATGGCGGCGGATGAAAAGCTGGGTGCCCAGCTCCTCCTCCAGATGCGCGATGGCAGTGGAGATGGAGGGCTGCGAGATGTTCACCCGCTCCGAGGCAAGGGTGATCGACCCGGTCTCGGCGGTGGCGATGAAATACTCGATCTGGCGAAGGGTGTAACGCATGGGGAATTATCGCCCTCATACCGGCAAGCGCAACAGCGCGGTTTGCAGCCGCGATCGGTTGGTTGGAACGGCAGGCCGGTCCTGTGCCGTCGATTCCGCCATCGCGATACCGGCAAGGGGAAGCCTGCCGCCGAGACGGTCCCAAAACGCGGTGCTGAGGGCGTGCTGCCGGCTCTTGTCCTCCTTTGTGAGCCCTCACCTCCGCTGCGCGTTGATGGTCTGAAATTGGCCTGATGGAACTTTATTCCGGATCCCTCCTGCGAGATGAGTTCTGACACCGCCTCCGCCGCGAACAGCCGCCCTAATCGCGCGCTCCCGCGACCGGCGCTTGCACGTGGCGCTGTTTCATCGGCGATGCCCCCGACAGGCGGTGGAGCAGGTTGCGCCCGCCTCGCGGTCAGATCGCCGCCACATCCATAGGCGAGTGAAGCGGAATGCCGGTAAGGAGACGATGGCAGGGAGCGCCCTTGGATGCAGGAACGCCTCCATGCTCCTGCGCCACCGCTTGTCGCCGGAAATTCCCCGTAGCGCGCGGGATCGAAGCCGGTCGGCAACAGGACGATGGCGGGATCGCTGCAATGGACTGCGCCGTCGCAGGCGTTGGAACCGCTCCCATGGCGCGCTCTGCCCGGCGATGACCTCGCGAGGTGAGCAGGCGCACCGCGCCGTCGCAGGCGCCCGGATCCGTCCCGCAGGGCAATCTGCCAGAGATCACCCGTGAAGAGATCACCCGTGAGATGAGCAGGCGGGCGGCCCGCCACGCCGTTGCAGAGCGCCGGAAGCCCCTCCAGACGGGTGACACCATGGATGACCCGCAGGATGATCAGGCGGCGGGGGTGCCTGCCGCAGCATCGCAGGCATCGGCCTTCCCCACGCGGGCACTCTGCTCGGCGATGACCCGTGAGGCGAGCAGGCAGGCGGCCGCCGCGCCGTTGCGGAGCCGAAAGCCCTCCAGACGGGTGGCCCCATGGATGACCCGCAATATTGGCGGGTGGTGGAAGGTGCCTGCCGCGCCGCCGCTGAGCGGGCGGGTGGAGCAGGTGCAGGCCCTCCCGGTGGCCAGACGGGACGCAGTTCGCGGCCTGCGTGCTCGCTGGCGCCGGACGCCATGGGCGCGGGCGGCATTGCTTTCGCCTGCCGGGATGATCACAGGTCGCCCGGCACACCGTAGCTCGGGGCGGCTTCGGGCGCGATGGCGCGCCTGACGTAATCCTCAAGCTGCGGCGCATAGATTTCCCACAGCGCGCGCAGCCGCCCGATGGGATCGGTGTCGTCCCAGTCCACGCGCAGGTCGGCGATGGGCCAGGAGACATCGCGCACCACCAGCAACCCGGCGGAATGGACCGGCCCGGCCTCACCCCCGGCTGCCTGCCCCGCCTCCAGCGCGGCGAGGAGCCGTTCGGGAAGCGCGCCCTCTGCCGTCTCGAAGCCGCGGACCATCGCATCGGGCACGTTCTCGCCCGCCAACAGGTTGCCCGCAGCGGCGCAGAACCGCCCCCGCGCCGTGCCGAAGGTGCCGAGAACACGGGCGCCGGAATGGATGGCGCTCTGCCCGGTGCCGTCCACGATCACTACCTGCCGCCAGTCGGCGGCGGCGTAACCGTCCAGCAGCGCCGCGAGCGCCTCCTCCGCCCCCATGCCGCGCGCCATGAGATCGAGCGCGCGGGGGCCGAGCGACGGATCGGTCACATTCTGGCTGGCAACCACGCCCACCCCCGCACGGGCATGGGCGCAGCGCGCCGCAACCGCCGGAGAGGAAGAACTGATCGCGATGCCGAACGCCCCGGTGTCGGGACAGGTGGCGGAGATGGAGAAGGTCATCCGTGCAGGCTCTTTGCTGGCTCAGGGGCTGTCTCGGGAGTTGTCCCGGGGGTTGTCTCGGCGGGCGCGCGCCGCTGGACGGCGCCTGTCGGGCTCAGTTCGGTGCTCAATCCGGGATCACGGCGGTCGCATCGATCTCCACCAGCCATTCGGGCCGGGCAAGGGCGGAGACGACGATGCCGGTGGAGACGGGATAGACCCCCTTCAGCCACTTGCCGACGACGCGATAGACAGGCTCGCGGTAGCGCGGGTCGATCAGGTAGATGACGATCTTGGTGATATGCTCAAGCTCGCCGCCCGCTTCCTCCAGCAGCATCTTGATATTGGCCATCGCCTGTTCCGCCTGCGCCGCCGGGTCGCCGATGCCGACGTTTTCGGCCGTGTCCAGATTCTGGCCGATCTGGCCGCGCAGGAACACCGTCTGCCCCCGCGCCACGACCGCCTGACACAGATCGTTGTCGAGGTTCTGCTCGGGATAGGTGTCCTTGGTGTTGAACATGCGGATGCGCTTGTGCACGGGCATCTTGGGGCCTTTCAGGCGTTGTGCCGGGGTTCGGCTGGTCGAAAACCGGGGATCGGTGTCGAGGACAGGGCGGCGAAAGCCGGCGGGACGAAATCAGCTTTCGGCGGGGAGCGCGCCCACGCGGCGGGCGACGTATTGGGCGAACTCGAAATTCGGCCGCTCCAGATGCGACAGATGCCCCGGTGCGCCGAACCGGGAGGAGACGCCGCGGAACACGCGCTCGGTGCAGCCCTTGTCCTCTTCGTTCACCTCGTCGAGCAGGGTCTTCAGCGCGGCGAAATGCGCTTCCGCCTCCGGGTCGGCCATGAACTCGGGGGAGAGGCCGCCGCCATAAAGGATCTTCACGTGATCCGGCCCGTCGGGGTGCAGGCAGAGATACCAGAAATACCCCGGCGTCAGCGTGATGAGCAGCGCGGGATAGATGGCGAGCAGCCAGGTGATCCGCCGCTCATCCCCTTGCAGCCGGGTGTTCTCCGGATGGGCAAGCGCTAGCGGCACCGAATCGTTCTTGAGGATGAAATGGTAGTTGAAGGCCTCCGTCCCCTCCGGGCAGGTCATCTTCATCAGGTCCACCGAGCCGCCGATCGTGTCCGAATGGCAGACCGGCAGATGGTAGCTCTCCATGAAGTTCTCCGCCAGCACCTTCCAGTTGGTGTTCCAGCGGTGCTCCTCCCGAAAGGTCTCCACGTAGGATCCCATGTCGAGATAACCGACCAGCTTCTCCACATCCGCGAGCCGCTCGGCCGGGGCGGGGGCGTCCGGGTTCAGCGTGACGAGGATCCAGCCTAGCCATTCCTCGCAGCGGATCTGCGGAAGCGCGACATCGGTCTTGCAGAAGCTCTCGTTCAGCCCCATCGCGGGCGCGCCCCGCAGTGAGCCGTCAAGGTTGTAGGTCCAGGCGTGATAGGGGCAGACGATGGCGCGCGTCCGGCCGCGGCCCTCCAGCAGCGTGGACATCCGGTGGCGACAGACGTTGGACATGGCGCGGAGCCTTCCCTCCCGGTCGCGCAGCACGATGATCGGCTCGCCCGCGATGTCCATAGTCAGGTAGTCGCCCGGTTCCTTCAACGCGTCCGCCCGCCCGGCGCAGAGCCAGTCATGGGCAAAGATCGTCTCCAGTTCCCGCGCGACGAACGCCTCCGACGTATAGACGGATTTCGGCATCGCGCGGGCCTTTTCGAAAGGTTGGCTCACGTTCTGCGCCAGCTCCTCGGTGGGCCGGAGCGCGGGATCGTGCTGCGTCATGGGTATCCGCCTTTCACAAAGGGCCTGCCTTGATGCGAAGCCTACTCCGCCCGGGGAGAGCGAAGAATTATCAACTTCTGCACCCCTGCTTAGGCTTTGCCTAATCCGGGGCTAGGATCAACACGCCACGCCGCGCGGCACGCTGCCGATCATCGCCTCTCCCCGCTCCGTGCGGCGGATGTTTTCCGCAATCGTGAGAGCGGCGCTGCCTGCGCGGGTCTGGCTGGCGACATGCGGGGTGAGGATGACGCGGGGATGCGACCAGAGTGGGTCGTCCGGCGGAAGCGGTTCCGGGTCCGTCACGTCGAGCACAGCCGCCGACAGATGCCCTTCGTCCAGCGCGGCAAGAAGCGCCCTCTGGTCAAGCTGCGGCCCGCGTCCGGCATGGACGAGACCGGCGCCTTCGGGCAGGGCCGCCAGAAGCTCCGCGTCGATGATCCCGCGGGTTTCGTCTGTCAGCGGCAGGAGGCAGACGAGGATGTCGCTTCTGCGCACCATCTGCTTCAGGCCCGCCGCCCCGGTGAAGGAGGCGACGCCCGGCACGTCCCGCGGTGTCCTGCTCCATCCTGCCAGACGGAAGCCGAAGGGCCGCAGCCGTTCCGCCGCCGCGCGGCCCAGCTCACCGAGGCCGAGGATCCCCACCTGCCGTTCGGAGGGCAGCGGATTCGGCAGTTGCCGCCATTGCCGCCGCGCCTTCTGCACCATGTAGGCGGGGAGGTCGCGGTGGAGGAGCAGCACCGACATGGCCACGTAATCCGCCACGGAGGCCGCCACCGCAGGATCCACCAGACGGACGAGCTCCGTCTGTCCGGGGAAATCCTCCTGCCGGAACTGGTCGATCCCGGCGGAGAGGGAGAAGACGCAGCGCAGCGCCGGGAGCCGCCGGTGCAGACCGGCGGGCGCGCGAAAGGTGACGAGGTAGCGGACCTCCTCGGGGGCCATGTCTCCGGGCATCACGCCCTCGGGCGCGGTCAGCACGCGACGGCCCGGAAATTCGCGGCGGAGGATGTCGGAGAGCGTCGCCACGCGCTCCGCATCCGCGCTGATGAGAATGGTCATCAGTCGGCGTAATCCGGCTCTTCGCGGTCGAGGATCCGCTTCATTTCCTCAAAATGCGCGATGGAGAAATCGCGGATGCCCTCCCAGCCGACCGCCGTGGCCTCCGCCACCTCGTCCGAGAGCACGGAAAGCGGCTGACCCGTGGCATAGGCGGTGGTGAGGATCTGGCAGGCGCGCTCCATCGTGTAGATGTCGTCGAAGGCCACGCCGATACTGTCGGAGGCGACGAGAATCCCGTGGTTGCCCATCATCAGGCGCGAGTGAGTGCCGAGCAGCCCCGCCAACCGCGCGCCTTCCTCCACCGAATCGGCCATGCCGCCATAGTGCAGGTCGACGGCCACGCGGTTGAAATAGCGGGCGGTGTTCTGGTCGATGGGCAGGATCGCGGGGTTTTGCAGGCAGGCGATCGCGGTGGCGTGGATCGGATGGAGATGCAGCACCACCCGCGCCGAGGGGTTCGACTTGTGGATCTGGCCATGGATCGCCCAGGCCGTCGGGTCCACCAGCCCGCTTCTGGCCGTCGCCGGGTCGTCGGCATCGAGCAGGAGCAGGTCGCTGGCCCGGATGGTGGAGAAATGCTTCCACTTGGGGTTCAGCAGGAACTGGCGGCCGTCGGGGGAAACGGCGGCACTGAAGTGGTTCGCGACGGCTTCGTGCATGCCCAGCCGCGCGACGATGCGGAAGGTCGCCGCAAGGTCGATGCGGAGCTGCCGTTCGTCAGCCGATGTGATGACGTCTTTCATGGGGGAGGTCCTGTCGGGATGATGTGGCGGGCGTCTGTCGGCCCGCCTGAGGGGGAGGGTTATTCCGCGGCGAGGCTGGCGCCCGCCGTTGCATGGCGGTTCGGCGGGCGTTTCAGGCCCAGATTGTCGCGCAGCGTGGTGCCGGTGTATTCGGTGCGGAAAAGTCCGCGGCGCTGAAGTTCGGGCACCACCTTCGTCGTGAAATCGGTCAGGCACTCCGGCAGCACCGGGAAGGCGATCATGAAGCCGTCGGAGGCACCCGAGGCGACCCAATCCTCCATCTGGTCGGCCACCTGCGCACCGGTGCCGAAGAAGATCGCCTTGGAGCGGTTGTACTTCCGCATCACTTCGCGGAGCGTCAGACCCTGACGGATGAGGCCGACGATCTCGTCGAAATAGACCTGATGGAAGTTCGATTTCTCCGGGATGCGATGTTCCGGGACAGGTTCGTCCAGCGGCAGGTCCGACAGGTCGGTCTCCAGATCGGTCTTCATATACATCAGGCTGATGTCCGTGTGGACGAGGCCTTGCCAATAGTCCCACTTGCGGCGGGCGTCCTCCTCGTCCTCTCCCACGACGATGGAGACGCCGGAGAGCACTTTCAGCTCTTCCCGGTCGCGGCCGAATTTCGCCATGCGGCCCTTCAGGTCTTCGTAGAAGCGGATGGCCTGCGCCTTGTTGGCGCCGGTGCCGAACACCACTTCGGCCGTTTCGGCGGCGAGCTCCTTGCCCGCCTCCGAAGCGCCCGCCTGGAAGATCACCGGGTGCCCCTGCGGCGGCCGCGCCATGTTGAGCCCGCCATGCACCTTGAAGAACGGGCCCTCGTGATCCGTGACATGGAACTTCGCCGGATCGAACATCCGCACGCCGTCGTGGTCATAGACAAAGGCATCGTCCTCCCAGGTGTCCCAGAGGGAGGTGACGATCTTGAAGAATTCCTGCGCCTTCTCATAGCGGCGATCATGCGGGGGCAGCTTGTCCAGCCCGAAGTTGCGCGCCGCGAAGTCATTGGCGGAGGTCACGACGTTCCACGCCGCGCGCCCGTGGCTGATATGGTCGAGCGAGGCGAAGAGCCGCGCCACGTTGTAGGGCTCGTAAAAGCTGGTGGAGGCCGTCGCGCCGAGCCCGATATGCGAGGTGCACCCCGCCAGCGCCGTCAGCAGGGTGATCGGCTCCAGCATGTTCATGTAGAGCGGCCCGCGCGTCCATGCGTCGAGCTTCTCCGTCCGCGCGGCGGGCGTATCGGCCAGGAAGAAGAAGTCGAGCTTGCCGTCCTCGGCCTTCTGCACGATGTCCTTGAAGTAATCGACATCGGTGGCCGCCCCGTCCGTCGCTCCCGGCACCAGCCAGGCGGAGGAATGGTAGCCGTTCGCTTCGAAAAGCCCGCCCAGAACCATGGGTTTCTTCGTCATATCGATTCCTTTCGCGGCGATACCGGATCGCGGAATGTAGGCCAGCCGGCGTGGCATGCCGGATGGCGGGAGCGGCCCACCGTCGAGCAGAGCGAGCCGGGCCTGCGGCACCCGACGGGCCGCCCCCGGCCCCTGCGCTGTCCGGTGCGGGCCTCCGGTTACTCTCTCTGTCGGAGGTGACGGGTGTAAATTATGAAAATCGATTGCGCCCCATAGAGACGACCTAACCATACGGAAGTCTCGGGCTGGGTGCTTGACCGGAGGGGAAGGGCATGGCTCTATCGTGTTACCGATAAGTAAATGCGCGGTCCCATGTCGAAACCAGCCCTCTCCCCCTGGAGCCACTCCCGCCAGCGCTCGGGGGAGCGGAGCCGCAAGCAGGATGCCGTGCTCCGAACCGCGGCCCGGTTCTTCAACGAACGCGGCTACCATGCAACCTCGCTCGACGATGTGGCGGAGGCGTTGGGCGTGACCAAGCCGACGATCTATCGCTACTTCGCCAACAAGGACGAGATCCTCTTCGAATGCACCCGGCGCGGGCTGAACGCCATCGCGGCTTCCGCACGGGATGCGGCGGTGGCGGGGGATCCCGCGCCGAAGCGGCTCCGTGCCATGCTGCTGGCTTATGCGCGGATCATGCTGGACGATTTCGGCATCTGCGTGGCGCGGACGCAGGACCACCTGCTCTCCCCGGAAAGCCGCGCCGCCTTCCGCTCCCTGAAGCGGGAGATCGACCTGCTCATTCGTGCCGTGGTGGCGGAGGGCGCGGCGGAGGGAAGCCTCAGCACGCCCGATCCGCGCCTTGCCGCCTTTACCTTCGCCGGGGCGCTGAACGGTCTTGGCGCCTGGTTCGACCCGGCGGGGCCGATGACCGCGGAGGAGGTCGCGACGCGGACGGTGGATGGTCTCATGCAGGGCGTCATGCCCGGAAAGGACGTCGCGCAATGACATTGCCGAAAGCATTCGAGGCACTGCGGCTGCCCGCCATTGCCGCGCCGATGTTCCTGACCTCCGGCCCCGATCTGGTGGTGGAGGTCTGCCGTTCGGGCGTGGTGGGCACCTTTCCGGCGCTGAACCAGCGCAGCACCGAAGGCTTCGTCGCCTGGCTTGAGGAGATAAAGGCCCGTCTGGAAGCCTTCGACACCCCCGCGCCCTATGGGGTGAACCTGATCGTCCACCGCTCCAACCCCCGTCTGCGCGCCGATCTGGAGGAGGTGGTCCGGCATCGCGTGCCGCTGGTCATCACCTCGCTGGGCGCGGTCGCGGATGTGGTGGATGCGGTGCATTCCTATGGCGGGCTGGTGTTTCACGATGTCATCAGCCGCCGCCATGCGGAAAAGGCCGTAGAGGCGGGTGTGGACGGGATCATCGCCGTTGCGGCGGGTGCCGGGGGCCATGCGGGCCAGATCAGCCCCTTTGCGCTGGTGTCGGAGATCCGCGCCATCTTCGACGGGGCCATCGCGCTTTCGGGGGCCATGTCCACCGGGGCGCATATCGCCGCAGCGCGGGCGATGGGCGCGGACCTGGCCTATCTCGGCACCCGTTTCCTTACCACGCGCGAGGCGATGGTGAGCCTTGCGCAGAAGGAGATGACCGTGGCCGCGCGTGCGGCCGATATCCTCTACACACCGGCGATTTCCGGGGTGGGGGCGAATTTTCTTGCGCAGAGCGTCGTTGCCGCAGGCATGGACCCGGCGAACCTGCAAAGCCATGGCGCGCTCGACATGGGAAACGAGGCGAAGGTCTGGCGGGACGTGTGGTCTGCCGGGCAGGGCGTCGGTTCGCTCGGAGACATTCCGGGCGCAGCGGAACTCTGCGACCGGCTGGCCCTGCAATACGCGGAGGCTATGACGCGACTGGCGCGCGATCCCTTTGCAGGGCGGTAGCGGCTACTCCAGCCGTTTCCAGCTCAGATACATGCCGATATCTCCCGGCATCCCGTCGGGCCAGTCGATGACCATCGCCTTGAGCTGATAGTCCGCGGCTTTCAGGTGATCGCGCCAGATTTCGTAGAATTGCCGGGGCCGCCCGGTCAGCGTCTCGGGCCAGTCCGGCTCCTCGTTGTTGATCGCCCGGCCATGATCGGTGCAGAGCGCGTTCGGGAAGCGGAGCATGAGCACTTCCGTCTCTCCCCGCTCGGCGGCGGTGGTCAGCCGCATCTTGAGGTTGTCCACAAGATCATGGACCGTCTGGCGATTGATCTTCAAAGGCTCCGAAAGCTGGGCGATCAACTCGTCTCGGGCCTGGTTGGCCTCCGTTTTGGTGGCGCTGTCATCGGCGTCCATGGCAGCGCGGCGGCGATCCATATAGGCTTGGAGATCTTCCGCCGTCATGAAGCTCTCGTCTCCGAGACGGGTCGTTTCGGTGGGTTTGTCCTCATTCGCAGGCATGATGTCATCCTGATCCGAAGGGTTCTGTAAAGGGCCTGATCCGAAGGGTTCTCCAAGGCAATGTGCGGCAGGATCGGAGCGCGTCAACCGCAAGCGTGCAGCCGGGGGACCGCCGCGATCAGGTCGCGGAGCGTGTCGGAGCCGGGTTTTGCCAGCACCTCCTCCGTTTCTCCGGTCTCCACGATCCGGCCCCGGTCCATCACGGCGAGCCGGTGGGAAATCGCCCGCACCACCGCGATGTCATGCGAGATGAAAAGGTAGGAAACCCCCGTTTCCTGCTGAAGATCGACCAGAAGCCGAAGGATTCGCCCCCGGATGGAGATGTCGAGCGCCGAGACCGCCTCGTCCAGCACGATGAGACGCGGCTCCGTCGCGATGGCGCGGGCGATGGCCACGCGCTGCCGCTGCCCCCCGGAGAGCGCATGGATGGGCCGGGTCGCCAGATCGGGCGAAAGCCCCGTCCGCGCCAGGAGCAGGGCAACGCGGGCAGGACGCTCCGCCGCGGGAAGCGTGGTCTGAAGCCGCAGCGCATCGGCGATGGCGGAGCCTGCCGTGGCGCGCGGGTTGAAGGCGGCGAGCGGGTCCTGAAAGACGAGCTGCATCCGCCCGCGCCGCCGGCGCAGCGCGCTTCCGCTCAGCGCCAGCCAGTCCTCCCCCAGCAGCGCGACCCGACCTGTATCGGGCCTGACCAGCCGGAGAAGCACCCGCCCGAGCGTGGTCTTGCCGCAGCCGGAGGGGCCGACAAGGCCCAGCGTCTCCCCCGCGGCAACGGTCAGCGATACGTCCTTCAGCGCATGGTCGGCACGGCCCGCATAGGTGAGGGACAGCCCCTCCGCCGCAAGCAGCGCCGGTGGCGTGGAGGGCGGGCGTGGCGTCATGGGCGCCTCGATACCAGCCGGGGGCTCTCAAGGTCCAGATGCGCGGCCAGCAGGCGGGCGGTGTAGGGCAAAGGCGCCGCCAGCACCTCCGCCGCCGGTCCCACCTGTATGAGGCGGCCGGCCTCCAGCACTGCGATCCGGTCGGCAAGACCGGAGGCGAGGGCGATGTCATGGGTGATGAAAAGCAGCGTCATCCCGGAGGCGGGTGCGGTCAGCGCGCGGAGCAGCGCCACGATCCGCGCCTGAACGATGGTGTCCAGCGCGCTTGTCGCCTCGTCCGCGATGAGCACATGCGGCTCCGCCGCGATGGCGGTGGCAATCGCGATCCGTTGCAGCTGTCCGCCCGAGAACTGATGGGGAAACCGGCGGAGCGCGGCGGCTGGCTCCGGTATGCCCACGCGGGCCAGCAGCTCCGCCGCCCGCCCGCGCGCGGCGTCCGCCGCCAGTTTCAGGTGGTGGCGGAGCACTTCCGTCATCTGGTTTCCGATGGAGAGGACGGGATCGAAACTTGCCGCCGGCTGCTGAAAGACAAAGCCGTAATCCCGCCCCGGCCGGACAGGGCCTGACGCCCAGTCGATCTGCCCCGTCACCCGCGCGGAAACGGGCAGCAGCCCGGCGAGCGCCAGCGCCAGCGTGGATTTCCCCGACCCGCTTTCCCCGATCAGCGCCAGCCGCTCCCCCGTCCGCAGGTCGAGATCCACCCCGTGCAGCACCCGCGTCCCGCCATAGGCGACGCTCAGCCCCCGGAGCGAGGCGAGCGCGCTCAAATCTGCCGATCCCGGCGGGAGAGCGTCTCCACCAGCGCCTCCGAAAACAGATAGACCCCGACGACGCTCAGCATCAGCGCGATCCCCGGCAGGATGGAAAGCCAGGGGGCGGTGCGGAGCACGCTCCGTCCTTCCGCGATCATGCCGCCCCATGTCACCACATTGGGATCGCCAAGGCCAAGGAAGGACAGCGCCGCCTCGGTCAGGATCGCGCCCGCGGTGATGACGGAGGACAGGGCCAGAACCGGCGGCAGGGCAAGCGGCAGCACCTCCCTCAGGGCGATCTCAAGCGGATGCATCCCCAGAACCCGCGCGGCCGAGACGAAATCGCGGGAACGGATGGAGAGCACTTCCGCCCGCGCCACCCGTGCGGGGGCCGTCCATGCGCCAAGCGCGATTGCCAGAACCACGACAGGGACCGAAGGCCCCGCGACGGAGACGAAGGCCAGGGCCAGCAGGAACCCCGGCACGATCTGAAAGGCATCGACAATGCGCATCAACAGCTCGTCTCCGATACCGCCCGCGAAACCGGCAAGCGTGCCCACCAGCGCGCCCAGCGTGACCGCCACCGCCGCGGCAGTCACGCCGACCAGCAGCGATGTCCGCGCTCCATGGGCAAGGCCCGCCGCGACGTCCCGCCCCAGCCTGTCGGTGCCAAGGGGGTGGCCCGCGTCGGTGAAGGGCGGCAGGAGCGGCGGCCCCGCAATGGCCAGCGGATCGCCGGGATAAAGGAGCGGCGCCAGCAGGGCGAGGGCCAGCACCGCCCCGAGCAGGACAAGCCCGGCCCGCCCGCCCGGCGCCGCGAGAAGCCGCCTCATGCACCGCTCCCGATACGGGGGTCGAGCCAGGCATAGGCCATGTCCACCAGCAGGTTGGCCAGCAACACCGCCACAGCCGAGGTGAGGATGACCCCCGCCAGAAGGGGTGCGTCACGGCCGGCGACGGCCTCCTGTGCCAGACGCCCGAAGCCCGGAATGGCAAAGACGCTCTCGATCACCACCGAGCCGCCCAGCATCGCCCCTGCCTGATAGCCCAGCATGGTGATGAGCGGCAGGAGGGCGTTCCGCGCGACATGGCCCACGACGATGCTCCGCCTCGACAGCCCGCGGGCGCGCAACGCGGTGACGAAATCCTGCCGCCAGACCTCTGCCATTCCCGCCCGCATGAGCCGCAGGAAAAGGGCCAGATAGATGACGCCGAGCGCCGTGACCGGCAGCACCAGATGCTCGGCGATATCGACGGCCCGCGACAGCCCCGTCCGCCCCGAGGCGATCGTCTCCAGCCCCGAAACCGGCAGCCAGCGCAGGTTGACGGCGAACACCGTGACCAGCACCAGCCCCAGCCAGAACCCCGGAACGGCATAAAGCGCGAGCGAGCCGGTGGACAGCAGCCTGTCCGCCAGCGAACCCGGACGCGCCCCTGCGACGATGCCCAGCAGGGAGCCGAGCGTGAAGGCCAGCGCCGTGGCGCTGCCCATCAGAAGAAGCGTGATTGGGAGCCGCTCTCCGATCAGCGCGGCGATGGGCCGGTCGAAGGCCACGGAACGCCCCATGTCCCCGTGCGCAAGCGCCGCGAGATAGGCGCCGAGCCGCCTCGCCCCCGAGATGTCCAGCCCGTAGCGCGCGCGCAGCTCTGCCCCGAGCGCCGCATCGCCGCCCCCGATGCCCGCCAGATAGGCGTCCACCGCGTCGCCGGGCGCGGCCTCCAGCATCAGGAAGGTGCCCAGCACCACGATCAGCAGAACCGGAATCGCGGTCAGCGCCCGACGACGCAGGAGGCGGAGGAGACGGGCCATCCGCCGTCAGGGCGTGAGCGCGGCATCCGCCCAGCCGGAGACGGCCCAGCGGGGATTGTTGGCGATATTTTCCAGCCGGTCGCTCGCGACGCTGGTGAAGCTCCACTCCGCCACGTTGATGAGCGGCAGGTCCGCCGCGACCTTGCGCTGGAAATCCTTGTAGAGCGCGACCCGCTCCGCCGTGTCCAGCGTCACCGCGGCTTTGTCGATCAGCGCGTCGAG
This sequence comes from Haematobacter genomosp. 1, assembly GCF_002196855.1. GTDB lineage: Bacteria > Pseudomonadota > Alphaproteobacteria > Rhodobacterales > Rhodobacteraceae > Haematobacter. The sequence goes on along the minus strand of NZ_NIPW01000045.1, from coordinate 16,424 downwards.
CGAGGGGTTCGCATAGCCGCCCTGGTTGGAGAAGGGCACGCCGTCCGGCACGCCCGACCGCACGAGGATGGTGGTGGAGATCGCCGGATCCCCGCGGAACACCGGCGGCGCGATGGCGAGGTCGAAGGCATGGTCGGTATAGACCGCCTTCTGGTGCGCGGCGGAATCGTTATTCACCACCCGCGCGTCGATCCCCACCACGGCCAAGGCCTGCCGCAGATAGTCGCCGAACTGCCGGGTTTCGTTGAAATAGGGGGCGGGCAGCAGGTTCAGGGCGAACCGGGTGCCATTGGCGCCCCTGGGGTAGCCCGCTTCGTCCAGCAGCGCTTCCGCCCGCGCCGGATCGAAGTCATAAGTCGGCACGTCCGGCGTATAGAACTCCGCCGCGTTCTGCGGCACGGGGCCGGTGGCGGCGGTGGCGTAGCCGAGAAAGATCGTGTTCACCACGAAGGATTTGTCGATCGCGTGAGCGATGGCCTGCCTGACCTTCAGATCGGCCAGTTCCTTGCGGCGATGGTTGATCTCCACAACAAGCTGATAGGTCAGCGCCTCGTAGCCGCGGGTGAAGACCTGAAGCCCCGGCACCTTGCCGATCCGCGCAAGATCGGCCAGCGGCACGGCGGAGAAGGCGGCGAGCTGGATATCGCCCGCCTCCAGCGCCGCAGCGGCGGAGGCGCGGTCGGGCAGCACCTGGAACACGATCTCGTCCAGCAGAGGCTTGCCCTCGTCCCAGTAATCGGGGTTCTTCTTCAGCAGGTAGTATTGCCCCGGGCGGTAATCGGCAAAGACGAAGGGCCCGGTTCCAATGGGCCGCACGTTCGCCGGATTGTCCGGGATCGGTCCGTTTTCATAGATATGCCTGGGCACGACGCTCGAAACGACCGGCAGGGCGTTGCGGACAAGCTGTAGCGGCGTGGGTGCCGAGAACCGGAAAACCGCCGTATGGGCGTCCGGCGTGTCCACGGCGGCGAGATTGGCGAAGACCGACCGCCCGAGGTTCTGGAGCGGCTTCCAGATCTGCATGGCGGAGAAGGCGACATCGGCAGAGGTGAAGGGCGCGCCGTCATGCCATTTCACCCCTTCCCTGAGCCGGAAGGTGACGGTCAGCCCGTCGTCCGAGCCTTCCCAGCCGGTCGCCAGCAGCGGGCGAAGGCCATCGCGGGCGGAATAATCCGCCTCCGCCAGCGCCTCCACCACCTTGCTGGCCACGAAGAAAACGCCGTTCGATGCGACGATGGCCGGGTTGAGGTTCTTCGGCTCCGAATCCGCCGCGACCGTCAGGCGCCCGCCCCCCGCCGCCCATGACAGGCGCGGCAGGGCCGTGGAGGCCAGAAGCAGGGCGATGCCCTGAAGCACGAAGCGGCGGGTGGGCAGGAAGGGCATTCTCGGCCTCCGGGACTGGACTGGCTCGACAATACTCCCCTGCCGCGCGTTCTCAAGCGTCAGTCAGGCAAGGCGGCATGCGTTTTCCACCCCTTTCGGAGAACGCCGTTTCACTCGGCCGTGCAGGAGACGGACGGTTTGCTTTCGTCCAGCGTATCGCTGAACACCGCGTCGTCGCCCTTGGTGAACCACTGATAACGGCTCCCGGTGTAGCGTGCGCCGGAACCGGAAACGACAGTCACCAGAATGTAAGGCTCGCCGTCTATCGTCATGATGGCGAGCGAGTTCGGCCCGGCATTGACATACTGGACCACACGCTTCGTGCCGTTCGCGCAGCTGTACTGCTGCTTCGTCTGCGTGCCGCTGACGCCGGGGAGGGTGATTGTCGTGCCGCTTGCCGCCATCGCAGGGGCCGACAGGATCAGCGACAGCGCCGCCGCACAAAGGATTTTCCGCATGGTGCTCTCCATATTGTCGTTCGTGGCAGGTAGCATGCGGTGTCCCCCCGGCCAGTGGGCCGCGCATTGCCGTATCTTTGACGTTGGTTTTACGCCTGTGCGTCAGAAGTGTTCCTGTCGCTGATGGCGACGGGGGGTCGGTGTGGTTTGTCGATGGGACATTTTTCAGAACCAGTGCCTTTTTCATGTGTTGCGGGGGGTAATCGCTTTGCTGTGAACGGTCGCTTGCGACCGCCGGGCAACGATCTCAATTTCGCGCTCATCGGCACACCGCGCCGTTCCTTTTCCGAGCATGGGCAGGAGCCGGACGACCCGGCTTTCCTGTCCCTTATCGCCACGGCGGATTTCGGGCCGTTCCGGGCCACCGGTCTCCGTCCGGCGCTCAAGGTGCTTGCCCGCGTGATGGAGGAGGTGGCTTTCCACAACGCCGACCTGCATCGCCGTCTTTCCACCTCCGCCATGCTCTGCTGCCGGATGGCGCGGGGGGACAGGGGCGTATCCAACCATAGCTGGGGGATCGCCATCGACCTGAAGATCGACGGCATTGCGGATACGCGGGGCGACGACTGCGTTCAGCGCGGCCTGCTGGAGATCGCCCCCGTCTTCGCCCGGCACATGTTCTACTGGGGTGCCGCTTTTCAGATGGAAGAGGCGATGCATTTCGAAGCCTCCGAGCAGCTCGTCCGGCTATGGGCCGCGCGGGGGGAGCTTGCGCCTTCCACCGCCGGGCTGGGCGCGGCGGGTCCCGCGGATGCCGCCCGCTATCGGGCCGACCGCTTCATCGAGACGCGCGCGCGGTTCACGGGTTGAGATGTCGCGTTGCCAGGAAAAAGGTGTAGAATGAATTGCATGCCCAGCTCTCGCGCCCTCCCGGGCCCGACCATGAGGTGAGTGAGATCATGTCGCCCTTCCTGCCCGACAGTCTGACAGGCATTGCCAGCGATTTTCACGACGCAACCAACCGCAACCTGCTGGAGCGGTGGCAGCCGCTGTGCGACTGGCTGGACACGCGGCTCCGCGACGGGTTCGATCCGGCCTGCAAGGTGAACACGGTGCGGATCGGTGCGCGGGCGCTGGCGCAAGACCGCCGGGGACGGATGCTTTCGGGCGTCAATCTCGCCTCGCTCGACCCGCTGAACATCTCCACCCATCCAAAGGTGCTGGCGGCGACGCAGGATGCCGCGGCGCGCTTCGGCATTCATTCGGCGGGTTCCGCGGCAATGATGGGTCTGACATCGCTTGTCGTCACGCTGGAGCAGCGGATGGCCACCTTCCTGTCGATGCGGGACGCACTGGTGTTCCCGACGGGGGCGGATGCGCTTCATGCGCTGTTCCGCACCCTCGTGCAGCCGGGAGACCATATCATCCTCGACAGCCTTGCGGCTCCCGGCCTCCGCGATCTCGCGGAGATCGCGACCCGCAAGGTGCATCTCGCGCATCACCTCTCCCCGGCCTCGGTCCTCGACCATCTCGAGAAGATCCGTGCGCAGGAACCGGATGCCGGTATTCTGGTGATGATGGAGGCGATGTCCTACGCCGATTGCCAGTCCCCGGATCTCGTCACCCTGCAGGAGATGTGCCGCCTGCATGAGGCGACGCTGCTCGTCGATACGGCGCTCGATCTCGGCTCCACCGGTCCGGGCGGGCGCGGGGTGCTGGGGCTGCAGGGGTTGCTGGGAGAGGTCGATCTGGTCAGCGGAACCTTTGCGCGGGCTTTCGCCTCCAATGGCGGTTTCCTGGCCTGCAACCATCCCGCGCTCCGCACCGCGATCGTGCAGGGCAGCCTCGTCCACTGGAGCAGTTGCGCGATTTCACCGCTTCAGGCGGCGGCGATTCTGGCCGCTCTGGACCTGATCGACGGGATGGAGGGAGACTGGCGGCGGCGGTGTCTGTTGCGGAACTGCCGCGCTTTCCGGCAGGGCCTCGCCAAACAGGGCTACAATGTGCTGGGCGAGCCGGGAAGCGCCATTCCCGTCCTGCTCGGTGCCGCCGCCGTGGCGCGACGGATGACCGCGGAGGTGCTGTATCACGGCGCGGTGGTCAACCTTCTGGAATATCCGATCGTGCCGCAAGGCGGCGCGCGCTGGATGCTTCATCCGATGGCCGATCACAGCGCGGAGGATGTGGATACCTTTCTCGCGCTTACCGAACGGGCGCGCCGGTTTGCCGTCTAAGCCTTTACAACCCGGCGCGGGTCAGATCGGCGGCAATGACGTCGTGATGGGAAGGGTCGCGGAAAAAGGCCCGCGACCGCCAGCTCTCGGCGGTGAACCCCGGCTGCAGGCTGCGTATCCGTTCCGCCACCTGACGGGCCTCGGCCATCCTGTTGGCCCGGATAAGATGCACGGCCTTGCAGATATGGGCGCGGATATTGCCGGGATCGCCTTCCAGCACCTCGTCGATCTGCGGGCCGACGCCGTTCCGTTCAAGCATCAGGCAGTCGAGGATCAGGTTGGTGCGGATCCAGACCGGCGGATGCGGCGTGAGCGTGAGGGCATGGCGATAGAGATCGATGGAATGCGCAAGATCGCCGCAATAGCCAAAGATCGCGGCAAGATAGGACAGCATTTCCGGGCTTTCCGGCGCTTCGGCGACGACGGCGGTCATCCGCGCGAGCGCGTCCTCGAAATGCCCCTGCGAGCAGAGCCAGAAGGCGTGAAGCGCGCGCCCGTGCAGATGGCTTGGCGAGAGGACGAAGATCTCGGCCACGATGCGGGCGACACCTTCTTCGGCGTCGCGCGGATTGTCATGCCAGCCAAGGCGCAGGCCGTCGAGCAGACAAAAGCCCAACGATACCCGTGCCTGGAGAAACGAAGGGTCGATGGCGATGGCCTGACGGTAGAACCCCATCGCCCGTGCCAGTGCTGTCCGGCTGACGGAGTTTTCCTGCACCCGGCCTTTCTGAAAAAGCTCCCAGGCGCGGATATCGGTTTCGGACCCCGCCCAGTATTCCGCCCAGCGGCCATCCGACAGGGCCGTCTGAATCGCTTCCACGATGCGGCGCGACAAGCGCTCCTGTGCGCCGAAACCCAGCGTGCGAAGGTCGAAGCGGTCGTTCCAGACGATGGCCCCGCCCCGCGCGGCCACGATGCGCGCGTTGAGGCGGATACGCTCCCCCTCCATGCGCAAGCTGCCCTGAAGGAGATAGTCCACGTCATCCCCAGCAAGGCTTGGGTCGATGATCCGGTAGGTTCCCACCACGGCCCCGATGACGGTGGACAGTTCCTCGTGCAGGCCGCTGGCAAGATAGGCGAGTTGTGCATCCGCGCCGATCACGGCGAACGGTTCGATGGCAAGATGCGGAAACAGCGTCCGCGCGGCCAGCTGCGGCGGTTCCGGCCCCTGAGGCACCGCCTGTGGCGGGGCGGTCAGCACGGCAGGCCCGTCGAGCTTGCCGTACCAGTGCGCCCGCTCCTCGCTCAACCATGTCTCGAACTCCGGGTCGGGGAGATCCATCCCTTCGAGCAGGTCGAGATGCGCCGCGGGAACAGAGACGAAGGCATCCACCCGCAGCGCCTCCAGATGAAGGACGACATCGTCGCCAGGGGTGGAGATGATCTCCAGCCCGTGCCGGGACAGGTGATGGCGGAGCGCGCTCAACTCCTGCCGCAGACTGGCGCGCCCCTTCGCCGGGTCGCGGTCGCTCCACAGACGATCCTGCAACCAGCCACGGGTCCGTCGTCCTCCGGGGGCAAGCGCCAGCATCGCCAGAAGCGCCTTGGCCCTTTTCCCCGGCGGGGTTGCGTCCCGTCCATCAGGCGCAGTCAACCGGAAGGCGCCAAAGACGCTGATGCCAGCCATCCCGACGGCGATACCGCGGGGGCGGCCGGGAGTGTGCGTCGCGGGCGTCATCCGGGCGGCGCTCTACCCTGCGCAGCCGCAGATGGCGATGAAGCCGATCGCCTCCTCCGCTATGCCGGACAACCCGGTGTCGCGGTCGATCCGGCCCTTGCCGGTGAGGTCTGGAACGGCGACATTGACGATCCGCATCGTCTTGCCGCCCTCTGACACCGTCCGGTCGAAATGCAGCACGAGGCGGACGCCGTCCTCGATCGGGCCTTCCTCCCCGGCCGTATGCAGGGTGGGCGGGCCATCGACGAAACGTTCGTCGAAGAGAGCCTTGAACCTTTCCGACAGCTCCACTCCGCCGTCTGGCGAAAACCGCTGCTCCGGCGTGTCGCGACGAACGGCCTCGGCCATCTCAAGCAAAGCCGTGCCGACAGATCTGTAGCTTTCACCGGTTTTCAGTTTGAGACGTGCCATTCCATACCCTCCCCGGGGCAATGCATATGGATTGAATCACAGCTTCGCGATAATCCAGTGAAGATCGGCGGTTTGCAACCGGAAGCATGATGGAAAAACTTCTCGCTCGCGCCTGTTCCGACGATTTGCTTTCGGTGCCGCATTTTCCCGCTCTGCCGTCCGGCTGGCCGTTTCACATGGCGGTGGTTGCATTGGCGCTGCCCGCAGGCTGTGCACCCCCGGAGGGATTGGCAGCACGGGTGGCTTCCGGGGCGGGGGCGACCCGCGCGGAGGCGGCATTCCGGGCGATGATGGAGGGGGCGGAGCGATACGCGCTGCAATATTCCGCCGCGAGGCCCGCCCGCCTTGAACCGCTGGCCACGGCCGGGGGCCTGGCGGAGGATGAATCGGTCACCCGGCTGACGCTTGGCGCGCCGGAGGGCGGGGGTGTCACCTCCCGTGGCGCGGCGGCGGGCGAGAGGCTGCGGGATGCCGGTGATCGCGCCTGTCTCGAGACGCTGGAGCACCTCGCCCTCGATCGGCTGGCCGAAGGCGATGGTGGCGCATTCCATAAAGTGGAACTGTCCGAGCTGATGCCCTATTGCGGCTATCTCGACGGGCAGCTTCGCCGGCTGTCGCTCTGGATGGCCGCCGGGCCGCAGCATATCGTGGCGATCGCGCGGACGGCGGACCGGAATGGAGGGCGCCCGACCATCGGTTCCGCCGCCGGACAGGAGCCCCGTCAGACGGCTCTCCGCGCGGTGGAGGAGGCAATGTTTCTCTGGCGCAACATGGTGGAGATGGAGCGGCGCGGCGCGCCGGTTCCTGCGGGTCCGGGCGGCGATGCAGCCCGGCTCTACCGGGGGGCGGTGCCAGCGCCCGGCTGGCTCGACGCGCTGATCGCGAGTGGCGGAGAGGGGCGGGCACCGCCGCGGCCTCTCACGGACCCGGCCCCCCTCCTCGAAACGGTGGCGCGTGTCGCAGGCCGGAGAGCGCGGCTTTTCGACATGACCGTTTCCGCGCTGCCCGTCCCTGTCGCGCGGGTGGTTCTGGGCTAGCAGGCCGCTGAAAAAGTTCAGGAGCGTCATGCCCCCCGCTCCGGAAACCGGGAAATCTGCTCCGGAGTGATCCGAAAAGGCTGAATTTCGTCAGATTGCGAACGATTTCTGCTCCGGTATGGGTCTGAAAGGCTTTCTCGAGGCCTGCGAGAGTTGTTCCACCAACGATGCAACCGGCTTGCCCGCTCTGCGTTGGCTCATGGCTAAAGAGGACGGAAACGGAATGCAGGCGAAGGCCATCGGCGTCGTGGCGAATGCGGGATCGGGACGGAACTCGCGCGAGAAAGAGGCGGTAGAGCACGCGATGGAGGTCTTCGGCCCCAACGCGCGGCTGGTTTACTGGGAGCCGGAAACCGACAGGATGGCCGATCTCATCGATGAGCTGGAGGGCGAGGGGCGCGATCTGATCGTGGCCGCCGGGGGGGACGGCACGATCATGGCCGTTGCCTCCGAGATGCGGGACCGCAAGGCCGCGATGGGGGTATTGCCGCTCGGCACGTTCAACTTCTTCGCGCGCGGGCTGGGGCTGCCGCAGGAGCCGCAGGAGGCGGCGGAGGCGATACTCGCGGGCCGGGCAGAGAAGATGTCGCTCGGCACGGTGAACGGACAGGTGTTCCTGAACAATGCGAGCCTTGGCATTTACCCCTCGATTCTGAAGCAGCGCGAGGACGTGTATGAGCGCTGGGGGCGCTACCGGCTGCTGGCCCACTGGTCGGTCATCAAGACCTTTCTGGGCTTTCAGCGACCCATGCGCCTGTCCATCCTTGCGGATGGGGAGCGGCGGGAGTTCCGTACGCCGCTGCTGTTCGTGGCCCGCTCCGCCTATCAGATCGAGCATTACGGCCTGGAGGGGACGGAGGCGATCAACGGAGATCGCTTCGCCATGTTCGTGGCCAAGGCGGAGGGACGGGCCGGGCTGTTCCGCCTTGCGTGGCGTCTGGTGAGCAGACGGCTTGAGGTCGGGCGTGACGTGACGCTCATCGACGCGGCGGAGATAGAGGTGGAACTGCGGCAAAAGACCCCCCTCGTCGCCTTTGACGGCGAGAAGGCACGGATGCGCGCGCCCCTTCGCTTCGAGATCCTGAAGGATGCGATCAGCGTCGTCATGCCCAGCCCCGAAGACGAGGTGTCCGCATGAGCCGCATCGTCCACCTCTCCGACCTGCATTTCGGCCGGACAGACCCCGCGCTGTTTGCCCCGCTGGTGGAGGCGGTGAACGGCCTGAAGCCGGATCTGACCGTCATCTCCGGCGATTTCACCCAGCGTGCCCGCGTCTGGCAGTTCGAGGAGGCGCGCGCCTTCCTGAACCGGCTGACCGGTCCGGTGCTGTCGGTTCCCGGCAATCATGACACGCCGCTCGACAATCCCTTTGCGCGGTTCCTGATGCCGTGGAAGCGCTACCGCCGCTTCATCAGCCGGGAACTGGAGCCGGAGTTCCGCAGCGGCGATATGGTGGTCGTGGGTGTGAACACGGTGAACCGTTTCGCCTGGCAGCAGGGGAGAATGCCGAAACACGCGCTGGGCCGCGCGAAAAAGGCCTTTGCCGAGGCCGGCGATGCGGCGCGTATCGTCGTGCTGCACCACCCGCTCGAGCAGCTGCCGGGTGCGCGGAAACCGGTGATGCGGGGCGCCTCGAAAGCCGTCGAAGGCTTTGCCGGGGCGGGGGCGGAGATCGTGCTGTCGGGGCATATCCACAACACCCATATCGCCCCGTTCACCAATTATCCGCATGTGCTTTTCGTGCAGGCGGGGACGGTCCTGTCCACCCGTCTCCGGGGAGAGAAGAACAGCTTCAATCTGATCGACATCGACCGCGACCGGGTGGAGATCGCCGCCCTCGCCGTGGATGAGGCGGGCCGCTTCGCCTCCACGCCGCCCCATGTCTTTCGGAAAAGCGGGGAAGGCTGGATCGCGGCGGGCACCGGCACCTCTGCCGAACCCGCCGCCAAACCTTTCACCGCGGACATACCGCTGTCGGCGGAGGCGGAACATGTCCCCGCCCGCCCCGCGGGGGAGTTCGGCTCCGCGACCGGGCAAGCCGGGCCGGAACCGGGCCGGCAGGGTATGGACGATCCAATGGACATGCCGCCGCCCGCCCCGCACGCTGCCCGGAGCCGCTAGCCCCCCTGTTCCCTGCGCTACAGGACACGCCGGTTTGACAATTTGCGTCTGCCGCACCCGCTGCCAATGGGTTAGGCAGGGAGCGACCGCTTCCCTCAGGAGCCACTTCCCCCCGCCCCCGACGGCCGGACCAAGACAGAAAGGACAGCGCATGTCGCGACCCGCCTCCCCTTCGCTCGACCTCGGGGTCATCGGAAACTGCTCCTCCGCCGCGCTCATCGACAGGGAGGCGTCCCTCGTCTGGATGTGCGCCCCGCGCCTTGACGGGGATCCGGTATTCTGCCGCCTGCTGGACCGGGAGAAGGCAGAGGGCGGGGACTGGTCGATCCGGCTGGTGGATCAGGCAGGCTCCACCCAGCGCTATCGCCGCAACACCGCGATCATCGAGACGGAGCTGGTCGATGGCGAGGGCAACCGCCTCCGCATCACCGATTTCTGTCCCCGCTTCCGGGCGCATGGCCGGATGTTCCGCGGCCAGACGGTCGTGCGGCTGGTGGAGCCGGTCGCGGGATCGCCCCGGATGCAGATGCTGATCCGCCCCCGTCACGACTATGGCAACGCCCGGCCGGAGACGACGCGGGGTACGAATCACCTCCGCTTCCTGCTGGGGGAGCAGGTGCTGCGGCTGACCACCGATGCGCCGGTGGAATACATCGCGCACGAGACGCCCTTCATCGTGGACAGGCCCTATGCCTTCCTCCTCGGCCCGGACGAGCGGCTGACGGATTCGCCCCGCTCCATCGCGCGCTCCTTCCTGCGGGAGACGGAGCAGTACTGGCTGGAATGGGTGCGCAGCCTGTCGATCCCGCCGGATTATCAGGATGTGGTCATCCGCTCCGCCATCACGCTGAAACTCTGCTCGACGGAGGAGACGGGGGCGATCGTCGCCGCGCTGACCACCTCCATCCCGGAATACGGCGACAGCGGGCGGAACTGGGATTACCGCTTCTGCTGGCTGAGGGATTCCTATTTCACCGTCAAGGCGCTGAACAGCCTGTCGGCCACGCGCACGATGGAGGATTATCTCTCCTACGTCTCCAACATCGCGATGGGGTCGGAGGGTGGATACCTTCAGCCGCTGTTCGGCCTTGGGCTGGAGCGGGAGATCGACGAGCACATCGTGCCCTCGCTGCCCGGCTATCGCGGGCACGGCCCGGTGCGGCGGGGCAATGCGGCCTATACCCAGATCCAGAACGACGGCTACGGCTCCGTCATCCTGTCGATCATCCAGTGCTTCTTCGACGAACGTCTGCCCGTGATGGGGGGCGAGGCGCTGTTCCGCCAGCTGGAGGTTCTCGGCGCACAGGCAGAGAGCCGCTGGGACCAGCCCGACGCCGGGATCTGGGAATTCCGCACCCGGAACGGCGTGCATACCCATTCCTCCATGATGTGCTGGGCGGCCTGCGACCGGCTGGCGCGGATCGCGGCGCGGCTCGGCCTGACGGAGCGCGCCCGCTACTGGCGCGCGGTGGCCGACCGCATCCGGGAGGGTGTGCTGAGCCGGGCATGGAACGCGGAGCTGCAGAGTTTCGTCGCGACCTTCGGAGGCGGCGATCTGGACGCGAGCCTGCTGCTCATGCCGGAAATCGGCATTCTGGAGGCGTCCGACCCGCGGTTCCTCTCCACCCTCGCGGCCTGCGAGAAGTGGCTCCGCTTCGGCAACCACCTCTACCGCTACCGCGCGCCGGACGATTTCGGAGAGCCGGAGACCGCTTTCACCGCCTGCACCTTCTGGCTCATCGATGCGCTGATCCGCGTGGGTCGGCGGGAGGAGGCGCGGGAGATCTTCCTCGACATCCTGTCACACCGCAATCCGATGGGGCTGCTGTCCGAAGGGGTGCATGTGGAGAGCGGGGAGCTCTGGGGCAATTTCCCGCAGACCTATTCGATGGTCGGGCTGATCAACGCGGCGGCCCGCCTGTCGAGGAGCTGGGACGAGGTGTTCTGAGGAAGCGGACAGCCTGCAAGGGCCGCCCCCCGCTCCCCCGCCTTCACCAATCGGCGATCACACAGTTGTCATAAGGCAAACCTCTTTCTATCCTGATCCTGACCGCGCAGGCGGCCCCGGCCAAGGGGAGGGCCGGGGAAGGACATTCCCCGGGGAAGGAGGCGCTTTCAGGAAAAGCGCCGTTGGAGGAGGACCATCCATGAAACACTTCGCATTGGCGTCGCTGATAGCTGGCGCGCTCTCGCTGCCCGCGATGGCTGCGGATTACACGATCATCGCGCCCGCCAATCCCGGCGGCGGCTGGGACCAGACGGCCCGCACCATGCAGACGGTGCTTCAGGAGGCGGGCATCTCGCGCAGCGTGCAGGTCCAGAACGTGCCGGGTGCGGGCGGCACCATCGGGCTTGCGCAATTCGTCAGCCAGAGGAAGGGCGATCCCTCCGCGCTGATCGTGGGCGGCTACGTGATGGTCGGCGCGATCCTGACCAACAAGTCGCCCGTCGGGCTGGACGACGTGACGCCCATCGCCCGGCTGACCGGCGAATATGAGGCCGTGGTCGTTCCCGCCTCCTCCCCGTTCCAATCGATCGGCGACCTGATCGCCGCGCTGAAGGAGAAGCCCGGCGCGGTAAGCTGGGCGGGTGGTTCCGCCGGCGGGACGGATCACATCGCGGTCGGCCTCATCGCCAAGGCGGCGGGGGTGGATCCGACGAAGATCAACTACATCGCCTATTCCGGCGGCGGCGAGGCGCTGGCCGCGATCCTTGGTGCGCAGGTTTCGGCGGGCGTTTCTTCGCTGGGCGAGTTCGAGGGGCAGATCAAGGCCGGCACGCTGCGGCTTCTCGCGGTTTCCTCCGATGAGCGGGTGGCGGGCTTCGACGCGCCCACGCTGAAGGAATCGGGACTGGACGTGGTGCTGGAGAACTGGCGCATGGTCGCCGCCGTGCCGGGCCTCACGCCGGAGCAGAAGGCCGCCGTCTCCGCCGATATCGAGAAGATGGTGAAGTCGGCGGAGTGGCAGAAGCAGCTTTCCGACAAGGGCTGGGCGGATACCTATCTCGCGGGTGACGCCTTCGACGCGCAGTTGAAGGAAGACATCGCCGCGACGGACGCCGTGCTCAAAGACATCGGTCTGGTGAAATGAGCGACGGCCCGGTGAACGGGCAGCGCCACGGTGAGCTGGGCCACGGTGAACTGGGCCACGGTGAACTGGGCCGCAGTGAGCTGAGGCACAGCGACCTGAAGCATGGCGAACTGGGCCGCGGTGAGCCGGGTCATGGCGGGCGGGGAGGGCGGCGCGCCGATATCGGCGCGCTCACCATCGCGGCGGGGCTGTTCGTTTTCGGCGCCGTCATCATTTCCGATGCGATGCAGCTCGCGGATCTCGGCGGCTATTCGCAGGTCGGGCCCGGGACTGTCCCGGAAATCGTCGGCGGCGTGCTGATCCTGCTGGCGATCTGGACGGTCGTGGCGGCGTTCCGGCACGACTTTCCCGAGCGGGAGCGAGTGGAGGTTCCGCCGCTTCTCTGGGTGGTGGGCGGGCTGGTCGCCCAGATCCTTTTGCTGATCCCGGCGGGTTTCTCCATCGCCACGGGCGTGATGTTCGGCGCGACGGCGCGCGGCTTCGGCTATCGCAACCTCCTCTTCGCCGTGATCGTGGGGGTCGTCCTGTCCTTCGCGGTTTGGCTGCTATTTTCGCAACTGCTGCAACTGCACCTGCCGGAAGGCGTGCTTGAACACCTCTTTCTGAGGGCGGTCCGGTGACGACATTCGATTTCCTTCTGCAGGGCCTCGCCATCGCCATGCAGCCGATGAACCTGCTCTATGCGCTGATCGGCGTGACGCTGGGCACGGCGGTTGGCGTGCTGCCGGGGATCGGCCCCGCGCTGACCGTGGCGCTCCTGCTGCCGGTGACCTACAAGCTCGACCCGGCCGGATCGCTCATCATGTTCGCGGGCATCTATTACGGCGGCATGTATGGCGGCTCGACCACCTCCATCCTGCTGAACACGCCGGGGGAGAGTGCCTCCATCATCACCGCGCTGGAGGGCAACCGGATGGCGCGAAAGGGGCGGGGTGGCCCCGCGCTCGCCACCGCGGCCATCGGCTCCTTCGTGGCGGGGCTGATCGCGACGCTGCTGCTCGCCTTCATCGCGCCGCTCATCGTGAAGCTCGCGCTGGTATTCGGCCCGCGGGAGTATTTCGCGCTGATGGTGCTGGCCTTCGTCGCCGTCTCCTTCGCCTTCGGGGACTCGGCGCTGCGCGGGCTGACGTCGCTGTTTCTGGGGCTGGGGCTGGCCGTCATCGGGATCGACCAGCTTTCGGGGCAGGCGCGGCTTTCGTTCGGCATGCCCGAACTGCTCGACGGGGTGGAGGTGACGACGCTGGCCGTCGCCATGTTCGCGATCGGAGAGGCGCTCTATCTCGCCTCGCAGCGATGGTCGGGCAAGGATGAGGTGATCGCGGTCAAGGGGTCGCTCTGGATGAACCGGCAGGACTGGAAGCGGTCGTGGAAGCCCTGGCTCCGGGGCACCGCGATCGGCTTTCCCATCGGCGCCATGCCGGCAGGCGGCGCGGAGATCGGCACCTTCCTGTCCTATGCCGTCGAAAAGAAGATGACCAAGCATCCCGAGGAATTCGGAGAGGGGGCCATCGAGGGCGTCGCCGGGCCGGAAGCCGCGAACAATGCCTCCGCGGCAGGCACGCTGGTGCCGCTGCTCACGCTCGGCCTGCCGACGACGGCGACGGCAGCGATCATGCTGGCCGGGTTCCAGCAGTTCGGCCTGCAGCCCGGGCCGCTGCTCTTCGCCACGAACCCCACGCTGGTCTGGGGGCTGGTGGCCTCGCTGCTGATCGCGAATGCCATGCTGCTCGTGCTGAACCTGCCGCTGATCGGGCTGTGGGTGAAGCTGCTGACCATCCCGCGGCCATGGCTTTACGCGGGCATCCTGCTCTTTGCGACGCTGGGCACCATCGGGGCCAACCCCTCGGTGTTCGAGCTGGCGATGCTGCTGGCTTTTGGCCTGCTGGGCTTTGTGATGCGGCTCTTCGGCTATCCGATAGCGCCGATTGTGGTGGGGCTGATCCTCGGCCCGCTGGCGGAGCAGCAGCTGCGCCGGGCGCTGGCGATCAGTCAGGGGGACTGGACGGTGCTTGTCTCCTCGCCGGTCTCGGCGGGGCTGATGACGGTGGCGGTCCTTGCCTTCGTGGTGCCGATGATCCTGCGTCTCCGCGGCCGCGGCAAGGTGTTGAGCCAGCTCGCCGCGGATGAGGACTGAGGGGAAGGGGCGCACGCGCCCCTTCCGCCATGGCTCAGCGCGTGGCCCATTCCCCCTTGCGGAACACCGGCACCCGGGTGCCGTCCGCGCCGATCCCGTCGATGTCTATCTCGCCGGAGCCGATCATCCAGTCCACATGGATGAGGCTGGAATTGCCCCCCTGCGCGGCGATCTGCTCCGGGGTAAGCGTCGCCCCGTCGATGAAGCACTTGGAGTAGCACTGGCCGAGCGCGATGTGGCAGGCGGCGTTTTCGTCGAAAAGCGTGTTGTAGAACAGCAGCCCCGATTGCGAGATGGGGGAGGAATGGGGCACCAGCGCCACCTCTCCCAGCCGCCGCGCGCCCTCGTCCGTATCCAGCGCCTTGAGCAGCACGGCCTCTCCCCTGGTGGCGCGCGCCTCCGTGATGCGGCCGCGCTCGAACCGCACTTCGATATTGTCGATCAGCGTGCCTTGATGGGCGAGCGGCTTGGTGGAGCGGACATATCCCTCCACCCGCCGGGAATGCGGCGTGGTGAACACCTCCTCCGTCGGGATGTTGGGGTTGCAGGTGATGCCGTTCTTTGCCGGTGAGGCGCCGCCCATCCACTCATGCCCGTCGGCAAGGCCCACCGTCAGGTCGGTGCCGGGTCCGGTGAAGTGGAGCGCGGCGAAACGGTGCCCGTTCAGCCAGCCGGCGCGCGTCTTCAGCGCGGCATTGTGTGCGGCCCAGGCAGCGACCGGGTCCGGCCCGTCAACGCGGGAAGCGGCGAAGATCGCGTCTGCCAGGCGCGCCACCGCCTCCTCTTCCGGCAGGTCGGGAAAGACGAGCCGCGCCCAGGACGGGTTGGGGTAGGAGACGATGTTCCAGTTGATATCGAAATTGGAGATCTTCTCCAGCGCGGGTTTGTAGGCGGCGGAATTGGCCCGGTTGGCGCGGGCCACTCTGGCCGGATCCTGTTCGGCCAGAAGCATGGGATTGTCGCCCGAAACGGCAAGCCGCGCGGCATTCCCGTCATAGGCGGCCGCCATGCCGCGATAGAGCCAGTCCGGCGCGCGGTCGAACGAGGCATCCCGGCCCTGCTGGAACCGAGCGAGCGTCACTCCTTCGTCCGACAGGATCGGCGTCACCACGCCCGCACCGGCGGCATAGGCCCGCGCGGCGATGCGGCGGACGAGAGGCAGGGCGGCGACCGGCGCGGTCAGCACCAGATCCTGCCCGGGCTGGAGGTTCAGACCCACCTTCACGGCAACTTCCGCGAGACGGTCGAGCCGCTCCTCGCTCACGGGTCCGGTCGCGGGTCCACTCACGGGTCCGTTCGAGGGGTCGACGGGGGATGGCTTGTTCATCACACGCTCCTTGGCTTCCCGCAAAGCATAGCCCGCGCCGGGGCGGCGTCAAAGGCTGGGCATCCGGTCTGATGAGGTATCCCGCCTGCGAGCGCGTGAAGGCCAAGCCGGTATATCCCGCCTCCGCCAGCCCGCGCGCCGGTGGCATCCAGAGCAGCGGTCCTTTAACAGGCGGCTGAAAGTCCTGAAGTGTCAGGTCTATGCGCCGGAAACCGGAAAATCGGCCCGGAAACGCCCGGAAATATATAGATTTCCGGCTGGATTTCGTCAGATGGCGAAGGATTTCCGCTCCAACACAGGCCAAAAAGCTTTTTTCAGCAGCCTGTTAAGCACCCTCGGCACCCGCGGTTGCCAATCGACCGGTCGTGTTCCCCCGGGGATTTTCGGTCGCCCTCCCTTTCGCGGCCCTTTCCCCCGCCTTCTCCGATCAGGCAGGCCGCGTTCCCTGCCGGTCCGGTGGAGGTGCCGGAGCATGCACTCCGTGACCCCGGCGGCCCCCGCGCCCCCGGCGGCCCCCGTTGACCCCCGTGACCCCCGGCGGCCCCGGCGGCCCCGGCGGACCGCTCGGCGCGTCAGGCCGGATCGCCGAGCCGTCCGATGGCGGCGGCG
>NZ_NIPW01000044.1 GCF_002196855.1 Haematobacter genomosp. 1 | reverse complement strand
GTTACTGCTGCTATTACTCTATCTGATTGCTTTAGTTGATTGCATTCGATAGCCCGCTATCGGTTTGGCTTGAATATGCACAGTTGTTACTACATCTAATACTACAGTCGGTATTACTACTGATTATTACTTCAGCTAGATAATATAATTATCTGTATTTGATACTACAGTTTATACTTCCAGTGATACAGGGGTCGTTTGCGGGAGAGGGCGAAATCCTACGCTAAGGCTTTGGCCAACGATATTCTCCGGTAAGATTGATGTGTTCCCAGGGGATAGGAGAAGTCGCTTGATATCTAGTATGACGTCTGTCGCACCTGCTTGATCGCGGCCGCGATAGCTAGATCGCGTTGCTCCTCTTCTCCATCCGCGTTCCAAGCTGCGGAAAGGCACCCATAAGCGTACGCCTGGTCGAGCAGGCGACGCGGATCGACGTCCAGCGCACGAGAGAATGCGTCCGCCATCTGTGCAATGCGTCTAGGATCGAGACAAAGGTCGTCTCTGTCAGCCGGATCGTAGAACATATTGGCGGCGCCAAAGCCCACTTCACCGACCAGACCGACGGGATCTATCACCAGCCAGCCGCGACTGGAGAACATGATGTTTTCATGATGCAGATCGCCATGTAGCCCACGCAGTTCCGAGGCATTGCTCATCATTTGATCGGCTATAATCGCCGCGTGGACGTAGTCAGTTTGACAACCTGCGTTTTGATCATCGCGCGCCCGCTGAAACAAAGCTGCAAAGCGATCCCGGATCGGGAGAAGGGCAGAAGGCAGGGGTTCCTCAGATGCGGCATACAGCTTCGCCATTAGTTCCGCTGCAATTTCGGTCGCCTGGTAGTCGCCGTGCTCGGCAACGATGTGAGAGAGCATTCGCTCCCCGGCATATTCGAGCAACATCAGATTGTTCTCACGACCGAGCAACCGGACTGCTCCCCTCCCATTGCGCCATACCAGATAGTCGGCCCCGCGCAGTTCATCAGCAATGTCTTCTATAGGTTTCAATCCCTTGACGATTGCAGGAGTCCCGTCTGGCAATGAAACTTTCCAAACGAGGCTGGAAAAGGTGTCCGCAATGAGAACAGGTTGCGAAACGTGCCAATGAGCAGGAAAAACAGGCGGCATGAACATCAACCCCAAGTCAGAGGGTCCAATCGCAGATAGAAGGCAAGGCGTTCGCGGTCGGGGGCTTCGATCCCCAATACATTGAATAGGACAGCGAAGGCGCGCTCTGCTTCATCTGGCGCTGCCCAGTTCTCTTCGGCGTTAGCAATCATGAGTGCCAAATCGGCATAGCGATCTGCTGTTCCGAGCCGCCCAAGGTCGATCAGACCCGTGCATTGAAGAGTTTTAGGGTCCACCATGAAGTTCGGCATGCAGGGATCACCATGGCAAACAACCATATCGGTGCGCTCTTGGTCGAGCCGCACCGGTAGCTCTCGTTCGACACGAGCCAAAAGATCGAGCTGCGGCGTACTCTTGTCCTCGTCCGGTAAGAAGTCGGGATTGACGGCATTGCGGGACACCACATCAACGGCGCGTCCGAACATTCGCGACAGCCTGCGCTCAAACGGACATTGATCAACCGATAGGCTGTGAACAGCGCCAAGTTGCTGCCCCATTGACGGCCACGCTTTGAGCAAATCCGCTCCAGACAGATCAGCCGCCGGTACTCCCGGAATTGCCGTTATCACCAAGCATGCACCCTCCTGTTCCTCCTGCCAGTTGATCACCTCGGGGCAAGCCACACCTCGACCTTTGAGCCAAATGAGGCGGTCACGCTCTCCAGCGAGCTCACCGCGGCGGGAAGCAGGTGCGATTTTCGCGAAGGCATGCCCGTCACCACGTCGAAAAACAAAATCACCAGATTCTCCGCCTCTGACAGGCAACCAGTCAGAATGCGATTCACCAAAAAAAATATTAGTTCGATTCAATGGAGGTTCCTTCAGTTTTCTGATGAAGCGCGGAGGTGGCTCAACCTGCGAAAAGAAACGAGTTGCTACGTAAGTCCGAGAACATGCTTTCCATGGTCTCTGAGCTCGCCTTTGGGACCGACATATCGGTAGAGAGTGACGCGCTCGATGCCGAGTTCCTTGCAGAGATCGGAAACTGAAGTATCGCGCTGGGCCATGGCGGCTTGCGCGAGACGCACCTGAGCTTTGGTGAGCGCGAATTTTCGTCCGCCCTTGCGACCGCGCGCTCTCGCGGAGGCGAGACCCGCCATGGTGCGCTCTCGGATCAGATCCCGCTCGAACTCGGCCAAGGTGGCGAAGATTCCGAACACCATGCGACCGGACGCAGTCGTGGTGTCGATCTGAGCGCCCTTTCCAGTCAGAACCCGCAGGCCGATCTTGCGGTCTGACAGCTCCTTCACCGTGTTGACCAGATGGGCAAGCGATCGTCCGAGGCGATCGAGCTTCCAGACCACCAGCACATCGCCGTCACGCAATGACTTGAGGCAGGCAGTCAAGCCAGGGCGATCATCACGACCGCCGGAAGCAAGATCATCATAGATATTGTCCCGTTCGACACCTGCGGCGCGCAAGGCGTCGTGCTGCAGGTCGAGAGACTGCGAGCCATCGGCTTTGGAGACGCGGGCATATCCGATCAGCATGTATCACAAACGTTGGTTTGAGGCGGCGCTTCGGCCACGATTGCATTGACCTCTGGAAATGTATCTCAACCAGCTTCATAAACAAAGCGTCTTGAACGCTATCAGATTTTGAAAAAGGAACATGTATGCCGCGTCGCGTCACTCTAACCGATCGGCAGAAAGACGCGCTGTTGCGCTTGCCGACTTCACAGACGGATTTGCTCAAGCACTATACGCTGAGTGATGAAGACCTTGGGCATATCAGGCTGCGTCGGCGCGCTCACAACAGGTTCGGCTTCGCCCTGCAATTGTGTGTCCTGCGCTATCCCGGCCGGGTGCTGGCTCCAGGCGAACTGATCCCTGCAGAGGTCATCGAATTTATCGGAGCGCAGCTTGGCCTGGGTGCCGACGATCTCGTAGACTATGCTGCCCGCGAGGAAACACGGCACGAGCATCTTGCCGAGTTACGGGGGCTCTACGGCTTCCGCACCTTCTCCGGACGTGGTGCGAGCGAGCTGAAGGAATGGTTGTTCCGAGAAGCCGAGATGGCGGTGTCGAACGAGGATATCGCCCGTCGCTTCGTAGCCGAGTGCCGACGCACCCGCACTGTCCTTCCCGCGACATCCACGATCGAGCGGCTTTGTGCCGCGGCTCTCGTCGATGCCGAGCGACGCATCGAGACGAGGATCGCCAGTCGGCTGCCTATGTCGATCCGAGAACAGTTGCTGGCATTGCTCGAGGAGACGGCTGATGATCGGGTGACCCGTTTTGTGTGGCTGCGCCAGTTCGAGCCTGGCTCGAACTCTTCGTCGGCCAACCGGCTGCTCGACCGGCTCGAATATCTGCAACGCATCGATCTCCCCGAGGATCTGCTTGCCGGCGTTCCTGCCCATCGGGTGACTCGTCTGCGCAGGCAGGGTGAACGGTATTATGCCGACGGCATGCGCGATCTCCCGGAGGACAGGCGGCTTGCGATCTTGGCTGTTTGCGTCTCGGAATGGCAGGCGATGTTGGCCGACGCAGTGGTCGAAACCCACGACCGGATCGTCGGCCGTCTCTACCGTGCTTCGGAGCGTATTTGCCATGCAAAGGTCGCAGACGAAGCGGGGGTGGTGCGTGACACCCTGAAATCCTTCGCCGAGATCGGGGGCGCCCTGGTCGATGCACAGGATGATGGCCAGCCGCTGGGCGATGTCATCGCGAGTGGGTCAGGGTGGGACGGCTTAAAAACCCTTGTTGCAATGGCAACCAGGCTGACCGCCACCATGGCCGACGATCCGCTCAATCATGTGCTCGACGGTTATCACCGCTTCCGCCGATACGCTCCACGCATGTTGCGCCTGCTCGATCTGCGAGCTGCGCCCGTTGCACTGCCGCTTCTGGAAGCGGTGACGGCCCTTCGTACCGGTTTGAACGATGCCGCGATGACCAGCTTCTTGCGGCCCAGCTCGAAATGGCATCGCCACCTTCGGGCCCAGAGGGCTGGCGACGCTCGCCTATGGGAGATCGCGGTGCTGTTCCATCTGCGCGATGCGTTCCGCTCCGGAGATGTCTGGCTTACTAGGTCCCGGCGCTATGGCGATCTGAAACACGCACTCGTTCCGGCACAATCCATCGCGGAAGGCGGTCGTCTCGCTGTGCCATTGCGGCCGGAGGAATGGCTGGCAGACCGGCAAGCTCGCCTCGACATGCGGTTGCGCGAGCTTGGCCGTGCCGCTCGCGCAGGCACGATCCCGGGCGGGTCGATTGAAAACGGCGTTCTGCATATCGAGAAACTCGAAGCCGCCGCGCCGACAGGCGCCGAAGATCTGGTGCTCGATCTCTACAAGCAGATCCCGCCCACGCGCATCACCGATCTCCTGCTGGAGGTGGATGCGGCGACCGGCTTCACCGAAGCGTTCACCCATCTGCGCACAGGAGCACCCTGCGCTGACCGGATCGGGCTAATGAACGTTATCTTGGCGGAAGGGATCAACCTCGGCTTGCGCAAAATGGCGGATGCGACAAACACCCACACCTTCTGGGAATTGATCCGCATTGGACGGTGGCATGTCGAGGGCGAAGCCTATGACCGGGCGCTGGCCATGGTGGTCGAGGCACAGGCAGCGTTACCCATGGCCCGGTTCTGGGGCATGGGCACGTCGGCTTCGAGCGACGGACAGTTCTTCGTCGCTACAGAGCAAGGTGAGGCCATGAACCTGGTCAACGCGAAATATGGCAATACCCCGGGCCTGAAAGCCTATAGCCACGTCTCCGACCAATATGCGCCGTTCGCAACCCAGGTGATTCCTGCAACGGCAAGCGAAGCGCCTTACATCCTCGATGGCCTGCTGATGAACGATGCTGGACGCCATATCCGCGAGCAGTTCACCGACACGGGCGGCTTCACCGATCACGTCTTTGCCGCATGTGCCATTCTCGGCTACCGGTTCGCTCCGCGCATCCGCGACCTGCCATCCAAACGGCTCTACGCGTTCAATCCGTCGGCCGCCCCGGCGCACCTGCGAGCGTTGATCGGCGGAAAGGTCAACCAAGCCATGATCGAGCGCAATTGGCCCGACATCCTGCGCATCGCCGCCACCATTGCTGCCGGGACCGTCGCGCCAAGCCAGATTCTGCGGAAACTCGCCTCCTATCCGCGGCAGAACGAGCTCGCGACAGCCCTGCGGGAAGTCGGTCGCGTCGAGCGCACCCTGTTCATGATCGACTGGATTCTGGATGCCGAACTCCAACGGCGTGCCCAGATCGGGCTCAACAAAGGCGAAGCTCATCATGCGCTGAAGCGGGCAATCAGCTTCCACCGCCGCGGTGAAATCCGCGACCGTTCCGCCGAAGGCCAGCATTACCGCATCGCCGGCATGAATCTGCTCGCCGCCATCATCATCTTCTGGAACACCATGAAGCTCGGCGAGGTCGTTGCAAACCAGAAACGCGATGGAAAGCTGCTATCGCCCGATCTCTTGGCCCATGTTTCGCCGCTCGGATGGGAACACATCAATCTCACCGGAGAATATCGCTGGCCAAAGCCTTAGCGTAGGATTCCGCCCCCTCCCGCAAACGACCCC
>NZ_NIPW01000043.1:2500-5806 GCF_002196855.1 Haematobacter genomosp. 1 | reverse complement strand
TGGTTGCGGGGACAGGATTTGAACCTGTGACCTTCAGGTTATGAGCCTGACGAGCTACCGGGCTGCTCCACCCCGCGGTGGTTTTTCATCGTTTTGAGAGGAGAGCTTCTCGTCAGGTCTGGCGGTGACCTACTCTCCCACGTCTTGAGACGCAGTACCATTGGCGCGCCGGCACTTAACGGCCGAGTTCGGGATGGGATCGGGTGTTTTGCTCGTGCTATGACCACCAGACCTGAGGAGAAGCTCCCCGGCCTTTTGGCCGGGCACATCAGTTTTGTTTTCCGCGTTTTGTTTGCTTTTGACCTGTGGAGGCTATTGCCTGTCTTCCACTGGATCAAATCAAGCCTATCGAGCAATTAGTACCGGTCAGCTGAACGCGTTACCGCGCTTACACCTCCGGCCTATCGACGTGGTGGTCTTCCACGGCTCTCAAGGGAGATCTTGTTTTGAAGGGGGCTTCCCGCTTAGATGCCTTCAGCGGTTATCCTGTCCGTTCATAGCTACCCAGCACTGCCGTTGGCACGACAACTGGTCCACCAGTGGAACGTTCACCCCGGTCCTCTCGTACTAGGGGCAACTCTTCTCAAATCTCCTACACCCACGGCAGATAGGGACCGAACTGTCTCACGACGTTCTAAACCCAGCTCACGTACCTCTTTAAATGGCGAACAGCCATACCCTTGGGACCTGCTCCAGCCCCAGGATGAGATGAGCCGACATCGAGGTGCCAAACGATGCCGTCGATATGGACTCTTGGGCATCATCAGCCTGTTATCCCCAGAGTACCTTTTATCCGTTGAGCGATGGCCCTCCCACTTGGGACCACCGGATCACTATGGCCGACTTTCGTCTCTGCTCGACTTGTCAGTCTTGCAGTCAGGCTGGCTTTTGCCATTGCACTCAACGAGCGATTTCCGACCGCTCTGAGCCAACCTTCGCGCGCCTCCGTTACTGTTTGGGAGGCGACCGCCCCAGTCAAACTCCCCGCCACGCATGGTCCCGGACCCGGATAACGGGCCGCGGTTAGACATCAAGAGTGCGAAGGGTGGTATCTCAAGGGTGGCTCCACCGGAACTGGCGTCCCGATTTCAAAGCCTACCACCTATCCTGCACATCGCAATCCTGATGCCAGTGCGAAGCTGGAGTAAAGGTTCATGGGGTCTTTCCGTCTAACCGCGGGAAGTCTGCATCTTGACAGACAGTTCAATTTCGCTGAGTCCACATTTGAGACAGCGGGGAAGTCGTTACGCCATTCGTGCAGGTCGGAACTTACCCGACAAGGAATTTCGCTACCTTAGGACCGTTATAGTTACGGCCGCCGTTTACTGGGGCTTCAATTCGGAGCTTGCACCCCTCCTTTTAACCTTCCAGCACCGGGCAGGCGTCAGACCCTATACGTCGTCTTGCGACTTCGCAGAGCCCTGTGTTTTTAGTAAACAGTCGCCACCCCCTAGTTTGTGCCCCCCACCCACAGTTGCCTGCGAATGGGGCCTCCTTCTCGCGAACTTACGGAGGTATTTTGCCGAGTTCCTTAAATGTGGTTCTCTCAAGCGCCTTGGTATTCTCTACCAGTCCACCTGTGTCGGTTTAGGGTACGGTCTCATGGAGGGCTATTTCCAGGAACCCCTAAGCAGCCCATTCAATCCGATAAGGATGAACTACCGTCGGGATCCGTCACCATCTCCTGGCCCAGGAATATTAACCTGGTTCCCATCGACTACGCCTTTCGGCCTCGCCTTAGGGGCCGGCTTACCCTGCTCAGATTAGCTTTAAGCAGGAACCCTTGGACTTTCGGCGACAGGGTCTCTCACCCTGTTTGTCGCTACTCATGTCAACATTCTCGCTTCCGATCACTCCACCGGATGCCTCACGGCCCGGCTTCACAGTAAGCTCCGAGCCTCCATTGCCCCGAAGGGCACAAGAGGCATGGAACTATATCACGGAACGCTCCGCTACCACGCACACCTGAGTGTGCATCCTAAGCTTCGGCTCGTGGCTTGAGCCCCGTTACATCTTCGCCGCAAGACAGCTTATCTAGACCAGTGAGCTGTTACGCTATCTTTAAAGGATGGCTGCTTCTAAGCCAACCTCCTGGTTGTTTTGGCCGTCTCACATGCTTTCCCACTTAGCCACGAATTGGGGGCCTTAGCTGTAGGTCAGGGTTGTTTCCCTCTTGACGACGGACGTTAGCACCCGCCGTCTGTCTCCCGGATAGTACTCTTGGGTATTCGGAGTTTGGTTAGGCTCAGTAAGTCTGTGGGACCCCATCACCCATCCAGTGCTCTACCCCCCAAGGTATTCGTCCGAGGCGCTACCTAAATAGCTTTCGCGGAGAACCAGCTATCTCCGAGTTTGATTGGCCTTTCACCCCTAGCCACAGCTCATCCCGACCTTTTTCAACAGGTGTGGGTTCGGACCTCCAGTAAGTGTTACCTTACCTTCATCCTGGCCATGGCTAGATCACTCGGTTTCGGGTCTGATCCCACGAACTCATGCGCCCTTTTAAGACTCGCTTTCGCTGCGCCTACACCTAACGGCTTAAGCTTGCTCGTGAGACCAAGTCGTTGACCCATTATACAAAAGGTACGCCGTCACCGCTCAAGGCGGCTCCGACTGCTTGTAGGCGTCCGGTTTCAGGTACTGTTTCACTCCCCTCGTCGGGGTGCTTTTCACCTTTCCCTCACGGTACTGGTTCGCTATCGGTCAGCAAGGAGTACTTAGCCTTCGGGGGTGGTCCCCCGATCTTCAGACAGGATTTCACGTGTCCCGCCCTACTTAATATGTCCCGTGGAGCTTCCTGTACGGGGCTGTCACCCGCTATGGCCCGCCTTTCCAGACGGTTCCAGTCACTCTTCCAGGCTCGGCTGGTCCGCGTTCGCTCGCCACTACTAACGGAGTCTCTATTGATTTCCTTTCCTCCGGGTACTTAGATGTTTCAGTTCCCCGGGTTCGCTTCAAAACCCCTATGTGTTCAGGGTAATGATACCTGGTTTTGCCCGCTGATGATTACTTGCGTAACAACAACGAACAATCAGGTGGGTTGCCCCATTCGGAGATCTTGGGATCAAAGCCTATTCCCGGCTCCCCCAAGCTTATCGCAGGGTATCACGTCCTTCATCGCCTCTTGCTGCCAAGGCATCCACCAAACGCCCTTATCGCGCTTGATTTGATCCAGAAGAAGACAGGCTTCCTCCGGTGTCAAAAGCATGCACTTTCCCAGTTCCCGCAGACTGGTTCGTTCTGCGACAACTTTTTGGTTAGTGTACTAGACTTGGAAAACAATATCGCCTTGTCGCATGACGCGAC
>NZ_NIPW01000042.1 GCF_002196855.1 Haematobacter genomosp. 1 | reverse complement strand
CTCGACCCCGGGCGCATCCCGCAGTGTCCTGATGCGGGACGGTCAGGTGGTGCAGGCGAGAGAGGAAATGAGACACGCCGGGCGGACCCGGTGCGGGAAGCCCTCGCTTTTCACAGGCTGCTGAAAAAGTCCTGAAGTGTCATGCCAATGCGCCGGAATCGGAAAATCGGCCCTGAAACGCCGGGAAATATATAGATCTCCGGCTGGATTTCGTCAGATGGCAAACGATTTCCACTCCAACACAGGAAAAAAAGCCTTTTTCATCAACCTGTTAAGGCCTCCAAGTCCTACCATTTGTTGAGGTCCCGCCCCATTTGGACCTGCCGGCATCAACCCGCGACGCCGGATAGATGTCAGCACGCGTCATGCTCGGAAACACCTCAAAGCGCTTGCCGAGGGAGCGCCGTCCACAGATGCAGAAGGTCCGCGGAGCTTAGCCTGTACTTTCCTGCACAGATCCCACCGGTATACCGGTTTCCTGCTCGTGCCGGAGCCCGATCATCTCTTGTGTGAACGGTGTTCGCTTCATGTCCGTGCTCAAGAGGGGCCAGACTCCACCTGCGATGGAGGATCTCCTGGAAGGTCAGCGCCGGCGAGAAATGCCTCTTACACAATACCGCCAAACGTGCCCTACGCCGCTCAGCCCTGAGACCAGTCCAAGTCGATAGAGGATTTTCATGGAGGGGCGCCCAACATTACACTCAATCGCTGTGACACGTCCCGGATGCCTTTTGCGATACGTTCGCGGTTTCTGCTGCTGGGTTCGAAATCGCTTTCCCTTCCTGAAAGGCTTACCGCGGCAACTGGTCGACGGGAGTGGTCAAAGACCGCCGCAGCGCACGATCCGATGCCCTGCTCGAAATTCGCCACCGACCAGGCAAGGCCCTCAATCCGATCCTGCGAAAGCTGGTCTTCAAGAGCCTTGAGCGTTGCAGGTGTCATCGACGTGACGGTTTGCAGGGATTGGCTCGGGAATATGTTGCGGACATCGTCATGTGACTGATTGGCAAGAATGATCCTGCCCATCACCGTGGCATGGGCAGGCAGGCGGCTTCCCTCGCGGATGTTGCTGATAAGCTGAACATCAGGCGTCTCGCGCACCAAAACGATTACATCAGTACCCGACAATACGCCGAGATGGGCAGAAAACCCAGTCTCCGCCGCGAGACGGCTGAGCAATGGTCGCGCCAGCCGAACAACGTCCCGCGACGACAGCATATGAGCCGTCAACTCCAGCAGACCGTAAGAAAGGATGTATCCCCCCTCCTCATGATCGCCCTCGATCAATCCCTCCCTCTCGAGCGTGTGAAGAAGGCGCAGGAGCGTCGTCCTGTTGATCCCCAGAGCGGCTGCAGTTCTGGACATGTTTCTACATCTGTTGCCTGCACCGATGTGGCGAAGCAGAGCTATCGCGCGAGTGACCGGCGGAACATCATAGGCGGGCGTTACCGATGAAATCAAATCGACCTCCGGGTTTCGATCTTGGGATGGGATGCTTTCTCGCCCCAATATATGGTGAACAATATTTTCTATATTGAACACTTCTGGTCATAGAACAAGAAGGAAAACCACTTTCTCCTATCAGCGCTCCGGTAGGGCCAAGTTGTAAGAAGCGTACTACCTATATGCCCTCAAGGGTTATCAAGTGTTTGGCTCCGCTCTCTATCTTGCGCCCTGATAGCAATATCACCCGCGGTATTCTGCTTTCATTTGACATGATGTCGTCTTTCCGCAATTATGAACGTTATGTTCATATACGAACGATCAAGCAAGAACGACGATGACCAGCAGGCGTAAGATAGTGGATGTTTCGCAACCGGCCTCAAGCCGCGTGATGCGTGACGCGATCCAGCTGAATAGCTGGGACAATGTCACTTCCGGTGCGAGGAGCTGGAGAGCGCCGAAGTTAATGGCCTACACGGCCTCTAAGGACGCTGTGATGGCAGCGCATGCGAGCGCCGCCCAGACATGGACAGCGGTTACGACCGTTACGCCTGAGATCATGACAACACCGAGCACCCACTATGTGATCGGTGCCATCGTGTTTCTCCTTGGTCCAGACCCACTCGTCCTCACTGGCCGCACATTGCCCGCCAATAACCGCTGCTGGTCGAACTGATGGGCTTCGTTGCTAAAGAAGCGGGCCGCATTGCCTATCTTGAACGGGAGGGCGAGGGTGAGGTGCCGCTCGTGCTTCTGCATGGCATCGGATCCAACGCCGCAAGTTTTGAGGCCTTGCTGCCGGCGTTGCCCGAATGCCTGCCGGTGATCGCATGGAACGCGCCGGGATATGGCGACTCCATCCCTCTCTCCACCGATTGGCCAGTGGCTGCGGACTATGCTCTCGCGCTTCGCGCTTTCTTCGATGAGCTCGAAATTCACCGCGCGGTCGTGTTCGGCCATTCGCTCGGTTCACTGATGGGTGCAGCGCTGGCGCGGATGGCTCCAGAGCGTATTGCGCAACTGATCCTGGCCTCGACGGCTCTGGGGCATGGCGTCAAGCCGGGAGGCGTGCTTTCCGAGGGCGCGCAGTCCCGGATCGATGATCTCCTTGTCGAGGGCGCAGAGGCCTTCGCCGCACGTCGCGCGCCGAGGCTGGTTTTCGCGCCCGAAACGAACCCCGATCTTGTGGCCTTTGTCACCCGCTCCATGGCCGCAGTGCGGATGCCGGGCTATGCTCAGGCAGCAAGGATGCTGGCATCGGGTCGGCTGCTGGACGATTTGGCCAAGACAGCGGTCCCGGTGTCGGTGATCTTCGGCACAGAGGATGTCGTGACGCCGCCGGATGCCAACCGGCAGGCGTATTCCGCGGTTCCCCCTCCTTTTCGCGGCAAGCTGATCGCAACTCCGGACGCGGGTCATGCGCTTTACCAGCAGGCACCAACAGTCGTTGCCGATGCAATCCGGGCCGTATTCGAAATGACGGACTCCCGGATCACCGGTGACCGGTAGGCGGCGGAGCGGAATCATACAGGGAATATGGAAATGAGTGACAAGTGCGGGTTCACCGCCTCCGGGGCATCGTGATGCACGGTCCGGAGCTTCCGGCAACGCTGCCCTTTTACCCTGATATGCGGGAAGCCAAACCCGCGCGTAGCGAAACGGCTACGGCCTATCCCAAGCTTAAGGGGCTGGAGGTGTTTCGCCATGGCCTGAAGGACGGCCACGTATGCGGCGCTAACCACATACATTTCGGCATGCTGGAGAAGGCGGCGATCAACGCGCTGCATGCACGGGTCGTCGCCGAGGGTGCGGTCGTTTTGAGCGCGCCTTCGGGGCTCAACGGAAGGGTCGGGGGCGACGGTTTCGGGATTGTTGGCCCAGACCTGCGTCCACTGTGGTTCCGGGCCGGTGGATACGCCCATGAGGGGCAGCCGGAATGGGCGTTGCCGAGAAAAGTTTCGCATGTCGTTCTCACTACGGCGGACATGGAAGGCGTTCGGGCCTGGTACGAACGCGTATTCGGTTTTCGGGTATCGGACTATCCTGCGGACCAGATGGTGGTTTTGCGGTGCTCGTTGGATCACGCCTCCGTCGTGCTCGTGCGGGTGCATTGCCCGTCCGCGAACCACATTGCCTTCGAAGTGCTCACCCAGAACGAGTTCCTGCGCGCAGTCGGGCGGATGAAGCAGAAGGGCCACGTGCCCGTGTGGGGGCCGGGGCGTCCCTCTCCCGGTAACACCCCCTTCACCTGTTTTGTTTCCCCATCGGGCTTCATGGTCGAATTCACCTCCGGGCCGCAGCAAATCGACGAAATGTCGCACGCAGTCCAGGTCTGGCCGCATGACCTATCCGAGCAGATCAACCAATGGATGACCGCGTGGCCATCTGCTCCGGCGCAAAGGGCAGTGATGCAGCGGCGCCCGGATCCGCGTTCCCCCAATACCTCATGGCTAAATTGAAAAAATCGGAGGCCGCAGAGTGAACCGCTACGACTACAATGGACAGGTCGCCGTCGTGACCGGTGGGAGTTCCGGCATCGGGCTTGAGACGGTCAAGCTGCTTTTGGATTGCGGTGCAAAGGTCGCGCTCTGCGCGCGGAACGCCAACCGTCTCGAGAGTGTGCATTCCGTCCTGTGCCGCGACTATGGTGAGGAACGTGTTCTGTCTCGAGCCTTTTCCGTGCTGGACGCCGACGCGACCCGCGGTTTTGCGGTGGAGGTGGAAAAGCGGTTCGAGCGGTGCGATCTGCTCGTCAACAATGCGGGGCAAGGTCGGCAATCGACCTTCGCGGATACGTCTGATGAGGACTGGCGCGCGGAATACGAACTGAAAATCTTCAGTCAGGTTCACCCGATCCGGGCCTTCATGCCGATGCTGCGGGCGGCAAACGGCGCGATCGTGGCGGTCAATTCGCTGCTCGCTTATCAGCCCGAGCCGCACATGGTCTGCACTTCTTCCGCGCGGGCGGGTGTACAGAACCTGCTGAAAAGCCTTTCGACCGAATTCGCCCCTGATGTCCGGGTGAACTCCATCCTCATCGGGCTGGTGAGTTCCGGGCAATGGACGCGCCGTTTCGCCGAGCGGCAGGATCAGAGCATCAGCCGAGAGGAATGGTATCGCGCGCTCGCTTTGCGGAAGGGCATTCCGCTCGGCCGGCTGGGTGATCCTCAGGAAGCGGCTCACGCTATCGCGTTCCTCGGCTCACGCGGCGCAAGTTACATCACAGGTGCCCAGATCGAAGTGTCTGGCGGCCTTTCCCGGCATATCTGAAGGAGTCGCGGTCATGAACATGGATACCCGCATCAAGGCAGAAACGGTCGGAGACCTGATCGCCGACTATCTCGCGGAAACCGGCGTGAGCACGATCTTCGGCGTCATTTCGATTCACAACATGCCCATCCTGGATGCGGTCGCGCGGCAAGGACGCATCCGTTTCGTGCCGGCGCGTGGGGAGGCGGGTGCGATGAACATGGCCGATGCCTTTGCTCGTGTCTCGGGCGAGCTCGGTGTGTGCCTGACCTCCACCGGCACGGCAGCGGGCAACGCTGCCGGGGCGCAGGCGGAGGCCCTGACGGCGGGCGCCCGGCTTCTTCACCTTACCACGCAGGTGGACAGCGAATTCGCCGACCGCGACCGCGCTGCCATCCACGACGTTCCGCGCCAGCCGCGGATGCTGGAGGGTGTTTCCAAGACTGTCTTCCGCATTTCCGATCCGCAGAATGCAATCGGGATACTCTCGGCCGCCTGCTCCGCCGCGCTGTCGGCGCCGAGCGGCCCGGTCAGCCTCGAGATTCCGGTCGATGTACAGCGCTGCGAGGTGGTGGGGTCCGCGCGGCCCTATGCGCCGCTTGTCGTGCGGCCCCATGCGCGGGAAGAGGCCATCCTCGAACTGGCGGAGCGGGTAAAATCGGCCCGTCGTCCGTTGCTCTGGCTCGGAGGCGGTGCGCGGGAAGCGACGGCGGCGGCGAGCGAACTGGTCCGGCGTGGGTTCGGGGCCGTGACCTCTACCAACGGTCGTGCCATCGTGCCGGAGGACAACCCCGCATCGCTGGGCGCCTTCAACATGACCCCCGAAGCGGTCGACTTGTATGGGAGTGCCGATCTCATGATCGTCGTCGGCTCCCGGCTGCGCGGCAACGAGACGCGCAACAACAAGATGCCGCTCCCGGCCCAACTGGTACAGATCGACGCGGATGCGTCGCAAGGCGGCCGGAACTATGCGGTGGAACAGTTCATCCACGGAGACGCGGCGGATACGCTGGAGCGGTTGCTGGCTCTGCTGCCTGATGATCTGGAAACCGACAAGGGTCTCAAGCTCGACATTGCTCGCGCCCGGGCGCAGGGCGAAAGCCGTATGCGGGACGTTCTGGGCCCTTACCGGGTTGTGGCGGATGTTCTGAACGAACGTGTCGCTGCGGGTGGCCACGCCTGGGTGCGGGATGTGACCATCTCCAACTCCACCTTCGGCAATCGCTATGTGCAGATCGCAGAGCCGCGACTGGGCGTTCACGCGCTCGGCGGTGGAATCGGTCAGGGCGTCGCGATGGGGATCGGTGCCGCGCTAGCCAATGGCGGACCCAAGGCGATCACGCTCATCGGCGACGGCGGAACCATGCTTGGTCTGGCCGAAATGATTACCGCCGTCGAAGAAAAGGTACCTCTCGTCTATCTGCTGATGAACGACCAGGCTTACGGGGTGATCCGCAACATTCAGGATGCTCAGTACAACTCTCGCCATCATTACAGTGCACTTGCGACCCCGGACTTCGGTACTTTCTGTGCGTCCATCGGCATGCCCCATCGCAAGGTGAGCGATCTGGAGGAGTTCGCGGGGATCTTCGATGCCGCGGTTGCTGCTGCTGGTCCCCATCTCATCGAGATCGACATGTGCGCCATCGGGCCGTTTGCCGAGAGTTTCGCCGGGCCGCCGGCCGGCGCCGCCGGCAAAGGGGAGTGATCGCATGACCATGACAGAATCTCTCGAACTCAGGGGTTCCGCGGGTGCAGATGAGGTCTGCCGGCTCTCCCTCGGGATCATTGGCTTCGGGGCTATCGCAAGCGAGCTGCTCAAGCTTATCGAACCGTTGCCGCTTGAAAGGCTCATCCTGCTGGTCTCCCCCGGCGGCGAGGCCCGTGCGCGGGAGCGGCTGGTGGCCAGTCATCCCGCTCTGGTTGGGCGGATGCAGGTGACTGAGCGCCTCGACGACCTGATCGTTGCGCGCCCGGGGCTCGTCGTCGAGGCGGCCGGGCATGGTGCTGTGGATGCCCATGCCGCACGACTTCTGGAGACCGGGATTAATCTTTTGCTGGTCTCAATCGGGGCGCTGTCGGATGAGGCGTTGCACAACCGCCTAAAGGCAGCTGCCGTAAGGGGGGGTGCTCGTATCCTACTTCCAGCGGGGGCGATCGGGGGGATCGATCTGCTCTCCGCACTCTCCGCAAGGGGCGCGTTGAAAGTGCGTTACTTCGGGACCAAGCCGCCGAGCGCCTGGCTTGGCACACCGGTTGCCGAAACCATCGACCTGGAGCGCTTGTCCGAACCGCTCGAATTCTTCCATGGCAACGCGCGCGAGGCGGCTAGAAACTATCCGAAGAACGCAAATGTCGCCGCGACGCTCGCACTCGCCGGCGCGGGATTTGAAGCGACCGAGGTCACCTTGATCGCTGATCCCGCGGCTACCGGCAACTCCCATCGCTATGAGGTCAGCTCACCACTCGCCAACTACTCGGTCGAAATCACCAATCGCGCCACAGACGGCAATGCCAAGACGTCTGTATCCACGGTCTATTCCGTGCTGCGCGAAATCCGCAATCAAATCGGACCGGTGGCCATATGAGAAATGTAGCTTCGACGTCTCTTCCCGACGGCCGACTGTTCATCGGTGGCGAATGGACTCTCGGAACAGGAGCGGAAATCACCTCGATCTTTCCTGCCGACGGCAGCGTCAATCTCCGCTTCCGCGGGGCATCGCGCGAGGATGGGCTGCTTGCCATCGAGCGCGCGAAGGTTGCGCAGGCTGAGCCGTCCTGGCTCGATCTTAAACCGCATGAACGCGCGCGCTACCTCCATCGCATTGCCGACGGCATAGAAGCGAATGTTGAGCGGATCGCCCGGATACAGACCCGGGACACGGGCAAGACGCTGCAGGAGACGCGCGCGCTTGCCGCTTCTGCCGCGGGAACATTCCGCTATTTCGCTGCGGTCCTTGAGACGTCGGACGAGGCACTGACAACTCCCCGGGGCAATGCCTTGACACTGTCCGTCTGGGAGCCGCTCGGCCTTGTCTCCGCAATTACTCCCTGGAACTCTCCCATTGCGTCGGATGCGCAGAAGGTGGCGCCGGCGTTGGCGGCAGGCAATGCCGTTCTCCTCAAACCTGCGAGCTGGTCCCCGCTGGTCTCGCTCGAACTTGCGAGGATCATCGAGGTGTCCGGCCTTCCGCCGGGATTGTTCTCCGTCCTCCCTGGTGCGGGCCGCGAGATCGGCAACCTGCTTGTTGAACATCCGTCGATCCGCCGCGTTTCCTTTACCGGCGGTACTTCCACGGGGCGAACGATCGCACGGCAGGCGGCGGAAAAGCTGATGCCCGTCTCGCTGGAACTGGGTGGCAAGTCGCCGACCATCGTCTTCGCAGACGCCGATCAGGATATGGCCATTGCGGGAATTCTATACGGCATCTTTTCATCCACGGGACAAAGCTGCATCGCGGGCGCGCGGCTGTTCGTCGAGCGCCCGATCTACAACACGTTTCTCGCCCGGCTGACCGCCGCCACGAAACGGCTCCGGGTCGGCCATCCCCATGATGCCGCGACGCAGGTATCGTGCCTGATCCATCCAGACCATCGCGACGCAGTCGAGGCGCAGGTCAACCAGGCGATCAAGGACGGTGCGCGGTTGTTGGCGGGGGGAAGTCGACCGGATGATCCCACTTTGGCCGAAGGAGCGTATTATCTGCCGACGATACTCGCAGATGCACCGAATTCCGCGAGGATTTGTCGAGAGGAGGTATTCGGCCCCGTGCTTGTCGTACTGCCTTTCGAGGACGAGGCCGAGGTCATTTCTCAGTCGAACGACAATGACTACGGGCTCGCCTGTGGAATCTGGACGCGCGATTTTCCCCGAGCCTGGCGGGTGGGGAAAGAGATCACTACCGGCACCGTTTGGATCAACACTTACAAGCAGTTTTCCATTTCCACCCCGTTCGGCGGGGAAAAGGACAGTGGCATGTCGCGGGAAAAGGGTCGTGATGGACTGCGCGCTTACCAGCGCCAGAAAGCGGTCTACGTGGACCTGACAAATCGCCCGATCACGTGGGCCGCCGATACGGTGGAGCGGACGTGACATCCGCAAACTTCCTTTCATCAGAACTGGACCCTCCGGCTGCTTCACCGCGAAGTGAAATCTCAAGGCCCGGTCCGACGGAACCGCCTAACAGGCTGCTGAAAAGTCCTGAAGGGTCATGCCTATGTACCGGAAATCGGAAAATCGGTCCGGAAACGCCCGGAAGTATATGAATTTCCGGCTGGATTTCGTCAGATGGCGAACGATTTGCGCTCCGACGCGGGTCAAAAAGCCGTTTTCAGCAGCCCGCCAGTGTCGCTTCGCTGCCCGTTCCTTTCGGTCTCGCGAACTGAGCTGTCGCCCCAAGGTGAGCACGCGCCAGATCCTTGGCCCGCGTGCGGCGATGGCGCGGCCTGACCTCGGCGCAGTTGGCAATGCCGCGGGACTGACAGCCGCGGTACAGACTTGGTTGCGAGACCGGATGGGGTTGCCTCATTTGTCCTGTCGAAACGCTCTGGTATCATGGCAAACCCACTTGTCTTTTGGTGGTGGGGCATATGTTGAGTTTTGCCCCACCACCTTCCCGTCGATCCGATGCGCCGAAAGGCGTTGATCCGACATCGCAGGCTGAAAACGGCGGGATATCGGCCACTTTGCGCCTATGATCCGTTGAGCCAGAACCAGTTATTCAGAAGCTGCGGCTGCGCATCGCCAAACTCCAGAACAGATCTTCTGCCCGCGCCATGACCGTCATCGAGAAGCACCTGGACACGCAGCCCTGTCTGGCCGACATCCTTCCCCGCATCGACGATCTGCTTTCATGGAGCTGAAACTACTCTTCAGAAGACAGGCCCCCAAGTCACCTGCGCTGCCGCAACGAACTTCGCCGGCTCCCTCGCCGGTGTGACAGCTCCCGCAATCGATACCGTATGAACATCAAGCCTAATCACCTTGCCAATCTGCATCCGGTCCCTCCTCAATGCCAACGGCGAGGCGTAATCAGGCTTAAGAGGCTGCTGAAAAAGGCTTTTGGCCGGTGTCGGAGCGGAAATCGTTTGCAATCTGTCGGAATTCGGCCGGAAATCTATATACTTCCGGGCGTTTCCGGGCCGATTTTCCGATTTCCGGCACATAGGCGTGACACATCAGGACTTTTTCAGCAGCCTGTCAACACCACCCTCCAACAAGGCATGCCACAGGAGAGGCCGCCAATATCGCAATGCTTAGCAGGCGATCATGGCGTCTGACGGGCTCCAATCCTCATTTGAAATTCTCAGAGATCACAGTATCCAGCCGGGGCTTCTCAGCCCCTGGCATCCCAGCCGAGCAGCGTCGATATCCGCATGGTGGTCGCGATGAGTTGCTTGCGTACATCCTCTACCGCTTCTCGTTCCACCACTGCGTTAGGGGCGGTAAGGTTAACTGCGGCAATAATATCTCCGATCATATTGCGAATGGGCGCAGCAGCCGAGATGATGTCGGCTTGGAAATCACCCAGATGCACGATGGCTGGAA
Organism: Haematobacter genomosp. 1; assembly: GCF_002196855.1. Classification (GTDB taxonomy): domain Bacteria; phylum Pseudomonadota; class Alphaproteobacteria; order Rhodobacterales; family Rhodobacteraceae; genus Haematobacter. Next base: position 1,810 of record NZ_NIPW01000042.1, on the reverse strand, counting down.
GCGCGGCATCCGCTCGTGCCTGTCGCGCGATGGTGGAAGCGCTGCCTGCCTTGGGAGTGCTGACGCCTTCCACGCGAAAACGACTTAGTATCTCGGTTTCGCTCAACCCGGAAAGCAGTACACGTCCGAGCGTGGTTGCGCGTGCGGGTAGCCGGCTGCCCACATGAATGATTGAACTATCATGCTTGGGACCGGCGAGACGCATGACATAGAGAACCGAAGTCCCGTCCAGAACGCCCAGATGGACCGACCACCCCGTCAGGCTGCGCAACTTCTCCAGTTCGGGCTGTGAGATTTCCACCACTTCGCGCGTTGCGAAATAGCCATAGGTCAGCCTCATGACGCCCGGCCCGAGCGCATAGGTCTCCGTCCGCTCGTCGTGCAGAAGGCATCCCTCGGCCGCCAGCGTGTAAACAGTTCGGAATGCGGCGGAGCGTGTTATCCCTAGCGATGCGGCAATTTGCGACAATGACAGATTGGGCGTCTCGGGAGTGAAGAGCTTCAACGTGGACAGCCCGCGGACAAGTCCGGGAACCAGATACCGATCTTTGCCCTGCTCCGGCGACCTCATTGCACCACGCCCCCGCCACTGCCCGCTTGGTTTACCTGTAAAACGCTTAATCGCATATAAAACATGGCTGGGCTATGGCCATATCTGTTGATGCTCACGGCATCGGATGTGTCCATTGAGAGGTAAATACCATGACTGCACAAGACACGGCCTTCGCCACGCTTTCGGATGAATTGAAAGCCCATACCGGGCGCTTCACAGACAAGAAATTCGACTGGAAGGCCTTCCCCTCCAACGTAGGATTCGAAGAGCTTTCCCGCGCCCAGATGCGGTATATCGGTGCCGGTGGGTCCCCGAAGGTTGGCGATACCTCTACGCTGAAGCCCGATCATTTCACCCTGTCCCTGATCTACAAGGAACCGGGAAAATATGCTGCCTGCCACAGCCATGAGATCGAAGAGAGCTTTCTCATCATCGACGGCGCGCTGATCGTCGGCTGGGAGCGTGACGGGGAGGTCGTAGAGGTCAATCTGGGCCCGAAGGACATGATCCTGAACGCACGGGAAATCGGACACGGCTTCCGTGTCGACGGCGTGGAGCCGGTGATGATGTCGATCTCGGTGGATGTGGGCAAACCTCTGCCGCCGGTCTATCACTACCATCCCAAGGAACACGCCCCTGAGCTTGCACGGGCCTTCGGGGCCGAACCCGGCAAAACGTTGCCGTTCGATCCCAAGGGCGAACATCCGCTGCAGCAACTGATGGCCAAGTACGTCGTGCGCCATTCGGAACTGGAGACCCATTGGGAAGATGCGGGCTTCACGCGCAAGGTGTACTGCGGCCCCGGTGGCGTTGAGTCCGACACCTGCCGCAAGGAAATGCTGGGCGTCCCTTCGCGCGTCGGCGTGAAGCCGTTTGCGCGCGACGTGGAAGATGCGTTCCTTGTGCTCGAAGGCACTCTTGTCGTCGGGTGGGAAGAGAATGGCGAACAGGTGGAAATCGAGCTCGGGCCGCGTGATCTTGTGAAAACGCCGGCGGGTCGCAAACATTGGTTCCGCAACAATGGCGCTTCGGCTGCCACGGTGTGGTATGTAGTGGGTTCCGCAGAACCGGAAAGCGTCGCCTTCGAAGCGGCGGTCGTGTCTCGGAAGTGGTGGAAATTTGAAGGCGGCGTAATCTCCGGGTGAACTGACACCCAGCCAACCGGCGGCGCCAACCGCCAGGGAGATCACGCCATGAAGCAGAATATCGACAGCTCATCCTTTTCGCTACTGCCTGACGCCGCGGGATATGATCCGA
>NZ_NIPW01000041.1 GCF_002196855.1 Haematobacter genomosp. 1 | reverse complement strand
GCCGCGCCGCCGCGACCAGCCCCCGCATCAGCGCGGAGCCCGGCGCGTCGAGCATGGCCCGCGTGGCGCCCGTTTCCACGATCCGACCCGCGTCCAGCGCGGCGACCCGGTCCGACCGGCCTGCCACGACCGCGATATCATGGGTGATGAGCAGCACGGCCATGCCGCGCGCCCGCGCCGCGCTGTCGATGAGGTCCAGAATCCCCGCCTGTGTAGGGGTGTCGAGATCGGTCGTCGCCTCGTCGGCGATGAGCAGCGCGGGATCGCCCGCCAGCGCCGCAGCCACCGCCGCGCGCTGGCACAACCCCCCGGAAAGTTCATGCGGCAGGGCGTCCGCCAGAACCGGCGGAAAGCGCACATCCTCCAGCAACCCCGCCACCTGCGCCGCGACCTGCTTCGGCCGGAGGGGCTGGTGGCGGGCCACCACATCGGCCACCTGATCCCGGATGGAAAGCAGCGGGTTCAGCGACCGGCGCGGCTCCTGAAACACCATGCCGATCCGTCGCCCGCGAAGGGGCTGCCAGTCCGGGGGTGCCGCCAGCGTCTGCCCGGCGAACCGGATCGTGCCGCCCACCCGCACCGCCCGAGCGGGCAACAGCCCGGCGATGGCGGCGGCGAACATCGACTTGCCCGACCCGCTCGGCCCGACGAGAGCCAGCCGTTCGCCCGGCGCAAGCGTGAGCGATACCCCCGCCAGCATGGTCCGCCCACCGACCGCCACGGCGAGATCCTCGACCTCGATCAGGCTCATTCCCGCCCCCGGACGGCAAGCCAGCCCCGGAGGCGGTCCCCCGACAGGTTGCAGGCCAGAATCGCCAGCATCAGCGCGAGGCCCGGAAACGCGGCCACCCACCACGCCCCCGAGGCCACGAACCGCGCGCCTTCCGCCACCATGAGGCCCCATTCGGGCGTGGGCGGCCGGATACCGAGGCCAAGGAACGACAGCCCCGCCGCATTCATCATGGCCCAGCCGAGGTTCACCGAGCTTTGGACCGCCACCACCGGCAGGATCTCGGGCAGGAGGAGCAGGCGCAGGATCCGCCCCTCGCCGGAGCCGCCGATGCGGGCCGCCTCCACATAGGGCGCGCTGCGCCGCCGCGCGGCCTCCGTCCGGGAAAGGCGCATGTAGAAGGGCAGGTTCACCAGAGCCGTGGCAAGGATGAGGCTGCTCATCGACGGCCCCATGACCGCCGCGACCGCCATGGCAAGGAGAAAGAGCGGGACGGCCAGCATCACCTCGCTCACCCGCCCCAGAAGCGCATCGGCCCAGCCGCCACGGAAGCCCGCCGCCGCCCCCAGAAGCGTGCCCGGTATTGCCGCCAGCAATACCGCCGCCGCTGCGATCCCCAGATCGATCCGCGCGGCGGCGATGGTCCGTGAAAACACGTCCCGCCCCACGTGATCCGTGCCGAACCAGTTCCGCGCGGAGGGCGGCGACAACGCCCGCGCCGCATCCGTCGCCAGCGGATCGAAGGGGGTGATCCAAGACCCGATGAGCGCCAGCAGAACGAAGCCGCCCAGCAGCAGCAGGGGCAGTCGGTCAGCGATGGGCCGTCCTCGGGTCGATGAGAGCATGGGCCAGATCAACAAGCAGGTTGGCGGCAATCAGCACCGCAGCGACGGCAAGCAGAAAGCCCTGCAATGCCGCATAGTCGAGCGCGACGAGCGCGTCCATCGCGAAGCTCCCCAGCCCCGGCCAGGCGAACACCTTTTCCACCACGACATTCGCGCCGAAAAGATAGGCGAAGGTCAGTCCGGCCGTCGTGCTGATCGGCAACAGGGCATTCCGAAGCGCATAGCTCCCGATCAGTCGACCCGCCCCCAGTCCACGCGCGCGCCCCGCCCGGAAATAGTCCGCAGACAGGGCCTCCCCCATCGCGGTCCGGGTGATCCGGGCGATGGGACCGAGCGCGAAGATTGCCATTGTCAGCGCGGGCAGCACCAGATGACCGATGGCGGAGGCCAGAGCCTGCCCGTCTCCCGCAACGAGACTGTCCACGATAAGGAAACCCGTAATCCTTTGAGGGAATGACAGGAAAGGGTCCAACCGGCCCACTGGCTCCGGCAGCCAGCCCAACTCATCATATAGAAGATGTGACAAAAACAACGCAGTTACGAAGGTGGGAATGCTGAGGCAAATTGCCGACAGCAGGCTTCCGATCCTGTCGATGCCGCTTTCAGGCCGGAGCGCGCCGGCGATGCCGAGTGTGACCCCCAGGGAAAGCGCGATGAAAAGGGCGCAAAGCGCAAGCTCCAGCGACGCGGGGAGGCGGCGGGCAATCTCCTCCGCCACGGGCCGGCCGGTCGCGCGAGAATAGCCGAGATCCCCCCGTGCCAGCCCCGTGACATAGGCTCCGAACTGAGCTGGCAGCGGCTTGTCGAGAGCAAGTTCCGCCCGAAGCGCCCGCGTTTCCGCCTCTGTCATCCCCGGCTGGCTTGCATACAGAGCGGCAGGATCGCCCGGCAGCAGGCGGGTCAGCATGAAACCGAGGCAGAGAACGGCGAACAGCGTCGGAATCGCGGCAAGGCAGCGCAGCAGCAGAAACTTCATGCGATCCTTTCGGCCCGACACCTCACAGAATCAGACATGTCGGGAAATGCGCAGCCCCGCAAGCAAAGAAAAAGGCGGCGCCGAGGCGCCGCCTTTTACAGGGGTCAGTCCGATCAGGCGTCTTTGCGACGCATGCGGCGCAGACCCGCCACACCCGCAAGCGCACCAGCGAGGAGGACGCCGGCAGCCGGAAGCGGCACGGGAGAAACGGAGACGGAGTCGATATCGAAGCCATCGCGTCCGCGGCCGAGAATGACGGGCGACGTGTCGATGATACGCAGGGTATCGAAGATACCGCTGAACGACAGGGCGATGGTCTCCATGGCGTTGGTGATTTCACCGATCTTGGTGAAGCTGCCGGCCGAGCCACCCCACACTTCCGCGCTTTCGAAATAGGTATCGCGCGGCAGCCAGGTCACCTCGATCACCGCGCCGGGTCCTGTGAAGCTTTTGCCGAAGGTGAAATCGGCAAAGCCGCCATAACCGAGCGACAGAAATTTCCCGTCAGGCGTACCGAGCGCGTTGTCAGGATTGCTCCGCCCGGGCCTCAGATCGCCGAAGCCGGGTGTCCAAGTCGCGCCGGTTGCATAGATGGGCGCTGCAAGTGCAGCACCAGCCGAAAGAGCGACCGCCGCAACGGTCGCGAAAGCAAGAGATTTAACAGTCATGATATTCCCCCGGAAAACTTAAAACTTTCCACATGGGCATCGTGGCGCCCGAGGGAGATGGTGACACAAGTCTCTCTAAAAGAAAGGAATCTTTTAAAATTTAGTATGAAAATATTTGTTTCTCTCCGATGACATGATGGTGCTGCTGCAAAGTGACGAAAAATTATGCGGCAGTGCCGCATTGAAGCACTGCCGCATTATTTCTTCGCAGGAAACGAACGGAGGTTTAGTCGGGTGGATTCTCGCGCAGCGGAACCTTCGGCAACGCACTCTGGGGCAAGGGATGAGCCGCGATCTCGCGCGCCCATTCGCGCCAGATGGAGACAAGCAGCGCCATCAGCACCGGCCCCACGAACAGCCCGACAATGCCGAGCGTCTTCACCCCGCCGATAAGGCCGAAGAACGTGGGCAGGAACGGCAGCTTCACCGGCCCCCCGACCAGCACGGGCCGGATGGTCTTGTCGACGATGAACAGTTCGACGCAACCCCAGATGAACAGGGCCGCACCCGCGCCGGCGGAACCGCTGCCGACCAGATAGAGGGAAATGAGCGTGAAAGAGAGCGGCGCACCCCCCGGTATCAATGCCATGAACCCGGTAATGACCCCGAAGGTGACCGGGGATGGCACCCCCGCCAGCCAATAGGCCACGCCGAGAATCAGGCCCTCACCTATGGCGATGAGCGTCATCCCCGTCACGGTCGAGGAAATCGTGCGTGGGATGATCCGCGAAAGCCGCTCCCATCTGCCGGGAACGATCCGCTCCCCCATCATGTCGAGCTGCGCCGCCACCCGGTCCCCGTCGCGGTAAAGCACGAACAATGTGATGAGCATGAAGATCAGCGCCAGCGCGAGGTGCAGCGCCATGGAACTCGCCGTAAGCACACCCCGATAGATCGTGCCGATATTGGCCCCGCTCGTCACCTGAACAAGCTCTCCGATCGCGCCGGGGCGCCCGATATGCTGGCTCCATTGCTCCACCAGCCAGCTTCCAATGACGGGGAACGTGTCGAGCCAGTCGGGCGGCGGCCCTCCTACGGCGTTGATCTGAATGGCCCATGACAGCCATTCCCGAAACTCGCGCGCCGCATAGCCAAGCGCGATGATGATCGGGATCACCAGAAACAGCACGATGAGCAGGACGAGCAAAGCGCCCGTCAGCGTCCGCCCCAGCCCGACCCTGTCATGCAACCGCACCCGCAGCGGCCATGTGGCAAAGGCGATGATCGTCGCCGCCAGCACCGGCACCAGAAAGTCATGAAAGAACCAGACCGACGCGGCGAGGACGCCGACCAGAAGCCATCGGGCAAGAGAGGAATAGGCGATCAACGGCGGGCGGCGCAGGTCCGCGCGGTGGACGAGATGGATCTGCCGATCCCGCTTGTTCTCGTGCTCGTTGTCCGTCACCTGATCCACGCCTTGCTCCGCTTGCATGCGCTGCCAGCGCACCACTGGACAAGAAGCGATCCCGCAGCCCGATGCAAGATCGGCAATGCCGCACCTGTTTTTTACCCAACGGCGGAACTACAGCGGAGGGGCCGCGTTAACCCTCAGAAGGATAAGGCAGGACAGAAGCAGATGACCACAGCGCTTCCCTTTTTGCTCGCCCTCGCTGCCGTTGTTACAGCAATAGCGGTGCCGAAGCTTATCGCGCGCGACATGCCGGTTCGAGTGGAACGGCAAAGATCACGCAGAACGCGCGTGAACAGGCACCCGTAAACTAAGGAGCCTCCGTTGAAGGGCGTACTTGCTTGGCTGATCGGTATTCCGATCCCCCTCATCATAATCCTCTATCTCGTTAACGTTTTCTGAGTGACCGAAGTGAATGTTGAGCCGCGCCTTCCCAAAAGGCGCGGCTTCTTCCTTTTTGCACAACGCGTGGCTTTCCTCAGATGTGCAGCGCGTGGCCGAGCGCGCGAAGACAGGCCTCCTGCAGACCCTCGCCCTGCGTGGGATGGGCGTGAACCGTTCCCGCCACATCCTCCAGCAGCGCCCCCATCTCGATGGCCAGACCAAAGGCCGCCGCCAGTTCCGAAACGCCATGGCCCACCGCCTGGATCCCGAGGATCAGGTGATCGGACTTGCGGGCCACCACGCGGATGAAACCGTCGTCGCGCTCGACGGTCATTGCACGGGCATTTGCGGCGAAGGGAAAGCTCGCGGTCAGCATGGCGATGCCCTGCGCCTCCGCCTCCTCGGGGGAAAGGCCGGCGGTCACCACCTCCGGGTCGGTGAAACACACGGCGGGAATCACCCGCTTGTCCCAGACGCGCCGCTCCCCCGCGACGATCTCGGCCACCATCTCCCCCTGTGCCATCGCACGATGGGCGAGCATCGGCTCCCCCGTCACATCGCCGATCGCATGGATCCCCCGCATGGATGTCCGGCACCCGTCATCCACCGCAAGGAACCGGCCGTTCCGGGTGAGCGACAGCTCCTCCAGCCCCCACCCCTCCAGTTGCGGCTTCCGCCCGACGGTCACCAGCACCTTCTCCGCCGCGATCTGCTCCACCTCGCGGCCGGTCTCCACGGTGAGCTGGCCGTTGCCGAACACCCGCGCCTTCGCCCCGGTGAGCACCCGGACGCCAAGCGCCTGCAACCGCTGCGCCACGGGCCTTGTAAGGTCCGCGTCGTAAAGCGGCAGGATGCGGTCGGCCATCTCCACCACCGTGACCTGCGACCCCAGCTTGGCGAAGGCCGTGCCGAGTTCGAGGCCGATATATCCGCCCCCCACCACCGCCAGCGTCCGTGGGATATCGGTGAGCGACAGCGCCTCGGTTGAGGAGATGACATCCCCGCCAAAGGGCAGGAAGGGCAGTTCCACCGGCACGGAGCCGGTCGCGATCACCACGGTTTCCGCGGTGATGGTGTAGCTCTCGCCCTCCGCCGAGGTCACCGTCACGGTCTTGCCATCCACGAAACGCGCGGTGCCCTCGATCAGCCGCGCCTTGGCCTTCTTCAGCAAAGCCCCGACGCCGCCGTTCAGCCGCTCCACTATGCCGTCCTTCCACGCCACCGTGCGGGAAAGGTCGATGGCGGGGTCGGCGGCGGTGATGCCCAACGCCCCCTCCGCCGCGAAGGTGCGCAGGCGGGCGAACTCTTCCGCCGCGTGGATCAACGCCTTGGACGGGATGCAGCCGATGTTGAGACAGGTGCCCCCGGGCTTGCGCGGATCGACGATGATCGTGTCCACCCCCAGTTGCCCGGCGCGGATCGCGCAGACATAGCCCCCCGGGCCTGCCCCGATCACGAGCAGCTTGCAGGTCAGTTCGGCCATGTCATTCCTCCACGAAAATCATCGCAGGCGTTTCCAGCAGCGTCTTCAGCCGCTGAACGAAGACCGCCGCGTCCCATCCGTCGATCACCCGGTGATCGAAGGAGCAGGAAATGTTCATCATCTTGCGGGGCACGAATTCCGTCCCGTCCCAGAAGGGCCGGATCTGCATCCGGTTGACCCCGACGATGGCGACTTCCGGGTGGTTGATGATCGGTGTGGTCGCGATGGCCCCGAGCGGGCCCAGCGAGGTGATGGTGATGGTGGAACCGGAAAGCTCCTCCCGCGTGGCGCTGCCGTCGCGCGCGGCCTCCGCCAGCCGCAGCAGCTCCCCCGCCGCCTCGCGCAGTGTCAGCGCCTCCGCATGACGCACCACCGGAACCATCAGCCCGTTCGGCGTCTGGGTGGCGATGCCGATATGCACGCCGCCGAACTGCCGCACGACGCCCGCCTCGTCATCATAGAGCGCGTTCAGCGCGGGCTGCTCCCGCACCGCCCGCACGATGGCCTTCATGAGGAACGGCAGCAGGGTCAGCTTGGCCGCGCCCCTGCCTTCGGCGTTGAGCTTGGCGCGCAGGTCCTCCAGCCCGGTGACATCGACCTCCTCGATGATGCTGATATGGGGGATGTTGCGCTTGGCGAGCTGCATCCGCTCCGCGATCCTGCGGCGCAGGCCGACGACTTTCACCTCCGTGACGGAGCCGTCGCGGCGATGGGCGGGGCGGCCCTCGGGCGCGCCCGCCTCTACATGCGCGGTCAGATCGTCATGGGTGATCCGCCCCGCTGGCCCGGAACCGCGCACGAAGCGCAGATCGACCCCGGCCTCCCGCGCCCGCTGACGGACGGAGGGCGTGGCGAGCGGCCGCTCCCCCTCCGGCCGGAGAGCGGCGGCGGGTGCAGGGCGCCCCTGCCCCCGGGGTTCGGGCCTTGCAGCCGCGCGCGAAGCCTCGCCGTTTTTGGCAGTCGGGGATTTGGCGGCCGGGGATTTGGTGGCGGAGGATTTGGTGGCGGAGGATTTGGTGGCGGAGGATTTGGTGGCGGAGGATTCGGCAGCGGATTCGGCGGCCCCTGCGGCAGGCACACCCGCGCGTGGCGCTTCGTCCGCCCCGCTCCCTTCTTCCGCTGCTTTCGCCGCCCGCATCGGCGGCTCCGCATCGGCGGAGACATTCCCCTCTCCTTCCACTTCCAGCCGGATCAGTTCCGCCTTCACGGCGATGCTGTCGCCCACCTCTCCGCCCAGCCAGACCACCTTGCCGGAAGCGGGAGAGGGGATTTCCACCGTCGCCTTGTCCGTCATCACGGCGGCGAGCGGCTGATCCTCCTGCACGATGTCTCCGGGTGCCACGTGCCATTCCACAAGCTCGGCCTCGGCGATGCCTTCGCCGATGTCGGGCATCCTGATCGACAGGGTTCCCATGCTCACGCCTCCATGATGCTGGTGAGCGCCGCGCCGACCCGCGCAGGCCCGGGGAAATAGCTCCACTCATGCACATGCGGATAGGGCGTGTCCCAGCCCGCCACCCGCCGCACGGGAGCCTCCAGATGGTAGAAACACTCCTGCTGGACCAGCGCCGCCAGTTCCGCCCCGAAGCCGGAGGTGAGCGTGGCCTCATGCACGATCACGCAACGCCCGGTCTTGCGCACGGAGGCCGTCACCGCCTCCAGATCAAGCGGGAGCAGCGTGCGCAGGTCGATCACTTCGGCATCCACACCCGTCTCCTCCGCAGCGGCCTCCGTCACATGGACCATGGTTCCATAGGTCAGCACCGTCACGGCGGAGCCTTCCCGCCGGATGGCGGCCTTGCCCAAGGGAACGGTGTAGTGGCCGGGCTCCACCTCTCCGAAGGGATGGTTCTTCCACGATGCGACCGGGCGTTCATGATGGCCGTCGAACGGGCCGTTGTAGAGCCGCTTCGGCTCCATGAAGATCACCGGATCGGGATCCTCGATGGCGGACAGCAGCAGCCCCTTGGCGTCCTGCGGGTTGGACGGCACGACGACCTTCAGCCCCGTCACATGGGTGAACAGCGCCTCCGGCGACTGGGAATGCGTCTGCCCGCCGAAGATGCCGCCGCCCGTGGGCATGCGGATCACCATGGGGCAGGTGAATTCCCCGTTGGAGCGGTAGCGCAGCCGCGCGGCCTCCGACACGATCTGGTCATAGGCGGGATAGACGTAATCCGCGAACTGGATCTCCACCACCGGGCGAAGCCCATAGGCCGCCATGCCGATCCCCGCCCCGACGATGCCGGATTCGTTGATCGGCGTATCGAAACAGCGCGTCGGCCCGTATTTCTTCTGCAGGCCGGAGGTCACACGGAAGACCCCGCCGAAATATCCGGCATCCTCGCCGAACACGATCACGCGGTTGTCGCGGCCCATCGCCACGTCGAGCGCGTCGCGCAGCGCCTCGATCATCGTCATGCGCGCCATGGCTCAGTACCCCGCTTCCTGCCGCTGGCGCATCAGGTGCGGCGGCATCGTCTCGTACACGTCCTCGAACATCTCGCGCACGGAGGGGCGGTGGCCGGAATGCAGCGTGCCGATGGCCTCGGCCTCCTTCTGCGCGGCAACGACCTCGGCCATGATCTCCGCTTCCGCCTGGGCGTGACGCTCGTCGGACCAGATGCCTTTCAGGATCATGTGGTTCTTCAGCCGCAGGATGGGGTCGCCCAGCGGCCAGGCGGAGCTTTCCTCTGCAGGGCGGTAGGCGGAGGGATCGTCGGAGGTGGAATGCGCCCCCTGCCGGTAGGTGACATATTCCACCATCGTCGGCCCGAGGTTCCGCCGCGCCCGCTCCGCCGCCCAGCGCGCGACGGAAAGCACCGCGAGATAGTCGTTGCCATCCACCCGGAGAGAGGGAATGCCGAACCCCAGCCCCCGCGCGGCGAAGGTGCCCGACCCGCCCCGCGCGATACCCTGGAAGGTGGAGATGGCCCACTGGTTGTTCACCACGTTCAGGATCACCGGCGCCTTGTAGGTGGAGGCAAAGACCAGCGCCGCGTGGAAGTCGCTCTCCGCCGTGGAGCCATCGCCGATCCAGGCCGCGGCGATCTTGCGGTCGTTCATGATGGCCGAAGCCATCGCCCAGCCCACCGCCTGAATATACTGCGTCGCAAGGTTGCCGGAGATGGAGAAGAACCCCTGCGGCTTGTCCGAATACATCACCGGCATCTGCCGGCCGCGCATCGGATCCTCCGCGTTGGAATAGATCTGGTTCATCATCGTGCGGAGCGAATAGTCGCCCGCGATCAGCAATCCCGCCTGCCGGTAGGTGGGAAAGTTCATGTCGCCGGGGTTCAGCGCCTTGCGGAAGGCGCAGGACACCGCCTCCTCGCCCAGATGCTGCATGTAGAAGGAGGTTTTCTGCTGGCGCTGCGCCGTCAGCATCCGGGCGTCGAAGGCGCGCAGGATCATCATGTGCCTGAGCCCGTCGCGGAGCGCGTCATCGGACAGCTCGATGGCCCAGGGCCCGACCGCCTCCGCCTGCCGGTTCAGCACCCGGATGATGGTAAAGGCCATGTCCCGCATATCCTCGGGGTTCTCGTCGATCGCGGGGCGGCGGACCGTGCCCGCGCGGGGGATCGTCACATGGCTGAAGTCCGGCTTGTCTCCCGGCCGGACCTCCGGGGCGGGAACGTGCAGGCTGAGCGGCGGCAGGTCGTCCATGGCGTCTCCTCAAGGCGCGGTCGCGCGGTATGGGAAGGGTTGGCCACGGCGTGCCGGGCGGCTCCTCTCCGCCCCCTCTCCCCGGTATGAGGATAATGCCGAGCGGCCAAAAGGAAATTCCGATCCTTGCGCATGGCGATTTTGTGTCAGAAGCTTCTTTCACGATCTGCGCCAATCCCGGCAGCATCTTTGGACACCATGCCCGAACCCAGCCGCATCCTCGATCGAATCGACCGCCGGATTCTCCGCGCCCTTCAGGGGAACGGCCGCCTGACCAATGCCCAGCTCGCAGACGAGATAGGTCTCTCGCCCAGCCCCTGCTGGCAGCGCACCCGGCGGCTGGAGGCAGAGGGCTACATCCGGGGCTATACCGCCGTGCTGGATCAGGAACGGCTCGGCATGGCGGAGACGGTCATCATCGAAGTCATGCTCGACCGCCATGATGACACCGCACTCGAAGCCTTCGGCAAGGCGATGGTCGCTCTGCCCGAGGTGCTGGAGGTCTATCTCACCACCGGCGAATACGACTATTTCATCAAGGTCGCCGCCAATGGCACGCGGGGATACGAGGACTTCCTCCGCCAGAAGCTGTTCCGCGTGCCGGGCATCCGCCATGCCCGGTCGAGCTTCACGCTGCGTTGCCTCAAGCGGAGCCAGTCCGTCGTGCCGGAGATCTGAGCATTCATCGCGCGGAAAGGAAAAGAGCGTAAGCCGTGTCGAAAGCGCATGGGGAAGGCGCAGGGGGCGAAGGAGTTTGGGAAAAGTCTCGACGCCGCGCGAAACTGCACCATCTGTCGCGCGCGCCTTGGGCCAGCGGCGGAGGAGGAGCGCTGACGGAAGCGGCGGCGGGAGACCGGCAACCGCCAAGCCGGCATCGGTACGCCCTCCCCCTCCGCACCGGGGCCGGATCGCACAAGCGTGCTTGTCAGACAGGAACAGGACTATGGCCGGTCTCTTATTTTTCTGCGACAAGATGACCCGTATCCGGGCTGCCAAGAGCGGGTCTCAATGACCGAAAAGAATATGGAAATGCCGCGTCCCTCGCCTGAAAAGACGGGCGTTGCGAAGCTAGCCGTCCGACTGCTGGAGCCGCGGGTGGCGGGGCCGCTGATCGGCGCGGTCATCGCCGTCATCGCAACCGTGGTGATCTACAAGATCAGCGACGAGCTTCGGCTGGACGACATCAAGGCCGCCATCACGGGCACGCCCCGGATCGCGCTGGCGGAGGCTCTGGGCTTCACGGTGCTGAGCTTCTGCGCCCTCGGGCTCTACGACGTTCTGGCCTCGCGGCGCGTCGCGCCGGACAGGGTGCCCGTCCGGCTCGCGGCCTTTGCGGGCGCGGTGGCCTATGCGATCTCCAACGCCATCGGCTTTCACGTCGTGGTGGGCAGTTCGATCCGCTACCGCATCTATCAGGCGGCGGGGCTGGATGCTTCCGATGTGGGGCGCATCGTCGGCATATCCTTTCTGAGCTTCACTGCCGGGATCGGTGCGGTGATCGGACTGGCGCTGCTGCTCGACCCGGACGGCATTCCCTTCCTTCAGATCGTCTCGCCCATGGCGGACCGGGTCATCGGCGGGGTCATCGTCGCGGCGATCCTGGCCGCCCTCCTGTGGCTCTCTCGCAACCCGCGGGAGGTCATGCTGTTCAACTGGCGCCTGCCGCTGCCCTCCGCCCGGAACGCGACGGCCCAGATCCTCGTCGCCGCCGCCGATATCGCCGCCGCCGCCGCCGCGCTCTATGTGCTGCTGCCCGGCGATGTCACGCAGGGCTACGCGATGTTCCTGATCCTGTTCGTCGTGGCGCTGGTCATCGGCACGGTCAGCCACGCGCCCGGCGGCCTCGGCGTGTTCGAGGCGACGGTGCTGCTGGGGCTCGGCGCGGGCAACCGGCCGGATGTGGTGGCCGCGCTCGTGCTGTTCCGGGTGATCTACTACTTCCTGCCTCTGGCAATCGCCGGGATCGCCTTTCTGGGCTTCGAGGGCTACCGGGCGCGCCATGCCGTCCGGGCGGTAGCGGGGCGGGTCAGCCCTGTCGTGCAGCGGATCGTGCCGCCTCTGGCGGGAACGGCGACGCTGGTCGGCGGCTGCATCCTCCTGCTGTCCGGCAACGTCCCCGCTCTCGCCGATCGGGTGGGTCTGCTGAGCGGGCTGATACCGCTTCCCTTTGCGGAAGCCTCACACCTGATGGCAAGCGTCGCGGGCCTGTTCCTCATCGTCATCTCCCGCGGCCTGTTCAGGAGGATTGCCCGCGCCCGCCTGCTGGCGCTCTGCCTGCTCTGCGCAGGGGCGGTGTTTTCTCTCGCCAAGGGATTGGACTGGGAGGAGGCGAGCGGCCTGCTCGCCGCCGCCCTCTTGCTCGCGATGTTTCCGGGCGCCTTCTACCGGCGCGGGCGGATGCGATCCTTCCGGCTGACGCCCACCTGGCTCGCCCTGCTGATCGTCATCATCGCCTTCTTCACGCTGATCGGGCTGCTGGCCTACCGCCACGTGGATTACGAAAACAATCTCTGGTGGAGCTTCGACTGGGACGGGGACGCCTCGCGCTTCCTGCGGGCGACGCTGGCGCTCGTCATCATCACCGGGGCGCTCACCATCGACAGCTGGCTGAACCGGCCCACCGGGAGGCAGGTTTCCGGCCCGGTGGAGATCCCCGATGCCGTCCGGCGCATCCTGAAGACCACGTCCGCCACCCAGCCCAACGTGGCGCTGCTGGGGGACAAGTCCTTCATGGTTTCCGCCGACGAAACCGCCTTCCTGATGTATGGCGAGCAGGGCAACAGCTGGATCGCGCTCGGCGATCCGGTGGGCGATGCGGAAGCGGGTCGCCGGCTGATCTGGCGCTTTGCCGAGGCCGCCGATCGCAACGGCATGCGGGCCATCCACTATTCCGTCACCCCGGAATGGCTGGCCGTGTATCTGGAGCTTGGTCTCGCCCTTCTGAAGACGGGAGAGGTCGCGCGGGTGGACCTGCACAGCTTCTCGCTGGAAGGGCCCTCGCGGCAGGACTTCCGCTATGCCGACAAGCGCGCCACCCGTGAGGGGCTGGAATTCTCCGTCATCCCCGCGGCGGAGGTTCCTGCCGCTCTGGAGGATCTCCGCGGCGTGTCGGATGCCTGGCTGGAGACGAAGCATGGTGCGGAGAAGGGCTTCTCCCTCGGCCGGTTCGATGACGACTACATCAAGGAATTCGACATCGCCGTGCTCCGCAAGGAGGGGGCCATCGTCGCCTTTGCCAATCTCTGGCGGTCCGGCGACAATCTGAACGAACTGTCGATCGACCTCATGCGTTACCGGCCCGGCGTGTCCAAGGTCATCATGGACGCGCTCTTCGCCCGGCTGCTGCTCTACGGAAAGGCGGAGGGCTATCGCTGGTTCAACCTTGGCGCGGCGCCTCTTGCGGGGCTGGCCGATCATCCGCTGGCCTCGACATGGAACCGGCTCGGCACCTTCATCTACCGGCGGGGCGACGAGTTCTACAATTTCGAGGGGTTGCGCGCCTTCAAGCAGAAGTTCGGGCCGGTCTGGACGTCGCAGTACCTCGCCTGTCCCGGCGGCTTCGCCATGCCGCAGGCGCTGATGGATGTGACGGCGCTGATCTCCGGCAATCCGATACGGGTGTTGAAACGATGACATATGCAAAATCTGTGCTGACGGCCCTTGTGGCGCTGCTCGCCGTGACGCCCGTTCACGGTCAGGATGCGCCCCCCACGGTGAGCGCGGAGGGTTTGACCGACGTCCCGTTCCACATGCCGGCCCCCCTGCCGCAGGATGGGCCGAAAGCGGTCGTCGTCTATTTCTCCGACGCGGCAGGCTGGCAGGCGGCGGATGACCGGATGGTCGCGGCACTGACGGCGGAGGGGTCCATGGTCCTTGCGGTGGATTATGCCCGTCACATGCGGGAACTCGCGGCAGAGGAGGGCGACTGCCTGCCGGTGGACGGCGCGATCAGCGATCTGGCCCAGACGGCGGAGCGGCAGGCGGGGCTTCAGACCTACCTCCCGCCGATCCTCGCGGGGCGCGGCGCGGGGGCGGCATTCGCCTATGCCGCCGTGGCGGAAGCGCCTGTCGCCTCCTTTGCCGCGGCGGTGGGCAGCGGCTTCGACGGCAAAACCGCCCTGCCCCGCCCGGTATGCCGCCCGGATGACCTGCCCGCGCCCGGCCCCATGGGTTTCGACCCCGCCGTGCAGCGGACCGCGCATCTCTTTGCCCCGGAGGCGGTGCTCTCCGCCGTCGAGGAGGCCGCTTCCGGGCAGGAGGAGGTGACGGTGGAGGAGCTGGACACCGATGCGTCGGAGGCGCAGGTCGCCGCCGCCGTGAGCGACATCGCGGATTCGGTGAAGCCGTTCGGTGACCTGCCGGCTGTCGATGTTCCGGCGACCGGCGGCAAACCACGTGCGCTTGTCATCGTGATCTCCGGGGATGGCGGATGGCGCGACCTGGACAAGTCGGTGGCCGACTGGCTCGCCCAGCATGACGTTCACGCCGTGGGGCTGGACGCCCTGCGCTACTTCTGGTCCCAGCGGACGCCGGAGGAACTGGCCCGCGACCTTGCCACGATCGCCGCAAAGGCGGATCCCACGGGCAAGCTGCCGGTCGGGCTGATCGGCTATTCCTTCGGCGCCGATACGCTGCCCTTCGCCTGGCCCCTGCTGCCGCAGCCGCTCCGCGACCGGACGCGTCTCATCGGGCTGCTGGCACCCGGCCCCTCCACCTCGTTCCAGGTGACGGTGGGCGGCTGGCTGGGGCTCGACAGCACCGGCTACGACGTGCCGGCTGCCATCGCCGCGCTGCCGGCGGACAGGACGATCTGCGTTTCCGGCGACGAGGAGGAAGATACCGCCTGCAACGATCCGCGCCTTGCCGGCTTCGGCAAGATACAGACGACGGGCGGGCACCATTTCGACGGCGATTATGATGCGCTGGCCGCCAAGCTGATGGCAAAGCTGCTACCCTGATGACCCGCCGCCGGAGCCTGCCAGCATGCAAGGTTTCCGTCGCGAAGGCGGCGGTCCTTGGACTGCTGTTTCTCTGCCTCGTCCTCCTCGCGGCCCCTTCCGCAGAGGCTCGCACCCTGCGCGTCGTGGCCTTTGGCGACAGCCTGATGCAGAGCTTCGGCCTCCCCGCGCGGCAGAGCCTGCCGGTGCAGCTCGAAGCGTGGCTGCGGGCGCGCGGCTGGGATGTGCGGGTGGAGAACGCCGGCGTCGCGGGCGACACCACGCGCGGCGGGCGCGCGCGGCTCGACAGGGCCCTCCGTCCGAGACCCGATGCAATGATCGTGAGCCTAGGCGGCAACGATGCCTTCCGCGGCGTGCCCTATGACACCGCCGCGGCCAATCTGACGGCGATCATGGGAGAGATCCGGGTGCGCGCCATCCCGGCGCTGCTGGTCGGCGTGGAGATCCCCGGCATCCATGCCCCGGCGCTCCGCTACAATCGCCTGTGGTCAGAGGTCGCCGCCGCGCAGGACGTGCCGCTCTATCCCAATTTCTACCTCGGCATCCTCCGCCACCTCTCCACCCCGTTCGAGGCGCCCCGCTACCTGCTGGACGGCATCCATCCGAATGCGGAGGGCGTGGCACTGGTGGTGGAGGCGCTCGGCCCCGCCGTGGAGGCAATCCTGCCGCGCTGAAAGCGCCTCCGGGCAGCCGCTTTGCCACTCATGGTCCAGCGTCAGCGAAGCAGGCAGAGCACAGCGTCCGGTTGACAGCGGTGGGGCGCAGGCGTCAGGTGCCGCGCGAAACGGCGGGGGACATCGCATGGCACTGATCGACGCTCTTCGGGACATCACCGGCCCGGCCAACGTACTGACCGGCGACGAAACGGCACGCTACAGCCACGACTGGACGGGCAAATACGTCTGGACGCCGCTCGCCGTCGTGCGTCCGGCCAGCAGGGAGGAGGTGGCCGCTATCCTGCGGCTCTGCGCCGCGGCGGGTGTCCCGGTGGTGCCGACCGGCGGCGGCACGGGGCTGAATGGCGGCACCTTCGCGGAGGGCGGGGTCATGCTCTCGCTCGAACGGATGAACCGCATCCGCGAGATCCGCCCCGCCTCCCGCATCGCCGTAGTCGAGGCGGGCGTCGTCCTCTCGGCCATCCATGACGCGGCGACGGAGCATGATCTGGCCTTCCCGCTGACCTTCGGCGCGCGCGGCTCGGCTCAGGTGGGCGGCTTTCTCTCCACCAATGCGGGCGGCTCGAACGTGGTGCGGTTCGGCAATACCCGCGCGCTCGTTCTGGGTGTGGAGGTGGTGCTGGCGGACGGGCGCGTGCTCGACCTCATGTCGGAACTGCGCAAGGACAACACCGGCTACGACCTGCGCGACCTGTTCATCGGGGCGGAGGGCACGCTCGGCGTCATCACGGCGGCGGTGCTGAAGCTGGTGCCCGCCGCCCGCGCCCATGCGACGGCGATGGTCGCGGTGCCGGGCCTTGCCGTGGCGCTCGACCTGCTCAACCGGTTGCAGGGGGAGACGGGCGGCGCGGTCGAGGCGTTCGAATACCTGCCCGCCGCCTATATGGAGCGGCTCGCCCGGCATCGCCCCGACCTGAAGGAACCCTTCGCCACGCGCTACCCCTCCACCCTGCTCATCGAGATCGGCGTGACCGCCCCGCATGAGGCGGAGCCGCTCGCCGACGGCTCGCTTCCGGTGGTGACACGGCTGGAGGATACGCTTGCCATGGCGATGGCGCGGGGTGAGGTGCTGGATGCCACGCTGGCCCGGACGGAGGCACAGCGGGCGGAGATGTGGGCGGTGCGGGAGGCCGCGGCGGAGATCACATTCGCGCAGAAGCCGCATGTCGATACCGACATCTCCCTGCCGCTCGACAGGATGCAGGACTTCCTCACCGCGATGACCGCGCGGCTCCATGCGCTCGATCCGGGCGCGGATGAGCTGGCCATCGCGCATCTGGGCGACGGAAACTTCCATTACACCGCCTTCCCCACACGCGATGACGCTCCCCTGCTCGCCGCGCTGCGCAACGCTGTGGCGGAAGAGGCAGTGCGGCTGGGCGGCAGTTTCTCCGCCGAACACGGGATCGGCCTGTCCAAGCGGCCCACGATGGCGGCCCACAAGGATCCCGTAGCACTTGATGTCATGGCCCGGATCAAGGCCGCGCTGGACCCGCAGGGCCTGCTCAATCCCGGAAAGGTGCTGCCCTGACCTCAGGGCGTCTGCGCCCGGAGGCAGTCGCGCGGCTCCCGGCCCGCGGGAACGCGTGTCTCCGCCCCGCAGGCCGCGCAGCGAAAGACGCGCTCGGTCGCGGTGGCATGGGCGCGATCCTCCCGCCAGCGGCAATCGCGGGTGAGCGTGCTGCCCCGGCGCGTCCACCACAGACCAACGATCACGGCGAGCAGAAGGAAGGGGATGAAGAAGATCATGTCTTGCACATATGTCCGGCTGGATGCGGAGGGCTTACGCCTCCCTCTCCGGCGCGGCAACCGGCTGACTTGACTTCTGCCCCCGCGTCGCGTTCACGGTCGGCGGAGGAGAGCCGCCATGACCAAGAAGATACTTCGTGCCCTCGCCGGGGAACGGCAGGATGTTCCGCCCGTCTGGATGATGCGGCAGGCGGGGCGCTACCTGCCCGAATACCGCGCCACGCGGGCGAAGGCCGGGGATTTCCTGAACCTGTGCTACACCCCCGACCTCGCGGCGGAGGTGACGCTCCAGCCGATCCGGCGCTACGGCTTCGACGCGGCGATCCTGTTTGCCGATATCCTCTTGGTGCCGCAGGCGCTGGGGCTCGACCTGCGCTTCGTGCAGGGAGAGGGGCCGCGTCTTTCCACCGTGACCGATGCGGCGGGGGTCGCGGCGCTCCGCCCGGCCGCGGCGGTGCACGAGACGGTCTCCCCCGTCTATGAGACGGTGCGCCTCGTGGCGCGCGCGCTGCCGCCGGAAGTGACGCTCATCGGCTTCGCCGGGGCGCCCTGGACGGTGGCCACCTACATGGTCGCCGGGCGCGGCACCCCGGATCAGGGGCCGGCCCATGCGATGATCGCGCGCGACCGGACGGCCTTCGCCGCGCTGATCGACCGGATTTCGGAGGCGACGGTCCTTTACCTTTCCGCCCAGATCGAGGCCGGGGCGGAGGTCGTCAAGCTGTTCGACAGCTGGGCCGGGTCGCTGAAGGGCGCGGATTTCGAGCAATTCGCCGTCGCCCCCGCCCGGCGCATCATCGCCGCGCTGAAGGAGCGCCATCCCGGCGTGCCGATCATCGCCTTCCCGCGGGAGGCAGGGGAGCGCTATGCGGGCTTTGCGCGGGCGACGGGGGCTGACTGCGTCGCGCTGGACAATTCGGTCGATGCCGAATGGGCCGCGCGGGCCGTGCAGGGGGATGGCTGCGTGCAGGGCAACCTCGCCCCTCACCACCTTGTCACCGGAGGGCCGGACCTCGTGGCGGAGACGCGCCGGATCGTACGCGCGTTCTCTCAGGGGCCGCATATCTTCAACCTCGGCCACGGGATCACGCCCGACGCCGATCCCGATAACGTCAGCCGGATGCTGGAGGCGATCCGGGGCTGAAGCGCCTCCCTCCGGCGCGGTGGCGCCTTGACGCGGCCTGACGCCCTTGGGTTTCGCCGGCCGGCATCTCAGGGCTTCGGTCAGGGTTTGGGCGGGCTGACGGCGGGTTCGGGATAGGCGGTGGGCAACCACTGGCGGTCGATGAACAGCAGCGCATCGACGATGGTCTGCTGCCAGAGCGACCATGTATGCGCGCCATCGGTGATACGCAGTTCGGAGGTCCGCTTCGCCGCCTGCAGCGTCTCATGCAGGTCCACCGCGCCGCGCCACAGCCGGTAACCGTCATCGTCCCCGCAGGTGATATAGGTGACGGGCAGCGGCTTCTCCGAGGCGACGGCGCCCTCGATCAGCGTGAACACATTCAGCCGGTTGAACCGCTCCGCGTCGAAGGGTCGGCCGAAAGCCCCGTCGAAGTGATCGCCCACCGACGGCAGCGCAAGGGCGGAAGTCGGGTTCTTCAGGAAGGCCGATTCCTGCACCACCTGCAATTCCTCCGGCGTGTCGTCGAGATTGGGCGCGGTCACATTCTGCCAGATCGCGCCCGACAGGCTCGCCGCGACGACGTAGAGATCGTTGTGGCTGTAGGCGAGGCGGAGCGCCCCGAACCCACCCATGGAAAGGCCCGCGATGCCCCGGCCCTCCCTGTCCTTGCGGACGGGATAGCGCGCCTCCACGGCGAGCCGCAGGTCATGCGTGATGGCGGTCTCGTAATCCCCCGGCCCGCCGAGCGTGGCGCTGTCCACATACCAGCTGTTCCCGGCATCCGGCATGACGACGAGGAGCGGATCGATCCGCCCCTCCCCGATCAGCCGGTCAAGCGTCGGCTCGATATTCCCCAGATCGCGCCAGCTGTTCTGGTTTCCGCCGTGGCCATGCAGCAGGTAGAGCACGGGCCAGCCGTTCGGCGGCGGGTCACCGTCAGGCACATAGACATTCGCGGGGATGTCGCGGTGCAGCGCGGGGCTGGCGAAGGTCTCGGGGCGCAGATCGGCCCGGAGCGGGGTGGCAAGGGTCAGCAGCAGGGCGGCAAGCAGGCGCAGGGTCATCTTGTCTCCGGTCGGCAGGGGCTGACCGGAAGGCTAATGATCCTGCGCGAAAACGCCAGTCCGCTCCCGCCCCTGCGGCGGAACGGCGCCCGTTCAGGGCGTGACTTCCACCTCGACCCCGAGCGCGCGGGCGACGGTGAAGATGTCCTTGTCCCCCCGCCCGGACAGGTTGACCACGATCAGGTGATCCTTCGGCAGATCGGGCGCGATCTTGATGGCATGGGCGAGCGCGTGGCTCGATTCCAGCGCCGGAATGATGCCCTCGTAGCTGCACAGATCCTGAAAGGCGGAGAGCGCCTCCGCATCGGTGATGGAGACATATTCGACCCGGCCCGTATCGTGCAGCCAGGCGTGCTCCGGCCCGATGCCGGGATAGTCGAGACCGGCAGAGATGGAGAAACCTTCAAGGATCTGCCCGTCGGCATCCTGCAGCAGATAGGTCCGGTTGCCATGCAGCACGCCCGGACGCCCGCCGGTGAGCGAGGCGCAATGCTCCATCCGTTCATCCACGCCCTTGCCCCCGGCCTCGA
Source organism: Haematobacter genomosp. 1 (assembly GCF_002196855.1). GTDB lineage: Bacteria > Pseudomonadota > Alphaproteobacteria > Rhodobacterales > Rhodobacteraceae > Haematobacter. Next base: position 40,674 of record NZ_NIPW01000041.1, on the reverse strand, counting down.
CACCGATGATCCGCACGGAAGGATCGTCGAGGAACGGGTGGAAGATACCCATGGCGTTCGACCCGCCGCCGATGGCCGCGATGATCGTGTCGGGCAGCCGCCCTTCCTGCGCCTCCATTTGGGCGCGGGTCTCATTGCCGATGATGTTCTGGAAATCGCGCACCATGGTCGGATAGGGATGCGGCCCCGCGACCGTGCCGATGCAATAGAACGTGTCGCGCACATTGGTCACCCAGTCGCGCATCGCATCGTTCATCGCATCCTTCAGCGTGCCGCGCCCGGAGGTGACGGCAACGACCTCCGCCCCTAGAAGCCGCATGCGGAACACATTGGGGGCCTGACGCTGCACGTCATGCGCGCCCATATAGACGATGCACTTCAGTCCGAACTTGGCACAGACCGTGGCAGTGGCGACACCGTGCTGGCCCGCGCCGGTTTCCGCGATGATCCGGGTCTTGCCCATGCGCCGGGCAAGCAGGATCTGGCCCAGAACGTTGTTGATCTTGTGCGCGCCGGTATGGTTCAGCTCTTCGCGCTTGAGGTAGATCTTTGCACCCCCCAGCGTCTCCGACAGACGTTCGGCGTAGTAGAGCGGGGAGGGGCGGCCGACGTAATGGGTCCAGAGATCGTTCATCTCCGCCCAGAACTCCGGATCGTGCTTGGCCCGCTCGTATTCCGCCTCAAGCGACAGGATCAGAGGCATCAGCGTCTCCGAGACGAAACGTCCGCCGTAATTGCCGAACCTTCCGTTCTCGTCCGGTCCGGTCCTGTAGCTGTTGCTCCCGCCTTGCATCGCGCGCCTCCCGTCAGGTCAGATCGCGTTTATAACCTATGTGGGATGGGGTAAAGCCAAGCCTGTCGTAGAAGGCATGCGCCCGGCTGCGGCTTTTATGTGTGGTGAGCTGCAAAATCCCCGCTCCGGCAGCGCGCGCCCGGGCCTCCGCATCCGCCACGAGCAATGCGCCCACCCCCTGCGAGCGCAGCTCCGCCGCCACGCGCACCGCTTCCAGCGTGGCACGCGTCCGGCCCGCATTGGACAGACCCGGCATGATCGCCAGCTGATAGGTCGCGACGACGCGCCCCTGCCGTTCGCCAACGATCAGATGCATGTCCGCCGAAGCGGCGATCCGGGCAAAGGCGGCCTCATAGGGCGCAAGCGTCGCGGATTCCCGCGCCGCGCCAAGCGGATCATCCGCCAGCAGCGCCACGATGGCGGGCACATCCTCCAGCCGCGCGGGGCGGAAGGTCACGCTCACAACTGCGTCGCCCGGATGAAGGCACGGATCAGATCGGGATCCTTCACGCCCGGCGCGCTTTCGGTGCCGGAGGAGACATCGACCTGCGCAGCCCCCGTGACGCGCAGCGCATCGGCCACGTTCGCGGGCGTCAGCCCCCCTGCCAGCATCCACGGCACCGGCCAGCGCAGGTTCCACAAAAGACCCCAGTCGAAGGCCACGCCGTTGCCGCCGGGCAGCGCCGCATCCTTCGGGGCCTTGGCATCGACGAGGATCTGGTCGGCCACCGGCCAGTAATCGGCAAGCCGCGCGATATCCTCCGGTCCGGCGATGCCGACAGCCTTCATCACCGGCAATCCGTAGCGCTGACGGATCTCGGCCACCCGCGCCGGTGTTTCCCGGCCATGCAGTTGCAGCATGTCGAGCGGCACATCGGCCAGGATGGCGTCCAGCAGCGCATCATCGGCATCGACGACAAGTCCGACCTTGGCCAAGCCGGCAGGAGCCTCCGCCGCCAGCATCCGCGCCTCGGCGATGCTGAGGGCGCGCGGAGAGCGCGGAAAGAAGACAAGGCCCGCATAGGCGGCGCCCGCCTCTGCGGCTGCTGCAACATGGGCGGGCTCGCGCAGGCCGCAGACCTTCACGCGGACAGATTTGGGGGGGATGCGAAGACGTGTCATCAGCCGCGGTTCTACCGCTTGCCGTTGCCGGTCTCAAGCAGGGCCACGATCTCATCCTTCTTGCCGTTGGGGCGTCCGGTCTCCCGCCGGAGCTGAACGACTTCCTGCTCCAGCTTCGCGGCTTCCTTCGATTTCACGCGGGCACGTTTGCGGTGTCCATGCTCCCGGAACCATTCCCAGACGAAGCCGACAAGAACCCCGATCGCAATGCCCCCCAGCAGGATGACGAACATCGGCAGCTGCACCGCCCAGCTTCCGCCGAACGTCTGCGCGGCGGACACCGGCAGGAAGCGGAATACCACCGGATCGCGGTTCGCGACGGCAATGACGACAAGCACGATGCCCAGCACCGCGATCAATCCGTAACGGAGATAGCGCATCAGTCCTCAGTACCTTCCTTCCCGTTCAGCCGGTCACGCAGAAGCTTGCCGGCCTTGAAGAATGGCACTGCCTTCTCCTCGACTTCAACCGATTCTCCGGTGCGGGGATTGCGGCCAACGCGCGCGTCCCGCTGCTTTACGGAGAAGGCTCCGAAACCCCGGAGTTCCACCCGGTCGCCCCGCGCCATCGCCTCTATGATCTCTTCAAAGATCGTGTTGACGATACGCTCCACATCCCGCTGAAACAGGTGCGGGTTCTCTTCGGAAATCTTCTGGATGAGTTCCGACCGGATCATCCGTCCCCCCGTTTCACAAATATCGCGACTATTCCATCGGGACTATACGTTCTTTCGCAAGCGCGAGAAACAGGAAACCATTGGAAAGACGGGAGAAACCGGAAACATCCGGGCCGATATCCGCCTATTGAGTGATCGTGCGGAAATTTCGACACGGAATGAGCGAGTAAATCAACTCAGGCACGAAAACGGCCAACAATTTTTGCAAAGAAAAGCGCCCACCCCGAGGGGTGGACGCCCAAATCACTTGCAACCTGAAAAGGCTCAGCTGCGATCCTTGAGCGCGGCGCCCAGAATATCGCCCAGAGACGCGCCCGAGTCGGAGGAACCGTACTGCTCCACGGCTTCCTTTTCCTCGGCGATTTCGCGCGCCTTGATCGACAGGCCCAGACGACGGGTCTTGGAGTCGACGTTGGTCACGCGCGCATCGACATGATCGCCGACCTGGAAGCGCTCGGGGCGCTGCTCGGCGCGGTCACGCGACAGGTCGGAACGACGGATGAAGGCTTTCATGCCGTTGTACTCGACCTCGATGCCGCCATCCTCGATCGCGGTGACGTTGACCGTCACGATCGAGCCGCGCTTCACGCCGTCGATCGCCTCGGAGAAGGTGTCGTCGCCAAGCGCCTTGATGGAGAGCGAGATACGCTCCTTGTCGATATCGACTTCCGTCACCGCCGCGCGGACGACATCGCCCTTGCGGTAGTTCTGGATGGCATCCTCGCCCCGCTGATCCCAGGAGAGATCGGAGAGGTGGACCATGCCGTCGATGTCGTTGTCGAGACCCACGAACAGACCGAATTCGGTGATGTTCTTGACCTCGCCCTCGATCTGCGTGCCGACGGGATGCGTTTCCGCAAAGACTTCCCACGGGTTGCGCATGGTTTGCTTGAGGCCGAGCGACACGCGGCGTTTCGCGCTGTCGATCTCCAGCACCATGACCTCCACTTCCTGCGAGGTGGAGACGATCTTGCCGGGGTGGACGTTCTTCTTGGTCCAGGACATCTCGGACACGTGGACCAGACCCTCGACACCCGGCTCCAGCTCGACGAATGCGCCGTAGTCGGTGATGTTGGTCACGCGGCCCTTGTGGACGGTGCCGATGGCGTATTTCCGCTCGACCGCATCCCACGGATCGTCCTGGAGCTGTTTCATGCCCAGGGAGATACGGTGGGTTTCCTTGTTGATCTTGATGACCTGGACCTTCACGGTCTCGCCGATCGCCAGGATCTCGGACGGGTGGTTCACGCGGCGCCACGCCATGTCGGTGACGTGCAGCAGGCCGTCCACACCACCCAGATCGACGAAAGCGCCGTATTCGGTGATGTTCTTGACGACGCCGTCCACCACATCGCCTTCGGTGAGCTTGCCGATGACTTCGGCGCGCTGCTCGGCGCGGGACTCTTCAAGGATGGCACGGCGGGAAACGACGATGTTGCCCCGGCGGCGATCCATCTTGAGGATCTGGAACGGCTGCTTCATGCCCATGAGCGGGCCGGCATCGCGCACGGGGCGGACATCGACCTGGCTTCCCGGAAGGAAGGCCACCGCACCGCCGAGATCGACGGTGAAGCCGCCCTTGACGCGACCGAAGATGACGCCATCGACGCGCTGTTCGGCGGCGTAGGCTTTCTCCAGACGATCCCAGGCTTCCTCACGACGGGCTTTCTCGCGGCTGATGACCGCTTCGCCACGGGCGTTCTCGACGCGGTCGAGATAAACCTCGACCTCATCGCCCACGGCGATTTCCGGAGCCTCGCCAGGGGCTGCGAATTCTTTCAGATCGACGCGGCCTTCCATCTTGTAGCCCACGTCGATGATGGCCTGGCCCGCCTCGATGGCGATGACCTTGCCGCGGACGACGGAGCCCTCTTGGGGCGTGTCGATGGCGAGGCTGTCGTTAAGGAGGGCCTCGAACTCCTCCATGGTCGCTTTAGCGCACATAAATAAACAGTTTCCTTTGCATGTTATACGGGCCTGGCGGTTGGCTCCGCCGGTCTTTGTGTGGTGTCAGGTGGTATGACGTGGCGTCTTATGCAAGAATGGGGCGAAAGATCACTTCCGCCCTTTCCACTTCGACTCGATTGCCGCAATCGCCCGGCTGACGGCCGCGTCTATAGCGAGATCCGACGTATCGAGCAAGACTGCATCTTCCGCGGGCCTGAGCGGAGCGGTCGTCCGCTCGCTGTCGCGCCGGTCGCGGGCCAGCACATCGGCCAGCACATCCGCATAGTCGCGCCCTTCCTCGGCCTGCCGCCGCCGCGCGCGAACCTCCGGCGAGGCGGTGACATAGAGCTTCACTTCCGCCTCCGGGCAGATCACCGTCCCGATGTCGCGCCCGTCCAGCACGGCGCCTCCGTCCCGCCGCGCGAAGCGGCGCTGAAAGGCCACCAGCGCCGCACGCACCTCTGGAATCGCGGCGACGCGGCTGGCCGCATCCGCGATCTGCGGCTGGCGAAGATCGCCTTCCAGATCATCCGGCCCCAGCGCCTCCGCAGCGGCAACCGCATCCTCCCCGGCCAGCACCCGGCGCCCGACAGCCCGGTAGAGCAGCCCGGTGTCCAGATGAGCGAGACCGAAACGCTCCGCGACCGCACGGGAGATGGTGCCCTTGCCGGCAGCCGCTGGCCCGTCGATCGCGACGGTAAAGAAGAAAGACGTCATTCCGTGGCGCATTCCATGAGGATTTCGAGGGGCACCACCTCCAGCGTTGCCGCATGGCAGGCGGCAAGGCGGATGCGCGGTGCAGCGCCCTCCTCCCAGGCCTGAAGGAACCGGCCCGCGCAGAGACACCACTTGTCCCCCGGTTGCAGGCCGGGAAAGCCGTATTCCGGCCGTGGCGTGGAGAGGTCATTGCCGAGATATTTGGAGAGCGCGAGAAACTCCGCCGTCATCACGGCACAGACGGAGTGACGCCCGCCGTCCGCCGGTCCGGTATCGCAGCAGCCGTTCCGCCAGAAGCCGGTCATCGGACGGGTGGAACAGGTCTCCAGCGGCTCGCCCAGCACGTTGATCGACGGCAGCCGTCCGCTCTCACTCATCAGCGCGATCCCGGGAGCAGGCGGCGCAGCCGCTCGAAGGGACTGGCAGAGGGCTCCGGCGGGGCTGGCTTCGCGGCTTCAGGCGTCGCGGTCTGCGCTGCGGGTGCCCGTTTGGCCGCCGGTTCGGGCGAAAGCGCCGTCATGAAGCGGGAGGAGTTGCCCTCCGCCAGGTCCGGCGCGCCGCGTTCCACCCCGGTCAGCACCTCCTCCAGCCAGGGCGCATCGGCCTTGGCGAAATCGGAGAGCACGTAGCCCGCCACCTTCTCCTTGTCGCCGGGATGGCCGATCCCCAGCCGCACGCGCGCATAGGCCTCGCCGATATGCTGGTGCATGGAGCGCAGACCGTTGTGCCCGGCATGGCCGCCGCCCGCCTTCATCCGCACCTTGCCGGGCGGCAGGTCGAGCTCGTCGTGGAACACCACGATCTCCTGCGGTGTAAGTTTGTAAAAGCGCATGGCCTCCCCCACCGACTGGCCGGAGAGGTTCATGAATGTCTCCGGCTTCAGCAGCACGACCTTCTCGTTGCCCAGACGCCCTTCGGTGACCTGGCCCTGAAATTTCTGCCGCCACGGCGCGAAACCATGGCTGGCGGCAATCCGGTCCACCGCCATGAAGCCGATATTGTGACGGTTTCCGGCGTAACGCGATCCGGGATTTCCGAGACCCACGAAAAGTTTCACTGGCGTATCCTCCGGCTGGCCTTCACCTTAGCCGCGCCGCCCCGCCAGCGCAACGCGCCCGCCAGCCCCGCGGCTCCACAGCACGAGGATCTGACGACACATGTACCTGACGATGAATCGCTTCCGCATCAAGCCCGGCTCCGAAACGGTGTTTGAGGAAATCTGGAAAAGCCGCGACAGCCGACTGAAGGAAGTGCCGGGCTTCATCGCCTTCCACCTGATGCGGGGACCGTCGAAGGAGGATCACACGCTCTATGCCTCCCACACCACATGGGAATCGGAAGAGGCCTTCCAGGACTGGACCCGGTCGGAGCAGTTCCGCCATGCCCATGCGGGCGCGGGCGGACATGCGGATATCTATCTTGGCCGGCCGGAGCTTGAGACCTTCACCGCCGTGCTGGCCGGTTGAGCCGCTCGCCAGCGGTAACGCCGGACCCGTGGAGCAAGGCTCCGCGAGGCGCGGGGGAATGGCGGGCAGCGCCCGCCTGAGCCCGCGCCTTCCCCCGCGCATGTCGCGCATGTGGAGTGCGCCGCCTGCAGGTCGGCCTCACCCGGAGACCGGCCTGCTCCAGCGGCCGGATGTCCAGCGAACACACATACGACCCGCCTTGACCGACCGGAACAGCGGGCCCGCCCTGCGGCGCCAAAGGAAGCTCTGCGGCGCCAAAGGAAAAGGGGCACCGGTTCCCCGATGCCCCTTCCCGAAGGTCGGCCCTTTGCGGGCCGGCTGCACGTCAGAGGCTCACGCCTCTTCCGCGGCAGCCTCCTCATTCTCTTCCGAACGCAGGCCCGACGGCGCGGAGATGTTCGCCACCACGAAATTCCGGTCGATCGTCGGCTTCACGCCGGCGGGGAGCGGGATGTCGTTGATGTGGATCACGTCGCCGATGTTGCTGCCCGACAGGTCCACGGTGATGTGGTCAGGAATGTCACCGGCGGTGACTTCCAGTTCCACTTCGGGACGCACGATGACCAGCGTGCCGCCGCGCTTGAGGCCCGGGGACGTTTCGTGATTCTCGAAGTTCACGTGGATGAACAGGTTGATGCGGCTGTTGCGGTGCAGGCGCATGAAATCGACATGCGTCGGCAGGTCCTTCACCACGTCGCGCTGAACGCCGCGGCAGATGACGCGCACGTCTTCCTGGCCTTCGACCTTCAGGTTGAAGAGCGTCGACATGAAGCGCCCGGCTTTCAGGTGCTTCAGCAGGTAGTTGTAGTTGAGGTTCAGCGCGAGCGGCTCTTTGCCGTCGCCATAAACGATACCGGGTACGTTGCCCTCACGACGAGCTTGACGAGCGGCCCCCTTGCCTGTCCCCGTCCGCACCTCGGCCTGAAGATTCGGGATCTCACCAGCCATAGGATACTCCATTGGTTAAATGCGGCCGCCCATCCTCCAAGGGTGCATGGACGGTCCAAGGTGGCGCCTCTACACGGAGCGGGCCTTTCAGACAAGCACAATCGCCCCTGTCAGGCCCATTCCCCCTCGAAATTCGCGGGCACGTAGAGATTGTGGCGCCCGAGGTTCTTCACATCCCGCTCGCCGCAGAGCGCCATGGAGATGTCGAGTTCCCGGTGAATGACGTCGAGCGCGGTCTTGACCCCCTGCTCCCCCATCGCGCCGAGCCCATAGACGAAGGCCCGCCCGACGAACACGCCCTTCGCGCCGAGCGCCACCGCCTTCAGCACGTCCTGTCCCGAACGCACGCCCCCATCCATATAGACCTCCGTCCGGTCGCCCACCGCACGCAGGATCGGCGGCAGCCGCCGGATGGAGGACAGCGCGCCATCGAGCTGCCGCCCGCCATGGTTGGACACGATGATCCCGTCGGCCCCGAAATCGGCGGCGCGCTTCGCATCCTCCTCGTCCAGAACGCCCTTCAGAATGATCTTTCCGCCCCACAGATCGCGGATCCGCTGGATCTTCTCCCAGTCGAGCTTGGGATCGAACTGCTCCGCCGTCCAGGAGGACAGGGAGGAGACATCGCTCACGTTCTTCGCATGTCCCACGATATTGCCGAAGGTGCGCCGCTTGGTCTGCAGCATCTCCATCCCCCACTGCACCTTCGTGGCGAGGTTCAGGATATTGGCGGGCGTCATCTTCGGCGGGGCGGACAGGCCGTTCTTCAGATCCTTGTGTCGCTGGCCGAGGATCTGCAGATCCAGCGTGATCACAAGGGCAGAACAATTCGCCTTCTTCGCCCGTTCGATCAGCCCCTCCAGAAACTCCGTGTCCCGCATGACGTAGAGCTGAAACCAGAAGGGTTTCACCGTATGGGCGGCGACATCCTCGATGGAGCAGATCGACATGGTGGAGAGGGTGAAAGGCACGCCGAACGTCTCTGCCGCCCGCGCGGCCTTGATCTCCCCGTCCGCGCGCTGCATCCCCGTCAGCCCGACGGGCGCCAGCGCCACCGGCATGGCGACGGGCTGGCCCAGCATCTCGGAGGCCGTCGTCCGGCCCTCCATGTTCACGGCAACCTTCTGGCGCAGGCGGATGTCGGCGAAATCGGAGGAGTTCTCGCGGAAGGTCTGCTCGGTCCAGCTTCCCGATTCCGCATAATCGTAGAACATCTTGGGCGTGCGCCGCTTGTAGAGCCGCTTCAGGTCGTCGATCGAGGTAATCACGGTCATGTCAGTCTCCGGGATGGCTTCCTTTTCCTAGGGCCCGGAGGCCCGGGTTTCAACGTCTGTGGGCGCTTGGAACCCGAAGCGGGGCCTCCATGCCGGGCCGGCATTCGCTTTCCCGCCCGCTTTTCCCCGCAGCCACCTTCCCCGCGACCCACCATCCGGGCAGCAGAATGAACCGGGAGGCCCAATGCTCCGCGCTCAGCCGCTGCACATGTAAAGTGCGCCTCCCACCGCCACGACAGTGACTGCCGCGCCCGCAAGCGCCACCGGGCCGCCGACGGTCGCCGCCAGCGCCGCGCCAGCCCCCTGAAGGGCGCTGGCGACATGGGCCGCCGTGCCCGACAGCACCACCGCGCCCGCCTGCTGAGCCAGCGCACCGAGCAGGCCCGGCGGTGATTGCTCCGGCGCGGCAGGTTCCTCCACCCGGATGCCCAGACCGGACACCGCCATGACCTCCCCCGCCGTCGCCTTCACCCCCCGGCAGATCAGGCCCGGCTTCCGGCAGCGGCCATACCCGTCCCGCGCGCCGGTGGCGAAGCCTGTGTATTGCTCCCCTTCCGCATCCCAGACGGCGCAGAACACGCCCCGCTCCGTATCGTCGAGATCGGGCGTGAGCTGGCGGAGCACGATGAGGCCGGGACAGGTCGCCCCCTTGGCGAACCAGCCCTCGCGGTAGGAGGACCAGACCTCCTCCTCATCATCGAAGGTGAGCGCCACAGGCTCCCCGTTCACCCGCGTCTCGCAGGTGCGCAAGGCGGCATGGGCGGGGAGCGACGACAGCAACAGCAGGAGAAGAACGGCAGCGAATCGGAACATGGGGGAAAACGCCGGTTTTTCCGCTACATACCACAGCAGAGACGCTGCGGCAGGCCCTGCTTTCCCGTCATTGGCACAGCGGGTGGCTTGACTTTCGGGCCGCTTTGGACCATCTTCCGCCGATCCGTTCCGCTGCCGCGTGAGCAGGCCCGGCCAATGTGCCGCCCGGACGGATGAGATTTTCCCGGTTCCCATATCACGCAGGGGCGCCGCGTCCAGACGGCCCGCCGGTATCCGCCGGAGGGTGAGGCCTCGGACGCCACTCTTGCCAGCCGGCACCCGCGCTCCCCGCGGGGGCCTGACCGATGACGCGCGTCCGCGCCCGTTGCCCCGAAAGGCACAGATGACACAGTTCGATACTCTCGGCCTCGACAAGAGGCTGCTCACCACCCTTGCCAAGCAGGGGCTTACCCAACCCACCCCGATCCAGTCGGGGGCCATTCCGCATGCCATGCAGGGCCGCGACGTTATGGGCCTCGCCCAGACCGGCACCGGCAAGACGGCGGCCTTCGGCCTGCCGATCCTGCACCGGCTCCTGAACATGGGCAAACCGCCCGCGCCCATGACGGTGCGCGCCCTGATCCTCGCCCCCACGCGGGAGCTTGTGAACCAGATCGCGGAGAACCTTGAACTCTACGCCGGCACCTCGCCCATCCGGGTGCAGCGCATCATGGGCGGCTCCTCGCTCCATGCGCAGGCGACCCGTCTGCGCCGCGGCACGGATATCCTCGTCGCGACGCCCGGCCGCCTGATCGACCTTCTGGAGCGGGAGGCGCTGACGCTGGAGCACACGGGCTATCTCGTGCTGGACGAGGCGGACCAGATGCTGGACCTCGGCTTCATCCACGCGCTGCGCAAGATCGCCCGTCACCTGCCGGTGCGGCGGCAGACGCTGCTGTTCTCGGCCACCATGCCGAAGCAGATGGAAGAGCTGGCCCAGACCTACCTGCGCGATCCGGTGCGGGTGGAGGTTTCGCCCCCCGGCAAGGCCGCCGACAAGATCGACCAGTCGGTCTATTTCGTGAATCAGGGCGACAAGGCGACGCTGCTGAAATCGCAGCTCGACAGCCATCCGGGTGAAATGGCGCTGGTCTTTTCCCGCACCAAGCATGGCGCGGAGAAGCTGATGAAGCATCTCGACGCCTCCGGCTATGCGGCCGGATCCATCCATGGCAACAAGAGCCAGAACCACCGGGAACGCACGCTGAAAGCCTTCCGGGACGGCGAGTTGAAGGTGCTGGTCGCCACGGATGTCGCGGCGCGCGGCATCGACATTCCGGGCGTGCGTCATGTCTATAACTACGACATGCCGAACGTGCCGGAGAACTATGTCCACCGCATCGGCCGCACGGCGCGGGCGGGGGCTGATGGGCGGGCCGTGGCTTTCTGCGCTCCTGCCGAGATCTCCGAACTGCGTGCGATCGAAAAGGTGATGAAGATCGCCATTCCCGTCGCAGGCGGTGAACCGCCCGTGGGCGAACCGCAGAAGCGGGCACAGGGCAGGCCGCAGGGAGGGGACCGTCGCGGGGGACCGGGGCGCAACCACGGCAACAGCAACGGCAACGGCCGTCCGGCGCGGCGTCCTTCGCGCCGCCCGAAGCGGGAACAGCGGGCCACCGCGGGGGCATGATCCCCTGGCGCGGCGCTGGGGGCCAATGTCTCCGCGCCGCGCAGCGCACCTGTTTCCGTGCCGCGCCTTTATCAGGCCGCTGAAAGAGTCGGGCATTGGGCTTGCGTTGAGAGCCAGGAAATCGGTCCGGTCGAGAGCCAGAACTTGCGGTTTCTCAGACGCTCTCCCCGCAATGCGGGAACATCTCCGCCTCAGGGCAATCCCGGAATGCATTTTTCAGCAGCCTGTCATGGCTTCGCGGCCGAGGGGCAGCGGGGCCACTACCCTATCCGCGGGGTCTCCTGCCCCCTGGGGCTGGAGGTCATCGGGAGGGTGCTTTCCCCTGCATCTGCATGCCGGCCCGGAGTGTCGGCATGGCCCTGCTGCCCGCGACCAGGCGATCCTCACCCCGTAAATCCGCAGTGAAAATCTGATGGCCAAGCTCTTTCTGCATTACTCGACCATGAACGCGGGCAAGTCCACCGCGTTGCTGCAGGCCGCGCATAACTACCGCGAACGGGGGATGGAGGTGTTGCTCCTCACCTCCGCCGTGGATGACAGGGCCGGCCCGGGGCGGATCGCGTCCCGCATCGGCATCTCCTCCGCCGCCGAATGCTTCTTGCCGGAGGACGATCTTTTCCACAGGATCGCGGAGCGCGCGCCCCTCGCCTGCGTCTTTGTCGATGAGGCACAGTTCCTGACGGCACCGCAGGCCTGGCAACTGGCCCGCGCGGTGGACGATCTGGACATACCCGTGATGTGCTACGGCCTCCGCACCGATTTCCGAGGCGATCTGTTCCCCGGTTCCGCGGCGCTTCTGGCACTGGCGGATGAGATCCGGGAGGTCCGCACCGTCTGTCACTGCGGGCGCAAGGCGACCATGGTGGTGCGGCTCGGCCCGGATGGGGCGGCGCTGCGCGAAGGTTCGCAGGTGCAGATCGGCGGCAACGAAAGCTACGTCTCCCTCTGCCGCCGCCACTGGCTCGCCGCGATGGGGGACTGACGCCCGCGCGTCCGGGCAGGCAGAGCCCTCCCCCACAGGCTTTGGGCGAAGCGAAAGCAGCCGCCACCCTGACCCACCACCCAGCCCGAACGCACCCCGCCTGAATACCCCGCGAATGCAGAGCCCCAAAAGCAAAGGGCCGCGCCCGGGAGGCGCAGCCCTTCATAAAGCACAAGATACGAAAGAACTCAGTTCTTGGCGTAGAATTCGACGACGAGGTTCGGTTCCATGCGGACCGGATACGGCACATCGCCCAGCTGGGGCGTGCGCACGAAGGTCGCGGTCAGTTTGGAGTTGTCGACTTCGAGGTAGTCCGGCACATCACGCTCGGTCAGCTGAACAGCTTCCAGAACGATGGCGAGTTGCTTGGACTTGTCGCGAACCGCGATCACGTCGCCTTCCTTCACACGGTAGGAGGCGATGTTCACCCGCTGGCCGTTCACGGTCACATGGCCGTGGTTGACGAACTGGCGGGCGGCAAACACGGTCGGAACGAACTTCGCGCGATAGACGACGGCGTCGAGACGACGCTCCAGCAGGCCCACCAGGTTTTCGCCGGTATCGCCACGGACGCGCTCGGCTTCCGCGTAGATGCGACGGAACTGCTTCTCGGTCAGGTCGCCATAGTAGCCCTTCAGCTTCTGCTTGGCGCGCAGCTGCGTGCCGAAGTCGGAGAGCTTGTTCTTGCGACGCTGGCCGTGCTGGCCGGGGCCGTATTCGCGCTTGTTCACCGGGGACTTCGGACGGCCCCAGATGTTTTCGCCCATGCGGCGGTCGATCTTGTACTTGGCAGAGGTGCGTTTGGTCACCGCTGATCTCCTTCGATAGGGCCGGAAGGCCGTGAAGGGCGTTGTCCTTTCCCTTGCGGGCGACAGGATTCCCCTCGCGGGGTCCACCAACACCAATAATTCCGCACCCCTGAGGGGGCCGGACGCGGCGGCATATATCGCGGCGCCCGGTCTGTCAATGCGGGGGCAGTCGATTCATCCGGCCCTGCCGGCGATACGCTGCGAAAAACCCGGCCCCGCAAAACCCCGGCCGGGGAGGGAGTGTGCCTCACCCCGCCGAGGCCGCCTCCAGCGAAGCGATATCGAATTTCACCATCCGCATCATCGCTTCCGCCGTGCGCCTTGCGGCTTCCTTGTCCGGTTGGGACATCAGCTCGATCAGGCGGCGGGGCACGATCTGCCAGGAAAGCCCCCAGCGGTCGCGGATCCAGCCGCATTCGACCGGCGTTCCTCCAGCATCGGCGATGGCGGACCACAGCCTGTCCACCTCCGCCTGATCGTCGCAGAGCAGCGTGATGGAAAAGGCAGGGGTGAACGGCTCGCCATCCCCCGCCTCCATCGCCTGATACCACTGATCGCCCAGATGAAAGGTCGCCACGCGCACGCTGCCCGCTGGTCCGGCGGGACTGTCGGCGGCCATGGTCCATTGGGCGTCGATGCCCGAGCCGGGAATGAGCGACGTGTAGAACGTCAGCGCGGCATCCATGCCGTTCGCGAACCAGAGGGTCTGCACCACCTCCATCACACCCCCCCCTTCGGGCCGACCAGTCCGAACGCCGCGCCCTCCGGGTCGCTGGCCACGACGATCCAGTCGCCGCCCGGCACCTCCACCGGGCCGACCCGCACCTTGCCCCCGGCGGCCGTCAGCCGCGCCACGGCCGCCGCCACATCATCCACGCCGAAGTAGAACAGCCACGCGGGCGGCGGCGCGGAAGCGTCACCGTTCATCACCGCGCCGAGCACCGTCTCACCCTGCTGGATGAAGCGGTAATCGCCCTGCTCGGGGGAGATCGGCATGCCGCCGCCCGCCGTCCAGCCGAACAGCGCCCCGTAGAAACCAAGGGCCGCCGTCTGATCGGAGGTGGTGAGTTCGTTCCAGCGGCAATGGCCCGGACTGTCCTGGAAAGCATGGCTTTCCCAGCCGTCCTGAAGGGACATGAGGGCGAACATTGCCCCCTGCGGATCGGTGAGGACCGCCAGACGCCCCGCCGCAGGATTGTCCATCGGTCCGGCCAGCACTTTGCCGCCCGCCGCCGCCGTCGATGCGGCGGCGGCGTCCACATCCCCGACGGCAGTGTAGGACAGCCAGCCGACCGGCATCTCCGCCGCCGCCGGGAACAGACCGCCGACCATGTCCTCCCCGGCCAGCAGCAGGCGGTAGCCGGGGCGGCCCGCATCCGAGTCCCGGATGGTCCAACCCAGCAGCGCCCCATAAAAGGCCGCTGCCCGCTCCGGCGCGCGCGTCAGCAGTTCATACCACACCGGGTCGCCATGACGGTTCGCCATGGTCAGGCCACGGTGTCGAGGATGACCTCGAACCCGCCGAACACCATGCGCTTGCCGTCAAAGGGCATGTTCTTTCCCATCTCCTCCATGCGGGGATCGGACATCATCTTTTCAAAGGCGGAATCCCTGACGGAGCGGGACGGGAATTCCATCCAGCTGAATACCACGTCCTCCCCCTCCTCCGCCTTGACCGCGCGGCGGAAGTCGGTCCACTTACCCTCCTTCACGTCGTCGCCCCACGCCTCCACGATGCGGGTCGCGCCGAACTGGCGCAGCAAGGCCGCGCCTTCCTCCGCGTGCTTGCGATAATCCTCCCGCCGGTCGGCGGGGACGGCCAGAATGAAACCTTCGACATAGGACATGACATCTCCTCCCTGAAGAATCGCTTCCCTTGACTTATTGAGTTGATATCAACATAACAACGTCATGTCAAAGAAAGTTCCGTTCCAGACCACGCTCGCCGTCCACGACAGTTGCCTTTGCCTGCATGTGCAGCGCGCGGCCCGCCGCCTTGCGCGGCGGTTTGACGATGCGCTCCGGCCCTTCGGACTGTCCAACGGGCAGTTCTCCTTGCTGATGGCGCTGAACCAGCCCGAACCGCCGACGCTGGGCCGCGTGGCGGAGATCCTCGCCATGGACCGCACGACGCTTACCGCGGCGTTGAAGCCGCTGGAGCGGGACGGTCTGGCGACCAGCACTCCCGATGCGAAGGACAAACGGCAGCGGCGGCTCGCGCTGACCGAAGCGGGCCATGCACGGCTGCTCGCGGCGCTCCCCGCCTGGCACCGCACCCATGCGGAGCTGACATCGGCGCTGGCCGAGGAGGACGACCGTCTGCGCAGCCTGCTTGCCGCGCTCTAACAGGCTGCTGAAAACGTTCGGAGGTGTCGTCTCCATGCTCTGGAAATCGGGAAATCAGCCGGGAAATAACCCGGAACATGTAGATTTCCGGCTGACCTTCACCAGAGTGCGAATGATATCCGCTCCAACGCGGAGCCTAAAATCTTTTTCAGCGGCCTGCTAACCCGTGGAGAGGGCAAGGTCGATGCGGTGGCCCGGCGCGAAGAACTGCCGGACATGGGTGATGACCGCCGCCTCCCGCCGGGTGGAGCGTTCGACGACCAGCAGTGCGGCCCCTACTGCCGCGCCCAGATGTCTGGCCACCTCCGCCTCCGCCGCTTCTGCGGAGATGCGCATGTCGCCGGCGCTGAAGGGGGTATTCTCCACCAGCCATTCATTGGCGCTGACGCGCTCCAGATCGACGGCAAGGATCTCGGGCACGGCAGCGGGGTTGATCCAGCGGTCCTCGAACACATGCGGCGCATCATCCGCGAGATGCAGGGAGCGGAGATGCAAGAGCGCGCGCGCCGGATCGAGCCCGAGCCGCAGGGCCAGCGCCGCCGGTGGCGGCTCCGTCCTGCGGGAGATCAGCCGATAGCCATAGGCCGCGCCGCTTTCCTCCACATCGCGGTGAAGGACGGGTATCTCGAGCTGCGCCCGGCCTGCGGGGGCCGCGGCGACGCGGGTGCCCGCGCGGCGGCGGCGTTCCAGCACGCCCGCCGCGGCAAGGTCGCGGAGCGCGCGGTTCACCGTCGCCCGCGCGCAGCCGAACTCCACGGCGAGATCGGCCTCGTTCGGGATGGAGGTGCCGGGTGGCCAGTCACGGGCGCGGATGCGGCGAAGCACCTCGTCGCGGATCGCCTGCCACGAGGCGCCGGAGCGTATCTGGGCGACGGTCAGAGCCGCGCCCTCAGCCGGGCCAGCGTCTCCCGGTAGCGGGCGGCGATCCGGTCCCGCGAAACATGCCGCCCCTCCGTCACCACATGCCGCCCGGCGGACCAGACATCGCTCACCATCCGGTCATCGCCCGCGAAGATGTAGCTGTCGAGGATCACATCCCCCCGCCGTCCATCCAGATCGACCGCCCCGCCGTCCAGCGCCACGAGATCCGCCCAGAGACCCGGCGCGATGCCGCCCGCAGCGCGGCCCGCCGCCTGGGCACCGCCCTTGGCCGCGCCCTCGAACAGCACCCGGCCCGTGGACCGCTTCTGCTCCGCCAGCACCGCGCGGGCGCGGTCGCGCAGCCGCTGGGAATACTCCAGCGTGCGAAGCTCCTCCGCCAGCGCGATGCGGACGTTGGAGTCGGAGCCGACACCGAAGGCGCCGCCCGCGTCCAGAAACCGCCGCCCGTCGAAGATCCCGTCGCCGAGGTTCGACTCCGTGATCGGGCAGAGACCCGCCACCGCCCCGGAGCGCGCCATCGCCTCCGTCTCCGCCGGTTCCATCTGCGTGGCATGGATCAGGCACCAGCGCTCATCGACAGCGGCATTGTCGAGCAGCCAGCGCACCGGGCGGGCGCCGCGATGGGCCAGCACCTCCTCCACCTCTGCCACCTGCTCGGCCACATGGATATGTACCGGCCCATCGGGCGCGAGCGGTAGAACGGCCGCCAGCCCCTCCGGGTCCGCGGCGCGGAGGGAATGCGGCGCGATGCCGATCCGCGCATCGCCGGGCAGCGTCGCCACCGCCTGAGCAGCGGCGGCATGCAGCACCGCGAAACTGTCGGGCGTGTTGAAGAACCGCATCTGCCCCGGGCCCAGCGGGCGCCGGTCGCAGCCGCCATACTGGTAGAACACCGGCAGCAGGGTAAGCCCGATGCCGGTATCGGCCGCTGCCGCCACGATCCGGGCCGACATCTCTGCGGGATCGGCGTAGGGCGCGCCGTTGGGCGTATTGTGGAGGTAGTGGAACTCCGCGACGGCGGCATAGCCCGCCTCCAGCATCTCCACCTGCACGAACGCGGCAATGGCTTCCACATCTTCCGGCGTCAGATGGTCGAGGAAGCGATACATCAGCCCCCGCCACGTCCAGAAACTGTCCTTCGGATCGGGGCCACGCCGTTCGGTCAGCCCCGCCATCGCGCGTTGAAACGCATGCGAGTGCAGGTTGACCGGCGCGGGCAGCAGGATCGGATGGCGCTCGCCCTCCGCCTCCGTCCCGCAGGTCACGGAGAGGATGCGGCCCTCCGCGATCTCGATCCGCACGCCGTCGCGCCAGCCCTCCGGCGTCAAGGCGGTTTCGGCCCATAGAATGGTCATGGCAGTGTCTCCAGCCGGATGAGCAGAACCTCCGCACCCTCCGGCAAATGCAGCGTCTCGTCCCGGTCGGGTATCAGAGTGTCGAACCGGGCGACGTCAATCCCGTTCACGGTGAACGCAGTCAGGGCAAAAAGAAGCATGTGGCGCTCCTCCGGCGAACCGGCCGGATCGGCCTCCGGCAGGTCGTCAGCGCCCCGTGCAGTGGAAGCGGGCTGGCCGGTGCCCGCCCGCAGGCCGGGAACCAACGCGGGGTTGAGGACCACGGTGGGGTTGGGAACCACGGCAGGGTTGAGGACCATGGCGGGCCCGGTCTGCCGTGTCACCTCGTGAGAGACCCTGCCCCGGCGCGTCATGACGTTCAGGTCCGTCACCTCACCCGCCAGCAGGCGGGAAGCGGCGGGCACGTCGCCCGGAAAGGCGAAGGGCACGCCGGGCGTCAGCCGCGCCTCCCGCCCGGCCACGGTAAGGACGATCCCCGCGCCGGTCAGAACCGTCAGCGTCCTGTCCACGCCGGGAAAGGTCGAGAACGCGCCATCCTCCGCCACCGTCGCCATGGAGAGCCGCCAGTCGAACTCCCCCGTCTCCGGCGCACGCGCGATCTCCCGGGTGAGGCCGCCGCCATTCTTCCACGGCTGGGTCAGGTAATCACTGACGGAAAGATGCCTCATGCCTTGCCCTCCAGCCCGGCGGAGGCTGCGCCCGAAGCCCCCGGCACCCGCATCTCGAACGTCTCGCTGATGGCGGCGTAATCGTAATAGCCCATGCGGGCGAGCGGGCGGATGCGGGGATAGTCGAGCTTCCCCTCCGGGGTCAGGACGCTGTCCTTCACGTGGATGCGGACCACCTCGCCATAGACCACCTCCACCCAGCCGTGGCTGGAATTGCCGCGCAGGCGGTGGGTGGAAAGGTAGCGGCATTCGAAATGCGCGGGACTTTCCGCAACACGGGGGCCGGGGGCCTCCACGCAGGGTTCTGGGGTGACACCGGCGCGGAGGAACTCGTCATCCCCGTCGGGCCATTCGGCGGCGGAGATGTTCACCGCCTCCCGCAGCTCCCATGTCGCCATGTTCCAGACGAACCAGCCCGTCTCCTCGGCGTTCACCACCGAATGCTTGCGGCGGCCGTCCGAATACTGGTTGGCCGCAAACATCACCATCGGCGGGTCGAAGGTCAGGTTCTGCCACTGGCTGTAGGGTGCGAGGTTCGCCACCCCCGATCGCGAGACGGTGGAGATCCAGCCGATGGGGCGCGGCACCGTGCAGGCCTTGAAAGGCGAGAACGGCAGCGGGCAGGCCTCGCGTCCGGGGGCGTAGTCCATCTCAGTTCCCCAGAATGCCGGGCAGGCGCAGCCCGTGTTCCGTGGCGCAGTCGATGGCGATGTCGTAGCCGGCATCGGCGTGGCGCATCACACCCGTGGCCGGGTCGTTCCACAGCACCCGCTCGATCCGGCGCGCGGCATCCTCCGTCCCGTCGCAGCAGATGACCATGCCCGCATGCTGGCTGAAGCCCATGCCCACGCCGCCGCCATGATGCAGCGACACCCAGGTCGCGCCGGAGGCGGTGTTCAGCAGGGCATTGAGCAGTGGCCAGTCAGACACGGTGTCGGACCCGTCACGCATCGCCTCCGTCTCCCGGTTGGGGCTGGCGACGGAGCCGGAGTCGAGGTGATCCCGCCCGATCACCACCGGGGCCTTCAGCTCGCCGTTGGCCACCATCTCGTTGAAGGCAAGGCCCAGCCGGTGCCGGTCGCCCAGCCCCACCCAGCAGATCCGCGCGGGCAGACCCTGAAACGCGATCCGCTCCGCCGCCATGTCCAGCCAGTTGTGCAGATGCGGGTTGTCCGGGATCAGCTCCTTCACCTTGGCATCGGTTTTCGCGATATCCTCCGGGTCGCCCGACAGCGCCGCCCAGCGGAACGGCCCGATGCCGCGGCAGAACAGCGGCCGGATGCAGGCGGGCACGAAACCGGGGAAGGCGAAGGCGCGCTCGAACCCTTCTTCCAGCGCCATCTGCCGGATGTTGTTGCCGTAATCCACCGTGGGCACGCCCGCGTCGTGGAAGCCCACCATCGCCTCCACATGCCGCCGCATGGAGGCGCGGGCGGCGCGGTTCACCGCTTCCGGGTCGCTCTCCTGCTTTGCGCGCCATTCGGCGACCCCCCAGCCTTCGGGCAGGTAGCCGTGCACCGGATCATGGGCGGAGGTCTGATCCGTCACGATGTCCGGGCGGATGCCGCGTTTCAGGAGCTCGGGGAAGATCTCGGCGGCATTGCCCACCAGACCCACGGATTTCGCCACCCCCGCCTTCGTCCAGCGGTCGATCTTTTCCAGCGCCTCGTCCAGCGTATGGGCCTTTTCATCGACGTAACGGGTGCGCAGGCGGAAATCGATGCGGCTTTCGTCGCATTCCACCGCCAGACAGCAGGCGCCCGCCATCACGGCGGCCAGCGGCTGCGCGCCGCCCATGCCGCCCAGGCCACCGGTCAGCACCCATTTTCCCTTGAGATCGCCGTTGTAATGCTGGCGGCCCAGTTCCACGAAGGTCTCGTAGGTGCCCTGCACGATGCCCTGCGCGCCGATGTAGATCCAAGACCCGGCCGTCATCTGGCCGTACATCATCAGGCCCTTGCGATCGAGTTCGTTGAAATGCTCCCAGTTCGCCCAATGCGGCACGATGTTGGAATTGGCGATCAGCACGCGCGGCGCGTCCTTGTGGGTGCGGAACACGCCCACCGGCTTGCCGGATTGCACCAGCAGCGTCTCGTCATCGTTGAGCGTCTTCAGCGTCGCGACGATCCGGTCGAAATCGGCCCATGTCCGGGCCGCCCGCCCGATGCCGCCATAAACCACGAGGTCATGCGGGCGCTCCGCCACGTCGGGGTGAAGGTTGTTCATCAGCATCCGCAGCGGTGCTTCGGTGAGCCAGCTTTTCGCGTTCAGTTCCGTGCCGGTCGGCGGGAAGATGTCGCGCTGGTTGTGGCGGGGATCGGCGTTCATGGCGTTATTCCTTGCGGGCAAGCGCAGCCGCAAGCGCGGCGAGGCGGTGGAGGATCAGGGAAAGATGCGGGCGGAGCCGCGCGGCCTTCGTCTCGTCATAGGCGAAGGGTTGGGCTTCGGTGGAAAGGTGGGTGGATTGGGCAAGCTCCATCTGTATCGCGTGGATGCCCTCAAGGGGCCGCCCGTAGTGGCGCGTCGTCCAGCCGCCCTTGAAGCGCCCGTTAAGGACATGCGTATAGCCCTCCGCCGCGGTGGTGACGCCGGTCAAGGCCTCCGCCACCTGCGGTGCGCAGGTCGTGCCGTTGTTGGTGCCCACGTTGAAATCGGGGAGCGTACCCTCGAACAGGAAGGGGATGCGGCTGCGGATCGAATGGCAGTCATAGAGGATCGCCACGCCATGCCTTGCCCGCACCCGCTCCACCTGCGCGGCCAGTGCCGCGTGATAGGGCGCATGGAAGGCCAGCCGCCGCCGCTCCACCTCCGCCGCATCGGGCGTCTCCGCCCAGATCGGGTTGCCGTCGAAATCGGTGAGCGGCACGAGGCCGGTAGTGTTCTGCCCGGGATACAGGCTCTCCCCCGACGGATCGCGGTTCGCGTCGATCACGTAGCGGTGGAACCGCGCCCGGACCGTGGTGACGCCGGGCAGCAGGTCCGCATAGAGCCGCTCGATGTGCCAGTCCGTATCGTCCAGCCCCCGGCCCCGCTCGTTCAGCGTCTTTGCCACGTCATTCGGCACCCATGTGCCGGTATGCGGCAGGCCCAGAATGACCGGCCCCTCCCCTTCGGAAACCTCGAATACCTGCATTGTCATCCTTCCAATCCGGCCTCCAATCCGGCCTCCAGTCTGGGCAGCATGTCGGCGACCGGCGCGGTCAGCGCGCCGCTGGCCACCAGCGCCGCCGCTGCCGCCAGATCGGGGGCCATGTAGCGGTCCTGCGTCAGGGTCGGCACCACGCCGCGCACCACGGCCATCACCCTGCCAAGGCCCGGGCTGGTCGCCAGCGGCGCACGGAATTCGATGCCCTGCGTGGCGGTCAGCGCCTCTATCCCCAGAATGGCGTTTAGGTTCTCCACCATCCGCAGCAGCCGCCGCGCGCCGTGGCAGGCCATGGAGACGTGATCCTCCTGATTGGCCGATGTGGGCGTCGAATCGACCGAGGCCGGGTGGGTCATCTGCTTGTTTTCGCTCATCAAGGCGGCGGAGGTGACCTCTGCGATCATCAGCCCGGAGTTCAGCCCCGGCTCCGCCGCCAGAAACGCGGGCAGCCCGAAAGACAGCGCCGGATCCACCAGCAGCGCGATCCGCCGCTGGGCGATCGCCCCGATCTCCGACACGGCCAGCGCGAGGATGTCGGCGGCGAAGGCCACCGGCTCCGCATGGAAATTGCCGCCGGAGACCACGCTGTCATCGGTCAGCACCAGCGGGTTGTCCGTCACCGCATTCGCCTCCACCTCCAGCGTGCGGCCCACCTGCCGGATCAGGTCGAGCGCCGCGCCGTCCACCTGCGGCTGGCAGCGGATGCAGTAGGGATCCTGCACGCGGGTATCGCCCTCCAGATGGCTTTCGCGGATCGCCGAGCCGTCCAGCAGCGCGGCGAGCGCCGCGCCCGCGTCGATCTGGCCGCGATGGCCGCGCAGGCGGTGGATTTCCGGGTGGAAGGGCGCGGACGACCCCATCGCCGCATCGGTGGAGAGCGCGCCCGTCACCAGCGCCGCCTGCGCCGCCCGATGCGCGCCGAACAGCCCGGCCAGCGCCAGAGCGGTGGAAACCTGCGTACCGTTGATGAGGGCCAACCCCTCCTTGGCGGCCAGAACCACGGGGGACAGGCCCGCCTGCATCAGCGCATCGCGGCCCGGAAGACGGGTGCCGCCGACGACGGCCTCCCCCTCGCCCATCATCACGGCGGCCATATGGGCGAGCGGCGCCAGGTCACCCGACGCGCCCACCGACCCCTGTCCCGGAATGACCGGCACGACCCCCCGCGCCAGCATCTCCTCCAGAAGCGCCGTCACCGCCGGCCGCACGCCGGAGGCACCCCGCCCCAGCGACACGAGCTTCAGCGCCAGGATCAGCCGCACCACCGGTTCGGGCAGCTGCTCCCCCACGCCGCAGCAATGCGACAGGATCAGGTTGCGCTGGAGCGTCGCGGTATCGGCGGCCCCGATGCGGATGGAGGCGAGCTTGCCAAAGCCGGTGTTCACGCCATAGACGGCCTCGTTCCCCGCAGCGATGGCGGCGATGCGCGCCGCGGCCCGCGCGATCCCCGGCGCAGTCGCCGGGTCCAGCCGCGCGGCAGCGCCGTCGCGATAGATGCGTTCAAGCTGGGCAAGCGTCACCTGCCCCGGTGTCAGCGTGATCGTCATTCGGCAAATCCGCGATAGACCCGCTGATGCGCGGGATTGAAGCCCAGCCAGTAGACCAGTTCCGCAGGCGACCCGATCTGCCACAGGGTGAAGTCGGCGCTCTTGCCCGCCTCCAGCGTGCCCGTCTCCGCCAGAAGGCCAAGCGCGCGCGCGCCCTCCCGCGTGACCCCGGCCAGACATTCCGCCACCGTCAGGCGGAACAGCGTGGCGCCAAGGTTCATCGTCAGCAGCAGGGAGGTGAGCGGGGAGCTTCCGGGGTTGCAGTCGGTGGCAAGCGCGATGGGCACGCCCGCCTCGCGCAGACCGGCAACGGGGGGCATTTGCGCCTCCCGGATCGCATAGGTCGCACCGGGCAGCAGCACGGCGACCGTCCCGGCCGCCTCCATCGCCGCAATGCCCGTGGCGTCGAGATATTCCAGATGGTCGCAGGACAGCGCGCCATATCCCGCCGCGAAGGCACTGCCGCCGGAATCCGACAGCTGCTCCGCATGGAGTTTCACCGGCAGGCCGAGCGCCCGCGCCCTCTCGAAGAGCAGGCGAAGCTCCTCCGTGGTGAAGGCGATCCGCTCGCAGAACCCGTCCACCGCGTCGATCAGCCCCTCCTCATGGCCCTGTTCCAGCCCGGGGATGGCGACCTCCCGGATGTAGTCGGCGTTCCGGCCGCGGTAATCCGGCGGCACGGCATGGGCGGCGAGCCATGTCGTCCTGACCCGCACACTCCGCATCCTGCCCAGACGACGGGCGACGCGCAGCATCCGCAGTTCGGCCCCGATGTTCAGCCCGTAGCCAGACTTGATCTCGACGGTGGAGGTGCCCTCCGCCAGCATGGCGTCCAGCCGGGGGAGGCTTTCGGCCAGCAGGCGATCCTCCTCCGCCGCATTCACCGCAGCGACGGAGGAGAGGATGCCGCCCCCCGCCCGGGCGATATCCTCGTAGCTCGCCCCGGCCAGGCGCATCTCGAACTCCCGCGCGCGGTTGCCGGCAAAGACCAGATGCGTGTGGCAATCCACGAAGGAGGGCAGGATCCACCCCCCGCCGCAATCCGTGACGGAAAGATCATCCAGGCCCTCCGGCAGCCCCGCCTCCGGCCCGGCATAGATGATCCGCCCGTCCCGCACCGCCACCGCGCCCTGCTCCACCGGAGCGGCGCCTTCGACCATCGTCAGGAGGCGGGCATTGCGCCACAGGCCGGAGCCGTTGCCGCCTGCGCCGTCAGAAAAGAGTTCCATGTCGCTCTCCGTCCGATTCGCCTAATATGTATGTACATATTAGCACCTATTTTCCCGCCCGCTTCCACATGTTTTGAAGAAGGGCCCGTCGCATGACACGCCATGGTGCCATTTCCGCCGCACTGCCCCGCCTGCCTCGGCGGGGAACTGCCGTCCGTCTTTCAGGGCGTCATGGCTGCTGGTGGCGGCTGGCCGGGATATCTCCCGGCCCACCGTCAATGCGCGGCTGCCGCGATCGCCTCGCCCCGGATTTCCTCCGTCAGCTTCAGCCGGATCTGCGAGAATTCGGGCGAGGATTTGAGCGTGTAGTCCCGCGGATGGCCGAACGGCACCGGCGTGATCGACTTGATCCGCCCTGGACGCGCGCTCATTGTCACCACGCGGGAGGCCATGAAGACCGCTTCCTCGATGTCGTGGGTCACGAAGATCACCGTCTTCTGTTCCCGCTCCCAGATCCCCAGCAGCAGCTCCTGCATCAGGCTCCGGGTCTGGTTGTCCAGAGCGCCGAAGGGCTCGTCCAGCAGCAGGACGCGCGGTTGGTTGGCCAGCGCCCGCGCGATGGCGCAGCGCTGCTGCATGCCGCCCGACAGGTGGCGCGGCCAGTGCTCCTCGAACCCGCGCAGGCCCACCCGGTCGATGTAGCTCTCCACGATGTCCTTCTGCTCGCCCGCCGACACGCCCTTCTCCCGCAGGCCAAAGGCGATGTTCTGGCGCACCGTCAGCCAGGGGAACAGCGTATAGGACTGAAACACCATCCCCCGCTCCGCGCCCGGACCCTTCACCGGCCTGCCGTCCAGCGTGATCGTCCCGGCGGTGGGCGTGTCCAGCCCCGCCACCATGCGAAGGAGCGTGGACTTGCCGCAGCCGGAGGGACCGAGGATGGTGACGAAATCGTTCTCCTCCAGCGTAAGGTCGGTGGGTTGCAGGGCGAGCACCGGCTGGCCGCCCCGGACGCCGGGAAAGGTGCGCGTGACGCCGCGGATCTCCAGAAGGCTCATGTGTATCTCCAGGCGAAAAGGCGCAGGTTCAGGCGGCGGAAGGCAAGGTCGGTGATCAGGCCGATCACCCCGATGACGATGATGCCGAAGATCATCTGCCCCGTCGCCATCAGGCTTTGTGCGTTGATGATCATGTAGCCGATGCCCGACGATGCGCCGATCAGCTCCGCCACGATCACATAGGTCCAGGCCCAGCCGAGCACGAGCCGCAGCGTCTCGGCGATCTCGGGTGCGGCGGAGGGCAGAATCACCCGGCGCAGGATGCCGTTCTGGCGCGCGCCGAGCGTATAGGCGGCCTCCACCAGATCCTTGCGCGTGCCCGCCACGATCACCGCGATCATCAGGATGAGCTGGAACACCGAGCCGATGAAGATGACGAGCAGCTTCTGCATTTCGCCGATCCCCGCCCAGAGGATGAGCAGCGGCACGAAAGCCGAGGCAGGCAGGTAGCGCGCAAAGGACACGAACGGCTCGAACAAAGCCTCTATCGGCTTGTAGGCACCCATGGCGATGCCCAGTGGCACCGCCACCACCGTCGCCATGGCGAAGCCCCCGAAGACCCGCCAGGCCGTCATGCCGATATCCGTCAGGAAGCCGCGTTCCGTGAGCAGCCACCAGCCGTCCTTGAGCATCTGCACCGGGCTGGCGAGGAAGGTGGGCGAGACGTAACCCGTGAGCGTGACCCCCGCCCAGAGGGCGAAGAACAGGATGAAGAAGATGATCCCCAGCACCATGCGCAGGCGCGGGCTTATCGGTTCGAGCGGTTTCATGAGCGTTCCGGCGGCCTTCCCGGTTGTTGGTCCGAACAGGCCATCGGCTGTCGGCTGTCATTGCAGGCGGGCGGAGGCAGCGCCCCCGCCCGGTCGTTGCGTTACTGAATGAACTGCGTGTCGATCAGCGCGGCCACGTCAGGCTCGGACTTCAGCAGGCCCATCTCCACCATCAGCTTCCCGGCCTTGCCCGCGAAATCGAGGTATTCGCCCGCGAAGAAGGTCTTGGCCGCCGCCAGATCCTGCCATTCGAGATACTGGGCCGAGCCCTTGAACTGCTCCGCCGTCTGGTTCACGTCGGCGCCCATGATGCCGAAGGCCTTCTCCGGCTCCGCCTTGATGAGGTCGAGCGCCTCCTGATAGCTTTTCGCCAGCGCCTTTGCGGCCTCCGGGTTCTTCGACAGGAAATCTGGGGTGCAGCCGAAGGTATCCATCACGGCGGGGTAGTCGATCGTCGTGGCGATGATCTTGCCCGCATCCTTTGCCTCCCGCACGGAGGAGAGATAGGGCTCATAGGTCATCGCCGCGTCGTTCTGCCCGGCGATGAAGGCCTGCGCCGCCGGTCCCGGCTCCAGGTTCACCACGCGCACGTCCGACATCTTCAGCCCGTTTTCATTGAGGATCCAGGCGAGGAAGAAATAGGGTGAGGTGCCGGGGGCCGAAGCGGCGATCGTCTTGCCCTTCAGGTCGGAGATCTTCTCGACATTGCCGCGCACCACCATCCCGTCCGCGCCATGCGATTTGTCGAGCTGGAAGATCTGCTTGGCAGGCACGCCGTTCGCGCTCCACACCAGCCAGGTTTCCACCGTGGTCGCCGCGCAATGAATGTCACCCGACGCCATGGCGAGGCCCCGGCTGGCCTGCGGGATCTTCTTCAGCGACACGTCGAGCCCGTTCTTCTCGAAGATCCCCGCTTCCTTGGCAAGCGTGAGGGGTGCGAACCCCGTCCAGCCGGAAAGCCCGACCGTAACGGGAGTGGCAGCGCTTGCCGCGCTGGAGATGAGACCCAGCGCGAAAGCGCCGAGAAGCGTTCTGACAGTCATCTTTTTCAACCCTGTTCAGTAGTCTTTTGCCTAGCAGGACGCCTGAAAGCTGCTTTTGTCTATACAAATTCACCAGAAGATCGCGGAAAAATGGGGCATCGCCCAATAATTACGCATGCGTGCCCAGTCGGCTCGCGTCCGGCTCACCAGGGGGACCAATACGAGCCAAGTGGCAATGCGACTGCGCGGCTACTTGCGGGTATTCCCGGGACTCGACAGGATGGCAGCACCGGCATCGCCGGCGGAGGACGGCGCGCGACGGAGGCCCCACGGGGACGCGCGTTACGAGGAGGAAGACATGACCGACGATACCCGTGCCGGCGCGCTCGCCCGGCGCAACACGATCTACGACGCGTTCCGCCGCTCGGCCCGCCGGAACAGCGAAAGGCTCGCCCTGAGTTTCGGCACCCGGCGCTGGAGCTATGACGAGCTGCTGCGCGCGGTGGACGCGACCGCGGGCGCGCTGGTCGCCGCCGGATTGTCGCGCGGGGAACGGGTCGCAGCGTTCGGGCGCAATTCCGATGCCTACCTCATCCTCTGGCTTGCCTGCGCGCGGGCAGGGCTGGTTCATGTTCCCGTGAACTATGCGCTGACCGCGCCGGAGCTGGATTACCTGCTCCGCCAGTCCGGTGCCACGGCGGTGTTCCATGATCCGGCGCTGGCGCCGCTGGCCACGGAGATCGCGAAAGCGGCGGGCATCCAGCTCGTTGGAACGTTGCACGGTGGCCATGGATTCGACGTATTGACAGCCGCCTCCGGCCCGTCGGATCCGCGGCTCGACCTGCTGCCGGTGGATGAGAACGACCTCGTTCAACTCCTCTACACCTCGGGAACCACGGCCGCCCCGAAGGGCGCGATGATGACCCATCGGGCGCTGCTGTCGGAATACATGGCCTGCGCGCTGGAACTCGACCTCAAGCGGGAGGATCGGGCGCTGGCGGCACTGCCGCTCTACCATTCGGCGCAGATGCATGTGTTCACCATGCCGCAACTGCTGCTCGGGGCCTCCACCCTGCTGATCGAGACGCCCGCAGCCGAGACGGTCCTGCGGTTGTGCGAGGAGGAGGCCATCACCTCCTTCTTCGCGCCGCCGACCGTGTGGATCAGCCTGCTTCGCCACCCGGATTTCGACAAGCGGAACCTTTCCAGCCTTGCAAAGCTCTACTACGGAGCCTCGATCATGCCGGTGCCGGTCCTGCAGGAACTGCGCGCGCGGCTGCCGGGATCGGGGGCCTATAACTGCTATGGCCAGAGCGAGATCGCACCGCTTGCCACCGTCCTGCGGCCGGAGGACCACGACACTCGTCCCGCCTCTGCCGGCAAACCCGCGATGACGGTCGAGACCCGCGTGGTGGACGAAGCCATGAACGACGTGCCCCCCGGCACCCATGGCGAAATCGTGCATCGCTCGCCCCAGCTCCTGATCGGCTACTGGGACAAGCCGGAGGCGACGGAGGAAGCCTTTGCGGGCGGCTGGTTCCACAGCGGCGACATCGGCTATTTCGACGACGAAGGGTTTCTCTATGTCGTTGACCGGGTGAAGGATGTCATCAAGACCGGCGGCACCATGGTGGCGAGCCGCGAGGTGGAGGAGGCGATCTTCAAGCACCCCGCCATCTCCGAAGTCGCGGTGGTCGGCCTGCCGCACGAACGGTGGATCGAGGCGGTGACGGCCATCGTCGTCTTCCGCCCCGGCATGACGGCGACGGAGGAGGAACTGATCGACTTCTGCCGCTCCCGTCTGGCGCCGTTCAAACTGCCGAAGCGCGTCGTCGTGCGCGCGGACATCCCCCGGAACAGCGCGGGCAAGCTGCTCAAGCGGGAACTCCGCAACGAATATGCCGGGCTGAACGCGGAGACGGCGGAGTAACGGCGGAGTGAGGGCGGGCCGGAAGGGAGTCCCGCCCGGCGGGCCCTCATCTTCCGGTCAGACCATATGGCGATAGCCTTTTCGCATTCCCGTGCTACTCCTTGCTACAGCGCGCGCGGAGGATCGCATGGAAGGTGAAACGGCCAGCCACGGCTTTGACATGCTTCAGGTCGTGGCTCTGCTTGCCGGGGCGGTCATTGCCGTGCCGCTGTTCAAACGCTTGGGCCTCGGCTCGGTGCTGGGCTATCTCGCGGCCGGGCTTGTCGTCGGCCCTTACGGGCTGGCGCTGTTCCACGATCCGCAGGCGATCATTCACGTGGCGGAGCTTGGGGTCGTCATCTTCCTGTTCGTCATCGGGCTGGAGATGCAGCCCTCCCGCCTCTGGTCGATGCGCGGGGATATCTTCGGACTTGGCGCGACGCAGGTTCTGGTCTGCATCGCGCTTCTGACCTGCGTCGGGCTGTCGCTGAGGTATTCGCTGGCGGAAAGCTTCGTGGCGGGGACGGGCTTCGTGCTCACCTCCACTGCCATCGTGATGCAGATGCTGGAGGAGCGGCGGCAACTGGGCCTCCCCTCCGGGCGCAGGATCGTGGCTGTGCTGCTGCTGGAGGATCTCGCGATCGTCCCGCTTCTTGCCATCGTCGCCTTCATCGCCCCCGGCGGAGGGGAGGAGGTGACGCTGGCGCACCGGCTCACCTCCATCCTGACGGGTCTGGCGGCCATCGGCGCGCTGGTCGTGGCGGGATTGTGGCTGCTCGATCCGCTTTTCTCGCTGCTCGCGCGCTCCAGGGCGCGGGAGGTGATGACGGCGGCGGCGCTGCTGGTCGTGCTGGGCGCGGCGCTCGTCATGGAATGGGCGGGCCTGTCCATGGCGATGGGCGCATTTCTGGCCGGTGTGCTGCTCTCCGAATCCTCGTTCCGGCATCAGCTTGAGGCGGATGTGGAGCCGTTCCGCGGCATCCTGCTCGGGCTGTTCTTCCTCGGCGTCGGGATGGCGCTGGATCTCAATGTGATCGCCGCGAATATCGGCCTGATCGCCATCTGCGTCGCGGGATACATGATCCTGAAGATGGCGGGCATCTATGCCGTAGCCCGGCTGTTCCGCGCCAGCAACCGTGAAGCGTTCGAGCGTGCGGTGCTCATGGCGCAGGGCGGAGAGTTTGCCTTCGTCCTCTATGCCGCCGCAACGAGCGCGGGGATCTTCACCGGAGAGGAAAACGCCATCCTCACCGCGATGATCATCGTCTCCATGGTGCTGACGCCGATCCTCATCATCATCCACGATCGCCTGACCCCGCCCGAAACCCCTTCGATGGAAGGCGTTGAAGCAGTCAGCAATCAGCGCGCCAGCGTCCTTCTGGTCGGCTTTGGCCGCTTCGGTCAGATCGCCAGCCAGCCGCTTCTGGGTCAGCTCTGTTCGATCACCATCATCGACATCGACCCCGATGCGATCCGCAGCGCGGCGGAATACGGCTTCAAGGTGCATTACGGTGACGGCTCGCGACTCGATATCCTGCATGCGGCGGGCGCGGGCGAGGCAAAGCTCGTCCTCATCGCGATGGACGACAAGACGGCAGCGGTGAAGGCGGTCGAGCTGATGAAATCGGAGTTTCCGCACGTACCCGTGCTTGCCCGTGCCTGGGACCGGGAACATGTGCTGGAACTCGTCCATGCCGGGGTGGACTGGCAGATCCGCGAAACCATGGAATCCGCCTTCGTGATGGCGGAGGAGGCGCTCCGCCGCATGGACAACGACGAGGACACGATCCGCGATCTCGTCGCCAGTATCCGGCAGCGCGACAAGGAACGGCTGGAGCAGGAGATCAGCGGCGGGATCTTTGCCGGGCGTGATCTGCTGATCGGCAACATGAAACAGAATTGACGCGTTCGGCCCCTCACCCGCGTTGCGCGTTCATCGCCGCGCGCTAGTCTCCCTCCAAGGGAAGTGGGAGATGCCGGATGTATGTGGACGGTTTCGTCGTCCCGGTCA
This sequence comes from Haematobacter genomosp. 1, assembly GCF_002196855.1. GTDB lineage: Bacteria > Pseudomonadota > Alphaproteobacteria > Rhodobacterales > Rhodobacteraceae > Haematobacter. The sequence continues at coordinate 9,654 of NZ_NIPW01000041.1, read as the reverse complement.
AAAAGAGCCGGATGGAGGATTACCGCAAGCTCGCCGATCTGGCCGGATCGCTCTGGACGGAACATGGCGCGCTGAGCGTGGTGGAGGCAAAGGGCGATGATATCGCCTCGGGGCCCTTCACCTCCTTTCCGCAGGCGGTGCTGCTGGCCGATGACGAGGTGGTGTTCTTCTCATGGATCACCTTCCGCGACAGGGCGCATCGCGACGCCGTCAATGAAAAGGTCATGTCAGATCCGCGCCTGTCGTCAGACGCGGAAGACCCGCCCTTCAGCATGGACAGGATGATCTATGGCGGCTTCGAGGTGGTCGTCCGCCGGCCCTGACCACCCGCTCGCCCCCCGACACCCGCCCTGTCCCTGCCCTTCGCAGCGCGCAAAAGGGAATTCGCAGAAATCTTCGTTTTTGGTCTTGCGGGTCCGAGCACGGTTGGATAAATGACCCTCACCCAGAAGGAAGCGGGCGTAGCTCAGGGGTAGAGCACAACCTTGCCAAGGTTGGGGTCGTGGGTTCGAATCCCATCGCCCGCTCCAATTTTTCTCCGTCAAGTCGATCAGAAAACTCCCCTCCGGGGGAGCTTTGGCATGTCCGGCCGCTTATGCTGTACTGCTTCGACGGGAAAGGTTTCGGGAACCGGCATCTCCCCCGGCTACGGGCGGGATCACAGGATCCCGCGCCGAAGAACGAAAAACAGCCGCAAGAACGGAAACAGCACCGTTCCGTCCGGCTCCTGCGGATAGAACGGAGAGATTGCTGCTTCATAGGCCGCGATAAAATCCGCCTGCTCGGCCGCCGTCAGCCTGTCCAGCACCGGCCGCATCGCCGTGGAACTGGTGAACAGCCGCACCGGGTGCCCCTCCGCCGAGTGTTGCAGCCGCTGGACGTATTCGGTTTCCCACGCGTTGATCTCGCCCTCCGGCTCCAAGAGCCGGACATAACCGGTCGCGGGGCGGAGCGTCGTGCGGAATGCCTCCGGGTCGCCGAACCGGTCCGGGTAACGCGCGGCGGCCACTTCCCGGATCAGCCGATGCGAGGGGGCAGCCTCCTGCCGCGGCATCTGCACTGCCAGAACGCCATAAGGCTCCAGCAGCGCGACGAGGTGCGGCATCAGCGTGTCGTGGTCCGGCAGCCATTGCAGCAGCGCGTTGGAAAAGATGAGGGCGGGCGGTGTGTCCGGTCGCCAGGTGGCGGCATCCGCCTCGATCACATCGGCATAGATGCCCGCCTCCCCGGCCTTGGCCAGCATGGCCGGGGAACTGTCCACGCCGATGATCCGCCGCCCCGGAAAGCGGGCAGCAAGCGCGGGCCCCGCCGCCCCGCTACCGCAGCCAAGGTCGATCACATCGCCTTCGGGCAGGCGCGGCACCTGCGCCATCAGGTCCAGCGCAGGCCGCAACCGCAGATCGGCAAACCGGTGGTAAAGTTCGGGATTCCAGTCGTTCACAGCCAGCCCCTTTTCCTGAAATACAGATATGGCGCGACGGAGGAGACGATCATCAGCACGATCACCACGTAATACGCGCCCTCCCAGTGCAACTCCGGCATGAAATCGAAGTTCATCCCATAGATGGACGCGATCAGCGTCGGCGGCATGAAGACCAGCGACATGACGGAGAAGATCTTGATGATGCCCGTCTGTTCGATGTTGATCTTGCCAAGGGTGGAATCGAGCAGGAAGGTGATGCGCCGGGCCTGCCGCTCCACGTGATCCGACACGGATTGAAGGTCGCGCCCCAGCGTCTTCAGCCGGAGTTTCGCGTCCCTCTTCGCATCCATCTTCGGCAGCGTGCTCATCGCCGTCACCACGCGGTTCAGCGTGACGATGGAGGCCATGATCTTGCCGTTCAGATCCTCGGCCCGCCCGATACGTTCCACCAGCATGTCGAGCGTCTCGTCCGGGGCGCCATCGTCGGGAAGCGAATCGAACAGCCGGGCCCCGATGAGGTCCAGCCCCGTGCCCGCCTCCTCCGCGATATCGGCAAGACGGTCAACGATGGCCTCGAACAGACCGAGCAACACGCTGTTGCCATTGGCGCAGGGCGCATCGCCGCGCTCCGCCCAGTTGGTGTACATCTGAAAGGAGCGGGGTTCGTGGTAACGGACCGTCACCAGATGCGCGCCGACCAGAATGAAGGTGACCGGCATCGACAGGAACACGTCCTGCTGCGCGGGGTCGCCGGTTCCCTGTGCGGGCCGCGAAAGCACGTTTGCCGTCATGAACAGCGCCCCGTCCTCATGATAGAAGCGGGAGGAGGCCTCGATCTCGTTCATGTCGGCCCGCGTCGGGATGGAGATGCCGAGCGCCGCTTCGAGCGACTGCTCCTCCTCCCGCGTCGGTTGGTACAAGTCTATCCAGACCGCAGCCTCGACCGGAAGCGGCACGGCAGGATCTATGTCGAGCGGTTTGAGCTGGCCCGCCGTCTGACCGAAAAGTTTGATCATGGCCTCCTCCTGGGAGCTGGAGACAAGAAAACGCCCCGGAGCGGCCATGGCTCCGGGGCGCTTATGATCTGGCTCAAACCGCGCGCCGCTTCAAGGTCAGGCGGAGGATTCCGGTTCAAGACCCGACGGTTTCGGCCGGGGCGTCTTCGGGATCGCCGTCAGGCTGGGCGGCAGTCCGCTCGGCGGTGCGTCGTCATCATTGCCGCGGCTGAGGGGCTCGCCCGCGATGACCTTTCGGATTTCGTCCCCCGTGAGGGTTTCATATTCCAGAAGGCCCTGTGCAAGCCGATGCAGATCCTCGTTCTTCTCGGTCAGGATCGTGCGGGCACGGTCGAAGCCCTCGTCAACGATACGGCGGACTTCCGCGTCGATCTTCTCCTGCGTCTCGGGCGAATGGGTTGTGCCGCCCGAGTAATTGCCGAGATAGCTCTGCTGTTCGTTGGCGTAGTCGATATTGCCGAGCTGATCCGACATGCCGAACTGCGTCACCATCGCGCGCGCGATTCGCGACGCCTGCTGAATGTCGGAGGTCGCGCCAGAGGTGACGTTTTCCCGACCGAAGATCAGCTCCTCCGCCACCTTGCCGCCCATCGCCATGGCGATCTTCGACTTGTACTTCGTCATGGTGACGGAGAGCGTATCCCGCTCCGGCAGCGACAGCACCAGCCCCAGCGCGCGACCGCGCGGGATGATCGTCGCCTTGTGGATCGGATCATGCTGAGGAACGTTCAGGCCGACGATGGCGTGACCGGCCTCGTGATAGGCGGTCAGCTTCTTCTCGTCCTCGGTCATGACCATGGAGCGGCGTTCCGCGCCCATCATCACCTTGTCCTTGGCGTTCTCGAAGTCCTCCATCGTCACGAACCGCCGGCCCACACGGGCAGCCATCAGCGCGGCCTCGTTGACGAGGTTGGCGAGATCGGCGCCCGAGAAGCCGGGCGTCCCCCGAGCGATGATGCGCAGGTCCACGTCGGGGCCGAGCGGCACCTTGCGGGCATGGACGGAGAGGATCTTCTCCCGTCCCTTGATGTCCGGGTTCGGCACCTGGATCTGCCGGTCGAAGCGGCCGGGGCGCAGCAGTGCCGGGTCCAGCACGTCGGGCCGGTTGGTGGCCGCGACGATGATGATGCCCTCGTTCGCCTCAAACCCGTCCATCTCGACCAGAAGCTGGTTCAGCGTCTGTTCGCGTTCATCGTTGCCGCCGCCGTAGCCCACGCCACGCGAGCGGCCGACCGCGTCGATCTCGTCGATGAAGACGATGCAGGGCGCGTTCTTCTTCGCCTGCTCGAACATGTCGCGCACGCGGGACGCACCCACACCCACGAACATCTCGACGAAGTCGGAGCCGGAGATGGTGAAGAACGGCACGCCCGCCTCCCCCGCGATGGCGCGGGCGAGCAGCGTCTTGCCGGTGCCGGGCGGGCCGACGAGCAGGGCGCCTTTGGGGATCTTGCCGCCGAGACGGGAGAACTTCTGCGGGTTCCGCAGGAATTCCACGATCTCCTCCAGCTCTTCCTTGGCCTCGTCGATGCCGGCAACGTCGTCAAAGGTCACGCGGCCATGCTTTTCCGTCAGCAGCTTCGCGCGCGACTTGCCGAAACCCATCGCGCCGCCGCGTCCACCACCCTGCATCCGGTTCATGAAGAAGATCCAGATACCGATCAGCACGAGGAACGGCAGCCACAGCGACAGAAGCGACAGGAAGCCCGATTGCTCCTGCGGCTCCACGTTCACGCTGACGTTCTTGGCGATCAGCTTGTCGGCGACATTCGCGCCCTGCGGCTGAATGGTGACATATTGCTGACCGTCCTTGTCGCGGAACAGGATCCGCTCACCGTCGATGGTGACGTTGCTGATGCCGCCGTTGTCGATCTGCTCGATGAAATCCGAATAGGCCACCGTGCGGGAGGCCATGGTGGACTGGCCGCCGCTGAACAGGTTGAACAGCGCCAGGATCAGAAGGAACAGGACGACCCAGAACGCAATGTTGCGCGCGTTACCCACGAGATACTCCCCTTGATACGCGCCAACCCGGGAAAAGTCCGGGCTCACGCGCTGCTACCCCCTAAGATAGAGAATACGGGGGGAGGTTCAATGCGGGATGAGGGAGGAATGGAACGCGTCCGCTCCGCCCAGCAGTTCCGCGCGCCACGCACCACCGGGTTCCAGCACCGGCACGGCGATGAGTCGCTGGCCCTGCCAGAGGGCGGGTTGGGCGAGGAGCGTGCGGCGCGGCAGGCCGCTTTCCCGCCAGCGGGGCCGTTGTGACAGGCCGCCGGGCCCCAGCGCCCCGATTTCCAACTCATCGCAATCGGGGCCAAAAAGCCGCCAGCGATGATCCCAGACGCCCGGCGCGGCGCGGCGCAGCCCCAGAACCGCCTGCGGCTCCCGTCCGATTCGTGCGACACCGTGCCGCTCCGTCACAAGGCATCCGTGCAGCGTGCCGCCCGTCCCCCTTGCGAGATCCGCCGAGAGCCGGTCCAACGCCGCCCGGCGAGGGCGGTATTCCGCCGACGACACCCAGCAAAGCGCGGCCGAAAGCAGGCGCGCGCGAATCTCCACCGGTTCCGCCGCCAGCCCCGCGAGATCGACGAGCACATCCCCCGCCTCCACCCGAAGGAGCCGCCGCGCCGCAAGCGCCGCCTGAACCGCAAGCGCATCCCGCGCCTCGGCGAGCCGCGCGGCCGTGTCCGAGAGCCGCTCCACCGTCAGGCCGAGGGCGCCGAGCGCCGGGAGCGCCTGACGCATGCGCACACGATCATAGCGCGGATCGGCATTGCTGGGATCTTCGGCCCAGCCGATGCCCTGCCGCCGCAGCAGCTCCCGCAGCGCCTCGCGGCGCACGCCGAGCAGCGGGCGGAGCCAGAGCAGCCCCGCCTCCCGCCGCGACTCCCGCATGGCCGACAGCCCATCGACGCCGGAACCGCGGGCGAGGCGCAAGAGAAAGGTCTCCGCCTGATCGTCGGCGGTATGCGCGATGAGGACCGCCCCCAGCCCCCGCTCCCCCGCCCATGCGGAGAGCAGGCGGCGGCGGGCGCGGCGGGCGGCATCCTGCAGGTTGCCGCGCCCATCCCAGCCCCGCCAGTGAAGGGTGTCATGCGAAAGACCAAGTCGCGCCGCGAAAGCCGCGACGTCCGCCGCCTCCGCCGCCGCCTGCGGGCGCAATCCGTGATCGACCGTAGCGAGGTGCAGGGCCACGCCCCGCTCCCGCGCCCAGCGATGCGCGATCCAGGTCAGCGCCATGGAATCGCCGCCGCCCGAGACGGCAAGCCCCAGAGAGGGCATAGGGGAGGAGGATTGCGCCGGAAGAAGCCTTGCCATCGCACCGGCAAAGGCCTCCTCTGGCGTCAGTTGCATCCGAGCTTCTGCATCGCCGTGGTCGCCTGGGCCACGGCAGGCGTATCGGGATAGAGCACGGAAACCTGCGACAGCGTGGTGCAGGCATCGTTGGTCTGACCCAGATCGCCGAGGCTGGTGCCAAGCTTCAGCAGCGATTCCGACGCCCGCTCACCGCGCGGCCAGCCGGAATAGCTCTCCAGATAGGCCTTGGCGGCGCCGAGCGTATCGCCATCCGCGGCAAGCGCCTCGCCGCGGTAGTAATGTGCCTCGCCCGTCAGTGCGCCCGCCGGGTAGGTTTCGGCAAAGGTGGTGAAGAGACCCGCGGCGGTGCGAAAGTCACGTTGATCGAGCACCGCCCGGGCCCGATCGAAATCCGCCTGCTCGCCCACGGCCTTCTGCGCCGCTGCGGAAGCGGGCGCGGGGGTGGATGTCCTGGGCGCGTTCTGCGAGGGGGCCGCCCCCCCGCCGCCCAGCGGGGCCGCGGCCCCGGCTGCCGTGGGGTCGCCCCCCTCCAGCTCCGTCAGCCGGAACTCAAGGTCGCCGATGCGGTTCGCCGCATCGTCGGCCACCTTGCCGATCCGGTGGCCAAGCTCCTCCGTCCGATTGGTCAGGCGCTGAAGCTCCGCCTCGATGAGGTCGAGCCGCTGGAGGGTCGTGCCGCTGATCCGCGGCCCGCCCTGTCCGGCAGAGGCGATCATCTCCGAGCGGAGGGACTGGACCTCCGAGGACAGGCTGTTCACCTCCTTGCGGATATCGGCCAGCGTCTCCTGCCGGTTCTGCGCTCCCGCGGCGATCGGAAGCGCCAGACCCGTGCAGAGGACGATAAGACGCAGACTGAGCATCACTGTCGCCTCAGCTTCCCGCGCCGGAGGCGAGGACCGTCACGGCACGACGGTTCTGCGCAAAGCAGCTTTCATCGGGGCAGGTGGCGACGGGGCGTTCCTTGCCATAGCTCACCGTCCGCATCCGGCTGGGCGCGATGCCCTGGGAGATCAGGTATTCCTGCACCGCATTCGCCCGCCGCGCGCCAAGCGCGAGGTTGTATTCCCGCGTGCCCTGTTCGTCGGCATGGCCTTCGATTGTGATGCGGTATTCGGGATTGGTGGCAAGCCAGCGCGCCTGCCCGTCGAGGATCGTGCGGGCCTGCGGCGAAACCGTGGACTGATCGACGAGGAACAGCACCCGATCCCCGACCGTCTGGTTGAAATAGGCGATGGAGCGCGGATTGGACGCATCCCCGATACCGGATGTCCCGATGCCGTCGGCCCCATAGCCGCCCGCACCGCCAGCGCCGCCGACACCCCCGGCCCCGCCTGCACCGTAGCCGCCCGCGCCGGTCGCGTATTTGTCCGGGTTGTTACATGCGGCAAGCCCGAGGCCTGCCACCAGAAGAAGTGCTGTCGTTGCGAATTTCATTTCTGTCCCCGTCCTCGCTTGAGGCTGTTTAACATGCCGCAGCCGTTGTGGAAACGCCGCGCGGCCCAGTGTCCGTTCACGTTCGCGCCTGCCCGCCCGCGGCGGGCCGGCGGGCCTTCATTTCATCAGCGGCGACCAGGCCGGGTCGGAGGCGGAGCCGTTCACCGGCACCCGCTTCAGGTTCCGGCCCGAAATGTCCACGGAGAACAGCTGCGACTGGCCACCGGCCCCCGCGCCTTCACGGGTGAACATGATGACACGCCCGTTCGGCGACCATGTCGGACCCTCATCGAGATAGGAGGCGGTGAGCAGCCGCTCCTCCGACCCGTCGGTGCGCATCACGCCGATATGGAAGCGGCCGGCGTTCTGCTTGGTAAAGGCGATGAGATCGCCGCGCGGCGACCAGACCGGCGTGCCGTAGCGCCCCTCGCCAAAGGAAATCCGCCGTGCCTCGCCGCCGTTCGCGCCCATGATGTAAAGCTGCTGCGAGCCGGAGCGGTCGCTCTCGAACACGATCTGCCGCCCGTCGGGCGAGAAGCTGGGCGCGGTTTCGATGGCGGGGGTGGAGGTGAGCTGGGTCCGCCGACCCGACGCGATGTCGAGCGCGTAGATATCCGTGTTCCCCCCCTGCGAGAGCGAGAAGATCACCCGCTGGCTATCGGGCGAGAAGCGCGGCGCGAAGGTCATCGTGCCCGGCTGATCGTCGAGCGCGCGGCGGCTGCCGCTGGCCACGTCCATGATGTAGATGCGCGGAAAGCCGGATTCATAGGAGGTGTAGAGCACCCTGTCGCCCGAGGGCGAGAAGCGGGGCGCGAGCACGATGGCCCGCCCGTCGGACAGGAAGCCCATGCTGGCCCCATCGTAATCCGCGACGGCAAGCCGCTTGACCCGCGCGTCCTTCGGCCCGCTTTCGGAGACGAACACCACCCGGCTGTCGAAATACGGCCCCTCGCCGGTGATGCGGGAATAGACCTGATCGGCGACCTTGTGCGCCATCCGCCGCCAGCCCTGCTGGCTCCCGGTGAACTGAAGCCCCTCGCCCAGCGGCTGGCCCGAGAACACGTCGAACAGGCGGAATTTCACCGTGACGCGCCCGCCCTCGACCGACACGGCCCCGGTGATGAGCGCCTGCGCGTTGATCGCCTTCCAGTCCTGATACTGCACCGGGCTGTCGAAGGAGGTCACGCGCGAGATATAGGCGGAGGGCGGGATTTCCCGGAACAGCCCCGTTCCCACCAGATCCGCCGCCACGACGCGGGAGATGTCGGCGGCAAGCTGCTGCGCGCCGCCGTTCGCCGCGATGAACGGCGGGATGGCGAAGGGCAGAGGTTCGATCACCCCATCGGTGATCTCGATCCTCAGCGGCCCGTTCTGCGCCGGGGCAACCGTCGCGGTCGCGGCGAGGCAGGCGAGCGCGATCGCCGTCGCGCCAAGGGCTGTCCGCAGCACTTTCATTTGATCCTCATGCTCTCCGGGTTGAACACCATCTCGATGTCCCGCCACTGTTCGTATTTCTCGGCCGGCAGCGGAAAGCCCTTGGCTCCGCAGCGGAGGATGGCCCGGCGCGCGGCCTCATAGGCCTGCCGCGCCGCGGTCTCCGAACCGCCCTCATACCCGATCATGCGCACGGAGCCGCCCTCCGGGATGCCGCTCTGCGCCATTTTTACGCCGAGTGTGACCGTGACGTTCTGCGCCTCGGAGGAGAGCGAGCCGACGTTCCAGCAGGACTGCACCGCGACGCGAAGCGCATCCTTCTCCCCGGAGGTCATGGGCGGGCCGGAAGGCGCGGTGCCCCGCCCTCCGGTGCCACTCCCCGACGCGCTGGAAGCGCCGCCCGCAACGGCGGCGGCCACGGCATCGGCGATCGCATCGGAAGCGGCGGGCTTCGGGGCCTCCGCTTTCCTGGGCTCTTTCGGCGCTTCCTTCTTCGGCGGTTCGCGGGCGGGTTCCGCGGGCTTCGGCGGTTCCTTCCTGGTTTCCTTCGGCGCATCCGGCTTGGAGACGGGTTTCGGCGGCTGCGGCTTCTTCTCCGGCTCGACCGCGGCGGTTTCCACCGGTTTCATCTCGGGCTTCGGCTTCTCCGGCCGGTTCCGGGGGGGCGCCGCGGAGGCGGGGGCGGCGGGTTTCGGGGCCGCGGCTTCCTCCGCGACCTCTGTCGCCTCCGTCACGACGCGGGTTGTCGCCTCCTCGGGTGCGGTGGCCTCCTGTGCTTCCCTCGCCTCCTTGGGCGGCGCGGGCGCATCGGCGCGCACGGCCTCCTGCCGCGTCTCGGCGGTCTTGGCTTCGGGGGGCGGCGCTTCGGTCGGCGTGGGGGCCACGCGGCTCACCGGGCGCTGCTTCGGCCGCTCGGACACTTTCGGCGCGGGCGGCGTTTCCTGCGCCGGGGGCCGGTCCGAGATCGGGGGGCCGAGCACCACCACCCCTTCCGGCGCCGTTTCCGGCGGCGGTTCGGCGGGCAGC